>NZ_AP018718.1:1279748-2559497 GCF_003966565.1 Sulfuricystis multivorans | reverse complement strand
CCAATCGATTCTAAACGATTCACGCCAGGTTATCCACAACCCGATGAGCACCGGAAAGCGCTCATCCGTGCGAAATCCTTGACAGGTCTATCCTCGACAGGATGTAATACAGGGCTTTTTCCCAGACAAGGATTCGACATGAAACGTACCTATCAACCATCGGTGGTGCGCCGCAAGCGCACGCATGGCTTTCTCGTCCGTTCCCGCACCCGTGGAGGCCGCGCGGTACTGCGCGCCCGCCGCGCCAAGGGGCGTCATCGTCTGGCCGTCTGATCGCGCTTGAACGATTGCGGCGCCGATCCTGGTCGGTTTGGTTTCGACCGCTGTTTTCGGCTGCTCAGACCGCAGGAGTTCTCAGCGGTTTTCGATGCCAGGCGGGCCGTGCGCGGTGACCGTTTCGCCCTTCATTTCAAGGAAAACAGTCTGAAATACCCGCGCTTGGGTCTGGTGCTTCCCAAAAAGCAGGCGCGCAGCGCCGTCCTGCGCAACGCGATCAAGCGTCAGGTCCGCGAGGCCTTTCGCCTCAAGCGGCCTGGGTTGCCGGCGCTGGACATCGTCCTGCGTTTGATGCGGCCGGTGGCCGCAATCGAAAAAATGGACTGGCGAATGGAAATCGAGGGATTGTTCGACAAACTCGCCAAGACAGCCTCCAAGAGGCAGGAAGAGGACGCCGGGGAGCGCAGCCCGCGGTGAAAAATCTGCTGGCCAAGCCGCTGATCTGGCTGGTACGCGCCTATCAGCTCGTGGTCAGCCCCTTCTTTCCCCCCTCCTGCCGTTTCCATCCGACCTGCTCGCACTATGCGATCGAGGCGCTCGAAAAGCACGGCCTGCTGCGCGGTAGCTGGCTGTCGCTATTGCGCGTGTTGCGTTGCCATCCGTGGCATCCGGGCGGACATGATCCGGTGCCGTAGAATGGCGCACCTTTATCGTCGCAGTCTGCTCCGAACATGGACAACCAACGCCTGATTCTGCTGCTGGTCTTTCTGTTTTCCTGCCTGATGCTGTGGAATGCCTGGCAGCGCAAGGACTTGCCACCGCCGGTCCCTGCCGCGCAGACTTCCACGATTCCCGCGCCCGGCAGTGGTTCCGCTGTGCCCGCTCCCGGTGGTGCCGTGCCGCCAGCGCCGATTTCTGCGCCCACTGTTCCCGCGACGGCGAATTCTTTGGCCTTGAATCAGGCGGCCGTGTTGAAGGTGAGCACCGATCTCGTCGAGGCCGAGATTTCATCGCAGGGGGGGGATCTGGTGCGTTTGGAGCTCTTGAAGCACCAGGCGCACGACAACCCCGCCAAACATTTCGTGCTGATCGATCCGGCCTTTGGCTACGCCGCCCAGTCCGGGCTGATCGGGCCGGGCCTACCGAACCACAAATCACGATGGACGCTGCCGAAGCAAGATGCGGCGCTCAAAGAGGGTGAAGACAAACTCGAGGTCTTCCTCGAGGCACCGATCGAAGGTGGCGGCAAGGTCATCAAGACCTATGTCTTCAAGCGCGGCGATTATCTGGTCGATGTGCGCTACAAATTCGTCGGTGCCCAACCGCCGGCCGGTGCCCATGCCTATTTCCAATTGGTGCGCAACGATATGCCGCCGGAAGGGTCAGGAGGTGCGATGTCGACGTCCACTTTCACCGGCGCGGCCTTCTTCACCGATCAGGACAAGTTCAAGAAGGTCGAATTCAAGGCATTCGGCGAAAAAGGCAAGCATCCGACCGCGGCCGAGGACGGCTGGGTCGCCCTGGTGCAGCATTATTTCGTTTCCGCGTGGATTCCGGCCAAGGGTCCGCGCGAATACTTCACCCGCAAGCTGGACGGTAACCTCTACGCCGCCGGCGTCATCCTGCCGCTTACCGGTGCTGAGCTGACGGTGCCGCTCTATGCCGGGCCCCAAGAGCAGGACAAGCTGGAGAAAATCGCCCCTGGGCTGGAGCTGGTGGTCGATTATGGCTGGCTGACCTTCATCGCCGCGCCGCTCTTCTGGGTGCTGCAATGGATACACAAGCTGGTCGGCAACTGGGGCTGGGCGATCATCGTGCTGACGATTTTGATCAAGCTGATTTTCTTTCCGCTCTCGGCGGCGAGCTACAAGTCGATGGCGAAGATGCGCGTGCTGACGCCGAAGCTGATGAAGCTCAAGGAGATGTACGCCGACGACAAGCAGCGCATGAATCTGGAGATGATGGAGCTCTATAAGCGCGAGAAGGTGAACCCCTTGGGTGGCTGTCTGCCGATCCTCGTGCAGATTCCCGTGTTCATCGCGCTCTATTGGGTGCTGCTCGGCACCGTCGAGCTGCGCGGCGCGCCTTGGTTGGGCTGGATCACCGATCTGTCGGTGAAAGACCCCTATTACGTTTTGCCGATCGTCATGGGCATTTCGATGTTCGTGCAGACCAAGCTCAATCCGACGCCGCCGGATCCGATCCAGGCCAAGATCATGCTCTGGATGCCGATCGTGTTTACCGGCATGTTCCTGTTCTTCCCGGCCGGCCTGGTGCTCTACTGGACGGTCAACAACATCCTGTCGATCGCCCAGCAGTGGCAGGTCAACCGGATGATCGAGCGTGCCGGCCTCAAAGCCCACTGACACGATAGCCGCGATCGCGACACCGCCAGGCCGGGGCGGGATCGGCGTGGTGCGGGTATCTGGCCCCGACCTGTTGCCGATGGCGGCCCGGCTCACTGGCAAGCCAATAGAGCGTATCGCGCCGCGCCGCGCCCTGTTGGTGGATTTCCTCGCCGCGGACGGCAGATTGCTCGACCAGGGGTTGTTGCTCTACTTCCCGGCCCCGCATTCCTTCACTGGCGAGGACGTGCTCGAATTGCACGGACACGGTGGGCCGGTGGTGATGCATAGCCTGCTTTCCCGGTGCCTGGAGCTCGGCGCGCGACTGGCCGAGCCGGGCGAATTTTCACTGCGTGCCTATCTCAACGACAAGATCGATCTGGCCCAGGCCGAAGGCATTGCCGACTTGATCGATGCCGCATCCCTGCAGGCTGCCCGGGCGGCGGCCAGATCGCTCTCCGGCGAGTTTTCACGAGCCGTGCGAGCGCTCACTGACGCTCTGGTCGAGCTCAGGAGCCTGATCGAGGCCACGCTCGACTTTCCCGACGAGGAGCTCGATCCACTCACCGCTACCGATATCGTGCCGCGGCTGGAACGACTGCGCGCCGATCTCACCCGCTTGCGCACCCGTGCGCGTGAAGGCAGCGTTTTGCGTTCCGGTCTGACGGTGGTGCTTGCTGGGCTACCGAATGTCGGCAAGAGCTCGCTGCTCAACCGGCTGGCCGGCGAAGAGCGCGCGATCGTCACCGAGATCGCCGGCACGACGCGCGATGCAGTGCGCGAAACGATCCTCGTCGAGGGCATTCCGGTATCGATCATCGATACCGCCGGGCTACGTGAAACCGAGGACGCGGTCGAGAAGATCGGTATCGCGCGCACTTGGCAGGAAATCGGTCGTGCCGATGCGATCTTGCAGATCGTCGATGCCCGCTGCGGCATCACCCCAGCCGATCAGGCGATCGCCGTGCGGCTGCCGGCCGGCATCGAGCGCATCATCATCGAAAACAAGTGCGACTTGGCTAAGCGTCCGCCCGGCCGGCATCTCGTCCATGGCGTCGTCCACCTCATATTGTCGGCGAAGCAGGGTGCAGGAATGGAGTTACTGCATCAGGAACTGCTGCGTATCGCCGGCTGGCAGGGTCATGGCGAAGACGCGCTGCTTGCCCGCGCGCGGCACCTCGAAGCGCTGGCCGAGGCAGACGAATGCCTAGCCGCTGCCCATAGCCATTTGCATCGGCTCGAGCTGGCCGCCGAGGAGCTGCGGCTGGCCCAGCAGGCCTTGTCTGGCATCACCGGCGAATTCACCGCCGACGACCTCTTGGGCGTGATTTTCGGCCGTTTCTGCATCGGCAAGTGATGAAATTCGGCGCTGGTGGGACGGCATCCCGATGAGCGCATTCGATCCCGTTTGGCTCACGCTGCTCATCGCCGCGTTTTTCGCCGGTTTCGTCGATGCCGTCGCGGGAGGTGGGGGGCTGATCCAGGTTCCAGCCCTGTTTGCCGCGTTGCCGCGTGAATCGCCGGCAACCCTGTTCGGCACGAACAAGCTTGCCTCGATCTTCGGCACGCTTTCCGCAGCGCGCCGCTATGTCCGGGCGGTGACGCTTCCCTGGCGGCTGGTGTTGCCGGCGGCGGGCGCGGCTTTCTTGTTTTCGTTCCTTGGTGCCGCCGTGGTGGCCTGGCTGCCCAAGGACGTGGTGCGTCCGCTGGTGCTCGTGCTGCTTGTGGCGGTCGCGGTCTATACCTGGTCGAAACCGGATTTCGGGGCGAGCAAGCGCTCACCTCGGGTGGCTGCAGAGCATCTCGTCGCGGTGGCGATCCTGGTCGGGGCGCTGCTCGGTTTCTATGATGGTTTCTTCGGTCCGGGCGCGGGCAGCTTCATGATTTTCGCCTTCGTGCGCTTTTTCGGCATGGACTTCCTGCATGCATCGGCAGCGGCGAAGATTCTCAACGCCTCGACCAACGCTGGCGCATTGTTGCTGTTCGCGCCCACGAATCATGTGCTTTGGACGCTCGGTTTCGGCATGGCACTGTGCAATATCGCCGGTTCAAGGCTGGGCAGCAAGCTGGCGATCAAGCATGGCAGCGGTTTCGTGCGCGCTGTTTTCCTGCTGATGACATCGCTGCTGATCGTGAAAATTGCCTGGGATACATGGGGAACGCCGTGAACCCCTTTCGAATTCATGGACGAGAAGCTGCCGCGATGATAAATTGGTGCTGTTCTCTGCGTTTTTTGCCACAACTTAGGGAGGAGCCCATGAAAGCGAAGATGAAATCCCTGTGCTTCGCGCTGCTGGCGAGTGTCGCCGGCAGCGCGTTGGCCGATCTGAATGTCGGCGTCGTCGTCTCGGCCACGGGGCCGGCGGCCTCGCTCGGCATCCCGGAAAAGAACACGATCGCGCTGTTGCCGTCGACGATCGCCGGCGAAAAGGTCAATTACATCGTCCTCGACGATGCCTCCGATACCACTACCGCGGTCAAGAACACCCGCAAGCTCATCACCGAGGACAAGGTCGATGTGATCGTCGGTTCGACGATCACGCCGAATTCCCTGGCGATGATCGACGTCGTCGCCGAGGCCGAGACGCCGATGATCTCGATGGCGGCTTCTTCGCGGATCGTCGATACCACCAACCCGAAAGTCAAATGGGTGTTCAAGACGCCGCAGAACGACATCCAGATGTCGACGGCGATCGTCGAACACATGACCAGCCACGGCATCAAGAGCGTGGCCTTCATCGGCTTTGCCGATGCCTACGGCGAAGGCTGGTTCAAAGAGTTCTCCAAGATTGCCGAGGCGAGAAAGCTATCGATCGTCGCCAATGAGCGCTACAACCGCAATGACACTTCGGTGACCGGTCAGGTGCTGAAGATCATCGCCACCAAGCCGGATGCCGTGCTGATCGCCGGTTCGGGTACCCCCGCGGCCCTGCCGCAAAAGACGCTCAAGGAAAAGGGTTACAAGGGCACCATTTATCAGACTCACGGCGTGGCCAACAAGGACTTTTTGCGCGTCTGTGGCAAGGACTGCGAAGGCACGCTGCTGCCGGCCGGCCCGGTGCTCGTCGCCGCGCAGCTGCCTGATGGCAACCCGATCAAGAAGGTGGCGCTCGACTATGTGACCAGGTATGAGGCTGCGCATGGCAAGGGCAGCGTCTCGACCTTCGGCGCGCATGCCTGGGATGCCGGCATCCTGTTGCAGAATGCGGTGCCAGTGGCACTCAAGAAAGCCAAGCCGGGCACGAAGGAATTCAAGGTGGCGCTGCGCGACGCACTCGAAGGGCTGAAAAACGTCACCGTCTCGCATGGCATCGTGAATATGTCGCCGACCGATCATTTGGGCTTCGACCAGCGCGCACGGGTGATGGTCAAGGTCGACAACGGCGACTGGAAGCTGATCCAGTAAAATCGACCGGGTCTCGGAATCAGGGGCGTCGGATTCTCCGGCGCCCTTGTCGTTTCAAGATGGATCTGCAAATCGCTTTGCTGCTCGGCCAGGACGGCATCGTCACCGGCGCCATTTACGCGCTGCTGGCGCTGGCTCTCGTGCTGGTCTTCGCCGTCACACGGGTGATCTTCATTCCCCAGGGCGAATTCGTCGCCTATGGCGCGCTGACCTTGGCAGGCATCCAGACCGGGCAGACGCCAGGCACGATCTGGTTGCTGCTGGTTCTGGGGCTGGCGACGCTGGCGGTCGATGCCTCCGCCAGCCTGCGCGCCGGTGGCGGGCGGTTTCTCAGGTTGCTTGCGATCCAGCTCGTTTATCCGATTGTCATCATCGCGCTGCTTTTCTTTGCCGCTCCGCGCAACTGGCCTTTGCTGTTGCAAGTGCTGCTCGCCCTCGCGGTGGTGGTGCCGCTCGGGCCGCAGCTGTATCGGCTGGTTTATCAACCGATCGCCGAAGCCTCGGTGCTGGTATTGCTGATCGCCTCGATTGCGCTGCACCTGACCCTGGTCGGCCTGGGTTTGCTGTTCTTCGGTGCCGAAGGATCGCGCACCCTGGCTTTTTCCGAGGCGGCCTTCGATCTCGGAGCACTGACTGTCAGCGGCCAAAGCCTGTGGGTGATCACGACCAGCGTGCTATTGATCGTCGCGCTCTACTTCTTTTTCGAGAAGAGCCTCTATGGCAAGGCATTGCGCGCCACGGCGGTGAATCGTGCCGGCGCGCGGCTGATGGGGATTTCGACCACACTCGCCGGTCGCCTCACCTTTCTGCTCGCGGCGACGATCGGTGCGCTCTCTGGCATCCTGATCGCGCCGCTCACGACGATCTATTATGACACTGGCTTTTTGATCGGGCTGAAGGGTTTCGTCGGTGCGATCATCGGCGGGCTGGCCAGCTACCCGGTGGCGGCCGCCGGGGCCGTGCTCGTCGGCCTGCTCGAATCCTTTTCCTCCTTCTGGGCTTCGGCGTTCAAGGAGGTGATCGTCTTCACCTTGATCATCCCGGTGCTGTTGTGGCGCTCCCTGACCACGCATCATGTCGAGGAAGACGAATGAAGCCACGCAGCATCTTTGCCGCCTTCGTCGTGCTGCTGGTCATGGCGCCGCTCGCATTGCCGGAGTTCTATATCACGCTGCTCAATTACATCGGCCTGTATGCCTTGGTCGCCCTGGGTCTCGTGCTGTTGACGGGGATCGGTGGCCTGACCTCTTTCGGCCAGGCGGCGTTCGTCGGCATGGGTGCTTATGCGACTGCCTGGCTGACGACCACTGCTTCATTACCCGGCTGGCTGCTCCCTTTTGCCAACCCGTGGGGCGGGCTGCTCTTCGGTGTTTTACTCACTGCGGTGATGGCGCTGCTATTGGGCGCGCTGACGCTGCGTCTTTCCGGCCACTATCTACCGTTGGGCACGCTTGCCTGGGGGATTTCGCTTTATTTTCTGTTCGGCAATCTGGAATTCCTCGGCGGGCATACCGGCATCGGCGGTATCCCGGCGCTATCCTTCGCCGGCTTCGAATTGCGCGATGGCCGGCGGTTCTATTTCCTGATCTGGATCATCCTGCTGGTGGCGATCGGCTTGACGCGCAACCTACTCGACTCTCGTGCCGGTCGCGCGATCCGCGCCCTGAAGGGCGGCACGCTGATGGCCGAGGCGATGGGCGTCGATACCGGTCGTGTCAAGATCACCATTTTTTTGATCGCCGCTTTGTTCGCCTGCCTGTCCGGTTGGCTGTATGCACACTTGCAGCGCTTCTTGAATCCGACGCCCTTCGGCATCGGCATCGGCATCGAATATCTGTTCATGGCGGTGATCGGCGGCGCAGCGCATGTCTGGGGGGCGCTCATCGGGGCGGCGGTGATCACGATCATCAAACAGTGGCTGCAGGATCTCCTGCCGCAGCTTTTTGGCGCGACGGGCAACTTCGAGGTGATCGCCTTTGGCCTCTTGATGATCTTCGTGCTACACCGTGCGCGCGAGGGTCTATGGCCGCTGTTCGCACGCTTCGTTCCGGATCGCGGAAGCCGCATCGCCAGCGCCGAGTTTCGCGATGCTGCACCGCTGCCGCGTCGCACCGTTTTTGCAGCCGGCACCCCTTTACTCGAAGTCAGCGATGCGGTGAAGCAATTCGGGGGTCTTGTGGCCAACGACCGGATGAGCCTGAGCGTCGCCGCAGGCGAGATTCTCGCCTTGATCGGCCCCAACGGTGCCGGTAAGTCGACATTGTTCAATGCGATCACCGGGGTCGATCCGCCCACCAGCGGCACGGTACGCTTTCTCGGGCAGCAGGTGGCAGGACGTTCATCGCGTGCCATCGCCCGGATGGGCATGAGCCGCACCTTTCAGCACGTGCGCTTGCTGCCGGCGATGACGGTGCTGGAGAACGTCGCCCTGGGAGCCCACTTACGCGGCCGTTACGGCGTCGTCGCGGCGATGCTGCATCTGGAACGTGCCGAGGAGCGTCGGTTGTTGGCCGAAGCGGCGCGACAGTGTGCGCGTGTCGGTTTGGCGGAACACCTGGCTCAGACCGCCGGCTCTCTGCCGCTCGGCAAGCAGCGTATCGTCGAAATCGCTCGGGCGCTCGCCGCCGACCCCTGTCTGCTGCTGCTGGATGAGCCTGCCGCCGGACTGCGTTTCCTCGAAAAGCAGGCGCTCGCCGAGCTGCTGCGCCAGCTGCGCGCCGAAGGCATGGGCATCCTGCTCGTCGAACACGACATGGAGTTCGTGATGGATCTCGCCGACCGCGTCGTGGTGATGGAGTTCGGCAAGAAGATCGCCGAGGGTCTGCCGCATGAGGTGCAAAACGACCCAGCGGTGATCGAGGCGTATCTGGGGGGTGTGGAGTGACCGTGCCGATCCTCGAGGTGAATGACCTGTGCGTTTCCTACGGCAAGGTCGAGGCCTTGCATCACATCGCGCTGAAAGTGTTTCCCGGGCAGATCGTCACCGTGATCGGCCCCAATGGGGCGGGTAAGACGACATTGTTGAGCGCGATCATGGGTGTGCTGCCGTTCGAGCGCGGCGAAATTGCGTTCTGTGGAGAGGTAGCCACAGAAGTCGACATCGAGCGCATGGTCGCCTGCGGCATGACCCTGGTGCCTGAAAAGCGTGAGCTGTTTGGCGAGATGAGCGTCGAGGACAATCTACTGCTCGGCGCCTTCATGCGCCGACGGATGGGATTTCGCGACGAGCGGCAGATGCTCGAAAGCGTCTATGGCATCTTTCCGCGCCTCAGGGAGCGGCAGCGCCAAATGGCCGGCACGCTCTCCGGCGGTGAGCGCCAGATGCTCGCCGTCGGTCGGGCGCTGATGGCGCGGCCGAAGCTGTTGATGCTCGACGAGCCCAGCCTGGGTCTGGCGCCGCTGATCGTGCGTGAGATTTTCCGGGTGATCTCGGACCTGCGTGACTCGGGCGTGGCGATCCTACTCGTCGAGCAAAACGCGCGCGCCGCACTGCAGGTTGCTGATTACGGCTATGTGCTCGAAACTGGCGAGATTGCATTGGAGGGCGACTCCGACGTGCTGGCCGACGATCCAAAGGTCGTCGAGGCGTATCTCGGTCTGGGCGGTAAGCATTGAGCTCGATGTTTCACGTGAAACGCCGGTGCCGTGTTTCACGTGAAACAATTTTGAGTGCGAGCACGCTGGGGGGTATGATGTCGCCCTTTTCGAGTTGCTTGCCGCGCCGCCAGCGCCGAATTTCCTATGCAGTTTCCTGAACGCTACGATGTGATCGTGATCGGTGGCGGCCACGCCGGCACCGAGGCGGCGCTGGCCGCGGCGCGCATCGGCGCCCGCACCTTGCTGCTCACGCACAACATCGAGACGCTCGGGGCGATGAGCTGCAATCCGTCGATCGGTGGCATCGGCAAGGGGCATCTCGTCAAGGAGGTCGATGCGCTGGGTGGGGCGATGGCCTCGGCCACCGACGAGGCGGGCATCCAGTTCCGCATCCTCAATGCCTCGAAGGGTCCGGCGGTACGCGCTACTCGCGCCCAGGCCGACCGCGCACTCTATAAACGAGCGATTCGCCGTCGGCTGGAAAATCAACCGAATCTGACGATCTTCCAGCAGGCAGCCGACGACATCGTGGTCAGCGGCACACGCGTCTGTGGCGTGATCACGCGACTGGGTATCCGTTTCGAAACTACAACGGTGGTGCTGACCGCCGGGACTTTTCTGAACGGCCTGGTACATGTCGGGTTGGAGAGCTATCGCGCCGGACGTTTCGGCGATCCGCCCTCGTTGAGCCTGGCGGCCCGCTTGCGTGAGCTCGCCTTGCCGGTGGGACGGCTGAAGACAGGCACGCCGCCGCGGCTCGATGGCAAGACGATCGATTTCTCGGTGATGCAGGAGCAGCCAGGCGACGTACCGACACCGGTGTTCTCGTTTCTCGGCAAGCCAGAACAGCACCCGCGGCAGGTGTCATGCTGGATCACCCATACCAATCCCAAGACCCACGAGATCATCCGCGCCAATCTCGATCGTTCGCCGATGTTCGCCGGGGTCATCGAAGGCATCGGCCCCCGGTATTGTCCGTCGATCGAGGACAAGATCCACCGCTTCGCTGGCAAGGACAGCCACCAGGTGTTCCTCGAACCGGAAGGGCTCGACACCCACGAATACTATCCACAGGGGATCTCCACCAGCCTGCCGTTCGATGTCCAGCTCGAACTGGTGCGCTCGATCCGCGGCCTGGAAAAGGCGCACATCACGCGCCCGGGCTATGCGATCGAATACGACTACTTCGATCCGCGCGCCCTGAGGGCGACACTGGAGACGAAAGCGATCGCCGGGTTGTTCTTCGCCGGCCAGATCAACGGCACCACCGGTTACGAAGAGGCGGCCGCGCAGGGCCTGCTCGCGGGTGCCAATGCCGCATTGCAGGCGATCGGCAAAGAAGGCTGGTGGCCTCGCCGCGACGAGGCTTACCTCGGCGTGCTGGTCGATGACCTGATCACGCGAGGCGTCTCCGAACCCTACCGGATGTTCACCAGCCGGGCCGAATATCGGCTTTCCTTGCGCGAAGACAATGCCGACCTGCGGCTCACCGAGACCGGTCGGCGCCTCGGTCTGGTCGATGATGTCCGCTGGGACGCTTTCAACCGTAAGCGCGATGCCGTCGCGTTTGAGATCGAGCGGCTGAAGAGCGTCTGGATCAATCCGAACGTCGTCGCGGCTCACGAGATCGAGCGGGTGCTGGGCAAGCCGATCGAGCGGGAGTATTCGCTGTTCGATCTGCTGCGTCGCCCCGAGGTGAGCTATGTCCAGCTGATGACCCTGCCGGGGGCCGGCGCGCCGGTCGAAGCGCCGGATGTCGTCGAGCAGGTCGAAATCCAGGCGAAGTACCAAGGCTACATCGAGCGCCAGAAAGAAGAGGTCGAGAAAATGGCGGCGCAGGAAAACCTGCCGATTCCGCCCGAGCTCGACTACATGCAGCTCAACGGACTGTCGATCGAGGTGCGGCAGCGGCTGAGCCAGGCCAGGCCGCAGACGGTGGGGCAGGCGAGCCGCATCCAAGGCGTCACGCCGGCAGCGATCGCCGTATTGCTCGTGCATCTGAAAAGGTTGCGCGGATGACGCTGGCGGAAGGCATCGCTGCGCTTGGCCTCGCTCTGCCAACGGGCGCTGAGGAAAAATTGTCGGCTTATCTCGCCCTGGTGGCGAAATGGAACAAAGTCCATAACCTGACCGCGATCCGCGCGCCCGAGGCGATGGTGACCCAGCATCTGCTCGATTCGCTCGCGGTGCTGCCGATTCTGCGAAAGTCGGCGCTGGCAGGACGGCAATACACATTGGCGGACGTCGGCAGCGGGGCGGGTCTGCCCGGCCTCGTGCTGGCGATCGCGCAACCCGACTGGCGGGTGACGTCGATCGAGGCCGCGGGGAAGAAAGCGGCGTTCCAACGGCAGGCGAAAATCGAGCTGGGACTTACCAATGTGAGCATTTACTGCGGGCGTGTCGAAGACTGCCAGGAGAGATTCGAGGGGGTCATCGCGCGCGCCTTCGCTTCGCTCGGCGACTTCGTAAGACTGGCTGGACATTTGTCCGACAGGCTTTGGGCGATGAAAGGCGCGTATCCTGCCGACGAGATCGCGGCCGTGCCGAGCGGCTGGCGCGTGGTCGCCAGTCATGCGCTGCGCGTTCCGGGTCTCGACGCGCAGCGCTGCCTTTTGCAACTGGAAAGGGAACATTGAGCATGCACATTTTCGCGATCGCCAACCAGAAAGGCGGGGTGGGCAAGACCACGACGGCGGTCAACCTGGCGGCGGCGCTGGCGCAGGCCGGCCAGCGCACGCTGCTGGTCGATCTCGATCCGCAGGGCAATGCCACGATGGGCAGCGGCATCGACAAGCGCCTGCTTGGCGTGTCCGTTTATCAAATGCTGCTCGGCCTCGCGAGCCTCACACAGGCGCGGGCGCGCTCGCCCTCCGGCCATTTCGACGTGTTGCCGGCGAACCGTGACCTGGCTGGCGCCGAAGTCGAGCTGGTCGATCTGGAGCGCCGCGAGCTGCGCCTGCGCGATCAGCTGGCGCGCCATGCCGGTGAATACGATTTCGTCCTGATCGACTGTCCGCCGTCACTATCGATGCTGACTTTGAACGGCCTGTGCGCCGCCCACGGCGTCATCATCCCGATGCAATGCGAATACTATGCGCTCGAGGGCCTCTCCGACCTCGTCAATACCATCAAGCAGGTGCACCGCAACCTGAACCGCGAGCTCAGAATCATCGGTCTGCTGCGCGTGATGTTCGATCCGCGCTCGACGCTGGCCAACCAGGTATCGCAGCAGCTCGAAGCGCATTTCGGCGACAAGGTGTTCAAGACGCTGGTGCCGCGTAACGTCCGGCTAGCCGAAGCGCCCAGCTATGGCATCCCGGGGGTATTGTTCGACAAGCACGCCAAGGGGGCGCTGGCCTATCAGAGTTTTGCGCGCGAGATGATCGAGCGCGTCGGCAGATGGCAAAGGGAGGAGCAACGCACATGATTCAACGCAAGAAGGGGCTGGGCCGAGGGCTCGAGGCGCTGCTGGCGGGCAATGACGAGGCAGCCACGGCTGAAGGTCAGCAACGCCAGGCAACACTGCCGATCGGCGAGCTGCAGCCGGGCAAATATCAACCGCGCACGCGCATGGATCCTGGCTCGCTGGAAGAGCTCGCTCAATCGATCAAGGCGCAAGGCCTCATCCAGCCGATCTCGGTGCGCCCCATCGCCGGTGGCCGCTATGAGATCATTGCCGGCGAACGCCGTTGGCGCGCCGCGCAGATCGCCGGGCTGACCGAGGTGCCGGTGCTGATCCGTGAGATTCCGGACGAAGCGGCGCTCGCCATGTCGCTGATCGAAAACATCCAGCGTGAGGATCTCAACCCGCTGGAAGAAGCGGCCGGGATACAACGCCTGATCGACGAATTCGGCATGACGCATCAGCAGGCGGCGGAAGCCGTCGGCCGCTCGCGCACGGCGACGACCAATCTGCTGAGGCTATTGCAGCTCGCCAAGCCGGCGCAGGATCTTCTGATGGCCGGCGACATCGAAATGGGCCATGCACGCGCCATCCTCGCGGCGCCGAAGAGCGAGCAGGGGCGGCTGGCCGCCGAGGCGGCGGACAAGGGCTGGTCGGTGCGCGAGACCGAACGCCGCGTGGCCCGCGAACTCAATCCCCAGGCGCACAAGGGGGGGGCGGCGAAAAGCCGCGATCTCGAACGGCTCGAAGAAGAGCTGTCAGATTCGATCGGTGCCACCGTGAAAGTGAGCGCCAACCGCAAAGGGGCCGGAACACTGGCGATCCGCTTTGGCAGCCTCGATCAACTCGATGGCATCCTGAAACGCCTGCGTGGGGAGCAGGGAACTTGACATTGGCGAAATGATGGACCGATAAATTTGCTGCTTTGCAGCAGATATATTGACTTATTCAAGCAGTCGATTTATATTCGCGAGCTTTGACGGAAGCGCGCGTCGCCAATGGTGCTCGATGGTTCGAACCGTGGGCGACACGATGGGGAAACAGGCAGAATCAGGGTCGCTGGAGCATGTTGAAAACCCTCTTGCTCCAGGCGGTCGCGATCCTCGCGACGGCGGCATTGGCCGGCTTGTTCGCGGGGCGGATCGGGGTGCAATCGGCCCTGGCGGGCGGCATGGCCTATTTTCTGCCGAACCTGCTGTTCGTGCTGCGCCTCGCGGTGGCGATTGCCGCGCGGCGTGCAGGAGCGGTAGGATTTCTGATTGGCGAGGCCGTCAAGCTCGCAATGGTCGTTGCCTTGTTGCTGTGGCTGCCGCGAGTGCTGGAAATCCATTGGCCGGCGCTGCTCGCCGGCTTGTTCGCCGTGATGTTCGTGAATCTATTCGCGTTGTTGCTAAAAACTTGAAGACATGGCTACCGAGCACGCCCCCACTGCTTCCGAGTACATCGTCCATCATCTGACCCACTGGAAGAGCGCGACGCAAACGTCGCTGGTCGATTGGTCGGTCTTCCACCTCGACACGTTGTTTTATTCGGTGACCCTCGGCCTGTTCGCCGTTTTCCTGCTGGCGCGGGCTGCGAAGAAGGCGACGTCCGGCGTGCCGGGCCGCTTTCAGGCCGCGGTCGAGATCCTCGTCGAGATGGTTCATGACCAGGCCAAGGGGATCGTCCATTCGCCCGAATCACGCAAGTTCGTGGCGCCCTTGGCGCTCACCGTGTTCGTCTGGATCTTCCTGATGAACGCGATGGACCTCCTGCCTCTCGACCTGTTGCCCAATCTCTGGAGTGCCATCTACGGCGCCGCCGGGCATGACCCGCACCATGCCTATATGCGGGTCGTGCCAACTGCGGATTTGAACGCCACGCTGGGGATGTCGCTCGCCGTGCTGTTGATCTGCCTCTACTACAACGTCAAGATCAAGGGCCTTGGTCACTGGATCCACGAGCTGTTTACCGCGCCGTTCGGTGCCCATCCGTTGCTGTGGCCGGTCAACTTCGCGATGCAGCTGATCGAGTTCGTCGCCAAGACCGTTTCGCACGGCATGCGTCTGTTCGGCAACATGTATGCCGGCGAACTGATCTTCATGCTGATCGCGCTGATGGGCGCCGCCTGGGCCGGCACCTTCGGCAGCGGCTTGCTCTGGCTGGGCGGGGTGATCGCCGGCTCGATCTGGGCGATCTTCCACATTCTGATCATCACGCTGCAGGCTTTCATCTTTATGATGCTGACGCTGGTCTATGTCGGCCAAGCGCATGAAAGCCATTGATTTCGTTTTACCCCATCTTTCATTCAACCTTTATTTCAAACACAAGGAGTCATCATGGAAAGCATCGTTGGTTTCGTCGCGCTGGCCGCCGGTCTGATCATCGGTCTGGGCGCTGCGGGCGCCTGTATCGGCATCGGCATCATGGGCAGCCGCTTCCTCGAGGCATCTGCCCGTCAGCCTGAACTGATGAACACCCTGCAAACCAAGATGTTCCTGCTGGTCGGTCTGATCGACGCCGCGTTCATCATCGGCACCGGTATCGCGCTCTGGTACACCACTGCCAATCCGTTCATCAAGTAAGCGGCTTTTCCCTTTGACGCTTTGAAGGATCGATACCGTGAATCTGAACGCAACGCTATTCGCCCAGCTGGTTGTGTTCTTCATCCTGGCGTGGTTCACGATGAAATTCGTGTGGCCGCCCATCATGAAGGCGCTCGACGAGCGTGCGGCGAAGATTGCCGATGGTCTGGCGGCGGCGGACAAGGCGAAGACCGATCTGCAACTGGCCGAACGGCGCGCGACCGAGGAGCTGCGCAAGGCGCGGGAAGCCGCCAACGAAGTGCGCGGTGGCGCCGAGCGGCAGGCCGCCCAGATCCTCGATGAGGCGCGCGCCGAGGCGGCGCGCATCATCGCTGCCGCGCGTGCGGCTGCCGAAGGCGAGGCGGCCGTCGCTGCCCAGCGTGCCAAGGAAGCCCTGCGGGATCAGGTGGCGATGCTGGCCGTCGCCGGCGCTGAGCGCATCCTGCGCAAGGAAATCGACGCGGGAAAGCACGCCGAGCTGCTCGACCAGCTCAAGGCGGAGCTCTGATCTGCCATGGCCGAGAACGTTACCATCGCCAGGCCTTACGCCGAAGCCGCTTTCGAGCTCGCCAAGTCGGCCGGTGCTTTGACTGCTTGGCAGGATGCGCTGGCACGCCTGGCTGTCGCGGCGCGCGATCCGGCGATGCGCGAGTGCATGGCGGACCCTAGGCTTTCATCAGCGACGCTCACCGACCTGTTCCTCGGCGTGGCTGGCGAGCTGACGCCTGAGCAATGCAATTTCCTCAGCATACTCGTCGATAACCGCCGTCTCGATGTGCTGCCCGAAATCAGTGCCCTGTTCGATGAACTCAAAAACGCCCAGGAAGGCACGCGCGAGGCGCTCGTCACCTCGGCGTTCCCGCTCACTGAGGCGCAGCTCGACAAACTCGTCATCGACCTCGAGCGCAAGTTCGGCTGCCGCATCAAAGCGAGCGTCCAAGTGGACCCGGAACTGATCGGGGGAGTGCGCATCGCCCTGGGCGACCAGGTCATCGACGCTTCCGTCCGTGGCAAATTGAACGCCATGGCGGTTTCGCTCAAGAACTAGGAGCTATTTCAATGAATCTCAATCCCTCCGAAATCAGCGAACTGATCAAGAGCCGGATCCAGAATCTGCAACTGGCACCCACCGCCCGCAACGAAGGTACGGTGGTGACGGTGACCGACGGCATCTGCCGCATCCATGGCCTGGCCGACGTGATGCAAGGCGAAATGCTCGAATTCCCGGGCAACACCTATGGCCTCGCGCTGAACCTCGAACGCGACTCGGTCGGTGCCGTGGTGCTCGGCGAATACGAGCACATCACCGAAGGCGATACGGTCAAATGTACCGGCCGCATCCTCGAAGTGCCGGTCGGCCCTGAGCTCATCGGCCGCGTCGTCAACGCGCTGGGTGAGCCGATCGACGGCAAGGGCCCCATCGAAGCGAAGCTCACCGACAAGATCGAGAAGGTCGCGCCGGGCGTGATCTGGCGTAAGTCGGTGTCCGAGCCGGTGCAGACGGGCCTGAAATCGGTCGACTCGATGGTGCCGATCGGCCGCGGCCAGCGCGAGCTGATCATCGGCGACCGTCAAACGGGTAAAACCGCCGTCGCGGTCGATACCATCATCAACCAGAAGGGCAAAGACCTCATCTGTATCTACGTGGCGGTCGGCCAGAAGGCTTCGACCATCATGAACGTGGTCAGGAAGCTCGAGGAAACCGGCGCGATGGACTACACCATCGTCGTTGCCGCGACTGCTTCGGAATCCGCCGCGATGCAGTTCATCTCCCCCTATGCCGGTTGCACGATGGGCGAATATTTCCGCGACCGCGGTCAGGACGCGCTGATCATTTACGACGACCTGACCAAGCAGGCCTGGGCCTATCGGCAGATTTCGCTGCTGCTGCGCCGCCCGCCGGGCCGCGAAGCCTATCCGGGCGACGTTTTCTATCTGCACTCGCGTCTGTTGGAGCGCGCCGCGCGCGTCTCTGAAGCCTGGGTCGAGAAGATGACCAATGGCGCCGTCAAGGGCAAGACTGGCAGCTTGACCGCATTGCCCGTCATCGAAACACAGGCCGGCGACGTCTCCGCCTTCGTGCCCACCAACGTGATCTCGATCACCGACGGTCAGATCTTTCTCGAAACCGACCTGTTCAACGCCGGCATCCGGCCGGCGATCAACGCCGGTATCTCGGTGTCGCGCGTCGGTGGCGCGGCCCAGACCAAGGTGATCAAGAAGCTCGGCGGTGGTGTGCGTCTCGCGCTGGCCCAGTATCGCGAGCTGGCGGCTTTTGCCCAATTCGCCTCCGATCTCGATGACGCGACGCGCAAGCAGCTCGAGCGCGGCCGGCGTGTCACCGAGCTGATGAAGCAGCCGCAGTACTCGCCGCTGCCGATCGCCGAGATGGCGGTGTCGCTGTTCGCGGTCAACCAAGGCTTTCTCGACGACATCGACAGCAGCAAGATCCTGCCCTTCGAGGCGGCGCTGCATCAATACATGCGTCAGCAACACGGCGCGCTGATGGAGAAGATCGAGACGACCAAGGATCTGGACAAGGAGGGCGAAGCGGAACTTTCCGCCGCCATCGCCGCGTTCAAGAAGACCTGGGCCTAAACCCGTCGGGAGAAACGCGCCATGGCAGGCGGCAAGGAAATTCGCACCAAGATCAAGTCGGTCCAGAACACCCGCAAGATCACCAAGGCCATGGAGATGGTGGCCGCATCCAAGATGCGCAAGGCGCAGGAGCGGATGCGCGCCGCCCGTCCCTATAGCGAAAAGATCCGCCGGTTGGCCGCGCATCTGGCTGCCGCCAACGTCACCGAGTACCGGCATCCGTTCCTGGGCAAAAAGGGTGGCTTGGAACACAAGCGCGTCGGTCTGGTGGTCGTGACGACCGACAAGGGTCTTTGCGGTGGCCTCAATACCAACGTGCTGCGCATGACGCTCAATGCGGTGCGCAAGTGGGAAGCCGAAGGCGCCACGGACATCCGTGCCACCTGCATCGGCAACAAGGGCCTGGGCTTCATGCAGCGTCTGGGCGCCAACGTCATTTCACATGCGGTGCACTTGGGCGATACGCCCCATTTGGACAAGCTGATCGGACCGATCAAGGTGATGATCGACGCCTTCCAGAACGGTGAGCTGGATGTCGTGTATCTCGCCTACACGCGGTTCATCAATACGATGCGTCAAGAGCCGGTGCTGGAGCAGTTGCTGCCCCTGACCGGCGAGCGGCTCGGCACGCCAGAAGGCTCCTGGGACTATCTGTATGAGCCAGAGGCCAAGGTGGTCATCGACGAGCTGCTGACACGCTATGTCGAGGCGCTGATCTATCAGGCGGTCGCCGAGAACATGGCTTCCGAGCAGTCGGCGCGCATGGTGGCGATGAAGGCGGCGACCGACAATGCGGGCACCGTGATCAAGGAGCTGCAGCTGGTCTACAACAAGGCCCGCCAGGCTTCGATCACCAAAGAAATTTCTGAAATCGTCGGCGGCGCGGCCGCCATTGCGGGGTAAAACATGAGTCAAGGAAACATTGTTCAATGCATCGGCGCGGTGGTGGACATCAAGTTCCCCCGTGGTGAAATGCCCAAGGTCTTCGACGCCCTGACGATCGATCCGAGCGAGACCGGCTGTGAGGCGGGCCTGACCTTCGAGGTCCAGCAGCAGCTCGGCGACGGCGTGGTGCGCACCATTGCGATGGGCTCCTCGGATGGCCTGCGCCGCGGCATGAAGGTCAACAACACCGGTGCGCCGATCTCGGTGCCGGTCGGTCATGCAACGCTGGGTCGCATCATGGACGTGCTGGGCCGCCCGATCGACGAAGCGGGTCCCATCGCCACCGAAGAGCGCCGGGCGATCCACCAGAAGGCGCCGGCCTTCCGCGAGCTCTCGCCCTCGGTCGAGCTGCTCGAGACCGGCATCAAGGTGATCGACCTGATCTGCCCGTTCGCCAAGGGCGGCAAGATCGGCCTGTTCGGCGGCGCCGGCGTCGGCAAGACCGTGAACATGATGGAGCTGATCAACAACATCGCGAAACAGCACTCCGGCCTGTCGGTGTTCGCCGGCGTCGGTGAGCGCACCCGCGAGGGGAACGACTTCTATCACGAGATGAAGGAGTCGAACGTGCTCGACAAGGTCGGCATGGTGTTCGGCCAGATGAACGAGCCGCCGGGCAACCGTCTGCGCGTCGCGCTCACTGGCCTGACGATGGCCGAGGCTTTCCGTGACGAAGGACGCGACGTGCTGCTGTTCATCGACAACATCTACCGCTATACGCTGGCTGGTACCGAAGTGTCGGCGCTGCTTGGCCGCATGCCGTCCGCGGTGGGCTACCAGCCGACACTGGCCGAGGAAATGGGGCGGCTACAGGAGCGCATCACCTCCACCAAGGTGGGTTCGATCACCTCGATCCAGGCCGTCTATGTGCCGGCGGACGACCTCACCGACCCGTCGCCCGCAACGACCTTCGGTCACCTCGACGCTACCGTGGTGCTCTCGCGCGACATCGCCTCGCTGGGCATCTATCCGGCGGTCGATCCGCTCGATTCCACCAGCCGCCAGGTCGACCCGAACATCATCGGCGACGAGCACTACCAGACCACCCGCCGCGTGCAGGCGACGCTGCAGCGCTACAAGGAATTGCGCGACATCATCGCGATCCTCGGCATGGACGAGCTTTCGCCCGAAGACAAGCTCACCGTCTCGCGCGCGCGCAAGATCCAGCGCTTCCTGTCTCAGCCGTTCTTCGTCGCCGAAGTGTTCACCGGCTCGCCCGGCAAGTATGTGACGCTCAAGGAGACGATCAAGGGCTTCAAGATGATCGTCGATGGAGAATGCGACCAGCTGCCCGAGCAGGCCTTCTACATGGTCGGCGGCATCGAAGAAGCTTTCGAGAAGGCCAAGACACTTCAGTAAGGGGCCACGATGGCACTCACCGTTCATGTAGATGTCGTCAGTGCGGAAGAGTCGATCTTCTCGGGCCTGGCGGAGTTCGTCGTGCTGCCCGGCGAGGCCGGCGAGCTCGGCATCCTGCCGGGCCACATGCCGTTGATGACGCGCATCAAACCCGGCGCGGTGCGCCTGAAGATTCCCAACCAGAGCGAGGAAGAGCTGATCTTCGTCGCTGGCGGCGTACTGGAGGTGCAGCCGGGGCTGGTGACCGTGCTCGCCGATACGGCGATCCGCGGCAAGGATCTCGACGAGGCCAAGGCGCTGGAGGCCAAGAAGCGTGCCGAGGAGGCGATGGCCAACAAGAACGCCGAGATGGACTTCGCCCGCGCCCAGGCCGAACTGGCCGAGGCGGTGGCACAGCTGGCGACCATCCAGAAACTGCGCCGCAAGTAGGCGCTCACCTATTTGCATGCGCAAGGGCAGCTACGGCTGCCCTTGAGTTTTGTTGCAAAGTCGGCGCTGGGGGGACGGCACCCGCTAAAATTCAGCCTTCTTCGTGGCGGTCCAACCAGATGCGACACAGCAAGGAAGCCCAGGAACGAGCCGTTGCCCTGATGCGCGCCGGCGAAAAGCCGCTGCTCGACATCGCGCGCGAATTCAACGTCTCGACGACTACGCTGCGCACCTGGTTTCGCGCCAGCGAGGCGCGCGTGCGGGCGCAATTGAGCGCCAAAAGGGTAGCGACCGCATTGTCGCAGGAGAAATATACCCGGGCCAGTCAGCGACAACGTCTGCTGATGCATGCGCTGGAACAAAGTCCGGCGACGATCATCGTCACCGACAGCGAAGGCAAGATCGTCTACGCCAATCCGAAGTTCGTCAGCACTACCGGCTACCGGATCGAAGAGGTGATCGGCCTGACGCCACGGATCCTCAAGTCGGGGGAAACCTCACCGGAAGAGTATCGACGGCTGTGGAATACCATCAAGGCGGGAAGGGAATGGCGTGGGGTCTTCCATAATCGTCGCAAGGATGGCTCCCTGTATTGGGAACGCGCTTCGATCTCGCCGGTACATGATGCGAAAGGCCGCATCACGCATTTCATGGCGGTGAAAGAAGACATCACCAGCTTCATGGAAGCCGATGCGGCGCGGCGGCGAATCGCTGCCGAATTCACCGCTGTATTCGCGGCGCTGCCGGCAGCCATCGTCGTGATCGACGCGCAGCAGAGAATCCTGCTCGCCAACCCCGCCGCCGAGGTGTTGCTCGGTGCGCCGCTTGCCCGTGGTATGAGGTTTGCCGAACTGAACCTGCGCTGGGTGGATGCAGACAGTGCCGCGCTCGCGGTGGCCGATCATCCCGTCCTGCAGTTACTCGCAGCGGCGGGTAATGACACCGCGCGGCAAGCCGTCGTCGGAGTGATTCCGCCCAAGGGCGGCGTGCGTTGGTTGCGCTGCCAGTGCCGGACGGTCGCGATGCCCGAAAACGACGAGGCGGTGGTCCTGATGGTGATGAACGAAGCGGATGAGCCGCAGGGGTCAGCGGCCGAATGACGCCAGACGACTCTCGAAGCTGCCGAGCGCGGCGGTGAGGCGATCGATTTCGGCGCGTAAGACGTCGAGATCGTCCCTGGGCACTAGCAAGCGTCGTTCATGCGCGAGGTATTCGGCGAGGTTTTCGGCAAGCCTTACTGCGGTGCGGCGCTGCCATTCGGAAAAGCGCGCGGCGGCGAGCACGAGCCGATGTGCGGCGATGTCGCCGACGAGCCATGACAGGTCTTCTTCTATGTCCCAGCGCAGATTGCGGAAGACGAAGGACAGCGCCGTTGCGAATTCGGCGTTGCCTTCGACGCTCAACTGGGCCATCGCCTTGTCGAGCCCCTGGGGCAGCTTGAGTGGCGTGTCGGCCGGCAGACGGATGACGACGTCGGTCGGTGTCGAGCCGTCAGCCGCAGACAGGCGGCCTTCTGCAGTGATTGCGAAGGAGAGGGCCAGCGGCGGAATGTCGAAGCTGGCGCGGCGGCCAGCGTAAGGCATGAGCCGTGTGCGCGCCCAGGGCGCGCCGTCGAGCAGATGATTGAGCAGGGCGAGCAAAGGCCGTTCGATCATCAGATCTTGTAGCCACGGTGCAGCGCGACCACGCCGGCCGTCAGGTTGAAATAATCGACGTGGGAGAAGCCGGCCTGTTCCATCATCTGCTTCAGGGTTTCCTGGTCGGGATGCATACGGATCGATTCCGCCAGATATCGGTAACTGTCCGGATCATTGACCACTTTCTTGCCCAGCCACGGCAACACCTTGAACGAGTAAAAGTCATAGGCGTAAGACAGAGGTTGCCAGATCTTCGAGAATTCGAGTACCAGCAGACGGCCGCCAGGTCGCAGCACGCGCAACATTTCCCTGAGCGCCTGTTCTTTGTGGGTCATGTTGCGCAGACCGAAGGCGACGGTGACGATGTCGAAATGGTCGTTCGGGAAGGGCAGTTTCTCGGCATCGCATTGGGCGACGGGACCGGTCTTGCCTTCATCGAGCAGTCGGTCGCGGCCGCGTGTGAGCATCGCGTTGTTGATGTCGGTAAGCCAGACCTCGCCGGTCGGGCCGACGCGCTCATGGAAAGCGGACGCCAGATCGCCGGTGCCGCCGGCGATGTCGAGGACGCGTTCGCCCGGCCGCGCGGCGGCGACCTGCAGGGTAAAAAGCTTCCACAGGCGGTGCAAGCCGACGGACATCAGATCATTCATCAGGTCGTACTTGTCGGCGACCGATGAAAACACGCCCTTGACGCGTTGCGCCTTCTCGCTTTCAGGAACGGTCTGGAAGCCGAAGTGGGTATTCGCCATGAGTCGTTCCTGTCAGTGGTGGCCGCAACCCCCGCCAGTCTTCGGTGGCTGCGTGGTGGAATCGATGTCGCGGCTTAAGCCGGCCGCTTCGAGACGGGCGAGATAGTCAGCCCAGAGCGCATCGCGGTTCTTGCCGTAGTCGTAAAGGAGATCCCAGGAATAGATCCCGGTATCGTGGCCGTCGGAAAAGACGGGCTGAACGGCGTAATTGCCTACTGGTTCGAGGGATTTGATATCGACGTTGCGCTTGCCCGTCTGCAGGGTTTCCTGCCCTGGTCCGTGACCGCGCACCTCGGCGGAGGGCGAATAGACGCGCAGGAATTCGTAGGAAAGACGAAAGTTGCTGCCGTCGTCGAAGGTGATCTCCATTTCGCGCGACTTCTGGTGCAACTTGATTTCGGTAGGGTTGGGAGTCTTGCGGTCGAGTCCGGCCATGATCGCCTCAGAAGGGGTTGAAGATAGACCAATACGTGGGGTCTCGACATCATAGCGCAAGGCGCTGAGTATCAGCCGAACTCGGACTGATCCAGGGCGCGTTGCTGGCGCTGCAGGAATTCCTCCATGCTGTCGATGCCTCTGAGCAGCAGGATCGTCTGGCGCACTGCCGCTTCGAGCAGCACGGCGAGGTTACGGCCGGCGGCCACCGGTAACACGACCTTGCGTACTGGCACACCGAGCACGTTCTCGGTCAGCGCATCGAGGGGCAGGCGCGCCATTTCGCCAGAGGCCGCGGAGGGCCGCTGTAGGTGGGCAATCAGCTTGAGGCGCATCTTGCGCCGACAGGCGGTTTCGCCGAAGACGGTGCGGATGTTGAGCAGCCCCAAGCCGCGCACCTCGATGAAATCCTTGAGCAGCTCCGGACAACGGCCCTCGAGAACATCGGGGGCGACGCGTGAGACCTCGACGACATCATCGGCCACCAGGCCGTGACCGCGCGTGATCAGCTCGAGGCCGAGTTCGCTTTTGCCGACGCCGGAATCGCCGGTGATCAGCACGCCGATGCCGAGCACGTCCATGAACACGCCGTGCAGCATGACGGTTTCGGCGAGCTGGCGCGAGACATAGATGCGCAACGCGTCGATGACCTGCGCGGTGGGCAGCGGCGTGGCGAACAACGGTGTGTCGGTAGCCTCGCAGGCGGCGCGAATCTCCTCGAGGATGTCGCAGCCATCGGCGACGATGATCGCCGGCGGGCGGGCATCGATGACCTGCTGGAAGATGTGCTCGTGGGGATCGCCCAGGTGGCGCTTGTACCAGATGATCTCGGGCGAACCGAGCACCTGCACGCGGTCAGGGTGGATCAGGTTCAGATGGCCGATCAGATCGGCCGGAGAGACATCGTCGCGATTGACGGCGATCGGGCGGTTGAGGGTTCCGCCGATCCAGGTGAGTTTCAGCCGTTCGCGATTCTTTTCGAACAGCTGGGCGACGATCAACTGACCGATGGCCACTGCGTGAAGAGCGAAAACACCGCATTCACATCCGCTGCAGCGGCGAGATGTTCGCGGAAGTTCTTGTCACTGAACATCTGGGCCAGTTCGGAGAGGAGCTGCAGATGGTGTTCGCTGGCTGCCTCGGGGACCAAGAGGACGAACACCAGATTGACCGGTTGATTATCCGGCGCATCGAATGGAACTGGTGCCGCCAAGCGGAAAAAGGCCCCACGCGCTTCCTTCAAGCCTTTGATGCGCCCATGCGGAATCGCGATGCCGAGACCCAGCCCCGTCGAGCCCATCTTTTCGCGCGCGAAGAGCGCATCGAATACCGTGCTTCTGGAGATACCGTAACGTTGTTCGAAATGTTGCCCGGCCTGTTCGAACAGGCGCTTCTTGCTGGTCGCATCCAGACCGACGACGATGTCGTCGCTGCTGAGGAGTTGAGCTATCAGGTTCATTTCAGGTAAGGGGATCGCCCGTTCACCCTGAGTGAAAAGGGATTCGCCGCTGCCGGGGGTTTCCCGAATCTGGCGAACAGGGGGCGAAGTATATACCCCGCCTCCTTTCCCGTGGATGATTTCGCCGCTTACTCGAGCGCTGGACGGGTATGGCCGTGATCGTTGTGCTTGCCCTTGTACTTTTGCACCTGGCGATCGAGCTTGTCGATCAGGGTGTCGATCGCGGCGTAAAGATCGCTATCGCTGCTGTCGGCGTAAATGTCCTTGCCCTTGACGTGCAGCGTGATTTCGGCCTTCTGCACCAGCTTCTCGACGGAAAGGATCACATGGACGCTGGTGACGTGATCGAAATGCCGCACGACCCGCTCCAGCTTGGAGGAAACGTAATCGCGCAGGGCCGGGGTGACCTCGATGTGGTGTCCAGTGATGGAGAGATTCATGATGGCTCCTCTTTCAGAGAGTTTTGCGAAGGTTGACCGGCGGAATACCCAGAGATTCGCGGTACTTGGCGACGGTGCGCCGCGCGACCTTGAAGCCCTGTTCGCCGAGGATATCCGCGATGCGCGCGTCGGAGAGCGGCTTTTGGCCATCTTCGGCGGCGACGAGCTGCCTGATCAGCGCCCGGATCGCGGTGGATGAAGCCGCGCCGCCGGTATCGGTGGCGACGTGGCTGCCAAAAAAATATTTGAGTTCATAGACACCGCGCGGACAGGCGAGGTATTTCTGCGTCGTCACGCGCGAGATGGTCGATTCGTGCAGATCGACCGTTTCGGCGATCTCGCGCAGTGTCAATGGCCGCATCGCCACCTCGCCGTGGTCGAAGAAGGCGCGCTGGCGGTCGACGATGGCTTGTGCGACGCGGGCGATGGTGTCGAAACGCTGCTGCACGTTCTTGATCAGCCACTTGGCTTCCTGCAGCTGGCCGGTGAGATTGTTGCCGCCGCTCGCGCGATGGCGGCGCAGCAGATCGGCGTATTGACGGTTGATGCGCAGCCGCGGCATGACATCCTGATTCAACTGGGCAACCCACTGGCCGCGCAGTTTCCGGACGATCACGTCGGGCACGACATAGCGCGTGTCGAGCGCCGCGAATTGCGCGCCCGGCCGCGGGTTGAGCGAACGGATCAACTCCTGGGCGTTGCGCAATGCCTCGTCGTCACAGCCCGTCGCCTTTTTGATGCGCGCGTAATCGTGTGCCGCCAATTGTTCGAGGTGGTCGCGCACGATCGTCATGGCCAGCGTGCGCTCCGGGGTGGCCGGTAAGTTGGCGAGCTGGAGCAGCAGGCATTCGCGCGCATCGCGAGCTCCGACGCCCGTTGGATCGAGACTTTGTAAATGCTTGAGCGCGATTTGCAAGTCATCGACGACTTCATCTGGTTCGCCGATCAGTTCCGGTGGCAGCACTTCTGCGAGTTCTTCCAATGACTGACCGAGATAGCCGTCCTCATCGAGCGCTTCGATCAGGAACGCCACGAGCAGCCGGTCACGCCCGGCAAGCTGCGTCAGGGCCAATTGGGCGATCAGGTGATCGGTGAGGCTCGTCGCGGCGGCTGCGAGCTCGCCGGCATCGGCATCGTTTTCATCGTTCGGATCACGCGGCCCTTTGGCGCCAGCGCTGGGCCACTCCAAGCCATCCTCGCTCCATGCGGCGGTGGTTTCGATGTGCTCCTCGCCAGTGGATGGCGCTAGTTCATTGGCATGGCTCAAGGCATCCGAAGCGCCGCTGAAGACGTGAGCATCATCCGGCTCTGCCCATTCGAGCAATGGATTGTCCTGCAGCGCCTGCTCGATTTCCTGGTTGAGCTCCAGCGTCGACAATTGCAACAGGCGGATCGATTGCTGCAACTGCGGCGTCAGTGCGAGATGCTGCGACAGCTTGAGCTGGAGCGTTTGCTTCACGACACTCACATCCGAAAATGCTCGCCGAGATAGACCCGGCGCACGTTTTCATTATCGATGATCTCGGCCGGATGTCCAGCCGCGAGCACCACCCCTTCGTTGATGATCGTCGCGCGGTCACAGATGCCCAGCGTTTCGCGCACGTTGTGATCGGTGATCAAGACGCCGATTTCGCGCTCCTTGAGAAAACCGATGATCTTCTGGATGTCGATCACCGCGATCGGGTCGACGCCCGCAAAGGGCTCGTCGAGAAGGATGAAGCGCGGCTGGGTGGCGAGCGCACGGGCGATCTCGACGCGGCGGCGTTCGCCACCCGAGAGCGCCACCGCTCGCTGATCGCGCAGATGACTGATGTGAAGCTCTTCGAGCAGTTCCTGGAGGCGGGCATCGATCGTCGCTGCATCATAGTCTTGGAGCTCGAGCACGGCGCGGATGTTTTCCTGCACCGTGAGCTTTCGGAACACCGAGTTTTCCTGGGGGAGATAGGAAAGCCCGAGCCGGGCGCGCCGATGGATCGGTAGATGGGTGATGCGGGTCTCGCGCCCGTTGTCCTGAATGAAGATTTCCCCGCCGTCGGCGGGGATCAGGCCGACGATCATGTAGAAACAGGTGGTCTTGCCCGCGCCATTGGGGCCCAAAAGGCCGACCACCTCACCTGCGGCGACATCGAAGCTGACGTCCTTCACGACGGTGCGGCCGCGAAATTTCTTGAGCAGATGGCGGGCGGAGAGCGTCGTCATGAATCGATCTCTTTCAGCAGCTGACGGATGACATCGGCGGCGAAGCCGCGTCCGTGCAGAAAGCGGGCCTGCTTTGCCCACTCCTGGACATTGGCAGGAGGGGCGGAGAACTTCTTCGCCCAGACCTCACGGGCGCGTTCCAGCTCGTCGGGCAGAGAGGCCATCTGTGCTTCGATCAAGGCCTCATCGACACCCTTGGCGCGCAGGGTCTGGCGCAGGCGGGCAGGGCCGTGTCGGCTGGCCTTGGCGCGCAGATAGCTCTCGGTGAAACGCGCGTCGGATTGCAGCCCGGCAGCGGCAAGCTGGTTCAGCACCATTTCGATTTCATCCGGCGTGCCATGCGCGGCGAGCTTGTGCAACAACTCGGCGCGCGTGTGCTCGCGCCGCGCCAGCAGCCTCACTGCGCGGTCATAGAGCTCAGTCACCCGCAAGCGGAGCGCTCAATGCCGCTACCCCGACCGCGGCGCGGATCTTGTTTTCGATCTCGCGCGCGATCTCCGGGTGCTCCCTCAGGTATTCGCGCGCGTTGTCCTTGCCTTGGCCGATCTTTTCACCGTTGTAGGCGTACCAGGCACCGGACTTCTCGATGATCTTGTGCTCGACGCCCAGTTCGACGATCTCGCCTTCGCGCGAGATGCCCTCGCCGTAGAGGATGTCGAAATGGGCTTCCTTGAAGGGCGGCGCCACCTTGTTCTTGACGACCTTCACTTTGGTTTCGTTGCCGATCACCTCTTCGCCCTTCTTGATGCTGCCTACGCGGCGGATGTCCATGCGCACCGAGGCATAGAACTTCAACGCATTGCCGCCGGTGGTGGTCTCCGGGTTGCCGAACATCACGCCGATCTTCATGCGGATCTGGTTGATGAAGATCACCAGCGTGTTGGTGCGCTTGATGTTGGCGGTGAGCTTACGTAGTGCCTGGCTCATCAGCCGCGCCTGCAGGCCGGGCAGCTGGTCGCCCATTTCGCCCTCGATCTCGGCTTTCGGCACCAACGCGGCGACCGAGTCGATGACGATCAGATCGACGCCGCCGGAGCGCACCAGCATGTCGGCGATCTCGAGCGCCTGCTCGCCGGTATCGGGCTGGGAGATCAGCAGATCGGGGACATTGACGCCAAGCTTGCCGGCATAGACCGGGTCGAGCGCATTTTCGGCATCGATGTAAGCGGCCACACCACCAGCCTTCTGCACTTCGGCGACGACATGCAGGCATAGCGTCGTCTTACCGGAAGATTCCGGGCCGTAGATCTCGACGACGCGTCCGCGCGGCAATCCGCCGACACCGAGTGCGATGTCCAGGCCCAGCGAGCCGGTCGACACCACCTGCAGATCGTTTTCGATCTGGCCCTCGCCCATCTTCATGATGGAGCCTTTGCCGAACTGCTTTTCGATCTGCGCGAGCGCCGCCGCGAGCGCCTTGGCCTTGTTGTCGTCCATGTTGCATCCTTCCCTAAAAATTGCTCGATTATGGCATGTTTCTTGCGGTTAAAATCAGTCCGGTCAGCGCATGGATCACCGCCTGGCGCCGGATCGTTTCGCGGCAACCCGAAAAAAGTCGGCGTTCGCAAGACGGCATCCCATCTTTCAGACACCAGCCGAAACAGACCGTGCCGACCGGCTTTTCCGGCGTGCCGCCGGTGGGGCCGGCAATGCCGGTGATCGCCAGGGATATCGTCGCGTTGGAATGCGTCAGGGCACCCGCGGCCATTTCCCCGGCCGTTTCCAGACTAACCGCGCCAAAGGTTTCTATGGTGAACATGCGTACTCCAAGCATATCCACTTTTGCCGCGTTTGTATAGGTGACGAAGCCGCGGTCGAACCAGGCGGAGCTGCCTGGCGTGTGAGTGATCACTTGCGCCGCCCAGCCGCCGGTGCAAGATTCGGCAGTGGCGATCAGCAGACCGCGCCGCTGGCAGATCTGCCCGACGGCTTCGGAGAGAGCGACCAGTTCGGCATCCATTTCAGGACAGCGCTTCGACGATGCGTTTGAACAGTGCGAGGGTGAAGACAGTGTAGGCCGCTGCGATCAGGTCATCCATCATCACGCCCAGCCCGTTTTTCATGCGCGCGTCGAAATGATTCGCCGGCGGCGGTTTGATGATGTCGTAGAAACGGAACCACAGGAAGGCAGCGAGCTGCCAAAGCCAGCCGGCCGGCGTCATCATCAGGACGGCCCAGAACGGCACGATCTCGTCCCAGACGATGCTGCCATGATCGGCCTCGCCCAGCGTGCGGCCAGTGATCTGGCAGGAGGTAACCCCCAGCACGAAGGCCAACAGCAGGAAGACGGCGAAGGTGCCGTCGGCGGGGAATGGTATGCGCAGCAGGGGATAGGTGAGCCAAGCGAACAGCGTGCCTGCAGTACCGGGCGCGAAGGGCGAAAGGCCGCTGCCGAAGCCGCAGGCGATCAGGTGTGCCGGATGGGAGAGCAGGAAGCCGGCAGGCGGGGGCGGGGCCTTGGCCATGACATCTCAGGCGAAGTGGTCGTACCCACGCTGCTTGACTTCGACCGGCTTTCCGCTGGCATCGAGGACGGTGAGCCGCCCCGCCTCGCCGGCTTCGGTCTTGCCGATGCAGGTGAGCGGCAGGCCGAGCCGTTTGGACAGCCCCTCGATCGCCGCGTGATGCTCGGGTGAGGCGGTGAAAATCAGTTCGTAATCATCGCCGCCGGCAAGATAGGCCTCGCGTTCCGGACCGGATGCCGGCAGTCGTTCGAGACGCAGCGTGGCGGAAAGCCGCGAGGCTTCGAGCAGATGGCCAAGATCGGCGAGCAAGCCGTCGGAAACGTCGATCGCCGCAGAGGCCAGCCCACGCAAGGCGAGGCCAAGTTCCAAGCGTGGCTGGGGACGGTGCAGGGCGGCAAGGCAGACGGAGAGCGCCGGCTCGGTGAGTACGATGCGGCCTTGGAGGTGAGCCAGGCCGAGCGCGGCGCGGCCAGGCATGCCCGAGACCCAGATCTCCTCGTAGAGATGGGCACCGGAACGCATAAGCGCCATGCCTTGCGGCACTTCGCCGAAAATCGTGACGCAGAAATTGCGCGGGCCGCGCGTGGTGTCGCCGCCGACGATGTCGATGCCGAAGGCATCGGCGCAGGCGAACAGCCCGCTGGCAAATTTCTCCAGCCAGGTCTCGTTCGCGGTCGGCAGGGCGGCGGCGATCACCGCCCAGCGCGGCTGAGCGCCCATCGCTGCGATGTCCGAGACATTGACCGCGAGCGTCTTCCAGCCGAGCGCCTCGGGATCGTCGTTGGCGAAAAAGTGCGTCCCGGCGACCAGCATGTCGGTGGAGATCACCAGCTCGCAGCCGGGGGAGGGCCGCACGATGGCGGCATCGTCACCCACCCCGAGCACGGCATGACGGGGCGGGCGACGGAAGTAGCGGTCGATCAGTGCGAATTCGCAAGGCATGCCTGCCGAATATTACTTCGTTGTCGCCTCATGAGGCCGCAGGCGCGGCGCCAGCTTGTCGAGCACGCCATTGACGAACTTGTGGCCATCGGTGCCACCGAAGGATTTGGCCAGCTCGATGGCCTCATCGATGACGACGCGGTAGGGCGTCTCGGGATGGTGCTTGAGCTCGCAAGCGGCCAGAAGCAGGATGCTGCGCTCGATCGGCGATACCTCGCCCCAGGGACGCGCGATGTGGGGTTCGAGTAGGGTCTGCAGCGCCTGCGGATCGTCCAGCACACCCTGGAGCAGGCTCTCAAAGAGCGGACGATGCGCCTTCTCGAAGCCGGCGACCGATTCGGCCTGACTGATGATCGCGGGAAGATCTTGGCCGCCGACCAGATATTGGTAGAGGCCCTGCACGACGAATTCGCGCGCGCGGTGGCGCGGGCTCGCCGATGCCTTCTTCGCTTTGGCAGCGTGGGAATTTTCGGCCCTCACTTCAGCGCTTTCATCAGATTGGCCATTTCGACCGCGCACTGCGCGGCCTCGGCGCCTTTCTGGATCATCCGCACTTCGCCCTGCGCCTCATTTTCGACGGTGAGGATCGCATTCGCGATCGGAACGCCGGTGGCCAGTTGCACATCGGTCACCCCGCGCGCGGATTCGTTCGACACCACTTCGAAATGGTAGGTCTCGCCGCGGATCACGCAGCCAATCGCCACCAGCGCGTCGAACTTGCCGGTCTGCGCCATCGTCTGCAAGGCGAGCGGGATCTCCAGCGCGCCCGGCACGCTGACGAGCGTGACGTCGGTGACGCCGAGGCGGCGGAGTTCATGGCAACAACCGGAGAGCAGCCCTTCGCCGATGTCCTTGTTGAAGCGTGCCATGGCGATGCCAATGGCAAGGTCGGCGCCAGCGAGATTGGGCTCGATCTCGGTAAGCTCGGCGGAGCAAGGATGAGTGGCGGCAGGAGAGGTCGGCGGATTCGGGGTGAAGCTCATGGCTGGATTTCCTCGGGGGTCAGATAACCGCAGATCTCGAGGCCGAAGCCGGTCATGCTCGGCAGCTTGCGCGGGCTGGCCATCAGGCGCATCTTGCCCACACCCAGCTCGCGCAGGATTTGCGCGCCGATGCCATACAGACGCGGATCCCATTTCTGCGCCGGGGGCGGCGCCTCGTTCTGCAAGGCGTCGAGCAGGTCGGCGCCGGTTTCATTGCGATGCAGAAGCACGATGGCGCCTCGTTCCGCCTTCGCGATGATCTGCACCGCCTGATCGATCGTGAAGCTGTGACGGCGGTTCTTGCAGTCGAGAAAATCGAGCACCGAGACCGGTTCGTGCACGCGTACCAGGGTTTCGGTCTCCGGACGAATCTCGCCACGCGTCAGGGTCAAATGGACATCGTTGCTGGTCTGGTCGAGATAGGCGCGCAGCCGGAAGCTGCCGTGAGTGCAGATCACTTCCTTGTCGGCGACGCACTCGACGAGCTTTTCGTTTTCCGAGCGATACTGGATCAGGTCGCGGATGGTGCCGATCTTGAGACCGTGCTTCGCCGCGAACTCGATCAGCTGCGGCAGGCGCGCCATCGAGCCGTCCTCGTTCATGATCTCGCAGATCACCGCAGCGGGCTCGCAACCGGCCATTTGCGCGAGGTCGCAACCGGCTTCGGTATGCCCCGCGCGCACCAGTACGCCGCCCTTTTGCGCCTTCAGCGGAAAGACGTGACCGGGCTGGACGAGGTCCGTGGGCTTGGCATGCTTGGCAACCGCGACGCGAATCGTGCGGGCGCGGTCATGTGCCGAAATGCCCGTGGTGACGCCTTCGGCGGCTTCGATCGATACCGTGAAGGCGGTGCCGTGCGGTGTCTTGTTGTCGCGCACCATCAACGGCAGGTCGAGCTGGCGACAGCGTTCCTCGGTCAACGTCAAACAAACCAGGCCGCGCGCATGCGTGACCATGAAATTGATCGCCTCGGGTGTGACGAATTCGGCGGCGAGGACGAGATCGCCCTCGTTCTCACGGTCCTCCTCATCGACGAGGATGACCATCTTGCCAGCGCGTATGTCGGCGACGATGTCCTGGATCGGGCTGATGCTCACTGGGCTACTCCTGTGGGGAAGCGTTGCATTCTACGCCGGGCAAACCACGATTTGCCCCATTCCTTGGCAGCTATTCCACCCGAAGCGAATCGAGATCTGGGATAGGTTAGTCAATCGGCATCTTAGCTGCGCAAAGCTGTACAGTTTTTTTCTTTCGGGAGCAAGAAATGGCCAATGGCCAAGAACGGCACAAGATATTGTTCATCGGACCGGTCGGCGCCGGCAAGACAACGGCGATTGCCGCGGCGAGTGACAAAGCGGTCGTTTGCACCGACGTCGCCGTCAGCGACATGACCCGTGTTCGCAAGCCGCGCACGACCATCGCGCTCGATTATGGCGTCACGAACCTTACGGACGGCAGGCGGGTTCACCTTTATGGGGCGCCAGGGCAGGAACGTTTCGACTTCATGTGGGAAATCTTGCGGGAAGGCATCTCGGGGCTGGCGATCTTGATCGACAACAGCCGCCGGTCTCCGTTCGACGATCTCGGCTTTTATCTGCGCTGGCGTCACTCTTTTGCCTTTTCGGGAAAAATGGCCGTAGGCGTCAGTTTCACGGATCGCAGCCCGCTGCCCGGGTTAGGCGAGTATCGAGACTTTTTGCGGGGTCAGCAGCAAGATGCTCCGGTCTGCGCCGTCGACGCGCGACGGCGAGAAGACGTGCATCGGCTGTTACATACGCTGCTCGCCGCCTGAGTCACCGTGGGCCAGATCACTGGCCAATGAGTCGCGTGTGGCCTGGGGCAGGGTCGTTTCGGCCTGATAGTGGGGATGATCGATGCCGGCGCGGATCATGGCACCTGCCTTGGCGGCCTCGCGCATTTTTGGCGTCAGCTCGAAACGCAGGAAATGAACGGAGGCGGTCTTGCCGGGAGTTTCGCGCTCGAGATCCTCATTGGCGATGGGCGTAACACGCGCGAAATCCGCTACCTGGATCCATACCGCTTTCTCGATGCCGATCAGCTGGGCGAGCCGTGCCCTGCGTTCCGTCTCGTCCGGGAACTCGAGCATCAAAGTCGCTTTCCAGTTGCTGCCATCCGGGATCAGCGGGTTATAGACGTCGAGCTCTTCCTGGATCAGTTCGGGCTCGAAGATGCGCTCGAGACGCAGCATCTCCTGTATCTGATACTGCATCGTCAGGCGATCCTCGAAATGCAACGTCGCATTCGGGCCGAGGGCGACGATGCGGTTCTTTTTGTGGGCGAGAACCTTGGCGCGGAATTCATTGCGCACGCGCGCGTACTGCTCGAGGCCGAACAGCTCCTCGTGGGTTAGTGGATTCATAAGCCGTAGGCCTTTCTCAGCAGGGTGATCGGGTGTTCGGGCGCGCTGCCATCGGCGCGGGCGTGGCCGATGTGATGGCCGGCCATCGCACAGTCCGAGCCATAATGGTCAGGCGCGTTCTGGTTGATGCGATTGACCACCGGTTTGACGATCTTCATCGCCGAGGGGTGAAACTCGCGCTTCACCGCATAGGTGCCGTCATGGCCGGAACAGCGCTCGATGATGTCCACCGTGGTGTCGGGGATCAGCGAAAGGCATTCCCGGGTCTTTTGGCCGATGTTTTGCACACGCTGGTGGCAGGCGGCGTGATAGGAGACCTTGCCCAAGCCCTGCTTGAAGTCGGTCTTCAGCTTGCCTTCACGGTGACGCAGCATCAGATACTCGAACGGATCAAAGAAGGCATCCTTCACCTTCTGCACCTCAGGGTCGGCAGGGAACATCAGCGGCAGTTCCTGCTTGAACATCAGCACGCAGGAAGGGATCAGGGCGGTCAAGTCCCAGCCGGCGTCGACGAGCCTCGCCAGCACCGGGATGTTGTTTTCCTTGGCGCGACGCACGGCCTCGAGATCGCCGAGCTCCAGCTTCGGCATGCCGCAGCATTGCTCGCTGGGTACGAGAGACACTGGAATGCCATTGTGCTCGAAGACGGCGACCAAGTCCTCGCCCGGCCCCGGTTCGTTACGGTTCATGTAGCAGGTGGCGAACAGTGCCACCTTGCCGGTGGTGCCGGCAGTCGGTTCGGCTGGCGTGTCATCCGGCAGCACGCGCAGGCGGCTGCGCAGCGGCCTTGAGGAAAATTCGGGCAACCAGGCCTCAGCATGGATGCCGGCGACATCCTCCAGCAGCTTGCGCATCGCGCCGATCTTGTTGACGGCGTTGACGGTCGGCGCGACGATGGGGATGCCGCAGAACTTGCCGACCATGTCCGTGCTGGTGAGCAGCTTGTCGCGCAGCTTCGTCTGGCCCTTCCTGAAATGCACCGCCTTGGCACGCAGCATCAAGTGCGGGAAATCCAGATTCCACTCGTGCGGCGGCACGTATGGGCACTTGGTCATATAACACAGGTCGCAGAGGTAGCAATGCTCGACGACCTTCCAATAGTCCTCCTTTCGGACGCCGTCGATTTCCATCGTCTCCGAGACATCGACGAGGTCGAACAAGGTTGGGAAGGACTGGCACAGGCTCACACAACGTCGGCAGCCGTGGCAGATCTCGAAGACCCGCTTCATCTCCTGGTAGAGCGCCGCCTCGTCGTAAAAGGCGGGATTCTGCCAATCGAGGGGGTGGCGGGTTGGGGCTTCGAGATTGCCTTCGCGTGCCATGGTGATCCCTTTCGAAGGATTCTGTCGGCGTCGGGGGTGCTCGCCGGCGGCCATCGCAATCCGGCCTTCGGTCGCGCGCGGTGGGATCAGCCCATTTCGTTCAGAGCCTTCTGATAGCGATTGGCATGCGAGCGCTCGGCCTTCGCCAGCGTCTCGAACCAGTCGGCGATCTCGTCAAACCCTTCTGCGCGGGCATCTTTGGCCATGCCCGGATACATGTCGGTGTATTCATGGGTTTCGCCGGCAACGGCGGCGGCGAGGTTCTGCTTGGTCGTGCCGAAGGGCAGTCCGGTCGCGGGGTCGCCGCATTGTTCGAGATATTCCAGATGGCCGTGGGCGTGGCCGGTCTCACCTTCCGCGGTGGAACGGAACAGTGCGGCGATGTCCGGATAACCCTCGACGTCGGCCTTGTTGGCGAAATACAGATAGCGGCGGTTTGCCTGCGATTCACCCGCGAAAGCGGCTTTCAGGTGCTGTTCGGTCTTTGATCCTTTGAGTTGCATGGTGACCTCCTCAGATGATGGTTGTTGGCGCAGAACGCAGTAACGCTCTGACCATTTCATCCTAGAGCCGCGCGAAGCGTTGGGGAAATTGTTTTTTCATAATGATTTGATAGCCTTTGGCTATCAGAAGGCTGATCATGTCAATAGGGAAAGGCTATCGTGAAAATCGCAACAATCAATTGGAACGATGCTGCAGCCGCACATAGAATTCATTCAGTCGCGTCGGGATTATCGACGCCACACATCCGAACATCATCCAACCACCACACAAGGAGAGAGCACATCATGTCGTTGATCAACACCACCCTCAAACCTTTCAAAGCCCAGGCCTACCACAACGGCAAGTTCGTCGAAATCACCGATGCCGACGTCAAAGGCAAGTGGTCGGTCTTCTTTTTCTACCCCGCCGACTTCACTTTCGTCTGCCCGACCGAGCTGGGCGACATGGCCGATCTCTACCCGGAATTCCAGAAGATCGGCGTCGAGGTCTATGCGGTGTCCACCGACACTCACTTCGTGCACAAGGCCTGGGCCGATGCCTCCGAGACGATCAAGAAGATCAAGTATCCGATGATCGGCGATCCGACCGGCACGATTTCCCGCAACTTCGACGTGATGATCGAGGAAGAGGGTCTGGCGCTGCGCGGTACCTTCGTGATGAACCCGCAGGGCGTCATCAAGGTCATCGAAATCCATGATCTCGGCATCGGTCGTGATGCCTCCGAGCTGCTGCGCAAGGTCAAGGCCGCGCAGTACATCGAGGCGCATCCGGGTGAAGTCTGCCCCGCGAAGTGGAAGGAAGGCGAAGCGACGCTGAAGCCGTCTCTGGAACTGGTCGGCAAGATCTAAGCATCACCTTCCCATATCCCCCCGGCTCCGCCGGGGGATGGCAGCGGAAAGCCCCGGGGCTTTCCCTTGTCATCCCTGCACAAGGAAGTCCTCATGCTCGACGATACCATCAAGGCCCAGCTGAGTGCCTATCTCGAACGTCTGGTCGAGCCGATCGAGCTCGTCGTCTCGCCGGATGCGAGCGACGTCTCGCGCCAGATGAGTGCGCTGCTAGCCGAGATCGCCGCGCTTTCGCCGAAAGTGAGCGTGCGTGAAGACGGTGCTGCCGAGCGTCGCCCGTCGTTTTCGGTGGGGCGGCCGGGTGAGTCCCATCGCATCCATTTCGCCGGCCTGCCGATGGGGCACGAATTCACTTCTCTGGTGCTTGCGCTGTTGCAGGCGAGCGGTTATCCGCCAAAGGTCGATGCCGCACTGATCGAGCGGATCAAGGCCATCCCTGGCAAGTTCATATTCGAGACTTTCGTCTCGTTGTCCTGCCACAACTGCCCGGATGTCGTGCAGGCGCTGAACCTGATGGCGGTGCTCAATCCCGGCGTCACCCACACGATGGTCGATGGCGCGTTGTTCCAGAAGGAAGTCGAGGCGCGCCAGATCATGGCCGTGCCGGTCGTCTATCTGAATGGCGAGGAATTCGGTCATGGCCGCATGAGCCTCGAGGAAATCGTCGCCAAGCTCGATACCGGTGCTGGCCAGCGCGCCGCCGCGGAGATCGCCGCCAAGGCGCCTTTCGACGTGCTCGTCGTCGGTGGCGGACCAGCAGGGGCCGCAGCGGCGATCTATGCGGCGAGGAAAGGCATCCGCACCGGCGTCGTCGCCGAACGTTTCGGCGGCCAGGTGCTCGACACGCTGGCGATCGAGAACTTCATCTCGGTGAAATACACCGAAGGACCGCGGCTCGCCGCGGCGCTCGAGGCGCACGTGCGTGACTACGGCGTCGACATCATGAACGCACAGCGCGTGGTCGAACTCGTGCCTGGCGAGAGGCTGCACGAGCTTCGTCTCGAATCAGGCGCGACGCTGAAGGCGAAGACCGTCATCCTTGCCACCGGAGCGCGCTGGCGTGAACTCAAGGTGCCGGGTGAGGCCGAATACAAGGCCAAGGGCGTGTGCTTCTGCCCGCACTGCGATGGGCCGCTATTCAAGGGCAAGCGGGTCGCGGTGATCGGCGGCGGCAATTCCGGCGTCGAGGCGGCGATCGATCTCGCCGGCATCGTCGCCCACGTCACGCTGCTCGAGTTCGACGGCAAGCTGCGCGCCGATGCGGTGTTGCAGCAAAAGCTCGCCAGTCTGCCGAACGTGACCGTGATCGTGAGCGCCCAGACCACCGAGGTGATCGGCGACGGCCAGAAGGTCACCGGCCTCGTCTATACCGATCGCACCACCAACGAAAGTCACCACCTCGAACTCGAAGGCATCTTCGTGCAGATCGGCCTGTTGCCGAACACCGACTGGCTCAAGGGTACGGTCGCGCTCAACCGCTTCGGCGAGATCGAGATCGACGCGCGCGGCGCCACCTCGGTGCCCGGCGTATTCGCCGCCGGCGATTGCACGACGGTGCCCTACAAGCAGATCGTCATTGCGATGGGCGAAGGCGCGAAGGCATCACTGTCCGCCTTCGACCATATGATCCGCCACGGCACGTGATCCGGCAGCGGGGTGCCGTCCCGCCAGCGCCGACTATTCGAAGTGGGTCGGCGCCCGGCGGGACGCCACATTTTCCGCCAGCGCCGGATCACGGAATGGAACGCGCTACCCGTTCGCGCGTCAGGGTCGGATCACCGCCCACCCCTGCCGCTGCTTCTCGATCAGCTCGACCACACCGGCCTTCACATAGCCGATGCCGGCGTGCATGTCCTCAGGCGTGAGCTTCTGAGCCTTCATCGTGTTCTGGCACATCAGCACCTTCGCGCCGCTGGCCAGCGTGTCGTCGATGCGGTTGGAAAGCTGCGAATCGAATTTCAGCAAACCGGCACCATTGCCGAATACGACCAGCTCGACCTCCACCTTGTCCTTGCCGTAGCTGGCCTGGATGTTCTTGACGACATTGAGCGCCTGATTCCAGGTGGCGACGTTGTCGTCGCTGACCTGAATCGCGACACCGAGCCTGCCGCTGTCGGCGAGCGCGGCGCCAGTGAATACAAAGCAAACGAGCAGCCATACCGTCCAAAGCGTTTTTTTCATGATCTCCTCCGTCGGGGTTGTGTGGATTGACGAACAGCAGATGGATAGACGGTTATGGTGGGCGGCTTATTCCATACAAAATAGCTATGTCTTTTGCCCGGGCGAAATTCCCTTTCTCGGCTGGGCGCTATAATCCTAAAAACCCCAGTTGACCGCTCCTCAAGGCAAAAAATGTCTTCGGAAATCAGCAGTTATCTCGCTTTCGCTGCTCACCAAAAAGGTGAGCCCGCTACGCACCCCCTGGCGCACCCCGGCGGGCGCCTGGCTTTGTTGCTCCTCCTTGCAGGCATGAGCCTGCTGCGTCGTCGCGTCGCGCCATGCACCCGCCGGGACGCACCATCGGGCGCGTCCAACTGAGGTTTTTAGGATAATCTGCCGCCATGTCCTCCCACACCTTTGAAATCAAGTCGCATCTCGCCGCGCTGCTCGATGCGGCGCTTGCCAGCGTCGCGCCCGGCGTGAAGGCGGAAATCCAGCTCGAACGGCCGCGCGATCCGGCGCATGGTGACCTGTCGAGCAATCTTGCCTTGCAGATTGCCAAGGGCCTGAAAGAAAGCCCGCGTAAGATCGCCGAACGCCTGGTGCATGAGCTGCCCCGCTCGCCGTGGGTGGAGAAGGCCGAAGCTGCGGGCGCCGGCTTCATCAATTTCCGTCTTGCGGTGGTGGCCAAGACCGCCGTGATCCATGCGGTCCTCGCGCGCGGCGAGCATTTCGGCCGGGGCGGGAAAAAGCCCGGCCGGCTGCAGGTCGAGTTCGTTTCCGCCAATCCCACTGGCCCGCTGCATGTCGGCCATGGCCGCGGCGCGGCCTATGGCGCGAGCCTCGCCAACCTGCTGGCTTTTGCTGGCTTCGAGGTCTGCCGCGAGTTCTATGTCAATGACGCTGGCCGGCAGATGGACATCCTCGCCGTGTCGACCTGGCTGCGCTATCTGGAAATCTTCGGCGAGAAAGTGCCCTTCCCGCCCAATGCCTATCAGGGCGACTACGTGCGCGACATGGCGCGCCAGATCAAGGAGGCGCATGGCGATCGTTACGTCCATCCGGCCGCTGCGGTGCTGGCCTGCGTGCCGCCGCCGGAGCCCGACGTCGAAGCGCATCTCGATGGCTTGATCGCGGTGGCCAAAGACCTGCTCGGCGAAGACTGGAACTACATCCACCAGCATGCGCTGTCCGAGCAGCTCGCCGACTGCCGCGCCGATCTCGAAGAGTATGGCGTGCATTTCGACTGCTGGTTCTCGGAGAAGAGCCTCTTTGACACCGGCATGGTGGCGAAAGCCGTCGCGGAGCTGGAAAAGCGCGGCCACATCTACGTGCAGGATGGCGCCAAGTGGTTCCGCTCGACCGCCTTTGGCGACGAGAAGGATCGCGTCGTGCAGCGGGAAAACGGCCAATTCACCTATTTCGCCTCCGACATCGCCTATCACCGCAACAAGTTCGAGCGCGGCTTTACGAAGATCATCGACGTCTGGGGCGCCGATCACCACGGCTATATTCCGCGCGTCAAGGGTGCTTTGCAGGCGCTGGGCTTGGCTGCCGAAGCGCTCGAAGTGGCACTGGTACAGTTCGTCAGCCTCTATCGCGGCAAGGAAAAGGTGTCGATGAGCACGCGCGCCGGCTCCTATGTGACCTTGCGCGAGTTGCGCGAAGAGGTGGGCAACGATGCCTGCCGCTTCTTCTATCTGCTCAGCAAGCAGGACAAGCCGCTCGATTTCGATCTCGAGCTCGCCAAGAGTCAGTCGAACGAGAACCCGGTCTATTACGTGCAATATGCTCATGCGCGCATCAGCAGCGTGCTGCGGCAATGGGGCGGCGACCCCGCAACGCTTGCCGACGCCGATCTGGCCCCGCTGTCCGGCGAGCGCGAGCTCAAGCTGGCCGCCCGGCTCCTCGAGTTTCCCGAGCTGATCGAGAATGCCGCGCGTGAGCGTGCGCCGCATCTCGTCGCTTTCTGGCTGCGCGAGCTGGCGGCGGAATTCCATGCCTGGTACTCTGCCTCGCGCCTGCTGGTTGACGATGAGGCAGTCAAGCGCGCGCGTCTTGCGCTGGCGCTGGCGTTGCGCCAGGTGATCGGTAACGGCCTGTTCATCCTCGGCGTCAGTGCCCCGGATGCCATGTAAATAAACGTTGGCGGCTTCGGGACGGCACATGAACATGACCCAACGCGGTGGCACCCTGATCGGCTTGATGCTGGGCATCCTCGTCGGCGTGCTGATCTCGTTCGGCGTGGTCTGGTATCTGAACAAGACGCCGCTGCCATTTACCGAGAAAGTATCGAGGCCGGAGGTGGCCAACGGCGCCAAGGAACCGCTGGCACTGCCCGGCAAGCCGGGTGACAAGCCGGTCGGCAGCGAACGCAAGTTCGAGTTTTACGACATCCTCGAAGGCAAGAAACCGCCCGCTGCCGAGGCGCAGGCCACCGCGCCAGCCGCGACCGAGACGCCGGCGAAGCCCGAGCCCACCGCTACGGCAGGCGCGAGCTATCTGCAAGTCGGCGCTTTCCAGAAGAAGACTGATGCCGACAACCTGCGGGCCAAACTGGCGATGCTCGGCTTCGAAGCCAATGTGCTCCAAGTCGAAGTGCCGGGCAAGGGCACGGTGCATCGCGTGCGCCTCGGTCCCTTCGCGTCGCTGGACGAATTGAACCAGGCACGACGCGAATTGTCCGAACAGGGTGTCCAGACCACGGTGGTCAGGGCGCAAGACTAAAAAGGGGGTTTTGCATGAAGCTCGCCAAAATCGCATTCGCTGCACTGGCCATCGGCGCATTGGCCCTGCAACCGGCGCTGGCCGCCGATCCGGTCGAGGGCCGCAATTACCATCGCCTGCAGATGCCGCAGCCGACCGAAGCGAACGGCAAGGTCGAGGTGATCGAATTCTTCTGGTATGGCTGCCCGCATTGCGCCAAACTCGAACCTTTGCTCGAAGCCTGGGTGAAACGCTTACCCGCCGATGTCTCTTTCCGCAAGGTGCCGGCGATCCTGAGCGACAGGTGGGCGCCGGGCGCGCGCCTTTACTACACCCTCGAGGCGATGAACCTACTCGACAAGCTGGGCGGCGCGGTGTTCGACGCGATGGTCAACCAGCACATCGATCTTGGCAACGAGAGCATTTTGCTCGACTGGGTGGCCAAGCAAGGCATCGATCGCAAGGCCTTTGCCGACACCTACAAGTCCTTCAGCGTCGAAGCCCGGGTGCGCAAAGCCGCCGAGATGACTCAGGAATACGGTTTCAGTGGGGTGCCGGCGCTCGTCATCGGCGGCAAATACAGCCCCGGGCCGGAGCTGCAATCGTATGAGCACATGCTGCAGGTGGCCGATTTCCTGATCGCCAGGAACCGCGCCGAGATCAAGAAACCGGCGGCGTCGCAAAAAGCGGCGAAGAAGTAAGACCCTGAAAGTCGCCCGATCCGTCTTCATCACCGGCGCCTCTTCGGGCATCGGCGCGGCGCTGGCACGGCACTATGCCGCAACAGGCGCCACCCTCGGCCTCGCCGCCCGGCGCGGCGAAGCGTTGCAGGCGCTGGCCGTGAAGCTGGACACGGCCTGCCATCTCTACCCGCTCGATGTCTCCGATGCCGCCGCATTGCAGGCGGCGGGCGCCGATTTCATCGGCAAGGCCGGCGTGCCGGACATCGTGATCGCCAATGCGGGGGTTTCGGTCGGCACGCTCACCGAAGCGGCAGAGGATCTGCAGTCCTTCCGTCGTGTGCTCGAGATCAACGTGCTGGGCATGGTGCATACCTTCCAGCCCTTCGTCGCGGCGATGAAGCAGGCCGGGCGCGGCCGGCTGGTGGGCATCAGTTCGGTCGCCGGCATACGCGGCCTGCCCGGCGCGGGTGCCTATTGCGCCTCGAAGGCCGCGGCGATCGCCTATCTGGAGAGCCTGCGGGTCGAACTCGCCGGCACGGGTGTCAAGGTCGTCACCCTCGCGCCCGGCTACATCGCCACGCCGATGACCGAGAAGAATCCCTATCCGATGCCCTTCCTGATGCCGGTGGATCGCGCCGCCGCGAGCATGGCGCGGGCGATCGAGCGCGGCGCGCGCTTCGCGGTGATGCCCTGGCAGATGGGACTGGTCGCCGGCGTGTTGAAATGGCTGCCGCGACCGCTCTATGACCGGATATTCTCGCACGCCGGCCGGAAGCCGCGCGGGACATTGCGTTGATGTGCCGTCCCGAAGCCGCCGAGTTTGACCCAGGTCAAGCCGTGACACATCGCGCGGCCTTATAGTCGACCGCCACTTTTTACGGACTGCCCGATGAGCACACCTTTCGAACTGGTTTGTCCCGCCGGCGGGCTGCCGGCGCTCAAAGCCGCCGTCGATCACGGCGCCGACTGCGTCTATACCGGCTTCCGAGACGCGACCAACGCGCGCAACTTCACCGGCCTCAATTTCGACGACAAGAGCCTGAAGGAGGGCATCGCCTATGCCCACGCGCGCGGCGTCAAGGTCTTCGTCGCGCTGAACACCTATCCGCAGACCGACAACTGGCCCGGCTGGACGGCCGCCGTCGACAAGGCGGCCGCGTTCGGTGTCGATGCGATCATCCTCGCCGACCCGGGCCTGATGGACTATGCGCACCGTACCCACCCGCAGCTGCGGCTGCACCTGTCGGTGCAAGGCTCGGCGACCAATTACGAGGCGATCAACTTCTATCACGAACGCTTCGGCATCCAGCGCGCCGTGCTGCCGCGCGTGCTGTCGCTCGCCCAGGTCGAACACGTCGTCAAGAACACCCCGGTCGAGATCGAGGTGTTCGGCTTCGGCGGCCTATGCGTGATGGTCGAGGGCCGCTGCGCGCTCTCCGCATATGCGACCGGCACCTCCCCGAACTGCCAGGGCGCCTGTTCGCCGGGCAAGGCGGTGCGCTACGAGGAAACGCCCGACGGCATGGAGACGCGTTTGAATGGTGTGCTGATCGATCGCTTCGCACCGGGCGAACGCGCCGGCTATCCGACGCTGTGCAAGGGGCGTTTCGAGGTGGACGACGAAACCTACTACGCCATCGAGGAGCCCACCAGCCTCAATACGCTGGAACTGTTGCCGGAGCTCATGAGGATGGGCATCAGGGCGATCAAGATCGAAGGCCGCCAGAGGAGCCCGGCTTACGTCAAGCAGGTCACCCAGGTTTGGCGCCAGGCGATCGACGCCTGCCGACGCGATCGCGAACACTTTGCGCCCACGGCCGCGTGGATGGCGGAGCTCAACAAGGTATCCGAAGGGCTGACGGCAACCCTCGGCGCGTACAATCGGCCGTGGAAATGAAACTCGCCCTCGGCCCCTTGCTCTACTACTGGCCGCGCCAGCGGGTGATGGATTTCTATGCCGAGATGATCGAGGCGCCCGTCGATGTCGTCTATCTCGGCGAAGCGGTCTGCTCGCGTCGTCACGAAATGCGGCTGGACGATTACCTCGAAGCGGCAACCATGCTCGCAGACGCCGGCAAGGAAGTCGCCCTTTCCACCTTGCCATTGATCGAATCCGAATCGGACCTGAAGGCGGTGCGCCGGCTGATGGATGCGGCGAAGGACGATCCGCGCCTGACGGTGGAAGCCAACGAGATGGGCGCGGTGCGCCAGCTCGCACAGCGCGGCCAGCGCTTCGTCGCCGGCCCGACGCTCAACGTCTTCAACGGCCATACGCTGAAGATCCTCGTCGACTGCGGCGCCACCCGCTGGGTGATGCCGCCGGAAGTCGGCCGCAGCGCATTGACGGGCATGGCAAAGGCAATGCCGGCCGGCATCGAGACCGAGGTGTTCGCCCACGGCCGCTTGCCGCTCGCTTATTCTGCGCGCTGCTTCACCGCACGGCGCTACCGCTTGCAAAAGGACTGCTGCGAGTTCCGCTGCATCCAGTTTCCGGACGGCCTGCCGGTCAAGACGCGCGAGGGTGAGCCTTTCCTCACCTTGAACGGCATCCAGACGCAGTCTGCCAAGCTCTACCACCTCGAACGCGAATTGCCGGAACTGGCTGCCCTGGGCGTCGATCTGATCCGCCTCTCGCCGCAATCCGAAGGCATGGCGGAACTCATCCGCGCCTATCGCGCGCTGCTCGACGGCCTGCCGGCGGCGATGCCGGGAGGCGATTACTGCAACGGCTTCTGGTACGATCGCCCAGGCTTGGACTGGGTTTCTGGAACGACGCCATGATCAAGAACTTCAAGCTACCGGATTTCACGCTGCCTGCGCCTTTGTCCCGTCTCGGCGACCGGCTGCCGCAACTGCCGCCGACTCTGGCGCTGGTGACTGGTCTCAATCTCGCGCTCGGTCGCCTGATCCCGCGCGAGCCGCTCGAGATGCTTGCCGGCAAGCGCTTCGCGATCCGCGTCAAGGATGCCGGGATGACGCTGCGTTTCGGTTACAACGGCCGCGGCTTCCATCCCGTCTTCGATTCCCGGCGGGCCGATCTCACCATCTCGGCACGGGCGCGCGATTTTCTCGCGCTGCTTGCCCGCGAGGAGGATCCGGACACGCTGTTCTTCAACCGGCGACTGGTGATGGAAGGCGATACCGATCTGGGGTTGCTGGTCAAGAATACGCTCGATGCCGTCGAGCTGCCGCGCTTCGCACCGCAGCGACTTTCCCCCGCCGGGCTGCTTGCCCGCCTGCGCCGGATCACCCCCCACGGCACCTAGAAAATCGGCGCCGGCGTGTCCGCACGCGCCTCCTCGAACCTGCCGCTCAAACTTGCCGGCGCCTGGACGCTGCTCCTCATCTACGGCAGCCTCTATCCGTTTGCCGATTGGCGCGATACGGGTGTCGATCCTCTCGCCTTCCTGTCATCATTCTGGCCGCGTTATTTCACCGGCTTCGATCTCGCCGGCAACGTGCTGGCCTATCTGCCCCTGGGCTTCTTCTGGACGGCGGCGCTCATCCGGCGGCTTGCTCCGATCCTCTCGCTCATCTTGTCGGTCTTGCTCGGCGCGGGCCTGAGCCTCGGCGTCGAGACCGTGCAAAACTACTTGCCCAGTCGCGTGCCTTCGAATCTCGATTTCGCCTGCAACAGCGTCGGCGCACTGATCGGCGCCCTCCTGGGGCTGGCTGGCGGGCGCGCGCTGCTCGATGGCGGGCGTCTAAATCGCTGGCGCGAGCGGCGTCTGCTCGCCGGTGCAGCGGGCGATGCGGGCTTGCTGCTCGTCGCACTGTGGCTGCTCACCCAGCTCAACCCCGAAAGCACCCTGTTCGGCAGCGGCAATCTGCGCGGGCTCATCGGCTTGCCGGCCGCGCTCGACTTCGCGGCGGACCGCATCAGAAGCTTCGAGCTGGCCACGGTCGCCGCACAAACCGCGGCGATCGCGTTGATCGGCGCGCGGCTGGCCAGAGCCCACCCTGCCCTGTATCCTTTGGCGCTGATTCTGCTCGCCCTCGTCGTCAAGAGCGCCGCGCTCTTCGTGCTGATGCAAGGCGTGCATGGCTTGGCCTGGGCCACGCCCGGCACCCTGGCGGGACTCGCGCTCGGCCTGCTGCTGTGGGGAGTAGCGATGGCCTTCGCGCCCGCCGTTCGCCAGGCGATCGCGGCGCTGGCGCTGATGATTGCCACCGTGCTCGTGAATCTGATGCCGGACAATCCTTATCTCGCCGACACCTTACGTGTTTGGCAACAGGGGCATTTCCTCAACTTCAATGGCTTGACGCGTCTGACCACCGCCTTGTGGCCTTTTTTCGCGCTGCCTTGGCTGATACTTTCCCGGAGCGAACGATGAACGACATCCATGACCTCGAAACCTTGAAACTCGCCTTGCGCGACTTCGCCGCCGCGCGCGACTGGCGGCAATACCACACGCCGAAGAACCTGGCGATGGCGATGATCGTCGAGGCGGCGGAACTGGTCGAGCATTTCCAGTGGGCGACTGCCGAGGAAAGCCTCGCGCCGCCGCCGGAAAAGCTCGCCGAAATCCGCGACGAGGTAGCCGATACGCTGATCTATCTGGTCGAGCTCGCCGATGCGCTGAATATCGATCCGATCGCCGCCGCGCGCGACAAGATCGCCAAGAACGCCCTCAAATATCCTGCCCGTTGAAAATCCTCGCTGGCGGAACGGCACCCTCCATGCGGATGCGGCCGACGTAAAGCACCGCCAGCACCGTAGCGGCCATCGCCACGAGGCCGACGTTGCCATAGCCGACCACGCGGCCGTTTTCCAGCGTGATCATCAGGCCGCCCGCCCAGGCGGCGAGCCCCGAAAACAGATTCTGCACCGCGCCATTGAGCGACATGAAGGTGCCGCGCAGGCGCGGTTCGACTGCCGAGGTGATGATCGCCATCGCCGGCACCATGCGGCCCGGCACGAAGATGAAGAACACCGTCGCGCAGGCCACCATCACCCACAATGGCACCGGCGGCAGGTGGGTCTGCACATAGAGCGGCACCAAGGCTGCGAGCGCGACGAGGCGGAACACGCGCACCTTGCCGTGGCGGTCGGCCAGCCGGCCGATCCAGCGCGCGGTGAAGAAGGTCGCGCAGCCGCCGGCCAGATACATATAGGGGATGTCTTGCTGGCGGATGCCGACATTGGCGGTCGCGTAGACCGTGATATAGGGGATCACCGTGAAGCCGGCGAGCATCATCAGCGCCATGAATGCAAGCGCGCGCAGGTGGTTGGCATGGGCCAGCGTTTCGAGGATCGCGGCGAGCGGATGGGCGCGCTCTTCTTCCCCGATCACCGCGGTCGGCAGATGGCCGCGCAGCGTCGGCAGCCGAACGAAGCCAATGAGCAACAACGCGACGGAAAGCGCGGCGATCAGGAAGAATGGGCTGCGCCAGCCGAAGTGGTTGGCGAGGAAGAGCGACAGCGGCACACCGGCGACGGTGGACAGCGAAAAGGCCGACATCACGACGCCGGCGGCACGGCCACGGCGCTCGAAAGGAATCGCATCGCCGACGATGGTGTGCACCATCGAGCCCAGCACGCCGCCGAAGGCGCCGGCGCAAGACCGCGCTGCCAGCAGCGTGGCATAGCCAGGCGCCAGGCCGCAGGCGAGTGTGGCGAGAGCGAACAGCGCGAACATCAGTAGCAGCAGGCGCTTTCTTTCGAAGCGGTCGACGAACACGGCAGAGAGCACGCCGGCCGCCCCGGCCGTGAAGGTGTAGGCCGAGACGAGCAGGCCGAACTGCTGCGCATCGAGGGCGAATTCCTGCATCAGGATCGGCCCGAGCGGCATCATGATCATGAAGTCGAGGATGTGGGCGAACTGGATGCCGGCGAGCGTGGCGAGCAGCAGCCTCTCCTTGACGGGATCGAGGGGCAAAGCGGCAGAGGACATCGTCCGCATTATGCCTTCCCGCCAGCGCCGACTTTGGTAAATTGGCACTCCCAACCCAGCCGATCATGGAGAAAAAAATGAGCTACTACCAATACCACCTGTTCTTCTGCACCAACCAGCGCGAGCCGGGCGAGATGTGCTGCAACAACCACAACGCCCAGGCGATGCGCGACTACTGCAAGGAAAAAGTCAAAAGCATGGGTGAGGCGATCCCCGGCAAGGTGCGCGTCAACAGCGCCGGCTGCCTGGATCGCTGCGACAAGGGGCCGGTGATCGTCGTCTATCCCGAGGCCGTCTGGTACACCTACGTCGATCGGGAAGACATCGACGAGATCGTCGAACGCCATCTGGCCAAGGGCGAGATCGTCGAGCGGCTGCTGATCTGATTTCTGCCTCCCTTGAATCTGGTTTGTTCAATGGCTGGAATCATGCCTGAGCAAGACATCATCGAGGACATACTGGCTTTCTTCGAGAATGTCTTTGTTCCGAAGAGCGTCGATGGTGGCCGCTACAAGTGCGCTGCATACAGGGAAGAATGGTTGAAAAACATCGATCTTAATGAAAATAGCGCCGATGAGGCGAAAAGCTATCGAACCACGAAGAAATTGCAGGAGTTCTTGTCGGCCAAATACGGGGCGAGAATAAAGATCGAAGCCAAGGTTGCAGAGAACATGACCTTGAGATTCAAAGGCATAGACGTGCAGAACGAAGAGGCCGTGGAAACCGAAAAGTTACAGGCCTTTGATATTTTGGATGTTCAGAACGGAGTCGCGATAGAAATCAGCTTGGCGGATGCTTTCGCTGAGTTTTTCAAGGACGTACTCAAGGCCATTTTGGATTCCAGAGTCAAGAAATTATATATTTGCATGAGAAATCATCATTACCGCGGTGCCAAAAACAGCGGATATGTCAAGGTTGCAACTTCGCCGATGGTGAGGCAATACATCCACCTTGCGCGTTTGTACAAGCTGGACATCGTTTTGTTGGATTTATGCCCATCATGTAACGAATGATGCGCTCCGATCGCTTGTTCCTCGCCGGCCCGGCGGGCAAGATCGAGGTGTTCGTCGAGCCTCACGCGCAGGCGACCGGCATCGCGCTGATCGCGCATCCGCACCCGCTCTATGGCGGCACCGCAGAGAACAAGGTGGTCACCACGCTGGCGCGCACTTTCCGCGAGCTGGGCTGCGCGACGCTGCGGCCCAATTTCCGCGGCGTCGGCGGCTCGGAAGGCGCGCACGATCAGGGCATCGGCGAGACCGAGGATTTGCTCGCCGTGCTGGCTGACGCACGACAACGTTTTGGCCGAACGCTGCCTATTTATCTTGCCGGCTTCTCGTTCGGCGCCTATGTGATCACCCGGCTCGCGCAGCGGCTGAAAGAGGAGGGTGATCCGGCGAGCCGGCTGGTGCTGGTCGGCACTGCGGCCGGCTTCATCGAAGGCTTACGCAACTATGAAACCGCTGCCGTGCCCACCGACACGATCGTCATCCACGGCGGCAAGGACGAGACGGTGCCGCTTGCCAACGTTCTCGCCTGGGCCGAACCTCTCGATTTGCCAGTGATCGTCATTCCCGGCGCCGACCATTTCTTCCACCGCCGCCTGCATTTGATCCGCGACATCGTCCGGCGGCAGTGGGATCATGGCAGGCCTTGAGGTTTCTTGAGCAAAACCATTTCGATGTCACGGCGAATATGGTCTAATGACAAACGATGACCCGTAGGGTTTTTCGAGCGACCGCCAGCCATCTCGGGGGGTGATGGCGGCGGCGAGGGGCAGAAATGAAAAAGCAACGGCAGAACATCAGGATGCGGGCGCGCGAGTTCGTCTTGCCGCCGATCGTCGACGGTCTCGTCCTCGGCCGGTCTTCGCCGATCGGCCAGGTGGCGATGGGCAAGGCGCTCGCGTTGCTGATGACGACGCCTTTTGAGCACGTGCCGATCGAAGACGAGGTGATCGGCGATGTCCTGGTGCGCAGCGCCATCCTGCGCAAGGTCGATGCCGAGTCGCTGCGCCGCTTCGTCCTCGATCACGTCAAACCCCTGATGGGGCCCGAGGAAATCATTCATCTCGACCTGGATGTCGAGATCGCGCTCGAAGCGGCGGGCGGCGACTCGTAATGACATGCTGACCGCGCGCGATTGCCTTTGCTCCCGTCATCGCAGCGTCGGTGCGCTGCAGCGCTATCGCGACGTGGCGGCGAGGAACGGCAACGAGGTGCTGGTGTATGCGGTCTTCGACGAAGACGATGGCGATGGACGCTTCCTCGGTCTCGTCGAAGTGCGCGAAGCCGCGCTGTTTCCGGCGCGGGTGTTCGCCGACCTGTTGGTGCGCCGTCAGCCGCCCGGGCTCGATCCGGCCACGCCGGTCGATGAGGTCTGGGCGCGGCTGGAACGGGAGCGTTGCGATTATCTGCCGGTCATCAGCGGCGAGGGTGCTTTCGTCGGTGTGGTCTCACGGTTCGCGCTGGTGGCCGCGTTGATGGAGCACGAGCACGCGCTCAACGAGGAGCGTGCGCGCCTGATCGACAACCTGCGCTGCGAGCTGGAAAACCGCAAGATTGCCGCCGCGGTGTTCGATGCCACCGCCGAAGGCATCATGGTCACCGATGTGCAAGGCCGCATCCTGCTGGTCAATGCAGCTTTTTGCCGCACCACCGGCTACTCCGAGGCAGAGGCGATCGGCCAGACGCCTGGCCTGCTGAAGTCCGGGCGTCACGATGCCGCGTTCTATGCCGAGATGTGGCGCACGATCGACGAGACCGGCTCTTGGCAAGGCGAGATCTGGAACCGCCGCAAGAGCGGCGAGATCTATCCCGAGTGGCTGCACATCGATCTGGTGCGCGACGAGCAGGGCAAGCCGCGCTATTACGTCGGCGTGTTCGCCGATATCGGCTCGCACAAAGAGCTACGTGCGCAGCTGATGCATCTTGCGTTCCATGACGCGCTGACCGGCTTGCCGAACCGTCGTCTGCTGCTCGATCGCCTCGGCCAGGCGGTCGCCCGCGCGCAGCGCAACGAAACCGAGATCGGTGTGCTGTTCATCGATCTGGACCACTTCAAGGACATCAACGATGCCTACGGCCACGGCATCGGCGATCGCATCCTGGTCGAGGCGGCGCAGCGGCTGACCCATCTCGTGCGCGCCAACGACACGGTGGCGCGGCTGGGCGGGGACGAATTCGCCGTGATCGTCGAGGACATCGTCGATGAAGCCGATCTGGCCGAGGTCGCCGAAAAGCTGCTGACCGCGTTCGCCGAACCATTCACTCACGACGAACGCGAATTCTTCCTCGCCGCATCGATCGGCATCGCCCGCTATCCGGGCGACGGTGAGACGGTCGAGGCGCTGTTGATGAACGCCGATACGGCGATGTACAACGCCAAGCAGCAAGGCCGCGGCCGTTACTATTTCTTCGCCAGCGAAATGCACCGGCGTCTGGCGCGGCGCATCGAGGCAACCGATATCCTGCGCAAGGCGCTCGCTTCCTCGGGGCTGATGCTCGCCTGGCAGCCGCAGGTGCGGCTTGCCGATGGGACGATCGCCGGCGTCGAAGTGCTGCTGCGCCTGGCTCGCCACGAGGACGCCTCGATGCCCTCGCCCGCCGAGCTGGTCGCCGCGGCGGAAGAGTCCGGCCTGATCAAGACCCTGGGTCACTGGGTGCTGCGCGAAGCCTGTGTAGCGGGCGCGCGCCTCGACGGTCGGCTGCGCGGGTTCGGCATCGCGGTGAATTTCTCGCCCCTGCAGTTCGATCACGACTGTGCGCCGCGGGTGCTCGAGCTGATCGAATCCTGCGGATTGCCGGCGCAACGTCTGGAAGTCGAGATTACGGAGAGCGCGATCGCCAGCGAAAACGAAACCCTCGTCCGCTCGCTGGAAACCTTCGCCACGGCGGGGATCGCGATCGCGGTGGATGACTTCGGCACCGGCTATTCGAACCTCGGCAATCTGCTGCGCCTGCATGTTGACAAGCTCAAGATCGACCAGGCCTTCGTCGGCGGTCTGGAACACGACGAAAAGAGCCGCAAGATCGTCCAAACCATCATCCAGATGGGGCGCAACCTGGGCATGACGGTGGTGGCCGAAGGCGTCGAGACACTGGCCCAGGCGCGGATCCTGCGCGATTTCGGCTGCGATCTGGCGCAAGGCTATCTGTTCGCGCGGCCGATGGCTTTCGAGGATTTCGCACGGTTGTTCACCAGTGGAACGCCGATCCCGCACTGAAGCGCTCCGCGCCGCGCCCGGGCAGCCTAGAATGCAGACGCTGCCCGGATGGTGAAATTGGTAGACACAAGGGACTTAAAATCCCTCGCCGCATGGCATGCCGGTTCGAGTCCGGCTCCGGGCACCAGCGCTCAGCGCGGCCGGCCGATCCGATAAACCGCCAGGCTGCCGAGGAAATTGTGTTCCTCGGTCACAAGCAGGCCTTTTTCGTCGAGCACCTGGCGCTCGCGGATGACGATGCCCATTTCCTTGCACAGGCTCTCGAAGTCGAGCATCGTGAAGAAACGCACGTTCGGCGTGTCATACCACTGGTAGGGCAGATCTTCCGAGACCGGCATACGGCCGTTCAAGATCGCGAGGCGGTTCTTCCAGTAGGCGAAATTCGGAAACGAAACCACCGCCTCGCGGCCGACGCGCAGCATCTCGGCGAGGATCTGTTGCGTATGGCGCATCGTCTGCAGCGTGCGCGAGAGCACGACGTGGTCGAAGGCATCGTTTTCAAAGCCAGCCAGACCTTCTTCGAGGTCGCTCTGGATCACATTGACGCCGTTTTCGATCGCCGCCAGCACGTGGCCCGGGTCGCGCTCGATGCCCCAGCCGCGCAAGCCCCGTTCGGCGAGCAGCAGCAACAGCTCGCCCGCGCCGCAACCCAGATCGAGCACGCTCTCGCCCGGCTTCATCCAGCCGGCGATGACGGCGAAGTCGGGGCGTTTGATCGCGTGGCTCATGTCTCGACGTTCGCCATGTAGGCCGCCACCACCGCATGGTAGTAGCTATCGGCCATCAGGAAGGAATCGTGACCATGCTGGCTGGCGATCTCGGCGTAACTGACCGGCTGCTGGTTCTTCACCAGCGCATTGACGATCTCGCGGCTTCTGGCCGGTGAAAAGCGCCAGTCGGTCGAAAACGAGATGACGAGGAAGCCAGCCTGCGCACGCGCCAAAGCAGCGGCTAGATCATCGCCATAAGGTGCCGCCGGATCGAAATAGTCCAGCGCGCGGGTCATCAACAGATAGGTGTTGGCATCGAAGATGCCGGCGAACTTGTCGCCCTGGTAGTGCAGATAGGATTCGACCTCGAACTCGACGTCGAAACTGTAGCTGCCGGCACCGCTGCGCCGCTTGCGGCCGAATTTCTCCGCCATCTGGTCGTCCGACAGATAGGTGATGTGGCCGAGCATGCGTGCCAGCCGCAGGCCGCGCTGCGGCCGCGTGTCGTAACGGTAGAAATGGCCGCCGTGGAAGTCCGGATCGGTGATGATCGCCTGGCGGGCGACGTCGTTGAAGGCGATGTTCTCGGCGGTGAGCTTCGGCGCCGCGGCGATCACCAGCGCATGGCGCACGCGCTCGGGCAGGTCGATCGTCCATTGCAGCGCCTGCATGCCGCCCAGGCTGCCGCCGACCACCGCCGCCCATTGTTCGATGCCCAAATGATCGGCCAGTCTCGCTTGCGCTCTGACCCAGTCCGGCACGGTGACGACCGGGAAATCAGCGCCCCAGGGCTCACCGGTGGCCGGATCGAGCGAGGCCGGACCGGTCGAGCCGTGGCAGCCGCCCAGATTATTGACGCCGACGACGAAGAAGCGCTCGGTGTCGATCGGCTTGCCGGGGCCGATCATGTTGTCCCACCAGCCGAGGTTCTTCGGATTGTCGGCATACCAGCCGGCGACGTGATGGTGGCCGGAGAGCGCGTGGCAGACCAGGATCGCGTTCGTGCGCGCGGCATTGAGCGTGCCATAGGTCTCATAGACCAGTTCCCACTGCGGCAGGGCCTTGCCGGCGGCGAAGACGAAGGGTTCATCGAAGACGACGCGTCGCGCCTCGACCGGGCCGATGCTGCGCTTGTCTTCCATGCGGGGAATTACGGCCGGAGCCGCCGCGCGCCGTTGAAGCGGCGGCTCCAGTAACGGTTGGTCATGTCCTCGATGCGCACACGCGCGCCGGCACGCGGCGCATGGACGAACAGGTTGTCGCCCAGATAGATGCCGACGTGCGAAAAGGCGCGTCGCATCGTGTTGAAGAACACCAGATCACCAGGCTGCAATTCGCTCTTGTCGACCTTCTCACCTGCCTGGCTGATCGCCTTGGCATTGTGCGGCAGGATCAGGCCGAGCGTTTCGCCATAGACGTAGCGCACGAAGCCAGAGCAGTCGAAGCCGGTTTCCGGGGAGCTTCCGCCGCGTTGGTAACGGATGCCAAGGAAGTCGAGCGCACGCTCGAGCGTGCTGCCGACATTATCGACGGCACGCGACATGAAGGAAGCGGGCGGCGTCGGTTCGACCGGCGTGGCTTGCCCCGCCGGTAGCTGCGCCACCGTCTCAACGGCTTGAACGGGCGCAGCGGCGACGCAGAGCAGAAACAGGCTCGTGGTCAGGGTTTTTTTCATGAGCCGCGCACTTTAACAGAAACTCGGCGGCTTCGGGACGGCACTACTACAAGCGTTCGACCAGCTCGCGGATGCGCTCCGGTTCGTCGAGACGCAGAATCCGGGACACCTTCGCGGAAAGCTGTTCGGTATCCGCCATCACGATCTGCTGCTTGACTTCGAGCAGTTGTGTTGGGTGCATCGAGAACTGGCGCAGCCCCATGCCGAGCAGAAGATGCGTCAGTTGCGGGTCGCCGGCGAGCTCGCCGCAGATCGCCACCGGCATTTCCGCCTTGTTCGCGGTCTGGATCACCTGGGCCAAGAGGCGCAGCACGGCCGGGTGCAGCGGATCGTAGAGGTGGGCGACCGCTTCGTCGGTGCGGTCGATCGCCAGCAGATACTGGATCAGGTCGTTGGTGCCGATCGACAGGAAGTCGAGATGGCGCAGGAACGGGCCGAGCGAGAGCGCGGCAGCGGGAATCTCGATCATGCCGCCGATGGCGACGTTCTCCGCAAACTTGCAGCGTCGCTCGCGCAGTTGCTGCTTGGCCTGCTCGACCATCGCCAGCGTCTGGACGATCTCGCCATGATGGGCGAGCATCGGCACCAGGATGCGCACCTGGCCGAAGTGCGCGGCGCGTAGGATCGCGCGCAGCTGGGTGAGAAACAACTGTGGCTCGGCCAGGCAATAGCGGATCGCTCGCAGGCCGAGCGCCGGGTTGGGCACCTGGCGCTCCGCACCGTTCAGTGCGCGTGCCGTCTTGTCGGCGCCGATGTCGAGCGTGCGGATCGTCACCGGCTTGCCGGCAAGCGCCTTGGCGACATGACGGTAGGCTTCGAATTGCTCGTCTTCGTCCGGCAGCGTTTCGCGGTTCATGAAGAGAAACTCGGTGCGGAACAGGCCCACGCCGTCCGCCCCGGCCTGACGCACTTGTTCGATGTCCTGCGGCAGCTCGATGTTGGCCTGCAGGCTAATCTCGACGTCATCGAGCGTGGCGGCGCGCGCGTGCTTCAGGCGCTTGAGCTTCGAGCGCTCGAGCTCGAGCTCGCGCTTCCTGAGTCGGTATTCCTCGAGCACGCGCTCGTCGGGATCGACGATCAACACGCCGCGCCGGCCATCGACGATGATCAGGTCGTCCTCGCGCACCAGCGCGCGCGCGTGGTGCAGACCGACGACGGCGGGAATGGCGAGGCTGCGGGCGACGATCGCCGTATGCGAGGTGGCGCCACCCAGGTCGGTGACGAAGCCGGCGATCTTCAGGTTCTTGAACTGGATCGTGTCGGCCGGCGAAAGATCGTGGGCGACGATGACGATCTCGCCCGTTGCGCCTTTCTTCGACAACCGGCGCGGCTTGCCGGAAAGGGCGCGCAGGATGCGTTCGACCACCTGGACGATGTCCTGGCGGCGCTCGCGCAGATAGCTGTCCTCGATCTCGTCGAACTGCGCGATCACCTGTTCCATCTGCTGCACCAGCGCCCACTCGGCGTTGCAGCGCCGCTCGCGGATCAGCACCTTCGGCACATCGGCGATCAGCGGATCGTCGAGGAACAGCGCATGGACACCGACCAGCGCGGCGAGCTCGCTGGGTGTGCCTGGCACGGTGACCTCGGTATTCAACTGCGCCAGTTCCGCGCGTACCGCGGCGAGTGCCGCATCGAAGCGCGCGATCTCGGCCGGAATGTCGCGTTCGCGCAGCGTGTAATGGACGACCTCGAAGATGGCATGGGAAATCAGATGGGCGCGGCCGATCGCGATGCCCTGGGAGACGGCGAGACCATGCACGGTGAATGCCATGATCCTAAAAACCTCAGTTGGACGCGCCCGATGGTGCGTGCCGGCGGGCGGCTGGCGCGACGCGACGACGCCGCAGGCTCATGCCTGCAAGGAGGAGCAACAAAGCCAAGCGCCCGCCGGCGCATGCCAGGGGGTGCGTAGCGGGGTCACCTCTCCGGTGAGCGGAATCAGTGAAACATCTTTCGATCTTCTCAGGCATTTTTTGCCTTCAGGAGCGGTCAACTGGGGTTTTTAGGATGATTACTCGTCCTCTCCGAAGCGGTCGTCGATCAAAGCGAGGATCGCGGCGAGCGCTTCGTCGGCGCGCTCCCCCTCGGTGTCGATGATCACCTTGCTGCCCTTGCCGGCGGCGAGCATCATCACGCCCATGATGCTCTTCGCGTTGATGCGGCGGCCGTTCCGTTCCATCCACACCTCGCAGGGGAAGCTGCCGGCCAGCTGGGTGAGTTTTGCCGAGGCGCGCGCGTGCAGCCCTAGCTTGTTGATGATCGTCGCCTCGGCTTTCGGCATTGGATCAATGTCGCAGCATGTCGAGCACGCCATCGCGGCCGCCGCCGGTGGTGCGCTTCAACAGCGTTTCCATGTCCTTGTCGCGATAGCTGAGCGCCCGCAGCAACATCGGCAGATTGACGCCGGCGATACCCTCGACATGGCCGGGTTCGAGCAACTTGCCGGCCAGATTCGCCGGCGAGGCGCCGTAGATGTCGGTGAGGATCAGCACGCCGTCGCCGCTATCGACGAGCTTGAGCATCTTCTTCGCCAGCGGCAGCAGGTCGTTCGGGTCGTCGCCGGCGGCCACGCCCAGCTGCAACAGTTGTACCGGGCGCTTGTTGAGCACGTGGCAGGCGCACTGCAACAGTGCCTCGCCGAGCGTGTCGTGGGTGATCAGGAGAATGCCAATCATCGAGAAGATTATTGCACGACGCCGATGGTGAGATTGTCCATCGTGAATTGCAGCCGGTTCTGCATCATTGGGGTGACATAGACCCGCCCCTCTCCATCGACGCGCAGCACCTGGGCTGCGTCGAGACGCCGCGCCAACTCGCGCCAGCGATCATTGGCGATGAACAGCGGCTTGGTCAGCACATCCGAACGCATGCCGGCTTGCGGCCCCGGCGGGATCAGGACGGTCAGCGACTGCGTGCCTTGCGCGGGGACCCCGGTGCGCGGGTCGATCAGGTGACAGTAGCGCTTGCCGTCGAGTTCGAAGAAGCGCTGATAGTCGCCCGAAGTGCCGATCGCTTCGCCGTCATGCAGCTCCAGCGTGGCGATGACGCCTTCGCCGGCGAGCTCGACGCGCGGATGACGGATGCCCACCCGCCAGGGAACGCCGTTTTTGCTGCCCAGCGCGAGCACATTGCCGCCGATGTTGATCAGCGCGTCGTGGATGCCGCGGCGTTTGAGAATCGCCGCGGCGCGGTCGAGTGCGACTCCCTTCAGATAGCCGCCGAAATCGAGCGCCACGGCGGGGTTCTTCGACGTCACGGTGCCGTCGTCGGCAACCGCCAGATCGGCGATCGACGGTTTGGCGGCGGTGAGTTGCTGCAATGCCGTGGCATCCGGCAGCACCGGTTTGAACTCGTCGCTCTGGAAGCCCCACAAGGCGATGATGCGGCCGATGCCGGGGTCGAACAGGTAGTCGCCCTGCGCGGCAAGTGCCTGTGCGGTGCGGATCAGCTCAGCGAGCTCCAGGGAAACCCGATGCGGCCGACCGGCGGCGATCGCGTCATTGAGCGCCGTGAGCTCCGAAGGCTGCCAGGCATGGTAGGCGCGGTGCAGGCGGTCGAATTCGCGCAATACCTCACCGAGCGCGGCATGCGCCTCGGCTTCGCCGACCCCGCTGACCAGCACTTCGACGCGCGTGCCGAAGACATAGGCCTCCTGCCCGATCGGCGCGCGCGGGCCGCAGGCGACGAGCAAGAGCGCCAACAGTCCGGCGAACCAAAGCCTCATGTCTCGCCGGTTTCTTCCAGCTCGTGAGCGGCCGCCAGCAGCGCCAGCCGGCCTACCACGCCATAGGCATAGAAGCGGTTGGGGGGCGCGTCCGGGTTCTGGGTCGTGTCGGGCAGCGAGCAGCCGGTCTCGAAGGCAAGCGGCTTGAAATGCATGCCTGGCGCGTTGAGGTTCTCGTCCGGGCCGCGCTGGGTGTGCACACGATAGAAGCCGCCGACGACGTAGCGGTCGATCATGTAGACCACCGGCTCGGCCACACCCTCGTCGACGCTCTCGAAGGTCGGCACGCCCTCCTGGAGGATGACTTCGCTGACGGGCAAGCCTTCCTTGACCACGGCCATCTTGTTGCGCTGACGGCGCGAGAGCTCGCGCACTTCGCTTGCGTCCTTGACCATCATGATGCCCATGCCATAGGTGCCGGCATCGGCCTTGACGACGACGAAGGGTGTGGCAGTGATGCCGTATTCAGTGTATTTGGCGCGGATGTGATGGAGCAGCTTGTCGATGTTTTCGGCGAGACATTCGATGCCTGCCCGCTGCTGGAAATCGATCTTGCCGCACACCGCGAATTCCGGATCGATCAGCCACGGATCGATGCCGATCAGCGCGGCGAACTCGCGCGCGACGCGCCGGTAAGCGGCGAAGTGCTGCGACTTGCGGCGCGCATGCCAGCCGGCGGCAAGCGGCGGGATGACGAACTGCTCGTGCAGGTTCTCGAGGATGGCGGGTACGCCGGCAGACAAGTCGTTGTTGAGCAGGATCGCGCAGGGATCGAAGCTTGGGTCGCTGGCAAGGCCCAGGCGGCGCCCCAGCCCGTCATCGCCGGTCGACCCGAAGCGCCGCAGCGGTTCGAGCGTCAATGACTGCCCATCGGGCAGCGCGAGTGTCGTCGGTCTGTCGATTTCCGGCAACAGCGAGCCGATGCGCACGTTAAGCCCCGTATGGTGCAGGATGGCTGCCAGCCGCGCGACATTCATCAGGTAGTATTGGTTGCGCGTGTGGTTTTCGGGGATCAAGAGCAGGTTCTTCGCCTCGGGGCAGAGCTTCTCGATCGCGCTCATCGCCGCCTGCACGCACAAGGGCAGCATCGCTGGGTCGAGGTTGTTGAAGCCGCCCGGGAACAGGTTGGTGTCGACCGGCGCGAGCTTGAAGCCGCTGTTCCTGAGATCGACCGAGCAGTAGAACGGTGGCGCATGTTCGAGCCACTGGCCGCGCAGCCAGCGCTCGATGGCGGTCTCATTGTCGAGGAAGCGCCTCTCCAGCGTCAGCAGCGGGCCGGTCAGCGCGGTGGCGAGGTGGGGAACCATGACCGGCGATGTTACCCCAGGCGGCGAGGTCGTAGAATCGGCGCCATCGAGAGGAGCTGCATCATGGATGGACTGAATCCCCGGACATTCGAACTGGCCGTGGCTGCCAATGGCGTCGTCGGGCCTGGCCAAGGGCTCGTCGCCGCCTTCGTGCCGGCGACGGTGAACACACCGGCCGTGGTGGCGCTGGCCTGCGATCCGCGCCACGATCCCGGCCGCCCGATCGAGGAACTCGCGCCTCATGCGATCGGCTGGCTGCGCGCCGAGCTCGACGCGGCCGTCCATGATGCCGTCTGGGTGGCGATCGACAACTACGGCCGTTTTTATCGCGCGACGCCGGAGTTCCCGACAACACTCGGCGCTGGCGGCACGGCACCCCGCATCATGTTCACACCGTTCGACAAGGGTGTGGGCATCGATGCGTTCTACACCGAGATCGGTGCGCCCGCCGAGGCGGCGATCGAACTGCTCACTGCGATCGTCGAGCAGCCGAGCCAGAATCCGATGACGCCGCCGATGGCCGAGTTCCTCGACGCGATCGAATCCCACGGCAATCTGCCGGCGCCGGGGCTGATCTTCCAGAAGATCTCGGTGGCCGCCGAGGAAGGCGATGCGCGCCAAGTGGCCAGCATCATCCAGCCCGACCCGGTGATTTCGACATTGCTGATCAATTACGCCAATGCGGCGCGTTTCGCCGCCGCTGGCAAGACGGCGTCGGTGCCGCAGGCGGTGACCCGGTTGGGCACCGGCTTCGTCAAGCGCGTGGTATTCGTCGCCGAGATGATCACGCGCTACCAGAAAGGCGCCTGTCCGGGATTCGATTACCGCGGCTTCTGGATGAATGCCGTCGCTACTGGCGCGGCGATGCGCGCACTGCTGCCCGAGTATGGCATTCCCGCGTCACGCGCCGACGATGCCTTCACCACGGGGCTGGTCTCCGGCATCGGCTGGCTCGCCGTGGCCGAGACCTACCCTGCCCTGATGACGCGCTATCTCGAGCGCTGCAAAGATGCCGATCCGATCACCAAGGCGCGAGCGCAGCGCGAGATCTTTCCCTGCGAAATCAGCCGGGTGTCCGAACGCTATCTGCAGCGCTTCGAATTTCCCGAAGCCGTCTCGGCCGCGGTGGCCGGCCGCAGCGATGTGGATCGTCAGTGGTATGACATCCTCGCGCGCGCGATCCGCATCGGCCAGGCGCTCTCCCCGTTCGAGTGTCTGGCAATTCCCAGCACGCTGCCGGTGCCCGACGCCTGTCGCGCCGAATGGGCGAACTGGCAGGACTTCCTCGCCGCGATCCGTTGATCCTCGCCAGAAACCTCGCTTTCGGTCGCGCTGGCCGCACGCTCGTCGCGGGCGCTTCGCTGCAGCTCTTCCCGGGCTGGAAGGTGGGGCTCGTCGGTGCCAACGGCTGCGGCAAGTCTTCTTTCTTCGCCCTGCTGCGCGGCCAATTGCATGCCGAGGCGGGTGATCTGGAATTGCCGCGCGCCTTACGCATCGGGCATGTCGCGCAGGAAACACCCGCTCTAGCCATGCCGGCGCTCGAATTCGTGCTCGATGGCGATAGCGAGCTGCGCGAGATCGAGGCGGCGCTGCTCGATGCCGAAGACGCGCACGACGGTCATCAAATCGCCGAACTCCATGCGCGTTACGCCGACATCGGTGGTTATGCGGCGAAGGCGCGCGCCGCCGAGATCCTCGCTGGCCTTGGCTTCGCGCAGACCGATTTCAGCCGCCCGGTCGCCGAGTTTTCCGGCGGCTGGCGCGTGCGCCTGAATCTCGCCCGGGCGCTGATGGCGCGCGCCGACCTGTTGCTGCTCGACGAGCCGACCAACCACCTCGACCTCGACGCGGTGCTGTGGCTCGAAGGCTGGCTGAAGAACTTTCCCGGCACGCTGATCATGATCTCGCACGACCGCGACTTCCTCGATGCGATCGTCGATCACGTCCTGGCGATCGAAAACGGCGCGATGAAACTCTACACGGGCAATTACACGGCCTTCGAGCGCACCCGCGCCGAAGCGTTGGCGCTGCAGCAGGCACTGCACGAGAAGCAGCAGCGCGAGATCGCCCACCTCAATGCCTACGTCGAACGCTTCCGTGCCAAGGCTACCAAGGCGCGCCAGGCGCAAAGCCGCTTGAAGGCGCTGGCGCGCATGGAGCTCATCAGCGCCGCACACGTCGATGCGCCGTTCCATTTCCGTTTCCTGGAGCCTGCCGGCTTTTCCGATCCCCTCCTGGTCCTGGAGGACGCGAAAGTCGGCTATGGCGACACGGCAGTCCTCGATCGGGTGCGGTTCAACCTGCGGCCGGGCAGCCGCATCGGCCTTCTGGGCCGAAACGGTGCCGGCAAATCGACGCTGGTGAAATGTTTGGCCGGCGAGCTCGCGCCGCTGGCCGGAAAAAGGCTGGAAGGCCGGCATCTGCAGATCGGCTATTTCGCCCAGCACCAGATGGAGAGGCTGCGGCCCGACGAGTCGCCCTTGCAGCATCTGATGCGCCAGGAACCCGGGATACGCGAGCAGGAATTACGCGATTTCTTGGGCGGCTTCGACTTTCGCGGGCAGATGGCCGAGACGCCGTGCAAAAATTTCTCCGGCGGCGAGAAGGCGCGGCTGGCGCTGGCGCTGATGATCCGCACGCGGCCGAATCTGCTGCTGCTCGACGAGCCGACCAACCACCTCGACCTCGAAATGCGCGAGGCGCTCACGCTGGCGCTCCAGGAAACCGAGGCCGCCGTGGTGCTCGTTTCTCACGATCGCCATCTGCTACGCACCACGGTCGATGAACTCTGGCTGGTGGCCGATGGCAAGGTGCACCCCTTCGACGGCGATCTCGACGACTATGCCGCCTGGCTTGCCGCGCGCCGGGCCGCCGCCCAGTCTGCCCGTCCAGAAAAGTCAACGCAGGGCCAAGAGGAACGGCAGGCGAAAAAGCAGCAGCAGGCCGAGCGGCGCCGGCTCGCAAAGGAAGCCGAGCGGCTCGAAGGCGAGCTCGACACCTTGCAACGCGAAAAGTCGGTGCTGGCAGAACGGCTCAGTGATCCAGAGCTCTATGCCGACCGCGCATTGGCCGCCGAGCTGGCACGGCGCGATGCCGAGCTGACCGGACTCATCGAGGATGCAGAAGCGCGCTGGCTCGAGATCCATGCACGGCTCGAAGCTTGATCGTTTCCCCGGCTGACAGAGATTCTCGCTCAGGGCACGGTGCAGAAAGCAACCGCAGAGGTTTGCGGTCGAGCGTCATTGACCATATTCGCGACGCAGGATTCTGCTATGCTTGACGCGAAATCCGTAAAGCATATGGCTTGACTCTGGGAGGAATCATGTTTGGTGCATCTCGCAGGGAAATCGAAACACTGCAGCGCGAATTATCGGAAGCGAAAAGCCGCGAACAAGCGGCACAGGAACGCGTCGCTGTGCTCGAAGGCCGGCTGGCTGCCATCGAAGCGGAATGCGCCGACAAGCGGGCACGAGTAGCCTTCTTCGAAGATCTGGTCAAACATCTCTACGCCTTCGGCGAATCGACGAAATCGGTTCAGAACACCATGGCCACGATGGCTTTGGCGTTGCGTCAGGAAACCCGGGAGGTCGTCAAGGCCAGCAGTGAAACCGCACATAGCCAGCAAACGGTGCATCGTTTGACCGAGCACATTGGTCGCCTGATCGAGCGCGCGCAGGCCAGCGCCACGGCCATCGACCAGCTGCACGAGCACACGGGACGCATCCACGGCATCGTCAAGCTGATCAAGGAAATCGCCGACCAGACCAATCTGCTAGCACTCAATGCTGCTATCGAGGCGGCGCGTGCGGGAGAACAGGGGCGCGGTTTCGCGGTCGTGGCCGACGAAGTGCGTAAGCTCGCCGAGCGCACCACTGCCTCCACAGGGGAAATCTCTCAGCTGGTGGCGAATGTGCAGGAGCAAGCGTCACAGGCCAAGCTGCAATCGCAGGTCAATCCGGAAGAAATGGCCGCGATCCACCAGAACGGCGAAGAAGCCTTCGCCAGCATCGATGGGCTGCTCGAAATCTCGCAAAGCATGACCCAGACGATCGCTGCGACGGCACTGCGCAGCTTCATCGAGACGGCCAAGAAGGACCACCTCGTTTACAAGATGGAAATCTATCTCGTCTTCCTCGGTATGTCGGACAAGAATGCTGACGATTTCGCCAGCCATACCGCCTGTCGGCTCGGCAAGTGGTATTACGAAGGCGACGGCAAGGTGTGCTTTTCGCAGCTCCCCGGCTATGGCGCGGTCGAGCCATCCCACATACGCGTGCACCAGCACGGCAAGGCCGCAGTGCAGGCCTATCGCAACGGCGATTTCACGACTGGCCTTGCCGAGCTCGGCGCGATGGAGGCGGCCAGCATGGAGGTGCTCCAGCATCTGGAAACCATGGCAGTGGCGGGTGAGCGCGATCCCGGCATACTCTGCGTCCAGGAATCGTAATTTCCAGCCGCCGTCCTCGACAGGGGAGGTCGAGTAGAATCGCCGCTTTCTTTTTTCCGGGAGCCTTGGCCGTGCAACTCGTCTGTCTCGACCTCGAAGGGGTGCTCGTCCCCGAGATCTGGATCGAATTCGCCGAACGCACGGGCATTGCCGAGCTGCGCCGCACGACGCGCGACGAGCCGGATTACGACCAACTGATGCGTTACCGGCTCGATCTGTTGAAGCAACACGAGCTCGGCCTGCCGGACATTCAGAAGGTCATCGCGAGCATGGGGCCACTGCCCGGCGCGAAGGAATTTCTCGACGCCTTGCGCCGCGACTATCAGGTGATCATCCTCTCCGACACCTTCTACGAATTCGCGATGCCGTTGATGATCCAGCTGGGCATGCCGACGCTGTTCTGCCACCGGCTCGAGACCGATGCCGCCGGCTTCGTCGCCGCATACCACCTGCGCCTGCCGAACCAGAAACAGGAGGCGGTCAAGCGTTTCAAGGAGCTCAATTTCCGCGTCATCGCCGCCGGCGATTCTTACAACGACACCGCGATGCTTGCCGAAGCGCATGCCGGCATCCTGTTCCACCCGCCGCAGAATGTCATCGCTGAATTCCCGCAGTTTCCCGTCGCGCTCTCCTATGACGCGCTGCGCAACGAAATCGACCGGGCCGCAGCGAGGGTCGGTGATGTCTAGCGGCCGCTTCTACACGCTGGCCGCCTCCTGCCCGGATCGCACTGGCATCATCGCCAGGGTCACCGGCTTCATCGCCGCACACAACGGCTGGATCACCGAGTCGAGTTTTCATTCGGACGAGATCGAAGGGCGTTATTTCATGCGCATCGAGGTCAAGGCCGACTCGCTGCCGTTCATGCTCGCCGAATTCCGCAGCCGCTTCGCGCCGATCGCGCAGGAACTCGACATGGACTGGCAGATCACCGACAGCGCGGTGAAAAAACGCGTCGTGATCCTCGTCTCCAAGCAGGAACACTGCCTCTACGATCTTCTCGCGCGCTGGCAATCCAAGGAGCTCGACATCGAGATTCCCTGCGTGATCTCGAACCACGACACCTTCCGCGGCTTCGTCGAATGGCATGGCATCCCCTTCCACCATGTGCCGGTGACGCCGGAGAACAAGCGCGAGGCCTTCGCCGAGGTGCAACGCCTGTTCGAAGAATCGCGCGGCGACACGATGGTGCTGGCGCGCTTCATGCAGATCCTGCCGCCTGAGCTGTGCGCAGCCTATCCGCGGCGAATCATCAACATCCACCACAGCTTCCTGCCCTCTTTCGTCGGCGCCAAACCCTACCACCAGGCCTATGCGCGCGGCGTGAAGCTGATCGGCGCGACTTGTCACTATGTCACCGCCGAACTCGACCAGGGGCCGATCATCGAGCAGGACGTGATTCGCATCGATCACTCCGATGCGCCCGACGACATGGTGCGCTACGGCAAGGACATCGAGAAAACGGTGCTCGCGCGCGGCCTGCGCTATCACCTCGAAGACCGCGTGCTGGTGCATGGCAACAAGACGGTGGTGTTCAGGTAAGAAAACGGGCGCCCTCGAGGCGCCCGCTTTTACGGCGCTATCGGTCAGTAATGGTAGGCCGACTCGCCGTGCGCGGTGATGTCGAGCCCTTCGCGTTCCTCGTCCTCGGGCACGCGCAGTCCGATCAGAACATCGACGATCTTGTAGCAGATGAAAGCGACCACGCCGGACCAGACGATCACGACGCCGACACCCCAGAGCTGGCTGACGATCTGGGCCGCCATGTCGTACTCGCCGACGGCATTGGCGACGTAGTCATACACGCCGGTGCCGCCCAAGGCCGGCGAGGCGAACACGCCGGTGAGGAGCGAGCCGAGGATGCCGCCGACGCCATGCACGCCGAACACATCGAGCGCGTCGTCCGCGCCGAGTAGCTTCTTCAGGCCATTGACGCCCCACAGGCAGACGATGCCTGCGGCCAGGCCGATGATGATCGCGCCCAGCGGGCCGACGAAACCGCAGGCCGGCGTGATGGCCACCAGTCCCGCGACCGCACCCGACGCGGCGCCGAGCATCGAGGGCTTGCCCTTGAACAGCCATTCGGCAAACATCCAGGAGAGCGTCGCGGCGGCCGTTGCGAACAACGTATTCACCATCGCCAGCGCGGCGGTGCCGGTCGCTTCGAGGTTGGAGCCGGCGTTGAAGCCGAACCAGCCCACCCAGAGCAATGCCGCGCCGACCATGGTGAGCGTCAGCGAGTGTGGCGTCATCGCTTCACGGCCGAAGCCGACGCGCTTGCCAACCAAGTAGGCGCCGACGAGACCGGCCATCGCGGCATTGATGTGCACCACCGTGCCGCCGGCGAAGTCGAGCGCGCCCTTGGCCCACAGGAAGCCTGCCGCGGCAGTGACCTTTTCGAGCGAGGCGGCATCGGTGATCGCATCCGGGCCATCCCAGTACCAGACCATGTGCGCCATCGGCAGATAGCTGAAGGTGAACCACAGCACCGAAAAGAGCAGCACGGCGGAGAACTCGATGCGCTCGGCGAAGCTGCCGACGATCAGCGCGGTGGTGATCGCTGCGAAAGTGGCCTGGAAGGCGACGAACACCAGCTCGGGAATCACCACGCCCTTGCTGAAGGTGGCGCCGACCGAGTCGGGTGTGACGCCCATCAGGAACAGCTTCTCGAAGCTACCGAAGTATGGGGTGCCTGCGGTGAAAGCGACGCTGTAGCCATAGACCGCCCACAGCACGCTGATCAACGCGAAGATGACGAACACCTGCATCAGCACCGAGAGCATGTTCTTGGCCCGCACCAGCCCGCCGTAGAACAGCGCCAGACCCGGAATGGTCATCAGGATCACCAAGAGCGTGGCGACCATCATCCACGCCGTATCGCCTTTGTTGGGCGCCGGCGCAGCGGCTGGAGCCTCGGCTGCAGATAGCTCGGCAGCAGGCGCCTTGGCGGCGGTAGCGACCGCGGGCGCGGCGCTCGCCTCTTCGACCGCCGGCGCGCCGCTCGCCTCTTCGACCGCCGGCGCGCCGCTCGAAAAACCGAACAGGCTCAAAGCCATCAGCAGGATTGCGAGTAATTTCCTCATTTCATTTCTCCTCAAAGGGCAGCCGGGCCGGTCTCGCCGGTGCGGATGCGGATCACTTGCTCGAGGTCGAAGACGAAGATCTTGCCATCGCCGATCTTGCCGGTGCTGGCGGACTTCTCGATCGCCTCGATGGCCTGTTCCAGCAGTTCCGACGGAATGGCGGCCTCGACCTTCACCTTGGGCAGGAAGTCGACGACATATTCCGCGCCGCGGTAAAGCTCCGTGTGCCCTTTTTGCCGGCCGAAGCCCTTGACTTCGGTGACCGTGATGCCTTGCACGCCGACGGCGGAAAGGGCCTCGCGCACTTCGTCGAGCTTGAAAGGCTTGATGATGGCGGTGACGAATTTCATTGCGCTTCCTTTCAGAAGGTCTTGCCAAAGGTGACGAGCAGGCCACCCTTGCCAGCGTCATAGGTGCTGCCGTCGCTCTTGACGAAACAATAGGGCTCGGCCTTGGCGCAATCGGCCTTGGCGTTGGTGGTCGAATAGGCCAGTCCCAGCGTGCCGAAACCGAGGTCTTTGCTGACGCCGAGCTTGTAATCGGTGTAAGAGGCATCGCCAAAGCCATTCACCTTTTGTTGGCCGACATGGCCGGCCATACTCCAGCCCTCGCCGAGATCGTAAGCAGCGTTCAGTTCCAGATAGCCGGAACCCTTGGTCTTGCTGCCATCCGGCTTGGTCCAGCCGAACAGACTGCCAATGGTCTGCGAATATTTGAGCGTCAGCCACTTCCAGGACAGCGCGCCATAGATTTCGGTGGTATCGGGCTTGGCGGCCCCGGACGGCTTGCCGCTGCCCGGATAGTTGTAGGTCAGCACGCCGACATCGAAGCCGAAGTCGTCGGTGATCGCGCCCTTGTAGCCGCCATAGACGTCGATTTCCAGGCTGGCGCTGGCACCGGCGACAGCGTCGCTGATCCAGGAGATGTTCGAACCCCAAATGCCAGCATACAACCCGCTGCTGTGAGCGTAATCGAAGCCGCCTTGCAGTGCCGGGTTGCCGCGCGTCTGCGCGATGCCGCGGTAAAGGTATTCCGAGGCCAAAGTGATGTTGCCGGTAAAGCCGTGCTCGGGGGTAGGCGCCGGATCGGCGGCAGTGGCGATGAGCGGAGCAGAGAATGCCGCGGCGAGGGCGACGGTGTGATGACGAATGTTCATGTGTGTCTCCTAAGTGGGTTGCGGGAAATTTCGCCAGGCTTTGCTGCACATCCCGTGCCACTAGCATAAAATTCAATAAAATCAATAGGTAACGCGCTCGCCGCCGCTGTCGGCCCTGCCTGGTCGCAAGGCCGCTTGCACAGCTTCGGCGCAAGCGGACATCACCGTCGCACCAGGCTGGTGCTAGACTCGATGCGCCAAGCGTTTTCCTCTTTCAAGCCATCATCATGCTCGACCCGAAATTTCTCGAAGACATCAGTCGCCGCATCTCCACCGCCCTGGCTGCGACACCGGTGGCCGACCTGGAAAAGAATTTGCGCGCGCTGCTTGCCGCCCAGTTGGCCAAGCTCGATCTCGTCACCCGCGAGGACTTCGAAGTCCAGAAGGCACTGCTCGCCCGCGCCCAAGAGCGCCTCAAGCAGCTGGAGGCGAAGCTTGCCGAGCTGGAAGCGCAGCGCAAGTAAGCAGCAACCGTGTCGCTGGCGATCCTGAAAAGCCGTGCGCTGGCGGGGCTGGCCGCGCCCGAGGTCGCGGTCGAGGTGCATCTGGCCAACGGCCTGCCCTCCTTCACGCTGGTCGGGCTGCCCGAGATGGAAGTCAAGGAAGCGCGCGACCGCGTGCGCGCCGCGATCCAAAACAGCGGCTTCGAGTTTCCCGCCAAGCGCATCACGGTGAATCTCGCGCCGGCCGATCTGCCGAAGGAATCCGGCCGCTTCGATCTGCCGATCGCGCTCGGCATCCTGATCGCATCGGGGCAGCTCGCTTCACCCCGTCTCGATGACCACGAGTTCGCCGGTGAGCTGTCGCTTTCCGGCGAGCTGCGGCCGGTGCGCGGCACGCTGGCGATGTGCCTGGCCGCGAAGGGGAACGGACGCGCCTTCGTGCTGCCCTGGGCTTGTGCCGACGAGGCGGCCCTGGTCAAAACGGCGATCATCCTGCCGGCGCGCACTTTGCTCGAGGTCTGCGCGCATCTGACGGGCGCCGCACCGCTTTCACCCCACCACAGCGCCGTCCGGAAGCCGCCGAGTCTTGCACCCGATCTCGCCGAAGTGAAAGGCCAGCTGCCGGCCAAGCGCGCGCTGGAGGTCGCCGCGGCCGGCGGCCATAGCCTGCTGATGTCCGGCCCGCCGGGTTCCGGCAAATCGATGCTTGCGGCTCGCCTGCCCGGCATCCTGCCGCCGATGACGGAACAAGAGGCGCTGGAATCCGCCGCCGTTCAATCGCTTGCTGGCAGTTTCGATGTCAGCCGCTGGGGGGTGCGGCCGTTTCAGGCGCCGCACCACTCGGCCTCGGTGCCGGCGCTGGTCGGCGGCGGCGGAAATCCGCAACCCGGCGAGATTTCCTTGGCTCATCAGGGCATTTTGTTTTTGGATGAGCTACCCGAATTCGAGCGGCGCGTGCTCGAAGCCCTGCGCGAGCCGCTCGAGACCGGCTTCATCCGCGTCTCGCGCGCGGCGCGGCGCGCCGAGTTTCCGGCCCGCTTCCAGCTCGTCGCGGCGATGAATCCTTGCCCCTGCGGCTATCTTGGTGATGCACGCTGTCGCTGCACGCCCGAGCAGATCGCGCGCTACCGGGGCAAACTCTCCGGCCCGCTGCTCGACCGCATCGATTTGATGATCGAGGTGCCGGCCGTTTCCGAAGCGGAACTATCCGCGCGCGCCACGGGCGAGCCTTCCGCGAGCGTGCGCGAGCGCGTCGTCGCGGCGCGAGCGCGGCAGATCGACCGTCAAGCCAAGCCCAATGCATTGCTCGTCCCAGACGAGATCGATTGCCATTGCCGACCGGATGATGCCGGCGCGGCGCTGCTCAAGCAGGCGATGCAGCGGCTCGACCTGTCTGCTCGCGCCTATCACCGCATTTTGAAAGTGGCACGCAGCATCGCCGATTTGGCTGCTGATGAGATCGTTCGCGGCCCGCACATCGCCGAGGCGATCCAGTATCGGCGCGGGCTGGGCAGCTGAAAGTCGGCACTGGCGGGACGGCACTCAACCGGCCTGCCGGCAATGTGTTTCGCGGATGAACGGCACCAGCAGCAGCGCGATCAGGACGCTGGCGAACATCAGCGCGAAACCGGTCTGCCAGGTCGCCGCGTCGTAGAGGCGCGCGCCGGCCTGCTGCGCGCCGCTCCAGGAGCGGTCGAGCAGCCAGCCGACCCCCGGCTGCAGGATGACGCCGCCGAGCAGCGGTCCCATGTTCACGACGCCGGAAGTCGTGCCCATCAATCGCAGCGGGACCGATTCCTTCGCCCAGGCGAAGCCGATGATGATGTTGCCCGAGGCGAAGCCGATGACGATCAAAAGCGGGATCAGCAGCCACAGCGGCAGTGGCAGGAAGATCACCAGCGCCCAGCCGACGGTGGCAACGACGCCGCTCACCAGGTAGAGCGGCTTGCGGCGGCCGAGCTTCTGGGAGCCGTTGCCGAGCAGCGGCCCGCCGAGCGCCCAGGCGGCCAGCAGCGTGGAAGTGACGGCCGCCGCGGCCTTCGGGTCGAGGCCATGCACCTGCCGCAGCCAGGGCACGCCCCAGAGGCCGCCAAAGGTCAGCACTGCCCCCGAGAAGCCGATCGGCGCCAGCATCAGCAGCCAGGTGTTGCGGTAGGAAAGCGACTCGATCAGGCCGGCGAGGATCGGCGGATGGCCGTGCTGGGCGCCATCGTGAGCGTGATGGCTGGCATAGCCGCGCTCGGCGGGATCGTCGCGTACCAGCAGCCAGATCGCGGCGCACAACAGGATGGCGAAAAGACCGGCGCTGCCCATCACGATGCGCCAGCCGAAATGCTCGACCAGCAGCCGCAGCGGCACCCCCGCCATGATGCCGCCGGCCACACCGAAGAACAGCGCCATCCCCGAAGCGAGCGCGTACTTCTGCGGCGGAAACCAGTGGCTGGCGAGCTTGAGCGTCGAGACGAAGGCGACCGCGACCGAGGCGCCAACCAGCAGGCGGCCGAAGGCCGCCCAGCCAAAGCCCGGCGCGAACGCGAACAGCAGGCTGCCCAGCGCCGCGATGCAGCTGCCGACCGCCAGCACGTGGCGCGGCCCGAAACGGTCGGCCAGCACGCCGGTGGGAATCTGCATCGCCACATAAGCGTAAAAGTAAAAGGCCGAGAGGTTGCCGAGCGCCGCGCCGCCGATGGCGAATTCCGCCATCAGTTGATCGGTCATCACCGCCGGCGCGACACGCTGGTAGAAGGCGAACAGGTAAAACAGCGCGCCCAGTCCCCAGACCGTCCAGGCCAGGCGCAGCGGTGGCGGGTTCATTTGGCGAGCATCAGAGGGGGAAGGTATTGGCCCACCACAGGCGGGCGCGCAATCCCCAGGAAGTGGTGTAGCCGACGAGGCGGAAGCGGATGTTGCCTGCGGGATCGACGACGAAATGCGCCGGCACCGCGCGCACCCCCCAGGCTTCGGCGATGTTCGCGTCGTCATCGGCGATTGCCGGCACCGTCAGGCCGCGTTCCTCGAGAAATTCGGCAACCTCTTCGCGTTCGCCCGACTGCATCGCGACCGTGATCACCGGCCAGTCGCGGGCGACGGCCTCGATGTTGCCCGCCTCGGCCTTGCAGACCTTGCACCAGGTGGCCCAGAACACCACCAGCCGTGCCGTCTTACCAGCGCCGAGTTTCACCGTGCTGCCGTCGGTGCGCGTGCCGGCCAGCGGCGGCGCGATGCCGCTGGCGAGCCCGCTGTTCTGCCAGGTGGTGATCGCGGCGACGATCGTGATCACGATCAACACTTCGAGCGCCCAGCGGCGCCAGCGTTTCGGGTTGTCGAGCGCGGCTCGCAGAGAAGAGAGGCGTGAGATATTCATCGAGGCGCGATGTTACCTTGCTGCGCGTTCATTAGCGGATATCTCGGTTTGCGCGCAAAGATGGCGAAGCCGTGCAGGGATAAAATCAAACCATCGTGATACCGGAGCTTTGCCGTGGAAGCTTTCAAGAAGTTTCTCGCCTGCTGTGCGGGTCTTTTTCTGGCCTTTGCCGTCCATGCGGCGACGCTCAAGGATCTCCATGCTGCTGGTGAGCTGCTCGCCGAAGGCCGTCATGCCGCGGCGGAAGCGCGGCTCGATCGCATCGTCAAGGAAGGCGTGGATGAGACGCTGATTGGCGATGTCATGACCGATCAGGCGCAGACGATGCGCGCCATCGCCCGTATAGCCCAAGGCAAGCTCGAAGCCGCCGCGGAAGATGCCGTCGCGCTGGCCAAGCCGAGAAGTTCCCTGACCGTTCCGGAAGCCGCGGTGCGGCTCGATGCCTTGATCCTGTTGCGACGTGGTGAGCGTGGCGCCGCGCTCGCTGCTTACGATCGCGCTGTCGAGATGGCGAGCATCGGCATGGCAAGCGGAGCGCGGCGCGCCAACATGCTGGCGCTGCGCGCCTGGGCGAAACTGGTGTTCGGCGACGTGGCTGCCGCGCGTGAGGATTTCGAGGCGGCCGTCGCGAGCGACGGCGTGGTACTCTTCACCGACGATCTGGCGCTGCAAAAGCCTTTTTGGCGCGCAGTGATCGACGAGGCCTTGCCGCTTTTCGCCGCCGGCAAGATGCAGGAAGGACTGGACCGCGTCGATGCGATCGTCAAGCGGCTCGACCTCCTCGGCAAGCTGCGCGAGAGCGACAAAAAAGGCGGTACGACCGAGGGCCACAGCGCGAAAAGCATTCTCTGGTACGAACTGCAAGGCCCCGTCGCGGCTTTGCGCGCCAAGAGCGCCGAAATCGCGCGCGCCCGGGCCGAAGAGGCGCAGCGCGCCCGTCTTACCGAAGCGCAGCGGGCGCTGCTCCAGAACGATCCGCAGCGCGCTTTCGACCTTTTCGTTGCCGCGTTTCGGGATGCCAGAGACGCCGACGCTCGCGATCGGGCGATCGCGGGGCTAGCCACGGTCGTCAAGCTCTTGCCGGGCAAGCCACCGGTGCCCGAGGCGCTGCGCCGTCTGCTCGTCAAGGCCAAAGTGCTCGTCGAAGAAAAGGATTACGCGGGAGCGATCGCGCTCTACGCCGAAGCCTACCGCACCGCGCCCTGGCATGCGCCGCTCTTTTACGACCGCGCGCTGCTGATCGGCCAAGTCGCGCGCAGCCAGGCCGATTTCGATGCGGCGATGCGCGAGATGCGCCGCTTCCTGACACTCGCGCCCGATGCGCCCGATGCGCGTGCGGCGCAAGACAAGATCTACGAGTGGGAAGTCAAGCGCGAACGGGCTGCCCAAGCCTTGCCCGAAATCACTCCCCGGGCGCACGGCGTCTCGGCGACCGCTGCCGGCGCCGAAGGCTGCTTCATCGCCACCGCTGCGTTCGGCTCGCCATGGGAGTCGCATGTCGCGACCCTGCGGGCGTTTCGCGACCGTCATCTGCTGACGAATGCACCTGGACGCTGGTTCGTCGCGCGTTACTACCAGCTCTCTCCGCCCGTGGCCGACTTCATCCGCGAGCGCGAGAGCTTGCGCGCCCTGGTGCGCGCGCTGCTGACGCCGGTCGTGTTCGCGGTCGAGCAACCCGGCGTCGCGTCGGCTTTGCTGCTCGCAGCGCTTCTCGGAGTCGCGGCATGGCGCCGTCGCTGCGCCTGATCGGCGCGATCCTGCTAGCCGCGACCGCGCTCGATGCGGGCGCACAATCGGCCTGGGAGCAGGCCAAGGAGCTGGCCGGACCGAACTACCGCCCGCCCGATTTGCCGACGCCGAGAATGGAATGCGTCACCTGCACGAATCGCAGCGCGCCTGCGCCGAAGAGCGCAACGAACCGCGCCAGCGCGCCGCGCACGAAAAGCGTCGCTCCGTCGCTTCCATTGGGCGCGACGATGGGTGCGGCGATCTTCGGCTCTTTGCTGCAACAAGCTTTTTCCTTCGAGGATGCCGGCCCCGATCCGGCCGAGCTCGCCCGGCAGGAAGAGGCGCGTCGTCGGGCGGAAGCCGAGGCGCAGCGCCGCGCCGCCGAAGAAGAGTCGCGCCATCGGGCGCTGTTGGCCTCGCTCAAGTCGGTGCCCCTGTCGGCAGCGACTTCGGCCCACGCTGCGAGCGGCGGACTGGAACTCAAAGCCTTGTCGAGCCTGGATGCGCCGCCGGTCGCACCGCAAAGCGGCGAAGCATTGCGCGCGGCGGGCGGCGCCGGTTGGGATTCACCACGGCTGCGTTTCGCGGTGCGCCATCGCCCGCTTGTCGCCTCCGATGCCCTGCCCGTGCTTGCGCCGCAAACCGTCTGCGATGCTTCCGGCTGCCGCTGGCCAGCGGCTGGCAAGCCCGTTGTCGTTAAAGTGACAAGCGGCGCGCCGCGGATCCATCATCCCGATGCGAAAGTGATCGTCGATCTGATCGCCGCAGGCCAGAAGATGCAGCGCAATCTGCGCGATCTGGTGATCGCGCGCCTGCTCGAATCACCGCCGCAGGAGGACGCGCGGCCGATCGCGCAGATCCGGCGCCTGTGGGACAAGAGTCGCCGGACGCTGCTGGCGATCGCTTGGGCCTGGGGTGGGCTATTCATCGATGAACTCGTGCCCGGCGGCAAGGGCATCATGTTGATCAAGGACGTCTATGAGCTTGCCGATCAAAGCCTTTCGGATGCCGCGAAGGCCGCCGGCTGGCTGGGCTCCGTCGAGCTCGACGCGCCCCCGGAAATCACCTCGGTCGAGGAAGCGGCGCAACCCTTCCTTTACCGCGGCATCACCGAAAACAAGACGCTCGCCGAAGGCGTGAAGAATGCCTTCACGGTCGTTACCGAAGCGAACGACCTGGCCAAGAAGTTGATGGGCATCTGGGAAATCCGATGAGAGCCCTCGCACTGCTCCTGTCCTTTTTCTGGTTTGCCCTTGCCTGGGCAGATGAAGGCATCCGGCTCGCGCCGGGCTTCGGCGTGCAAAAGCTTTCGGCAGCGCTGATGCCGAACGATGTCTGGCCGGACGCACCCGTGCTGTGTGCACGCAGCGATGGCCTGTTGTTCGCGGGAAAGAGCAATCTCTGGCGCATCGGGGCACACGAGGGGCTCCTCGATGCGGCCGTGCCGATCGAGGGTTTCGCCTGCAGCGAAGCCGGCACGCCAGTGCTCGTCGCTGCCGGCCGTCTCGGCCCATTGCAGGGGCGTCTGTTCGTGCCGCGTGTGCCGCTGCCCACGCCGGCTACGCGCATCAGTGGTGGTGCAGGCGACAGTCTGATCCTCTTTGAAACGAGCGCGCCGGCGCGGCTGTTTCTTTTCGATGGACGACAGGCTCAGCTCGTCGCCACATTCACCGAACCGATCACCGCAGTCACCCATGCCGGCGACTTTTCGATCGTTGCGACTCCCACGGCGATCTGGCGCGTGCGGCCCGGCGAGCCGCTCGGTCTGTTGCTGCCGTTGATCGAGATGAAGCCCGTGGTTTCGCTCGCCGTGCATCCGCGCACGGCGGAGATTTTGTTCGCCAGCGAGGACGAGATTTTCCTGCTCGACGACGGTCGCGCGACACAAATCGCTGCCGGTTTGGGCGGCACTCTCGCGGTCATGCAGGACGCCATCTTCGTCGCCGACGGCAAGCGCAAGGGGATCTACCGCTTGTTCGCTACTTCGGTGCGATGATTCAGCACTGCTCCCACGGCAGTCCTTCGAAGCGCCAACCATTCTGCGTGCCGCGATGGTGGTGTTCGTCGAGCTCGCCCTCGAAGCCATAGAGCACGTTATAGACGCGCGTGAAGCCGGCGGCTTCCAGCGCGTTGCCGGCATCGACCGAGCGGTTCCCGGAGCGGCAGATCAGCACGACGGGGCGGTCATGGACGTGACCGGCGAGCTTCTTCACCTCGCCGACGAAATGCGGGTTGATTTCCCAATCCGGGCCATCGTTCCAGGCCACGTGCAAGGCGCCTGCCGGGTGACCGACGAACAGGTATTCCATCTCGCTGCGGCAGTCGATGAACAATGCCTTCGGATTGTCTTCCAGAAACTTGGCGGCTTCTTTCGGGGTCAGGTGTTCCATCAGTGCTCTCCTTTCAAGTTCAACGATAAAACTAATCGGACCATCGATCAACCGGATATGAGAGGATGGGTCTCGCTGCCATGATAAGATTCAACCCAGATTATCTATTGAGAGCGGGCTGATGCGCCATGAGCATTTGATACGGTCATTTCATCGCCCTACACGGCGGCTTTCGGGCTGCGGGCGGCATCTTCGCGCCCCCGCGTATCGCCAGACACTGTTATTGGCTCGTCGCGGGGACGCAAACCTGCTCGCCCTCGCCTTCGAAACCCGCTCGTGTTCCAATGGACAATCTGGGTTAAATGCAATTCAACAACTTCTGCGGATTTCCCCACGATGCGGCCAGATCGTTCCCGCGAGCTCATGGAGCTGCTCGCGCAGCGCATTCTCATCCTCGATGGTGCGATGGGCACCATGGTGCAGAAGCATGGGCTCGTCGAGGACGACTATCGCGGCGGACGCTTCAAGAATCATCCCAAGGATCTGAAGGGCAACAACGACCTGTTGTGCCTGACCCGGCCGGACGTGATCGCCGGCATCCATGCGGCTTATCTCGAGGCCGGGGCGGACATCATCGAGACCAATACCTTCAACGCCACGCGCGTCTCGCAATCCGAGTACGGTCTCGAAGACCTGGCCTATGAGCTCAATTTGGCCGGCGCCCGGCTGGCGCGTGAAGTGGCCGACCGGTACGCCACAGTCGACAAGCCGCGCTTCGTCGCCGGCGTGCTCGGCCCCACCTCGCGCACCTGCTCGCTCTCGCCGGATGTCAATGATCCGGGCTTTCGCAACATCAGCTTCGATGCGCTGGCTGCCGATTATGCCGAGTCGGTGCGCGGACTCGTCGAGGGCGGCGCCGACATCCTGCTCATCGAGACGGTGTTCGATACGCTGAATGCGAAGGCGGCCGTCTATGCGATCGAAAACTTCTTCGCGCAAGCCGGCCGCCGCTGGCCGGTGATGATCTCCGGCACGATCACCGATGCTTCGGGGCGCACGCTTTCCGGCCAGACCGCCGAAGCCTTCTGGAATTCGCTGCGCCATGCGCGGCCGCTCTCGTTTGGTCTGAACTGCGCGCTCGGCGCGAAAGAGCTGCGCCAGTATGTCGAAGAGATCGGTCGGGTGGCCGACTGCTTCGTCTCGGCGCATCCGAATGCGGGCTTACCGAATGCCTTCGGCGGTTATGACGAGACGCCGGAAATGCTCGCCAGCGAACTGGAACAGTGGGCCAAGGATGGCCTGCTCAACATCGCCGGCGGCTGCTGTGGCACCACGCCCGAGCACATCCGCGCGATCGCCGCGGTGCTCAAAGACATCCCGCCGCGCCGTCCTGTCGGCGCCGACTCTCAGCTGCGTCTGGCGGGGCTGGAGCCCTTGAACATCGGCCCGGACTCGCTGTTCGTCAATGTCGGCGAGCGCACCAACGTCACCGGCTCGCGGGCTTTTGCGCGGATGATCCTCGAAGACCGCTTCGATGAAGCCTTGCAGGTCGCCCGCCAGCAGGTCGAAAACGGCGCGCAGATCATCGACATCAACATGGACGAGGCGATGCTCGACGCCAAGGCGGCGATGGTGCGTTTCCTGAATCTGATCGCTGCGGAGCCCGATATCGCGCGCGTGCCGATCATGATCGATTCCTCGAAGTGGGAGGTGATCGAAGCCGGCCTCAAATGCATCCAGGGCAAGGGCATCGTCAATTCGATCTCGATGAAGGAGGGCGAGGAGAAATTCCTCGCCCAAGCCCGAGCAGCGCGGCGGCTGGGCGCAGCCGTGATCGTGATGGCCTTCGACGAAGCCGGCCAGGCCGACACGTTCCAACGCAAGATCGAGATCTGCCAGCGGGCGTATGAGCTTCTGACCGCCGACGGCTTTCCGGCCGATGACATCATCTTCGATCCGAACGTGTTCGCGATCGCCACCGGCATCCCGGAGCACGACAACTACGCGGTCGATTTCATCGAGGCGGTGCGCTGGATCAAGCAGCACCTGCCGCATGCGAAAACCTCGGGCGGCATCTCGAACGTCTCTTTTTCGTTTCGCGGCAACGAGCCGGTGCGCGCCGCGATCCACACCGTCTTCCTCTACCATGCGATCCGTGCGGGACTCACGATGGGCATCGTCAACGCCGGGCAATTGGGGGTTTACGACGAGCTCGATCCGCTGTTGCGCGAGAAGGTCGAAGACGTCGTCCTGAACCGCAAGCCTGGTGCCGGCGAGGCGCTGGTCGAATTCGCGCAGAGCGTCAAGGGTCAGGCGAAGGAGGAAAAACAGGACCTGGCCTGGCGGGAATGGCCGGTCGAGAAACGCCTCGAGCATGCGCTGGTGAAGGGCATCACGGAGTTCGTCGTCGCCGATACCGAGGAATGCCGCGCCAAGCTCGCTGCCGAAGGCAAGCCGCCGCTCGCCGTGATCGAAGGGCCGCTGATGGCCGGCATGAACGTGGTCGGCGATCTCTTTGGCGCTGGCAAGATGTTCCTGCCGCAGGTGGTCAAATCGGCGCGCGTGATGAAGCAGGCGGTGGCGCATCTGGTGCCCTACATCGAGGAAGAGAAGAAACGCACCGGCGCTGCCGCGAAGGGCAAGATCGTGCTCGCGACGGTGAAGGGCGATGTGCACGACATCGGCAAGAACATCGTCGGCGTGGTGCTCGCCTGCAACGGCTACGAGATCGTCGATCTGGGCGTGATGGTCGCGGCTGACAAGATCCTCCACGCGGCCAAAGAACACAGCGCCGATGCGGTGGGACTCTCGGGTCTGATCACGCCGTCATTGGAAGAGATGGCCCATGTCGCCAGTGAAATGCAGCGGCGCGGCTTCACGGCGCCGCTCTTGATCGGCGGGGCGACGACGAGCCGCGCGCATACCGCGATCAAGATCGCACCGAATTATCACGGCACGGTGGTCTATGTGCCGGACGCCTCGCGCGCGGTCGGCGTCGTCACCAAGTTGCTCTCCGAAGATCAGGCGGCGGCCTATCGCGCCGAGATCGCCGCCGATTACGCGAAGCTGCGCGAGCAGCATGCGGCCAAACAGGGCGTCAAACTCCTGTCGCTCGAGGCAGCGCGCGCGAATCGTCCCAAGCTCGACTATGTGCCCTGCAAACCGCGCCGGCCGGGCATCCGGCCGTTGTGCAAAATCGATCTGGCGACACTGGCGCGCTACATCGATTGGGGGCCGTTTTTCCAGACCTGGGACTTGCCGGGCCGCTTTCCGCAGCTCCTCGACGATCCGAAAGTCGGCGAACAGGCGCGCGCGGTCCATGCCGACGCGCAGGCGATGCTGCAAAAGATCATCGACGAGCAGTGGCTCATCGCCAACGCGGTCTTCGGCCTGTTTCCGGCCAACAGCGTCGGCGACGACATCGAAATCTATGCCGATGAGGCGCGCGAGCAAGTCTTGATGACCTGGCGGGGCTTACGCCAGCAGCACGAGCGGCCATCCGGCCAGCCGAATCTGTGCCTGGCCGATTTCATCGCGCCGCGCGGCATACCCGATTACATCGGCGCTTTCGCCGTCACTGCCGGACTGGGCATCGAATCGAAGCTCGAAGAATTCGCGGCCCAGCACGACGACTACCACGCGATCATGCTCAAAGCCTTGGCCGATCGGCTCGCCGAGGCCGCCGCCGAGTGGCTGCACGAGCGCGTGCGCATCGACGACTGGGGCTATGCCCGTGAGGCCGAGCACGGCAAGCTCGGCCTGGATGACCTGATCGCGGAAAAGTACCAGGGCATCCGCCCGGCGCCGGGCTATCCGGCCTGCCCGGATCACACGGTGAAAAAAGACTTGTTCGCGCTGCTCGATGTGCCGCGCAACACTGGCATGGGGCTGACCGAGAATTTCGCGATGACGCCGGCGGCTTCGGTGGCGGGTTTCTATTTTGCCCATCCACAGGCAAAATACTTCGCGGTGACGAAAATCGGCCGCGACCAGCTTGAAGATTGGGCTAGACGCGCCAATCTGTCGCTCCAAGAAGCCGAAAAATGGCTCGCCCCCTTGCTGTGACCCCAACCCAGGAGACGAAAATGGAACAAGAAAACGATGGCCGCCTCTCTTTCAAGGAAGCGGTGGCTTATGTGATGCAGAAGCGCCAGGCCGCTTTCTGCGCGATGCCGGTATTCGGCGAAGTGACCGACGCAGATGAGCAGACCGCCGAAGGCGCGCGCATCTTCATCATCGAATACGACGGCGAGGGCGACTGGCAGCTCAGATTCATCGCCGGCCCGTTTTTCTCGAACGCCTATGCCGCGTTCGAAATCCTCGCCCCAGAGGAAGTGCCGGACAGTGTGCGGGAGCTGCGTTTCATCCCGACGCGCATCGACAGCCACTGGTACGACGAGCAGGTGCAGATCCTCCTACAAAAATTGGTGCAGGCCAGCGGTATCGAGGCGCAGATGCCCGACTACGAGAGCATGCCGATGCGGCACGCCGAAGAACAGGTAGTGTTCCCGGTCAGTTTCATCGGCCGGAACAACGACGAAAAGACGCACTGATCAGATCCCCCAGACCACGGGCTTTCCCGCCGCGAGGGATTCTTCCAGCATCGCCAGGAGTGGCAGCGCGCGCTGGGTGAGCGAGACGCGCGGCCGGGTACCGCCTTCCGGCAGCGACTCACTGCCTGGCTCGTCGGCCTGGACGAGCTGGCGGTGGGCTTCCCGATCCGCGTCGATCGCGGCCTTGAGCCGCGCGATCGCCTCCGGCAGCTCTTCGACGGTGACGATGCCCCGCTCGGCGGGTTCCTTGCCCATCAATTCCATCAGCCGCTGCGCCACGTCGCCGAAATAGATCACGTCGGCGCTGGCTTGCGATTTGAAGGTGACGATCATCGCAGCAGTCCGTCAGTGGAATAGGCCAGATGTCCGGCCGTCAGCGTGTAGCGCACCTCGCCCCGCAATGTCTGGCCGAGGAAAGGCGTGTTCTTGCCCTGGCTTTTGAGGCGCTCGCGCGTGACCGTGAATTCGGCGTGTGGATCGAAGATGCACAGGTCGGCCACCGCGCCGGGCGCGAGGGCGCCGCAGCCCTTCGTCAGACCGAGGATGCGTGCCGGCTCGGAGGTGATTTTGGCAAGTGCCTTGACAAGCCCGATGCCCTGCGCTTCGGCCCATTTCAGCGTCAGCGGCAGCAATAGCTCGAGACCGGTTGCGCCGGCTTCCGCCTGATCGAACGGCAGCTGCTTGGCATCATCATCGACCGGGGTGTGATCGGAGACCAGCGCGTCGATGCTGCCGTCGGCCAGCCCCGCCGCCAGCGCATCGCGGTCGGCGGCAGACCGCAACGGCGGATCGAGGCGCGCCATCGGATCGAAGAAGCCGATGTCCTCGTCGCACAGATGCAGGTGGTTGATCGTCACGTCGCAGGTGATGTTCAAGCCTTCGGCACGCGCGGCGCGGATCATTGCCAGTCCCGCGGCCGAGGAGAGACGCCGCACGTGCAGGCGCACGCCGGTGGCGCGGGCGAGCTCGATGATCGTGGCCAACGCGACGGTTTCCGCGCTCACCGGAATGCCCGGCAGGCCCAGCCGCGCGGCAACCGCGCCTTCGTGGGCGACGCCGCCCTTGGCCAGATAGGCATCCTGGGCCTGCAGCCAAACCGGAAAATCGAACGTCGCCGCATATTGCATCGCGCGCATCAACACCTGCGTGTCGACGATACAGACGCTGGCCTGGCCGAAGGCAATGCAGCCGGCTTCGTGAAGCTCGGCCATTTCGGTCAGCCGTTGGCCGGCCAAGCCGATGGTCAGCGCGCCGACCGGATGGACCTCGGCGAACCCCGGCTGGCGCGCGCGGTATTTCAGCATCTCGACCAGGCCAGGCTCATCGAGCGGCGGATCGGTATCCGGCGGGCAGACCAGCCGCGTGACGCCGCCGGCGGCCGCGGCCGCCATTTCCGATTCGAGCGTGGCCTTGTATTCGCAGCCGGGCTCGCGCAGACGCGCCGAAAGGTCGATCAGTCCCGGACAGACCACGCAGCCGCTTGCATCGAGCACGGCATCGGCGGAAAAGCCACGCGGCGCCGTCTCACCCACGCCGACGATCTTGGCTGCGGCGATGAACACGCTGGCCGGTCGATCGAAGCCGCTGCCCGGATCGATCACATGGCCGTTCTTGATTTCGATCTTCATTGCGCAGCCCCTCCCCCGGCCAGCATGCTCATCACTGCCATGCGCACGGCGATGCCGAAGGTGACTTGCGGCAGGATCACTGCCTGCTTGCCGTCGGCCACGGCCGAGTCGATCTCGATGCCGCGATTCATCGGCCCCGGATGCATGACGATCGCGTCGGGCTTGGCGAGTAGGAGCTTCTCCGCCGTCAGCCCCCAGGACTTGAAGTATTCCTGCGGGGAAGGCAGGAGCGCCCCTTGCATGCGCTCGTTCTGCAGGCGCAGCATCATCACCACATCGACGCCGGCAAGGCCCCGGGTCAGATCGTGATGGACGGAAAGCGGCGCGTTGGGAATCATCTGCGCGGCGGCGGTGGGCAGCAGGGTCTTGGGGCCCACCAGGCGGATGTCCGGCACGCCGAGCGTGGCCAGCGCATGCAACTGGCTGCGCGCCACGCGCGAGTGCAGGATGTCGCCGACCACCGCGACCGAGAGCTTCGTGAAATCCTTCTTGTAGTGTCGGATCGTATACATGTCGAGCAGGCCCTGGGTGGGGTGCGCATGGCGCCCATCGCCGGCATTGACGACATGGATGTGGTGGCGGCCGGTGGCGGCCAGATGCCGCGCGATCAGGTAGGGGGCGCCGGAGGATGCGTGGCGCACGACGAACATATCGGCCTGCATCGCGGCGAGATTGTCGACCGTGTCGAGCAGGGATTCGCCCTTCGCCGCCGACGAGGTGTTGATGTTGAGATTGATCACGTCGGCCGACAGGCGCTTGGCGGCGATTTCGAAGGTGGTGCGCGTGCGCGTCGAATTCTCGAAGAACAGGTTGAAGACGCTTTTCCCTCGCAGCAGTGGCACCTTCTTCACCTCGCGCTCGGCCACCTGGGTGAAGGGCTCGGCGCGATCGAGGATGCCAAGCAGCATCTCGCGTGACAGCCCTTCGAGGCTGAGCAGATGGATCAGCTCGCCGTGATCGTTTAGCTGCGGATTGGCGTTGGTCATTTTTTCCCCGGGCGAAAACGCATCTGACCGTCCGCATCGCGCATCAGATCGAGGCTCTCGATTGCTGGCAGTGGTTCGGGCAGGACAAAGGCGCACCAGGTGGGCGCGATCGGCAGCTCGCGACCGCCGCGATCGACGAGCACGGCTAGATCGACGCGTCCCGGCCGGCCGTAGTCGAACAGCTCGTTCAAGGCTGCGCGCACCGTGCGGCCGGTGTAGAGCACGTCATCGACGAGGATGAGGTGCGCCCCCTCGACATTTTCGGGCAGGTGAGAGACGCGGCCGCCGGCGCGCAGTCCGCTGCCGAGATGGTGGTCGTCGCGGTGGAAGGAAACGTCGATGGTCGCCAACGGCGTGGCCAGGCCGAGGGTGGCATGCAAGGCCTCGGCAACCCAGGCGCCACCGGTATGGATGCCGACCAGCACCGTTTCGGCAGTGATGGCCGGCCGCATTTGCCCGGCCAGGCGGTCGATCAGTTCAGGAACGGGTGGAATCGTCAGCATGCTCATTGAACCAGGCTTGAAGGATCACCGCAGCGGCTTCGGCATCGAGCCGCGCCTTGCGCTTGTCGCCGACCTGTCGTGCCTCGGCTTCGAGGGAGCTGTAACGTTCGTCGGCGAACTCGACCGGCAGCCGGTAGCGCCCGGCGAGCTGGCGTGCGAAGCGCTCGCAGCGCGCGGCGAATTCATGGGGGGATTCGCGGTCGGCGTGGGCCGGACGGCCGACGACGAGACGCGCCGGTCGCCACTCGCTGATCAACCGGTCGATCGCCGCGAAGCGCAGCGCGTTGGCTTCGGCGTCGATCGTCGTCAGCGGCCGCGCGTGGGAGAGCAGGCTTTCGCCGATCGCGACACCAATGCGCTTCGCGCCGAAATCGAAGGCCATCACCGTTTCCGACCCCTGACCCCTGACCCCTGATCCCTGCTCAGGCATGGCCGGCAACTTCGGAAAGCTGACCGAAATCGATGCCCAGCAGACGCATCGCGGCGCCAAGACGCTCTGCCGGCGGCAGCGAGAAGATGATGTCCGGCTGCGCGGCGACGGTCAGCCAGGCATTCTGCGACAGTTCCCATTCGAGCTGGCCGGGCGCCCAGCCGGCATAGCCGAGCGAGACCAGCACGTCGGCGGGTTCGCCCGTTTCGCTCATCGATTCGAGGATGTCGCGCGAGCTGGTCAGGGCGATCTCGCTCGTGACGATGAGCGTCGATTGCCACCGGCCGGCCGGTCGGTGCAGCACGAAACCACGGTCTGTCTGCACCGGGCCGCCGAAATAGACCGGCAAGCCGCGATAGCGCTCCAGCTTCTCACCGCGCGAAAGCGGTACGCTGACGCGCTCGAACAAGGTGCCGAGATCGATTTCGAGCGGCTTATTGACGATGATGCCCAGCGCTCCCTCGGCATTGTGTTCGCACACATAGGTCAGGGTGCGCGCGAAATGCGGATCGGTCAGCGACGGCATCGCGATCAGGAAGTGATTCGCGAGGCTGGCGGGTTCGAATTTGCTCGTGCTCATAGTTTTGCTGATTGTAATCTCTTGCCATGAAAAAAGACTCGGCTGCCCTCGTCTGGTTCCGCCGCGATCTGCGCGACTTCGACCATGCTGCGCTCGCCGCGGCGTTGCGCGAGGCGGGGCGAGTCCATTGCGCCTTCGTCTTCGACACCGATATCCTCGCGGGACTGCCGAAGGCCGATCGTCGGGTCGATTTCATCCACCGCGCGGTGCTGGAGCTCGATGCCGCGCTGCGGGCCAAGGGCGGCGGGCTGATCATTCGCCACGGCCGGGCGGTCGAGGAAATTCCGCGCCTGGCGGCACAGCTGGGCGTGGCCAGCGTGCATGCCAATCGCGACCACGAGCCATTTGCCCGACGACGCGATGCCGCCGTGGCGGCGCGGCTTTCCGCCGACGGGCGGCGCTTCATCGATCACAAGGATCAGACGATCTTCGAGCGCGACGAGATTTCGACGCGCGAGGGCAAACCGTTTTCGGTTTTCACCCCCTATGCGCGGGCCTGGCGGGCGCGCCTTGCCCCAGCGGACCTGGCCGAGCACCGCTGCCAGCCGCGGCCGGACCAGCTCGTGGCACCCCGTGCCGGCTTGCCAGCGCTGACTTTGGAGGAAATCGGTTTCGTTCCGACCGACTTGAAGATTCCCTGCGGCATGAGCGGCGGCGCGCGGCTGTTCGAGGATTTCCTGACGCGCATCGAGCGCTACCGTGAGACGCGCGATTACCCGGCCGTGAAAGGCGTGTCTTATCTTTCGCCGCATCTGCGCTTCGGCACGGTGTCGATCCGGCGGCTGGTGGCCGCGGCGCTGGAACGCAGCCTGACCCCAGAAGGCGCAGGTGCGAAAGCCTGGCTTGACGAGTTGATCTGGCGCGAGTTCTACCAGATGATCCTCTGGCAGCGTCCCGATGTCGTCGATCATTGCTATCGGCGCGAATTCGACGCACTGGTCTGGGATGAGGCGCCCGAGCTGTTCGCCGCCTGGTGCGAGGGACGCACGGGCTACCCGCTCGTCGATGCGGCGCAAAGGCAGCTCTTGCAAACCGGCTGGATGCACAACCGGTTGCGCATGGTCTCGGCTTCCTTTCTCACCAAGGATCTCGGTATCGACTGGCGCCGGGGCGAAGCCCACTTTGCGCGTTGGTTGCTCGATTATGAACTTGCCAGCAACAATGGCGGCTGGCAGTGGGCGGCCGGCACCGGCTGCGATGCGCAGCCGTGGTTTCGCATCTTCAATCCGGTGACGCAAGCGCAGAAATTCGACCCGCAGGGCCGCTTCATCCGCCGTTACGTGCCTGAGCTTTCCGGCGTGCCGGACGAGTTCATCCATGCGCCGTGGCAGATGCCAACACCGCCGCTCGATTATCCGCCGCCGATCGTCGATCACGCGGCGGCGCGGCAGCGCACGCTGGCGCGTTTTGGCCGGCTGCGCGCGCCCGTCTGACGCGGGCCTTTCGGTTACAATCGGCGCATCCTCGCCGCGCGCCGCCTTCAACTGCCATGCACTCTTCCGTCCCGCCCGTCGTCATGAGCATCGCCGCATCCGATCCGACCTGCGGGGCAGGATTGCAGGCCGATCTGCTCACGCTCGCCGCGCACGGTTGCCAGCCGACCACCGTGGTGACCGCGCTCACCGTGCAGGATACGGTCGGCGTCGAAGAGGTGCTGCCGCTCGACGCAGACTGGGTATCGAGCCAGGCGCGGGCGCTGCTCGAAGACATGCCGGTGGCCGCCTTCAAGCTCGGCTTGCTCGGCAGCGTCGAGGCCATCAGCGCGGTAGCCGAGGTGCTCTCGGATTACCCAGAGACGCCGGTGGTGTTCGATCCGGTGCTGGCCTCCGGCCGGGGCGATGCCTTCGCCGACGAGGATGCCGTCGAGGCGATGATCGAGCTGATCCTGCCGCACACCGACATCCTGACGCCGAACAGCCTCGAAGCGCGGCGGCTGGCGCAGGAGCTCGGCCCGGCGACCGCGAGTCTTCCGGAATGCGCGCGGCGCCTGATCGAGGCCGGCAGCCGGTATGTGCTGGTCACCGGCACGCATGAGCCGGACGCCAGCGTCGTCAATACCCTCTATGGCTCACACGGTCCAGTGCAAAGCTGCCGTTGGCAACGCCTGGCGGGGAGCTTCCACGGCTCGGGCTGCACGCTCGCCTCGGCGATCGCCGCGAATCTCGCCTGGGGGCAAACGATTCCGGATGCGGTGCGCGCGGCGCAGGAATACACCTGGCAGAGCCTCGCCGCGGGTTTTCGGCCCGGGATGGGTCAGCACATTCCGAACCGGCTGTGGATGAGCGCGTTCCGGCCGACTGACACCACGGCGGGGGTCGAATATGCCTGCCTCGGCTGAAAGCGCTCCGGCGCTCTTTGGCGTCTATGCGCTCACCCCCGACGACAACCTGCTGCCACGTCTGACGGCGCTGGTCGAAAGCGCCCTGGCGGGCGGCGTGCGCTGGGTGCAATACCGCAACAAGCTCGCACCGACAGACTTGCGTCGCGTCGAGGCCGCCGCGTTGCTGAAGGTCTGCAACGCCCATGGCGCGAAGCTGATCATCAATGACGACGTCTGGCTGGCGGTCGAGATCGGCGCCCACGGCGCGCATGTCGGGCGTGACGATCTGCCGGGCGGCAGTCTGAAAACCGCACGCGAGGCGTTGGGGCCGAATCGCATCCTCGGCGTCTCCTGTTACGCCGACCTGGCGCGCGCCGAAGTGGCGGTGGAAGCCGGCGCCGATTACATCGCCTTCGGCAGCCTGTTTCCTTCGGTCAGCAAGCCGCAGGCGACGCGCGCCTCGCTCGACGTGATCCGCGAGGCGAAGCGGCGTTTTCCGGTACCGGTGGTCGGCATCGGCGGCATCACGACGGGCAACGCCCGCCAGGTGCTGGAGGCCGGCGCCGACATGATCGCCGTGCTCTCGGATCTGTTCGACGCGATGGACATCAGGAAGCAAGCCGAAAAGTTCAACCAGCTGTTCAAGGAACACCGTTCATGACCACCCGCAACGAGGAACTGTTCGCCCGTGCCCAAGCTTTGATTCCCGGCGGCGTCAATTCGCCTGTGCGCGCCTTCCGTTCGGTGGGCGGCGTGCCGCGCTTCTTCACCCGCGGCGAGGGCGCCTGCGTCTGGGATGCCGACGGCAGGCGCTATCTCGACTATGTCGGCTCCTGGGGACCGTTGATCCTCGGCCATGCCGATCCCGACACCGTGCGCGCCGTGCAGGAAGCCGCTGCGAAGGGACTCTCCTTCGGCGCGCCGACCGAGGCCGAGATCGAGCTCGCCGAACTGCTGGTCGCCCGTGTGCCGAGCCTGGAGATGGTGCGCCTCGTCTCATCCGGCACCGAGGCCGTGATGAGCGCGATCCGGCTGGCCCGGGGTTTTACCGGCCGCGACATGCTGGTCAAATTCGAGGGCTGCTATCACGGCCATGCCGACAGCCTGCTGGTCAAGGCCGGCTCCGGCATGCTCACCCTTGGCAATCCTTCGTCGGCCGGCGTGCCGGCGGATCTGGCCCAGCACACGCTGGTGCTCGATTACAACGACGCGCAGCAATTGCGCGATGCCTTCGCCCGGCATGGCAATGAGATCGCCTGCGTGATCGTCGAGCCGGTGGCCGGCAACATGAACCTCGTCGCGCCCAAGCCCGAGTTCCTGACGACGATGCGCGAGCTTTGCACGCGCTACGGCGCGGTGCTGATCTTCGACGAGGTGATGACCGGCTTTCGCGTGGGCCCCGGTTCGGCGCAGGGCTTGTTTGGCATCACGCCAGATCTGTCGACGTTCGGCAAGGTGGTCGGCGGCGGCATGCCGCTGGGCGCCTTCGGCGGCCGGCGCGACATCATGGCCAAGATCGCGCCGTTGGGGCCCGTCTATCAGGCCGGCACGCTCTCCGGCAATCCGCTCTCGGTCGCCGCCGGCCTCACGACGCTGAAGAAGATCGCCGCCCCGGGCTTCTACGAGACGCTGACGGCCAAGACCAAATCGCTGGTCGAAGGGCTCGTCGCTGCGGCGAAGAAGCATGGCGTGACCTTTTCCGCCCAGTCGGTCGGCGGCATGTTCGGCCTCTATTTCGCCGCCACGCCGCCGACCTCCTATGCCGAGGTGATGGCCTGCGACCGTGATGCCTTCAACCGCTTCTTCCACGCGATGCTGGAAAAAGGCGTCTATTTCGCGCCCTCGGCCTTCGAGGCGGGTTTCGTCTCGGCGGCACACAGTGATGCCGACATCGCGGCGACCATCGCAGCGGCCGAGGCGGTGTTCGCCGGCCATTGAAATTCGGCGCTGGCGGGACGGTGCGCTGCGGCGCGAACCGCGCCGCGCGGGGCGTAGAATCGCGCCTTCACGTCGTTGTCCGGTGACGAACGCATGAAGAAGTCCCTGCTCACCCTCATTGCGCTGATTGCTGTCGTCGCGGCCGGCGGTTGGTGGTTTACCCGACCCAAGCCGATTTCGGTGCGCGTCCATCGAGTCGAGACCGGGCGCGTCGAAGCGACGCTTGCCAACACGCGCGCCGGCAGCATCGAATCCTGCCAGCGCACCAAGCTGTCGACGATTGCCGGCGGGCGCATCGAGTATCTCGGCGTCAAGGAGGGCGACCGGGTCGAAGCCGGCCAGGTGCTGATGCGCCTATGGCGCGACGATCTGTCCGCCCGCGCGCAGGTGGCCGAGGCGCAGCTCGCTAGCGCCAAGAGTCGCGCCAATGAGGCCTGCACCGTCGCCGACAACGCCGAGCGGGAGGCAAGCCGCCAGGAGGCACTTGCGGCCAAGGGGTTCGTGTCGAGCTCGCGCGCCGAGAGCGCGCGCACGGAGGCCAAGGCACGACGCACCGCCTGTTCGAGCGCCCAGAAAGACATCGTGACCGCCGAACGGCAAGTCGCCGCCGCGCGCGCCGACCTTTCACGCACCGTGATCACTGCGCCCTTCGCCGGCACGGTGGCGAAGATCGTCGGCGAGGTCGGCGAATATTCGACGCCGTCGCCGCCGGGCGTGCCGACGCCGCCGGCGATCGACCTGATCGATGACACCTGCCTCTACGTCAAGGCGCCGATGGATGAGCTCGACGCGCCGAAGATCAAGACCGGCCAAGCGGTGAGAATCCGCCTCGATGCCTATCCGAACCGCGTCTTCGCCGGCCACGTGCGGCGCGTCGCGCCATTCGTGACGGCGCTCGAGAAGCAGGCGCGCACCGTCGATGTCGAAGTCGATTTCGATACGCCCGACGAGGCGAAGGGCCTGCTCGTCGGCTATAGCGCCGATGTCGAGGTCCTGCTCGAAGCGCGCGACGACGTGTTGCGCATTCCCACCGCCGCGTTGCAGGAAGGCAACCGGGTGCTCGTCATCCCTGCCGATGGCAGGCTAAAGGCCCAGCAGGTCAAGCCGGGATTGGCCAACTGGGAATGGACCGAAGTGCGCGAAGGTTTGAGCGCCGGCAGCCGCATCGTGCTCTCGCTCGAGAAGGAGGGTGTCAAGCCCGGCGCGTACGTCGTCGAAGAATCCGCCGCCGGGGGCAAGTGATGCCCTTGATCGAGCTTGTCGGCATCGAGCGCATCTTTCGCCTCGGTGACAGCGAAGTGCATGCGCTGGCGAACCTCGATCTCGTCGTCGAAGCGGGCGAATATGTCGCAGTGATGGGCGCCTCGGGCTCGGGAAAATCGACGCTGCTCAATCTCCTGGGGCTCCTCGACCGGCCCAATGCCGGCACTTACCGGCTCGAAGGCCGCGATGTGACTGAACTTTCCGCCGACGAACGGGCACGCGTCAGATGCGAGAAGATCGGTTTCGTGTTCCAGAGCTTTCATCTCGTGCCGCGGCTCACGGCGGCGGAAAACATCGCACTGCCATTGATGCTGGCCGGCGTCCCTCCGGCCGAGCGCGTCGCGCGCGTTGCCAAGGCGTTGGAGGATTTCGGTCTCGCCCACCGCGCCGACCACCGTCCCGACCAGCTCTCGGGCGGCCAGCGCCAGCGGGTTGCCATCGCGCGCGCGACGATCATGCGGCCGGCGCTGATCCTCGCCGACGAGCCGACCGGGAACCTGGATCACGCCACCGGCGAGGAGGTCGTGCATCTACTCGAGACGCTCAACGCCAATGGCGTGACGCTGATCATGGTCACCCACGATGGAAGCCTCGGCGCCCGGGCGCGGCGGCGCATCGTGATGCAGGACGGGCGCAAGATCGTCGATGAAGCCGGCTGACACTCTGCGCTTCGCCACGCGGGCCGCCGCCGGCTATCCGCTGCGCACCTTCCTGATGGTGCTGGCGATGGCGATCGGGGTGGCCGCCGTGGTGGTGCTCACGGCGCTGGGCGATGGCGCGCGCCGCTATGTGGTCAATGAGTTCGCTTCGCTGGGCAGCAGCCTGGTGATCGTCCTGCCGGGGCGTTCCGAGACTGGCGGCTTCAATCCGGTGAATGCGATCACCAACACGCCGCGCGATCTGACGGTCGAGGACGGCCAGGCCCTGACACGCGCCCCGGCGGTGTTGCGTACCGCGCCGATCGCCGTGGGCACGTCGGAAGCCGTCTGGAATGGCAAGCTGCGCGACGTCACCCTCGTCGGCACCAATGCCGACTACCTGAAATTGAGGCGCATGGCGCTCGCTCAGGGCCGCTTTTTGCCCGCCGAGGAACCGAATGCCGGCGTGGCCGTGATCGGCGCGAAGATCCAGACCGAGCTGTTCGGCGCCACACCAGCGATCGGCCAGGTGCTGCGCATTGGCGATCGGCGCATGCGCGTGATCGGCGTCCTGGCGCAAAGCGGCCAGGGCCTGGGCATGAATGCCGACGAGATCGTCATCGTGCCGGTGGCCGTCGCTTTGGCGATGTTCAATTCGAACACGCTGTTTCGCATCCTCGTCGAGGCGAAGGACCGTTCGCTGATCGAGCAGGCGAAGGCACAGGTGCTTGCCATCCTCAAGGCGCGCCACGACGGCGAGGAAGACGTCACCGTGATCACGCAGGATGCGGTGCTCGCCACCTTCGATCGCATCCTTGCCACGCTCACCTATGGGGTGGCCGGGATCGCCGCGATCAGCCTCGCGGTGGCCGGTATCCTGGTGATGAATGTGATGCTGGTGGCGGTGGCGCAGCGCACCAGTGAGATCGGGCTGCTCAAGGCGCTGGGGGCGGAAAACGCGGCGATTCGCAGCGCCTTCCTCGCCGAAGCCGCGCTGCTTTCCGCCGCCGGCGCGCTGGTTGGCTTCCTGCTCGGCCAGACCGGCGCATTCGCGCTGCGCCGCGCGCTGCCCGTGCTGCCGGCCTATCCGCCCGACTGGGCGGTGATCGCCGCGTTGATCACCGCGCTCGCAACCGGGCTCCTGTTCGGCGTGCTGCCGGCGAACCGCGCCGCGCGGCTCGACCCGGTCGAAGCCCTGATGAAACGCTGATCATGCTCGCCCGCGACCTGCTTTCGCTCTCGGCGCGTGCGCTCCTAGCCCATCGCATGCGCAGTTTCCTCACGCTGCTGGGCATTGCCGTCGGCATCGCGGCGGTGATCCTGCTCACCAGCATCGGCGAGGGCGTGCATCGCTTCGTGCTCGAAGAATTCACGCAGTTCGGCACCAATGTCATCGAGATCGCGCCGGGCAAGACCCGTGCCTCCGGCGGGCCCGGCGGCCTGCAGACCACGGTGCGGCTGCTCACGCTCGAGGATGCCGAAGCCCTCGCGCGCGTCCCAGGCATCGTCGCGGTGACGCCGAACGTCTGGGGCAATTCGGAAGTCGCCGCCAACGGCCGGCTGCGCCGCACCACGGTGCAGGGCGTCGGCCCCGGCACGCTGGAAATCATGAAGATGACGATGCTAAGCGGCAGCTTCCTGCCGGACGAAGATCTCGAGCATGCCCGCCCGCTCGCCGTGCTCGGGCCGAAGCTCAAACAGGAACTGTTCGGCAGCGACCCGGCGCTCGGCCAGCGCATCCGCATCGGCGGCATGCAGTTTCGCATCATCGGTGTGGCCGCGCCGAAAGGCCAGTTCCTCGGCATGGACCTCGACGACACGGTATTCATTCCCACCGCGCGGGCGCTCGAGCTCTACAACCGCGCAGGATTGATGCGCATCCATCTCACCTATCGCGAAGGGCTGGTCGCCAATGATGTCGCGACGGGCGTGAAGACGGCGCTGGCGGCACGGCACGGCCGCGAGGATTTCACGCTGACGACACAAGAGGACATGCTCAAGACGCTGTCCAAGATCCTCAACGTGCTGACGCTGGCGGTCGGCGCCTTGGGCGGCATTTCGCTTTTGGTCGGGGCGGTGGGCATCGTCACGATCATGACCATCGCGGTGACCGAGCGCACCAACGAGATCGGCCTGCTCAAAGCGCTGGGCGCCCGCGAGCGCACCATCCTCGGCATTTTTCTCGCCGAGGCGATCGCGCTCGCCGCAACGGGAGGGCTCATGGGGCTGCTCGCGGGTTCAAGCATCGCTTGGCTCGCGCATCTCATTTTCCCAGCGCTGCCGGTACAAACCCCGCTGTCTTTCGTCCTACTCGCCGAGGGTGTGGCCGTCACCATCGGGCTTGCTGCCGGCGTGCTGCCGGCGCGCAATGCCGCCCGGCTCGATCCGGTCGAGGCGCTCAGGACGGAGTGATGGGGCAACGGTCCTTTTCGACGAATGCGGAATGCAACGACCGGATTTGACCTCGTTCTGGTTTAACGGATAATCCGGGGCAATAGGGTGCATGCAAAGCCGTCAGTGACGGTTGAACGTTGTAAGCATTCCATTTTCGACCATCTCGTCACGATTTCGAACATCATGGCCGATCTTTCCCAAGCGGAAGCCGAGAAAATCATCGCTGGCGTGGCCATCCCGCCACGCCCTGCCATCGTCAACGCAGTTCTGGAGGAGCGCGGCAAGGATGAACCCGACTTACGGCGTATCAGCCAGCTCATTTCCACTGACGTGGGCCTCGCCGCCGCCGTCCTGAAGACGGTCAACTCACCCTTCTTTGGGCTACGGCGGCAGGTCACCTCGATCGAACACGGCGTCAGCATGCTCGGCATGAAGAACATCGGCACCCTGGTGATGAGCCTTGCCCTTCGCAATGCCGTACCCACCCAGGGGCTGGATCGCTTCTGGGACGAAGCCGCGCGAACCGCCCTCGTCGCTGCTTACCTGGCACAAGTGCTGGACTGCGCCACCAAGGAGGACGCCCATCTTTTCGGCCTTTTCCACAACGCTGGCATCCCTTTGCTGATGCGTCGCTTTCCGAACTATAAGGAGGTGCTGCGCATGGCAAATTCCGAAATGAACCGCAGTTTCACGGACGTCGAGGATGCCGAGCTTGGTACCAACCACGCGCTGGTAGGCGCCCTACTCGCCAAAGGCTGGCAGCTTCCGGAGCATATCCGTGCAGCCATCGCCCAGCATCACGACTTGGATGTTTTCACCTCCCATCTACCGTCTGAGTCGCTTAACCTGATTGCTCTCGCGCTGCTGGCGCAGTACATCGAAAGCGAGACATATAGGGTTTCACCCAGTATCGAATGGCAAAAGCGTGGAGCGAACGTCCTCGACTACTTGATGCTGGACGAGCAGCAGCTCGATGAAGTGATCAAGGATGCCCGTAACATGTTGGATGAATCGGGACTTTGATCGAGCTCCACCAGCGTCGCGATCAGCTCAATGCGCCTCGTCCCAGTTGCGGCCTACGCCGACTTCGGCGACGAGCGGCACGGCGAGCTTGGCCACTCCGCTCATCAGCTTCGGCAAGGCCTCTTTCACGACTTCGAGCTCGTCTTCCGGCACTTCGAGCACCAGCTCGTCATGCACTTGCAGGATCAGGACCGAGCGCAGCTTTTCCGCATCCAACCAGTTCTGCACGTTGATCATCGCCAGCTTGATCAAGTCTGCCGCGGTGCCCTGCATCGGCGCGTTGATCGCGGCGCGTTCCGCAGCCTGGCGGCGCCCTTGGCTTCCTGAGCGAATCTCCGGCAGCCAAAGCCTTCGACCGAACACCGTTTCGACGAAGCCCTGCTCGCGCGCCTTTGTGCGGGTTTGTTCCATGTAACGCGCCACCCCTGGATAACGCGCGAAATAGCGGTCGATATAGGCCTGGGCCAAGCCACGCTCGATGCCGATCTGCTTGGCCAGTCCAAAGGCGCTCATGCCATAGATCAGGCCGAAGTTGATCGCCTTCGCGGCGCGGCGCTGTTCGCTGGTCACCTCCAAGGGGGTCACGCCGAACACCTCGGCGGCGGTGGCGCGGTGGATGTCTTCGCCGCGGGCGAAGGCGTCGAGTAGCCCCGCATCATTGGACAGATGCGCCATGATCCGGAGCTCCACCTGTGAATAATCGGCGCTCACCAGACGGCACCCCGGCGGGGCGATGAAGGCGGCGCGGATCTTGCGGCCCTCCGGAGTGCGGATCGGGATGTTTTGCAGGTTCGGATCGGCACAGGCAAGCCGGCCAGTCACCGCCACGGCCTGCGAGAAGCTCGTATGCACGCGACCGGTGACGGGATTGACCATCTTCGGCAGCTTGTCGGTGTAAGTGCCCTTCAGTTTCGCCAGGCTGCGGTGTTCGAGCAGGCGTTTGGGCAGCGGGTAATCCTCGGCGAGCCTGGCGAGCACCTCCTCGTCGGTCGAAGGGCCGCCCGAAGGGGTTTTCTTCAGCACCGGAAGCTTGAGTCGCTCGAAGAGGATTTCGCCGAGCTGCTTCGGCGAGTTGAGGTTGAACGGCTGGCCGGCGAGCATATGGGCCTCGGCTTCGATTTCGAGGAGCCGGCGGCCGAGCGCGTCGCTTTGTTCGGCCAGCGACCGGGTGTCGATCAGCACGCCATGGCGCTCCATGCGGAAGAGGATTTCGGCGACCGGCAGCTCGATCTCGCGATAGAGGCGCTCGAGCCTTTCTTCGGCGGCAAGACGTGGGGCGAGCACGCGATGCACCCGCAGCGTCACATCGGCATCCTCGGCGGCATAGGCGGTGGCGCGCTCGATCGGCACCTGCGCGAAGGAGATGCGGTTAGCACCCTTGCCGGTGAGCTCATCGTAGGAAATCGTCGCGAGCCCGCAATGGCGTTTGGCCAATGCGCCGAGCTCGTGCGATTCGTGCGCTTCGAGCACATAGGATTCGAGCAGCGTGTCGTCATGCACGCCACACAGGTCGATGCCATGATTGGCCAGCACATGGCGGTCGTACTTGAGGTGCTGGCCGAGCTTCTTGTGCTGCGCCGATTCGAGCCAGGGGCGAAGCTTTTCCAGCGTCGCCTCGAGTGGCAGCTGTGCGGGTGCGCCGGCGTAACTGTGGCTAAGCGGCAAATAGGCGGCCTCGCCCGGCGCGATGGCAAACGACAGGCCGACGAGTTTCGCGGCCATCGGATCGAGCGCCGTGGTTTCGGTATCGAAGGCGACGAGCTCGGCGCTCATGATGCGCGCCAGCCACGCATCGAGCTGCGCCTCGGTGAGGATGCATTCGTAAGCCGAGCGGTCGGGGTGGGCGGGATCGAGTGGCGCCGGTGCCGTCTCGGCCGCGCCGGCTTTGCTGCTGTCCAGCTCGGCAAGCCAGCTCTTGAAGTCGAGTTCGGCATACAGCGCCCTGAGCTTGTCGATGTCCGGCGCCGTGGGCGTAAGATCGAGCGCCGGCAGATCGAGATCGCGCACGACGGTGACGAGCTTTCTGCCCAGCGGCAGGAAGTCGAGGTGCTTGCGCAGGTTTTCGCCGACCACGCCGCCGATTTCATCGGCATGCGCGATGAGGGCATCGAGCGAGCCGTATTGCTGCAGCCATTTCGCCGCGGTCTTGGGGCCCACCTTGGCCACCCCCGGCACGTTGTCGACCGCATCGCCGACGAGCGCCAGATAATCATTGATGCGTTGCGGTGGCACGCCGAACTTTTCCTCTACGGCGGGAACGTCGAGCTTTTCGTTCGTCATGGTATTGACCAGCGTGATGTGGCGATCGACGAGCTGGGCCAAATCCTTGTCGCCGGTGGAGATCACGCAGTCTTCTCCTTGCGCGGCGGCTTGTGTGGCGAGCGTGGCGATCACGTCGTCGGCTTCCACCCCTTCGATGCACAGAAGCGGCCAGCCGAGCGCGCGGATGAGCGCATGCAGCGGCTCGATCTGAGCGACGAGCTCTTCGGGCATCGGCGGCCGGTGCGCCTTGTATTCCGGATACCAGTCCTCGCGAAAGGTCTTGCCCTTGGCGTCGAAGACGACGGCGCGCCGTGTCGCCTGTGGATAGTCATTGACGAGGCGGCGCAGCATGTTGATCACGCCATAGATTGCCCCGGTGGGCTGGCCAGTGCGGCTTTTCAGATCGGGCAGGGCGTGAAAAGCGCGGTATAAATACGACGAACCGTCTACGAGCAGGAGCATGCGGAAGAAATGAGCGCGAAAGACAAATTGCCGAAGATCGCCGATCCCCGGCTGGCCGCACCCGCCGATTCGGCGCGCGAGGCCTGGCGGGTATTCGGCATTATGTCAGAGTTCGTCGAGGCGACCGAGCGTCTGGCAGCGGTGCGTCCGGCGGTGTCGATCTTCGGCTCCGCACGCATCAAGCCCGATTCGCCGTGGTATCGGATGACCGAGCGCATCGCGCGGCTCTTGTCCGATGCCGGGTTTTCGGTGATCTCGGGCGGCGGTCCAGGTGTGATGGAGGCCGCCAACAAAGGCGCCTTCTTCGGCAAGAGCCCGTCGATCGGGCTGAACATCCAGCTGCCGATGGAGCAGAAAGCCAACCCCTATCAGGACATCTCGCAGACCTTCCGTCACTTCTTCGCCCGCAAGTACATGTTCGTGCGCTTTGCCAGCGCCTATGTGGTGATGCCCGGTGGCTTCGGCACGCTCGACGAGCTGGTCGAGGCGCTGACGCTGATCCAGACCAACAAGTCGCCGCGCATTCCGCTGATTCTCGTCGGCAACGGCTTCTGGGACGGGCTCATCGACTGGTTCCGCGGCCGCCTCGTGGCAGAAGGCATGATCAACCCGGAAGACATGGAGCTGATCCAGATCATCGACGAGCCGGAAGAGATCGTCGCGGCGATCTTCCGGCACTACGAAGGGCGCGGCTTCGAGCGTATTCCGGCCGAACACGATCTGCTGCTCAATCTCTGATGGGCACGTTGCTGCGCATCGCGGGCTGGCGCATCATGATGTACTCGCTCGACCATCCCCCGCCTCATGTGCATGTCGTCGGGCCCGGGCGGCCGGGCGAAAATTGCCTTAAACCCAGATTGTCCATTGGAACGCGAGCGGGTTTCGAAGGCGAGGGCGAGCAGGTTTGCGTTTCCGCGACGAGCCAATAACCATGTTTATTGGCGAGGAGCGGGGGCGCAAAAATGCCGCCCGCAGCTCGAAAACCGCCGCGTAGGGCGTTGAAATGATCGTATCGAATGCTCATGGCGAATCAGCCCGGTCTAATGGACAATCTGGGTTAAACTGCGCAGGCGGGATGCCGCTGCCAATCTCTGCTTTCGGCATTCGTCCCGACGTATTGAAGGAATTGACCTGCGCCATCGCGGCCAACCAAACGATGTTGTGCGAAGCCTGGAGACGGATGCATGGAACCGCTTGACGAAGCCATCGCGCGCGCCTTCGAGCGCGGCGAGGCGCTGCGTCGTCGCGAACCGCGAGCCGTCGCCGCGCGTTACGACCGTGTCTTGCGTCGCCTCGTGCTCTCGTTGCAAGGTGATGGCGAAATCGCGATTCCGGTCGCCGCTCTGGGCCTGCCGGAGGAGGCCGATCTTTCCGACGTGCGGGTCGAAGGCGGCGGCTTCGATCTTTATTTCCCCTCCCTCGACGAGGGTGCTTACATTCCTGATCTGTGCCGCGCTGCGATCGAGCACCGCCTCGCCGCGTGATGAAAGGTAGTCCATGAAATTTCACCCGCTTCGTAATGCCCTCGCGCTTCTTGCGCTGGGTTGCTTTGCTACTGTCTTTGCCCAGACGAAGCCTGCGCTCGAGCCGCTGCCTGAGCCGCCGCCCCCTCCGCCCGGCCTCATCGACGACGCCACGCTCGAGCCCCAGGTGACGATCCGCAAGCAGGGGGAGGACAAGGTCGAGGAATTCCGGATCAACGGACGGCTTTACATGATCAAGGTGACGCCGGCGCACGGCAAGCCTTATTACCTCGTCGATCGCACCGGCACCGGCACCTTCGCGCCGGTGGATGCCGCGATCGTCGACAAGGGGATGTCCGTGCCGATGTGGGTCATCCACACTTTCTGAGTCACCGCGCTGGGCCATGCAAGCGCGTCTCCTGCCCGCGGCCCGCGGCGTTTTCTGGCTGTTCGAAGGGTTCCGGCTGTTTCGCCGCAACCCGCCGTTGATCACGGCCGTCACGCTCGTCTATCTGCTCGCCGTGCAGCTGTTCGCGCTGCTGCCGCTGATCGGACCCGTGTTGCTGCCAGTGCTGCTGCCGGCGATGACGCTGACCGTCGCCAATGCTTGCCGCATCGTCGACCGGCAACAGCCTCCAAGCAAGAGAGCGCTGCTCGCCGGGCTCTCCGGCCGTGACAACAACTTTCCCGCGCTGCTGCGACTGGGCGGACTGCAACTTGCTGGCGCGCTGCTGGTCGTGCTGTTCGCGACCCTGATCGGCGGCGGCGAAGACCCTTTCGCGAACGCGCTGCTGTCCGACGCGCCCGATGCCCCGGTCGATCCCGCCATGCAGGCGGCAGTACTCGGCAAACTCGCGCAAGTGCTGTTATTGGCCACGCCGCTGATCATCGCCTTCTGGTTCGCGCCCTTCCTGGTCGGCTGGGATAGCGTCACGCCGGCGAAATCACTGTTTTTCAGCACCGTCGCTTCCTTGCGCAATTGGCGCGCGATGGTGATGTTCTCGCTGGCGGCCATCATTGTCGCCGGCATCCTGCCCGGCTTCATCCTGATTCTCGTGGCGCAGATCTCCGGCATGGCGCTCTCCGCCGCGTTCGTCGTGCTGCGCATGGTCCTCGTCTTCCTCGTCGCGCCGGTGCTGACGGCGAGCATCTACGCGAGCTACCGGGACATCTTCACGGCCGCCGACGCAACGCATGCTTGAGCCGCTCGGCACCGCCAGCAATGATGCCGTAGGCATCATGGGCGGCACCTTCGATCCGGTGCATCGGGCGCATCTCGCGCTAGGCTTGGCCGCGCTCGACCGGCTGGGGCTGGTCAAGGTGCGCTGGATTCCTGCCGGCCATCCGCCACATCGTGCCCCGCCCCGGGCGAGCGTCGAGGACCGGCTGGCGATGGTGCGGCTGGCGATCGCCGGTGAGCCGCGCTATCAGCTCGACGACAGCGAGGCGAAGAGCGCGCTGCCGAGCTACACGGTGAATACGCTCGAGCGCCTGCGCCGGCACTATGGCTCCGATCGGCCGCTGGTGCTCTTGATGGGCGCCGATGCCTTTTATGGGCTGCCCAAGTGGCACCGCTGGGAGGACATTCTCCGGCTTGCCCACATTGCAGTGGCGACCCGGCCGGGCTTTCCGCTGACGGGGCTGTCCGGCCAGCTTGCCGATCTCTTCGGCCGCTGCCGTCTTTCCAGCGCCGATTTTTCGCATGCGCCTGCCGGCGGCATCCATGCCTTCGAGCTCATCGCCGGTACCGTCTCGGCCACCGAGGTGCGGAGGCTGATCGCTGCCGGCGCGTCCGACGCTAGGCTCCTCGAATTGCTGCCGCCGGCGGTTCTCGACTATATTCGCCGCCATCACCTTTATCGCGACTGATTCATGGACATCCGCAAATTGCAGCGCATCGTCGTCACGGCGCTCGAAGACGTCAAAGGCAAGGACATCGAGGTCATCAACACCCGTAAGCTCTCCGAGCTGTTCGGGCGCATCGTCATCGCCACGGGCGATTCCACCCGCCAGGTGCGCGCGCTGGCGAAAAACGTCGAGGAGAAAGTGCGCGCCGCCGGCGGTGAGATCCTCGGCGTCGAAGGCGAGGAGGAAGGCAGCTGGGTGCTGGTCGATTGCGGTGATCTCGTCTGCCATGTGATGCTGCCGAAGACGCGCGCCTATTACGACCTCGAATCGCTTTGGCAGACCCGGCCCAAGCGCGCTGCGCCGGCCGCCCGGCAGGCGTGAAACTCGTCGTGGTCGCCGTGGGCACACGCCTGCCGGACTGGATGAACGCCGGCTTCGCCGAATACGCGCGACGCATGCCGCGCGAGTTGCCGCTGGAACTCATCGAAATCAGGCCCGAACCGCGCAGCACCGGCAAGACGGTGGCTGCCATGATGGCGGCGGAAGCGAAACGCATCGCAGCGGCGCTGCCTGTCCGCTGCCGCCGCGTCGTGCTCGACGAGCGCGGCGCAGCGCTCGACACGCGCTCGCTCGCCCGCCGGCTTGCCGAATGGATGAGCGGCGGCGACGATGTCGCCTTGCTGATCGGTGGCCCCGATGGCCTCGATCCGGCGCTCAAAGACACCGCTCACGAAACCTTGCGTCTATCGTCGCTGACGCTGCCGCATGGTCTGGCGCGCGTGGTGCTGGCCGAGGCCTTGTATCGCGCCGCGAGCCTGAACGCCGGCCATCCCTACCACCGCGAATGACATGGCTACGCTCGATGCGCGCATCCATCTCGCCTCGCAAAGCCCGCGCCGGCGTGAGCTCTTGACGCAGATCGGCGTGCGCTTCGATCTGCTGCCGTTCCGCGGCGGACCGCGCAGCGACCCCGAGATCAGCGAGGAAGCATTGCCCGGTGAAGCGCCCGAAGCGTATGCGCTGCGCGTGGCGCTGGCCAAGGCGCGTTTCGGCCAGCGGCTCCAGGCCTTGCGCCATCTGCCGCAACGCATCGTGCTGGCCGCCGACACCACCCTCGATCTCGACGGCGAAATCATCGGCAAGCCGCGTGACGCTGCCGACGCGCTGGCGATCCTGAGCCGCCTGTCCGGCCGCGCCCACCGCGTGCTGACGGCGGTGGCGGTAGCCTATCAGGCGCGCATCGAATCGCGCTTATCGATCAGCGAAGTACGCTTCCGTGAGCTCACCGATGCGGAGATGCGCCGCTATGTCGCGACCGGTGAGCCGCACGACAAGGCGGGCGCCTACGGCATCCAGGGGCGCGCGGCGATCTTCGTCGCGGAAATCCGCGGCAGTTTCTCCGGCATCGCCGGCTTGCCGCTGTGCGAGACGGCGCTCCTGTTGCGCGATCTTGGTTATCCGATATGAGCGAAGAATTCCTGATCAACATCACGCCGCAGGAGACGCGCGTCGCGCTGATGCTGCAAGGCGCCGTGCAGGAGCTGCACATCGAGCGGGCCGGCGGCCGCGGCATCGTCGGCAACGTCTATCTCGGCCGCGTCGTGCGCGTGCTGCCCGGCATGCAGTCGGCCTTCGTCGAGGTGGGCCTGGAGCGCACCGCCTTTTTGCACGTCGCCGACATCTTCGGCGAGAAGAACGGCAACGGGCGGCCGATCGAACGCCTGATCCGCGAAGGCGAGACGCTGATGGTGCAGGTGCTCAAAGACCCGATCGGTGGCAAGGGCGCGCGCCTGTCGACGCAAATCTCGCTCGCCGGCCGGCTGCTGGTCTATCTGCCGCAGGAAAGGCACATCGGCATTTCGCAAAAGATCGAAGACGAAGCCGGTCGCGAGCGGCTGCGCGAGCGCATCCAGCAGTTGTTGCCGCCGGACGAGGCCGGTGGCTACATCGTGCGCACGATGGCCGAGAATGCTTCCGACGAGGAGCTTGCCGCCGACATCGCCTATCTGCGCCGCCTCTGGCAGGAAATCCGCCACCGGGCGCAAAACGGCAACGCGCCGATGGTGCTGCACCACGACCTCAACCTCGCCCAGCGCGTGCTGCGCGATCTGGCCGGTGCGGAGACGACCCGCATCCTCGTCGATTCGCGCGAGAACTTCCACAAGCTGCTCGCCTTCGCGCAGGAATTCATGCCGCAGCTGGCGCCATTGCTGACCCACTACACTGGCGAGCGGCCGCTGTTCGATCTCTACGGCGTCGAGGACGAGATCCAGAAGGCGCTGGCGCGGCGCGTCGATCTCAAGTCCGGCGGCTATCTGATCATCGACCAGACCGAGGCGCTCACCACCATCGACGTCAATACCGGCGCCTTCGTCGGTGCGCGCAATTTCGACGACACGATCTTCAAGACCAACCTCGAAGCGGCGCAGACCATCGCGCGCCAGCTGCGGCTGCGCAATCTCGGCGGCATCATCATCGTCGATTTCATCGACATGGAATCGAGCGAGCATCGCAGCGCCGTGCTCGCCGAGCTGAACAAGGCGCTCGCACGCGACCACACGCGCATCACGGTCAACGGCTTTACCCAGCTCGGCCTGGTCGAGATGACCCGCAAGCGCACCCGCGAATCGCTCGCCCAGATCCTCTGCGAACCCTGCCCGACCTGCGGCGGACGCGGTGTCGTCAAGACCGCGCAGACCGTTGCTTATGAAATCCTGCGCGAGCTGCTGCGCGAGGCTCGCCAGTTCGATGCGCGCGAAATGCGCGTGCTCGCCTCACCGGCGGTGATCGACCTGTTTCTCGACGAGGAATCGCAGGCGCTGGCGATGCTCTCCGATTTCATCGGCCGGGATGTGTCGTTGCAGGCCGAGCCGAGTTATACGCAGGAGCAGTACGATATCGTGCTGATCTGAACCCAGATTCATGAAGCATCCAGCGGAGAGAGGAGAACCCCATGAAGAAAAGCGATAACCCCGATTTCGACAGCCTGTTACCGGCCGCGAAGCTGGATCGTCGTGGCTTCGTCGCCACTGCGCTCGGTGCCGGCTTCGCGCTGGCCGTCCAGCCGGTCATCGCGCAGAGTGCGATCAAAACCGACAGTAGTGGGCTGGCTGCCGGCGAAATCCGGGTGGGCGAGCTGCCGGCCTACCGGGCGCAGCCCGAAGGCGGCCAAAACCTGCCGACCATCCTCGTCGTCTCGGAAATCTTCGGCGTGCATGAATACATCGCCGACGTCTGCCGGCGGCTCGCCAAGCTCGGTTATCTGGCGATCGCGCCGGAGCTTTTTTTCCGTCATGGCGATCCGAAGAAGATGACCAATGTGCAGGAGATCCTCTCGGCGATCGTCGCGAAAGTGCCGGACAAGGAAGTGCTGGCCGATCTCGATGCCTGTGCAGCCTGGGCGGCGAAGAACGGCGGCGATCCGGGCCGGTTGGGCATCACCGGCTTTTGCTGGGGTGGCCGCATCACCTGGCTGTATGCCGCTCACAATCCGAACGTCAAGGCGGCCGTCGCCTGGTATGGCCGCATCGACGGCGAGGTCAATGAACGCACGCCGCAATGGCCGCTCGATATTGCCGGCGAAATCGAGGGCGCAGTGCTCGGCCTTTACGGCGGCAAGGATCAGGGCATCCCGCTCGACGATGTCGAGGCGATGAAAACAGCGCTTGCAAAGGCGGGCGGACGCTCGCAGATCGTGATCTATCCAGAGGCGGGCCACGCCTTCCATGCCGATTACCGTCCGACCTATCGGAAGGATGCGGCCGAGGATGGCTGGCAGCGACTCATCGCCTGGTTCAGGCAGCACGGGCTATGACACAAAACCTTACAAATCCATTGTCAGCAGCTCGTGGCGGGACGGCGTTGTAGGGAGCAGGAGGTAGCCCCCATGAAAAAACTCGCCATCGCTTCCGCCGCCGCCCTACTGGCGACTTCCCTGCCCGCGCAGGCCGGTCCGCACGGTCATGGGCGTTACTATGGACCACCGGTCGAGCATCACCACCATCACCTGCATCGTGCCGCGCCACTGGCCTGGCTGCTGGGCGGGATCGCGCTGGGCAGCGCCCTCGTTGCGATCATGCCACCGCGGCCGGTCGTCGCCGCCCCGGCGGTGGTCGTGGCGCCGCCACCACCCCTTCCGCCGCGTACCGCCTGGTTCTGCCAGAGCTATCAAGCCTACTATCCGAATGTGCCCTATTGCCCGGAAGGCTGGCAACCGGTGACGGTCTACTGAGCGACATCCAACCCGTGGCACAATCCCTCCATCCCGGCCATAGCCTGGAAAATCTGCCGGGGGAGGAGGGATGGAATGCGTCGCGTCATGCTAGCCCTGTTTGGTGCCGCGGGGCTGCTCGCTGGACTGATCTTCTGGTTGGGACCGGGTGAGGGAGGTTGCGCTGCCGGCTGTGGCGCGTGGGGTGTCTTCGTCAGCGTGCTGGTGGTCGGTCTGCCATCACTGTATTACTGTTGCCGGCATGGCGTATGGGAACTTTGGCGCTTCACGCTGCTTGGCGCGCTCGCTGGCTTGTTGTGCGCGTTGCCGTTCTATGCCGGCCCTTATCTGTTCGGCCTCGTCGCACTTCTGTTCGTCTTGGCAGGCGCCGCATTCGGCGGCCTATTCTGGCTCGCTGCGATCTGGCGCAACCACGATCTCACCCGCCCAAAATCGATCCGGCTGCCATGTGGCACGGTGTATCGGGTGGCGCGCAATGCCCTGCGTCAGCGCTCGTGAAAAATTCTGCTGCGCGTGCCGCTGGCTGCGTTGCGCGGTGTTGGCTTCGGCCGCTTCGCTTAACCTCGGCAAAGCCAAAGTGAGCCTTCGCCGCAACTTCGTTGTCGCTCCCTCGCCTACCTATATGGATGTCTCGTTCGCTGCGCTCCGTGCGTCTTGCCATCGGCCCGCTCGCGACGAATTTTTTCACAAGCTCAGTCGAAATAGCTGCGTGCTTCTTCGAAGCGTGTCGCGAACCAGCCGGACATGAGGCTGTCGATGCGTACCTTGCCGTTGCTCGAAGGCGCATGCACGAAGCGCCCATTGCCGACATAGATGCCGACATGCGAATGGGGTTGGTTGCGGGTGTTGAAGAACACCAGATCGCCGGGGCGTAAGCCCTCGCCATTCACCGGCCGGCCCTGTTGCGCGATGTCGGCGGCCGAACCAGAAAGCCGCATACCGGCGGCCTTCTCGAAGACATAGCTGACCATGCCGCTGCAATCGAAGCCAGCGTCCGGGTTCTTGCCGCCGAAGCGATAGCCGGTGTCCAGCAAACCCAGCGCGAACATCACCACCTCATGGGCACGTGGATCGACTGGCTGGCGGTCTTCCCAAATGACGTTGCGGGATGCGGGCGGCACCTGGGTGAGCGTTCCACAGCCGGCGACGAGGAGCAGCAGGGCGAGCGGAAAAAGCCAGCGCATGTAAGGATTGTGTTCCGGTAGACTCATCATCGAGCCCACGAAAAAAAGGAGCAAGACCATGCAATTGCGCGATCCCGATCTCTTCCGCCAGCAGGCGTTCATCTGCGGCGCCTGGATCGACGCCGACAGCGCCGCCACCGTGGCGGTCTACGATCCAGCCAGCGGCGAAAAGCTGGCCGAGGTGCCGGACATGGGCGCGATAGAGACGCGCCGCGCGATCGAGGCGGCCAATGCGGCCTGGCCGGCCTGGCGCGAACTGACCGCCAAGCAGCGCAGCGCGATCCTGAGGAAGTGGTTTGATCTGATCGTCGCCCATGCCGACGATCTGGCGCTTTTGATGACCTCCGAGCAGGGCAAGCCCTTGGCGGAAGCCCGGGGCGAAGTGCTGTATGCCGCCAGTTTCGTCGAATGGTTCGCGGAAGAAGGAAAGCGCGCCTATGGCGACGTGATCCCCCAAACCACTGCCCACCAGCGCCTGCTGGTGCTCAAACAACCGGTCGGCGTCTGTGCGGCGATCACGCCGTGGAATTTCCCCTGCGCGATGATCACGCGCAAGGTCGCCCCGGCCCTTGCCGCCGGCTGCACCGTGGTGGTGAAGCCCGCCGAGCAGACGCCGCTCACCGCGTTGGCGCTGGCGGTACTGGCCGAGCGCGCCGGCTTCCCGGCCGGGGTATTCAACATCGTCACGGCTTCAGCCGCGAACGCGCCGGTCATCGGCGGTGAGCTCACCGCCAATCCGACCGTGCGCAAGCTCTCCTTCACCGGCTCGACCGAAGTCGGCCGGATGTTGATGGCGCAGTGTGCGCCGACGCTGAAGAAGATTTCCCTCGAACTGGGTGGCAATGCGCCGTTCATCGTCTTCGACGATGCCGATGTCGATGCCGCGGTGGCCGGGGCGATGGCGTCGAAATACCGCAATACCGGCCAGACCTGCGTCTGTGCCAACCGGCTGCTGATCCAGGAAGGCGTCTACGAGGAGTTTGCGCACAAACTCGCGGCAAGGGTGGCCGAACTGAAAGTCGGCGCCGGCACCGAGGAAGGCGTAAGCCTTGGGCCGCTGATCGATGCCCAGGCGCTCGCCAAAGTCGAGGCCCATATCGATGATGCCGTGGCCAAAGGCGCGCGCGTGCTCACCGGCGGCCATCGTCACACCCGGGGCGGCACCTTTTTCGAGCCGACGGTGCTCGCCGACGTCACGCCCGAGATGCGCTGCGCGCGCGAGGAAACTTTCGGGCCGGTGGCGCCGCTGTTCAGCTTCAAGGACGAGGCCGAGGCGATCCGGCTGGCCAATGCCACCGAATATGGCCTAGCAGCCTATTTTTATGCCCGCGATCTGGGAAGGGTGTGGCGTGTCGCCGAGGCGCTCGAATACGGCATGGTCGGCGTGAATGTCGGCCTGATCGCCAATGAAGCGGCGCCCTTCGGCGGCGTCAAGCAATCGGGCATCGGCCGCGAAGGCTCGAAATACGGTCTCGAGGAATTCCTCGAAATCAAATACGTCTGCCTCGGCTTATCAGGCCGTTGAAAAACTACTGCGGTGGGCGTTCTTCCGCGTTGCGCGGTGTTGGCTTCGGCCGCTTCGCTCAACCTCGGCAAAACCGAGGTTAGCCTTCGCCGCAACTTCGTTGTCGCTCCCTCGCCTATCTTATTGATAGACTTCGGTCGCTGCGCACCAAACGCCTTGCATCTGGCCATCCTCGTGACGTTTTTCAACGGCCTGTTATAGCGAGGAACAGGCCGTTACTCTGCGCCGTCGAGGAAGCTTCTGAGCTTCTCCGAGCGCGACGGGTGACGGAGCTTCCGGAGCGCTTTGGCCTCGATCTGACGGATGCGCTCGCGCGTGACGTCGAACTGCTTGCCCACCTCTTCGAGCGTGTGGTCGGTGTTCATCTCGATGCCGAAACGCATGCGCAATACCTTGGCCTCGCGCGGCGTCAGGCTGTCGAGCACTTCTTTGGTGATCTCGCGCAAGGAGGCATACAACGCGGCGTCCGCCGGCGCCAGCGTCGTCGTGTCCTCGATGAAATCGCCCAGATGGGAATCGTCGTCGTCGCCGATCGGCGTCTCCATCGAGATCGGCTCCTTGCTGATCTTGAGGATTTTGCGAATCTTGTCCTCGGGCATGTCCATCTTTTCCGCCAATGTCGCCGGATCCGGCTCCTGGCCGGTCTCTTGCAGGATCTGCCGCGAGATGCGGTTCATCTTGTTGATCGTTTCGATCATGTGCACCGGGATGCGGATCGTGCGCGCCTGGTCGGCGATCGAGCGCGTGATGGCCTGGCGAATCCACCAGGTGGCGTAGGTCGAGAACTTGTAGCCGCGGCGGTATTCGAATTTGTCCACCGCCTTCATCAGACCGATGTTGCCTTCCTGGATCAGGTCGAGGAACTGCAGGCCGCGGTTGGTGTATTTCTTCGCGATCGAGATCACCAGGCGCAGGTTCGCCTCGGTCATCTCGCGCTTGGCGCGGCGTGCCTTCGCTTCGCCCGTCGACATCTGTTTGTTGATCTCTTTGAGCTCTTTGAGCGGGATGCCGAGACGGTTCTGTAGATCGATGAGCTTTTGCTGTTCTTCGAGGATCGCCGGTGCGGCGCGCATCAGCGCTGCGGCATAGGGCTGCTTCGACTGCACCTCGTTCTTGAGCCACTCCAGATTGGTCTCGTTGCCGGGAAAGACCTTGATGAAGTGGTTGCGTGGCATGTGCGCCTTGTCCACGCACAAGTGGAGGATCTTGCGTTCGTGGTTCCTCACCGCCTCGACCATGCCGCGCACCGAATCGCACAGGCGCTCGATGGTGCGCGCGGTGAAACGGATGTTCATCAGTTCTTCGCTGATCTGCTTTTGGATCTTCAGATACGCCTTGTCCTGCGAGCCCTTCTTGGCCAAGGTCTGCATCAGCTTGCCGTAGAGCTGGCGGATCACCGCGAAGCGTTCCAGCGCATCCTTCTTGAGCTGTAGCAGCGAGGCGGAGACTCGCGCCTGGGCGGCTTCCTCGTCGTCGATGTCGAGCTCTTCGCCAAGGTCTTCGGCCAGGTCAGCCGCTTCTTCGGCTTCGAGATCCTCGGCCGGGGCGTTCGGGTCGATCAGGCCATCGACCAGCTCGTCGACGCGCACCTCGTCCTTGGCCACCTTGTCGGCCATGTCGAGAATCTCGGCGATGGTCGTCGGGCAAGCCGAAATCGCCTGCACCATGTGGCGCAAGCCTTCCTCGATGCGCTTGGCGATTTCGATCTCGCCTTCGCGCGTCAAGAGCTCCACCGTGCCCATCTCGCGCATGTACATGCGCACCGGGTCGGTGGTACGGCCGAACTCGGAATCGACGGAGGAAAGTGCTTGTTCGGCCTCTTCCTCGGCTTCGTCGGCATCGACAGGCGCGGCGGTCTGCTCGGCGAGCAAAATTTCTTCCGGAGCGGGCGGCTGGTCATAGACCTGGATGCCCATGTCGTTGAAGGTGCTGATGATCGACTCGATCTGCTCTGCATCGACGATGTCATCCGGCAGATGGTCGTTGATCTCGGCATAGGTCAGATAGCCGCGCTCCTTGCCCAGCGTGATCAGCGTCTTCAGGCGCGTGCGGCGCGATTCGAGATCTGCCAGCGTCGGCTGCGCCTGTTCGAAGGCGGCCAGCATCTGCTTGTCGCGCAGCTTCTTGGCCTTGGCCGAAAGCTTGGCGGAGGCAGGGGAGGGCTGCACGACGCTGGCTGCGGGAGAAGCGGCGACGGCGGCCTTGTTCTGCTCTTTTGCGGGCGAAGAGGCGAAGTCTGCGACCGGGTTGTCCTGCACCTTGGGCTGAGCGGCTTTTTTCGTGGCTTTTTCAGTGACCTCATGAGCCGCGGCCGTAGCCTTTCCCACCGGCTTAGGCGTCGGCTTTGGCGCGGCGGGCGCAGCTTTTTTCAGCACGGGCTTTGCGGCAGCGATGGGCTTGACCACTTTTTTCGCAGCAGATTGCTCCCCGGCCTTGGCCGGTTTGCTGACGGATTTCGCGGCAGTTTTGCGGGTAGGCGTCTTGGTCTGCTTCGCGGCGGATTTGGACATGGTTCGACTTCAGGCACAGAGAAACGTTAAATTATACACTTTATAGATCAAGACCTTTTGAGCGCAAGGAGCTCCGGCAGTCGGCGTCGCTCTTCGGGGCTGAGCGTTCCGGCGCGGGCCTTGGCCGTCAGCTGGTCGATCTGTCGGGAGAGCGCACGACGATGCAGCTGCTCGACGGCATCGGCGAAAACCGCTTCGAGCTCCCCTTCGTCGCTGGCGAACGTTTCGCTTTCCGCCGCCAGCGTCGCGATGATCGCTTCATGGGGGCTGTCGCGGAAATGTTCAAGCAGCAGACCGAGATTTCCCACCGGCAGTGCGGCCTGTTCGATCGCGGCGACGATGGCCCATAAAGCCTCCCCTTCGGGGCTGTCACGCAAGATCAATTCGAGCGGCAGGCGCGCGGCACGCTCAGGGCGGCGCAATACGGTGAGGAGCAGCGTGCGCTCGAGCGCGGCAGGCCGAGGCCGTTGTCGCGTCTGCGGCGGTGCGAGCCGACCACGTGGTATCGGTTTCAAGCCGCACAGCGATTCGATTTCGGCCGTCGACAGCAGCGCAGCTTCGGCCAGCGCACGGACAAGCTGCAGGCGCAGGAGGGGGGCGGCCAGTTTCTTCAAAAACGGTTTCGCCTCATGGACGAGACGGGCGCGCCCTTCGGGCGTGGTGAGATCGACGCCGGATTTCAGCTCGCTCATGAAGAATTCGGTCAGGGTCGTCGGCTGGGCGGCAAGCCGGCGGAAGGCCTCCGCTCCTTCGGCGCGGACGAAGCTGTCCGGGTCGTGCTCGGCCGGCAGGAACAGAAAACCTATCAGCTTGTCGTCTGCCAGCACCTCGAGACTGGCTTCCAGCGCACGCCAGGCCGCCTTGCGCCCGGCTGCATCACCATCGAAGCAGAACACCACCTTGTCCGTAAGGCGCAGCAGTTTCCGCACATGCGTGGCCGTGGTCGCCGTACCGAGGGTGGCCACCGCGTTATTGACACCGAACTGGGCGAGCGAGACGACATCCATATAGCCTTCGACGACGATGACGCTAGCTTCGGCGCGGATTGCCTGCCGCGCCTGGGGCAATCCGTAGAGCTCCTCGCCTTTGCGGAACAGCGGCGTCTCGGGCGAGTTCAGATACTTGGGCTCGCCCGACCCCAGCACGCGGCCGCCGAAGCCGATGACGTTGCCGCGCGCATCCTGGATCGGGAACATGATGCGGTCACGGAAGCGGTCGTAGCGCCGGCCCTGTTCGTTCTCGATGACGAGCCCGCATTCGACCAGCGCCGGATCGGCATAGTCGGCGAATACTTGCGTGAGCCCTTGCCAGTCGTCGGGCGCATAGCCCAGGCCGTATTTCGCGGCAATCTCGCCGGTCAGTCCCCGCCCCTTCAGGTAATCGATGGCTTTGGGGCTGGCCTTGAGCTGCTCCTTGTAGAAGCGCGCGGCACGCGCCATGCGTTCGGTGAGCGGCTGCTGGCGGACTTTTTCCTGCGAGCGGACACTCACTTCGCGCGGGACGGTCAAACCGATCGAGCCGGCGAGCTCCTCGACGGCCTCGACGAAGGAGAGGCCGCTGTATTGCATCAGAAAACCGATCGCGCTGCCGTGCGCGCCGCAGCCGAAGCAGTGGTAGAACTGCTTCGATGGGCTCACGGTGAAGGACGGCGTCTTCTCGGTATGGAACGGACAGCAGGCCTGGTAATTGGCGCCGGCTTTCTTGAGCGGCACGTAGCGCTCGACGACATCGACGATGTCGACGCGGGCGAGCAGTTCCTGAATGAAACTTTCCGGGATCATCGGCGCGATTATGCGCCGCTCATCGACCTGACAGTTTGGCTTTCACCAGCCTGGAAGCCTCGACCATGTCGGCGCGGCCGGCGATCTTGGGCTTGACGAGCGCCATCACCTTGCCCATCTCGGCCATTGCCTTGGCGCCCGATTCGGCGATCGCCTGCGCGACGATGGCGGCGACTTCGTCGGCCGACAATGGCTCAGGCATGTAGGCCGACAGGACTTCGATCTCGAATTTCTCGGCGTCGGCGAGATCCTGGCGCTTGGCGGCTTCATACTGGGCGATCGAGTCCTTGCGCTGCTTGATCATCTTCTCGATGACACCGATCACCCCGGCATCGTCGAGTTGAATCCGCTCATCGACTTCCCGCTGCTTGATCGCTGCGATGAGCAGGCGCAAGGCGCCCAGGCGCGCGGTTTCCTTCGCCTTGAGAGCGGTTTTCATGTCATCTAGGATGCGTTCCTTCAAGCTCATGGCGAATCTCCTTCGACAAACACCAAAACCGCCCACATAGGCGGTTTTCGCGGGAAATCGGAAAGGGATCAGTACAGCTTCGGCGGCAGGAGCTGGCTGCGGATGCGCTTGTGGTGGCGCTTGATCGCGGCAGACAGCTTGCGCTTGCGCTCGGCGGTGGGCTTCTCGTAGAACTCGCGCGAACGCAGCTCGGTGAGTATGCCGGCCTTTTCGATGGTGCGCTTGAAGCGGCGGATGGCGACCTCGAACGGCTCGTTTTCCTTGACGCGAATACCGGGCATGCGGTGGCTTCCTAATCGGTTGAAGTGATGAAAGCCGCGCATTCTAGCCATTTTGGCGCCGATGTCAAAGTAAAATTTCATGATGTTGGTGCTGGGCATCGAATCCTCCTGCGACGAAACCGGCGTCGCCCTGTACGACGGCGTGCGCGGCTTGCTCGCCCATGCGGTGCATTCGCAGGTGGCCATGCACGAAGCGTACGGCGGCGTGGTGCCCGAGCTCGCCTCGCGCGACCACATCCGCCGTCTCGTGCCACTGTTCGAGCAGGTGCTGGCCGAGAGCCAGTGTGCGAGGGCGGACATCGACGCGATCGCCTACACAGCAGGGCCAGGTCTTGCTGGCGCCTTGCTCACCGGGGCGAGCTTCGCGGCGAGTCTCGCGCTCGCCTTGGGGGTTCCGGCGCTGCCGATCCATCACCTCGAAGGCCACCTGCTCTCGCCGCTGCTGGCGCATGATCCGCCCGCCTTCCCCTTCATCGCACTGCTGGTCTCCGGCGGCCACACCCAAATCATGCGCGTGACCGGAGTGGGCGCTTACGAGCTGATGGGTGAATCGCTCGACGATGCCGCTGGCGAAGCCTTCGACAAGACGGCGCAGCTCTTGGGTCTGGGCTACCCCGGCGGCCCGGCGCTCGCGAAGCTCGCCGAAACGGGAAAGCCGGGCCGCTTCAAGCTGCCGCGCCCGATGATCAATAGCGGCGATTTCATGTTCAGCTTCTCCGGCCTCAAGACGGCGGTGCTCACTGCCGTTCGCGAGCGAGCGCTCACCGAGCAAGACAAGGCCGATCTTGCCGCGGAGTTCCAGGAAGCTGCGACGGAGGTCGTGGCGACGAAGGCGCTGGCCGCCTGCAGCGTGACCGGGTTGAAAACCCTGGTCGTCGCCGGCGGCGTCGGCGCGAACAGGCGGCTGCGGGAACGTCTGAATCTCGAAGCGGGCCAGGCGGGCATTCGCGTCTGCTATCCGGAGCTGGCCTTGTGCACCGACAATGGCGCGATGATCGCCTTCGCCGGCGCGCTGCGCCTGCAAGCTGGTTTGGTCGATGCCAGGGCGCACAACGGTGCGTTCGTCGTCCGGCCGCGCTGGCCGTTGACTACGACTTAGTCCGATTGCCGATACGGCTTTCCGTACCTTCGATCAGGCGCACGATGTTGGCCTTGTGCCGCCAGATCAAGATGAGGCATATGGCGCCTATGACGAGCGAGACCGCGTCGCTGCCGTGACGCAGGAAGGCCAGGGCCATTGCGACGCACGCCGCCAAGAGCGCGGCGAGCGACGAATAGCGGGTGATGATGGCAGTGACCAGCCAGGTCAGTGCTGCTCCGAAAGCGAGCCAGCCATCCAAGCCGATCAGCACGCCCAGCGCGGTGGCCACCCCCTTGCCGCCCTTGAACTTGAGAAACACCGGGAACAGGTGGCCGAGAAAAGCGGCGAGGCCGACGAGCGTCTGTGCCGTCCCGCTTGCCGCGAGTTTCGCGGCGAGAAACATCGGAAGCCAGCCCTTGGCCGCATCGCCGAGCAGGGTCAGTGCGGCGGCGAGCTTGTTGCCGGTGCGCAGCACGTTGGTGGCGCCCGGATTGCCCGAGCCATGCCGGCGTGGATCGGCAAGTCCGAAGAGCTTCGAGACGATCACCGCGAACGGGATCGAACCGATCAGATAGCCGAGGATTAGGTAAAGGGCGGTGGATTCCATAGAATGCCCGTCATTCTATTCGAGGCCGCTTCATGGACTTCATCTTCATCGAGGAAATGCGCGTCGAGGCTCATGTCGGCATCTATGCGCGCGAACGCGTCGCGCCGCAGACGCTGGAACTGTCGCTCACCTTCGGCGTGCCCGATGAGGCGGCGCAGGACGACGACATCACCAAGACCATCGACTACGCGCAAGTGATCGCGCGCATCCGCGAGGAACTCGCCCAGCGCCATTTCAATCTGCTGGAGACGCTGGGTGAATTCGTGATCGCGCTGCTGCTCGACGAATTTCGCGCTCCCTGGGTCAAGGTGTCGATCGCCAAGGTCGGCATCGCCAAGGGTGTCAAGCGCGTCGGCGTGCAGATCGAGCGGGCGCGGGCTTGATCAGCCGCGCGGGTGATGCTGCGCATGCAGTTGCTTGAGCCGTGCCCGAGCGACGTGGGTGTAGATCTGCGTCGTCGAGATGTCGGCATGGCCGAGCAGAAGCTGGACGACGCGCAGGTCGGCGCCGTGATTGATGAGATGGGTCGCGAAGGCATGGCGCAGCACATGCGGCGAAATTTTCTCGCGCGGGATGCCGGCGGCCACGGCATGTTTCTTGATCAGCGTCCAGGCCATCTGGCGCGTCATGCCGACGCCGCGCGTGGTGACGAATACGTGATCGCTGGAGCGGCCCTTGAGGAGCCGTGGCCGTCCCTCGCGCAGCCAGCGTTGCAGCCATTCGGCCGCCACTTCGCCCAGCGGCACGAGGCGCTCTTTGCCGCCTTTGCCGAAGGTGCGTACGACGCGGTCGTCGAGGCTCAGATTGAAGAGCTTGAGGGCCACGAGCTCGGAGACGCGTAAGCCCGTGGCGTAGAGGAGTTCCAGCAGCGCCCGGTCGCGCAGGCCCAGCGGCTTTGCCACGTCCGGCGCGGCCAGTAGCGCCTCGACGTTCTTTTCCGACAGCGTCTTCGGGAAACGTTCGGCGACGACCGGTGGCTGGATGTTGAGCAGCGGATCGTGCGCGCGTCGCCCTTGTTCGATGAGCCAGCGGTAGAAACGCCGCAAGGAAGCCAGAAAGCGTCTGAGCGTCGTCGGCCGAACCCGTTCGCTGCGCCGATGCAGGTGGGCAAGCCAGGCGTCGACATCCGCTTCCTGCGCATCGAGCAAAGTGCGCTGGCGCTCATCCAGCCAGGCGGCGAACAGGGCGAGATCGGAACGGTAGGCGGCGAGCGTGTTCTTCGCCAGCCCGTCGGCAAGCCACAGACTGTCGACGAACTCGTCGATGAGTGCGCGATCAGGCTCCCTCATGCGCGAGCAGCCAGCGCTTCACTTCGAGCAGGAAACCGCCGCGTTGGCGGGCGAAGCCGCCCAACTTGCCGCCTGCGGCGACGACGCGATGGCAGGGGATGACGAGGGGATAGGGATTGGCACCGCAGGCATTGCCGACGGCGCGTGGGCTGCTGCCGAGCGTGCGCGCCAGCTCGCCATAGGTCTGCGTCGCGCCGGCGGGAATGGTCGTAATACCGGCCCAGACCCGGCGCTGGAAGGCCGTGCCGGCGAGGGCGAGCGGCAGCGAGAAGAGAAAGCGCGGGTCTTTCAGATAAGCGCGTAACTGGCGCACGGCCTCTTTCGCCAACGCCGAGGAGGGCTTGATTTCGGGGCACGGCTCGAGATAGACGATCTCGGCGATCGCATCGTCGTTGCAGCGGATGCCGATGCTGAAGCTCGGCGCTGGCAGGACGGCACACAAAGTCTCCCCGCCCGAGAGGGCGGGGCTGGGGGTGGGCGGGCTCACGACCGCACTTCGCCGTTGCCGAAGACGATCCATTTCTGCGAAGTGAGGCCCTCGAGGCCGACCGGCCCGCGCGCATGGAACTTGTCGGTCGAGATGCCGATCTCGGCGCCCAGCCCGTATTCGAAACCATCGGCGAAGCGCGTCGAGGCATTGACCATGACGGAGGACGAGTCGACCTCGCGCAGAAAACGCATCGCATGGGTGTAGTCTTCGGTGACGATCGCCTCGGTGTGCGCGGAGGAATACTTGTTGATGTGGGCGATCGCCTCATCGACGTCGGCGACCACCTTGCAGGAGATGATCGCGGCGAGGTATTCGGTGTAGTAATCCTCCTCCGTCGCCGGTTTCGCCTGCGGCACGAGCGCGCAGGTCTCGGGGCAGCCGCGGATCTCGACGCTGTGCTGGATGAGCATCGCCGCCAGCTGCGGCAGCAGTGTGGCCGCGACGGGGCGGGCGACGAGCAGCGATTCGGCGGTGTTGCAAGTACCCAGCCGTTGGCATTTGGCGTTCTCCAGAATTTTCAGCGCTTTTCCCGGATCGGCGGCGGTGTCGATATAGACGTGGCAGTTGCCGTCCAGATGCTTGATCACCGGCACGCGCGCCTCCTTCGAGATGCGCTCGATCAAGCCCTTGCCGCCGCGCGGCACGATCACATCGACGTATTCGGGCATCGCCACGAGATGGCCTACCGCGGCGCGGTCGGTGGTCTGCACCACCTGCACCGCAGTTTCCGGCAGAGCGGCGACGGTCAAGCCCCGCCGCACACAGGCGGCGATCGCCTGATTGCAGCGGATCGCTTCCTTGCCGCCGCGCAAGATCGCTGCGTTTCCGGACTTGAGGCACAGCGCCGCGGCATCCGCCGTCACATTCGGCCGCGCTTCATAGATGATGCCGATGACACCGAGCGGCACGCGCATCTTGCCGACCTGGATGCCGGAGGGGCGGTATTTCATGTCCGAAATCTCGCCGATCGGATCGGGAAGCGCGGCTACCTGCTCGAGTCCTTGCGCCATCGCTTCGACGCTCCTGGCGGTGATCGTCAAGCGGTCGAGCATTGCCGGATCGAGCCCGTTGGCCTTCGCCTCGGCGACGTCTTCGGCGTTCGCGGCAAGAAGCTCGTCACGGTGCGCGCGGATGTCGGCCGCCATGGCAAGGAGCGCCGCATTCTTCGCTGCGGTGGTCGCCTTAGCCATCGCGCGCGAGGCTTCACGCGCTTGGCGGCCGAGCGTTTCCATGTAGCTTTTGATATCCATCGTCATGCTCTCGTCAATCGCAACGCAAGTTGCAGGAATTCATCCCAAACGTCCCCACTGCTCAACCCCTTGATGATGCGATCGATCCGCGCCGCATGCAATAGGGCGGCGCGAACAGCGGAGGGGGACCCGCCGTAGGCGGGGGCGGAGCGGCCGTGAGCGACGCCGGACGCCGACCCCCCAGGGGGCTCACTTTGCGAGGGCGGAACGGAGGCGGCGGCGCGAACAGCGGAGGGGGACCCGCCGTAGGCGGGGGCGGAGCGGCCGTGAGCGACGCCGGACGCCGACCCCCTAGGAGGCTGACTTTGCGAGGGCGGAACGGAGGCGGCGGCGCGAACAGCGGAGGGGGACCCGCCGCAGGCGGGGGCGGAGCGGCCGTGAGCGACGCCGGACGCCGACCCCCTAGGAGGCTGACTTTGCGAGGGCGGAACGGAGGCGGCGGCGCGAACAGCGGAGGGGGACCCGCCGCAGGCGGGGGCGGAGCGGCCGTGAGCGACGCCGGACGCCGACCCCCTAGGAGGCTGACTTTGCGAGGGCGGAACGGAGGCGGCGGCGCGTTGCGCGCGGCTTCTGGCCTCAGTGGCCAGCACCCAGAGCACCAGCGGCGGGGCGGCGTCTTCGGCCTTCAAACCTTCGAGCGTGCGTGCGGCGCGCGCGGCATCCTTCGCTTGCAGAGCGTTCTTCAGGTCGTCGATGTCATAGCGGGCGACGTTCAGCACCGCGGCGGAGACCTGCTGCAGCGACAATTCGCCCGGCGGATAAAGGAGTCCGAGTTTCTGGATTTCCTGATGTGCGGCGAGGAGATTGCCTTCGACATTGAGCGCGATGAATTCGAGAGCCTCGGCAGACGCCGATTGGCCTTGCGCAGCGAGGCGCCGACTGATCCACTGCGGCAGCATCGCTACCGGCGGGGCATTGCCTTCGATGACCACCCCGACCCCGGCGAGCGCGGCAAACCATGCCGCTTTTCGAGCGCGCCAATCCATTTCCGGCAGCGTGATGAGCGTAATGGTCTCGGCAGGTAGCGCGCGGGCGTAGCGTTGCAACGCTTCGGCGCCATCGCGGCCCGGCTTGCCGGTTGGAATGCGCAGATCGATGAACGCGCGGCCTCCGAACAGCGACAGGTTGCCGGCGGCATGGAACAGTTCTTCCCACTTGAAAGAAGGGGTGACGACGAGCACCGTGCGATCCGTGTAGCCTTGCCGGCGCGCCGCGGCGCGCAGCAGATCGCCGGCCTCCGTGGTCAGCAGCGGCTCGTCACCGTGCAGCACGTAGAGTGGCTGCAGGGGCTTTTCGAGGTGGGCATGAAGTTGTTCGGGGCGCAGGATCACGGCATCAACCGCCTGCGGTAGCGGGCCGCGCCTTGCCGGCGGCGAGCCGGCGCATCAGTTGCTGGACGAGATCGCTCTGCATCTCGCGCCAGATGATCGCTTCTTCCGCTTCCTTCGCGAAGACGTGCTCGTCGTCGAAGGTCATCTCGCGTTGCAGGACGATCTGGGTAGGGGGCTGGATCGGCTTGCCGCTGGCGTCCTGGACCTTGAACATGAAACTGCGCGTCAGTTGGTATTCGCGCACCAGACCCTTCGCCGACAGCGAGAGGATGCTCTTGTGCTGGTCGTTGCGCAGCACCACGAGGGAGGCTCTGGCTTGTTTGCTGTCGGTGACCACCTTGGTCAGGGAGCCGGATTCGATGCTGCGCTTGATCTGGAAATACAGCTCGCTGTTTTCCGGCAGGCCGGAAATCGCCAGCGTTTCCCAAGGCAGGTCGTAGCTGCCCCTGAGCTGGAAGCCGCAGGCCGAGAGCAGCAGGGCAAGGGCGAGGACGATGGCGCGCATCAGACGACGATATTGACCAGCCGGCCCGGCACGACGATGACTCTCGATGCCGGCCGGCCCGCCATGAACTTTTGCGCCACTTCGGAAGCCAATGCTGCCGCCTCGATTGCCGTTCTGTCAGCGCCGACTTTGACGCGAATCGCGCCGCGCAGCTTGCCGTTGATCTGCAAGACGAGCTCTTCTTCTTCTTGCGCGAGCGCTTCTTCGAGCGGCTCTGGCCAGGGCGCCTTCAGGATATCGTCGCCGTAACCCAGCTCGATCCACAGCGCATGGGTGATGTGCGGGGCGATGGGGAAAAGCAGGCGCAACAGGATCGAGAAGCCCTCCCGGGCGTGCGGGTCGTCCGGCGCTTTCTCCAACGCATTCAACATCTTCATGCAGGCGGACGCCACGGTGTTGAACTGCATCTTCGCCATGTCGTAGTTGGCCTGCTTGAGCAACAGGTGGATCTCCCGGCGTAACGCCGACCCCTGATCCCTGACCTCTGATCCCTGATCCCTGATCCCTGACCTCTGAACCCCGAACGCCCAGACGCGGCGCAGGAAGCGGTAGGCCCCCTCGACGCCGGAGTCCGACCATTCGAGCGTCTGCTCGGGAGGCGAGGCGAACATCATGAAAAAGCGCGCGGTATCCGCCCCGTATTTCTCGATCAGCGCTTGCGGGTCGACACCGTTCTTCTTCGATTTCGACATCGTCGTGATGCCGCCATAATCGACGGCCGAGCCATCGCGTTTGAGCGTCGCACCGATCACATGGCCGGCCTCGTCGCGCTTCATTTCCACCTCGTCGGGCGCGAAGTACTCGATGCCCCCTTTGTCGCTGCGGCGCGAGAAGACGTGGTTCAACACCATGCCCTGGGTGAGCAGGTTGGAAAACGGCTCGTCGTAGTGCACCAAGCCCAGATCGCGCATCACCTTGCTCCAGAAACGCGAGTAGAGCAGGTGCAGGATCGCGTGCTCGATGCCGCCGATGTATTGATCGACCGGCATCCAATAGGCGGTGCCTGCATCGACCATGCGATCGTTCTTGTCGCGCGTCGCGGCATCGACGCAATAGCGCGCGTAATACCAGGACGAATCGACGAAAGTGTCCATCGTGTCGGTCTCGCGCCTAGCCGGTTTGCCGCACTTCGGACAGGTGCAGGCGAGGAAATCCTCGCGCTTGTTGAGCGGGTTGCCGGAGCCGTCCGGTACGCAGTCCTCGGGCAGCACGACGGGCAATTGATCGTCGGGCACGGCTACGTCGCCGCAGGTCTCGCAATGGATGATCGGGATCGGGCAGCCCCAGTAACGCTGCCGCGAGATACCCCAGTCGCGCAGCCGGTATTGGGTCGTCTTCTCGCCGAGGCCCTTGGCGGCGAGATCGGCGGCGATCGCATCGACGGCAGCCTGGTAACCCAAGCCGTCGTATTTGCCCGAGTTGATGCAGACACCGTGCTCCTTGTCGGCATACCAGTCCTGCCAGGCATCGAGCGAGAACGTCTTGCCGGGCACAGCGATCACTTGCTTGATCGGCAGGCCGTATTTCTTGGCGAAGGCGAAGTCGCGCTCGTCGTGCGCCGGCACGGCCATCACCGCGCCTTCGCCATAGCCCATCAAGACGTAATTACCGACCCAGACTTCGATCTTCTCGCCCGTCAGCGGATGCTCGACGAAGATGCCGGTGGGCAGCCCCCTCTTCTCCATCGTGGCCAGATCGGCTTCCATGACGGAGCCGCGCTTGCACTCCTCGACGAAGGCGGCGATCCTGGGATCACGTTGGGCGGCATGGGTGGCGAGCGGATGCTCGGCCGCCACCGCGACGAAGGTTACGCCCATGATCGTGTCGGCGCGCGTCGTATAGACCCAGAGCTTCTCCTCTGCGCCGTCTAGCGTGTAGGGGAAGGCGAAGCGCACGCCCTGCGATCTGCCGATCCAGTTGGCCTGCATCAGCTTCACCCGCTCCGGCCAGCCGGGAAGCTTCTCCAGGTCGGCCAGGAGTTCGTCGGCGTATTTCGTGATCGCGAGGTAGTAGCCGGGGATCTCGCGCTTCTCGACCAGCGCACCGGTACGCCAGCCGCGACCGTCGATCACCTGCTCATTGGCGAGCACCGTTTGATCGACCGGGTCCCAGTTGACGATCTGGGTCTTCTTATAGGCGATGCCGCGCTCCAACATGCGCAGGAACAGCCACTGATTCCACTTGTAATATTCGGGCTTGCAGGTCGAAAGCTCCCGCTCCCAGTCGAGGCCGAAGCCAAGCGACTCAAGCTGCTTCTTCATGTAGGCGATGTTGTCGTAGGTCCACTTGGCCGGCGGCACCTTGTTCTGGATCGCCGCGTTCTCGGCGGGAAGCCCGAACGCATCCCAGCCCATCGGCTGCAAGACGTTGAAGCCGCGCATCTTGTGCCAGCGCGCGAGCACGTCGCCGATCGTGTAGTTGCGCACATGGCCCATGTGCAGCTTGCCCGATGGATAGGGAAACATCGACAAGCAGTAATACTTGGGCTTGGCAGGATCGGGGGCGACGTTGAAGGCGCGCGTGGCGGCCCAGTGGGCCTGGGCAGCCGCTTCGATCTCGGCCGGGAGGTATCTTTCCTGCATGATTGCCGTAACGCCTTTATTCGGAAAAGGAAATTATCCTAAAAACCTCAGTTGGACGCGCCCGATGGTTTGTTGCGGCGGGTGCATGGCGCGACGCATCGAGACAGCAGGCTCATGCCTGCAAGGAGGAGCTTTAATGCCAGGCGCCCGCTTAGGAAGCGCCAGGGGGTGCGTAGCGGGCTCACCTTTTTGGTGAGCAGCAAAAGCGAGATAACTGCTGATTTCCGAAGACATTTTTTTGCCTTGAGGAGCGATCAACTGGGGTTTTTAGAATTATATGCCCGCCGGGGCTTCCTTTCCGGCTTCGGTATCGATGACGACGCGGTTGCGACCGCCATGCTTGGCGAGATACAGCGCACCATCGGCGCGTGCGAGCCAGGTTTCGATGCTCTCGTCAGTACGCAGGATCGCGCCGCCGATCGAAGTGGTCACGGCTTGGCCATGCCCATCGTCGAGCCCATTCTCGGCGGCCAAACGCAATTTCTCGGCAATGGCGCGAAGGGTGCCTGCATCCTCGGCCTGGGTCAGGACGACGAATTCCTCGCCGCCATAGCGAAACAGCCGGTCGTGCGGGCGGAGGGAGTTTGCAAGCAGGCGGGCGAAACGGATCAGTACTTCGTCGCCCCGGGCATGGCCGAAGCGGTCGTTGATCTGCTTGAAATGATCGAGATCGAGTATCAGCAGGCCGTGAGCTCGGCCGTCGCGGGCGAGGATTCTCCGTGCGCGTTCGAGCTCGCGCAGCAGCCCGCGCCGGTTGTGGATGCCGGTCAGCGCATCCAGCGAGGCCAAGCGTTGGAGCTGTTCACGTTGCTCGGCAGTGCGATAGGCGAACACATAGGCGAGCAAGACGGACAGGATCAGCGTCACCGCAAACGATGCCGCCTCGTGCGTTTCTCGATGCCACCCGCCGGTCGCCATGATCAGCGCGAGCACTGCTGCCGCGATGATGAGGGCATGCTTGCGCTGGGTGAGGAAAAAATTGGCGATCAACGCCGGATAAATCCAGTAAGTCCCTTGCTTGCCCAGCACATGGGAGGCGACTATGGCCATCACGCCGACGAAATAGGAAAGAATCGTGCTGGGGCGCTCGCTGTCGCCACTTCGCCAGGCATACCAGAGCCCGCCGCTGATGACCGCGATGATGCCGACATCCATCACGAAAGGCACCCATTCGTGATCGATGGCGCGATAGATGGCGAAAGGCGTGATGCTCAACACTGCCAGCGAACCCAACAATGTCAGGATCGCCAGTTGGAAGTCATTGTGCAAGCGATGACGGACCGTGCCGAGGTTCATGTCATCATTATCCAAAAAACCCCAGTTGACCGCTCCTGGAGGCGAGAAATGCCCCTGGGGATCAAAAGAATTATCACTGATTGCGCTCACCTTGAAGGTGACACCGCTTTGCTCCAGCTGGCACGCACCATCGGGCGCGTCCAACTGATTTTTAGAATTATGGCACTGGTCTTCTGGCTGGGGGGATGGATCAGCCGAAAGAGAGCGGTTTCAGATGCCGCCAGCCCCGCTGGCTGTTGAGCATCAGTGCATCAAGACAGGCGATCGGCACCTGCCACAGGTCGCGGTAGAGACGAGCCCAGCGACGCCAGCCGAAGGAAGCGGCATCCTCGCGCAGACGCTCGGCGGCGATGAGCTCGAGCAGGCGATCCACCGCTGTGGCCCAGTAGGCAGGGGTGTCGGTCTTGCCGATGACGTGGGCCGCATGGTGGCAGGCGATGTGCCAGAGGATTTCGGCACGATGTTCGGCAATGCCGGCCTTGTGAGCCAGCCAGGGCAGGATTTTCGGATTGATCGGTTTCATGGCAATTCCTTTCGAGTGCAATTTTGTTGCACTGCAACATTTAACCATAAGATAGAGCGTCGCCAGAAAAGTTCAAGCCCCATCGGCTAGACTACATACTTTGACGAAAAGGCTAAGCCATTGAATCTACTGAAAGGTCTCAACGAACCGCAGCTGGCTGCGGTCACCCTGCCGCCGCAGCATGCCCTGATCCTCGCCGGCGCAGGTAGCGGCAAGACGCGGGTGCTCACCACCCGGATCGCCTGGCTGATCTCGACCGGGCAGGTCACCCCCCAGGGGGTGCTCGCCGTCACCTTCACCAACAAGGCGGCGAAAGAGATGCTCGTGCGCCTGTCGGCGATGCTGCCGATGAATCTGCGCGGGATGTGGATCGGTACTTTCCACGGCTTGGCGAACCGCATGTTGCGGGCGCACTACCGTGATGCCCATCTGCCGCAGCTGTTTCAGATCCTCGACGCGGCCGACCAGCTCGCCGCGGTGAAACGGCTTTTGAAGACCCTGAACGTCTCTGACGAGAAATATCCGCCGCGCGAGATCACCTGGTTCATCAACGCGCAGAAGGAGGCCGGCCGGCGGCCGGCCGCGGTCGAAGCTTGGGATGACTGGACGAAAAAGCGCGTCGAGCTTTACGCCGCCTATGAGGAACAGTGCCAGAAGGAGGGCGTGGTCGATTTCGCCGAATTGCTGCTGCGTGCCTACGAACTTTTGGAGCGCAATGAGCCGATCCGCCGCCATTACCAGGAGCGCTTCCGCCACATCCTCGTCGATGAGTTCCAGGATACCAACCGCCTGCAATACCGCTGGCTGAAGCTGCTGGCCGGTCAGATAGGGCGCAGGCCGGGCGCAGGGCCGTCCCAAGGCCGGCCGGCACGCGGCGAAGCCGCAACCCGCGCTGACGGTGCAACGGAGTCGCCCGTAACAGACGAGCGCAGCGAGCTCGGAAGCTTCCCCCCGCGAGGGGAGGTCGAGGGGGGCGGGTCTTTGTTCTGCGTCGGTGATGACGATCAATCCATCTATGCCTTCCGCGGTGCGGAAGTCGGCAACATGCGCGACTTCGAGCGTGAGTTCGCGGTCAAGAATGTGATTCGCCTCGAGCAGAACTACCGTTCGCACGGCAACATCCTCGACGCCGCCAACGCGATCATCAAAAACAACCCCTCGCGGCTCGGCAAGAACCTGTGGACCGAAGCGGGCGCGGGCGAGCCGATCCGCCTCTTCGAGGCGTATTCGGACAATGACGAGGCGCGCTTCATCGTCGAGGAGGTTGGGGCACTGGTCGCCGAGGGTCATGCTCGCCACGAGATCGCGTTGCTCTACCGCAGCAATGCGCAGTCCCGCGCGCTCGAACACGCCTTGTTCAATGCCGGCATTCCCTACCGCGTCTATGGCGGCCTGCGCTTCTTCGAGCGCGCCGAGATCAAGCATGCGCTCGCCTATCTGCGGCTGATCGCCAATCCCGACGACGACACGGCGTTTTCCCGCGTCGTCAATTTCCCGACGCGCGGGATCGGCGCGAGAACACTCGAGCTGCTCGCCGACGCCGCGATGGCACGGGGGACGAGCCTTTATGCGGCGATCCCTCATGTGGCCGGCGCCGGTGGCGCCAAGCTCGCGGCATTTGCGGAGTTGATCGATAAGCTGCGCGCAGCAGCGCATTTGCCGCTGCCCGAGCTCGTCGAGCATGTGCTGGACCTTTCCGGCCTGCGTGAGCATTACCGCAACGAAAAGGAAGGCCAGGAGCGGCTCGCCAACCTCGACGAGCTCGTCAATGCCGCCGCCGCCTTCATCGCCGAGGAAGGCGCGGCAGACGGCGAAGGCGAGCTCTCCGGCGATCTCGCCGCCTTCCTCGCCCATGCCGCGCTCGAGGCCGGCGAGCACCAGGCCGGCGAAGGGGAGGACGCGCTGCAGCTGATGACCGTGCATGCCGCGAAGGGACTCGAATTCGACGTCGTCTTCATCTGCGGGCTGGAGGAAGGATTGTTTCCGCACGAGAATTCGCTCGTCGAAGAGAAGGGCCTCGAGGAAGAACGGCGCCTCATGTATGTCGCCGTCACGCGCGCCAGAAAACGCCTGTATCTGACCCATGCGCAGATGCGCCTGCTGCACGGCCAGACGCGCTACAACCTGCCTTCGCGCTTCATCGACGAGATTCCGGCTGCGCTCATCAAGACTCTCAATGCGCGTGCGACCCGAGCTGGTGCCGTCCCGCCAGCGCCGACCTTCCGAGGTGGGGCGGCGCCCGGCGGGACGTCCTCATTTCCGCCAGCGCCGACTTATGCGCGCTCGCGGCCCGATTCGGGCTTGCGCATCGGCCAGACGGTGAGACATGCGAAATTCGGTCTTGGTGTGATCGTCAATGCCGAAGGCAGCGGTCATGATGCGCGCGTGCAGGTCAATTTCGGCGACGCCGGCATGAAGTGGCTGGCGCTGTCGGTTGCGAAACTGGAGGCGGTCTGAGTTGAGCCTTGCTCTCGGCCTGTCGCTGGGCCTGCTGCTCGTCCTTGTTTTCCTGCTGCTTGCCAGCTGGGCGATCCGCCGCGCACTGGCCGCGCCGCGCCTGATCGAGCGGAGCACGCCCGCCGATCTCGGCCTGACGTTCCGCACCGTCGCATTCCCGACCAGCAACGGACGTACGCTGCGCGGCTGGTTCATCCCAGCACAAAGGCAGACGGCCCCGGCGGTCGTGCTGCTGCATGGCTGGGGCGGCAATGCCGAAACGATGCTGCCGCTGGCCGGCCCGCTGCATCGGGCAGGATATGCCCAGTTGCTATTCGATGCGCGGTGCCATGGCATGAGCGATGACGACAGTTTCGCTTCGCTGCCGCGTTTCGCCGAGGACCTCGAGCACGCTCTTGCCTGGCTGCGGCAGCAGGTCGGCATCGATGCGGCGCGCGTCGCGGCGATCGGCCATTCGGTCGGAGCCGGCGCCTGCCTGTTCGCCGCCGCACGCGGTGCACCGCTGGCCGCCGGCGTCAGCATCGCCGCCTTCGCTCATCCCGAGGCGATGATGCGTCGCTGGCTGGCATGGAAGCACATCCCCTACTGGCCGCTTGGCTGGGCCATCCTCGGCTATGTGCAGCACGCGATCGGCCACCGCTTCGACGCCATCGCGCCGGTGAATACGATCCGCACAGTGCGCTGGCCGGTGCTGCTTGCCCATGGCACGGCGGATGAAACCGTGCCGGTTGAAGAGGTGCGGCAGATCTTTGCGAACCGCGCCCACGATGCAGTAGAGTTGTTGCTCATCGCCGGCAGCCACGATGAATACGCCGAGATGGACGCCGGCATCGATGCTGTGCTTGAGTTCTTGTCACGTCATCTCTTGGCAAAAGGAGCAGTCCATGAAAGTTAGTGCCAACGGCATCGACATCCATTACCGGATCGAAGGCAGCGGGCCGGTCGTCACCCTCGTCCATTCGCTGGCGACCGATCTTTCGCTGTGGGACGATCTTGCCGCCGAACTCGGCAAACGCTTCACCGTATTGCGCTATGACGCGCGCGGGCATGGGCAAACCTCGGCGCCGGAAGGGCCTTACACCTGGCCGATGCTCGTCGCTGACCTCGTCGGCCTGCTCGATGCATTGAAGATCGAGCGCACGCATTTCGTCGGCCTGTCGATGGGCGGCATGCTCGGCCAGCAGTTTGCCCTTACACATCCCGAGCGGCTCGACCGCTTGGTGCTGGTGAGCACGATAAGCCGCGTGCCGCCCGAGGCGAAACCCTTGTGGGATGAGCGGATCGCCGTCGCCCGCACCCAGGGGATGCAGGCGCATGTCGCCGGCACGCTCGAACGGTGGTTTACCGCGCCGTATCGCGCCGCCCACCCCGAGGTGATGGCAAGGATCGGCGCAATGGTGGCGGCCACCCCCGTCGCAGGCTATGCCGGCTGGGGCGCGGCGATTTCTTCGCTCGATCTCACCGATCGGCTCGGCGCGATCAGGGCGCCGACGCTGGTCGTCTGCGGGGCGGATGACCCCGGCACGCCGCCGGCGGCGAATCGGGCCATTGCCGAGGCGATCCCTGGCGCGCGATTCGAGATGCTGGCGAATGCCTCTCACCAGCTGGTGATCGAGCAGGCGGATGGCTTCACCCGCCTGCTGATGGATTTCCTCGGCTAAGCCCGGAACGAAAGTCGGCGCTGGCGGGACGGCACCCCGGCACGTTGGGGCGAAAGCTTGGCAGGTGTCTTGAACCCAGATTGTCCATTAGACCGAGCGAGGAGCTTCATGAGGTGTTCGAAATCGCGTTTAAATGCCCTACGTGGCGGCTTTCTGCCTGCGGGCGGCATCTTTGCGCCCGCGCTCGTCGCCAATAGACACCGTTATTGGCTCGTCGCGGGGACGCAAACCTGCTCGCCCTCGCTTTTGATACCCGCTCGCGTTCCAATGGACAATCTGGGTTGAAGAGTAACATTGCGCGATTTCAATAACGCCAAGATCATGAGTGGAGAAACGAAAAACGACGAGGCAGGCGCGGATCTCTCGGCGGCCGCCATCGAGTATCACACTTTCCCGACCCCAGGGAAAATCGCGGTCATTCCGACCAAGGGGCTGACCAACCAGCGCGATTTGGCGCTCGCCTATTCGCCGGGCGTGGCGGCCGCCTGCCATGCGATCGTCGCCGATCCGGCGGCCGTGAGCCGGCTGACCGCGCGCGCCAATCTGGTCGGGGTGGTCACCAACGGCACGGCGGTGCTGGGGCTGGGCAACATCGGGCCCTTGGCCGCCAAGCCGGTGATGGAAGGAAAGGGGGTGCTGTTCAAGAAGTTCGCCGGCATCGACGTCTTCGACATCGAGCTTGACGAGCGCGATCCCGACAAGCTGATCGACATGATCGCGGCGCTGGAACCGACCTTTGGCGGCATCAATCTGGAAGACATCAAGGCGCCCGAATGTTTTTACATCGAGGCCAAGCTCCGGGAGCGCATGAAGATCCCCGTCTTCCACGACGACCAGCATGGCACAGCGATCGTCGTCGGGGCCTTCATCCTCAACGGCCTCGCGCTCGTCGGCAAGAAAATCGAGGAGGTGAAGCTCGTCACCTCCGGCGCCGGCGCGGCGGCGCTCGCCTGTCTGGATCTCCTCGTCCAGCTCGGTGTGCGGGTCGAGAACATCTGGGTCACCGATATCCACGGGCTGGTGTTCGAGGGCCGCCAAGAGGAGATGGACCCGCTCAAAGCGCGTTACGCCAAGCGAACCGAGATGCGCACGCTCGGCGAGGCCATCGTTGGCGCTGACGTGTTTCTCGGGCTTTCGGCCGGCGGTGTGCTCAAGAAAGAGATGGTGGCGAAGATGGCGACCAAACCCCTGATCCTCGCCCTCGCCAACCCGACACCCGAGATTCTGCCCGAAGAAGTGCGCGCGGTGCGCGACGATGCGATCATCGCCACCGGCCGTTCGGATTATCCGAACCAGGTCAACAACGTCCTGTGCTTTCCCTTCATCTTCCGCGGTGCGCTCGACGCCGGCGCGACGACGATCACCGAGCAGATGAAGCTCGCCGCCGTGCGTGCGCTGGCCGAACTCGCGCAGGCCGAGGCTTCCGACGTCGTGGCGATGGCCTATGGCGGAGAGTCGGTCGGCTTCGGCCCGGAATACTTGATCCCCAAGCCTTTCGATCCACGGCTGATCGTCAAGATCGCGCCGGCCGTCGCTCAGGCGGCGGCGGAATCCGGCGTGGCAACAAGGCCGATCACGGATCTCGCAGCCTACCGGGAAAAGCTCGACAACTTCGTCTATCACTCCGGTTTCGTGATGAAGCCGGTGTTTGCCGCCGCGAAACTGGCGCCGCGCCGTGTCATCTATTGCGAGGGTGAGGACGAACGCGTGCTGCATGCGGTGCAGGCGGTGCGCGACGAAGGGCTGGCAACCCCGGTGCTGATCGGCCGGCCGGAGGTGATCGAGATGCGCATCGCCCGCGCCGGCCTGCGCATCCGCGCCGGCCTCGATTTCGAGCTCGTCAATCCGCTTTCCGATCCGCGCTACCGCGAGCTGTGCAACGAATACCACGCGCTGATGGGCCGCCAGGGGGTCACGCCCGAGTTGGCCAAGCAGATGCTGCGCTCCGACACCACCTTGATCGGCGCGATGCTCCTGAAACGGGGCGATGTCGATGCGATGCTGTGCGGCACCGTTGGCCGTCACGCCCAGCACCTGCGCCATGTCAGCGATGTGATCGGCCTCAAACCCCGCGCTCACTGCTTCGCGGCGATGAACCTGCTGCTTCTGCCGCGGCATACGCTGTTCGTCTGCGACACTTACGTCAATGAAGATCCAGATGCGGGGCTGATCGCTGACATCACGCTGATGGCGGCGGACGAAGTGCGGCGTTTCGGCCTGGTGCCGAAGGTAGCGCTCCTGTCGCACTCGAACTTCGGCAGTGTGCCGACCGATGCGACGCGCAAGATGGCGCGTGCCCTCGAGATCATCGCCGCGCGTGCCCCGGGGCTGGAGGTCGATGGCGAGATGCACGGCGATGCCGCGTTGAACGAGGCGATCCGCAAGCGCGCCTATCCGGGTAGTCGCCTGAAGGGCGAAGCGAACCTGCTGATCATGCCCAACGTCGATGCTGCCAACATCGCCTTCAACCTGCTCAAGGAGACCAATGGCGAAGGCATCACCGTCGGGCCGATCCTGCTCGGCGCCGCCAAACCGGTGCATATCCTGACGCCGACGGCGACGGTGCGCCGGCTGGTGAATATGACGGCGCTGGCGGTGGTCGATGCCAACCATTTGAGCATCTAACACGCATGACGGACACTTTCGGCCGCGGAGGATGAAAACCCCATGCGCAAACCCCAGCCCACCCTTGAGCCCCGCCCTCGCTGGCGGGGAGACTTTGTGGGCGGCTTTCGCCGCGATCGCTGACTGCTGGTCGAGCCGCGAACGTCGAGGGCATGGCTGACCGGATGTCACGTTAAGCCTGTTACCATAACCCGCCATGCAAACCTGTCTGATCGCGAACCCCAAGGGGGGGGTCGGCAAGAGCACGTTGGCGACCAACCTCGCCGGTGGCCTGGCACGGCTCGGTCACCGCGTGATGCTTGGTGACGTCGACCGCCAGCAATCGACGGCGGCGTGGCTGCGGTTGCGCTCACAGCTTTTGCCGAGAATCTCGACCTGGGAAATTCGCCCTGACGAACCGGCTCGTCCGCCCGCAGGCACCACCCATGCCGTGCTCGACACCCCTGCCGGGCTGCACGGCAAGAAGCTCGCGCATCTGATCAAGCTGGTCGACAGGCTGATCGTGCCGCTTGCCCCTTCGCTGTTCGACATCCTTGCCACGCGCCGCTTTCTCGACGAACTGCTCGAAGAAAAAGCGCTGCGCAAACACCCGGTCGAGATCGTCGTCGTCGGCATGCGCGTCGATGCGCGCACGCGCGCGGCTGCCGAGCTCGAGCGCTTCCTTCAGGACACCGGGCTGCCGGTAATCGCCCATCTGCGCGACACGCAGAACTACGTGCAGGCCGCAGCGCACGGGTTGACGATTTTCGAACTTTCCCCAAGACGCGCTGCGCAGGATTGGGAGCAATGGCAGCCGATCCTACGCTGGGCGGAAGGGACTATCGAGGAGCGGTCATGAATTTTGAGAAGGTCGTCTTCGGTTTCTTCATCGTTTTGGCGGCGACGCTGAACTTCGGCTTCTTCATCGGCGACATCGACCGACCCGAGTTGCACCACATCTATGAGCTATTCGCAGCGATCATCGTCAATCTGATCGCCACGGTGCTGAAATTCGGCGATCGCACCCAGATCGGCGCGATCCATTTGGCCACCAGCCTGGTCGCCGACCTGCAGCTGATCGCCGCGGCGAGCGTCTGGGCCATCGCCGTCCATGTCACGGGCGAAGGCATGTCGCCGATGATCACCGCCAGCGTGGTGTCGCTGTCCGGCGGCGCCTTGCTCGCCAACATCGTCTCGCTGGCGATCCTCGTTGCCGAAACGGTGATGATGCGGCGCTAGCCCGGTATCCCCATCGCCGCCATGACCTCCTGCAGCAGTTCTCGGGCCGGCTGATGCATCCGGGTAGCGCGTTCTTCATCGTCCTGCGGCGCATGCGCGCGCCGCTGATCCTGCTGATCGCTGTCTATGCCGTCTCGATCCTCGGCCTGACGCTGATTCCGGGCGTCGATGCGCAAGGCAAGCCCACGGCGCCGTTGTCTTTCTTGCATGCCTTCTATTTCGTCAGCTACACGGCGACGACGATCGGCTTTGGCGAAATCCCGCAGGCGTTCTCGGAGGCGCAGCGGATGTGGGTGACGGCGATCATCTATGCCACGGTGATCGTGTGGACCTACGCGATCCTCTCCATCCTGGCGCTGTTCTCCGACCGCGCCTTCCAGCAGGCGCTCTCGGCCGGGCGTTTCAAGCGGCGCGTCGAGCATCTGGCCGAACCGTTCTACATCGTTTGCGGTTGTGGCGAGACGGGCGGCAAGGTGCTCACGGCGCTGGACAAGATGGATGCCCGCGCCGTGGCGATCGATCTCGATGAGAATCGTCTGGCCGAGCTGGAGCTCGAGGATTTCCGCAGCGAGACGCCGGCGCTCGCCGCCGATGCGGCGCAGACCCAGAATCTGTTCGCTGCCGGACTGCAGCATCGTTTCTGCCGCGGCATCCTGGCGCTGACCAACGACGACCAGGCAAACCTGGCGATCGCCGCGCATGCGCGCCTGCTGCGCCCGCAATTGCCGGTGATCCTGCGTGTCGAGCACGATGCGATCGCGCAGCGCATGCTCGCTTTCGGCGCGACGCAGACGATCAACCCGTTCGCTACCTTCGCGCGGCTGCTGGCCTTGGCGATCCATGCGCCGGCGCTATATCGCCTGCATGACTGGTTGACCGGCACGCCAGGCACGATGCTCGCCGCCACGCGCGATCCGCCGCGTGGGCGCTGGATCGTCTGCGGTTACGGTCGCTTCGGTCATTCTCTGGTTGCGGAGCTTAAGCGCGAAGGGATGGAAATCGCGTTGATCGACCAGTATGCTCGCGAAGCGCACGGCTTTACGATGGTCGTCGGCAGCGGCGTGGAGCCGGAGGTATTGCGCGCCGCCGGCGTGGATCGCGCCGACGGGCTGATCGCGGCCACTGACGATGATTTGACCAATCTATCGATCGCACTCGCCGCACGCGTGCTGAATCCGGAAATCTTCATCGTGCTGCGGCAAAACCAGCAAAGCCGGGCCGAGCTTTTTGCCGCATTGCAGCCCGAGATGATCATGGCCCCGGCCGAGATCATCGCCCATGAGGCGCTGGCGCGGCTGACCAAGCCGCTGCTGCCGGATTTTTTGCGTGCCGCCGAAGCGCAGGGCGACGACTGGGCTTGGGCTTTGCAGTCGCGGCTGCGCATCGAGCTGGGTTCGGCCGTACCGCTGTGCTGGCAGCTGTCGATCGACGACAATGTGGCGACCGCGATCGTCTCTTGGATCGCCGAGGGCCGCGATGTGCCGCTGGCGGCCTTGACGCACGATCCTGCCGAGCGCGAGCGGCGTCTTGCCTGCGCGGCGCTGGCCCTGCGTCGCGACGAGACCGATACGCTGTTGCCGCATGACACGACCGTGCTGTCGGTCGGCGATCAGATCCTCTTCGTCGGCACCGCCGCGGCGCGTGCCGAGCAGGAGCTCATCGCACGCAATCGCAATGTCCTCCACTACCTCGTCACCGGCTACGAGGAAGGCGGCTGGCTGTGGCGCGTGCTGACGAAAAAGCGTCCAGAGCGCTTGTGAAAGATTCGTCGCGTAGGAAAGACGTGGCTGCTCAAAGCAGCCCGTGCAGCATCTTCGCCAGCAGCAACAGGATCAGCGCAGCGAAGATTTTTTTCAGCGTCGCCACCGGCAGCCGATGCGCGACCTTGGCCCCCCAAGGTGCGGTGAGCATGCTCATCATGACACAGGCGGCCAGCGCCGGCAGGTAGATGTAGCCGATGCTCCATGTTGGCAGATCGGTAGCTGACCAGCCGCCGAAGAGATACCCGGCCGTTCCGGCGAGCGCGATCGGAAAGCCGATCGCCGCCGAGGTGCCGATAGCCTCGTGCATCCTGACGTTGCACCAGACCATGAACGGCACCGACAGCGAGCCGCCGCCGATCGCGGCCAGAGCCGAAATCGCGCCGATGCCACTGCCGACGAGGAACATGCCGACAGGCCCCGGCAGCTGCCGCGAAGGTTTCGGCTTGATGTTGGCGAGCATCTGCAAGGCGACATAGCTCATGAACACGGTGAAGAAGATCGCCAGCGGTCGGGTGGGGATCAGGCTCGCGAGCTGCGCGCCGAGAAAGGTGCCAATGAGGATCCCCGGCGCGATGCTTCTAACGATCGGCCAGCGCACCGCGCCATGACGATGATGCGCACGCAGACTGGAAATCGAGGAGAACACGATCGCCGCCATCGAGGTGCCGAGCGCCAGATGCATCACCTGAGCATCGGCAAAGCCCTGCGCGGCGAACATCAGCGCCAGCACCGGCACCATGATCGCGCCGCCACCGACTCCCAGCAGTCCGGCGAAGAAGCCGGCCACGGCGCCAAGCACGAGATAACCGGCGATCCAAGTCACTGGATTAGCTTTTTGACGATGAACTCCCACTCCGCCGGGTCGACCGGCGTGATCGACAGCCGGTTGCCGCGCTTCAAAACGCGCATGTTCGCCAGTTCTGGATGCCGCCGCAGCTCGTCGAGGGGGATCAGTGGAATCTTGCGGATGACGCGCACATCGACATTCACCCAGCGCGGGTTATCCGGTGTCGATTTCGGGTCGTAATAGGGGCTTTGCGGATCGAATTGGGTGCGGTCGGGATAGGCGAGTTTCGCCACCTCGGCGATGCCGGCGATGCCCGGCTGCGGGCAGGAGGAGTGGTAGAACAGCACGCCATCGCCGACTTTCATCTGGTCGCGCATGAAGTTGCGCGCCTGGTAGTTGCGCACGCCCCACCAGTCGACGGTCTGGTTCGGCATCGCCAGCACGTCGTCGATGCCAACGACGGAAGGCTCGGTTTTCATCAGCCAATAGCGCATGTCGGATCTTCGCGGTTCTCGTCAAAGCGTTCTTTGATTGTACGGATATTTTTTGCCTAGCCAGCGAGCGGCAACGGTACCGTCACCCGACAAGACACTGTAACAATTTCGCCCGATCGCCGCCTTACAATCGCCGTGCCATGGCAGAGGAGATCGAGCTCAAGCTGGCTTTGCCGGAAGCCGCGCAACGCGCTTTCCTGCGCCAGCCGTTGCTCAGGCAGGCGGCGCGCAAGGAAGTCCATCGGCTGACCAATCTCTACTACGACACGCCCGACTTCGCTTTGCGCCGCCGTGGTATCGCTTTGCGGCTGCGCTTCACAGGCAAGCTCTGGCTGCAAACGGTCAAGTGCGCCGGTAGAGATGCCGGCGGGCTTTCCACGCGCCCGGAATGGGAAACGCCTTATGCGGGGCATTTCGACTTTTCACCGATCGACGATGCCGAAGTGCGCGCGTGGCTGGAACGGCCGAAGATCGTCACACGGCTTACGCCGGTCTTCGAGACCAGTTTCCGACGAATCGCCTGGACATTCGAGCTGCCGCGCGAAACGCGCATCGAGCTCGCGCTCGACCGCGGCTGGATCGCCGCCGCTGGCCGGCGCGAGTCGATTTCGGAAGTGGAGATCGAGCTCACCACGGGCGATGCCACCGAGCTGTTCGCTCTCGCACGCCGCCTGGCCGAACGCGTGCCACTCATTCCTGCGCCGCTTTCCAAGGCGGACCGCGGTTATGCACTGTTTTTACAGACGACGCCGGCGCCCGCCCGCGCCACGCTGGTTCCCCTCACGGCAGGAATGCGCCCGCACGAGGCATTCCGCGCCATCGCGGCTGCCAGCCTCGATCAGCTGCAGCGCAACCATGCTCATGCGCTGGAGAGTGACGATCCGGAATACATCCATCAAATGCGCATCGCGCTGCGCCGGCTGCGTGCTGCGCTGCGGCTGTTCCGATCGCTGTTGCCAGCAGACTTTTCCGATCGCATGCGGCCCTTGCTGCGCGAACTGATGCGGCCGCTGGGACAGGCACGTGATTACGACGTGCTGCTCGCCGAGATTGCTCAGCCCGTGCTTGCCGCGCTGCCCGAAGAACCGCGTCTGGCTGCGCTGATCGGTAGCATCACCGAGCGCCGATCGGCCGCCCGTCGGCAAGCACAACATCTGTTGCGTACGCCACGCTATGGCCAGATCGTCATCGAACTCCTTGCCCTGACGCATGGCATCATCGCAGTGGAACCGGAAGGGCAAACGACGGAGGCCTCTGCCGATGTCGTCACGGCAGAGTTGCCGGCGTTCGCGCAAAAGCGCATAAAGCGCCTACGCCGATCGGTGCTCGCCCTGGCCAGTGAGGCCGATGCCGCGAAGCCCGAAACGCTGCATGCGTTGCGCATCGGCATCAAACGGCTGCGCTATGCGCTGGAATTCTTCGTGCCGCTCGCCGCGAAGAAGCCGACACGCCGTCTCCTCGAACGTCTTGCCGAGCTGCAGGACGTACTGGGCCAGATCAACGATCTGGCCAATGCCGGTGCGCTGTTGACGGCTTGCGCTGGCAGTGACCCGGCGCTGCGCGAGGCCGTCAGCCTGATTGCTGGCTGGCATGGCCCGCGCTACCAGAAACTGCTGGCAAAGGTGCGCGATGATATCGAACGGCTGGGTACGTTGCGCCTGCCTCGGCTGCGCGAGTGTCATCGTTCCGTCACAGCTGCAGCGTAAGCTGCGCGACCCTGATGGAGGCGGAGTGAAAATGGATCTGATTCTGTGGCGTCATGCCGAGGCCGAAGAAGCCAAGGCAGGTCAGCTGGATGCCAAGCGCCGGCTCACCGCGCGCGGCGACAAGCAGGCCCATGTGATGGCGAAATGGCTCAGGGCGCAGTTGCCGAAGAAAACCCGCATCCTCGTCAGCCCGACGATGCGCACCCAGCAGACCGCGCATGCGCTCGCCCTGCCTTTCGAGATCGAGCCAAAAATCGGCGTCGGCGCCGATGCCGCCGATCTGCTCGCCGTCGCCCAGTGGCCCGAGCATTCGGGCGCGGTGCTGCTGATCGGTCACCAACCGACGCTGGGACGCCTTGCCGCCTTACTGCTTTCCGGCGTCGAGGCCGACTGGAGCTTCAAGAAAGCCGCGGTCTGGTGGTTCACCAAGCGCAGCCGCGAAGGCCGCGATCAGACCGTGCTGCGCGCGGTGATCCACCCAGAGATGCTGAGCTAACGCGCATGTCACACACTGACGCCCGCAGAGGATGAAACACCCTTGCGCAAACACCCGCCCACCCTTAAGCCCCCCTCGCGGGTGGGAGACTGTCAGCGCGGCAAGCGCTGCGAAGTTTGGCTGCCGTCTAGGAAACTGAGGTTATGGCGCACTTATTGCCCTGGGAAACGCTGAATAAGTTGCTGCGCGGGCGCATCGCCGCGTTGCGCGGTGTTGGCTTCGGCCGCTTCGCTTAACCTCGGCAAAGCCGAGGTTAGCCTTCGCCGCAACTTCGTTGTCGCTCCCTCGCCTAACTCCATGTTATGTCTCGGTCGCTGCGCTCCGTGCGCCTAGCGCTGCATCTCGCTCGCGGCCTTCTTCAGCGTTTCCCTTGTGTTTCACGCTAATCCGTACAGCCAGCATCAGGCTTGTCGCATTTGCTACCACAACAACCACAGCCCCCCTCGTTCTTACGGAAAGGCCCGAGCTGCGGATGACGAGCGGCGAAAGCGCGGTAGAACCGATCCACGACGATGCCGCCGATCATCAGCGCGAACACCAGCACGATGGTGATGAGCCAGGTGCTCATCCGCCCAGTCCCGCGAAACCCATGAAGGAGAGCGACAGGATGCCGGCAAGCATCAGCGACAAGGCGGTGCCCTGGGCGACGGCAGGCACGTCGGAAAGCCGTAGCCGTTCGCGCACACTGGCCATCAACACCAAGGCCAGCGTGAAGCCGGCCCCAGCGCCCAAGGCGAAAGAGACCGACTGCACGAAGTCGTATTCGCGCGCGGTCTGGAACAGCGCCACGCCGAGCACCGCGCAGTTGGTGGTGATCAGCGGCAGATAGATGCCCAGCGCGCGGAACAGTGCCGGGCTGTATTTTTTCAGCACCATCTCGACGAGCTGCACGGCCGAGGCAATGATCACGATATAGGCGATCAGGCGCAGGAATTCGAGATTGAAATAGGCGAGCAACAGATTGAGGCCATAGGCGCATAGCGAGGCGACGAGCATCACGAAAGTGGTCGCCGCGCCCATCGGGGCGGCGGTCTCGAGCTTGCCCGAGACGCCGATGAACGGACACAGGCCGAGAAACATCGCCAGCACGAAGTTGTTGGCGAGGAAAGCGTTGAGGAAGATCTGCGCGACGGATTCATGCATGTTGCTTCACCTCCTGCCGACTGGCCTGGCGATGCTGGCGCCAACGCGTGCCGGCGGCGAATACCAGCAACCACAGGCCGAGCACGAAGAAACCGCCCGGCGGCAGCACCATCACCACCCAGGGTTGGAAATGTTCGCCGAACAGCGGCAGGCCGAACAAAGTGCCGGCACCGAGAATCTCGCGCACGCTGCCGAGGGCCAGCAGGCCGAGCGTGAAGCCGGCGCTCATGCCGAGTGCATTGACGACGGCGGTCAGCGGCGGATGTTTCGAAGCATGCGCTTCGGCGCGGCCAAGGATGATGCAGTTGACGACGATGAGCTGGATGAAGGCGCCGAGCGCATCGTAAAGCGCCAGGCTGATGGCCTGGATCAGATAATCGACGACGGTGACGAAGGTGGCGATGATGACGATGTAGGTGGCGATGCGGACCTCCTTCGGGATCAGCTTGCGCAGCAATGACACCAGCAGGCAGGAGCAGGTCAGCACGAAGGTGGTGGCGAGCCCCATCGATAGGGCGTTGACCGCCGAGACGGTGACGGCGAGTGACGGACACAGGCCCAGCACCATCACGAACACCGGGTTCTGGCGCCAGACACCCTCCATGAATTCTTCCCAGGTGGTGGCAGTCTGGCTCATGGCTTTTCCTTCAACTGGTCCAGATGCGGCGCGATGCGCGGCAGCAAGGCTTGCGCCGTATCGTTGATCGCGCGGCCGACGGCACGCGAGGTGATCGTCGCCCCGGCGATGGCATCGATTTCCCAAGGATGCGTCTTCGTGCCGTGCTTGACGGTGCGAATCTCGTGGGCAAGCGCTTTGCCGTCTTCCGCCACCTCGGCAGCGAGCGGGAAGTTGGCGAGAAAATCGCGATCCTTGCTGACCTTGTCGCCGATCCCCGGCGTTTCGCGCGCGGCGACGACGCCAAAGCCGGTAATCTTCCGGCTGGTCGGCTCCCAGGCAAACAGGATGCGCACGTTGTCGGCATAGCCCTTCGCGGCGCCCTCGGCCGCGATGCCGACGAGCCGGCCGGCTTCGTCATAGCCGGCGAAGAAGCGGATCGCGCCGGCGGGCGCCGTCCCGCCCGCTCCTGCCGAGGGTGCCGTCCCGAAGCCGCCGACTTTTTCGACTGTGCCGGTCGGCAGAGCGATGTATTCGACGATCGACTTGGCGGTCGGGATCACGCGGAACACCCCGCGCTCGACGGCGATGCGCTTGTTTTCCTGCACGGCGCCGTAGGTGCCCTGATAGGCGGCGACGATGATCGTGCCGCAGATTGCGGCGATGAGTCCCAGCGTACGGATCATCGCCGCCGGCGGCGTCATCTGCGGCAGGGTTTGGCTCATGTGATTCATCGGTGCTCACCTGGTTTGTGACGTTCATCGCGCTTCGGCTTGTTCCAGAGGAAACGCTTCTTCGGCGTCACCGCATGCGCCTCCTCGCGTGAAATGTAGCCCGGATGCAGCGGATATGAGGCACCGCGCTTGGCATGGCCGATCTTGGCCAGCGCGCTCTTGCCGAAGGGCGTCGGCTGCGTCACCTTTTCGATCAGCGGGGTGGCGGCATTCGCAATCAGGATCGCATACATCACCCCTTCCGGCAGGCCGCTGTAATAGCGGATGATCACGGTCAGCAAGCCGATCAGCGCGCCATAGACCCACATGCCCTTCGGGGTGACCGGCGAAGTCGCCATGTCGGTGGCCATATAGACCGCGCCGAGGATCAAGCCGCCCGAGAACAACATGAAGAACGGATTCGGGAAACGCTCGGGCGAAAGTGCGAAGAGGAGCCAGGCAGTCAAGCCCGCGCTGCCGAGGATCGCCGCCGGAATGCGCCAGTCGAGGAAGCGCCGCACGGCGAGATAGCTGCCGCACAGCAGGATCAGCAAAGGCGAGGGGCCCACCGCCATGTGGCCGGAAAGTGATGTGAGCAGCTCTTCGGCGCCGGCGAGCACGCCCTCGAATTTCCAGCGTGCCAAGGGGGTTGCGGCGGCCAGTGCGTCGAGCTGCTTCACCTTGAGCCAGAGCATCAGATCGGCTGGCTGCATCAACGGCCAGGCGAGTGAGGAGGGCACGAACTCGCTGAAGCGGCCGGGCAAAAACGACGGCGAATAGGTCGCGATCGCCTGGGGGAAGGCCGCCTGCACGAAGGCGCGGCCGACCAGCGCCGGGTTGAAGACATTGAAGCCGATGCCGCCTGTCAGCGCCTTGCCGAGCGCGATGGCGACGAAGCCGGCGACGGCGCCCATCCACAGGGGGAATGCCGGCGGCAGCGACAGCGCGAGCAAGAGCCCGGTGATCACCGCGGAAAAGTCGGAGATGTCGCCGGCCTGCGTGCCGGTCTTGACGAACAGCCGTTCCGTGAGAAGGCAGCTTCCCGTGACGACGAGGAGCGAGGCGAGCGCGGAAAGGCCATATTGATAGACGAAGAAGGCGCACACCGGCATGAGCGAGAAGACGACGTGGCGCATGATCATCGCCACGTTTCTTGGCGCTTTGATGTGCGGAGCGGAACGAATCTCGATGGTCATGACGATTTCCGTGCCACCGCCTTCTCGCGCAGGATTTGTTTCGCGACGCGAAATTGCTGCACCAGCGGGATGTTCGAGGGACAGACATAGGAACAGCAGCCGCACTCGAAGCATTCACCGAGGTGATAGCGGCTACCCATCAGGTCGTATTCGCGCTTGGCGGCGAGCATGCCGAGCATCGACGGATTGAGTCCCATCGGACAGGATTCGACGCACTGCGCGCACTTGATGCACGGGTAGATCTTGCGCTCTCTATCGAGCTGCATGTCTTGGGCACGCATCACGACGATGCCGGAGATGCCCTTGGTGATCGGCACCTCGAGCGAGGCCGCCGCCTGGCCCATCATCGGTCCGCCGAGGATTACTTCCTTCGCCTGGGCGTCAAACGCGCCGGCGAAATCGAGGATGAAGGAAAGCGGCGTGCCGATCGGCACGATGTAGTCGCCGGGACGGGCGACCCCCGGGCCGGTGATCGTCACGACGCGCTCGGTCAGCCCCTGCCCGACCGGAAGCAACCTGCCCAGCGCCGCCAATGTGCCGACGTTGTTGACCACCATGCCCAGGCTCACCGGCAGACCGCCGGCGGGAATCTCGACGCCGAATAGCGCCATGATCAGCATCTTCTCCGAACCTTGGGGATATTTGGTCGGCACCATTTCGGCGTGGATCTCACCTTCCGGAAGGGTTCCTGCGCGCGCGATCGCCGCCCGCACCGCATCGCACGCATCCGGCTTGTTGTCCTCGATGCCGACGATCGCGCGTCGTGCGCCGGTGGCCCGCATCGCATAGCGGATGCCGCGGATCAGATCGTCGGACTGCTCGACCATCACGCGATGGTCGCAGGTCAGATAGGGCTCGCATTCGCAGCCATTGACGACGAGCGTGTGCACTTTCGCCTGCTGCGGCACGGAAAGCTTGGCATGCGTCGGAAATGCCGCGCCCCCCAGCCCCACCATGCCGGTGTCCCAAACCGCCTGGAGGATCTCCTGGGCGCTCGCACCGGACAAGTCACGCGGTTCGCCCCAGAGGTCTTCTTGCGTCGCGCCGGGATGGGCGCGGATCACGATCGATTCGACCCACGGCCCGCGCATACCGGGCTTGAGGCCAATGAACTCGACCCTGCCTGTGACCGGCGCATGGTGCGGCACGGAGAGCCAGTCTTCCGCCTTGGCGATCGGCTGGCCGCGCACCACCTCCTGGCCGACCTTGACGATCGGCCGCGGCGGCTTGCCGATGTGCTGCGACAGCGGCACGATCACGCGCGGCGGAAACGGCAGCCGGCGGATCCGGGTGTGCGCGGTGAGCTTGCAGGACGGCGGATGCACGCCGCGCTGAAAGGCTTCGCCGCGGAACCAGGAAACGAGCTTCATCAGTTGTATTTCGCGGCGCGCGCGATCAGTTTGTCGATGCCAGGTTCCGCTCGGTTCCACGGCGTGCCCGGATGGATGCATCCTGCGGTGCATTTCTCCGCTGCCTTGACGATGTCGGCGAACTTGGCGCCCTTCGGATCGATGACGATCGCCTGCTTCTGGGCGTTGTAAGCGAATACCTTCGGCGCGATGGTCATGCATTCGTCGCATGCCGTGCATTCGGGCGACTCGATCCATACCGGTTCGTAATCGCCCGCCGCCGACGCGCCGCTTTCCACTGGCTGTTGCAGACTCGGCGCTGGCAAAACTGCACCGGGAGCGTAATCGCTGCCGGTAAGCCCCAGCGTGTTGCTGATCTTGGCCAGTAAATCGGCGCGCACGCGCTCGGCGATCTCCGCGGTATCCACCGGCTGTGCATCGAGTCCGGCGATGTTGCGCAACTGACGCCAGAAAGCGAGGCGCTCTTCGGTCGAGCGCACCATCTCCGCCGTGACCAACAGGCGCATCAAGCGGTTCTTGGCATCGACGGCCCAGATGAACGGGAACTTGCCTTCGCGCTCGTCTTCGTCGAGCTGGATGAAATCGGCGAGCAGCACCATGTTCTCGTTCCAGGTCTCCGGCGGCGCCTTCTTGAAATGCTTCAAGAAACGCGTCTCGGTGGCGGCGAAGTCGGCGAAGGTCATCGGCAGGGTCATGCTTTGCTCGTGGCCAGCCTCGTCCTTGTATTTGAGCGTATAGGTCGGCCAATCCGCATCGATCGCCGGGTTGCCTTCCAGGCTGACGGTCTCGTGGAAGGTGGTACCCAGATCGGGGTTGAAGCGGAATAGCGGATAGGCGCGACTTTCCACCGCCAGCTTGCTCTGCTCGACGCTACGGTCGTCGCCGACGCCATGTTCGGGCGGGCAGACCGCATAGACGTTGAACAGCGCCGGGCGGCGGCTGTTGATGCCATCGATGTAGCTTTCCAGCAGGTGATTGACATGGGCGATCGTGCCTTGCATCACATAGGCGGTGCGATGCGCCAGGCCAATCAGACTGATCTCCTTGCGCGTTTCCTGCTTGCCATGCTGCACCTTGCCATACGGCGCCATGTCGGAGACCTGCGAGATGAAGCCCGAGGTGCAGGCCTGACCGCCGGTGTTCGAATACACCTGGGTGTCGACCACCAGCACCTTGATCGGCATGCCGGACATCAGCGCACGCGATAGGTTCTGGAAGCCGATGTCATACATCGCGCCATCGCCGCCCAAGGCGACCACCGGGGGGCAGAGCAGCCATTCTTCCGCATTGAAATCATGCCAGGTGAAACGGCGGAAGAAGCCGTCGTCGCGCTCCGGCAGATAATCGCCGGCGAGCTCCTTCTCGGCCATGCGCACCGCCTTGAAGCCCTCGGCCATCTTCGCCATGTGCCCCTCGAACAGGCCCATCGCGACGGAAGGCGAATCCTGGAATAGATGCGAGGTCCACGGGAAGGGATAAGGATGGAAGGGGTAGGTCGAGCCCCACACCGAGGTGCAGCCGGTCGAGTTGACGATGCCCATCTCGGCGCGGCCGCGGCCGGTCGGGCCGGCGACATAGCGCCACTTGAGGTCTTTCAGTTTTTCCAGCAGTTGGGCAGTGTTCTTCACCCACACTGGGTCGAGCAGCTGCGAAGGTTTGTTCTCGGTGAGCTTGGCAGCGAGGTTCGACAGCGTCAGGTCATGCTGGCCAGTGGCTTCGACGGCCTTGAGCACCGCCTGGGTGTCGGTGAGGTCGACGGCGGAAGCCAGCTTGATGCGCATGTGCTGTTCGAGGCGCGCGATCAGGTCATCGAGTTTGGCGACGAAGGCCTTCACGCGGGGTTGCATCAGCGCGGTGACCGTCGAGGTGAACAGATGGATCGCCGTCTTCTCGCCACAACCGAGACATGCGCCGTCGCCGCAGTTCATCGAGTTGTAGTTGTGCTTGTCGAGGAGCAGAGTTTCGAGCGCGCCGATCTTTTCATCCAGGCTGTCGATGCGGCTGTATTCCTTCGGCGTGGTCGGCAGATCGAGCCAGAGATTCCAGTCGCGGCGCAAGCGTTCGACCGTTTCGTCGGTTTGCGTCACCATCTTCAGCGCATCGTCCTCGCACACCGTCACACACAGCGCGCAAGCTTTGCAGGTGTAGGGATTGATGGTGATCGAAAACAGGCCGCCTGTGCCCTTGGCCTTTTTCTCCTTCAGGCTCCAGTAGGGCTTGGTGGTAGCGAACTGGAAGTCGCCGAGTTCGCTGGCAAACAGCTTGAACTCGGCGCCCATTCTTTCCCAATCGTCCTCGTCCGCCTCGGCGATGGTTTCCTCGATCGCCTTGTCGATCAGCGGCCGCACCGCGACGCCGTCGCTGTCGCCGATCAGCGCGCGCAGCTTCTTTTCCAGCGTGCGCACGCCGCGCCGCAGGAAGCGCGTCGGCGTGCCGGCGGTCTCGATGCGGTTGACGACGGTATTGAAGACGTCGCCGATCGTGCTCACCAGGCCGGGAATCGCCGAATCCGGGCACTCGGTGTAGCAGTTGCCGCAGGCGGTGCAGTTCTCTGCGATCCATACCGGATGCTCGAAGCGGATGCCGGTCATGTCGCGGAACACGCCGGAAGCGGCTGGCATCAATGAAGTGCCGATGAACGGGTCGACGAGATTGTCGGAGCCTTTGCCGGTGAGATAGAAGTGGCCGGTCTGCTCCCAGAAACGGTGGATGTCGGCGACGTGCCCATCGGCGGCGGGCAATTCTTTCAGCATCACCGGCAGGCCGGCATCCTTTTTGACCAGCCGCTTGCGCGTCTTGCCGACCTCCTTGGCGGTGATCTCCTTGAGTTCCGTGTAGCCGCGCTTGATTGAGCGCAGGTTGTCCTGCACGACGCGGGCGCCCTTGCTGCCGAACTTGGCCTGCAATTGTGCCTCGATCGCGGCAAACAGCGCCTCTTCGCCAAGCTTGGCGTTTTGCATCACCGGGCTTGCCGCGAAGAACGCGCCCTGGAAGACGATACCCTGCATGCGCAATTGCAGGTCGGCCGAGCCGGCTTCTTCGCGCGCGATCTGGAAGGCATCGAGATAGAAGACGCGGATATCGTTGTCGACGATGAACTTCTGCGCCCAGACCGGGAAACTGGCCCAGGTTTCATCGCCCAGATTCGACTGGATGATGAACACGCCCCCCTTCTTCAGGCCGGAGAGTGGATTGGAGTGGCCGAACACGTTCGGGTCGGGCGCGAGCACGACATCGACATAGGTATATTCGCAATTGATGCGGATCGGCTCCGGCGCGGCCGAAAGATAATAGGTGGTCGGCTGCCCCTTCTTCTCGGAGCCGTATTTCGGGTTGGCTTTGATGTCCCAGCCGAGCAGCTCGAACAGGGTCATCGCCAGATTCTTGCCGGTGGTGATCGCGCCCCAGCCGCCCACCGAGTGCATGCGCACCGTGATCGCCCCTTGGGGCAGCAGGTTGGGATTTTCGCTGCCGCGGATGCCCAAGGCGCGGATCTGCGGATATTTTTCCTGCAGCTCCTGCTGATGCACCTCGTCCTTGGGGTTGAGCGGATCGCGCACGAAGTCGATCGACAGATAGAAGAACTTGCGCTTGGCCCCATTGGGCAGCATGTTCTCGACCGCAGCGATCAACCCTTCGGGTTGCAGGTCACGCGAGCCCAGGCCATAGCAGCCGGAATACAGGCGTGGCATCTCGCCCGCCGCGAAACTCGCATAGCCGGGGTAAGGTTTCTCCCCATCGAGCGCCAGGCCGTTCTCGATGCACTTGGTGACGGTGGCGCGCACCTCGCGCATCAGCGGCAGATCTTCGGCGAGCGGCTGGTCGGTGCGTTCGAGCACCGCCACACCCTTCTTGCCCTTCAAAACCTTGCCGAGCAGATCGCCGGGGAAGGGACGATACATCGTGACATTCACCACGCCGACCATAAGGCCGCGCGTCTTACGCAGATAGTCGGCGACACATTCGGCCTGGACGACCATGCTGCCCATCCCGACGATCAGCCAGTCGGCGTCTTCGGTCTTGTAAGTGGAAATGCGGCCGTAACGCCGCCCAGTCAACGCCGCATATTCGGCCATACAGGCATCGGCGATTTCCTCGATGTGATCGAAGAAGTAAGGCCGCTGGCCGGCGGTCGCCTGCATGTAGGCATCCTGGTTCTGCACCACGCCGGAAACGAGTGGCACATCCACATCCCAGATCGCCGGCACGCGGCGGCGCTTCGGGCCGTAGATCATGGCCTGCGCAGGAGTGGGGGTGTCGATGATGTCATCGGGCCGGCCGACGAATTCCTCGATCAGCTCGCGTTCCGGCAGCAACGTCGATTCGATCAGATGGGTGGTCAGAAAGCCGTCCTGACCGACGATCGCCGGGGTGAGCGACAGTTCGGCGATTTTGCGCGCGATCAGGTTCAAATCGGCGCATTCGGTGGCGTTCTTCGCCATCACCTGGATGAAGCCGGTGTCATCGACGCAGTGATAATCGTCGTGGCTGCAATGCACGTTCAGCGAGGCCTTGGTGATCGCGCGGCAGCCCATGTTGAGCACATAAGGCAGGCGCTTGCCAACCGCGCCGTAGAGCGATTCGTGCATGAAGGCGACACCTTGCGCCGAGGAGAAGTTCGTCGCCCGCAAGCCCGCCATTGCCATGCCGGCCGTGACCCCGGCGGCGGCGTGCTCGGATTCCGGCTCGATGAAGACCAGCGGCCGCTGCGAAATGTTCAGACGGCCCTTGGCGACCTCTTCCGCCCAGTATTCGCCCATCTGTGTCGAAGGCGTGATCGGATAGGCGCCGGCGGCATCCGACGCCTCACGCTCGACATGAATGACCGCAGTGTTGCCATCGACCGCATCGCGGATGCCCGGATACTTGACCTGCGGGGCCTGCTGGCCGCTCGCGCTCTTCTCGGACTTGAACAGTTTCATCAACATTTCTCCACTCCCTCTGGTTGAGGATATTCATTGCAGCAAGGGCAGGGCGTCCTGCCGCAGGATCTTTTTGGCGGCCGCGCCTTTGACCGCCTTGTTCGGTGTTTCGAACCAGACGATCGCGCCGGTCGGGCAACGTTCGATCGGCGTGCGTGTCGCCCACTGGTTCAGTTCGTAGCGAATCGCCGCGAGGTTGTCGTCCAAACGGATCAGCCCTGGCGCCGCATCGGCGACGCATTTGCCACAGGCGGTGCAGGCGACCTCGCAGGCCCGTTCGGCGGTGTCGCCATCGGCGTGGTTCTTGCAAGCCACCCAAAGCTTACGGCTGACCGGCTCCAGAGAAAACAGGCCCTTGGGACAAACTTCGACACAGTCGTTGCAGGCCGCACATTTGTCGGCATCGACCACCGGTAGCCCATGCTCGTCGAGATGCAATGCGTCGAAATCGCAGACGGCTTCGCAGTCCCCCAGCCCCAAACAGCCCCAGGCGCATTCCTTGCCGCCACCGCCGACCACTGCCGCAGCACGGCAGGTCTTCAGTCCGGCGTAGCGCGCGCGCTGATAGGCAACATGGCGGCCACCGGCGCAGGCGAGCCGGGCGACTTTCTTTTCGATGTTGCCGGGATCGACGCCGAGCAGATGCGCAATGTCCTTGCGTTGTTGCGGCGAGCTCACCGTGCATTGCGCGGGCACGACTTCGCCCGCCACGACCTTTTCGGCGAAGCCGCGGCAGCCCGGCATCCCGCAGGCGCCGCAATTCGATTTGGGAAGCAGCTCCTCGACTTGCTCGATACGCGGGTCTTCGCGGACGAAGAGCTTGCGGCTAGCAAACGCGAGGATCGCCGCCAAGACGGTCCCCAACGCAGCCATGAATCCACCCGCCACCGCCAGATTCGACACCGATTCCATGAATCTCGCACCACCCCGTCAAAATTGACGCGCAGCAATAATCCGCGCCGTGATCCAAAAAACTCTGCGTACCCGCCTGCGCCCGTCGGTGACACGGGCACGAACCAAGCGCACAGCGAATTCCGGCCACTCGAAGCACACGCCTTGCGGGCATGCGCTTCGGTGGCCATCACGGCGCGGCCGGTGGTTTCCGGCCACGGGGGTGAAAAGGCGGCGTATCGCCTTTCCAGACTGCCACGCGCAGGGTTGCGCCCCGCGCGCGTTCGTGACGAACAAAGTATAAGCAGCTTTGCGGCACTGCAGCAAACAATGGTTTTTATGCTTACCATAGAAACCGTTTTTCCAGATGGGTTACACGAAGTGCCGTCCCGCCAGCGCCGAGTTTTGCGCAGGGACTTGACGCGCATTAAGCCCAGCGGCGCCGGGATCAGGCAAAATGCGCCCTCCATGCTGACAGCCAACGCCCTTTCCTGCGTGCGCGGCGAACGCCGCCTGTTTGCCGGGCTCGATCTCGCGGTCGGCCCGGGCGAGTGGCTGCACGTGCAAGGAGAGAACGGTGCCGGCAAGACGAGCCTGTTGCGCATCCTCGCTGGCCTTTCGCCACCGGCGGCCGGTGAAGTGCGTTGGCGCAATGAGCCGATCCGGGAGCTGGCCGAGGAGTACCATCGCCATCTGCTGTTCCTCGGCCACCACGGTGCCGTCAAGGAAGAGCTCACACCGCTGGAAAACCTCACCTTCTCCGCTTTGCTCGACGGGGTCAGGCTTTCAGATGCCGAGGCGCTTGCTGCCTTGGCGCGCTTTGGCTTGAGAGGCCGCGAGGACCTGGCGGTGCGCTTTCTCTCCGCCGGCCAGAAGCGCCGCGTGCTGCTCGCGCGACTGGCGGTGAAGAAGGCCACATTGTGGATCCTCGACGAGCCCTTCACCGCGCTCGACGTCAAGGCCGTCGAATTGCTTTCCGGCTTGATCGTCGAGCACGTCACGAGCGGCGGCATCGTGATCCTGACCAGCCACCAGAGCATTCCGCTGCCGAATGGCAAGGTTCTCAAGGTGGGCACATGAAGGCGGTGCTGGCCGTCATCCGCCGCGACCTGCTGCTGGCGGCGCGCCGGAAGAGCGAGGTGCTCACCGCGCTGTTCTTCTTCATCATCGTCGTCAGCCTGTTTCCGCTGGGCATCGGCCCGGAACCAGCCCTGCTGAGGAAGATCGCACCGGGCATCCTCTGGGTGGCGGCGCTCCTTGCGACGATGCTCGGCTTGACGCGTCTGTTCGCGCCCGACCACGCCGATGGCACGCTCGAGCAGATGGCGCTCTCGCCCAACCCGTTGGGCCTGCTGATCGCGGGTAAAATCATCAGTCACTGGCTCACGACGGGACTGCCGCTGGTGCTGCTCGCGCCGGTGCTCGGCATCCAGTTCGATCTCGAACCCGAGGCGCTCGGCATCCTGGTGGTAGCCTTGCTGCTGGGCACGCCGCTTTTGTCGCTGATCGGCGCGATCGGCGCGGCGCTCACTCTCGGCGTGCGTGGCGGCGGTGTACTGCTGTCCCTGCTGGTGCTGCCGCTTTATGTACCGACGCTGATCTTCGGCGCCGGTGCGGTGGAGATGGTCGTCTCGGGTTTGAGCCCCGCCGGACATTTGTCTTTGTTGGCCGCGCTGTTGGCGCTGGCAGTGTTTTTCGCGCCGTGGGCGACCACGGCCGCTTTGAGGATTGCGCTTGAGTAACGAAAACGAGCTGAACCACGCAGCGTCGGCGCTGGGCCGATACATGCCGACGCGGCACGCGGCGAAGCCGCAAACCGCAACGATCTGACTACGGAGAGCCCCTTGAGTATGCGAGGAAACCGAGCCAGTCTGGAACCCCCCGCGAGGGGGGCGAAGGGGGGCGGGCCGTCGCAAAACTACTGCGTAGCGTCGGTGCCGGGCCGCCCCAAGCCGACGCGGCACGCGGCGAAGCCGCAAACCGCAACGATCTGACTACGGAGAGCCCCTTGAGTATGCGAGGAAACCGAGCCAGTCTGGAACCCCCCGCGAGGGGGGCGAAGGGGGGCGGGTTCATCAACTGGTTCAAGTTCGCCAGCCCGCAGAGCTTCTACCCTCTCGCCGGCAAGATGATCCCGTGGTTCTGGGGATTGGCGGCGATCTTCCTGGTCGTCGGGCTCTATATCAGCTTCTTCGTCGCGCCGACCGATTTCCAGCAAGGCGAAGGCTACCGGATCATCTTCATCCACGTCCCGGCGGCCTGGATGTCGATGTTCCTCTACTGCGTGATGGCGGGCTGGGCGGGTATTGGTCTCGCGCTCAACACACGCCTTTCCGGGATGATGGCACAGGCCATCGCCCCGACCGGCGCGCTGATGGCTTTCCTCTCGCTGTGGACCGGCGCCTTCTGGGGCAAGCCGATGTGGGGTGCCTGGTGGGTGTGGGATGCGCGGCTTACCTCCTCGCTGATCCTGTTCTTCCTCTACATCGGTTTCATCGCACTGCAGGCGGCGATCGACGACGCGCGCCGTGCCGACAAGGCCGGCGCGATCCTCGCGCTGGTCGGCGTGGTGAACGTGCCGATCATTTATTTCTCGGTGAAATGGTGGAACACGCTGCATCAGGGCGCCTCGGTGGCGATCAACAAGGCGCCGGCGATGGCGACGACGATGCTTCTTGGGATGCTGATCATGGCGCTGGCGTTCTGGATGTATGCGATCGCCGTGATCCTGACGCGCGTGCGCGCGATCATCCTGGAGCGCGAGGCGCACACCGAATGGGCCAAGGAACTGCCGGAAGTGAAAGGGGCAAACGCATGAACTGGGGCTCAGCGGCCGAATTCTTCGCGATGGGTGGCTACGGCCTCTATGTCTGGGGCAGCTTTGGCGTCTGCGCTTTGCTGATGATCACGGAACCAATTCTGGTCCGTCAGCGTCACAAGAACATTTTGCGCATCCTCCGCCGCGAGCGGCTGGCCGAATCCTTCGAGACAACGCCATGAAACCACGTCACAAACGCATCGCTCTGATCGTCGGCGGCCTTACCGCCCTCGGGCTAGCCGCCGCCTTCGTGCTCAACGCCCTGGACAGCAATCTCGCCTTCTTCGTCACGCCCTCCGAAATCGCCGCAGGCAAGGCGCCGCAGGGCAAGACCTTCCGCGTCGGCGGCATGGTCAAGGAAGGCTCGCTCACGCGCGACAACCTGACCGTCAGTTTCGTGATCACCGACACGGCCCGCGACGTGAAGGTGATCTACACCGGCATCCTTCCCGACCTGTTCAAGGAAGGCAAGGGCGCGGTAGCCCAGGGCCGCATGAACCCCGACGGCACCTTCACCGCCACCGAAGTGCTCGCAAAACATGACGAGAACTATATGCCTCCAGAGGCGGGCCACGCCATCGAGCAAGCGCAGAAAGCGCAAAAAACCCTTCGACAATAAGGCATTGCGATGATTCCAGAACTCGGGCATTTCGCCCTGCTGCTCTCCCTGTTCGTCGCGCTGGTACTGGGCATCCTGCCCTTGGCCGGCGCCCAGCGCGGCAAGCCGCAATGGATGGCGCTGGCCCGACCGGCGACGCTGGCCTTGTTCCTCTTGATCGCTTTTTCCTTCGCCAGTCTCGGCTGGGCTTTTTATGGCAACGATTTCAGCGTCCTTTATGTCGCCGCGCACTCGAACACCCAGCTGCCGACGATGTACCGGCTCTCCGCGGTCTGGGGTGGTCATGAGGGTTCGCTACTGCTTTGGGTTCTGATGCTCGCCGGCTGGATGCTGGCCGTCGCCACGTTTTCGCGCCAGTTGCCCGAGGCGATGGTCGCGCGCGTGCTGGGCGTGCTCGGCCTGGTGATGGTCGGGCTGCTCGCCTTCGTCGTGTTCACTTCCAACCCCTTCGACCGGGTCTTTCCGCCGCCGGCCGAGGGCCGCTCGCTCAATCCCCTGCTGCAAGACCCGGGGCTCGTCTTTCACCCGCCGATGCTCTACATGGGTTATGTCGGCTTCTCGGTCGCCTTTGCGTTCGCGATCTCGGCGCTGATCGCCGGCCAGCTCGATGCCGCCTGGGCGCGCTGGTCGCGCCCGTGGACCACCGCCGCGTGGATCTTCCTGACGCTGGGCATCGCGCTCGGTTCCTGGTGGGCCTACTACGAGCTCGGCTGGGGCGGCTGGTGGTTCTGGGATCCGGTCGAGAACGCCTCATTCATGCCTTGGCTGGTCGGCACCGCGCTGATCCATTCCTTGGCCGTGACCGAAAAGCGCGGCAGCTTCAAGAACTGGACCGTGCTGTTGGCGATCGCGGCCTTCTCGCTGTCGCTGTTGGGCACCTTCCTGGTGCGCTCCGGCGTGCTCACCTCGGTGCATGCCTTCGCTACCGACCCGCGCCGCGGCATCTTCATCCTGATCCTCCTGGCGATCGTCGTCGGCAGCTCGCTTTTGCTGTTCGCGGCACGAGCACCGAAGGTGAGCTTGGGCGGCGGCTTCGCGCTCGTCTCGCGCGAAACCTTCCTGCTCGTCAACAACGTGCTGTTGGTGGTCGCGGCCGCCAGCGTGTTGCTCGGCACGCTCTATCCGCTGATCGTCGATGCATTGGGTTTGGGCAAGATCTCCGTCGGCCCGCCTTACTTCAATGCCGTGTTCGTGCCGATCATGCTGCCTCTCCTGGTCCTGGTGGCCATCGGGCCGGTCGCACGTTGGAAGCACGACGACCTGAAAACTATCCTCGCCAGGCTCTGGCCGGCGGCCATCGTCGCCGTAGTGGCAGGCATTGCGCTGCCTTTCCTTGCCGGCGGCTGGAACGGCGCCGTGGCACTGGGGCTGGCGCTGGTCGGCTGGATGGCCGCCGCCATCGTGTTGCAAGCAGCCGACCGCTTGAAGAAACCCGGCGCGCCGACGCGTTCCTGGTGGGGCATGCAGCTCGCGCACTTCGGTCTCGCGGCTTTCGTCGTCGGCGTGACGATGGTCTCCAATTACCAGGAAGAGCGCGATGTGCGCATGGAGCCGGGCGACACGGTCAGCGTCGGCGGCCACGAATTCAAGTTCCTCGGCGTGCGCGAGGCAGACGGCCCGAACTATCGTGCGTCGGTGGGCAGTTTCGAGCTCTTTCGCAATGGTCGTATGCTGCGCACGCTGCATCCGGAAAAACGCGACTATGGTCTTGGCTCGATGCCGATGACCGAGGCCGCGATCGATGCCGGCTTCACTCGTGACGTCTATGTCTCGCTGGGCGAGCCGCTTGCCAATGACAAGGAAAACGGCGCCTGGGCGGTGCGTGTCTATTACAAGCCTTTCGTGGACTGGATCTGGGGCGGCTGTCTGCTGATGGCGTTAGGGGGCCTCATCGCCGCCAGCGACCGCCGCTACCGCCTGCGCGTTACGCGCGCGGCGAGCGTTCCGGCAGGAGCTGTGGCATGAACAAATTCACCTGGCCTCTGGTCATCTTCATCCTTCTCGTCGGCCTGCTCGCGGTCGGGCTCAATCTGAATCCTCGCGAAGTGCCATCGCCCTTGATCGGCAAGCCAGCACCGGCCTTCGAAGTGGCGCAGCTTGCCGATCCCGCTCGCAAATTTTCGCCCAAGGAGATGTTGGGCAAGGTCTGGCTGCTCAACGTCTGGGCCTCATGGTGCGTCTCCTGCCGCGAGGAGCACCCGGTGATCGTCGAGTATGCGATGAAAGGGCTGCTGCCACCGGTCGTCGGACTCAATTACAAGGACAAGCGCGAAGACGGCCTGCGTTGGCTGGCGCGCTTCGGTGACCCGTATCTCTTGTCGGCCTTCGATGCCGACGGCCGCGTCGGTATCGATTACGGCGTCTATGGTGTGCCGGAGACCTATCTGATCGACAAGGCCGGGGTGATCCGCTTCAAACAGATCGGGCCGATCACGCCGGAAGTGATGGAGAAGAAGATATTGCCGCTCGTCAAGGAGCTCGACAAATGAAGTGGCTCATTGCAGTCATGGCGGCGCTCGTGCTGCTCGCCCAAGCTGCGCTGGCGAAGGAAGCCGCGCCGTTGGCCGAGGACCCGGCCGTCGAGCAGCGCATGGTGAAGATCACCGAGGAGCTGCGCTGCCTCGTTTGCCAGAACGAATCGCTCGCTGGCTCTCAAGCCGATCTCGCCAAGGATCTCAGGCAGGAAGTGCGCGAATTGATCAAGTCCGGCAAGTCGGACGACGAGGTGAGGGAATTCCTCGTCAGCCGTTATGGGGATTTCGTGCTCTACCGCCCGCGGGTCAAGCCGGTGACCTATCTGCTCTGGAGTGGGCCGTTTCTGCTGTTGATTGCCGGCATTCTTGCCCTGATGCGCTATCTGCGCCGCCGCAATCGACAGCTCACAGAAGCGCCGCTGACCGAAGAGGAGCGTCGCCGCGCCGAGGCGCTCTTGAAGTAACCCCTACGGCAATGAAATCCGCTTACATTCCAATGGACAATCTGGGGTAACCAGCCATGACCTTTTTCCTCATCGGTGCGGCGCTGCTCACCCTGATCACACTGGCCTTGCTGTTGTGGCCGTTGCGGCGTGGCAGCGCGTCCGGCGAGGTATCGCGACGCGAGATCAATGCCGCGATCTACCGCGACGAGTTGGCCGAGCTCGACCGCGATCTTGCCTTGGGCGAACTCTCACAAGCCGATTACGACGTCGCCAAGACCGAATTGCAGCGCCGTCTGCTGGAAGACAGCCAGGCCGAGGCAGGGGTTGCAGGCAGGGGTATACCCGCCAGCCGCGCAACCGCGGTCGCGCTCGCCATCATTCTGCCGTTGGGCGCGGCATTACTCTATTTCCTGCTCGGCAATCCGGGTGCGATCGAGGCCTCGGCGAATGCCGGCGCGCACCAGCAACGCTTCACCCAGGCCGAAATCGAGCGCCTGGTCAGCGATTTCGCCGCCAAGTTGGAAAACGAGCCGGAGAACTACAAAGGCTGGGCGATGCTCGGTCGCTCTTACAAGGCGTTGGGGCGCTTCCCCGAGGCGGCGCGCGCCTATGAGCGCAGCGGCCCGCTGCTCGAATCGAGCGCCGACCTGCTGGTCGACTATGCCGATACCTTGGCAGCGACACAGGGCTTCGACGCCAAGACGATGTCCGTGCTGGAGCGCGCCCTCAAAATCGACCCGCAACAGCCGCAAGGGCTGTGGCTGCGCGGCACCGCTGCTTTCGAAGCCAAGCAGTATGAGAAGGCTGTCACCGATTGGCAGGCGCTGCTCGCGCAGCTCGAGCCGGGCTCGGAGGATGCCAAGGCGGTCGAGGCCAACATCGCCGAGGCGCGCCAGCTGGGCGGCTTGGCACCCGCGCCACGCAAGTCGCCGAAACTCGGCGCTGACAAGACGGCACCCGCGGCAGCGCCGACCATCAAGGGGCGCGTCGAGATCGCCAGCCAGCTTACCGGCAAGGTTCCCGCCAATGGCGTGCTGATGGTGGTGGCGCGTCCGACGGACGGTTCGCGCATGCCGGTGGCCGTGTTGCGCGCGCCACTCGGCAAGTCGCCACTCGAATTCACGCTCGACGACAGCCTGGCGATGAGCCCGGATAGGAAGCCTTCCCAGTTCGCCGAACTGTTGATCGAAGCGCGCGTCTCGGCCAGCGGGCAGGCTCTGCCGCAGCCGGGCGACCTGTTCGGCCCTGTCGTCAAGGTGAAGCAAGGCGACAAAGACGTCCGGCTGATCATCGACCAGGTGCGCTAGTCCAATATCTTTCCCGTTCAGCCATGCAGGAGATATTGTTCGAAGAAGTGCAGCGGATCAGGAGCGAAGCCGATTGCATCGCTTCCGCCGCCGAGGTCGAGGCCGCCATCGAGCGTATGGCCGGTGAAATCACCCGGCGGCTCTCCAACGCGAATCCGCTGATCTTTGTGGTGATGAACGGGGGCCTGATCGTCGCGGGACGCTTGCTCCCGCTGCTCGACTTCCCCCTCGAGCTCGACTACCTTCATGCGACGCGCTACGGCCACGCGCTTTCCGGCAGCCGCCTCGATTGGCGCGTGCGTCCTGCGCAGAATCTGGCCGGCCGAACGGTTTTGGTCATCGATGACGTGCTCGACGAGGGCTATACCCTCGAGGCGATCTGCCAGAGCGTGCGCGAGGCCGGCGCCGCCGCGGTGCTGACCGCCGTGCTGGTGCACAAGGTGCACGAGCGCAAGGCGCGGCCCGGCATGCGTGCCGACTTCAGCGGGCTCGAAGCGCCGGATCGTTTCCTGTTCGGTGGCGGGATGGACTACAAAGGGTATTGGCGCAACGCGCCGGGGATTTACGCCGTCAAAGGGAAATGAGGATGATCACGCGGCGCGAGTTCCTGCGCGGCCGCTTTGGCGCCAGCAAGGGTAACAGCCAGACCGGCTCGGCTGAGGCCGGTGGCGAGACGATGCTCGCCGCCATCGGCCCGACCTGTATCGCCTACCTCCAGAACGTCGTCTGCCGCAGCTGCGGCGATGCCTGCGATGCGCAGGCCATCCGCTTCTCGCCACGGCTGGGTGGCGCGGCGCTGCCGCTCGTCATTGCCGAGCGCTGCACTGGCTGCGGCGACTGTCTGCCGGTGTGCCCGGCTGGCGCGATCACACTCGCGCCAGCCAAGACAAGCTGAGATTCATTCTTCTTCGTCGTCGGTGCCCGGCTTCCTGTAGCCCTTCGGCAGCTTGTGAGCGATGCCCTGATGGCAATCGATGCAGCTCTTGCCAGCGGCCTTGGCCTCCATGTGCTTCTTGTAGGGCGTCTTCTTCTGCAGCTCGGGGCTCATCGCATCGAAGCTGTGGCAATTGCGGCATTCGATCGAATCGCGCGCCTTCATGCGTTCCCACTCGTGCTGCGCCAGTTCCAGCCGCTTCGCCTCGAACTTCTCCTTGGTGTCGATCGAGCCGGTGAGCTTGCCCCACACCTCGCCGCTCGCCTTGATCTTGCGGATCAGCTTGTGCGTCCAGTCCTTCGGCACGTGGCAGTCCGAGCAGATCGCGCGCACGCCGGTACGGTTGCTGTAGTGGATCGTGTATTGGTATTCCTGATACACGGTGTCGCGCATCTCATGGCAGCTGACACAAAACTGCAGCGTGTTGGTCGCCTCCATGCCGGTGTTGAAGACGCCCCAGAAAACGATGCCGCCGACGAAACCCACCGTGGCGAGCGCGAGCACCGAATGCTTCGCGCTCGGCCGCCGTAGCCTGGCCCAGAGCCCGGCCGTGTTTATATCAGCCATGTCATCAGCCAATCATTTGGGTTGGATCGACAGGACGTACTCGGCGAGATTCTTGATCTGCGCCATGTCGTTCGGCGGCATGGTCTTGACGATCTTGTGATTTTCCTCGCTGCCATCGGCGAGCTTGACCTTCTTGCCCGACGTGAGGTGTTTGACGATCTCATCGACGGCATTGGGTTTGCCTTTGTATTTCTCGGCCGTTTTCATGAAGGATGGGCCGTCCTTGTCCTTGCGCAGCGCATGGCACTGCTTGCAATTGTTCTGCTCGACGAGGTCCTTCGCGGCATCGACATCCAGGGCCAGGGCGGCAGTCGAAAAACCGGTACAGGCAAGCGCGGCGATGCTGGCCGTCGCAATCATGCGGCTGATCTGTTTCATCTTCTGAAAGCTCCGTTCGTTGCTGGTTGAAAAAACTTATTTGGTCACACCGACGAACTTGTTTTCGACCAGCGGCTTGGCATCGACCTGCGGCACATGACAGGTGTCGCACTGGAAGCGGCTCATCTCGATGGCCGGGCTGCCGTCCTTCTTCTTGCGAGTCTTGGAGAAGTGGCTCTGGCCGATCTTGGGCACTTTCTGGCCACGCAGCTCGTCGGTGATGTGGCATTCGAGGCAGGCGTTTTCCTCGACCGTGATCGGCAGGTATTTCTCGACGGTATGCGGCACCAGCGGCGGCTGGCCGACGAAGGTGCGATCGATCAGATGGGCCTGGCCGACGCCCGGAATCTTGTCGGCGTAGAACTTGACTTCCGGCGCCCGGTCGGGTGCCGAGACATCGGCACCACGCATTGGGGTCGGGCCGCTGGTGGATGCGCAGCCGATGAGCGAGGCGATGAGCGTCGCGAGGGTGAGGCCGACAGTCTTACCTAGGATGGCGTTTTTCATGATCGGATTCCTCCAGGAGGGACACAAAGTGAGTGGATCATTTCGGTAGCGGCGACACCGTGCCGGCGGCCGCGGATTCCGTGCTGCCCAAGCGGGTGCCGAATTGGAAAACATCTTTCGAGCAGACGTCGATGCAGCGTCCGCAGTTGGTGCAGTTGGCTGCCAAGATCACCGGCGGCGTGCCGTCGATGCCCTTCAACGCCGGCCGGATCACCTGCTGCTCGGGGCAGACCGCGAAGCAGTCCATGCAGTCGTTGCAGGCGGCACGGCGCGGCAGCCTCACGCGCAGGATCGATGCCTTGCCGATCAGACTGTAGAAGGCGCCGACCGGACAAAGATGCCCGCACCAGCCGTGGCGCATCACGAACAGGTCGAACAGGAAGACCGCCAAGATCACCGCCCAGGCGAGCCCCATGCCAAAGATCAAGCCGCGATGCAGCATCGAAACGGGATTGACCATTTCCCAGGCGATCGTGCCGGTGACGGCCGAGACGAGAAGCGTCATGCCGAGAATCCAGTAACGGGTCTGGCGCGAGATGTGCGCGCTGCCGCCCTTGAGCCCCAGCCGGTTCCTCAGCCAGGCGGCGAAATCCGTCACCAGATTGACCGGGCAGACCCAGCTGCAATAGCTGCGCCCGCCGACCAAGATATAAAACAGCACGACGATCGTCACGCCGATCAAACCGAGCTTCTCGGGTGTCTGGCCGCTCATCAGCGCCTGGAGCAGCAAATAGGGATCGGCCAGTGGCAGGGTATTCAGCGTGTAGCTGAAATTCAGATTGCCCTTGACGATCCACAGCCCGTACCAGGGGCCGACGAGGAAGAGCAAGAGTATGCCCAGCTGTGAGGCGCGGCGCAGGATCAGCCACTTGTGCGCGGCAAGCCAGCCCTTGGTGGCAATGGCTTCCGCACCCGGACGCGGGGAGGGTGCGCTCATAGCTTGTCTCCCTGCATTGCCTTGAAAGTCGGCGCTGATGCAGCGGCACCTTGCTCCGCTGCCGGAGGACTTCCGGCTGCGCCGGGTGCTTGGAGCAGACCCTTGCCGCCGTAGTCATAGCGCATGCCCTCTGGCAGGTTGTATTGATGCTCGACATCCGGCGCGACGAGGCTGCCGCCGGCTTTTTCCTTCTCGACCCAGCCGAGCCGGTAATGCGCGGAGAGCTGCCCTTTGGCGACGTAGATCGGCAGCACCTTGATCGCGGCGATCTCCGTCGGACAGGCTTTTTCGCATTTGCCGCAGCCGGTACAGGCTTCGGAATGCACGGTCGGGATGAACATCGCATGCTTGCCGGTGCGCGTATTCGCCATCGGTTCGAGTGTGATCGCCTTGTCGATCACCGGGCAGACGCGATAGCAGATGTCGCAGCGCAGCCCGAGGAAATTCAGGCATGTCTCGTGATCGATCAGCACCGCCAGCCCCATGCGCGCCTTGGTGATGTCGGTCAAGCGGTGATCGAGCGCGCCGGTCGGACAGGCTTTCACGCAGGGAATGTCCTCGCACATCTCGCAGGGCGCCTGACGCGCGACGAAATAGGGCGTGCCGGTCGACATCGGCTCTTCCGGCTTGGCCAGGATGAGGATGTCGTAGGGGCAGTCGCGCACGCACATGCCGCAGCGGATGCAGGCGGCAGAGAATTCCTGTTCCGGCAGCGCGCCTGGCGGACGAATCGCGGCAGGGGGCAGCGCGGTTGCATGCCGCGCATACAGACCCAAGCCGAGCCCCAGCAGGCCGACGCCGCAAACCATGCGGGCGGTATCGGCGATGAACTGGCGGCGGCGTGAGCCTTTCGGTTGCAAATCTTGACTCATGATCGTGGGACGGGAAGCACGCCCCCTGACTCGCTTCCCGTATCGTTTCCATGATGTTGCTTTGATCGATCAAAACCCGATTCAGACCTTCACCACCTTGGCGGCGCATTTCTTGAAGTCGGTCTCTTTCGAGATCGGGCAGGTGGCGTCCAAGGTGAGCTTGTTGACCAGGCGGTGCTCGTCGAAGAACGGGATGAAGATCAGCCCCTCCGGCGGCTTGTTGCGGCCCTTGGTCTCGACGCGCAGCTGAATCTCGCCGCGGCGGGTGGCGACCTTGACGACGTCGTGGCGCTTGAGACCGCGCTTTTCGGCATCCTTCGGGTTCATGAACACCACCGCATCCGGGAAAGCCTTGTAGAGCTCGGGAACGCGCCGGGTCATCGAGCCGGTATGCCAATGTTCGAGCACACGACCGGTGCACAGCCAGAGGTCATATTCGTTGTCCGGCATTTCGGCGGCGGGCTGATACGGCAGCGCGAAGATCATCGCCTTGCCGTCGGGCTTGCCGTAGAAGCGGATGCCCTCGCCTTTCGGCACGTAAGGATCGTAGCCTTCGCGGAAGCGCCACAGCGTCTCCTTGCCATCCACCACCGGCCAGCGCTGGCCCCGCACCTTGTGATAGGTATCGAACGGCGCGAGATCATGGGCATGGCCGCGACCGAACCCGGCGTATTCCTCGAACAGCCCTTTCTGCACATAAAAACCGAAATGCTCGGTCTCGTCGTTCGTGTAGCCGGCCCAGGCATGGGCGTTCACCTTCGTCGCTTCTTCCTTCGGGAACTTGTTGACCTGACCGTTCGCATAAAGGATCTCGAACAGCGTTTTGCCCTTGTATTCGGGCATCTTGGCGACGAGCTCGGCCGGCCAGACCTCCTCGACCTTGAAGCGCTTCGAGAATTCCATGTATTGCCACAGATCGGACTTCGCCTCGCCCGGCGCCTTGACCTGCTGGCGCCAGAACTGCGTGCGCCGCTCGGCATTGCCGTAGGCGCCTTCCTTCTCCATCCACATCGCCGCCGGCAGGATCAGATCCGCCGACATCGCCGAGACGGTCGGATAGCAGTCCGAGACGACCGTGAAGCACTTCGGATTGCGCCAGCCCGGATAGACCTCGCCATTGACGTTCGGGCCTGCCTGCATGTTGTTGGTGGTCGACGTCCACAAAAAGCCGATCTTGCCATCCTTGGCCATGCGCGATTGCAGCACTGCGTGATAGCCGGGCTTCGGATTGATCGTGCCTGCCGGCAGTTTCCACATCTTCTCGGCGATCTCGCGATGCTTCGGGTTCATCACCACCATGTCGGCGGGTAGACGATGGGCGAAGGTGCCGACCTCGCGCGCCGTGCCGCAGGCCGAGGGCTGACCGGTCAGCGAGAACGGGCCGTTGCCAGGCTCGGAAATCTTGCCGACCAAGAGATGCACGTTGTAGATCATGTTGTTGACCCAGGTGCCGCGCGCGTGCTGGTTGAAGCCCATCGTCCAGTAGGAGCAGACCTTGGTCTTCGGATCGGCGTAGATCTTGGCGAGCTTCTCGAGCTTGTCCTTCGGCACGCCGGAAATCTCATGCGCCTTGTCAAGGGTATATTCGGAGACGAAAGCGGCGAACTCTTCGAACGTGATCGGCGTCGCCTTGTTCGGATCGCCCTTCGGCTTGCCGTCCGGGCCGGGGTAGCCATTGTTGCCGGCCGCCTGCTCGAGCGGATGCGTCGGGCGCAGACCATAGCCGATGTCGGTAACGCCCTTGGCGAACTTGACATGCTTGGCGACGAAGTCCTTGTTGACCGCGCCGTTCTGGATGATGTAGTTGGCGATGTAATTGAGGATCGCGAGATCCGACATCGGCTTGAAGATCAGCTCGTTGTCGGCGAGCTCGCAGGAGCGGTGCGTGAAGGTCGACAGCACATGGATGCGCACGTGATCGGCGGTGAGCCGCCGGTTGGTGATGCGCGTCCACAGGATCGGGTGCATCTCGGCCATGTTCGAGCCCCATAGCACGAAGGCATCGGCATGCTCCATGTCGTCGTAGCAGCCCATCGGCTCGTCGATGCCGAAGGTGCGCATGAAGCCGGCCACCGCCGAGGCCATGCAGTGACGGGCATTCGGGTCGATCGAGTTGGAGCGGAAACCCGCCTTCATCAGCTTGACGGCCGCATACCCCTCCCAGACCGTCCATTGCCCGGAGCCGAACATCGCCACGCCCTGCGGGCCTTGTTCCGGGTTCTTCAGGGTTTCCTTGACCTTCTGCGCCATGATGTCGAAGGCCTGATCCCAGGAGATCGGCGTGAATTCGCCATTCTTGTCGAACTTGCCGTCCTTCATGCGCAAGAGCGGCTTGGTCAGACGGTCCTGGCCATACTGGATCTTGGCGAGGAAATAGCCCTTCACGCAGTTCAGCCCCTTATTCACCGGCGCATCGGGGTCGCCTTGAGTCGCGACGATGCGGCCATCCTTGACGCCGACCAGCACGCCGCAGCCGGTGCCGCAGTAACGGCAAGCGCCCTTGTCCCAGCGGATGCCATCGGCACCCTTGGCCTGGGCGAGCGCCTGGGCGCCCGGAATGGACAGGCCCGCCACGCCGGCCGCGGCGGCGATCGCATTAGCCTTGATGAATTCACGCCGAGTCAGTTCCATTGCCAATCTCCTTGTTTTCAAGCCAGTGCCGTGGCAGCGCCCGGGGGCGTTGCCTCCACAGAAATGATTGCTTCCGGATCATCTTCTTTCTGGTGATAGACCATCGACGCCGACATCACGCCAGCGAGCAGGCTGATCCGTTCATAGAGTTCGACGGTCTCCCGGTCGTTCGCCGTTTCGATCGTGGCGATCATCTTGCCGTCGGGAGAGACGGCGGCGAGCTCGACGCCAGGAAGGGTTTCGAGCTGCGCGCGCACCGATGCGATGGCCTCGGGATGCGGAATGACGATGATGCTGGAGATGTTCATGTGATGCGCCCAAAAGCCCTAAAAAAATTAGGGGATCAATGGGGCGCATCCTAGGGCTGCGCGCGAGGGATTTGCTTGACAGGTGTCAAGAAATTCGAATGTCGACCTTGCCGCTCGGGAAAGAGTGGCAAGGCTTGTTCAGCGGCGTTTCGGTTTGGCTTTGACGGGCTTTTTCGCCGCCTTGGACTTGGCTTTGACCGCCTTCACCGGCATTGACTTCTTGCCCGTGGCGACCGGCTCGGTAGCGGGTGGAGTAGGCGCTGGCGGCAAGGCAGCGGTGGGCTGCAAGACCATGGGCTTGGGTGGCACGACGTCGGGCGGCGCGTCCGCTGCATGGCTGGCCGTTGCAAATGGCATTGCGGCCGCCAGCAGGCTCAGGGCAAGCCGGGGCCCAAGCAACGAACCGTTCCGCGATTTCTCAATTGACGTCATAGTAGTACGGCTTCTGTGGAACTTTCACCGCGGCGCGACGGGCGAGTTCGTCGGGATCGAGATTGCCGCGGTCCCACCACAGCGCTCGGCCCTTTTGCTGCTCCTCGATCTGCTCGGGATGCTGCTTGAGCCATTCGCGGATGAATTTCGTGTATTCGGATTCGTAGCCTTTGAGTTTTCCCATGATCTGCTCCTCAATGATCTTCCTTGAGTCGGTTGATGCGGGTGACGATCGGCAGCCGCCGTAGGCTGCGCAGGATACCCGCCAGATGGGTGCGGTGGCTCACCTGCAACATGAAATACAGCGCCGTCGTGCTGCCACCGTCGGCATCCATGCGCACGTTGGTGATGTTGGTGTCGTGCTCGGCGATCGTCGCCGCAATTTTCGCCAGCACGCCGGGCGTATTTTGCGCGACGACCTTGATCTGCACTTCGAACGGTCCTTTCACTTCCGGATCCCATTCGACATCGACCCATTCGCGCGCACCGCCACCTGCACGACCGGCACGCGCGGTCTTGCGCAGCGACGGACAATCGTGAGTATGCACGATCAATCCCTGGCCGGCGCGGATCACGCCGATGATCGGATCGCCGGGAATCGGCCGGCAGCAGCGTGCCAGCTGCATCGCCATGCCTTGGGGGCCGGAAATACGGATCGGGCTTCTGCCTTGCTGAGAGACGCCTCCCGCGTGGCCGTCGATCAGACGCCGCGCGACGATTGCCGGCAGACGCTTGCCCAGACCGATGTCGGCGAGCACTTCCTTCTGCGATTTTCCGGAGAAGGTGCGCAGAAAACGCTGCCAGGCGGCGCTCCCCAGCTCTTCGAGGCGATGGCCGAAATGGGCGAGCGCCTGGGCGAGCAGGTGTTCGCCCAGCTGAGCGGATTCCTCGTGCTGGCGAGTCTTCAGGAAATGGCGGATCTGCGCGCGCGCCTTGCCGGTCTTGACGAACGCCAGCCAGTTCGGATTCGGCGCCGCGTTCGGCGCGGTGATGATCTCGACGCGGTCGCCGTTCCTGAGCTCGGTGCGCAACGGCAGATGTTCATGGTTGATCTTGCAAGCGACGCAGCGATGACCGATGTCGGTATGCACGGCGTAGGCGAAATCGACCGCCGTGGCGCCGCGCGGCAGTGAAAGGATCTTGCCGGCCGGGGTGAACACATACACCTCGTCGGGGAACAGATCGACCTTGACGTGTTCGAGGAATTCGGCGGAATCAACCGAGGCGGTCTGCAGCTCGAGCAGCGATTGCAGCCATTGGTGCGTGGTGCGCTCGAGTTCGGAAAACGATTCGACGTCCTTGTAGAGCCAGTGCGAAGCAACCCCCGATTCGGCGACGCGGTGCATGTCGCGTGTGCGGATCTGGATTTCGATCGGCGTGCCGAAGGGGCCGATCAAGGTGGTGTGCAGCGACTGGTAACCATTCGCCTTCGGGATCGCGATGTAGTCCTTGAACTTGCCTGGCACCGGCTTGTAGAGGCCATGTAGCGCGCCGAGCACGAGATAGCAGGTCGGCACGTCGGCGACGACGATGCGGAAGCCATAGATGTCATGTACCTGCGAGAAGGACAGGTGCTTCTCGCGCATCTTGCGGTAGATGCCGTAGAGATGCTTCTCGCGGCCCATCGTCTCCGCCTCGATGTGCGCTTCGGCGAGCTTCTGTTTGATCGCCGCCATGATCTTTGCGACCACCTCGCGGCGGTTGCCGCGCGCTGCGCGCACCGCCTTGGCCAGCACGCGGTAGCGCATGGGATGCAGATGACGGAACGAGAGCTCCTGCAGCTCACGGAACAGTGTATTGAGACCGAGACGGTTGGCGATCGGCGCGTAGATTTCGAGCGTCTCTTTCGCGATGCGGCGGCGCTTCTCGAGACGCATCGCATCGAGCGTGCGCATGTTGTGCAGACGGTCGGCCAGCTTGATCAGGATCACCCGCACGTCCTGGGCCATCGCCAGCAGCATCTTGCGGAAATTTTCCGCCTGCGCCTCTTCGAAAGATTGATGTTCGATGCGGTCGAGCTTGGAGACGCCGTCGACGAGTTCCGCGGTGACCTTGCCGAAATCCTGGGCGATCTGCGCCTTGGTGATCGCCGTGTCTTCCATCACGTCATGCAGCAGCGCTGCGGAGAGCGCCTGCGGGTCGAGATGCCAATGCGCCAGTGTCTCGGCGACCGCGAGCGGATGGGAGATGTATGGGTCGCCGCTGGAACGGAACTGACCGCGATGCGCGTTGGCCGAGAAATGATAGGCGGCCGCGACGTGGTCGACGTCCTCCGGTTTCAGGTAAGCGTGCAGCTGATCGATGAAATGCTCGAAATCCTCCGCCAGATCGACCGGCGGATGCATGTCGAGCGGAATGATCGGCGGCTCGTCGACGATGGAGGGCGGCACGCTAGCAGACTGCGGCGAAATGGCTGGGGACGACATGGCCGCCGGCATGAAAACGCCCCTTTGCTACATACCGTCAGACCAGGCTGCGGTGCAGGACTTCGACCCCATATTTGCCTTCGGCGAGCTCGCGCAGCGCGATCACCGTCGGCTTGTCCTTGTCCGGATCGACGAGCGGCGTGCTGCCGGTGGCGATCTGGCGGGCACGCCAGGTGGCGGCCAGGGCCATCTCGAAACGGTTGGGAATCTGTTTCAGGCAGTCTTCGGCAGTGATACGGGCCATGAATAATCCTTTGGATTCAAAGCGATGAAAGAAAACGAAACACGTCGGGATGGCGCAGGCGCTGCCGCGGCAAACGCAGGCGCGAAGCCCGCACCGCCGCGACCAGATCCTCCAGCGCTTCCTGCAAGTCATTGTTGATTATAACGAAATCGAACTCGTCGACATGGCGCATCTCGCCCAGCGCGGCGGCGACGCGACGCTGGATCACCTCGATGCTGTCCTGCCCGCGGTTGCGCAGCCGCCGTTCCAGTTCGGCGATCGAGGGCGGCAGGATGAAGATGCCGACGGCCTCGGGGATCAGCGCGCGCACCTGCTGGGCGCCCTGCCAGTCGATTTCGAGCAGCGTGTCTCGGCCGGCGGCCAGCTCGCCGAGCAGCCAGCTTTTCGAGCTGCCGTAGAAATTGCCATGCACCTCGGCCCATTCGAGGAAATCGCCGCGCTCGCGCATCGCCAGGAAGGTCTGGATGTCGACGAAATGGTAATCGTGGCCATCACGTTCGCCCGGACGGGGCGGACGGGTCGTATAGGACACCGAATGGCGGATCAGTGGGTCGCGCTCCATCAGCATCCGCACGAGCGTGGTCTTGCCGGCGCCGGAAGGCGCGGAGACGACGAACAGCGTACCGGCATTGGCGTTACTGGCAGGAAGCGGGGTGGTCGTCAAGGTCATGGTCGTAAACTCGGCGCTGGTGATACGGCACTATTCGAGATTCTGCACCTGTTCGCGCATTTGCTCGATGAGCAGCTTCAGCTCGAGGGCGATCGCGGTGACGGCGCTGGAGACGGATTTCGAGGCCAGCGTATTCGCCTCGCGGTTGAGCTCCTGCATCAAAAAATCGAGGCGTTTGCCGACCGCGCCGCCTTGGGTGAGCACCCGCTCCACTTCATCGAGATGGGTGACGAGGCGTGCCAGTTCCTCGGCGACGTCGATCTTCGCGGCGAAGACACTGATTTCCTGGCGGATGCGCTCTTCGTCGAGTGCGGCGACCGCTTCGCGCAAACGCGCTGCGAGCCGCTCGCTGTATTCGGCGATTGCGGCCGGCACCAGCGGCTCGACTTGGGCGATGGCGGCACGCATCTTGGCGACGCGCTCCAGCAACGCTTCGCCGAGACGGGCGCCTTCGCGTGCGCGGCTGGCGAGAAATTCGATGAGCACCGCATCGAGAAGCGCGAAACACTCTGTCTGCAAGCGTTCGGGAGGGATCGCTTCGCTTTCCAGCACTCCTGGCCAGCGCAAAACGTCGGCCACCGACAACGGCTGGGCCTTTTCGAGCACGCCGCGCACCTCGGCTTCGAGCGCGGCCAGCTTACGCACCAGCGCGAGATTGGCGATCAGATGCGGCGCGGCGGTGCTGTTCGGTTGCAGCGTGATGCGGCAATCGACCTTGCCGCGACCGATCATTGCCGCAAGCCGCTCGCGCAAGGGCATTTCGAGGAAACGCAGCTCTTCGGCACAGCGGAAATTGAGATCGAGGAATCGGCCATTGACACTCTTCAGTTCGAGTACCAGCCGCACCGTACCGAGATCGCGGTCGAGCGCGGCATAGCCGGTCATACTCTGGATGTTCATGAACGAATCTTCCTTGTGGTTCAGATGGCGAGCTTACCAGCATTTACAATCGACACATGGCAATTCAACAAACCAGCATCCCCCTGCCGGCCGGCCATGTGATCGACGGTTACCGCTTCGAGCGTCAGCTCTCGATGGGGGGGTTCTCGATCGTCTATCTGGCCACCGACCCGCGCGGGCAGCCCGTGGCGATCAAGGAATACCTGCCGCAGTCGCTCGCCCGCCGCACGGTCGGACTGGTGCCCCAGGTCAAGCCCGAGCACCGTGCCGCCTATCACAGCGGCATGATGGCCTTCTACGAGGAAGGGATCGCGCTCGCGCGCCTCGATCATCCCAACGTCGTGCGTGTGGAGAATTTCCTGCGCGCCAACGACACCGTCTATCTGGTGATGGCCTATGAGCGCGGCCGCACGCTGCACGAGCACATCCGCAAACATCCCGGCGAACTGTCCGAGAAATTCGTGCGCGGCGTGTTCATGCGCCTGCTCTCGGGCTTGCGCGAGGTGCATGCCAGCCGCTTGCTGCATCTGGACATCAAGCCCTCGAACATCTGGCTGCGCCTCGATGCCAGTCCCGTGCTGATCGACTTCGGCGCCGCGCGTCAGACATTGCAAAAGGCGGGCGATTTGCGGCCGGTCTATACCCCTGGCTATGCCGCACCGGAGCAATATGACAAGGGCGGCGAGATCGGCCCCTGGACCGATGTCTATGCGGTGGGCGCCAGCATGTATGCCTGCCTTGCCGCTGCGGCGCCGACCCCTGCCGACCTACGTCTCGGCGGTGATCCGTTGATACCGGCGAGCCAGCGTTGGGCGGGACGCTATTCGCCCCAGCTTTTGGACACCATCGATCAGTGCCTGCGCCTCGATCCGCTCGCCCGGCCGCAGAGTGCCTTTTCGCTGCAGCGTCTGCTCGCTGCCACCCCAACCCCCGTCAAGGAGAATGCATGAGTCCAAGACCCGATGGCCGCGCGCCCGATCAACTGCGTCCGCTGAAAATCACCCGTCATTACACGCGCCATGCCGAAGGCAGCGTGCTGATCGAATTCGGCCACACCAAGGTCATCTGCACCGCCAGCGTCGAAGAGAAGGTGCCGCCCTTCCTGAAAGGCAAGGGGCAGGGCTGGGTCACCGCCGAATACGGCATGCTGCCGCGCTCCACCCACACGCGCACCGAGCGCGAGGCGGCGCGGGGCAAGCAGTCGGGCCGCACGCAGGAAATCCAGCGCCTGATCGGCCGCAGTTTGCGCGCCGTCACCGATTTGTCGCTGCTGGGGGAGCGGCAGGTCACCCTCGATTGCGACGTCATCCAGGCCGATGGCGGTACGCGCTGCGCTTCGATCACCGGTGCTTGTGTCGCGCTTTACGACGCCCTGAACGGTTTGCTGGCCGCCGGGCAGCTTGGCCGCCATCCAATGAAGGATTTCGTCGCCGCCGTTTCGGTCGGCATCGTCGCAGGCACGCCGGTGCTCGACCTCGACTACGCGGAAGACTCGGCTTGCGATACCGACATGAATGTCGTGATGACCGGCGCCGGCGGCATGGTCGAACTGCAGGGCACCGCGGAGGGCACACCCTTCACCCGTGCCGAGCTCGATCTGTTGCTTGCGCTGGCCGAGAAGGGCATCAGGGAAATCATCGCGGCGCAGAAGGCCGCATTGGAGATCGCATGAAACAGATCGTGCTCGCCTCGAACAACCCCGGCAAACTGCGCGAATTCGGTCAGATGCTCGCCACCATCGACATCGAAGTGCTGCCGCAGGCGCGGTTCAACATCCCGGAAGCCGACGAGCCGCACATCACCTTCGTCGAGAATGCGCTCGCCAAGGCGCGCCACGCCGCGAGACTCACCGGCCTGCCGGCGCTGGCCGATGATTCCGGTATCTGCGTCAAGGCCCTGGGCGGCGCACCGGGGGTCTATTCGGCGCGCTATGCCGGGGAGCCCAAGTCGGACGAGCGCAACAACCAGAAGCTCATCCGGGAGCTTGCCGGCAAGACGGACCGTCGCGCCCACTATGTCGCCTTGCTGGTGTTCGTGCATCATGCCGAAGACCCGCAGCCGATCATCTGCGAGGGCGAATGGCATGGCGAGATCATCGACACGCCCAGAGGCCAAAACGGCTTCGGCTATGACCCGTATTTCCTCGTCCCCGAGCTGGGGCTCACCGCCGCCGAAATCTCCGCCGAAGAGAAAAACCGCCGCTCCCATCGCGGCAAGGCATTGCGGCAGCTGATCGAACGCCTGAAACTCGACGATTGAAGCGCACCTTTCCGATCCATGCCGTCCTGTCGGCGCCGACTCATGAGCCGCCGCCGCTCTCGCTCTACATCCACTGGCCGTGGTGTGTGAGGAAGTGCCCTTACTGCGACTTCAACTCTCACGAGTCGGCGCCGCGCGAAGCGGAATATCTCGCAGCGCTGATTCGGGATCTCGAGGCGGTGCTGCCGCTCGTCTGGGGCCGGCCAGTCATCTCCGTCTTCATCGGCGGCGGCACGCCGAGCCTGATGAGCGGTGCCACGGTCGATGCGCTTCTTTCAGCGATCCGTGCGCGCATACGCCTGTGGCCGGAAGCCGAGATCACGCTGGAAGCGAATCCCGGCGCCGTCGATGTAGAGCGCTTCGCGGCCTATCGTGATGCCGGCGTCAATCGCCTGTCGCTCGGCATCCAGAGCTTCGACGACGCCAAGCTCGCCGCGCTGGGTCGCATCCACACAGGCGATGAGGCCCATCGGGCGCTCGACATCGCCCAGCGGCATTTCGGGCGCGTCAATCTCGACCTCATGTTCGCGCTGCCGGAGCAGACGCTACTCGATGCGCAGCGCGATATCGAAACGGCGATTGCCAGCGGCGTTTCGCACATTTCCGCCTATCACCTGACGCTCGAACCGAACACGCCGTTCCACCATGCGCCGCCGCCGCTGCCCGACGAGGATCTCGCCGCCGACATGCTGGAAATGATCGAGACGAGGCTTTTCACTGCCGGATTCGAGCATTACGAGACCTCGGCCTACGCAAAACCGGGGCAGCGCTGCGGGCACAATCTCAACTACTGGACGTTTGGTGATTACCTGGGGCTCGGCGCGGGTGCCCATTCAAAGCTCACTGATCACACCACCATCCGCCGCGAGGCGCGGCCGCGCCATCCGAAGGATTATCTCGCCGATCCGGTCACGCGCCGCTGGCTGCCGGTGGCGATGGAGGACTTGCCCGGCGAGTTCATGATGAATGCGCTGCGGCTGACCGAGGGTGTGCCGCTTACGCTGTTTGCCGAGCGCACGGGTCTTGCGCTTTCCGTCATCGAGAAATCGGCGCTGGCGGGACGGCAGCAAGGCTTGCTGGAAATCGAGGCAGGCCGATTGAAGCCGACAGCCTTGGGCCGACGCTTCCTCAATCGCCTGATCGGTCTGTTTCTCGCCGTCTGAACAACACGTCCCAGACGCCATGCCCCAGGCGCAGGCCGCGCTGCTCGAACTTGGTCTGTGGCCGCCAGTCGGGGCGCGGCGCGAAGCCTGGCGCGGTATTTTCCAGCAAGGCTTCGGCCGACAAGACTGCCAGCATCTGCTGCGCGTATTCCTCCCAGTCGGTCGCCAGATGCAGATAGCCTCCAGGTGCAAGCCGCAACGCGAGCTGATGCACGAAAGGCGGCTGGATCAGGCGCCGCTTGTGGTGGCGTTTTTTGGGCCACGGATCGGGAAAGTAGATATGGATGCCGGAAAGCGAGCCAGGCGGGATCATGTCGCGCACCACCTCGACCGCGTCGTGCTGAATCACGCGCAAATTCGTCAGCCCCCGCGTGGCGATCTCCTTCATTAGGCTTCCGACACCCGGCGTATGCACCTCGATGCCGAGATAGTCGTTTTCCGGATGCTCGTCGGCGATCGCCGCCGTGGTCTCGCCCATGCCGCAGCCGATTTCGAGAAACTTCGTCGCACTGCGACCGAAGGCGGCGGCAAGATCGAGCGGCGCGGCAACATAGGGGATCCCCCAGCGCGGCATGCCTTCGTCGTAGTAACGCTGCTGGGCAGTCGAGACGCGCCCCTGACGCAGCACGTAGCTGCGGATGTGCGCCTGTCGCGGCGCGGCGTCATTGCTGGGGGTTGGCTGCATCGGTCATTCCCAGTTGCGTGACGAAATCATAGCTGGGTCGGCTCAGAGCGAGTGGCAGCGTCGCGCAGGCCTCTTCGAGGCCGACCGTGCCGAGTGCGGGATAAATGGTTTCCTTGAGCCCCAGCACGCGCGCGATGTCCTGCCAGCCGGCGTGCGGCGCCTGCGCACCGAAATGATGTTCGGCGAGCGATGCCCGCAGCGCCTCGAGCGCTGGTTCCTGTGCGGTATGCCAGGCATCGTAGGCACGCTGCACCGCCTCGGCATTTTCATTCTTGTCCAAGCAGGCGGAAAGCAGCAGATGCACGCCATGAGCGAGGCCGAAGAGGCGCTGGCGCAGGAGGATGTCGGGTTGGTCGAAGGCATAGCCGTGGCGCACAGGAACTACCCCTTTCGCCGGCAGGCCAGGTTCATCGGCAAATGCCGGCATGACGAGCAGCCAGGAAAGTGCCCAGCAGGCGCGCTTCACTTGCCGCCGATCAGCCCGGTCATCGGCGAGCTCGGGCTCGCGCTGTAGAACTTCTTCGCCATGCGGCCGGCGAGGAAGGCTTCACGGCCGGCTTCGACGGCCTTCTTCATCGCCGCGGCCATCAGCACGGGATGCTTCGCTGCAGCGATCGCGGTGTTCATCAACACGCCATCGCAGCCCAATTCCATCGCGATCGCGGCATCCGATGCGGTACCCACACCGGCATCGACGAGCACCGGTACCTGGGCTTTCTCGAGGATCAGCGAGAGATTCCAAGGGTTCAGGATGCCCATGCCGGAACCGATCAAGGAAGCAAGCGGCATCACGGCGACGCAGCCGATCTGTTCGAGGATCTTGGCCTGGATCGGATCGTCCGAGCAATAGACCATCACCTGGAAGCCTTCCTTGACGAGAATCTCGGCGGCTTTGATCGTTTCCGGCATGTTGGGGAACAGCGTTTCCTTGTCGCCGAGCACTTCGAGCTTGACGAGGCTGTGGCCGTCGAGCAGCTCGCGCGCCAGGCGCAGCGTGCGCACTGCCTCATCGGCGGTGAAGCAGCCGGCGGTATTCGGCAGATAGGTGTAACGCGAGGGTGGCAGCACGTCGAGCAACGAGGGCTGATTCGGCTCCTGGCCGATGTTGGTGCGGCGGATCGCCACGGTGACGATCTCGGCGCCGGAGGCCTCGATGGCGCGGCGCGTCTCGTCGAAATCCTTGTATTTGCCGGTGCCGACCAGGAGCCGTGACCGATAAGCCCGGCCGGCGATGATCAGTGCGTCTTCCATGTGCTTCCCTTCGCGTTCAGCCGCCGCCGACAGCGACGACGATTTCGAGTGTATCCCCCGCCTCGATGGGCGTCTCGGCATGCAAGCCCTTCGGCACGATGGCGCCGTTTCTTTCCACCGCGACGCGCTTGCCGGTCAGGCCTTCCATTTCCAGCAGTCGGCCGACGGTCAGCGGTGCCGCCAACTGTCGCTTTTCACCATTGAGCGTGATCTCGATCATGGCGACGATTCTACCGGAAGGTGCTGCCTTACCATCCTATTGGGCGCGGATTGCGTCATACTATGCGCATGTCTTCCGTGCTTACCGTTGCTTCCTCGCCTGGCTTCCTGGAACGTCTGCGCAATGCCGGCGTCGAGCCCGGCGACAGTCCCGAGCTCGCTCTCAACAAGCAGCTGCTGTTCTTCGCCACTGGCCTGGTGAGCATTACCTCGATGCTGTGGGTAGCGATTTACTGGGCTCTTGGCCCGCAGTTCTCGGTAACGCTGCCTTATTTGTTCCAGCTCACGCTGGCCGGCAACCTGGTGCTCTACATCTACTCCCGCAATTTCGAATTTTTCCGCTTCACCCAGCTCACGCTGTTCCTGTTCGCGCCTTTCGCGATGCAGTGGGGAATCGGCAACTTCATCACCGGCAGCGGCATCATCCTCTGGGGGTTGCTGGCGCCTTTCGGTGCGATCCTGTGTTACGGCGTGCGCGAGTCGATCGTCTGGTTCCTCGCCTGGATTCTGTTCACTGCGCTGACCGGCGTGGTCGACTTCCTGCTCGTCGATGGCTATGCGCCACAGAAACTGGTCATACCGCTGCGTACCAGCATGGTGTTCTTCGCGCTCAACTTCATTGCGGTCGCAAGCATCATCTATGTGCTGCTGCGCTATTCGATCGAAGAGAAACGCAAGATACAGGAACGCCTCGAAGAAGCGCATCGGCAACTGTTGGAGGCACAGTATCGTTCCGAAAAGTTGCTGCTCAACATCCTGCCGGCGCCGATCGCCGAGCGTTTGAAGCAAGGAGAGAAGATCATCGCCGACCGTTTCCCTGACGCAACGGTGATCTTCGCCGACCTGGTCGATTTCACGCTGATCGCCTCGCATATGAGCCCCGATCAGGTCTTCGGCATGCTCAACGAGATCTTTTCCGCATTCGACGACCTGTGCGCACGCTTTGGCCTGGAAAAGATCAAGACGATCGGCGATGCCTACATGGCGGCTGGCGGCCTCATCCAGTCGGCAAACGACCCTGCAGGCGCCTGCGCCGATTTCGCGCTGGCGATGCAGGCGCTATTGCGCCATGATCACCGCATCGATGGCGGTCACATGGCGCTGCGCATCGGTATCAGCAGCGGCACGGTCGTCGCCGGAGTGGTCGGCAAGCACAAATTCATCTACGACATCTGGGGCGACAAGGTAAATCTCGCCAGCCGACTCACCGACGAGGCGCTTCCCGGTTCGATCTACTGCGATGCCGCCACTTACGAGCATCTCGCGGCGCGTTACGACTTTGCCGCGGCACAACGCCTGCATCTCAAAGGCTTGGGTGAGGTCGCCGTTTACCCCCTCATCGGGCGCAAGACATCATCCTAAAAGCTCCAGTTGACCGCTCCTGGAGGCGAGGAATGTACGTTGGGATCAAAAGAATTCTCACTGATTGCGCTCACCTTGAAGGTGGCCCCCGCTACGCACCTGCTGGCACGCACCAGCGGGCGCGTCCAACTGAGGTTTTAGCGTGAAATATAAAGCAATAAGTGCGCCAACCTCAGTTTCCTCGACGGCAGCCAAGCTTCGCGGCGAAGCCGCGCACAGAGTCTCCCCTCCCGCGAGAGCGGGGCTTGGGGGGGGCGGACGGGTGTTGGCGCTTAGGGTTTTCATGCCCCCCGGGTGACCATGTCCGTCATGCGCGTTAGGGATCATCCGTCTGAAGACGGTTCGAGCCGGAAGCACACTCGGCCCGTCCTGTTTTCTACGAGACTCAGGCGGTAGTCTGCCTGTTCCGCCTGACGGGCGCATTGGTAGAGACCGATACCCAAGCCATCCTCGGACGTAACGCGCTCATGCAGCAACCGGCCTGCCAGTTCCGGCGGTATTGCGGCACCCGTGTCACAGATCTCGAGGTATGCCTGGTCCGCAAGACAGACCAAGCGCACGCTGGCTTTGATCCCGGGCTGACGCCGCCGTTTGGCGGCGATGTTCTGCAGCAGATTCTCGGCCACGCTGAAAAAAAGCGCCGGCGCCGGCAAACGGCAGGCCGGGAGATCGCCTTCGCCCTGGATTTGCGTCTCGTCATCCACATAGCGGTTTTGCAGCGAAGCGAGCCATTCCGCAGCCGTCTGTGGTTGTTCGGCCGGCTGCAGTTGTTTTCCCGGCTCGACCAGTTTGTTCAGCGTCTGGCGCAGACGTGCGGAAATCGCAGGCAACTGACGTCGCAGCAATTCCCCGAAACGGGGCGACGCCGTCGCTCCTGCCTCGTTGGCCGCCACGCATAGGGTGTCGAGCGATTGCAACAGGTTTTTCACATCGTGGGTGAGGCGCGCGCCCGTTTCGTGGATCGCCTCGATGTAGGACAAGCGCTGCAGTTCGCGGGCGCGCCATTTGCCCAAATAAAACTCGGCCAGCAGCCGGACCACCAGGTCATGATGCCAGCGCAGCATGGGGCTGGGTTCACTACGTGTGACCAGTTCGACAGTCAGGCCGCCATGCACGAAGCGGGTGCGATGACCATGCCGTTCGCCGAATTCACCTTGCGCGCCCCCGACACTCCATATCCCGCCAAGCACACCGGGCAGACGCCGCGGCAGCTCTGCGCAAGCCAGCGATAGAAAGCGCTCGGGGTCTGCCTCGAAACGGCCCAGATCAGCCAGGGATTGCAGCCATTCCTCGATCGGCAAACCGAGAGAAATCACATGTTGGGCCACCGCGGTGCCCAAACCGGCGAAGCCGGCGCGGGGATTCCAGATCAAGGCAAGCATCAGCAGCAGCCCGGCGACCACACCGAGGGTGATCAGAATCGACTCGAGGTAGCCGACCTTGTACAGCAGCGAGAAGCTGAGGCTGCCCAATACCAACACGGTCAGCAGCAGCACGACGAACATGCCGTAAATGAAATCCACGATCTCGGCGCGTTCTTCGAGCGTTCCCTGCCGTACCGGCAGGAGCGCCATGAAGACCAGGATCAGGGGTGCCAGCAGGTTGGCGAGCTCCCCGGGCAGGATTTCAAGCGACACATGGGCGTTCACGGCGGCAGGCAGCAGTCGCACCAGCACGACCATGACGAGGTAGCCCAGCCCGGCCAGATGGAAAATGCGCTCCCAGCGATCAGGGAATACGAACACTTTGCCGCCGACGACGCCGGCGAGGAGCACCGTCCAGACGAGCAGGATGCCCCAACCGAGGAAAGTGGCGAGCAGCGCCGCGGCACAGACGACGACCACGGCGCCTTCGAGACCCAGACGCCGGCGTGGTTGAATGAACGGCTGCCAAATCAGCCCGAGCCCGATGTGGGAAAGGAAGAGCCAGCGGGCGATCGAGTTTTCGGGGCCGAGCACGAAAACCAGATGCAGCGCCGTCAAGAAGCTCAGGAAGATCCAGCGCCGACGTGCAACGGTACGAACCAGGGACATGCGGTCTCTGAAAGAAATGGATGCAGCATTCTAAGGCGCGCATGTCCTGTCCGGTTTTCGACGCACTGTCCAATTTTCGACAAATGACAACTGAGATGGCCGACCGGTAGGTCGGAAACTGAACCCGAAAGCACCCTCCTTATTCGCGCATCGACGGTGCAGTCTCGCGATAAGCTCTGCGATGGCAACGATGGCACAAATCGTGCTTGAGCAAACTTGCATATGGCTTTTGGTGGAGCAAATAGAATGAACCGACAATCCGGTTTCACGCTGGTCGAGATTGCCATCGTCTTGGTCATCATCGGCCTGCTGCTGGGTGGCGTGCTGAAGGGGCAGGAACTGATCAACAGCGCCAAGGTGAAAAATTTTGCCCAGGACTTCCGCAATATTCCCCTGTTCATCTACGGCTATCAGGACAAATATCGCGCTTTACCTGGCGACGATGCCAACGTTGCCGCTCATTTGGGCACCGGCGCTCAGCAGGGAGCAGGTGGTACTCCCGGCAATGGGGTCATCGAAGGAGACTGGTTCTCCATTGACAAGGGTGCGACTGCGCCTGAAAGCGTGGTTTTCTGGCAGCATGTGCGGCTTGCCAATCTGGCTTCCGGCCCGACGAACTTGGCTGATCCGTCCTACTTCCCAACCAATGCTGATGGCGGCCGTATCGGCATCGAATCAGGGAGCGCCACGCCTGCGCAGCAATACATCAGCGGCTTGACGGGCACTTTCATCGTCTGTTCCAGCGGTATTCTTGGCAAATTCGTGCTGCAGCTCGATACGACGATGGATGACGGCAACCCTTTCACCGGTTCGATGCGTGCCGTGCCAGGTGCGCCAACGAACCGCCAGAACACGGCGCACTGTGCCGTGGCAGGAACCCCGGCCGCTTGTACGACGGCCGTCGATCCTGCGGCCACTTACACGGTTTGCATGGGCCTTTGATATTTTTAACAATTTCCTCGGCCCGCTTCGGCGGGCCGTTTCATGTCAAACCGCGTAACAAGCGCTCTTCCCCCGCCGCTACCGCCGCGGCACTGCCACGCAGCACCACGACATCGCCGGCTTCGAGCACCGTCTCGCCATTCAGCGCCACGTGCGGCTGGCCGCGACGCCGCAGTGCCGTCAAACCAGCGCCGACTTTTTCCAGTTCCAGAGCAGAGACTTTTCGCCCCACCGCCCACGCGCCGGCATCGAGGGTGACGGCATGAAGCCGCGGCAGTTGTGCATCGGCAAGGCCCTCGGTGGCATCCGTCGCGCCGTGGAAGAAGCCGCGCAGCAGCGCGTAATGCTGCTCACGCAGCTCGCGCAGCCGGCGCACGACGCGGTGCATCGGCACGCCGGTGAGCGCCAGCGCATGGGTGGCGAGCATCACCGAGGATTCCAGCGCCTCCGGCACGACTTCGGCTACCCCGGCGGCATAGAGCTTTTCGATGTCCTCTTCCTCGCGCGCCCGGGCGACGATGGCCAGATCGGGGCGCAGTTCGCGCACGCGTTCGACGAGCCGCAAGGTCGTCGCGATGTCGGCAAAGGTGACCACGAGCACGCTGGCGCGGGCGATCCCTGCTGCCAGCAGGTTCTCGCGCCGCGTGCAATCGCCCCAGGCGACCGGCTCGCCGGCAGCGGCGGCTTCGCGCACGCGCTCGGGATCGAGATCGAGCGCCATGAAGCCGATTTTTTCCGTTTCCAGAAAGCGTGCCAGATGCTGGCCGGTCTTGCCGTAACCGCAGAGGATCGCGTGCTTTTCGCTGGCCACGGTTTGGGCGGCGATGCGCGTCAGCTGCAGCGAGCGCGCCAGCCATTCCGAGGCGACGAAGCGCAAGACGAGGCGATCCGAAAAATGCACGATCAGCGGCGCGACGATCATCGACAGCACCATCGCCGCGAGCACCGGCTGGATCAGCACCGCATCGACCAGCCCGGTATCGGTGGCCAGCACCACCAGCACGAAGCCGAATTCGCCCGCGGTACAGAGCCACAAGCCGGTACGCAGCGCCGTGCCTGGCGCACTGCCGAGCAGGCGTGACAGCCCGGCGGCGACGATCAGCTTGACGAGGAGCAGCAGCGCCAGCAGCGACGCCAGACGACCGGCATCGTGCCAGATCGCTGCCGGATCGAGCAGCATGCCGGTGGAGACGAAGAACAACCCGAGCAACACGTCGCGGAACGGCTTGATGTCTTCCTCGACCTGGTAACGGTATTCCGTTTCGGAGATGAGCATTCCGGCGACGAACGCGCCCAGCGCGGGTGACAATCCCGTCACTTCGGTCAGGCTGGCGAAGCCGAGTATGACCAGAAGCACGTTGAGCATGAACAGCTCGCCGGATTTGCGCCGCGCCACGAGGCCAAACCAGGCGCGCATCAGCCGTTGGCCCACGAACAGCACCAACGCGAGGAGCACCGCGGCTTTCAGGAGCGCCCAGCCGAGCTCGCCGGCAAGCCGCTCGAGCGGCTGCGACAGTGCCGGGATCAGCACCAACAGCGGCACCACGGCGAGATCCTGGAACAAAAGCACGCCGATCACCTCGCGGCCGTGGGGCGCGTCGAGCTCGCGCCGGTCGGCCAAGAGCTTCGAGAGGATCGCCGTCGAAGACATCGCTAACGCCCCGCCCAGCGCCAGGCTCGCCTGCCAGGTCACCCCCCAAAGCATCGCCCCGGCGGCGACGGCGAACATCGTCGCCAGCACCTGGAGGAGCCCCAGTCCGAACACGATCCGCTGCATGGCAAACAGGCGCGGCAGCGAGAATTCCAGGCCGATCGTGAACATCAGGAAGACGACGCCGAATTCGGCCAGGCGGCGTGCGCTGGCGATGTCGGGCAGTATGCCGAGAGCATGGGGGCCGGCGAGCGCGCCGACCAGCAGATAACCGAGGATCGGCGGTAGATTGAGGCTGCGGCAGAGAACCACGGCGAGTACGGCGGCAGCCAGCAGCAATAGGATCAGATGCAGAGTCATGCGCGGTCTGTCGGGAAGGGGTGGCGGTTATAATTTCCAGCAATCATAACCGCCCGCTCGCCATGACCGCCATCCCGCCCACCGAACATTTGATCGCGCTCGCGCGCCGGGTGCTGACCATCGAAGCCGAAGCGATATGGAAACTCGCCGATCGTCTCGACGACAGCCTCGTGCTCGCCGTCGATCTGATCCTCGGTTCTCATGGTCGCACCATCGTCAGTGGGCTAGGCAAATCAGGCCACATCGCGCGCAAGATCGCGGCGACGATGGCCTCCACCGGCACACCGGCCTACTTCGTCCATGCCGCGGAAGCGGTGCATGGCGATCTCGGCATGATCGCGCGCGACGACGTGCTGATTGCCATCTCCAACTCCGGCGAGAACGACGAATTGCTGACCATCGTGCCGCTCGTCAAGCGCCAGGGCGGCAAATTGATCGCGATCACCGGCAATCCGGCTTCGACGCTTGCCCGCGAGGCCGATGTGCACCTCGATGCCCGCGTCGATGAAGAGGCCTGCCCTTTGAACCTCGCGCCGACGGCGAGTACCACGGCCGCACTGGCATTGGGCGATGCGCTGGCCGTCTGCTTGCTCGACGCACGTGGTTTTTCCGCGTCCGATTTCGCCCGTTCCCATCCTGGCGGGGCGCTGGGCAGAAGGCTCCTCACCCATGTGCGCGACGTGATGCAACCGCTCGAACGGGTCGCCACGGTTGCTAGCGACACGCCCATCCCGACGGTGCTCGCCGCGATGTCGCGCGGCGGCATGGGCATGGCCGCGGTGCTCGACGCCGATGGGCGCCTTTGCGGGATTTTCACCGATGGCGACCTGCGCCGCGCGATGGAGCGTCTGGGCGATTTGCGCCAGGTCCAGGTCGGTGCGTTGATGAGCCGCAATCCGCGCACCATCGGCCCGGAACGGCTGGCCGTCGAGGCCGTCGAGATCATGGAACGCCACAAGGTGAATCAGCTCATCGTCACCGATCCGGCCGGCCGGCTGATCGGCGCTCTCAACATGCACGACTTGTTTCGCGCCAAGGTCGTCTGATGAACGTCTTCGAACAGGCTGCAAAGGTCCGTCTGATGGGCTTCGACATCGACGGGGTGATGACCGACGGCCGGCTTTACTTCAGTACCGAGGGCGATTTCTGTAAGGCTTTTTTCAGTCGTGACGGACTGGGTCTGAAACTGCTCGCCAAATCCGGCGTCAAGATCGCGATCATCACCGGTCGCGATTCGCCGATCGTCACGCGGCGCGCCGCCAACCTCGGCATCGGCCTGGTCCTGCAGGGCATCGAGGACAAGCGCGAAGCGATGGCCTCCCTGCTGGAGCGCGAACATCTGACGATGGCCGAGTGCGGCTACATGGGCGACGATCTGATCGACCTGCCGCTGTTGAAAGTCTGCGGCTTTTCCGCCACGGTGCCGGATGGCCATCCGCTGGTGCGCGAACACGTCGCCTACGTTGCCCAGGCCCCCGCCGGCAGAGGCGCCGTGCGTGAAGTCTGCGAGCTGATCCTGCGCGCGCAGGGTAGCTGGGAGCGGGTCGTGGCCTCGTACCTTGCCTGACGCCGACCATGCCTGCACGCCCCCGCACCGCCGCCAATTTGTTTCCGTTACTGCTGGCCGGCATACTCGCCGCATTGAGCTACTGGCTGGAACTCGCCAGCCGTGCGCCGGAAGTGGCAAAGGCGGGCAAGCTGCGTCACGATCCGGACACCATCGTGGAAAATTTCGAGGTGCGCCGCTTCGATCCGCAAGGCGCCTTGCAACACACGCTGACCGCGCGGCAAATGGTCCATTACCCCGACGACGACACTGCCGTGGTGTTTGAGCCGCGCATCGTCTGGCATCGCCCGCCCCCTACGACCCTCGAAGCACGCGAGGCGCACATCTCGAGTCGAGGCGAGCACGTCGCGCTGATCGACGATGTGCGCATCACCCGCGACGGCAGCGCGGGAAAACCTCAGACCATACTGACGACTGCGCGCATGGATGTCTGGCCCGATGACGAGCTCGCGAAATCAACGCAACCCGTCACGATCACCCAGGGCGCCTCGCGCATCCGCGGCGAAGGCGGCATGAATGTCGACCAGAAAAGCCTGATCTACGTCCTCGAAGGGCCGGTGGAAGGGGTATTCTTCCGGACGGCATCGCCGCCGGCCGCGACCCGCACTGCTCGGCCGGCGCTGGCTTCGCGAGCTGTCGCTACGCGGCAGGCGGGTGTCCAGGCCAAACCGAAAGCAGGCCTCGAGGCAAAATCGAAACCTTCTTCTTCCAGACGCTGACATGAACCGCACCTCGATCATCACGATTTTCGCCCTGCTGGTTTCTCTCGTCGCTGCCGATGCGCTCGCCGAACGCGCCGACCGCGACAAGCCGGTGCATCTGGAAGCCGCGCGGGTCACCGTCGATGATGCCAAGCGCATTTACCTCTTCGAGGGCAATGTGGTGTTGACGCAAGGGACGCTGACGATCCGCACCGCGAAACTGGTCGTCACCCAGGATGACGCCGGCTTCCAGAAAGGGGTCGCGACCGGCGGCGAAAATGGTCTGGCACGGCTGCGCCAGAAACGCGAAGGCAAGGACGAATGGGTCGAAGGCGAAGCCGAACGGATCGAATACGACGCGAAGAGCGAAAAGGCCGAGTTCTTCAACCGCGCCTGGGTGAAAAGCGGCAGCGACGAGGTGCGCGGCCATTACATTTCCTACGACGGCAAAACCGAGCAGTATCTGGTCACCGCCGCACCAGGAGCCACTGCGTCGAACGCGGATGGCCGTGTCACCGCGATCATCCAGCCCAAGAACACCAAGCCGGCGACGACGCACTGAGCATTCCGCCCTTGCCTTTTGCGCGGCAGCGATTGCCCGTCGTTTGCCCTGCTTTGTCCCTCGGAGCTGCCCTCTGGCTCCGAGACAGTCACATAACCAATTGAAAAATATGTGATTCAAAAACGGTGGGCAATTTTATTGCGCTGCACAAAAAAATCGTTGACATCCGAAAATCGTTCCATATAATGCGCAGCATATTGCACTGCAACATATGCCTTCGACAACCCAGCCTGCCTCGACCGTTTTCTTTTTCAGGAGATTGCCATGTATACCACCCCCGAACAATTCGCCGGCGCCACCAAGGCCAACGTCGAAACCTTGCTGACGATCGCCAACACCGCTTTCGCCAGTGCCGAGCGTCTCGCCGCGCTGAATCTGAACACCGCCCGCACCTTGCTCGAAGACGGCGTCAACACCGCAAAGGCCCTGATGGGCGCCAAGGATGTCCAGGAGCTGGTGAGCCTGCAGACCTCGCTGGCTCAGCCGGCTTTCGAGAAGGTCGTCGCCTACTCGAAGAGCGTGTATGAGATCGCCAGCCAAACTCAGGAAGAGTTCTCGAAGATCTTCGATAGCCAGTATGCGGAGATCAACAAGAACGTCGCCAACGCCCTGGACAAGGCTGCCAAGAACGCCCCTGCCGGCTCCGACGTCGCCGTGGCTGCCGTGAAGTCTGCGCTGGCGGCCGCCAATTCGGCTTATGAAACGATGAACAAGGCCGCCCGCCAGGTTGCCGAGATGGCCGAAGCGAATGTCGCCGCTGCGACTTCCGCGACCGTCAAGGCCGTCGGCGCCGCTGCTCCGAAGGCGAAGAAGGCCGCCTGAGTTTCCGGCCGCAAGGCCGACCACGATTTAGGTTGCAACGTCTCCTCCTCCGGTTCCGCAACGGAACCGTTTGACCCAGACCGCAAGGTCTGGGTTTTTTTTGGGGAGAAAAAAGGCGCGGACTCTCCGCGCCCATCGAAGATGGGTTCCCCGCGCGTGCCGTTTGGCCGGCATCCTGAACCGGAGTTCAGTGTGGTCGCTTTCCTGCCGCTTCAGGTTCACCCGACGAAGGGGCGATCACAACGGCGGCGTCTTTGGGCGGCGACCGATGCCAATGGGCATAGGTTCAAGGAATGTATGGCCTTGGCGAACACCGCAGGGAAAAACCGGTGAAGCGCGGCGGTCGGGTGTGCTGCCGTCAGAACAGTTTTTCCTGCGGCGCGAGCACTTCGTCCAGCCGTGCTTCGATGGCATGGATTCTACGCAGCGTCTCACCGGCGTCAACGGCTTGATCGGTAGGCGATGCCGTGGCATTCTGACGGGCTGAGTTCAGCTCGTGCGCGAGGTTCAGCGCCGTCATCACGGCGAGCCGTTCGCCGGTGCTGCGGGTAGCCTTGGCGATTTCATTCATGCGCGCATCGAGCAGCGCGGCGGCCGCCTGCAACGCGTCGATCTCCTCGGGCGCACAGGCGACGCGGTATTCGCGTCCTTGAATCTTGATGTCCAGTGTGCTCGTCATGCGGGCTCCGTCATTCGGCGGGCAGCTTGTCGATCAGCCCTTCGAGCCGCAAACGCGCGGTCGTCATCCGCTCCATGAGCCCGCGCTTTTCTGCTTCGAGCGCGCCGATGCGTTCGCGCAGCTGGCGATTCTCGGCGCGCAGGGTTTCACACAAGGCGATGATCTGCTCGACTTTTCGTTCGAGGCTGGCGAGGGGAACGTCCATGACCGCGCAGTTTGTGGGAAAAAAGATTGCTGGTCAAGCAGTTCGCCAAGATTCTGAAGGCAATTTCGCGTTTCAGCCAAAAGTCGGCGCTGGCGGCACGGCACGCTTATAATCGTCGTCGCTTCGTTCGAGGTGCCTAGGGCGCGAATCTCGCGTCCGGGTGAAACGGGAAACAGGTGAATTGGCAACAATGAGGCCTGTGCTGCCCCCGCAACGGTAAGGAAGTGAGGTTTCGCCTCGATGCCACTGGGAGAACTCCTGGGAAGGCGGCGAAACAAGACTTCCAAGCCCGGAGACCGGCCTCGTTCGATCCGGTTGAATGCGCTGCGGGGTGCGGCGCGTCGGCAAAGCCCTGCCCACGCCGTCATTCCCTGTGCATTCGTTGTCCATTCGACTGGCCTGCGGGGACGCTGGCCAAACAGGGAGTCCGACATGAAATCTCGCTTTGCCAAGACGGCGCTCGCCGTTGCCGTTTCCATTGCCTTCCAACCCGCCTTTGGCTCCACCGAGGATGAGGCGACGGTGGTCGTCACCGCGACGCGCATCCCGACCCGCGTCGATGAGCAGCTCGCCGACGTGGCCGTCATCACGCGTGAAGACATCGAAGCCGCCGGTGCGACGACGCTACCCAGCCTGCTCGCGCAGCAGCCGGGCCTGCAAATCGTCACCAACGGCGGCATCGGCAAATCGACCAGTCTCTTCACACGCGGCACGAACGCCGGCCACACGCTGTTGCTCGTCGATGGCGTGCCGCTCGGCTCGGCTACCCTCGGCCAGCCTTCACTGACCAACCTGCCGCTTACGCAGATCGAGCGCATCGAAATCCTGCGCGGGCCGGCTTCCTCGCTGTATGGCTCGGATGCGATCGGCGGCGTGGTGCAGATCTTCACCAGGCAGGGCGAAGGGCCGATGAAACCCGAGGCCTTCGCCGGCGCCGGCAGTTACGGCGCCTGGCAGGCGCAGGTCGGTTTGTCCGGCGGCGGCGACTTGATTGCCTACAGTCTGCAAGCCGCCAAACTGGAAACGGCGGGCTGGGATGCAACACTGCCCAAACTCGATGCCCTGCACCGCGATCGCGATGGCTACCGCAATGCCTCATGGCAAGGCCGCATTGCCGTCACCCCTGTCAAAGGCCAGGAATTCGGCGCGACCTTCCTGACCATCGATTCGCGCAACCATTACGATGATCGCTTCAGCGCCGCGACGGTGGATTCCTATAACGACGACGCAACCAGCGTCTGGTCGCTGTATGCGAAAAACCGTCTGTTCGATGCCTGGACCTCGACGCTGCGCTATGGCGAATCGAAGGATCGCAGCGAGAATTTCTCGCCTGCCAAGAGCCTCTTTGCCACCCAGCAAAAGCAGTGGTCCTGGCAAAACGACGTCAAACTGCCGCTGGGCATCCTGATGCTTGCCTATGAAGACCTGCGGCAGGACGTCGAATCGACGACGAATTTCAGCGTCAAGGAACGCACGGTGCGATCAGCGATCGGCGGCTGGCAGGCGCGGCTCGGCAATCATTCATGGCAGCTTACGCAACGCTACGACGACAATTCGCAGTTCGGGGCCAAGACCACCGGCAGTCTCGCCTATGGCTACCGGATTCTGCCGACGCTGACTGCTCGCGTGGCTTTCGGCACGGCCTTCAAGGCGCCTTCGTTCAATGACTTGTATTACACGAGCCCTTGGGGCAGCCACGGCAATCCCAATCTGCAACCCGAGACGGCGAGAAACCGCGAGATCGGCCTCGACTGGAGCGGCCCGACGGGGGCGCACTTGGGCTGGAGCCATTTCGACAACCGCATCAAGAACCTGATCAGTTGGCAGAATACCGGCGGCTTTGTCTATGTGCCTTTCAACATTGGCCGCGCCCGCATCGTAGGCGACAGTTTCACGGCTGGCCACCACTGGGGCGCCTGGTCCGCGCAACTGTCGCTCGATCTGATGCGCCCCTATGACGAAGACACCGGCAAGCGACTGCCGCGGCGCGCCGCGCAGCAAGCCAAGGCGCGCGTGGCTTTTGAACCCGGCGCTTGGGCCGCCGGTGCCGAGCTCGTCGCGGTCGGCAAACGCTTCGATACCGCGACTGAAACGAAGGAGATGGCGCGCTATGAGCTGGTCAATCTGTTTGCGCACTTTCGGCTTGGCCGCGACCTGAGGCTCGAAGGGCGCATCGACAACCTGTTCGACAAGAAATACGAGACGGCCTGGGGCTATGCCAATCCAGGTACGATGGTGTTCGTCGGTTTGCGCTACCAGCCTCGATAAACCATGCCCACCCGCCGCCGCGCCGTCTGGGTGCTCAGCCTGCTGACGCTTCTGTCGCTGGGAAGCCTCGGCGTGGCCTTGGCCGTAGGTTCGATTGCCGTGGCGCCGCAGGAGCTCTGGGCGCTTTCCGCGGGCAACGAGACACCCCACCGGGCGATCGTGCTGGGTTTGCGCGCGCCGCGGGCGGCAGCGGGCTTTGCGGTGGGCGGGCTTCTGGCGCTCTCCGGCTGCCTGATGCAGGTGCTGCTGAGAAATCCCTTGGCCGACCCTTACGTGCTCGGTATCTCCGGCGGGGCCGGGGTGGGCGCCTTGCTGGCGATGTCGTTGGGGCTTGCCGGGCTTTCCGTATCGGGCTTGGCCTTTTTCGGGGCGGCTGCGGCGATGCTGCTGGTGTTTGGTCTCGCCCATGGCGATGGGGCCTGGACGCAGACGCGGCTGCTGCTCACCGGCGTCGTGGTTGCCGCTGGCTGTGGCGCGGTCATCGCCTTGATCCTGACGCTGGCGCCGGAACAGAAGATGCATGGCATGCTGTTCTGGCTGATGGGCGATCTGTCGCAGGCTTCAGTTGCCTGGCCCGCAGGGCTCGCGCTCTTCATTTGCCTTTTCGTGATGCTGCCTCGCGCGCGCGATCTCAATGTGCTCTCGCGCGGCGAGGAGCTCGCCCGCACGCTCGGCGTGGCCACGCACGACGTGCGGCGGCTCGTCTATTTCACGGCGTCGCTGGCCACCGCCTGCGCGGTCACCACAGCGGGCTCGATCGGCTTCGTCGGCCTGATCGTGCCTCATCTGGTGCGCCTCGCTTTGGGGCCGGCACAGGGTAACGACCAGCGCCTGCTGCTGCCGGCGGCGGCGCTCGCCGGCGGCAGCCTCCTCGTATTGGCCGACACGGCGGCGCGCAGCCTCTTTGCGCCGATCCAGCTGCCGGTCGGCGTGCTCACCGCGCTCATTGGGGTGCCGGTCTTCCTCTACCTCCTGGGCAAAAAGACGTGAGAGCTTGTGAAAAAATTCGTCGCGAGCGGGCTGATGGCAAGGCGCCCGGAGCGGAGCGACCGAGAAAACGAGCCGAAGGCGAAGTTTCGGTGCAGGCTAACAGGAGCGAAGCGCAAGTTATGCCGGAACCACATAACATGGAGTTAGGCGAGGGAGCGAGCACCGCGCAACGCAGCCAGCGGGCCGCGCAGCAGAATTTTTCGCAAGCTCCGATTCTGGAAACGCGCCAAATTGCCGTCAGCGTCGGCCTGCACAAGGTCTGTCTGGCGCTCGATCTCGATCTTTCGCCCGGCAGCCGGCTGGCCATCCTGGGCAGAAACGGCGCGGGCAAGACGACCTTGCTGGCGACTCTTGCCGGCCTGCGCAAACCCGAACGTGGCACGCTGCTCTTGGAAGGCAAGCCCTATGAGGCATGGAATCTTCGCGAGGCGGCAAGGCGGCGCGGCTATCTGCCGCAGGCGCAGACGGAACCTTTCGCAGCGACCGTCTTGCAGACCGTCCTGATCGGCCGCCACCCGTATTTGTCGAAGCTTTCCTGGGAATCTGCGCAAGACATTGCCATCGCCCGCGAAGCGCTGGCGCGTCTTGGCCTGGCTGGCTTCGAGGAACGCGAGATCCATACGCTCTCCGGTGGCGAATGGCAGCGCGTGCGCATCGCCTCGCTCTTGGCACAGCAACCGAGGCTTTATCTGCTCGACGAGCCTTGTGCCCATCTCGATCTCAATCATCAGATCGCGGTGCTGGAGCTCTTCTTCCATCTCGCGCGCGAGGAGGGCGCGGCGGTGGCGATGGTATTGCACGACCCGAACCTCGCGGCGCGCTTTTGCGATCAGGCGCTCTTGCTCTATGGCGATAGCCGCCACCGCATCGGGCCGTGCGAGGAGATCCTCAGCGCGCCGGTGCTCTCCGAGCTCTACGGCCATCCGTTATGCCGTCTTGCCAGCGCCGACTTTTCCCATCCCGTTTTCGTACCGAGGTGAAGGAAATGCGTTCATTACTGCTTCTGCTCGGCATCATCCTGTCTTTTCCCGCCGCTGCCGCTTGCCCGCGAATCGTCAGCCAGTCGCCCTATATCACTCACCAGCTCGAATGGCTGGGTCTTGCCGATTGCATCGTCGGCGCAAGCCGTTACGAGCGGCGTGTGCGTGTCCCAGACACCGGAGGCGTGATGGACCCTGACGCGCAAGCGATTGCTGCCGTCCAACCCGATCTAGTCATTACTTCGACGTGGACTAAGCCCGATGTCCTTGCCGCGGTCACCCCGCCCTCGGCGCGCGCGATGCGTCTGGCAAGCTTCCAGCGCATGGATCAGATCGAAGAAAACCTGCGCGAGATCGGCGCGGCGGCTCGACTCGATGTCGCCCAAGCGCGTGCCGCGGCCTTTGCTTATCTGTGGCGCAAGAAAGCAGCTGCCGTCGGTGCCCGCGGCGAGCGCGTGTTGTTGCTCTCATCCTGCACCGGCCAGCCCTATTCATTTGGCCGTAACACTTGGCTGGGAGAGCTGTTCGAGGCCGCCGGCTTCAGGTTGGCCGAGACGAACGAAGGAGTGCGCCACCTCGCGCGTGACGCCACGGCGGAAGACATCGAGCGTCGGGTGACTGAACTGCGCCCCGATCTCGTCGTCATCTTCACGCGGCAGATTGCGGAAAGCTGTGCTGCAGTGCCTTGGCCTGCCAATGCGCGGCTTATGGCGCTCGACGGCGAAAAATTCCTGCATCCTGCCCCAGTGCTGCTGGAAGGGCTCGACGAGCTGGCCAAAACCTATGGGGATCTTTACCGATGAGCAGCGATCATCTGCAGCGCATGCAACGCAAGAAGGCGGTGATCGACGCGAGGATCGCCGCTGCCGCTGATGCCCGCGGCGTCTTTTTGCTGCACACCGGAACCGGCAAGGGGAAGAGCTCTGCCGCCTTCGGTGTGTTGGCGCGCGCGCTCGGTCATGGCATGAACGCGGTCGTCGTGCAGTTCGTCAAAAGCCGCTCGGATACCGGCGAGGAAGCCTTTTTCCGCCAGCAGGCGAACGTCCGCTGGCATGTGATGGGCGAGGGCTTCACTTGGGAGACACAGGATGCGGCCCGGGACGCGGCAGCCGCCCAAGCGGCCTGGGCGGTGGCGAAAGAGGCGCTTGCCGACACTCACGTCGATCTCGTCATCCTCGACGAATTCACCTACGCGCTCAAATACCGCTGGCTCGACAGCGATGCGGTGCTCGCCGCCTTTTGCGCGCGGCCGCTCCGGCAGCACCTCGTCGTCACCGGCCGTGGCGCGCCGCCGGAACTCATCGCTGCCGCCGACACCGTTACCGATATGACGCTCGTCAAGCATGCCTTCCAGGCCGGCATCCAGGCAATGCCGGGAATCGAATGGTGAGTTGCCCCGCCTGGCTCGTCGCTGCTCCTGCCTCCGGCCACGGCAAGACAACGATCGTCGCGGCGCTGGCCCGGCTGCACACGCGCCTGGGGCGGCGCGTGCGCGTGTTCAAATGCGGGCCGGATTTCCTCGACCCGCAGATTCACGCGCTCGTCTCGGGCGCGCCCTGCGAGAACATCGATCTTGCGTTGTGCGGCGAGGATGACGCCCGCTGGCGCCTTGCGCGGGCAGCAGAGCAAGCCGATCTGATCCTCGTCGAAGGCGTGATGGGGCTTTACGATTCCCAGCCCAGCGGCGCGGAATTGGCAACGCGGCTGGGGCTGCCGATCCTGCTGGTGATCGATGCCAGTGCGATGGCCGGCAGTTTCGGCGCAGTGGTCTGGGGAATGAAGCATTACCGTGCGGGCGCGCCGATCGCGCTGGCGCTTGCCAACCACGTGGCAACCCCTTTCCATGCCGAGCTGTGCCAGCAAAGTCTGCCTGAGGACGTCGCCTGGGCGGGCAGCCTGCCGCGCGATGGCGCTGCGGCGCTTCCGGAGCGGCATCTTGGGCTCAACCCCGCCGCCGAGATCACCGATCTCGTCACGCGGCTGGATCGGCTCGCCGATGCGCTGGCGCAAACCCCGGCTGCCAAGTTGCCGCCGGCGGTCGACTTTGCCGCCCGGCCCGCGCCGACTTTTCCACCGCTGCTTGCCGGCAAGACCATCGCGGTGGCGCGCGATGCGGCCTTCTGCTTCATTTACCCGGCGAACCTCGAATGCCTCGCCGCCCTGGGCGCGCGGATCGAATTCTTCTCGCCGCTCGCGGACACGCTGCTACCCGTCTGTGATGCGGTGTGGCTGCCGGGCGGCTATCCCGAGCTCCATGCCGATGTAATCGCCGCCAATGGCGCGATGCGCTCGGCCTTGCAGGCGCATGTCGCCGCCGGCAAACCACTCGTCGCCGAATGCGGCGGGATGATGGCCTGCTGCGAGACGCTCTACGATCTCGATGGTCGCGCTCATTCGATGTTCGCGCTGATGCCCGGCGTGACGCGGATGCAAAAGCGCCTCGCCGGGCTGGGGCTGATCGCCGCAGCCTTGCCGGAAGGGCGGCTGACCGGCCATACCTTCCACTATTCGACGCTGGAGTGCCCGCTTGCTCCCTTCCTCCAGGCGGAGAAACTCGCCGCACCCGGCGGCGAGGCGATTTACCGCGTCGGACGCCTCACCGCGAGCTACGCGCACTTCTACTTTCCGTCGAATCCTGCAGCGGTGGCTCGTCTCTTCGGCTAGCGTACGAGCTCGCGATAGAAATTCGGCAGCGCGAACAGCGCGCCATGCACCGCGCCGTTGTAGTAGCGCAGATCGGAGATGCCGCGCTCGGCAAGTCGTGTTTCGACCGTTGTCGCATCGAGTCCGGTCGCATCGAGCGTGTCGGAAGCGATCGCCAACCCCCAGTAGGCGCCGTAGAGCGGGATGTAGAGGCCGTAGCAATGCACGGTGGAGAAGACCTGGCGCAGCTCGGCGACGATCCCCCGCACGCGCTCGGGATGGAAGATCGGCGAGCCGATGTGCAGCACCAGCGCGCCGCCCGGGGCCAGCGCTCGCCGTGCCTTGGCGAACGAGCTCGCCGTGTAGAGCGAGGCGGCTGGGGTGTCCGGATCGGTGAGGTCGAAGAGCACCAGGTCGAAGCGCTCGTCGGTGGCATCCAGGAAAGCAAAGCCGTCGCCGATCCTCACCTCGAGCCTGGGATCGGCGAAAGCGCCGCGATGCACGGCCTCCAAATGGCGTTTCGACGCCTCGACCACGTCGGCGTCGAGTTCGGCGATGACGACGCGCTCGATGCTCGGATGCTTGAGGAGCTCCTCCGCCGCGCCGCCGTCGCCGCCGCCGATGATCAACGCCTGGCGCGGCGCGGGATGGCTGATCGCTGCCGGATGGATCAGGGCCTCGTGATAGAAGAATTCCTCGCCTGCCGAGGTCATGAAATGGCCGTCGAGCCGCATCGTGCGGCCGAACTGCGGGGTGTCGAAGATCTCCAGCAGCTGGTTGCCGGCGGTCTTCTGGGTGAGAAGCCGCTCGCGGATGCGAAAGCCATAGACGCTGTGTTCATCGAGCGTTTCGAGGATCAGCTCGTCACTGGCGCCCGCCTCGATGCGACTGCCGCGCAGGATGCGATGGGTCTCAGTCTGTTCGGGCGCGAAGGCAGCAATGAGCGCCGTGGCAAGGCGTTCGGCCTTGGCCGAATTGTCCTGGCAGAAATTGCAGACATAGACGTCGAGCGTCACGCCACGTCGTTCCGGCCAGGTGTGCACGGCCAGATGCGATTCGGCCAGGAGCAGCATCCCGGTCACGCCACCGGGCTGGCCCTGGTACTCGGGAAAGGTGAACCATTTTTCGTCTACCAGCGTCAGGCCGACGTCCAGAGTATGGCGACGACACAGCTCAGACAAGCGCTCGGCGTCGACGAGCAGTGAAAGATTGCAACCGCACTGATAGAGATCGGCGGTCAGGTGAAGGCCTTGCATGGCTGTTCCCCCAATCGCTGCGGGGCAATCCGCCCCACGACACAGAAAAGCGCATCCGGAATGTATGTGGTGCGCCCCCAAGGCGGCGTGCGCCGAAAGGCGCGAATTCTAGCAGCAGAACAATGCGCTGGAACCTTCAGGGCAGCGCTGGTGGAGTGTCGTTGAGCCGGCTCGAGTAGACGACGACCGCGGCGCGCAAGGCCGGATCGGCGATGCCGGCGAAGTTCATCGCCCGACCCGGCACGGCGCGCTCGGTATCGGTTAGGGAACAGTCCAGCGTGGCGAAGCCCCAGACGACGCCGGCTGACTTCATCGCCGCTGAAAACCCGAAGCCCGCGATGCTGCCGGCGCGCCGCCCGAACACGTTCCACAGCCAAGGCCCTTTGGCATGGGTGCCCGTCTTCTCGCCATCGTGGCATTGCGAGCACTTGCGCTCGAAATAACGCGCGCCGGCGGCGATAACGACGTTCGCGAGACGCGCTTTCAATTCCGGCGTGAGTGGCGGCGTGTAGGTGGAAAGCGGCCCGGGGGCCCGTGCCCATGTCGCCGCCGTCAACGGTGAAAGACTCATGGTGAACACGAGGTGCCGGAACCGGAACATCATCGGGCCTCCATATTGCGCTTGCGCCGCGCGGCCTCCAACTGCTCGCACAGCCGCGCGGCGCCCTCGACGAGGCGCGGGGTGTGGCGCTGGATCAGATCGGGCGGGATGAAGAACAGATTATCGCGTTTGACCGCCGCAAGCGTCGTCCACTGCCGCCAATCGTCGAGCCATTCGGGCCGCGCCTCGCCCATGCCGGAGGCGACGATGACCTCGGGATCGGCTTGGATCACCGCTTCGACCGTCACCTGTGGCGCCAGCGGTTTGAGATCGGCGAAGACGTTCTCGCCGCCGCACAGCCGAACGACGTCGGTGATCACCTGGTTGCCGCCGACGGTCATCAAGGGCTGCTTCCAGATCTGGTAGAAGACGCGCACCGGGGGTCTTGCGCCGTAACGGGCGCGCAGTTCGGCCAAGCGCATGCGGAAATCCGCCGCCGCGGCGTTGGCCGTCGCCGCGGTGCCGGCAAGCAGGCCGAAACGTTCGAGGTTCTTCGCCACATCGTCGATGCGTTCCGGCTGGACGAGGAACACCGGAAGGCCGGCGGCGCGCAAGCGTTCGATGTGCGCGGCGCTGTTGCCGGATGCCCAGCCGATCACCAGATCAGGCGAAAGCGCCAGGATGCGCTCCAGATCGAGCCGCGAATAACCGCCGATGCGCGGGATCGTTCGCGCAGGCTCGGGATAGTCGCTGTAATCGACCGCACCGACGATCTTGCTTCCTGCGCCGGCGGCAAACAGCGTCTCGGTGATGTGCGGGGCGAGGCTGACGATGCGCTCGGCCGGGTGCGGCAAATCGAGACGCGTGCCCGCATCGTCGATGACGGTGATTTCGGCCCGCGCAGCCAGCGCGAGCAAAGCGAAAAGCCAGATCAGTCGGTGCATGAAATCAAGGCCTGTTCGAGACGCTGCCATTGTGCCTCATTCGCCGGCAAACCAAAGCGCAGCGCGGGGGGCGCGTCGAAACGGCGCACGAGGATGCCGCGCCGGGCCAGCTGCGTGTAAATCGCCTCCGCGCGCTGTGTCGGCACATAGCAAAACAGTGCCGCGCCGGCATTTTCCAGGCCATGCGCGCACAGCAAGCGGGCAAGCCGTGCCGACGAGGCGATCAGTCGCTGCCGCTGCTCCTGCTGCCAGCAACGGTCGGCCAGCGCAAGACGCGCCGCCCAGCGCGCCGGATGCGACACCGCCCAGGGGTCGAGCCGCTCGCGCAATCGTGTCAGCCACTCTTTGGATGCGAAGACGAAACCGATGCGCAAACCCGCCAGACCGAAGAACTTGCCCAAGGAGCGCAGCACGAGGACGTTGTCGGCGGCATCGATCAAGGTCTCCTCTGGCGTCATGTCGAGGAAGGCTTCGTCGCAGACGAACAGCCGCAGCGTCTTCGCCCGTTCGAGCAATTCGGCGTGTGTCCAGCGCTGTCCGGTCGGATTGTTTGGCTGGCACAGCACCGCATAGTCCGCCGCCTCGTCCCAGCCGACGATCCGGTGACCGGCACCGCGCCAGGCGGCCAAATGCTCGGCGTAGATCGGCGTCGGCATCGCCACCCGGCCCGGCGGCAGAAGGCGCGGCACAGTGCCGATCGCCCATTGGCTGCCGGGCACGATGAGCCCCGGCGCGCCGAAATGCGCTTGCACGGCGGCATCGAGGCCGTCGTCCTCTTCCGGCAGCCGCTGCCAGACTTCCGCCGGCACGGCCGGCAGCGGATAGGGCCAGGGCGCGATACCGGTCGACAGATCGAGCCATTGCTCGCGGGCGATGCCAAAGCGCCGCGCCGCCGCGTTCAACCGGCCGCCATGCTCAAGCACGCAGGAGGCTCCAGAGCGCGAATGCGGCCAGCCACAGCCCGATGCCGCGGCTCACCAGCGCCAAAGCACGGCGGATGTCGGCCGCCCGTGGCGCGGGACCACATCCCAGGGCGGGGCGTGTTTCGTCACGCCCCGCGTAGCGTGCCGTCCCTCCAGCGCCGATTTTCAAGGCGCCCAATCCTGCGGCCATCACCGGCCCGGCGTTGGGGCTCGGCCAGTGCCGCGCCTGTTGCCGCCAGCAGGCCAGCGCCGTGCGCGTCTCGCCCAAGGCCGCATAGGTGAGTGCCGTCAGCCGTGCGGGAATGAGACCCAACAGATCGTCCAGACGCGCCGCGGCCCAGCCGAAGTAGCGTCGCCGCTCGTCCTTGTAGCCCCACATCGCGTCGAGCGTGTTGGCGAGGCGAAATAGCAGCGCCCCCGCGCCGCCGGCGATAAAGAACCAGAACAGCGCGCCGAATACCGCGTCATGGCCGTTTTCCAGCACCGACTCGACGGCGGCCTTGGCCACGCCCGTCTCGTCGAGCAGCGCCGTCTCGCGCGTCACGATTTGGCCGACGGCCTGCCGCGCGGCGGACAGATCGCCGGCGGCCAAGGGCGCGGCGACGGCATCCCCATGTTCGGCGAGGCTTCTTGCCCCGAGCGCGAAGGTGAGCAGCAACAGATCGACGAGCGGGTGGGCCAACACTGCCGCGAGCAGAACCGGCGGCAAGACCAGGATCGACCAGGCGATGAGACCGCGCAGGCGATTGCCGAGTGGATGGCCCGGCGAGCCGCGGCGGAAAATGTGTTCCGCTCGCTCGGCGAGCCGGCCGAAGCCGACGAGAGGATGAAAGCGCCTCGGCTCGCCGAACAGCCGGTCGAGCAGGAGGGCGGCCAAGGCAACGAGCAATGGCGTGAGAAAATCGCGCATATGAAAGCGCTGATGATACAGGGCTGCACCTCGGATGCCGGCAAGAGCGTGTTGGTTGCGGCCTTGTGCCGCATCCTCGCGCGGTGCGGCGTGAAAGTGGCCCCGTTCAAGCCGCAGAACATGGCCTTGAACTCGGCGGTGACCAGCGATGGCGGCGAGATCGGCCGCGCCCAAGCCTTGCAGGCGCAGGCGGCGGGGCTTTCACCGCGCATCGATTTCAACCCGGTGCTGCTCAAACCCAGCTCGGATCGCCGCGCCCAGGTGATCATCCACGGTAAGGTAGCATGCGATCTCGACGCCCGGGCCTATCACGACTACAAGCGCATCGCCATGAGCGCGGTGCTGGAATCGTGGCAGCGGCTCACCAGCGAATTCGACTGCGTGATCGTCGAAGGCGCCGGCTCTCCCGCCGAAGTGAATTTGCGAGACCGCGACATCGCCAACATGGGTTTTGCCGAAGCAGTCGACATCCCGGTGTGGCTGGTCGGCGACATCGACCGCGGCGGCGTGCTCGCGCACATGGTGGGCACGCTCGAATGCCTGTCGGCGAGCGAGCGGGCGCGGGTCGCCGGGCTGGTGATCAACAAGTTCCGCGGCGACAGCGGACTTTTGCAGCCGGGGCTCGACTGGTTGGCTGACAGGACCGGCAAGCCGGTGCTCGGTGTCATTCCCTATCTTCATGGCCTGTTCCTCGACGCCGAGGATGCGCTGGAGCGCCATGTCGAGCAAAACGACGCGGCAAAGCTCAAGGTCGCGGCGCTCGTTGCGCCGCGCATTGCGAACGCGAACGATCTCGACCCGCTGCGCCTGCACCCGGAAATCGATTTCTGCTGGGTCGGGCCGGGGCAGGCGCTGCCACCTTGCGATCTCGTCGTGCTGCCGGGATCGAAGGCGGTGCAGGCGGATCTCGAGTGGCTGCGCGAACAGGGCCATGAGGCGGCGATCCTGCGGCATCTGCGCTACGGCGGCAAGCTGATCGGCATCTGCGGCGGCTTTCAGATGCTCGGCCGCGCGATCCACGACCCGCTCGGCCTCGAAGGGATGGCCGGCAGCATGGCGGGGCTGGCGCTCATCGACTGTGAGACGACGCTGACGCGGGAAAAACGACTGCGCCATGTGAGCGGCACATTGAAACTCGGCGCCGGCCAGACGGCACCCTTGGTCGGCTATGAAATCCACATGGGCATGACACGCGGCGCGGCACTCGCCCAGCCGGCAGCGGTGCTCGACGATGACCGCTCAGATGGCGCCCTGTCGGAAGACGGTCGGATTCTCGGCACCTACTGCCACGGCCTGTTCGATCGCCCCGAGGCGCTGGCCGCGCTGCTTTGCTGGGCGGGCGCGCAGGACATCGCCCCGGTCGACCTCGCTGCGCGCCGCGAGGCCGACCTGGAACGATTGGCCGATGCGGTGGAAGGCGCGCTCGGACCTGCTCTGCCGTGAAAGCCCGGGTCGATTTTCCGCAGGGCGATGCCCGTCTGCGGCTCGTCTTCGCCGCACCGCTGGCGAGGCTCGTCGCGCAGACGCTCGAAGAGGTGCCAGCGGTGCTCGATGCGGCGCTGCAGGCAGCCCGCGCCGGCCGCTGGGTGGTCGGCTTCGTCGCCTTTGATGCCGCGCCGGCCTTCGATGCCGCGCTCAGGGTGCGGCCGCCGGATGGCTTCCTGCCGCTTGCAGCGTTTGCGGTCCATGCCGCGGCCGAGGAAGGAGCGGAACCGGCAGCAGACGAGCACTTCCATTGCGGTCCTTGGCATATCGCGACGGACGAGGCCGCCGCTTGTGCCGCGATCGACACTTTGCGCCGGCGCATCGATGACGGCGAGTTCTATCAGGTCAATCTGACCACGCGGGTCTTTGCCGATTTCTCCGGCAGCGGCGCGGCCTTGTTCGCGGCGCTCGTCGCCACCCAGCCGGCGGGTTACTGTCTGCATCTGCGCGATGACGACTGGGAAATCCTCTCGGTCTCGCCGGAATTGTTTTTCGACTGGCATCCGGATGGGACGCTCATCACCCGGCCGATGAAAGGCACCGCGCCGCGCCACGATGATCCCGACCGGGATGCCGCGGCGGCAAAGGCTTTGCTGACCTCGGAAAAGGAGCGCGCCGAGAATCTGATGATCGTCGATCTGATGCGCAACGATCTTTCGCGCATCGCGCGGCTCGGCACGGTCTGCGTACCCGAACTGTTCGCGCTCGATGGCTTGCCCACCGCCTGGCAGATGAGCTCGACCGTGCAGTGCATCACGCGCCCCGAAGTGGCGCTAAGCGATGTGTTCGCCGCGCTATTTCCCTGCGGGTCGGTGACCGGCGCGCCGAAGGTCGCGGCGATGGCCGCCATCGCCGCGCTGGAAGACGCGCCGCGCGGCGCCTATTGCGGCGCGCTCGGCATCATCCGTCCCGGCGGCCATGCCACTTTCAACGTCGGCATCCGCACCGTGGTCATCGACCGTCGCCTTGGACGCGCCGAATGCGGCATCGGCAGCGGCATCGTGCATGATTCCGAGCCGCGGCGCGAATATGCCGAATGGTTGATCAAGCGGCGCTTCCTGCTGCGTGCGACGGCGAACTTCGCTCTGCTGGAGACGCTGGCGCTCGAAGACGGAGACTACGTTCTGCTCGAACGCCATCTCGAACGGCTCTCGTCGAGCGCCGCGCATTTCGGCTTTCCGTGCGATCGGGCACGCATCGGGCGGCAGCTTGCCGCGCTCGCCGCCGCGCATCCCGCAGGCTCTTGGCGGGTGCGGTTGCTGCTCGGACGCACGGGCAGTGTCGAGACCGAAATCCATGCGCTGGAGCCGACGCCGCCAGAGGTGATAGTCGTGCTCGCCAGTCGGCCGATCGAAGCCGACGTCGAGTTCCTGCGCCACAAAACCACCGAGCGCTGCGCCTATGCGCCCTTCAGTCCGCCGCCGGGCGTGTTCGATACGCTGCTGTGGAATGCACAGGGCGAGATCACCGAATTCACGCGCGGCAACGTCGTGCTCGAACTCGACGGCAGCCGAGTGACGCCGCCGCTTGCCGCGGGTCTCTTGCCCGGCGTGCTGCGTGCGAAGCTGCTCGCGCGTGGCGAAATCGTCGAACGGCGCGTGCGCATCGAAGAGCTCGCGCGCGCAACGCAGCTTTGGTTCATCAACAGCGTGCGCGGCTGGGTGAGGGTCAAACTGCTCGATCCTTGAGCACGAGCGGCAGGCCCGCCACCACCAAGGTCACCCGCTCGGCAAGTCGGGCGATTCTCTGGTTGAGCCGCCCCTGTTCGTCGCGGAAACGGCGCGCCAGCGCGTTGTCCGGCACGATGCCCCAGCCCACTTCGTTGGAAACGAGGATGATCCGGCCCGGAAACCGCGGCAGTGCGGCGAAAAGCCGCTCGATTTCTTCTTCCCTCCTGGAGAGCAGCACGTTGGACAGCCACAGCGTCAGGCAATCGACGATCAGGCAGCGCTCTGGCGATGCCTCGCGCGCCAGCGTATCAGCCAGCGCCAAGGGCTCTTCGACGGTGCGCCAGGCGGCGGGGCGGCGCGCGCGGTGATGGGCGATGCGCTCGGTCATTTCGGCATCATGGGCTTCGCCCGTGGCGACATAGACGACGGCAAGGCCTGATGCCGCCGCCTGTGTTTCAGTGTAGGCGCTCTTGCCCGAACGGGCGCCGCCGATGACGAGTTCGATCATGGGCGAAGCTTACAATGCCGATTTTCTGTTGGGGGGATGCAATGCAGTTCGATGTCGAACCGGTGAGCCATGCGCTCGATGACGCTTTGCAGCGAGCGATCGACAACAAGACCAAACCCTTGGGCAGCCTGGGCCGCATCGAGACGCTGGCCTTGCAGATCGGCCGCGTGCGGCAGTCGCTCAAGCCCAAGCTCGAAAAGCCGCACATCGTCGTCTGCGCCGGCGATCATGGCGCCGCGAAGGCCGGCATCTCGGCCTATCCGCAGGAAGTGACCTGGCAGATGGTCGAGAACTTCCTCGCCGGCGGCGCGGCGATCAACGTCTTCGCGCGCGCAAATGGCTTGGAGCTCGCCATCGTCGACTGCGGCGTCGCCCACGACTTTGGCGCTCGGCCCGGCCTGATCGATGCGAAAGTCTCAGCTACCGGCACGGCATCATATCTCGATGGGCCGGCGATGACGGCGGAACAATGTGCCCAAGCGATGGACAATGGGGCGCGGATCGTCGCGGGACTGACCGGGCAAGGCTGCCATGTCGTCGGCTTTGGCGAGATGGGCATCGGCAACACCGCCTCGGCCGCGCTGATCACCCATGTTCTCACCGGCGCACCGCTCATCGACTGCGTCGGTCGCGGCACCGGGCTCGACGACGCCGGGTTGATGCGGAAACGGACGCTCTTGCAGCAGGCGCTCGATGCCTGGCGCGATCGCTCGGCTGATGAGCCGCTCGCGGTGCTGGCCCGCTTTGGTGGCTTCGAGATCGCGACGATGGCCGGCAGCATGCTGGAAGCCGCGCGCCGCAAGATGCTGGTCTTGGTCGATGGCTTCATCAGCAGCGCGGCGGCATTGGTGGCCGCGAAGCTCGCGCCGGCCTTCCTCGACTATGCGGTGTTCTCGCATCTTTCGCAAGAGCGCGGCCATCAGGTGCAGCTTGCGCACTTGGGCGTGCGGCCGCTCATCGACCTGGATCTGCGGCTCGGCGAAGGCACCGGGGCGGCGCTCGCCTGGCCGCTGGTCCGATGCGCCTGCGCGATGCTTGCCGAGATGGCGAGTTTCGAATCCGCGGGCGTTTCGGAAAAACTGTGATCCGGCGCGAATTCGAATACTTTTTCGCCGCGCTGCGCTTTTTCACACGCATCCCGGCACCAATCTGGGTCGGGCATTCGGCCGAGCAGCTGAATCACGCAGCGCGCTGGTTTCCGGCGGTGGGCATCATCGTCGGCGCGATGGGCGCGGCGGTCACGCTCATGGCGGCGTCGCTGTGGCCGCCGTCCATCGCCGTGCTGCTCGGCATGGCAGCGACCCTGCTCGTCACCGGCGCCTTCCACGAGGACGGCCTGACCGATACGCTCGATGGCCTGGGCGGTGGCTTCACGCGCGAGCAGGCGCTGACGATCATGAAGGATTCGCGCATCGGTAGTTTCGGTGCGATCGGCATCGTTGTGGTGTTGCTGATCAAGTTCGCGGCGCTGTCCGAACTGCTGGCGAGCGCGGGTACCGTGCCGTCAGCGCCGACTTTTGCGCTGGCGCTGATCGGTGGGCATGCGGTGTCGCGCTTCGCTGCGACGACGCTAATCTACGCGCTCGACTATGCGCGCGAAGCGGGCAAGGCCAAACCGCTTGCCACACGGCTGGCGATCAACGAGCTCGCCTTCGCGGCGCTCATCGGCTTAGCACCTTGCCTCTGGTTGCCTTGGCAGCAGGCGGCCGTTGCGCTCCTTTTCGTCACGCTCGTCACGCTGCTCGCCGCACGTTGGTTTCGGCAGCGGCTGGGCGGCTATACCGGCGACTGCCTGGGGGCGACGCAACAGCTCACCGAAATCGCCTTCTATCTGGGGCTCACATGCGCCTGTGGTTGATCAGACACCCGTTGCCCGCGGTCGCCCCCGGCATTTGCTACGGCGCGACCGACCTGCCGCTCGCCGACGACCCGGCGCTGCATGCCGCGGCGCTCGCCCCCTTGCTGCCTACCGGCGTGCCGATCTATTCCAGTCCCCTGCAGCGCTGCTTGCGGCTCGCGGAACATCTGCATCCGGCGCCGATCGTCGATGGCCGCATCCGCGAAATCGACTTCGGTGCCTGGGAAATGCAGCCGTGGGAGGCGCTCGATCGCCGTCTGCTCGATGCTTGGGCAGCCGACCCGTTCCATTTCCAGCCCCCGGGCGGCGAGAGCGTGGCAGCCTTGCGGGCGCGGGTCGCCGCATTCCTTGCCAGCCTGCCGGAGGAGGCGGTGCTCATCACCCATGCGGGCGTCATCAAGGTCTGCGCGGCGGAACTTGCCGGCGAAACAGGCTGGGTCGGCCTGCGCTTCGATTACGGCAGTCTCACGCTGATCGCGAACGGCGTGCAGCAAGCCGTTTGGCCGCCTCGCGACGCTCGAAATAGCGCAGCGCATGATAGGTGCCGTAACCCAACAGGGCCATCGCCACGGTGAAGGCGCCGTAGGAAATCGGCCACGGGATGCCCTCGGTCATCATCGAGAATTCGGACATGCCGCCGATGCCGGCGATGATGTTGATCGGCACGAACACGACGGTGATCGCGGTCAGTTTCGACACGCGCTTGTTCTGGTTGATGTTGATGAAGCCGACCGCGGCATCCATCAGGAAGTTGATCTTGTTGAACAGAAACGAAGTGTGACCGTCGAGCGACTCGATGTCGCGCAGGATCTGGCGCGCATCCTCGTGTTGTTCCGGTGAGAGCATGCGGCCGCGCATCAGGAAGGAAAGCGCGCGGCGCGTATCGAGGACATTCCTGCGGATGCGGCCGTTCAAGTCCTCGCTCTTGGCGATCTCGGCGAGGATCTCGGCGGCCTCGTCGTCGGAGACCTGCGGCGAGAGCACCTGGCGGCCGACGCGTTCGAGCTCGGCATAGGTTTCTTCGAGTGTGTCGGCCGAGTATTCGACGTCGGCGCCATAGAGGTCGAGCAGCACGTCCTTGCCGTCGGAGACGTAGCCGGGCTGGGTGCGCGCGCGCAGGCGCTGCAGCCGGAACACCGGCAGCTCCTCGTTCCGGATCGAAAACAGGATGTTCCGGTGCAGGATGAAGGCCACCGGCACGTTGCGTGTGGCGCCCTGGCGGCTGAGCAGAAAGTTCGAGCTCAAGTGCACCGCGCCGTTGTCGTCGATGTAGAAGCGCGCCGATTCCTCGATGTCATCGACATCTTCGGGGTCGGGCAGGTAGAGATCGAAGAATTCACCCACCCAGGCACGCACCTGGGCGGATGGCGCGACGAGATCGATCCAGATCGGCGCCACCGTGGCGAGATCTTCGCGCCGGGCGATGCGCGCCTGCGACAGACGGCCGTTTCTGAGCTCGAAGGCCGAGACCGCGCTGCTCGGCGCGCCGTGCAGCGGGCGCGCGGCGAGCAATTCGGCGCGCAGCTCGTCGGGCAGGAATTCGAGCACCAGCTCACCGCGGCTTTCCTCGACTTCCTGCCAGGTGGTGAGGCGATCTTCTTCCGGCAGGACTTCGATCAGACGGGCGATTTCCGCGGCCGACAGCCGCCGCAGCAGGTTGTGCAGCTCGACCAGATGCTGGCGGTGCACCAGATCCTCGACCACGCCATGGCGTGGCATATCCTGCTTCTCGACCAGTGCCTCGACGCGCCGCTGACGCGCGAGCAGCAGCTGCACGTCGGTCAGGTGCTGTTCGAAGAGACTTTGGGCGCGCGGGCGGGTCTCTGGCTGGGTGGGCTGGGCAGGCATGAAGGAATTCTACGCCCGGCGCTGCGCCTCAAGGCACGGAAGAGAGGTGCATCCTCGCGACAATTTGCTGTGTGCGCCGGTTCAGATAATCGGAATACGGATTCTTCTCGAACTTGCGCGGCGCGGGCAGCATCACGGCGAGCCGTGCCGCCTGTTCGGCCGACAGATTCCGGGCGCCGACGCCGAAATAGCGCCGCGCGGCGGCTTCGGCGCCAAACACCCCTTCGCCCCATTCGACGACATTCAGATACACCTCGAGGATGCGGCGCTTGCCCCAGAAGGTTTCCAGCCAGAGGGTGATCAACGCTTCCTGCGCCTTGCGGCCCGGGGTCTTCGCGCCGGAGAGGAACAGGTTTTTCGCCAGCTGCTGCGAAATCGTCGAGCCGCCGGCGACGATCCTGCCCTTCTTCTGGTTCTTCTCGATGGCCTTCTGGATGCCCTCCCAGTCGAAACCCTCGTGGTCGATGAACTTGTCGTCCTCGGCAGCCACCACCGCGCGCTTGAGATGCATCGAAATCTGCCCATAAGGCACCCAAGTCTGGCTAAGACGCGCCTGCGGGTTTTTCTCGCGCAGCTCGGCCAGACGCTGCGCCATGAAGCGCGTCTGGCCGGGATCATGATCGCGCCACCACAGCACCCAGCCGAGATACCAGCCCTGCCAGGCCAAGAAAGCCAGGACGAGGATGGCGAGGAGACGGACGGGCCAGCGGGTGGGTTTGAGTGTGGGCATCTGGCGAAATTCTAGGGCATGGGCAGGGCGCATTCAGGCACAATCGCCTCATGATCGAAGGAAGCGACGGATCATGAGCGGTTTCGAGGCGCTCGGCGGTACGGCGGGGGGTGTCGGCTTGTTCCTGCTCGGCATGTGGCTGATGACCGATGGCCTGAAGCTCGCCGCCGGGCGGGCGCTCGAGCGCATCCTGACCGGCTCGACCAAGACGCGCCTACGTGGGCTTGCCACGGGCATCACGGTCACGGCGCTGGTGCAGTCGTCCAGTGCGGTGACGGTGGCATCGATCGGTTTCGTCAATGCCGGCTTGCTTTCGCTCGGCGGTGCGCTGTGGGTGCTGTTCGGCGCCAACGTCGGCACGACGATCACCGGCTGGCTGGTCGCACTCGTCGGCCTGCAGTTCAAGATCGAGACGCTGGCATTGCCGCTGATCGGCATAGGCATGCTGCTGCGACTCGGCGACGAGGTCGGCCGGCGCGGTGCGCTCGGCACGGCGCTCGCCGGCTTCGGCGTGCTTTTCCTCGGTATCGATCTGTTGCGCAGCAGCTTTTCCGGCATCGCCGCAGGTTTCACCTTGCCGCACTGGGATGGCTTTGCCGGCGTTGGCGCGATGGTGCTGATCGGCATCCTGATGACCGTCCTGATGCAGGCCTCGGCCGCAGCGCTGGTGATCGCCTTCTCGGCCGCGCAAAGCGGATTCATCACGCTCGAAGCCGCCGCTGCGGTGGTGATCGGCGCCAACGTCGGCACGACCGTGACCGCGGTGCTCGCCGCACTCGGCGCGACGCCGAACGCCAAGCGCGCCGCGCTGGCGCACGTGCTGTTCAACGTGCTGACCGGCATCGTTGCCTTGTTGCTGCTGCCCTGGCTGCTGGCCCTGCTGGAAATGCTGCGCGGACTGTTCGGCCTCGCTGCCGCGCCCGCCGCGCAGCTGGCGCTGTTCCACACGGTGTTCAACGTGTTGGGCGTCCTGCTCGTCTGGCCGCTTGCCGACATGCTCGTCGTCTTCCTCGAAGGCCGTTTCCGCAGCGCCGAGGAGGATGAGGCACGGCCCCGCTATCTCGACAAGAACGTGCTCGCGGTAGCGACGCTGGCATTCGACGCGCTCGATCGCGAATTGCGCCATCTCGGCGGCATCACATCGCGCATCGTGCGGGCGGCGCTGGTCGGTGAGACGAATCTCGCCGGCCATGAGCGCAGCGCCGCCAGTCTGTCACATGCGATCGCGCTGTTCATCGCCGAACTTTCCCGCACCCGCATCCCGGCCGAGAGTGCGCGCCGACTACCGTCGCTGTTGCGCATCGCGCGCTATTACGAAATGGCCGCCGAGCTGGCCGCCGAGGCGACGGCAGCCGCCGGCGAGGCGCCGCAGCTGCCGGCGGCGCAAAACATCGCGGCCTTCCGCGCCACCGGCGAGCGTGTGATCGCGGCTGCAGATCCGACAGCCGGCGCCGGCACGCCCGCGACATTGGAAGCCGATCTGGGGGCGTTCGAAGCCGCTTATCAGCGGCTCAAGGCGGAGCTCATCGAGCTGGGCGCGCGCGGGGTGCTCGAGGTGACGGCGATGGATGCCCGCCTGCGCGCGGCCAGTGCGCTGCGCCGCGCGGTGGAGCAGGTGACCAAGGCGGCGCGGCTGCTGGCCCATCTAGCCGACCATCAGGACGCGACGGGCGCCTGATCTTTGCGACGCCGCGGACTGCGCGGCTTGCGGACGAGCTTTCTTTGCGCTTCGGTCTTGGCCTCGACGGGAGCAGCCGGTGCCGATTCAACGGAAGCGGCTGATGCCGCTTTGGCGGGTTCGGCGGGCTTTACGGGAGCGGATTCTGCGGCGGCCGGCGCTTCGGCCGCTGCGGCGGGTTTGCGGCCGCGGCCACGACGGCGGGGCGCCGGCGCGGGTGCGGCGGCTTCTGCCGACGGAGACTCCAAAGTCGGCACTGGCGGAATAGGAGACGTCCCGCCGGGCGCCGCCTCACCTCGCAAAGTCGGCGCTGGCGGAATAGGAGACGTCCCGCCGGGCGCCGCCTCACCTCGCAAAGTCGGCGCTGGCGGGACGGCACCCTCGGCCGCGGATGGGCTCGGCAGCGTCGTCGCAGGCTCGGGGGCTGCCATTTCGGCCGGCGTCGCTTCGGCCGAAGTCTGCGCGAGGCGCCGTTTCACATAGGTGCTGTTGGCCTCGCGGCCGACTTCCATCAGCCCGCGCCGCGCCGCCTCTTCGAGCAGCGCGCCGAAGGTCTTGAAGCCGTGATAGGCCTCGTTGAAACCCGGATGGCGACGCTTGATCGCTTCCTTGAGCACCGAGGCCCAGACCTTCTCGTCGTCACTGCGGTCTTCGAGCAGCGCTTCCAGCGTGGCGGCGGCCATCTCCAGACCCTTGGTGCGGCGCGCCTCCATTTCCTGCGGATCGGCAGGTTTCTTCGCCTGCTTGTCCTCGCGGCTCCGTTTCCTCATCAGGTCGTCGATGTAGATGAACTCGTCGCAGTTGGCGATCAACAAGTCGGAGGTCGATTGCTTGACGCCGACACCAATCACCCGCTTGGCGTTCTCGCGCAGCTTCGACACCAGCGGCGAGAAGTCCGAGTCGCCCGAGATGATGACGAAGGTATTGACGTGGCTCTTGGTGTAACAGAGATCGAGCGCATCGACGACCATGCGGATGTCGGCCGAGTTCTTGCCCGACTGGCGCACGTGCGGGATTTCGATCAGCTCGAAGTTCGCCTCGTGCATCGCCGCCTTGAAGCTCTTGTAGCGCTCCCAGTCGCAATAGGCCTTCTTGACGACGATGCTGCCCTTGAGCAGCAGGCGTTCGAGCACCGGCTTGATGTCGAATTTTTCATACTGCGCATCACGCACGCCGAGCGCGATGTTTTCGAAATCGCAGAACAGCGCCATGCTGACGTCGTCGGCAGAGAGAGCCATGAGATGTCCTTCTATTGGGTGGCAAGTCGATCCGCACCGGTAAACGTCCAGGTGCGGGTGATTTCGATGATATCGGTATCGCGGCGGATGTTCTCCGGGAAGGCAGCGAAAGGCGCGGCCAGGCGCACGATGCGTTGTGCCGCCTCGTCGAGCACCTTGTGGCCGGAGGAGCGATTGAGCTCGACGCGCTCGAGGCTACCATCGCTCTTGATCGCCACGGTGAGGATCAGGCTGCCGTAGAGCTTGCCGCGCGCCGCTTCGGGATAGTTGAGGTTGCCGACGCGCTCGACCTTCTGGCGCCAGTCCTCGACATATTGCGCGAAACGGTATTCCTCGACGCGCGCGCCGATGAACTTGCGTTTCGGCCGTTGGTTGTATTCGTCGATCGAACGGGCGATTTCCGCTTCCAGCCGCACCAATGCCCGCGCCGCAGTGGCGAGATCGCGGCCGGAAATCTCGGCCTGGTGCGCATCGAGAGTGGGTTCGGTCTGCGGCCGGATGGCATGCTCCGTACCATGTTTGGTGATCAGCTCACGCTGCTGCTGTTCGAGCAGCGCGACGCGCTGGCGGGCGGCGATGAGGTCGTCACCGCTGTGGCTCTCCCGGCTGGGCGGCAGCGGAGTCTTGGCACGCCGTGGCGCGTCGATGTTGCCGCCGGCATCGAGGTTCGCCTGTGCCTTGGCCTGCGTCTTGACGGGTTTTTCGGCGTGCTTGGCATTGACGAGGATGACGTCGAGCGCCTGCTCGCGGACATGGTCGAGCTTCTCGGGCAGCTTGAAGTGGATCGACAAGAGGATCGCGTGCAGGAACAATGAAATGCCAACTGCGAGCGTCAGCCGCCGTCGCGATGCATCCAGCGTTGCCAGTGGAGCGGGCCAGTCGAGGGAAAGGGGCATGGGGAAATTCTAACCTGCGCCTTCCTCCACGTCGTTCGCGTCGTTTTCCTCCGCATCTGCCGCCGCCAGCACGGCGAGGAAACGCGCCTGCGCGGTGGCGGCCAAGAGATCGACATCCGCTACCGCGAGGCGCACGCGCGCGCCGCGCTCCAGCGTCGGCATGCCGGTGGCCTTGAGGATCAGCGGCAGCGTCTCGCAGCGCACGATGTTCTCCTTGAGCACCTGGGCCGTGATCTCGCTCACTTCCTCCTGTAACAGCCAGCGCAGGCACCAGTAATGTTCCATCTGCCGCTGGAATTCGGCATAGCTTGCGTAGGTGAGCTCGAAGTCGCGCAAGGCGGCCATCAGCTCCGCCGACTTGGGCGGAAACGGCGGCTTATCCCCCCGCAACAGCGCGATCAGCTGCCACTGGTTGGCCAGATCGGCAAAGCGCCGCAAGGGAGAGGTCGACCAGGCGTAGCAATCGACGCCCAGACCTTCGTGCGGGGCAGCCACCGTCGTCATGCGCGCCTTGCCCGCGGTCTGCGCCCGGTACATGCCCGGCAGCTTTGCATCGCGCAGCAGCGCACCCCAGGTGCTGTTGGCGACGATCATCAGCTCGGCGACCAGCATGTCGAGCGGACTGCCGCGCGGCCGCTCCTCGATCGTCACTTGGCCTTTGCCATACGCCGTCTCGGCCTCCCAGTCGATGCGGAAGTTGTAGTCCTTGCGGTTTTGCTGGCTCGTCTGACCGCGCCCGACTTCGAGCACGGTGGCAAGCTCCCAGAGGCGGATCAATGCGTCGCGGAAAGGAAAGTCGGGCACGCTGCCGGCTGCCAGCGTATCCCGATTGAACAGCGGCTCGATGTCGTGATGGCGCAGGTTCGCCGCCACCGGCACATGCTCGATCCTCGTCTCGTGCGCGAGGATGCGCAGATCCGGCGCGACGTCGAGGTAGAGCGACAGTGCCGGAACGATCTGCCCGGCGGCGAGCGTGTGGGCATCGATGACGCCTTCGGGCAGCATCGTGATCTTCTTGCCCGGCATATAGACGGTCGATAAGCGCTGGCGGGCGATCTTGCCGAGATCGGAATCCGGCCCGAAGCCCAAGCCCGGCGCGGCGATGTGGATGCCGACCTTCATGCCGCCATCGGGTTTCATTTCGACCGAGAAGGCATCGTCGATCTCGGTGGTGTGGGCGTCGTCGATCGAGAAGGCAGCGATTTGCGCACAGGGCAAATCGGCCGCTGCCACGGGCGGCTCGAACGAGGGAAAGCCGGTGCCGGCGCGGAAATGCTCGAACAGGAAACGGCCGAGGTGATAGTCGTGCGTGTCATCGATCGCGCCGCAGCGAAAAAGCAGCCGCTCGGCGGATTCATGGGTTGCCGCGCAGGCGGCTTCCAGCGCCTTGGTTTCCGGCTTGTTACGGTCGGGCTTGTAGAGCAGCTCGGCAAGCAGGGGCTTGAACTCGGCGGGCAGCTGGCCGGCTTTGAGCTCCTCGACCATGCGCTCGATGGCCAGCGCCTGCTGGCGCTTTTTTTCCAGCCCGGCGAGCGCGGCCTGCAGAATCTCCGGCGGCGCGCGTCTGAAGCGCCCCTTGCCCTTGCGATGGAAATGGATCGGCGCCGAATGCAGTCTCAGCAACACTGCGGCGGCCTCGCTGGGGCTGGGCGCATGGCCGAAATACTCGGCGGCCATCTCGGCAAAGCCGAACTCGCCCTCCGGCGCGACTTCCCAGAGGAATTCGGTGTCGATCTCGGCCATCAGCGTTTCCGCTCGCGCGAGCAGCTCGGCAGGTGCGGGCTCGGCAAAGCGCAGCAGCACTTGGGCGGCTTTCAGCTTGATGCGCTTGCCCGACACGGTGTCGACCTGCAAGGAGGTATCGTTGTCGGCGACGATGGTGCCGGTCTTGAAGGCGCCATCCTCTTCGAAAAGGACGTTCATGGCATCAAGAGGTGGTCCAATCGACGATCCCCCGCTGCCAGGTAATGATCACGACGAGGCCGAAGACGATCCGGTACCAGGCGAAGATCGTGAAATCGTGGTGGCTGATGTAGCGCAACAGCCAGCGCACGCACAGGAAAGCCGAGACGAAGGCGGAGACGAAGCCGACGACCCACAGGCCGAGATCGTCCCAGACCAGCAAGTGCCGTTCTTTGTAAAGCTGATAGACGGTCGCGGCGCCGAGCGTTGGTACGGCAAGGAAGAAGGAAAATTCAGTGGCCGCCTGGCGGCTAAGCCCGAAGATGAGCCCGCCGATGATGGTCGAACCCGAGCGCGAAGTGCCGGGGATCAGCGCGCAGGCTTGCGCTAGACCGAGTTTCAGCGCATCCCACGGCGTGATGTCGTCGACCGAGTGGATGGTGACCGTATGTGTGCGCCGCTCGGCCCAAAGGATGATCAGGGCGCCAATGATGAAAGCGAGGGCGACCGGGATCGGCGCGAACAAGGTGGCCTTGATCGCCTTGCCGAACAAAAGGCCCAGCACCGCGAGCGGCAGGAAGGCGATGAAGAGATTGATGACGAACCGTCGCGCGACCGGGTCATGGGGCAGGCCGGCGAGCACCGTGCCGAAGCGGTGCCGGTATTCCCAGACCACGGCGAGGATCGCGCCGGATTGAATGACGATTTCAAACAGCTTGCCACGCTCGTCGTTAAAATCGAGCAAGTCTCCGGCGAGGATCAGATGGCCGGTGCTGGAGATCGGCAGGAATTCGGTGAGACCCTCGATTGAGCCGAGAATCAGCGCCTGGAAGAGAGGATGAAGCTCCATGACATGTCGGCTGGATGGAAAGGGGGCGGCGAGTCTAGCATGTTGAAAAAAGTCACTGTCGACCAACTCCGACTGGGGATGCACATCCACGAATTCTGCGGTTCGTGGATGGACCACCCATTCTGGAGCGAGAGTTTCAAGATCGATACGCCGCAGCTGCTCAGGGAAGTGCAAAGCTGCGGCGTGCGCGAGGTGTGGATCGACACGGCGAAAGGCCTCGACGTCGAGGCGTCGGCGCCCACCCGCGAGGAAATCGCCGCCCGCGTCGAAGACGAGCTCATGCATATCGAGGCGCCGCCAGCGCCGGCTCCGACGATCCGGCGGCCCGTGCTCCTGGCCGAGGAAGTACGGCGGGCGGCGAAGATTTGCGCCCAAGGCAAGGAACAGGTCATCTCGATGTTCCAGGAAGTGCGCATGGGCAAGGCGATCGACCATGCCGCCGCCGGCGCGCTGGTCGATGAGATTTCCGCCTCGGTGATGCGCAACCCCGGCGCGTTGATCAGCCTGGCGCGGCTGCGATCGGCCGATGACTACACTTATATGCACTCGGTCGCCGTTTGTGCGCTGATGGTCGCACTCGCGCGCGTGCTCGAGCTCGATGAGGCGACGACGCGCGAGGTTGGCATGGCGGGATTGTTGCATGACCTCGGCAAGGCGCTGACGCCACCTGGAGTGCTCAACAAGCCGGGCAAGCTCACCGACGAAGAGTTCGTGATCATGAAACGCCATCCGGTCGATGGCCATCGTCTGCTGGTCGAGGGCGGCGCGGCAGGCGAGATTCCCCGCGATGTGTGCCTGCACCACCATGAGAAGATCGACGGCAGCGGCTATCCCGAAGGCTTGTCGGGTGAGGCGATCAGCCTGTTCGCCAAAATGGGCGCGGTCTGCGACGTCTATGACGCGATCACCTCGAACCGTCCCTACAAGGCCGGCTGGGAGCCGTCCGAGTCGATCCGCCGGATGGCCGAATGGAAAGGCCATTTCGACGAGCGCATCTTCCACGCCTTCGTGAGGAGCATCGGCATCTACCCGGTCGGTTCGCTGGTGCGGCTATCCTCAGGCCGTCTCGGCGTCGTCATCGAGCAATCGCCGCAATCGCTGCTCACGCCGAAGGTCAAGGTCTTTTTCTCGACGAAATCACAAACCTATCTTGCGCCGGAAGTCGTCGATCTCTCCAGGCAGCCGACGGAAAAGATCGTCGGTCGCGAAGAGGCGGCGAAATGGGGCATTCGGGACGTCAGCCGCTTCTGGGCGCAGGACTGACTCCAGCCTGCGCGCCGCGGATCAGCCGCTTTTCTTTCTCGTCGAGGACTTTTTCGCTGCGCTTGCCGCCTCACCAGCGCCGACTTTCGTTTCCGTCTTCGCCTGGGTAGGTTTTGCCGTGCGCTGCTCGAACTCGAAGCCGATCTTGCCGGAGGCGTTGCGCACCAGATAGGCGGAAAACTTCTTCTTCGTGCGGTTCGAGACGAAGCCCTTGAGTAATGAGGTCCGGCCGGTTTCGAGCAGCTTCTGCATCTCGGCGCGGGAGATTTCCTGCTGCAGGATCACCTTGCCAGAGCGGAAGTCGCAGGACTTCGCTGAACCTACGGCCTTTTCGCAGACGTAGGCCATCGGCATTTCGAATACCCGCGCGCCGCACTTCGGGCAGGGGCCCAACGGCACCTGTCCGCTGAAATCGACTGCCTCGGCCGCATCCTCCTCGTTGCCGAAGTCGAACTTCGGCGCGAAATCCTCATCGAGGCGGATGACGGCGGAAAAGGCGCGCCCCATCTTGCTGCGAAAGCCGGAAAGCGGGCCGATCTGCCGGTTTTTCAGCAGCTCTTCCATTTCCTCCGGCTCCCACTGGCGGCCGGCGATCACCTTCCACAGCTTGTAGTCGCACTGGTCGCACTTGAAGTAGCGGTAGGTCTCGTGGATTTTTCCGCCACATTTCGGGCAAGGCGTTTCGAGCGTGCCGAAATCGGTGTCGTGCAGCTCGCCGGTCTTGATGCGTTCGACCATCTCGCGCGTCTGCTCGACGATGTGCGCCATGAACGCCTCGCGCTTTAGGCGCCCATGTTCCATCTCCCTGAGCTTCCATTCCCACAGCCCGGTGAGCTCCGGCGAGCGGATCTCGTCGACTTTGAGCTGTTCGAGGGCGAACAGCAGGTTGAAGGCCTTGGCGGTCGGCTGCAATTCGCGGCCGTGACGATGCACGTATTCTTCCTGGATCAATCCTTCGATGATCGCCGCGCGGGTGGCCGGCGTGCCCAGGCCCCGATCAAGCATCGCCTCCCGGAGTTCTTCGTCTTCGACCAGCTTGCCGGCGCCTTCCATTGCCGTGAGCAGCGTCGCTTCGTTGAAGCGTGGCGGCGGCTTGGTGTGGTTGGGTTTCACTTCGACGTCGTTGGTCCACACCCGTTCGTTCTTGGCCAGCGGTGGTAGATTCGGGCTCTCTTCCCCCCCCTGCGCCTCCTTGCCATAGACGGCGAGCCACCCCGGGGTCACCAGCACCTTGCCGACGGTCTTGAACGGCTCCCCTTCGACGCGCGTGATGCGCGTCGTGACGAGATACTCGGCGGCAGGGTAAAAGATCGCGATGAAACGCTTGACGACGAGGTCATAGAGTTTCTGCTCGGGCTCGGAAAGATGTTTCGGCGGGGTGCCGGTGGGAATGATCGCGAAGTGGTCGGAGACCTTGGCGTTGTCGAAGATGCGCTTGGTCGGATGCACCCAGCCGTTTTTGAGCACCGTTGCGGCATGCTGGCCGAGGGGCGAATCGGTCAGCGCCGCGAGCGTCTCCTTGACGGCGCCGATCATGTCCTCGGGTAAGTATCGGCTGTCGGTACGCGGATAGGTCAGCACCTTGTGTTTTTCGTAGAGCGCTTGGGCGAGCGCCAGGGTGTTGCGTGCCGAAAAGCCGAAGCGGCCGTTGGCGTCGCGCTGAAGACTGGTGAGATCGTAGAGCAGCGGACAGGCTTCGGTCTTGGGGGTTGCCTCTTCCGTGACCTCGCCATGCTTGCCCAGACACTTCTTGCGCAGCGCCTCGGCCTGCTCGATGTCCCACAGGCGCTCGGCCCTGGCATGCTCATCGTCCGACTTTTTGAATTTTTCGTCGAACCATTTGCCGCGATAAGTGCCAGCGACCGCCTGGAACTCGGCCTCGACCTCCCAGTAGTCGCGCGGCTGGAAGGCGCGGATCGCCTTCTCGCGCTCGACGAGGATCGCCAAGGTCGGCGTTTGCACGCGGCCGACGGTGGTTTTATAGAAGCCGCCTTCCTGAGAATTGAAGGCGGTCATCGCGCGCGTGCCGTTGATGCCGATCAGCCAGTCGGCCTCCGAGCGGCAGCGCGCTGCATCCGCGAGCGGCAGCATCTCTTCATCGGTGCGCAGGTGGGCAAAGCCGTCCTTGATCGCCTGTGGCGTCATCGACTGCAGCCACAGCCTACGGATCGGCTTGTCGATCTTGGCAAACTGGACGATGTAGCGGAAGATCAGCTCGCCTTCGCGTCCCGCGTCGCAGGCATTGATCAGCGCCACGACATCCTTGCGCTTGGCAAGCCGCACGAGCAACTTCAGGCGATCGGCGGTCTTCTCGATCGGATGCAGCGTGAAGCGTGGCGGAATCACCGGCAGATGGCTGAAACTCCATTTACCGCGCTTGACCTCATATTCCTCCGGCACGGCCAGTTCCAGAAGATGGCCTACGGCCGAGGACAGCACATAGTACTCGCTCTCGAAATAGTCACCCTCGCGAGTGAAACCGCCCAGGGCACGCGCGATGTCCTGCGCGACCGATGGCTTTTCGGCGATGATCAATTGTTTGCTCATGGGGGGCGGATGTTAAGCGGGCTTCATGTCCGCTGGCAAGCTGGTTCAGTTCAGCCGTTGATAACGGCCACCCGGCAGATTCGCGATGCGGCCTTCCATTTCGAGCGTGAAGAGACGGGCCAGCAGCGCGTCGGCGCTAAGCCCCGTGCGCGCCGCGAGGGTGTCGAGATCAACGGGATCGCCGCCGAGAGCGAGCAGGATCGGATCCCTTTCGGCCTCCTTCACCGGCGGGACGATCACTGGATTCGTCACGTTCTCCCAGCGCAGCTCCTCGAGGATGTCCTGCGCCGATTCGACCAGTTTCGCACCCTGCTTGATCAGCGCATGGCAGCCCTTCGATTGCGGCGAGTGGATCGAGCCGGGGATCGCGAACACCTCGCGGCCCGCTTCGGCCGCCAGCCGTGCAGTGATCAGGGAGCCGCTCTCTTTCGCCGCTTCGACGACGAGGCAGCCGCGACTCAGACCCGCGATCAACCGGTTGCGGCGCGGAAAGTTGGCGGCGATCGGTGGCGTGCCGAGAGGGAATTCGCTGATGATGCAGCCCTTGAAGGCGATCTCGCGGGCGAGCGCTTCGTTGCGGGCCGGGTAGATGCGGTCACAGCCGGTGCCGACCACCGCAACCGTGGAAGCAGGCTCTTGCAGCGCGCCCCGGTGGGCGGCGGCGTCAATACCTGCCGCCAGCCCGCTGACGATGGTCAGCCCTGCTGCGGCAAGCGTCCGCGCAAAGGCGCTTGCATTGGCCTCGCCCTGTTGGGTTGCATTGCGCGAACCGACGATCGCCAAGGCGGGGCGGTTCAGAAGCTCGATACGGCCTTTGGCGTAAAGCAGCAGCGGCGGGTCGGCGGCGGTCAAGAGCGCCTGCGGATAGGCCGCATCGGCGAGCGTGAGTATCCGGTTGCCGGGCATCTGCGCCCAGCGCATGGCGGCTTCGATCTCGGCGGTACTGTCATGGCACAGGACGCGCTCGGCAAGCTGCACGCCGAGCAGCTTGGCGAGCATTCCAGGCGAAGCGGAGAAAATCGCCGCCGGCTCGCCGAAAGCCTGCAACAAGCGGCGCTCGCCTTCGCCGCCCAGACCGGGGATCAGGGTCAGGCGCAGCCAGTCGGCCAGCTCGTCCGGCGCATCCATCCGGAAGGGAAGTGAGTCATGGCTTGTGGATCCGGTCGCCTTCCATCACCGGGCGACTGGCGCTGGTGATCAGCGCGTAAGAGACCCGATCGAAGACGCGGAACACGAAAGCGAGGCCGATGCGCTCGTCGGGGAGCAGATGGGTCTGCGGCTTGTCGTCTTCGAAACGGTTCGTCACTGCGGAGCCGGCGCGATAGATCGCCACCACATGGCCGACTTCCAGCCCATCCTGCTTACCGCGCGAGAGCGAGACGACCGAGTTGACCGCACCCTCGCCGACGCCGCCATAGATCAGCATCACGCGGCCGTTGATGTCCTGGGTCGGCGCATGCGGCACATAACTCATCACCTCGGGGCGCTCGGCCGGCACGAGATAATCACCGCGACCGATTTCCTGCTTGACGCTGGTCAGCACGAGCGGCAGGACGTCGCCGGGCTCGCCATCGGGACGCGCGCTGCCGAGATAGACGGCTTCGATGCCCAGGACTTCCTTGCTGTCCGGATCGACCAACGGCCGTCCGGGACGGAAGACATGCCATCGCTTGATCTTGGGATCGGCGTTGTTGGTGGCGTAGATCTTGTCGCCGGTGCCGGTGAAAACCCGATCCTCCTGCGTGGCGACGATGCGCGGCGAGGTGTCGAACTCGCCGGGATTGATCACCAGCGGCTGGGACAGGAAGGGCTCGATCGCGCTGGCCGGAATCGCCGGAATCGCCTCGCCGAGCGCTTCGGCGCGCACCTTGGGGGAAAGTTTCAACGTGGCGAGTTTCAGCTGCGGTTGGCCGCCACTCAAGTCGAGGATCAGCACCTGGCCGGGATAGATGCGGTGTGGGTTTCTGACCTGCTCGGCATTCATCTTCCACAGTTCGGGCCAGCGGAACGGATCCTTGAGGAACTTCGCCGCGATGCCCCACAGGGTGTCGCCCGGCACGACGATGTGGCGTTCCGGCGCATCTGGCGCGAGCTCGAGCGGCTTGGCGCTCTGGGCCAGCGCGGCAGAGGTTGAAAAAGCGAAAATCAGCGCGAATATAATGTGACGCATGGTGGGACCTCCGGACGTACGTCGGATTCTGCCCGCAAATTCCGCACGCATCAACCTGTTAAAGAAGACTTTCATGGCCTTATTGCCGATTCTGCGTTATCCCGATCCACGCCTGCATACGGTGGCCAAGCCGGTCGAGGCCGTCGATGCCGGGATCAGGAAGCTTGCCGCCGACATGCTGGAAACCATGTACCAGGCGCCGGGCATTGGACTGGCGGCCACCCAGGTCGATGTGCACAAGCGCCTGCTGGTGCTCGATGTGTCGGAGGACAAATCGAAGCCGATGGTCTTCATCAACCCGGAAATCCTCGAACGGTGGGGCGAGCATGTCGGTGAGGAAGGCTGCCTGTCGGTGCCCGGCATCTATGAGACGGTGAAACGCAGTGAACGCATCAAGGTGCGCGCGCTGAATCTCGAAGGCGAACCCTTCGAGCTCGAGGCGGATGGCCTGCTGGCGGTTTGTCTGCAGCACGAGATCGATCACCTCGACGGCAAGGTGTTCGTCGAATACCTGTCCCGGCTCAAGCTATCCAGGATCAAAGCCAAGCTGGCGAAGCAAGCGCGCATCACCGCATGAAAGTCGCCTTTGCCGGCACGCCCGAGTTCGCCGCCATCGCGCTGCGGGCGCTGATCGCTGCCGGTTTCGACATCCCGCTGGTGCTGACCCAGCCCGACCGCCCGTCTGGGCGCGGGCAGAAACTCGTCACGAGCCCCGTCAAAGACGTGGCGTTGGCCCACGGCATTGCCGTCCATCAGCCGGAAAAGCTGCGCGATCCCGCAACCCATGCGCCGTTGATCGCCGCCGCGCCCGATGTGTTGGTGGTCGCGGCCTACGGTTTGATTCTGCCGCCGGCCGTGCTCGACATCCCGAGGCGCGGTTGCGTCAACATCCATGCCTCGCTGCTGCCGCGCTGGCGGGGGGCGGCGCCGATTGCGCGCGCGATCGAGGCGGGCGATCTTGAAACGGGCATCACGATCATGCAGATGGATGCCGGACTCGACACCGGGCCGATGCTGCTGGCCGAAAGACTGAAAATCGGCCCTGACGAGACGGCAGAAAGCCTCACCGACAAGCTTGCCAACCTCGGCGGCCGGCTGATCGTCGAGGCGCTCACCAGGCTCGACAGCCTGAAGCCGACGCCGCAGCCTGAGCAAGGCGCGACCTATGCGGCAAAGATCGACAAGGCCGAAGGACGGATCGACTGGACGCGTCCGGCCGTCGAGATCGAACGGCGCTTGCGCGCCTTCGATCCGTTCCCGGGTTCTACCTCGCAGCTGGGAGAGACGACGCTGAAGCTGTGGCATGCAGAGCTTGCGGAAGGTGCAGGCCGGCCAGGTGAAATCATTGCCGTTGGGCCTTCCGGCATCGTCGTCGCCTGCGGCGAAGGCGCATTGCGCTTGACCGAGCTGCAGAAGCCTGGCGGCCGGCGGCTGCCCGCTGCCGATTTCCTGCGCGGTTTTCCGCTCGCTGCCGGCGAAAGATTCAGCTCACCCGGAAATTCTTGAACTGCCAGGGGTCGTCGACATCGACGTCCTGCGGGAAGAACTCGGCACGGTCTTTCAGCGGCGTCCAGTCCGAATAGACGCCGACCACCTCGCCCAAGTAAGGCCGGCACAAAGCGATCATTTCGTCGTACGGCAGTTCGTCCGGATCGACCACGCCCATCGCCGGATTTTCGATCGCCCAGATCATCCCGGACATCACACCCGCCGTGACCTGCAACACCGTCGCCGAGTTGTAGGGGGCGAGCCGCTTCGCTTCCGCGTGCGATAGACGCGAACCGAGCCAGTAGGCGCCCTTCGGATGGCCCAACAACAGCACACCCAGCTCATCGACGCCGGAAACGATCTCGTCGCGCACGATGCGCTTGTTTTCCTGCAAATGCCATTCGCGGCCGGCGAGCTCGTGCAGCGACAGCACCGCGTCGTCGCAGGGATGGTAGGCGTAATGCACGGTCGGCCGGTATTCCGGCGTCGTGCCGGCGCCTATGGTCAGATAGTCGGCGATCGAGATCGCTTCGCCATGTGTGATCAGGAAACCGTGAAGCGGACCGGCCAGCGGCGTCCAAGTGCGCACGCGCGTCGCCGCGCCGGGACGTTCGAGCCAGATCGCCGCCTCGCAGCCGAAGCCGTGGCGATGGCCGTCCGGCGGCAGCGCCTTTTCGTGGCTGCCCCAGCCGAGCTCGGCTGGCTGACAGCCTTCGCCGACGAAGCCGTCGACCGACCAGGTGTTGACGAATTCTCCAGGACGCTTCCTGGGTTCGGCCACCTGCCAGTCGCGTTCGGCGATATGGATCACCCGGACGCCGAGCGTTTGTGCCAGCCGCGCCCAGCCGGCACGGTCGGCGGGCGGCATGGCAGCGAAGCCGCAATCGCGGGCGATGTCGAGGAGCGCCTGCTTGACGAAATGCGACACCCAGCCGGGATTGGCGCCGTGGGTGAGCACTGCGGTTGGGCCACCCGGCCGGTGCAGTGCCTTCGCCTGTTCGCGCAGCGCGTAGTTCGAACGCTGCGAAGGGGAAAGCAGCGGATCGGTATAACCGCCGGCCCAGGGTTCGATGCAGGCATCGAGGTAGAGTGCACCGCGCTCGCGGCAGAACTCGATCAGCGCCACGCTGGCGACATTGACGGCGAGATTGAGCAGAAAGTCGCCAGCTCCGACGAGCGGGGCGAGCACATGCCGGAAGTTATCGCGGTCGAGCGGCAGGATCATGTGGGAAACGCCGTAAGCCTGCGCTTCTCCAATGCCGTCGGCATCGGCGGTGACGATTGTGACCTGTTCGGGGCGCAGCGCGAAATGGCCAAACAGCAAGGGCAAAACGCCTTGGGCGATGGCGCCCCAGCCGACGATCGTCAGTCGGCCGGGGAAGGGAATGGGGGTATGGGCGGAAGGGTTCATGACCGACGTTTACCACAGATCGCGGTTACCATGCGCAGTCGACCATGAATGCCACCTTTCCGCCTTCCTTTCGCAACCCGCCGCTTTCCCGGGCGCTCGCCGCTGCGGTGGGCGCGGTTGTGGAAGTGCTCGCCGGCCGCACCCCGGAGACGACGCTTGCCGCGCTGCCCATCGAACTGCGGCCGGCCGCGCGCGATCTGGCGATGACTGCCTTGCGCGATTATGGCCGCGGCGATTTTTTCCTTGCCCGCTTGCTCGAGCGGCCGCTGAAAGACAAGGCGGCGCGATCGCTTCTGCTCGTCGCGCTCGCCCGTCTGGAGCGCCGACCCGAAGAAGCGCACACCCTCGTCGATCAGGCCGTCGAGGCTGCCGACAAGCCATTCAAGAAATTGACCAATGCCATCTTGCGCCATTTCCAGCGCCGCCGCGCAGAGCTCATCGCCGCGGCGGATGCCGACGAAGTGGCTTCTTTCCGCCATCCGCGCTGGTGGCTCGCGCTGCTCGCCGAGGCCTATCCGGAATGCTGGCGGGAGATCGCCGCCAGCGGCAATGGTCATCCGCCAATGACGCTGCGGTTGAACGCGCGGTGCCGCATCACCAGCGCCGAATTTCTCGCGCAGTTGGCCAAAGCCGGCGGTGCGGGGCAGACGCTCGACGAGACGGCGATCCTGCTCGAAGCCCCCTTGCCGGTCGAGCGCCTCCCCGGCTTTCAGGCAGGTTGCGTCTCGGTGCAGGACTGGGGCGCCCAGCAGGCGGCGCGGCTCCTCGATGCCCAGGACGGCATGCGCGTGCTGGATGCCTGCGCGGCGCCCGGCGGCAAGAGCGCGCATCTTTTGGAGCGGCATGAGATCGAGCTGACCGCGCTGGAAGTCGATGCCGCCCGCGCCCGGCGCATCGAGGAAAACCTCGCTCGACTTCATCTTGCCGCGAAGGTAGAAATCGGCGATGCGCGTAAACCGGCGGGCTGGTGGGACGGTCGGCTTTTCGAGCGCATTCTCGCCGATGTGCCCTGCTCCGCTTCCGGGGTGGTGCGCCGCCACCCGGACATCAAGTGGCTGCGGCGCCCCGAGGATGTGGCGGGATTCGCACAGACCCAGGCCGCCATTCTCGATGCCTTGTGGCCGCTCCTGGCCCCCGGTGGCAAAATGCTCTACTGCACCTGTTCGGTGTTTCCCGGCGAAAATGCCGGGCAGGTGCGCGCGTTCGTTGCGCGTCATCCGGATGCGCGCCGCCTGCCGACGGGCGGCAGCGAAGAAGAACTGCAACTGATGCCCTCGGCCACTCATGACGGCTTCTATTACGCCCTGTTGGAAAAAATGCCTTGAACGGCTCGTTGCGCTGGGCGTCGGGCTCTTCGTCGCTTGGCTTGCCTGGGCGGGCAGCATCCAGCCGCAGAGTGCCGCCGTGGTGCCGGACGAGCGCGGCTGGGCGGTGAATGCCGAATTCGACGTCGAGATCGGCGCTCGCCTCATCGATGCCGTCGGCAAGGGCGTGCCGCTTCATTTCCGTTTCGAAGTGCAGATCAAGCGCAAGCGCTGGTACTGGATCGACGAACATCTGGCCGGCCGTGTCGTCAATTACCGGCTGAGCTATCACGCGCTGACGCGCCAGTATCGGCTCGCCGTCGGCAGCCTCTACCAGAACTTCGCTACCCTCGAAGCGGCGCTTGCGGCGCTCGGCCACATCCGGCGCCTGCACATCGCCGACGCAGGCGCCCTGCCGCAAGGCGAGACGCTCATCGCGGCCGTTCGCCTCTCGCTCGATCAAAGCCAGCTGCCGAAGCCCTTGCAGATTGATGCGCTCGCCAACGACGACTGGCGGGTCGATGCCCACACCTTGAGCTGGCAGTTCGTGCCCGCCGCCGAGCCGCAATGATCATCGCCTTGACACTCGCCGCGGCGCTCGGCGGCATGCTGGTGATCCTACTCACCTCGGCTTCCGCCGATACCGCCCTGTTCGCCCGCCACACGCCGCTGTTGATCGTCTTCAATGCGCTGGCGGCCCTCCTGCTGCTCGGACTGGTCATCACCCAGTTGCGCCGCCTGTGGCGCGATCGGCGCCAAGGCGTGTTCGGCGCACGCCTCAAGACGCGGCTGATGATGATGCTGGCGATGATGGCGGTGCTGCCCGGCGTGCTGGTGTATGCGGTTTCGATGCAGTTCGCGGTGAAAAGCATCGACTCATGGTTCGACGTGCGCATCGAGGCCGCGCTCGACGGCGGACTGGATCTCGCGCACAGCGTGTTCGAGACGATGCAAGCCGAGCTCCTCGTCAAAGGCCGTTCGATGGCCTTCGATCTGGCCGAAGTGCCTGCGCCGGGGGCGGTGCTCCTCAATCGCCTGCGCGAACAGGCCGGCGTGAATGCCGCCGTGCTGGTGACGGCGAGCGGCCAGCTGATCGCCAGCAGCAGCGCCAGCGAGCAGCAAGATCTCCTGCCGCCGCTGCCCGACCCGGCCGAGCTGCGGCAGGCGCGTAGCGGCACGGGCAGCGCGCGTGTCGAGGGCGATGCGGGAAGCGGCTTCGTGGTGCGCGCCCTCGTTCCGGTGCGCGCCTATCATTTCGCGGCCGAGCCGCTGATCCTGCAGCTCGAGCAGCCAGTGCCGGCCGCGATCGCGCAAAGCGCCGCCCTGGTGGAGGCCGCGCAGCGCGACTACCAGCAATTGCAGCTCGGTCGCATTGGCCTCAAACGCCTCTATACGCTGACCCTGACCTTTGCGTTGCTGCTGGCGCTGTTCGCCGCGATCGCGCTGGCCTTCTTCCTCGCCGGCCGGCTCGCCAAGCCGCTGCTGATGCTCGCCGAAGGCACGCGGGCGGTGGCCGCCGGCGATCTGACACCGCGCGCGGTGCTGGAGACCGACGACGAGCTGGGGGTGCTGACGCGCTCGTTCAACGAGATGACGCAACAGCTCGCCCAGGCGCGCATCGAACGCGAAGCCGCGCAGCGCGCCGCAGTCTGGGGCGAAGTGGCCCGCCGGCTCGCCCACGAGATCAAGAATCCGCTCACGCCGATCCAACTGTCGGCCGAACGGCTGCAGATGAAACTTGCTGGCAAGCTCGCGCCGGAAGATGCCGCGATACTCGAGCGGGCGACGAAGACCATCGTCGATCAGGTCGAGGCGATGAAGGCGATGGTCAACGACTTTCGCGACTATGCGCGCCTGCCGCCGCCGAATCCGCAGCCGCTCGATCTGAACCGGCTGATCGCCGAGGTGCTCGAACTCTATGCCAGCAGCGGCTTCGGCATCGAAACCGAACTCGATCCGCTCCTGCCGCCGGTGTTGGCCGATGCCGACCAGATCCGCCAGGTGCTGCACAATCTGATCAAGAACGCCAGCGAGGCCGGCAGTGAAAAACTCGGCGCTGGCAAGACGGCACGCATCATCGTCAGGACCCGTTCGCAAGGCCGCAACGTCGAGCTGACCGTCGAAGACGACGGCCCGGGCTTCCCGCCCGAGATCCTCCAGCATGCGTTCGAGCCCTATGTGACGACCAAGCCGAAGGGCACGGGCCTTGGGCTGGCGATCGTGCACAAGATCGTCGTCGATCACGGCGGTACCGTGACGCTCGCCAACCGGCCTTTGGCCGAAGGCGGTGGCGCGAGCGTTTGCGTACAATTGCCCATCGCCTCTGTAGGGAGAAACGCCGATGTCTGACCCTTCGCGCTACCGTCGCTGTCGAAGACCATTCTGCTGACAGCCCGGCAGATGCACCTCGAAGTCGTCGCCGAAGGCGCCGAGACCTACGCGCAGCGCGCTTGGCTGATACACAACGGCTGCCGGCTCTTCCAGGGCTATCTGTTCGGCCGACCGCAACCGGCGGCGGCATTCTTTGCCCACGCCGGCCCGCCGCTGCGGGTCTGAATAGCCAAGACGATCGCGGCGTTTGCAGGGCTGAAAGCTCCTCTGATTTCTATGGCACGGCGTAATTTTTCGCGATAATCTGCAGACATGTCCCAGATTCTGGTCGTCGACGACGAAGTCGGCATCCGCGAGCTGCTCTCCGAGATCCTCACCGACGAGGGGCACGATGTCGTCACTGCAGAAAATGCGGCTGCGGCCCGCGCCATCCGCGATAGTCATCGCCCCGATCTCGTCTTGCTCGACATCTGGATGCCCGATACCGATGGGGTGACGCTGCTCAAGGAATGGGCGGCGGCCGGCAAGCTCAACATGCCGGTGGTGATGATGTCCGGTCATGCGACGATCGAAACCGCGGTCGAGGCGACGAAGATCGGCGCGGTCGGCTTCCTCGAAAAACCGATCAGCCTGCAAAAGCTGCTTGCTGCGGTGAAGCAGGGGCTCGAACATCATCCGAAAACCGGCTCGGCACTCACCCTGGCTGCCTTCCCGCGTTCGGCACTGCTCAAAGACCTGCGCCGGCGCCTCGAGCAGCTGGCGGCCAAGAGCCGCTCGGTGCTGCTGCGCGCGCCGCCAGCCTCGATCGTCGAGCTTTCTGCGCGCACGCTGCAGATTCCGGGCAAACCCTGGGTCGACCTTGGTCAGGATTCCAGCCCGATCTCGCTCGACATGCTTGCCCAGGCCAGCGGCGGGGTGCTCTACTGCGGCGAGCTGGCGAAATTGACGCGCCTGCAGCAGAAGAACCTCGCTTTCGCGCTCGAACGTCTCGAACGCCATAACCTGCGCCTCGTCGCGGCGACGACACACACCGCCAGCGCACTCAGCGAGCATGGCTGGGACGCTGCCGTCATCGACCGTCTGTTCGAGGTCAGCATCGGCTTGCCGTCGTTCGCGGAGCTCAAGGACGAGATTCCCGATCTCGCCACGCATCTACTGGCGCAGCTCGCCGAAGCCGGCGAGGCGCCGCTCAGACGCCTGTCGGTCGCGGCGCAGAATGCGTTGCGCCAGTATTCGTGGCCGGAGGGATATCCTGAGCTGCGCAGCGCCTTGAAGTCGCTGGCGCTGGCTGCGCTCGACGAGGAAATCGGCGTCGAAGAGGCCGAGCATCTGCTCGCGCCTGGACTGGCCGTGGCGCCGGAGATTCCGCCTGGCCTGTTGCCGGAAATGTTCGAAATGCCGCTCAAGCAAGCGCGCGAGCTGTTCGAACGGCTCTACTTCGAGCACCATTTGCGCGTCGATGGCGGCAGCATGACACGACTTTCCGAAAAGACCGGTCTCGAACGCACGCACCTGTATCGCAAGCTGAAAGACCTGGGCTTGCGCAACGCCACCAAAGAAGAAGAATGAAAATCCTCATCCTCGGCGCCGGTCAGGTCGGCGCCTCCGTCGCCGAGGCGCTCGCCTCGGAGGCCAATGACATCACCGTCGTCGATCAGAATCACGAGGCGCTCGCGCAGCTTGCCGACCGGCTCGATGTGCGCACGGTGACGGGCAACGCCGCCTATCCATCGGTGCTGCGCGAAGCCGGCATCGAGGACACGGACCTGCTCGTCGCAGTCACGCAGTCCGACCAGACCAATCTGGTGGCCTGCAAGATCGCCAGGAGCCTGTTTTCCGTCACCACGCGCATCGCCCGTCTGCGCTCGCCCGATCTGCTCGACCCGGTGCTGCTCGCCAACGAGAACTTCGCGGTCGATTACGCGATCTGCCCGGAACAGGACATCACCGAATACATCGCCAAGCTGATCGAATTTCCCGGCGCGCTGCAAGTGCTCGAATTCGCCAATGGCAAGGTGACCCTGGTCGGCGTACGTGCGAAGCAGGACGGGCTGCTGGTCGGTCAGCCGATCCGCGCGATGCGCGCGCACCTGCCGCCCGGCGTGGATGCGCGCATCGCCGCGATCTTTCGCGAGCATCAGCCGGTCGATCCGGACGGCGACACGGTCATCGAGCAAGGCGATGAAGTCTTCCTGCTCGCCGACAGCCAATACATCCGCCTGGTGCTCACCGAACTACGGCGCAGTGCCGAGCCGGTCAAGCGCGTGATGATCGCCGGCGGCGGCAACATCGGCCTGCGTGTGGCGCGCACGCTCGAAGAACGCTATGAAGTGAAGCTGATCGAGGTCGACCGGCGGCGCGCCGAAACGATCGCCGGCAAGCTTTCCCGCACCCTGGTGTTGCACGGCGAGGCGACCGACGAGACCCTGCTTTCCCAGGAGAACATCGACGAGATCGACATGTTCCTGGCGCTGACCAACGACGACGAGGACAACATCATGGCGGCGTCGCTCGCCAAGCGACTCGGTTGCAAGCGCGTGCTGGCGCTGATCAACCGCCGCGCCTATGCCGACATGGTGCAGGGCGGGCCGATCGACATCGGCATGTCGCCGGCGCAGGTGTCGATCGGCCCGCTGCTCACGCACGTGCGGCGCGGTGACGTCGCGCGCGTGCACAGCCTGCGGCGCGGCGCTGCCGAGGCGCTCGAGCTGATCGCCCACGGCGACCGCAAGACCTCGAAGGTCGTCGGCCGACGCATCGACGAATTGCCGAAGATCCGCGGCGCGCACATCGGTGCCATCGTCCGCCAGGACGGCACCGTGGGCGGGCGCGTGATCATCCCGCATCACGATACGGTGATCGCGCCCGAGGATCACGTGATCGTTTTCTGCATGCGCAAGCGCGAGGTGGCACAGGTCGAGAAGCTGTTCCAGGTGGGCTTCCAGTTCCTCTGACAGGTGGGCTTCCAGTTCCTCTGACGCCGTCATGAAGCGCTTCTTCCCGGTGATCCGCGTCTTTGGCGTTCTGCTGACGGGCTTTTCGCTGACCTTGCTGGTGCCGGTGTTGTTTTCCTCGCTCTGGCACGATGGTGCTGAATCGGCCTATGACGAGGCTTTTCTGACGACTTTGGCCTGCGGCCTGTGGCTGTGGTGGCTGGCACACCGCGACCGCAACGAGCTCAAGGTGCGCGACGGCTTTTTGCTGGTGGTGATGGTGTGGACGCTGCTGCCGGCCTTCGCCTGTCTGCCGTTCGTGTTCCATCTCGGCATCTCCTTCACCGATGCCTACTTCGAGGCCGTCTCGGGGCTGACGACGACCGGCGCAACCGTGCTCGACCATCTCGATACGCTGCCGCCCTCGATCAACCTCTGGCGCGGCATGCTGGTCTGGCTGGGCGGCATGGGCCTGATCGTTCTGGCGGTCGCGGTGCTGCCGCTCCTTGGCATCGGCGGCCGGCAGATGTTCAAGGCCGAAACACCCGGACCGATGAAGGATGCGCAGCTCACCCCCCGCATGACCCATACCGCGAAGGGCCTCTGGGCGGTCTATGCCGGCATCACGCTCGCCTGCGTGCTCGGCTATCGGCTTGCGGGGATGAGCTGGTTCGATGCCGTGATGCATGCCTTCACGACGATGGGGCTGGGCGGCTTTTCGAGTCACGATGCGAGCTTCGGTTACTGGAATTCGCCAGCCGTCGAAGCGGTGGCGATCGTCTTCATGCTGCTGGCCGGCGTCAACTTCGCGACGCACTTTCTCGCCGTGCATGGTCGCAGCTTGCGCCCTTACCTGCGCGATCCCGAGCTTGGCTGGTATCTCGTCGTCGTCCTCGGCAGCGTCCTTTGCATCGCCCTTTATCTTTACGCACACGACGTTTATATGGATTTTTCGACGGCGTTGCGCTTTGCCGCCTTCAACGTCGTCTCGATCGCGACGACGACCGGCTATGCGAACACCGACTATGCGCTCTGGCCAGCCTTCGCGCCGCTGTGGATGCTGTTTCTGTGCAGCTTTGCCACCAGCGCCGGCTCGACCGGCGGCGGGATCAAGATGATGCGCGCGATCATCCTCTTCAAACAGGTCTATCGCGAGCTGATGCGCGCGATGCACCCGAAGGCGGTGTGGCTGGTGCGCATCGGGGGCACGCCGGTCGAAGCCAAGATCCTGTTCGCGGTGCTGGCCTTCGGTTTCGTCTATATGGTCGCGGTGACGACGCTGACCCTGGTGATGTCCTTTTCGGGCTTGGACAGCATCACGGCGTTTTCTGCCGTCGTCGCCAGCATCAACAACACCGGCCCGGGCTTGGGCGAAGTCGGCCCGGCGACGACCTATGCGTCTCTTTCCGACTTCCAGACCTGGGTGTGCACCTTCGCGATGCTGCTTGGCCGGCTGGAGATTTTCACGCTGCTGGTCGTATTCACACCGGCGTTCTGGAAGAAATAGCCCCGTAGGGGCAGGCCTTGTGCCTGCCCGCTGGGGTTTACAGTCCGAAGCGCTCGCCAAAGCCCAGCAGCGTGGCAACGCCCAGCGCGAGGAAGATCGCCGCGGCGAGCGCATGGATCGGTTTTTCCGGCAGCGCGTGGGCGATGCGGCTGCCGAGCAGCACGGCAGGCACGTTCGCGATCATCATGCCCAGCGTGGTGCCGAGAACAACAGCCATGACCGAGCCGAACTGCGCCGCCAGCGCGACCGTGGCGATTTGCGTCTTGTCGCCCATCTCGGCCAAGAAAAAGGCCGTCAGCGTCGTCCCGAACACGCCCAGGCGGGCAAGCCGCGTCTTTTCCTCATCGACCTCATCGGGAATGAACAGCCAGATGGCCATGCCGATGAAGGACAGGCCGAGCAGCCATCGCAGCGTCTCGGGCGCGAACAGGGCGGCCACTGCCACGCCGAGCGCACCGGCGAGCGCGTGGTTCGCTAGGGTGGCGACGAAGATGCCGGCGACGATCGGCCAGGGACGGCGGAACTTGGCGGCGAGGACGAGCGCGAGCAGCTGCGTCTTGTCACCGACTTCGGCCAAGGCGACGATGCCGGTGGAGATCAGGAACGCTTCCACGATCAATCGCCGAAATTCGTACCGACCCGCCGCGCCGAGAGGATCAGCGGATGATCAGGGGGCACGGTCTTCACCTTGCCGGCGACCTCTTCGATCGGCAGCGGCCGCGTGCCCTCGCCCCGTGCCGCGACCAGCACGCCGTAATGACCTTTGGCGATCAAGTCGGCGGCGGCGGTACCGAGCCGGGTGGCGAGGATGCGGTCGGCTGCCGAGGGCGTGCCGCCGCGCTGCAAGTGGCCGAGGATGGTCAGGCGCGCTTCGAGTCCGGTGAGCTTTTCGAGCTGGCGGGCGAGCCTGAGCGTGCGGCTGGCGTAGATCAGCTCGGCGGCATCGGCCTCGCTGTCGTCCATCTTGCTGGCGAGTTTGGCTGCCTTCTTCATCTTCCCCTTGGCGGCCTTCTTCTGCTGTTTCGCCGCAGCGATCGCCGCCAGATCCTGCTTCGAGACCGCGCCCTCGGCGACCGCGACGATCGAGAAAGGCTTGCCTCCATTGACCCGCTCGCGGATCGCCTCGGCGATGCTGTCGACCTCGTAGGGGATCTCCGGGATCAGGATCACGTCGGCGCCGCCGGCGATACCGGCGCCGAGCGCCAGCCAGCCGGCACGATGCCCCATGATCTCGACGACGATGATGCGGTGATGGCTGTGCGCGGTGCTGTGCAGGCGGTCGATGCACTCGGTGGCGATGGAAAGCGCGGTATCGAAGCCGAAGGTGGTATCGGTGCCCCAGACGTCGTTGTCGATGGTCTTCGGCAGGTTGATCACATTGAGGCCCCGTTTCTTGAGGCGCAGCGCATTTTTCAATGTGCCGCCGCCGCCCAGGCAGACGAGGCAGTCGAGGTGATGCTCATGATAGTTGGCGACGATCGCATCGGTCATGTCCAGCATCTTGCCGCCGACCGGCATCTTGTGCGGCTTGTCGCGGCTGGTGCCGAGGATCGTGCCGCCGAGCGTGAGGATGCCGGAGAGCTGGCCGCCGTCGAGCGCCATCGTGCGGTTTTCCATCAGGCCGCGGAAGCCGTCGCGAAAGCCGATCAGGTGCATTTTGTAATAACCCATCGCCGCCTTGCCGACACCGCGGATCGCTGCGTTCAGGCCGGGGCTGTCGCCGCCGGCGGTCAGGATGCCGATCTGTCTGGTTGCCATGGAAGCTTCCCTTTCTCACGCCGCTGCATGCTCCGCATTGTCCGCGATTTCGGCAAGACCAGCATGCGATAATTCGATTTCTCCATAGGGGATTTTCGAAATGGCCCGTCCCGAAAACGACGATTTTCTGCGCGCCCTGCTGCGCGAACCCACCACCCGCACCCCCGTGTGGCTGATGCGCCAGGCGGGACGTTATCTGCCCGAGTATTGCGAAACCCGCAAGCGTGCCGGCAGCTTTCTGGAATTGTGCAAGACGCCCAGTCTCGCCTGCGAAGTGACCCTGCAACCGCTGGCGCGCTACGATCTGGATGCGGCGATCCTGTTTTCGGACATCCTCACCATTCCCGACGCGATGGGTCTGGGACTATATTTTTCCGATGGCGAAGGCCCGAAGTTCGAGCGACCCTTGCGCGAGGAATGGGCGATCCGCGACTTGGCCGCCCCGGATCCCTACGATCACCTGCGCTATGTGCTCGACGCAGTGGCCGAGATTCGCCGCGCGCTCAATAACAGCGTGCCGCTGATCGGCTTTTCCGGCTCGCCGTTCACGCTCGCCTGTTACATGGTCGAAGGCGGCTCTTCGGACGATTTTCGTACCGTCAAGACGATGCTCTATGACCGTCCGGATCTGTTGCATCGCGTCCTCGAGGTGAATGCCGAGGCGGTGACGCGCTATCTGAACGCCCAGATCGAATGCGGTGTCCAGGCAGTGCAGATTTTCGACACCTGGGGCGGCGCGCTGTCGCATGCCGCATTCCGCGAGTTCTCGCTCGCCTACATCGAGCGCGTGATCGAGGGCTTGACAAAGACCCGCGATGGCGAGCGGGTGCCCTGTATCGTGTTCACGAAAGGCGGCGGTCAGTGGCTCGAAGCGATCGCCGCTTGCGGCTGCGATGCGGTGGGTCTGGATTGGACGACCCATCTGGGCGAGGCGCGCCACCGTGTCGGCGAGAAGGTGGCGCTGCAAGGCAACATGGACCCGATCGCGCTGTTCGCCTCACCCGAAGCCGTCGCCCGTGAGGCGACACGAGTGCTGGAAAGCTTTGGCGGCGGGATGACTGGCCACGTTTTCAACCTGGGCCACGGCATCCATCAGCACACCCCGCCGGACAATGTCGCAGTGCTGGTCGAAACCGTTCACCGCTACGTCCGGAAATGAGGTGGGCGGGAACCCACTTCCCGCCGGCAATCTGAGTGACCACCCGCCGCGAAACCCCGGCTGACGGGCTTTCCGGCAATCACGGGAGCCGAGTTATGCACAGAATCACGATCCCCATGATTTGCCAGCGGTTTTTCGCTCGGCGAAGAGTACGTTCAAGATAACTTAATGATAATAAATGAGAAATAACATTCCATGCGTATGAAATCTATGGCTTTGGTGGGCTAAGGCGGCTCTCCGGCCGTTTTCGCCAGGAGTTGTTCACAAAATTATCCACAGGCTGGGCTGGGGATGAAAAAAAGCTTTCCAAGCAATCGATTGAAGGCGATTGCGTAGTTTTTCTCGAAGGAGCTTCGCTAAGTGAGGCTGGTCCAGGTCGCCCTCGATCTGCCGGTGCCCCGGCTGTTCGATTACCGTCTCGAAGGCGCGGGCGATCCTGCCGGAAGGCTGGTCAAAGTCCCCTTCGGCTCCTCTGGCAAGCCCAGCAAGATCGGCGTGGTGGTTGGCGAAATCGCGCATAGCGATCAGCCGGTGGAAAGGCTCAAGACCGCCGAACCCGTTGCCACCTTGCCGGTGCTGCCGCAGGAATGGCTCGAGCTGTGCCGATTTTGCGCCCAGTACTACCACCATCCGCTCGGTCAGGTGATGGCGTTCGCGCTGCCGCCGCTGATGCGCCGCGGCAAACGACCGCGCGAGCCGAAGCCGAAAGTCGGCGCTGGAAAGACGGCATCCCCGGCCGGCTACGACCCGACCGCCGACCAGCAGGCTGCGATCGATGCGATCGGCGGCGCCACGGGCTTCGCGACCTTCCTGTTGCACGGGGTGACCGGCAGCGGCAAGACCGAGGTCTACCTGCGCGCGATCGAGGCGGTACTGGCCAAGGGCGGCCAGGCGTTGATGCTGGTGCCGGAAATCGCGCTCACACCGCAGCTCGAAGGCCGCGTGCGCGACCGTTTTCCGGCAGCGCGGATCGTCGCCGCCCACAGTGGCGTCAGTGATGCCGCGCGCGCCCGTGCCTTCCTCGCCGCGCTCACGGGCGAGGCCGACATCGTGCTCGGCACACGGCTCGCCGTGTTCATGCCGCTGCCGCGGCTCGGTTTGATCGTCGTCGATGAAGAACACGACGCTTCGTTCAAGCAGCAGGAAGGGCTGCGCTATTCGGCGCGCGACGTGGCGATCTGGCGCGCCCGGCTAAGGAACGTGCCGATCGTGCTGGGCTCGGCCACTCCGTCGCTCGAAACCTTCTACCACGCGATGAGCGGCCGTTACACCCTGCTCGCGCTGCCCGAGCGTGCATTCGCCGCTGCCGAGCTGCCCACGGTCGTCACCGTCGATACACGCAAGCAGACACTGCAGGACGGCCTGAGCCAGGAGCTGATCGAGGCGCTGAGCGTTCGCTTGCATCGGCGCGAGCAGAGCCTGGTCTTCCTCAACCGGCGGGGCTATGCCCCGGTGCTCGCCTGTCCGGCCTGCGGCTGGATCTCGCGCTGCCGGCGTTGCGCGGCGAATCTGGTGCTGCATCTGGCGGACCGGCGGCTACGCTGCCATCACTGCGGCCTCGAAGCGCCCATCCCGCGCGCCTGCCCCGACTGCGGCAACCTCGACATCCAGCCGTTCGGCCGCGGCACGCAGCGGCTCGAAGAACGCCTCGCCACCCTCTTTCCCGATGCACGCATCCTGCGCATCGACCGCGACTCGGCCGACTCGCCGAAGAAATGGCAGACGCTCCTGGCCGCGATCCACGGCGGAGAGGCCGATATCCTCGTCGGCACCCAGATGCTTGCCAAGGGGCATGATTTTCCAAACCTCACGCTCGTCGGCGTCGTCGGCGCCGATGCGGCGTTGTTCGCCGCCGACTTTCGCGCTCCCGAGCGGCTGTTTGCCCAGCTCATGCAGGTGGGCGGCCGCTGTGGCCGCCATCGGCTACCCGGCGAGGTGCTGATCCAGACCGAATACCCGGATCATCCGCTCTATCAGGCGCTCATCGGCCACGACTATGTCTCATTCGCCCGCCAGCAGCTCGATGAGCGCCAGGCGGCGGGCTTTCCGCCGTTTTCCCACCAGGCGATCTTGCGCGCCGAGGCGCATGCGCTCGATGATGCACTCGCCTTCCTGAAGGATGCCGTCTCGCGAGCGCCGAGTCTTGCCGATGTGACGCTTTATGACCCGGTGCCGATGCGGCTTTTCCGTCTGAAAAGCCGCGAGCGCGCGCAAGTTTTGATCGAATCGACCAGCCGGCCGAGACTGCACGCCTTCCTCGATGCCTGGCTGACCACGCTCTACGGCTTCAAGGCGCCGCGCGATCTACGCTGGCACCTCGATGTCGATCCGGCGGAGTATTGAACCTAAAAACCCCAGTTGACCGCTTCTCAAGGTGAAAATGCCATCACGAATCATCAGGTGCCTCACCTTCACCGCTCACCGAGAGGGTGACCCCGCTACGCACCCGCTGGCACACCCCGGCGGGCGCCTGGCATTAAAGCTCCTCCTTGCAGGCATGAGCCTGCGGCCTCGATGCGTCGCGCCATGCACCCGCCGGAACGCACCATCGGGCGCGTCCAACTGAGGTTTTTAGGTTGAACCCAGATTTTGAAGGTCGCGTCCGATCGGCTGCGATCGGGAGGTAAGATATCGCTTTCGTCGAAAGCACCACCCCCTTGGTGCAAAGGGAAAGGAAGGCATCATGTTCTGCGGCAGCTACAAGAAGAAGATCGGAGAACTGGAAGCCGAGTTGCGCGCCGAGCGTGCGCGGGCCGAGGCGGCCGAGCGGGAACGCGATGTGGCGTTGCAGGCCCGCCGCGCAGCGGAGGAAAACCTCGCGCTGATGAATGGCGATCTCGACCGTTGCCAGCGCATCTACCGGACGATGCAGTCGTTCGGCGATTCCTTCCTCGAAATCCAACGTTCGCAGGCCTCGATCGCCGCCGATCTGCGCGAGGAAAAGCGCTACGCGATCGAGGCGGCGACGGTTTCTGGCAGTTGCCGGCAGTCGATGGAGAAGATCGCCGCCAGCCTCTCCAACCAGGCCGGTGATAGCGCCACGATGGCGCAGAACGTGCAAAGTCTCGCCGAGCGCGCGCAGCAGATCGGCGGCATCGTGCAGCTGATCCGCGAGATCGCCGACCAGACCAATCTCCTGGCGCTCAATGCGGCGATCGAGGCGGCGCGCGCCGGCGAGATGGGGCGCGGCTTCGCGGTGGTGGCGGACGAAGTGAGAAAGCTGGCCGAGCGAACCGCGACCGCGACCAACGAAATCTCTGGCCTGGTGAGCGCGATCCAGAGTGAAACGCGCGTCACGCGCGAGCAGATGGAACAGTGGGCCGGCCGCAGCGCCGATTTTGGCAAGGAAGGCGCTGCGGCGACCGAGGACATGCGCGCGCTGTTCGATCTGTCCCGGCGCATGGAAAGCACGATCACCGCCGCCGCGCTGAGGAGCTTCGTCGAAGTGGCCAAGATCGATCACCTGATCTACAAGTTCGAGATCTATCGCGTGCTGATGGGCGTGTCGACCAAGACGGCGGCCGATTTCGCGCCGCACACCGCCTGCCGGCTCGGCAAGTGGTATTACGAAGGCGAAGGGCGCGAGTGCTTCTCGAAGCTGCCCGGCTACGCCGAGATGGAAGGGCCGCACAAAGCCTTCCACGACGCCGGCCTAGCAGCGCTCGCCGCAAATGCCGCGGGCGAGATGGAAGCCAGCTTCGCGCAAATCGCCAAGATGGAAGAGGCAAGCTTCAAGGTGCTCGCCAGCCTGGAGAAGCTTGCGGCGAGCGGCGAAAACGATCCGAGCCTGTTGTGCCATGCCTGAAAGTGGCGAAGCCCTGATCGAGATCGACGATGTGCATTTCGCCTATGGCGGAAACCGCGTGCTGCGCGGCATCCGGTTATCCGTGCCGCGCGGCAAGCTGGTGGGCATCCTCGGTGTTTCAGGCGCCGGCAAGAGCACGCTGCTGCGGCTGATTGGTGGCCAGTTGCGGCCGCAGCAGGGCCGCGTCGTCTTCGCTGGCCAGGTGGTGCATGAGCTCGACGATGCCGGGCTTTACCGGCTGCGCCGCGAGATCGGCATGATGTTCCAAGCCGGCGGGCTGTTCTCGGACATCTCCGTCTATGACAACATCGCCTTTCCGATGCGCGAGCTCACCGACCTTTCCGAGGAGATCATCCACGACCTGGTGCTGATGAAGCTCCATGCGGTGGGCCTGCGCGGCGCCAGCCAGCTGATGCCCAACGAGCTCTCCGGCGGCATGGCGCGGCGGGTGGCGCTGGCGCGCGCGATCGCGCTCGATCCGGTGCTGACGATGTATGACGAACCCTTCGCCGGCCTCGACCCGATCTCGCTCAACGTCATCGCCCAGCTGATCCGCCGTCTCAACGACGCGCTCGGCGCTACCTCGATCGTCGTCACCTACGACGTGTCGGAAACGCTGAAGGTCGTCGATTACGCCTACTTCATCCATGACGGCGTCGTCGTCGCCAGCGGCACGCCCCAGGAACTGCTCGACTCGCGTGATCCGGCCGTGCATCAGTTCATCCATGCCAAACCCGACGGCCCGGTGGCCTTTCACCACCCCGCCCCGCCGTTCAGGGACGATCTGCGGCTCATGGCAGCTTGACAGCGCCACGCTGCGCGCGGCGCGTTTCCAGCACATACCAACCCCAGCCTGCGGCCTGCAGCGCGAGCACGACGGCCAAGGCGGCGCGATAGGCCTCGGGTGTTGCCAGGCCAGCGCGCTGCAGGGCGTCCACCGCGACGCCGAACAGCCACTGGATGCCGAAGGCACCGATGAATGAGCCGAAATTCAACGCGGTATTGGCGCGGCCGGCGAGTTCGACCGGAAATTCGGCGGTCAGCAGCGCGTAGGCAAGATTGCTCACCGCGAACACCAACCCCAACGATGGCCAGAGCAACCAGGCCGGCCCAAGCTGCAAAACGATGCCCAACGTCATGATGAGTCCGCAGCCGATGCCGATCGCCAAAAGATGCGCTGGCGGCAGGCCGGCATGGGTAAGCCGTCGTACGAAGAAGGCGATGAGCAGGAAGCCGACCATCATCGCCGCAGCCATCATCAGCAGCACGCGAGCAGCGGCCTCGCGCGAGAGTCCATCGACCTGGGTCATGAAGGGCAGCGCCCACAGCCCTTGCAAGGCCATGAAGCCGCCGACGATCAGCGTGGTTTGCGGTGCGAAGCGCCAGAAGCTGCGGCTTTTGAAGATCGTGGCCAAGCCCTCGAGCTGCCGGGCGAGCGTTTCGCGTCCGCTGTGAATGGATTTTTCCGGCGAGGTGAAGATCAATAGCGACACGCCGAGGGTGAGGCCGGCGAGTACGAAGAAAATGCCGCGCCAGCCGAGAAGCGGCAGGAGCAGCGAAAGTGGGGAGCTCGCAAACATGGCACCTAGCCCTCCGGCGGCCATGATCGCGGCATTGAGCGAGGCCTGCCGCTCGAGCGGAAACCACAACGAAAAGGATTTGAAGCTGCCCATCAAGCAGGCCGACACACCGAGTCCGATCATCGCCCGCCCCAGCGTCAGCTGAGTGATGCCTTGCCCCGCCGCGAACAGCGCGCAGCCGGCCGCGCAGATCAGAAGAAGCGTGGCCTCGACGCGGCGCGGGCCGAAACGGTCGAGCAGCAGTCCCAAGGGTAGCTGGAAAGCGCCGAAAGCGAGCAGATAGGCCGAGGTCAACAGCCCCAGATCGGCATTGGTCAGGCCGAGATCGCCGCGCAGCTCGGGGGAGATGACGGCATTCGCGTTTCTCAGCAGATAGGAGAAGAAATAGCCGATCGCGAACGGCGCGAAGACCCGTGTCCACGGGTTGGGCACGGCAGCGTTCATCTGACGCCGTGCTCGACCAGAAAGTCGCGCAGCCAATGCTCGGCGCGCGCCCCGGAAAAGCGTCCCCTGATCTCGCCATCGATGAACAAGAGCACGGTCGGAAAGCCCTTCAAGCCATAGCGGCCGGCGAGCTTCATGTTCGCGCCCTCATCGACCTCGACCTTGGCGAGCTTGAGCCTGCCCTCCATCGCCAGGGCGATGCGTTCGAGCACCGGCGTGAGCGCGCGACAGGGCGGGCACCAGTCGGCCCAGAAATCGACGATCACCGGCACGCTTTTCGAGGCCTCGATCACGCGTGTCTCGAAGTCATCGAGATCGACGTCGAAGATGAAATCGGGTTGGGGGTGATGGTGCATAGCAAGAAGTAGTTTAAAGCGCAGTGTTGGCGAAGGGCCGCCCCGAGCCAACGCGGCACGCGGCGAAGCCGCAAACCGCACCGCCGTTTACATGTCCGCGAGCGCAGCGAGCCTGTCTGGAACCCCCCCGCGAGGGGGGCGAAGGGGGGCGGGTCGAACGGGGGCGAGTTTATTATCAGCCCCACAGCCAGGCGGCGCCTCTGACCCCGGACGAGTCGCCATGCCGGTTTTTGAGCAGTCGAGTGGCGACGTGGTCGGAGAACACCCATTCGCGCCACAGGCGGGGAACGCGATCATACAGCCGATCGAGGTTCGACACGCCGCCGCCCAAGACGATCACGTCCGGGTCGAGCAGATTGATGACACCGGCGAGCGCCCGGGCGAGCCGGCGCTCGTAGCGCTCGAGCGCGGCTTCGTCGTCGGCGCCGCCATCGAGCGCCAACGCCGGGCCGGAAAGATAAGTCTCGATGCAATCCTGACGGCCGCAGTAGCAGGGGCGTCCTTCGCTCGCGCCCGGCAGCGGGTTGTGACCCCATTCGCCGGCGATCGCGTTCGGCCCCACCAGCACTTTGCCCTCGACGACGATGCCGCCGCCGACACCCGTGCCGAGGATCACGCCGAAAACCACCGTTGCGCCCGCTGCCGCGCCATCGGTCGCTTCGGAGAGCGCGAAACAATTGGCATCGTTGGCCAGCCGCACCGGCCGGGACAGCGCCGCTTCCAGATCGGCACGCAAAGGCTTGCCGATCAGCCAGGTCGAATTGGCGTTCTTGATCAGCCCGCTGACCCGCGATTCGGCACCAGGGATGCCGATGCCCACGGGGATCGGTGGTGCCGTCCCGCCAACGCCGAGTTTTTGCTCGGCCCTGCGCACCAATGAGGCGATCGTCGCCACCGTCGCCGCATAATCGCCGCGCGGGGTGGGCGCGCGCTCGCGCAGCAGCGTCGCGCCATCGTCGCCCAGCACGATGATCTCGGTCTTCGTGCCGCCCAGATCAATGCCGATGCGCATGGTCCCGCGCCTTGTTGCCCCAGACCCAGACATACTGCGCCCCCGAGGCGACGATCGTCACCGCCACGGCGCCGAGGAGCGGCGCAAGCCAGGGCGCCGTTTCGATCCAGCGGTTCTGCGCCATCAACACGAGCGCGAGCAGCAGGAATTCGAGCAGGGTATTGAACTTGGAGAGCATTGTGGGCGCCATCTCCAGCGCCCCGACCAGCTGCCGGTAGGCGAGCGCGCCGGTGACGATGACCAGATCGCGCAGGCTCATCAGCGCGGCGATCCACACCGGCAACAGCCCTTGGGCGGCAAGGATCCACGCGATGCCGAGGATCGTCAGCTTATCGGCGATCGGGTCCAGCAACGCGCCGAGGCGCGAGTGTTGGTCGAGTCGGCGCGCGAGATAACCGTCGAGACCGTCGCCGACGCTGGCGGCGATGAACAGCCAAAAGGCCAGCTCGAAGCGTCGCGCCGCCAGCATCCACAGCAGCAGCGGCAGCAAGCCGAGGCGGATGAAGGTGACGATGTTCGGCAGGGTGAGGACCCGGTTCGGAAGCATTGAACAATTCTACTGAGTCGGCGCAAGGCATTGACAGCCTGACTCGAAACCCGGAAAATCCGCGTCCTTCCGCGCTGCCGCACTCGCGGCCGGAGTTTGGGGAGTCGCCAAGCTGGTTAAGGCACCGGATTTTGATTCCGGCATACGAGGGTTCGAATCCTTCCTCCCCAGCCAGACATTTCACGGGCAGACCCGGGCCCAGATCCTGAGGCTGCCCGTTTCTCTTTCAGGGACGCCATGGCCTACGACAGTCTGATGGTCTTCACCGGCAACGCCAACCCGAAGTTGGCGTCCGACGTCGCCAAGCGCCTCAACATTTCACTCGGCCGCGCCACCGTTGGCCGTTTTTCGGACGGCGAGAGCAACGTCGAGCTCTTGGAAAACGTGCGCGGCAAGGATGTCTTCATCCTGCAGCCGACCTGCGCGCCGGCCAACGACAATCTGATGGAACTGGTGATCCTCGCCGACGCCTTGAAGCGCGCCTCGGCCGGGCGCATCACCGCCGCGGTGCCCTACTACGGCTATGCCCGCCAGGACCGTCGGCCGCGCTCGGCGCGCGTGCCGATTGCGGCGAAGGTGGTCGCCAACATGCTGCAGGCCGTCGGCGTGCAGCGCGTGCTCACCGTCGATCTGCACGCCGACCAGATCCAGGGCTTCTTCGACATTCCCGTCGACAACATCTACGCGACGCCGATCCTGCTCGGCGACATCTGGAAGCAGCGCCATGACGACCTGCTGGTCGTCTCCCCCGACGTCGGTGGCGTGCTGCGGGCACGGGCTGCGGCCAAGCGCCTGGAGACGGACTTGGCGATCATCGACAAGCGCCGCCCGAAGGCGAACGTCGCCGAGGTGATGCACATCATCGGCGATGTCGAGGGAAGAAGCTGTGTGATCATGGACGACATCGTCGATACCGCCGGCACGCTGGTGAAGGCGGCGCGCGCGCTCAAAGAACATGGCGCGAAGAAAGTGATCGCCTACTGCACGCACCCGGTGCTCTCCGGCAGCGCGGTGGCGCGCATCGAGGAATCCGACCTCGACGAGCTGGTCGTCACCGACACCATCCCGCTGCGCGAAGACGCGCTCGCCTGCGAGAAGATCCGTGTCGTCTCGATCGCCGGCCTCTTGGCCGAGACCATCATCCGCATCAGCAACGAAGAGTCGGTGTCCTCGCTGTTCATGGAATAGCTTTTCAACAACCGTCCGGCCTGGTCGCGGGCAGGACATTTTCTGGAGCCAACCATGCAATTCGAAATCAATGCAACCAAGCGCGAGGCGCAGGGATCGAGTGCGAGCCGCCGCCTGCGTCGCGCCGGCAAAGTCCCCGGTATTCTTTACGGAGGCGGCGGCGCTGCGCAGATGATCGAGCTCGACCACAACGAGCTCTTCCAGGCGCTGCGCAAGGAAGCTTTCCATTCCTCGATCATCAATCTGGTGATCGGCGATGCGAAGGAGATGTGCCTGCTGCGTGACGTGCAGATGCACCCAGTCAAGCGGCAGATCCGCCATGTCGACTTCCAGCGCATCGACGCTACCCACGAGATTCACCAGAAGGTACCGCTGCATTTCGTCAACGCCGAGATCGCTCCGGGCGTCAAGCTCGATGGCGGCATGGTGCAGCATGTGATGACCGAGCTCGACGTCAAGTGCCTGCCGAAGGACCTGCCCGAGTACATCGAAGTGGACCTGAAGGATCTGAAAGGCGGCCAGTCGTTGCACGTCTCGCAGCTCACGCTGCCCGCGGGCGTCGAGGCAGTGCATCATGGCGAGGGTGATCCGGTCGTCGTCACCATCGTGGTGCGTGGCGCTGGTGCTGCCAGCGAGGAAGAAGCCGCGCCGGCCGAAACGCAGATCATCACCGAGAAGAAGCCGGCCGCTGCGTCTGAGAAAAAGCCAGAGAAGAAGTAATATGGCCCGCCCCCCTTCGCCCCCCTCGCGGGGGGTTCCAGACTGGCTCGCTGCGCTCGCGAAGATGAGGGGTTCTCCGTGGCTTGGACAGAGCGGTTTGCGCCATCCGGCGCGTGCCGCGTTGGCTCGGGGCGGCCCTTCGCCAACGCTGCGCCGCAGTTTTGCGACGGCCCGCCCCCCTTCGCCCCCCTCGCGGGGGGTTCCAGACTGGCTCGCTGCGCTCGCGAAGATGAGGGGTTCTCCGTGGCTTGGACAGAGCGGTTTGCGCCATCCGGCGCGTGCCGCGTTGGCTCGGGGCGGCCCTTCGCCAACGCTGCGCCGCAGTTTTGCGACGGCCCGCCCCCCTTCGCCCCCCTCGCGGGGGGTTCCAGACTGGCTCGCTGCGCTCACGAAGATGAGGGGTTCTCCGTGGCTTGGACAGAGCAGTTTGCGCCATCCGGCGCGTGCCGCGTTGGCTCGGGGCGGCCGTTCGCCAACGCTGCGTGGATGATCGTTTCCCTGTGGCGCTGCGTCTCGTCGTCGGGCTGGGCAACCCAGGCCCCGACTACCTTGAAACCCGGCACAACGCCGGGTTTTGGTTTTGTGAGCGGCTGGCGCGTGAGCTTGGCGTGCCGTTTGCGCGCGAAGCACGTTTTCATGGACTCATCGCCAAACGCCGTGTCGGCAGCGCCGATTTTTTCCTCTTGAAACCGCAGACCTTCATGAATCGCTCGGGCCTGTCGGTGCAGGCGGTGCTGCATTTCTACCGCATCGAGCCTGCCGAAATGCTCGTCGTCCATGACGAGCTCGACCTGCCGCCGGGCCAACTGCGCCTCAAGTTTGGCGGGGGCTTGGGTGGCCACAACGGCTTGAAGGACATCACCAGCCATCTCGGCACGCAGGATTACTGGCGGCTGCGCATCGGCATCGGCCATCCGGGCGATCGCAACCAAGTGATCGACTATGTGTTGAAGCCGCCGCGCAAGGAAGAAGCGGCGGAAATCGACGCCGCGCTCGATCGCGCGCTGGCCGTCTGGCCGCTCATCATCAACGGCGATTTCAACGCCGCGATGCAGCGCATCAATGCGCGTCCCGCGGCACCGAAAAAGGAAGCATCATGAGTTTGAAATGCGGAATCGTCGGGCTGCCCAACGTTGGCAAGTCCACCCTGTTCAATGCACTGACCAAATCGGGCATCGCCGCGGAGAACTATCCCTTCTGCACCATCGAGCCGAATGTCGGCATCGTCGAGGTGCCCGACCCGCGTCTGGCTGAGCTGGCAAAGATCGTCAAGCCGCAGCGCGTCGTCCCAGCCGTCGTCGAATTCGTCGACATCGCCGGTCTCGTCGCCGGGGCGAGCAAGGGCGAGGGTCTGGGCAACCAGTTCCTCGCCAACATCCGCGAGACCGACGCAATCGTCCATGTCGTGCGCTGCTTCGATGATCCGAACGTCGTTCATGTCTCGGGCAGCGTCGACCCGATCCGCGACATCGAGGTGATCGATACCGAGCTGTGTCTGGCCGATCTCGCCACCGTCGAGAAAGCGCTGGCGCGTTACTCGAAGCAGGCCAAGGCCGGCGGCGACAAGGAAGCGAAGCTCTTGGTCGATGTGCTGGAAAAGTGTCAAAAGCAACTGAACGAAGCGAAGCCGGTGCGCGCGCTCGATCTGGCCAAAGAGGAATGGGGCAATCTGCGGCAGTTCTTTCTGCTTACCGCGAAGCCCGTGCTTTACGCGGCGAATGTCAAGGAAGACGGCTTCACGAACAATCCGCATCTCGATGCCGTCATCGCGCACGCCGCCAAGGAGGGCGCGGAGGTGGTGCCGATCTGCGCGGCGATCGAGGCCGAGATCGCCGATCTGTCGGACGAAGACAAGCAAGTGTTCCTCGCCGACTTGGGGCTAGCCGAGCCGGGCTTGAATCGCCTGATCCGCGCCGCCTATCACCTGTTGGGGCTGCAGACCTATTTCACCGCCGGGGTCAAGGAAGTGCGCGCCTGGACGATCCATCAGGGCGACACCGCGCCGCAGGCAGCCGGCGTGATCCACAGCGATTTCGAGCGCGGCTTCATCCGCGCCCAGACCATCGCCTATGATGACTTCATCGCCTTTGGGGGCGAGCAAGGCGCCAAGGAAGCCGGCAAGATGCGCGCCGAAGGCAAGGATTACGTCGTCAAGGATGGCGACGTGATGAACTTTCTGTTCAACGTCTGAATCATTGCCAACCGGTCGGCTTGGCCGCCTGCCCGCAAGGCATCTGGAACACGCGCCGGTCTTCGAGGCGCACCGCAGTGAGGCTGCCGCCCCACAGGCAGCCCGAATCCAGCGCCAGCACGTTGTCCATCTGCCGGAAGCCCAGCGCCGACCAGTGGCCGAAGACGATGTGGTGATCGGCGCTCTTGCGTCCCGGTACCGCGAACCATGGCAGCGTGCCGGCGGGCCCCCGTTCCGGCGGCCCCTTTGCGCCGGCCGCGCGAAATTCCATGCGCCCCTCTGGCGTGACGAAGCGCATCCGCGTCATCGCATTCACCACCACGCGCAGCCGATCCCAACCGCAAAGATCGTCGCGCCAGGCGTCCGGCTCCGAGCCCCACATGTGGGCGAGGAATTCACGGTAATCGGATGCGGTGAGCGCCGCCGAGACCTCATCCGAGAGCGCCTGCGCCTTGGCCACGTCCCAGCATGGCAACAGGCCGGCATGCACCATCGCCCATTCACCCTCGACATGGAACAGCGGCCGGCTGCGCAGCCAGGCGATGAGCTCCTCGCGGTCGGGCGCCGTGAGCACCGCATCGAGCGTGTCCTCTCGGCTTGCCTTGCCGAAGCCTTCGGCCTGCATCACCAAGTGCAGATCATGATTGCCGAGCACAATGGTCGCCGCATCGTTCAGGGCCTTGACGAAGCGCAGCACCTCGAGCGAGGCGGGGCCGCGATTGACCAGATCGCCGACGAACCAGAGCCGATCCGACGCGGGTGAAAAACGCAGGTAGTCGAGCAGCCGTTCGAGCGGCTCGAAACAACCCTGCACATCGCCGATCGCGTAGGTCGCCATGCTCACCCCATGCCGAGTGCCGCCCGCACGTCCTTTGCCGCAACACCCAGGATGCGCACGCGCTTGGTCCGCGAAGTCTCGCCACTGACGAGCTCCACTGCCTTCCTGCCAGCGCCGAGTTTCTTCGCCAGGAAGGCGTGCAGCGCGTCATTGGCCTTGCCCTCGACCGGCGGTGCGGCAAGCCGGATCTTCAGCGCATTGCCATACAGGCCGGCGACCTCGGTCTTCTTTGCCCCCGGCTGGATGTGGAGTAGGAGGATCACTCCATCGCCGTCTGATTTGATCCAGTCAGCCATCAGCGCAGGTTCTCCAGCACGATCAGCACCACCTGCAACAGCAGGACGACGATGAGCGGGGCGAAATCGAGCCCGCCGATCACTGGCACGAGGCGGCGCGCCGGCTGCAAAAGCGGTGCGGCGAGAGCATAAAACAGCGGTGATGCCGGAGCGTAAGGCGCGATCCATGACAGGATCGCGGCGAGGATCACGATGCCCATCAGCAGATAGACGAACAGTTTGAGGAGCGCCAAGGTGGCAGTCCAGACGAGGGCGAAAAAGCCGCCCCAGGCGAGGATGTCGACGCCGGCCAGGCTCGCCATGACGAAGAAATACACGCATTGCGCAAGCCAAGCGGCCAGCACGCTGGCCAGATCGAGGCCGAACAGCCCGGGCACGAGGCGCCGCAACGGCAACACGGCCCAGTTGGTGAATGTGACGACGAACTGGCCGACGGGATTGCCAAAGGGGGCACGCAGCCATTGCATCCAGATGCGCAAAAGACAGGCGAGGGTGATGAGGCTCGTCGCGGTGCCGAGCAGGAGAGCGAGAATCTGCGCCAGCATCAGTCTTTCCCGAGGATTTCGCTGAGTTCTCGGCCGCGCGCGGCCGCCGCTGCCACACCTCGGGCGACGATTGCGGCGAGCGCTTCGCCATCGAATACTTCGAGCGCCGCTGCGGTGGTGCCGCCCTTCGAGGTGACGCGCTGGCGCAGCTGGTCAACGGGTTCGGTGCTCTTTGCGGCGAGTTTGGCCGCGCCGAGGAAGGTTTCGATCGCCAGCAGGCGCGCCGTTTCGGCCCCAAGGCCCAGCGCCGCACCGGCATTTTGCAGGGCTTCGATGAAGTAGAAGACATAGGCCGGCCCGCTGCCCGAGACGGCGGTGACGACGTCCATCAGCGCCTCGTCGTCGACCCACAGCGTGCGACCGACCGCGCGAAGGATCTTCTCGGCCTGCGCGCGGTCTGCGTGATCGACCGCGGGCGGTGCGTAAAGTCCCGTGATGCCAGCGCCGATCAGCGCGGGCGTGTTCGGCATGCTGCGCACGATGCGCTGGTAACCACCGAGCCAGCGACTGATGTCGGCAAGCCGCAAGCCGGCGGCGATGCTGATGACGAGCTGGTCCGTCAGCTTGCCGGCGGCAGGCAGAAGGGCTTCCTTCATGATCTGCGGCTTGACGGCGAGCATCAGCACTTCACAGTTGAGGGCCGCGGGGTCGATGGCCGGTGTAGAGCGCACGCCGTAGGTTTCGGTGAGCCGCGCACGGGTTTCCTCGACAGGATCGACGACCTGGATGCCGGCGGCCGAGAAGCCCTGTTGGCGCAGGCCGCCGATCAGCGCGGTGGCCATGTTGCCGCCGCCGATGAAGGTGATTTTCATGTCGTGTGTTTCCTCTCGCCGAAAATGGCCGTGCCGATGCGCACGATGGTCGCGCCCTCTTGGATGGCCTCTTCGAGGTCGTGGCTCATGCCCATCGACAAGGTATCGAGCTCCAGGCCACCCCGCCTGATTCGTTCGAACAGGGAGCGCAGCTGGGCGAACTGCCGTTTGACCAGCGCCGAGTCCGGCGCCGGCGCCGGGATCGTCATCAGGCCGCGCAGCTTGAGATTGGGAAGCTGCGCCACCGCATGGCACAAGGCCGGCGCTTCCTCTGGCGTGCAGCCGCTCTTGGTCGCTTCGCCGCTGACATTGACCTCGACGCAGACGTTAAGCGGCGGCAGGTCGGCGGGGCGCTGCGCCGAGAGCCGCTCGGCGATCTTGAGGCGGTCGACCGAATGCACCCAGGCGAAATGCTCGGCCACGGCCTTGGTTTTGTTGCTCTGCAGTGGGCCGATGAAATGCCATTCGAGCTCGAGATCGGCAAGTTGGGCCTGTTTCGCCAAGGCTTCCTGCACGTAACTTTCACCGAAGGCCTGCTGGCCGGCATGATGGGCTTCGCGCACCGCTTCTGCCGGGAAGGTTTTCGAGACGGCGATGAGCCGTACCGTGCCCGGGTCGCGCCCGGCGGCAGAACAGGCGTGGATAATGCGCCTATTCACGGCTTGCAGGTTGGCAGAAATTGTTGTCATATAGCGTTTGAATTGCTGGAATCAGTATACCGAACCGCCCTGACCGGTTGCACGGAGCGTTTCTCACATGGACATTACCGAATTGCTGGCGTTTGCCGTCAAGAACAAGGCCTCGGACCTGCACTTGTCTTCGGGACTGCCGCCAATGATCCGCGTGCATGGCGACATCCGGCGCATCAACCTGCCGCCGATGGAGCACAAGGATGTGCATGCGATGGTCTATGACATCATGAACGATGCCCAGCGTAAGCACTACGAAGAGACGCTGGAATGCGATTTCTCGTTCGCGGTGCCGAATCTGGCGCGCTTCCGCGTCAATGCCTATGTGCAGAACCGCGGTGCAGCGGCGGCGTTCCGTACCATTCCATCGAAGGTGCTCACCCTCGAACAGCTCAACGCGCCGAAGATTTTCGCCGAGATTGCCGACCAGCCGCGCGGCATCGTGCTGGTTACTGGGCCCACCGGCTCCGGCAAATCGACGACGCTGGCGGCAATGATCGATCACATCAACGAAAAGGAATATGCTCACATCCTCACCGTCGAAGATCCGATCGAATTCGTCCATGAGTCGAAGAAGTGCCTGATCAACCAGCGCGAGGTTGGCCCGCACACGTTGTCATTCGCCAATGCCTTGCGTTCGGCCTTGCGTGAGGATCCGGACGTGATCCTCGTCGGCGAGATGCGCGATCTGGAAACGATCCGTCTGGCGCTCACTGCCGCCGAAACCGGCCACTTGGTGTTCGGCACGCTGCACACCTCGTCGGCGGCCAAGACCATCGACCGGATCGTCGACGTCTTCCCCGCGGCGGAAAAGGAGATGGTGCGTTCGATGTTGTCCGAATCCTTGCGCGCGGTGATCGCGCAGACGCTGTTGAAGACCAAGGACGGCAATGGTCGGGTCGCCGCACACGAGATCATGATCGGCACACCGGCGATCCGCAACCTGATCCGCGAGAACAAGGTCGCGCAGATGTATTCGGCGATCCAGACCGGCCAGGCGTTTGGCATGCAGACCCTCGACCAGTGTCTGGCGGATCTGGTCAAGCGCAACATCGTCTCGGCGGCCGAGGCGCGCGCCAAAGCCGCCAACAAGGATAGTTTCCTCGGGTAAAGCGCATGGAACGCGACGAATCGCTCAAATTCCTATACCAGCTCTTGGCGATGCTGGTGCAGAAGAAGGGTTCGGACCTGTTCATCACCGCCGGCTTTCCGCCGGCGATCAAGGTCGACGGCAAGGTGACGCCGGTCACCGCGCAGCCGCTGATGCCCCAGCACACGATCGAGCTGGCGCACGCGGTGATGAACGACAAGCAGGCGGCGACTTTCGAAGAAACCAAGGAGTGCAATTTCGCGATCTCGCCTGCCGGCATCGGCCGCTTCCGCGTCAATGCCTTCATCCAGCAGGGGCGCGTCGGCCTGGTGTTCCGCACCATCAACACGGCGATCCCGAAATTCGAGGACCTCGGCTTGCCGCCCGTCCTCAAGGACATCGGCATGACCAAGCGCGGTCTGGTGCTGTTCGTCGGTGGCACCGGCTCGGGCAAATCGACTTCGCTCGCGGCGATGATCGGCTACCGTAACGAACACAGCTACGGCCACATCATCACGATCGAAGACCCGATCGAATACGTGCATGAGCACAAGAACTGCATCATTACCCAGCGCGAGGTCGGTGTCGATACCGATTCCTGGGAAGCGGCGCTGAAGAATACGTTGCGTCAGGCGCCCGACGTGATCCTGATCGGCGAGATCCGCGATCGGGAGACGATGGAGCACGCGATCGCCTTCGCCGAGACCGGCCATCTGTGCATGGGGACACTGCACGCGAACAATGCCAACCAGGCGATGGATCGCATCATCAACTTCTTTCCCGAGGATCGGCGGCCACAGCTGTTGATGGATCTGTCATTGAATCTGAAGGCCGTCGTCTCGCAGCGGCTGCTACCGGCACGCGAAGGCAAGGGGCGCGTCGCGGCGGTCGAGATCCTGATCAACTCGCCGCTGATCTCCGATCTGATCGGCAAGGGCGAGGTGCACGAGATCAAGGAGGTGATGAAGCGTTCGCGGGAACTCGGCATGCAGACATTCGACCAGGCGCTGTTCGATCTCTATGAAGCCGGCAAGATCAGCTACGAGGATGCACTGCGCTTCGCCGACTCGATGAACGAAGTGCGCCTGCAGATCAAGCTGCACGGCAAGGAAATGGCCGAGCGCGATCTCGCCAGCGGCATCAAGAATCTCGACATCGTCTAACCTGCCCAGGACGAACCGATCATGAAGCCCACCACTGAAGCCAGCGCCATCGAAGCCTACCCGCACATCCGCAATCGCATCTGCATGCTGTGGGGCACCCACGATCTCGACCAGTACATCACGCATCTGATGACGGATACGCGCGATGGCCAACGCAGCGGTTTCCCTGTCGAGGTGACGGCTGAATTGCTATTCCTCGCCGAGATCAACAAGCTGATCCGCGCGATCGATCTCGCCCGCAAGTTGCAGATTCCACTGCGCGAGGCTTATCAAAAGGTCGACAAACAGGACCGCGGCGCGGATCTGGGCGACCCGCTCGATCCGCTCGTGGCGCGGGACAGCTACGCCCGCGAAGAGCGGGAGATCGGCGTCAAACCGCAGCCGGTGACCCACATTCAGCACAGCGAAGGAAGCAGTGGCGGACTCTTTGCCGTGGTGGGCAAACTGGCGGTCGTCCTCGTCGTTCTGTATCTCGTCTGGCAGTTTATTCTGCCCTTGTTCAGCAAATAGTCATCATTTGCGCGCGCTGCCAGCGACGATATCGAAGCCGTAGAGCCGGCACTCGAGCGGCCCGTTCCAGAGCGGAATCTTTCGCTTCGGCTTCAGACCGATCAGCTTCGGCAGGCGCGCATCGGCAGAGAGGAACCAGCAGCTCCAGCCGGCGAAGCGTTTTTTGAGCGCATCGCCGAGTCGCGGATAGAAGGCCGCCAGCGCGTCGAGCTCGCCAAGACGTTCGCCATAAGGCGGATTGGCGACCAGCACACCGCCTGGCGCCGGCGGGGTGATGTCGAGAATGTCGATCTTGCGCACCTCGATCAGGTGATCCAGACCGGCATGGGCCAGGTTTTGCCGCGTGCGCGCCACGGCATCGGCATTGAGGTCGGCTCCCCAGATCGGCAGCTTTCCCGGCGCGGCGACACGACGCTCGGCGGCCTCGACGCACAGCCGCTTCCACAGCGCCGGCCGGTAGTCGAGCCACTTCGTGAAGCCGAAATCCTTCATCTCGCGCGACAGGCCCGGCGCGTCATCGAGTGCCATCCCGGCCGCCTCGAGCAGCAAGGTACCCGAGCCGCACATCGGATCGATCAGTGGCACTCCGGGCCTCCAGCCGGACAGACGCAGGATGCCGGCGGCGAGGTTTTCCTTCAGCGGCGCGGCGACCTTGGCGATTTTCTGGCCTCTTAACCACAGGGGCTCGCCCGAGGTGTCGAGATACAAGGTCGCCTCTGTGGCCGTGACGTAGAGGTGGATGCGCACGTCGGGCGCCGCGGTATTCACATCGGGCCGGCGGCCACAATCGGCGCGGAAACGGTCGCAGACGGCATCCTTGACTTTCAGCGTGAGGTATTCGAGGCTTTTTACCGGCGCCTTGGTCGCGGTGACATAGACGCGGATGCTGCGCGAGACCTCGAACAGTCTTGGCCAGGCGATCTCGAAGGCGAGCCGGTAGATGTCGCGCTCGTCTCGATATTCGGCGCTGGCGAGACGGCACAGCACGCGGGTGGCGATGCGCGAATGGAGGTTCAACCGGTAGCAGGTTTCCAGGCTGCCCGAAAACCCCGCGCCGCCGGGCGTCGTGGTGATCGCGGTGCCGCCACAGGCGGCGATGTCCTCGGCGAGCAGCGCCTCCAGCCCGCGGGGGCAGGTCGAAAAATAAGCCGCGTTGGCTTGGGGCGGCCCGGCGCCAACGCTGCCATGTTCTACGCGGTCACATTGCGGGCCAGCACGGCGACGCATGATCATGCGCGTCAAAACGGTTTCACCACGACGAGGATCACGACGGCGAGTAGCACCAGCACGGGCAGCTCGTTGAAGACGCGGAACCAGACATGCGAGCGCGTGTTGGCGCCCGCCTGAAACTGCCGCAGCAGACGGCCGCAGTAGAAGTGATAGGCGAGCAGCCCGGCGACCAGCGTGGTCTTGACATGCAGCCAGCCACCGGAAAAACCAAAGCCGAACCAGAGCGTCAAGCCGGTGACGACGGCCAACAGCCCGATCGGCGTGACGAATTTGTAGAGCTTTCTGGCCATCACGAGCAGGCGTTCGCGCTCGGCGGCGCTTTCCATCGGCACCAGCGCAAGATTGACGAAGATGCGCGGCAGATAGAACAGGCCGGCGAACCAGGAGACGACGAAGAAGATGTGGAAGGCTTTCAGCCAGAGCATGGCGGATTCCTCAAGGCAGCTTCGATGCCAGCATCGACAGTGGGATAGCGCAGTTTCAGCCGCAGTTCGCGCTTCATGCGGGTATTGTCGAGGCGGCGCGATTCGTTCATGAAAGATAGCAGTTGGGGCGACAGGCGGGTCTGCGCCTCGGCGCGCGTTACGCGCGGCGGGCGGGGCAGTTGGAACGCATCGGCGAGTTTGTCGAACCAGTCGCCCATGCGGATGTCCGAGTCGTCGCTGATGTTGTAGCTGCGGTTGGGCCGGCCGCGCTCCAGCGCCGCGCAGCAGGCGGCGGCGAGGTCTTCGGCGTGGATGTGGTTGGTGTAGGAATCCTCGGCGAAGAGCAGCACCGGATCGCCGTGCCGCACGCGCTCCAGCGGCAGCCGGTCGGCGGCATAGATGCCGGGCGCGCGCAGGATGCTGACCGTCATGCCTCGGCGTCCTGCGGCACGCAGCCGGGTTTCCGCCGCGACCCGGCGGCGCGCGCGGCCGGTGGCGGCGGCCAGCCGGCGCGTCTCGGCGACACGTTCGCCGCCACAGGGGCCATACACGCCGCTGGTGCTGATGTAGACGAGTCTGCGTGGTAGACTCCGCGCACTGGTCAGCGTTGCGAGGAGATGGCGGGTGCGCGGATCGTCGTTCCCTTCGCCTGGGGGCGGCGCGCTGTGCAGCACCGCGTCGGCGATTCCGGCAAGCCGGCGCAGCGTGGCCGGCGCATCGAGGTCGCCGCGGATCTGCCGCACCCCTTGGGCGCGCAAGGCGGGATCGAAGCTTCTCACCAGCGCGGTGACCTGCCAGCGGCGGGTGAGGCAGGGCAGCGCGCGTCGCACGACATCCCCGCAACCGACGATCAGCAATCTTCTTTTTCTCACCAGACGATTATCGCATGGCTCATCAAGTCACTCTCCAGCCCAGCGGCCACAGCTTCTCTGTCGCCGATGGCGCGACGATCCTCGAGGCCGCGCTCGATGCCGGCATCCACCTGCCCTATGGCTGCAAGAACGGCGCCTGCGGCGCCTGCAAGGCCAAGGTGCTTAGGGGAAAGGTCGATCTCGGCGCCGCCCAGGAAAGCGCGCTGCCGGCCGATGAGCGTGTTGCCGGCATGGCGCTCATGTGCTGCGCAAGACCGCTTTCCGACGTGATCGTGGAGGTGCATGAGGTGAATGCCGCGCGCGACATCCCGGTGAAAACCCTGCCCTGCCGCGTAGAGCAGCTGGAACGCGTCGCCGACGACGTGATGGTGATTCATCTCAAGCTGCCGAGCAACGAGCGCCTGCAGTTCCTCGCCGGCCAGTACATCGAGTTCCTGTTGGCGGGCGGCAAGCGCCGCGCGTTTTCGCTCGCCAATGCGCCGCATGCCGACGACTTGCTCGAACTGCACGTGCGCCACATTCCTGGCGGCAATTTCACCGAGCATGTGTTTTCGAAGATGAAGGTCAAGGAGATCCTGCGCATCGAAGGGCCGTTCGGCAGCTTCCATCTGCGCGAGGAATCCGACAAGCCGATCCTCCTGGTCGCCGGCGGCACTGGCTTTGCACCGATCAAGGGCCTGATCGAGCATGCGCTGCACATCGGCATCAAACGCCCGATGGCGCTTTACTGGGGAGCGAAGAACCGCGCCGGCCTCTACCTGAACGCGCTGTGCGAGCGCTGGGCGCAGGAAAACGGCATTCGCTACACTCCGGTGCTTTCCGAGCCGGATGCCGATTGGCAAGGTCGCACTGGCCTAGTCCATGAAGTCGTGCTCGCCGACCATCCAGATCTGTCCGCGTACCAGGCTTATGTCTGTGGCGCGCCGGCGATGTGCGAGGCGGCGCAGCGCGATTTCGTCGCGCATGGGCTGCCCCCGCAAGAGTTCTTCGCCGACGTGTTCAGCTACGCGGCAAAGTAAATAATCCCCTTCGTCCGGGGGATTCCGAAACTCGGCGCTGGCGAGACGGCACGCACACTGCCGAATTCCGGCTATGATTTTGGTATTGCGATCCGTCACGCCGTAGCTGCCATGGCTGCCAGACATCCCGACATCGATCCGCTCCGGCGGCGCCTGCTCCTGAGTTCACTCGGCGCGGCGGGCGTCATGCTCGCTGGTCGGGTCTGCGGTGCGGATCTCGCCGGCCGTGATCGGCCGCTCGAATTCGGCGTCGTTCCTTATCTGCCGACCGCACGGCTGCTGACCATCTTCGAGCCGCTGCGCGCTCATTTCGCCGCAAGCTTTCAGCGTCCGATCGCCCTGTCGACGGCGCCCGATTTCAAGAGCTTCCAGCGCCGCGCACTCGATGGAGAATATGACCTCTACTTCATCGGCCCCGGCCCCGGCTGGCAGGTCCATCGCGATCGTCATCACCTCGTGCTGGTCGTCGCCAAGGCGATCCTGAGGATTTATCTCGTCGTGGCGCAGGGTGGGACGATCCGCCAGCTGACCGATCTGCGCGGCAAGATGGTGGCGACGATCGATCCGCTCACCGTGACGGCCCAGGTCACTGCGGCCTTGCTGCAGGGAAATGGCCTCGAGCCAGGCCGTGACGTGATGTTGCGCACGGAGAAGACGCCGTTCAATGCCGTCCAGGCGGTGGCGCTCGGCGAGGTAGCCGCCGCGGCTTGTCCGGATGTGGCCTGGCCCGATTTACCGGACGAGCTGCGCAGTCGACTGCAGATCATCTATCGCTCTGAGGGACTGCCGGGTGGCATGCTGATGATGCGGCCGGCCGCCGATCTACCCACTCCAGAAGCGATCCGCAAGGCCATCTTCGACTTCGACGCCAGTACCGCCGGGCGCATCTTCGCCAAGGAATCCGGACAGCTCGGCTTCGATTTACCCGATATGCAGCAATTGGCGGTGCTCGAGCGTTTTCTGCCCGAGACGCGGCGTGTGATGAGCCAACCTTGAGGGCATGACCGCGAAGATGCCGAACCCGTTCGCCCATCTGTCGTTTCGCGCCAAGCTGGCGATGATGTCGCTCTCGGCGCTACTGGTCCTGCTCGGACTGCTGGTCTGGAAGACCTGGGATCTGCTCGAAACGGAGCTGCGCGGGCAGCTTCGGACACAGGTCGAACGTACCGACACGCTGCTTGCCGCTTCGCTCGCGCTGCCGCTCGCGCAGCGCGATTACGCGACGCTTGCCGGTATCGCCGAGCGCCTCGTCGCCCAAGGCACGGCCACGCATCTGGTGATTTTCGATCATCAGGGGCGAATGATCGTCCGCGTCGGCTGGCCGGCAGGGGGGGCGCTGCCAGAGGCAGGCGAGGAACGACACGGTGTGCGGCATTTTCAAACGCCGATCGATTTCGTCGCTCAGCGACTCGGCGAAGTGCACTACGGCATTTCGCTCGAGTTCCTCGAAAAGGCGCGCCGCCACACCACCGCCCAGCTGTTGCAGATCGGTCTCGTCGGCATCCTGCTGGGCCTGGCGCTACTGTTGCCGCTCGATTTCTGGGTGACGCGGCGTCTGGGCGCGCTCGAACAGGCTGCCCAGCGTCTGGCCGCCGGCCAGCTCGACGCCCGTATCCGCCTGCCCGGCAGCGACGAGCTCTCGCGTCTGGCGGACGCTTTCAACCGGATGGCCGACAGTCTCGTTCATCGCGCCCACTTCGATCCGCTCACCCAGCTGCCCAACCGGGCGCTGCTCGCCGACCGACTGGTGATGGCGCTTGCGCAAGCGCGCCGCGATGGCCGTCGCGGCGCCGTGGCGCTGCTCGATCTCGACGGCTTCAAGCCGGTCAATGACACCTGGGGGCATGCCGTCGGTGACCGGGTGCTGATCGAAGTGGCCAACCGGCTGCGTGCGACCTTGCGCGAAACCGACACGATCGCCCGCCTCGGTGGCGATGAATTCGTGCTGGTGCTCTCCGGGGCGGCCGAGGAGCATGATTACCTGCAACTGTTGGGGCGCGTCCTTGCCGCGTTGGCGCAACCCTATCCGATCGATGGCGAGCAGGTGAGCCTCTCGGCCAGTATCGGCGTCACCTTCTTCCCCGACGACGATGCCGACGCCGATGCGCTGATTCGCCACGCCGACCAGGCGATGTATCTCGCCAAGCAGTCGGGGCGCAATCGCACGCATGTCTTCGATACCCGCGTGGACCGTGACACCCAGGTGCGCCAGGAAGCCATCGCCCGCTTTGCTCGAGCGCTCGAGGGCGGCGAGCTGTGCCTCTACTATCAGCCCAAGGCCGATTTGCGAGCGATGCGCATCGTCGGCGTCGAGGCGCTGGTGCGCTGGCGCGACCCGGAGCGCGGCCTCATCGGCCCCGCCGATTTCCTGCCATTGATCAGTGAGGAGCGCGAGCTTGGCATCCGCCTCTCGGAATGGGTGATCGAGACGGCGCTTTCCCAGCTGGAAGCCTGGCAGGCGCAAGGGCTTGCGATCGGCATCAGCATCAATCTGCCGGCCGTGCATCTGCAGCAGCCGTCGTTCGCCGATTTCCTCGCCGCGGCGCTGGCGCGCCATCCGCACGCGCCGCCAGCGTTGTTCGAGCTCGAGGTGCTGGAATCGGCGGCGCTCGAGGATGTCGTCGGCGTCTCCGCGCGCATGGAGCGGTGTCGCGCGCTGGGTGTGCGTTTCGCACTCGACGATTTCGGCACCGGCTATGCCTCGCTGGCCTATCTGCGCCGGCTGCCGATCGATTTGTTGAAGATCGACCAGTCCTTCGTCCGTGACATGCTGCACGACCCGGACGACTTGGCGATCGTCGAAGGCGTGCTTGGGCTTGCGCAGGCCTTCCGCGACGAGGTGATCGCCGAAGGCGTCGAGACCATCGATCATGCGAGGATGCTGCTGCATCTCGGTTGCGACCGGGCGCAGGGCTATGGCATCGGCCGGCCGATGCCGGCCGAGGCGCTGCCCGGCTGGATCGCTGCCTGGCAGCCGGATGCGGCGCTGCGCGAGGTTTCTAGATATACGTTGCCGCGCACCGATCTGCCGATCGTCACCGCCGCGGTCGAACATCGTCGCTGGGTCGAAAGGCTGCTGGCGTGCGTCGAGCGCAGGGAAGCGTATCGGGCCGACCAGATTCCGCTCGATCCGCGTGCCTGCCGCTTCGGCATCTGGCTGCATGGCGAAGGGCGGCGCCGTTATGCCCGGCTGGCGGAATTCGCCGCCATCGATGCGCTCCACGAGGAAATCCACGCACTCGGCCGGCGCATCGCGATGCTCTGCGAAAGCGACGAACACGCTGCGGCGGCTGCGCTACTGCCGGACTTGCTGGCCAAGCGCGATGCCTTGCTCGACAAGCTCGAGGGCATCATTCGGGCGATCGCCATGCCGATTGCCGGCGCGATCGATCATTCGCCGAGATAGGCGGCGCGCACGCGCGGGTCGGCGAGCAGTCTGTCGGCGCTGTCGGCGAGGGTGATCTTGCCGCTTTCCATCACGTAGCCGCGCGAGCAGGTGGCGAGGGCGAGGCGGGCATTCTGCTCGACGAGGAAGATCGTCACGCCCTCGGCGGCGATCGCGCGGATCAGCTCGAAGACCTTCTCGACCATCAACGGCGCCAGGCCCATCGACGGCTCGTCGAGCAGCAAAAGCTTCGGGCGGCCCATCAGCGCGCGGCCGATCGCCAGCATCTGCTGCTCGCCACCGGAAAGCGTGCCGGCCAGTTGCCCGGCGCGCTCCCTAAGACGCGGCAGCAGGCCATAGACATGCTCCAGATCCTCACTGACGCCAGCCTTGTCATTGCGGTGATAAGCGCCCATCGCGAGGTTCTCGGCCACCGTCAGACGGGCGAAGATGCCGCGCCCTTCGGGCACCAGCGCCAATCCCTTCTTGATCAGCGCATGGCTGGGAAGTTTGTCGAGGCGCTCTTGCCGGTAATGGATTTCGCCAGAAGAGGGGATCATCCGCGCCAGGGCTTTCAGCGTCGAGGTCTTGCCAGCGCCGTTCGCGCCGATCAGACAAACCATCTCGCCTTCTTCGATCGCGAACGAGATGCCCTTCACCGCACAGATGCCGCCGTAATGGACTTCGAGACCAATCGCCTCGAGCAGCGCATGTTTGCGGTCTTGCGGCGCGCTCATCGAGCGCCTCCGAGATAAGCCGCGATGACCTGGGGGTCCTTTTGCACCACCGCGGGGACGTCCTCGGCGATCTTCTCGCCATAATCGAGCACGGCGACACGGTCGCACAAGCCCATCACCAGCTTCACGTCGTGTTCGATCAAGAGCACCGTCAGGCCATCGTTGCGTAGCCCTTCGATCAGCTGGCGCAAGCCCGCGGTTTCAAGCGCGTTCATCCCGGCGGCGGGTTCATCGAGCGCCAACAGCTTCGGCTCGGTGGCGAGCGCCCGGGCGATCTCCAGCCGGCGCTGGTCACCATAAGGCAGATGGCGCGCGAGATCGTGAGCGCGATCGGCGATGCCGACGTAGTGCAAGAGCGCCATGCTCTTCTCACGGATCATGGCTTCTTCCGCCCGCTGCGCCTTGCTGCGCAGGATCGCGCCGAATACGCCGGCACGGCTGCGCACGTGTCGGCCGACCATGACGTTCTCCAGCGCGGTCATGTTGCCGAACAAGCGGATGTTCTGGAAGGTGCGCGCGATGCCGGCTTCAGCAACCCGGTGCGGGCTCGACAGATCGAGCGCCCGATCGAGGAACAGCACATCACCCGTATCGCGCGGGTAAAGCCCGGTGAGCACGTTGAAGAAGGTGGTCTTGCCGGCGCCGTTGGGGCCGATCAGGCCGTAGATTTCGCCTGTGCGGATGGTCAGCGAGACATCCTTGAGGGCCTGCACGCCGCCGAAACGCTTGCTGATGTGGCGCGCTTCGAGCAGTATCGGCGGGAGGGCGCTCATCTTGCCGCTTCCTCCCCGGCTTCGCTCATCTCGCGTCGGTGACGCTTTTCCGGCCACAGGCCGGCGGGTCGGAAACGCATCGTCAGCACCAGCGCGAGGCCGAACAGCAGCATGCGCAGCACTTCGGGATCGATCAGCATGCGGCCGAATAAGGCGCGCTGCAGCGGTTCGACCGAGTAGCGCAGGAATTCGGGCACGAAAGAGAGCAACAGCGCGCCGGCGATCACGCCCCAGACATTGCCCATGCCGCCCAAAACCACCATCGCCAGGATCATGATCGATTCGTTGAGCACGAAACTTTCCGGGCTGATGAAGCCCTGCATCGCCGCGAACATGCCGCCGGCGATGCCGCCGAAGGAAGCGCCCATCGCGAAGGCAAGCAGCTTCACGTTGCGCGTATTGATGCCGGCGGCCTTGGCGGCGATCTCGTCTTCGCGGATCGCCACCCAGGCACGGCCGATGCGCGAATTCTGCAGACGCAGATTGACGACGATGACACCCAACAGCAGCAGCAATAGCACGTAGTAATACTTCACCGGGCCGCTGAAGTCGATGGAAAACAGCGTATCGGTGCGGACGAAATCGAGATTGCCGATCCGCATCCCGTCGATGCGTGTGATGCCCTTCGGGCCGTTGGTGATGTTGAACGGCGCCGAGAGATTGTTCATGAAGATGCGCACGATTTCGCCAAAGCCGAGCGTGACGATCGCCAGATAGTCGCCCCTCAGGCGCAAAGTCGGCGCTCCCAACACGGCACCGGCGATGCAGGCCAACAGGGCGCCCAGCGGCAGGATGACCCAGAACGGCAGATGCAGATCGAAATGCGGCGAGGCCAGGAGCGCCCAGGTGTAGGCGCCGACCGCATAGAAGGCGACGTAACCGAGATCGAGCAGCCCGGCCATGCCGACGACGATGTTGAGCCCCAGCGAGAGGAAGACGAACAGGATCGCGAGATTCGCGATGCGCACCCAGGCCGTGCCGATCTGGGTGAGCACCAGCGGCAGCGCCAAGAGGGTGACGGCGACGAGGAGAAGGCCGAAGCGCCTGCGGCTCATGCACGCTCCGCGACGCGTTCGCCAAGCAGGCCCGAGGGCCGGAAGACGAGCACGAGGATCAGCACCAGGAAGGCGAACACATCCTGGTAGTTGCTACCGAACAGGACGACGTTGCCGCCGTCGGCACAACGATCGGTCAGCCAGCCGCTCACCACCGGCCAGTGGCACAAGTCGCTGATCTCGCTGATGTAGCCGGTGCCGAGCGCCTCGACCAGCCCCAGCAGGATGCCGCCCGCCATCGCGCCGGCGATGTTGCCGATGCCGCCGAGCACTGCGGCGGAAAAAGCCTTCAGGCCGAGCGTAAACCCCATCGTGTAATGGGCGATGCCGTAGTAGGTGCCGACCATCACGCCGGCCACCGCGCCAAGACCCGCGCCGATCACGAAGGTTGCGGCGATCACGCGGTTGGCGTCGATACCCATCAATGCGGCGATGCGCACGTCCTCGGCAGCGGCGCGCATCGCGATGCCGAACTTGGTGCGATAGACGAACCAGGTCAGCCCCGCCATCATCGCCACGGACAGCAGGATGATGGCGATCTGCACCGTGCTGATCGCCGCCCCGCCGATCGCGAAGCTCACGTTCTCCATGATTTGCGGAAAGGCGCGCGGATCGCGCCCCCAGAGCAACAGGGCGAGGTGCTGCAGGATGATCGACATGCCGATCGCGGTGATCAAGGGGGCCAGCCGCGGCGCGTGACGCAGCGGACGGTAGGCGAGGCGCTCGAGCAGATAGCCGATCGCCATGCAGACGGGGATCGCGGCCAGTGCGCCGATGAAGACGATCAGCGCTGGTGGGATCGGCAGGTTCATGCCGACGAGCGCCATGATCACCGTGAAGGCGACCATCGCGCCGATCATCACCACCTCGCCATGCGCGAAATTGATCAGTTGGATCACGCCATAGACCATCGTGTAGCCCAGCGCGACGATCGCGTAGACGCTGCCGGTGGTCAAGCCGTTGATGAGCTGCTGAATAAAGATATCCACGGGCGCGGATGATACGGCAGGCAAAACAACGGCGTCGTGTGGATAACCACAAGACGCCGTGGTGGGGAAGGGGCCGGATTACTTCGCGGCGGAGAGCGCGGCGTATTCGTCGAGCGTCAGCGATTTGCCGCCCTTGATGATCGCCAGCGGGGTGACCTTGCCGTCCTTCATCGTGAAGATGGTCATCTCCGCATCCTTGCGATCGCCCTTCTCGTCGAACTCGATGTGGCCGGAGGCGCCGTCATGCTGGATCGACTGCAGCGCCGGCAGATACTTGGCCGGATCGGCGGAATCGGCCTTTTTCATCGCCTCGATCAACAGCCAGGCCGCGTCATAAGTGAAGGGCGAATAGAGGATCGGGTCGATGCCGAACTTTGCCTTATAGGCGTCGAGGAACTTCTTGCCTGCCGCCTGGACCGGGATGCCGGCCTGCGAGCAGATCAGGCCTTCGGCGGCGGTGCCGGCGAGTTCGGCCATCTTGTCGGTGCAGGCGCCGTCGCCGAAGGCGAACGTAGCATTGATCTTCAGCTCGCGCGCCTGCTTGAGCAACGGGCCGCCAGTGGCGTCCATGCCACCGTAGAACACGACATCGGGCTTCTTGCCCTTGAGCTTGGTCAGCACCGCTTTCCAGTCGGAGGTCTTGTCGGTGCCCTTCTCGCGCGGCAGCACCTTGACGCCGGCTTCTTTCAAGGTCTTCTCGACTTCGTTGGCCAGCCCCTCGCCGTAGGCGGTGGCATCGTCGATCACCGCGGCAAGCTTCGGTTTTGCGACCGCGATCAGATAATTGGCCACGGCCGGGCCTTGCTGGTCGTCGCGGCCGACGACACGGAAGACGTTCTTGAAGCCCTGCTCGGTGAGCGCCGGATTGGTCGCGGAACCCGAGATCATCGGGATGCCGGCCTGGTTGTAGATCGCCGAGGCGGGAATCGTCGTGCCGGAATTGAGGTGGCCGACGACACCGACGACCTTGGCATCGACGAGTTTCTGGGCGACGGTGTTGCCGACCTTCGGGTCGGCCTGGTCGTCCTCGGCGATGAGCTCGAACTTCGCCGGCGCGCCGCCGAGCTTGATGCCGGCGGCGTTCGCTTCGTCGAGCGCCAGACGCGCGCCGTTTTCGTTGTCCTTGCCGAGGTGGGCGATGCCACCGGTGAGCGGACCGACGTGACCGATCTTGATGGTCACCGGCAAAGGTGCGGCAGGGGCGGGCGCTGCGGCCAGCGCGGCAGGCTTCGGCGCTTCTTCCTTCTTGCCGCAGCCCAGCAACGCCAGGGCCGTGGCGACGGAAAGGGAGAGGACTTTGACGGCTGTGTTCATTGGCGGGTCTCCTGTTCGTCGTTATTCATGCAATGCGAAAAAGATTGTCGCGCGCCGTTTCTGGCGTGTCAAACGCTCGGAAGCATCGATCAGACGATGTGCAACGAGGAAGCCCGACGCGCCAGATCGCGTGCCAGCGTCTTGACGCTCGGCCGCCCGCAAATTTGAAAGGCTTGCGGGCCCACGACCAGAATCTCAGCCTCACCGCGCGCGATCAGTGCGCAGAGTTCCTCTAGCGGCTCGCCTGGAATGACCCTGAAGTGTGCGGAAGGGAGGTCGCGCGTGACCGCCGCGAACTGCGTGCGGGCAGCCTCGGCCTGACTTTCGAGTTGGCCGCGGATGTAGTCGAGGAAGCCTTGGCGCGCGCCGGCGGCGGACTGCCAGTCGTTGCCGATGTAGTCCGCCCAGCCGGTGTCGAGCACGAACACGCCGAGCAGCGGCCGGTTGTCGGCCTGCGCCAGCCGCAACGCCTCCGCGAGCGGGGCATCGCTGGCCGGCGAGCCATCGACGGCGACCGCGATCGGCAGCCTCGCACTCATTTCATGGTCAGCAGGACGATGATGGCGATGATCAGGATGCTCAAGACGATCGCTCCCCAGTCTTCCTGTCGGTCGTCGCGGAACAGCGTCATTTTTCCCTTCGCGGCGCTGGCGACGGTTTCGGAGCCGATTTTCACTTCTGCCATGACGTCCTCCTCTGAATCAAATTTCGACGAGATAGTCGCGGATCAACAGCACCACGACCAGCGCGAGCACATACTTGGTGACGCCGACGATCAGGCCGACCTTGAGCGGCGTGCCGCCGGCTTGGCGGAGCTCCTTGAAGTCGATGTAACCGCCCATGCCGACCAGGCCGATACCGAAGATCCACTGCATCCAGTCGCGAATCATCTTGATCGTCGCAGAAGCCGGCGGCCCACCCTTGATACCGGCATCACCGAAGGCACCGATACTGGTGAGCAGCACCATGCCGAGGAAGCCGAGCACGAACACCGGGAATTTTTCGACCAGCAGGGTGGTGAGCGACTTGCGTTGTCCCTGCGGCTGCTCATGGCCGGCCCAGTACCAGACGGTGACGGCGAATACGGCGAAGGGGATCGAGATCACGCGCATGATGTTCCAGATTTCGCCGACGGAGACGGCAGTACCGGGGGCGACGGTCGGGTTGAACGCGAGGCACGCGGCGAGCACCTGACCGGAATTGAGGATCCCGGTGCCGACCCAGGCGCCGTATTGCAGGTCGTTGAGCCCCAGCGCATGGCCGATGAAAGGGCTGATGAACATCGTCAGGATGCCAAAGCCGAGAATGGTGGCGATCGCATAGGCGACGTGGGCGGCCTTGGCTTCGACCGCCGGCGCGGTAGCGACCGCCGCGGACACACCGCAGATCGAACAGGCATTGGCCATCACGCCGGTCATCGAACGCTCCATGCCGAAAAGCTTGCCGAGCCACAACACCATCACGATCGACAGCACGACGAAGCCGCCGATCAGGAAGATCGCCAGCGCACCGAGCTTGACGATGGCCTGCACGGTGTAGAGCGAGCCGAGCAAGATGATGCCAGTCTTGATGAACAGGCGCGACAGCCTGAAACCATCGGCAAACACTTCCGGCAGCTTGCCGCCGAAGAGCACATTGCGGTAAAGCATGCCCATGATGATGCCAAGCAGAATGTAATTGAGGTGCGTGACCTTGATCAGCCAGCCTTTCTGGCCGAAGACCACGGCGTTGGCCATCCACGGCTCGACCCAGAGCCGGATCACCACCATCGTGCCGATCAGCAGCGCCAAACCGGGCAGCGCACCGGGCAGTTTACCTACGAAGCCCGTTTCTTTTGCGGTCGTCATGCTTTTTCCTCCTCCGTGGGTTGAACCATCCGATAAACTCGATTTTTGGGACTATAGAGACGCGAGGCGCGGCTGGATATTGGCCGATTACCCAAGCGAGGTAAATGAATTGCCCAATTTACTGTTTCGAGGTTTTGTGTTATGGGCGGCGTGGCTATCTTTCCTTCTGTCGGCCCCTGCCGCTGCGCTTGAAGAGCACCGGGCGATGGTGCGCCAGACGATCCGCGTCGCGGTGCTCGCGGATAAGGGCATCGAGAGCGCCGAAGCGGAGTGGGCCTACGTTTTCGACTGGCTGCGAGGCCGTCTGCCGCAGCTCGATTTCGTCCTCGTCGCTCTCGATCACCCGGGACTGCGCCAGGCGGTGCATGAGCGCAGCGTCGATTTCGTGATCACCAATGCCGGCAATTACAGCGAGCTCGAACATAGCGACGGGCTGACGCGGCTGGTGACCTTGGATTCGCCGCTCGCGCTTTCACCGACGCAGGCCGTCGGCTCGGCGGTGATCGTGCGCGCGGATGCGCCACTTACCGAGCTGACCGATTTACAAGGCAAGCATGTCCTGGCCGCGAGCCCCGACGCGTTCTGCTGCTTTCAGATCGCGGCGCGCGAGCTGAAACTGGCCGGTGTCGATCCGGAAAGCGACCTGGGGCGCCTGGAGTTCGTCGGCTTCCCGATCCAGGCGATCGCGCGTGCGGTGCGCGACGGCAAGGCCGATGCCGGCATCGTCAAGACCTGCCTGATCGAGCAGATGGTCGAGCGTGGGGAAATCGCCCCGGGCGCGTTGCGCGTGCTCTCGCCGCGGCAGATCACCGGCTTTCCGTGTCAAACTTCGTCACGCCTGTATCCCGACTGGCCGTTCGCCGCGCTTGCCGATACCGCTCCTCGGCTGGCCAAGGCAGTGACGATCGCGTTGCTCGAGATGCCGCGCTCGCCGAGCGGCAGTCAATGGACGATCCCGGCGCAATATGACAGTGTCGATGAACTGTTCCGCGATCTCGGCATTGGCCGCTATGCGCGTTTGCAGCAGGAGACCCTGGCGGCGCTGATCCAGCGGCATCGCGTCGGCATCGGCGTGGTCGCCGTGCTGCTGTTTGCCCTCATCATCCATGCCGTGCGCGTCGATTATCTGGTCACGCGCCGCACCCGCGAGCTCAGCGAGATGCACGCGGAAAAAGAGCGTCTGGCCGCGGCGATGCGCGAACGCCAGAGCGAGCTTGAACATGCGGGACGCATGGCAATCCTCGGCGGCATGGCGAGCGCGATCGCCCACGAGCTGAAACAGCCGCTGGCGGCTATCGCCAATTATGCGCGCGGCATCGACCGGCGCATCGCCACCGGACGGCTGGAGGCGGAGCCTTTGCAGAACGTCTGCCGGGAAATCGCACGCCAGAGCAGTCGCGCGGCACAGACCATCGAGAAAATCCGCGAATTCGCCCACAAAGGGGGTGGCAGCATCCAGCCGGTGGCGCTGGAACCTCTCGTCAAGGAAGCCGTCGATCTGTTCGGAATCGCCTGCCCCGAGGCCAAAGTGGTCTGGAAAGGCGACAGCGTTCGTGCTGGAGCTCGGGTGCGGGCCGATGCGATCCAGATCCAGCAAGTGGTGCTCAATTTGTTGCAGAATGCCATCGAGGCCCAGACGACGCATGGCAATCCTGGTGCACCAATCGAAGTCTCGTTGACGGCCGAGCAGCATGGTTATCGCGTCGCGGTGCGCGACCGCGGCGGCGGGCTCGATACGCAACAGCGCGCCCGGCTGTTCGAACCGTTCTTTACCACCAAGCCGGCCGGTCTGGGGCTGGGCTTGTCGCTGTGCAAGGGGATCGTCGAGTCGCACGGTGGCACGCTGGAACTACATGACGCGGATGTCGGCGTGTGCGCCAGTTTCTGGTTGCCGGAGGAAGAACACGGATGAACGAACGGGATGCAGTGATCTATGTCGTCGATGACGATGCGGCGATGCGCGACTCGCTGAGCTTCCTGCTCGATGCGGCGGGCTGGCGCACGCACAGCTTCGCCTCGGCCCAAGAATTCTTCGCCGCCTTCGAGCGCAACCGGCCCGGCTGTCTGGTGCTCGATGTGCTGATGCCGCTGATGGGCGGGTTGGAAGTGCAGCGCCAGCTGCGTGCCCAGGACCTCTGCCTACCGGTGATTTTCTTGACCGCGCACGGCGACCTGCCGATGGCGGTGCAGGCGATGAAGCGCGGGGCGATCGATTTCCTCGAGAAACCCTGCAAGGATCACGAGCTGCTCGACGCCGTCGGACGCGCGGTGCGCATGAGTATCCAGCAGTGCTTGTCGCGTTCCAGCATCGAGGCGGCACGCAGACGGCTCGCCACCCTGACGGCGCGCGAGCGCGAAGTCGTCGAGCTGCTTGCGGCCGGCGAGTGCAACAAGATCATCGCCCGCAAGCTCGCGATCAGCGACAAGACCGTGCAGGTGCATCGCCAGCATGCGATGGAAAAGCTCGGCGTGCATTCCACCGCCGAGATCGCCCGGCTGATTCTGCTGGCGGATTCTCCGGCGGCGCAAGGGCAGGGAAGCAAAGCGGCAGCGACGCCGTGAGGCAATGAAAAACGGGGAGCCACGGCTCCCCGTTCTCATCACGATACAGGCAGATCAAGGCAGATTACTTTGCGCCATCGAGGACCCACTTGACCAGGGTCTTGATGTCCTCGTCCTTGACGGCGGAGTTGGGCGGCATCGGCACTTCGCCCCAGACACCCTTGCCACCCTTCTTGACCTTCTCGAAGAGCTTGGCCTCGGCGTCCTTCTGGCCGGCATATTTCTTGGCCACATCCTGATAGGCCGGGCCGACCAGCTTCTTGTCGACCATGTGGCAGGACATGCAGTTGCTCTTCTTGGCCAAATCGAGGCCGGCAGAGGCAAAGGCGGGAGCGGAGACGACCACGCCGGCGGCGATCAGGGCGGAGGCGATCAGTTTGATCTGTTTCATTGCTTCGTTCCTCGTAGTGGTTGGTTAGGGATAAATCGCATGCGCCAGTCTAGCGGAAAACGCCGGGCTTGAGAATTCGTCCGCCGGGCTTTAGCCAGCTGTCGGCACAGAGCAATTAACGCCGTCGCAGGACGGCGGGTTGACGGCGAGCTCGGCTTCGAGCGCCATGATCAGCGTCGCACAGCCGGCCGGCTGCGCCTGCATGGGCGCGGCAAAGGCTTGCAGCGTGCGCCGTGCCGCAGCGAGGTAATGTGCGTCGCCCACGAGTTCGCCGAGCTCGTGCAAGGCGCGCGCCGCGATGCCATTGCCGGAAGGCAAGGCATTGTCGTGGGCGCTCTTCGAGCGTTGGATCAGCGCTTCATGGTCGTGGGCGGTGAAGAAGAAACCACCGTTTTGCTGGTCCTCGAAGTGCGTCAGCAAGATATCGGCGAGCTGCCGTGCGAAATCGATGTCCTCGTTGCGTGGATCGGTTTCCTGAAGCTCGAGCAGGGCGGCGAGCAGAAAGGCGTGATCGTCGAGATAGGCGGGCAAATGCGCCTTGCCTAGGCGTGAAGTGGCGAGCAGCCGGCCGTTTTGCCAATGCTGCGTCTTCAGGTAGTCGAGTGCCCGACGCGCGTGTGCCAGCCATTCTGGCCGATCGAGCACCCGTGCCGCATGGGCGAGCCCGGCGATCGCCAGCGCATTCCAGCTGGTCAAGATTTTGTCGTCGCAGCCAGGGCGGACGCGCTGTTGGCGCGCGGCGAAGAGCTTGGCGCGCGCGCTGTCGCGCAAGGCTTCTTCGCCCGCCGCGAGCGGCTGGGCGATTTTCAGATGCCAGTTGCGATTTTCGAAATTCGGCCGCTCATCGAGCCCCCAGTGCCGTCCCGCCAGCGCCGACTCTTCGGGCGTGAGCAGATGGGCGACCTCGGCGCGATCCCAGAGGTAGAACTTGCCTTCCTCGCCTTGCGAATCGGCATCGAGTGACGAGTAGAAGGCGCCGTCGGGGTTGGTCATTTCGCGCAGTAGCCAGCCGACGATGCCTTCGGCCACCTCCCGGAAATACGGCTCGCCGCTCAGCGTGAAGGCATCGGCGTACAGGCCGAGCAACTGCGCGTTGTCATAGAGCATTTTCTCGAAGTGCGGGATCTCCCAGAATTCATCGACGCTGTAGCGGCAGAAGCCGCCTCCCAACTGGTCGTGAATGCCGCCCATCGCCATGCGACGCAGCGTAAACAGCGCCGCCTCCTGCGCCGGCGGGTCGTCTTTGCGGTGCAGCAGGAAGGCGAGATCGGTCGGATGCGGGAATTTCGGCGCGCTGCCGAAACCGCCATAGTCACGGTCGAAGCTGCCGAGCAACAGGTTTCTCAGCATGGCGATCGGCCGCTCGTCGAGCGCGATCGCGGGGGATGGGGTGCGGCGGTGCAGCGCGGCGAGCAGCTCGCGGTTCTGCGCTTCGATGTCATGCCGGCGCGTCCGCCAGATCTCGCCGATGCGCTCGCACAACTCGACGAAGCCGGGCAGGCCGAAACGCGCCTCCTTCGGGAAGTAAGTGCCGCCGTAGAAAGGGGTGCCCTCCGGGGTGAGAAACAGCGTCAGCGGCCAGCCGCCGGGGCGCCCGGTGAGCATCTGGTGGGCGGTCTGGTAGATCTGGTCGAGATCGGGGCGCTCTTCACGGTCGACCTTGATGTTGACGAACAGCCGGTTCATCACCGCCGCGACGGCATCGTCCTCGAAGGATTCGTGCGCCATCACATGACACCAGTGGCAGGCCGAATAACCAATCGACAGCAGAATCGGCTTGTCCTCGGCGCGCGCCAGCGCCAGGGCTTCTGCGCTCCACGGCAGCCAGTCGACCGGGTTGGTCGCATGCTGCAGCAAATAGGGCGAAGTCTCGCTGGCGAGGCGGTTGAAGCGGGGCGATGTCGGGGCGTTCATGGCGGGTCTCCTTGCTCAGGAGACCCGACTATACCTGATTAATTTTGTCGGGCAAAGATCAGGGCATCAGGTCCTTGAGCAGGCTATCGACGTCCCTTTGCGAAAGGCGCTGTTCCTCGGTCGGGCCGCCGCTCTCGACGACGATGATCGCGCCGACCAACGCCTTCATCGCCTTGCGCAAGGCTTGACCGGCCAAGTCCTGGAATTCCTGGGCGACGATGATGTTGGTCAGATGACCGCTGATGCCGGCGAGTTTCTCTTCGATCTCCCTGCGGCTCCAATCCCGGCCCAGGGAGGTCTGCGCTTCCTTGACGAGCTGCTTGGCTGCTTCGGCCTCGGCGAGCGACTTGGTGGCGGCGTCGGCGGTCATGCGCTCGACGCTGCCGAGGATTGCCGAGACTTCCTTGGGATTGCCCGCCGTGCGTTTCGAGAGCCCCTTGGCGGCTTGTTTGAGCTCCTTGGCGAGCTGCTTGAGCTCGGTGAGCACCTGTCCGGTATCTTGCAGTTTGGCTCGCCGTGGGACAGGCTGTGGGGCAGATTTTTTCGCCGCCGGTTTTTTCTTGGTTGCAGTTGCCATCGTTGCTCTCCTTCGAGAATCAGCCAAACAGTGCGCGCCACCAGCGCTTGCGGCCCTCGGGCAGCGGCGCGGCCGGTTTCAGGTCTGCCGGCGGCACCTGGCAAAGGATCCAGCCGGGCAGTGGCGGGTTGTCGGAGAAGCCGCAGGATACGCCGAGATTGTTCGGGTCGAAGATCTTCACGAAGCTCGGCGCATCGAGTTGATCTGCATAGACGATGCCGCAATAGTCGTGATGATGTTCGCGGCGCAGCAGCGCGTCGATCTTTTCGATGAACGCGGCGACTGCCTCGGCCGAAGCGGGTTCGGTTGGCGGCGGCTCGCCGACGGCATAGACATACCAGCCGGCCGCCGGGTCGATGCGCTGCCAGAACGCATCGAGCTGCTGCCAGGTCATCACCGACCACAGCCGGCCGGTGAACAACCGCTGGAACTCGCTTGCGCTGGCTTGGTTCATGGCAGCTTCGCAACGTCGCGCACGGCGCCTTGGTCGGCCGAGGTCGCCATCGCGGCATAGACCTTGAGCGCGTTCGAGATGGCGCGTTCGCGTTTCGCTGGCTTCCAGGCGCGTTCCCCTTTCGCGAGCATCGCGGCGTGCCGTCTTTCCAGCGCCGAGTCTTCGATGGCGAGATGGATGCGCCGGTTCGGGATGTCGATCTCGATCGTATCGCCTTCTTCGATGAGCGCGATCGCCCCGCCGGCGGCGGCTTCCGGTGAGACGTGGCCGATCGACAGCCCCGAGGTGCCGCCGGAGAAACGGCCGTCGGTCAGCAACGCGCATTGTTTGCCCAATCCCATCGATTTCAGATATGAGGTCGGGTAGAGCATTTCCTGCATGCCGGGACCGCCCTTCGGGCCTTCATAGCGGATGACGACGACATCGCCGGGGAGGATTTGTCCGCCCAGGATCTTCTCGACCGCTTCCTCCTGCGATTCGCAGACGCGGGCGCGGCCAGTGAATTTGAGGATCGATTCATCGACGCCAGCAGTCTTGACGATGCAGCCTTTCTCGGCAATGTTGCCGAACAGCACCGCGAGCCCCCCGTCTTTCGAGTAGGCGTGCTCGATGTCGCGGATGCAGCCGTTTTCGCGGTCGAGATCGAGCGTCGGGTAACGACGGTTCTGCGAGAAGGCGAGCTGTGTCGGCACGCCGCCCGGCGCGGCACGAAAGAACTCATGCACTTTTTCGTCGCCATTGCGGCGCACGTCGCACAGATCGATCTGCTCGCCCATCGAGGAGTAGAGCACCGTCGGGCTGTCGCGGTGGATCAGGCCGGCGCGGTCGAGCTCGCCGAGGATGGCCATGATGCCGCCGGCGCGATGCACGTCTTCCATGTGGTATTTCTGCGTCGCGGGCGCAACCTTGCAGAGGTTCGGCACCTTGCGCGAGAGCCGGTCGATGTCGGCCATCGTGAAATTCACCCCGGCTTCCTGCGCGCAAGCGAGCAGATGCAACACGGTGTTGGTCGAGCCGCCCATCGCGATGTCGAGGCTCATCGCGTTCTCGAAGGCTTCGAACGAGGCGATCGAACGCGGCAGCACGCTCAGATCATCCTGTTCGTAATAACGCTTGGCGAGCTCGACGATCAGGGCGCCTGCCTTGACGAACAGTTTCTCGCGGTCGGCATGTGTGGCCACCAGCGTGCCATTGCCGGGCAGCGCCAGGCCCAGGGCTTCCGCCAGACAGTTCATCGAGTTGGCGGTAAACATCCCAGAGCAGGAGCCGCAGGTCGGACAGGCCGAGCGTTCCATCGCCGCCACCTCCTTGTCGGAGTTGTTCGGGTCGGCCGCTTCGATCATCGCGTCGATCAGATCGACCATGCGCCGCTCACCATGCCAGCGCACTTTGCCGGCCTCCATCGGCCCGCCGGAGACGAACACGGTCGGGATGTTGAGGCGCAAGGCGGCCATCAGCATGCCTGGGGTGATCTTGTCGCAGTTCGAGATGCAGACCATCGCATCGGCGCAGTGGGCATTGACCATGTATTCGACCGAATCGGCGATCAGGTCGCGGCTGGGCAAGCTGTAGAGCATGCCGCCGTGGCCCATCGCGATGCCATCGTCGATCGCGATGGTGTTGAATTCCTTGGCCACCCCCCCGGCTGCCTCGATCTGGCGGGCGACCAGTTGGCCCATGTCCTTCAGATGCACATGCCCCGGCACGAACTGGGTGAAGGAATTGACGACGGCGATGATCGGCTTGTCGAAGTCATCATCCTTCATGCCGGTGGCGCGCCACAGCGCGCGCGCGCCGGCCATGTTGCGACCGTGGGTCGTGGTATGGGAACGATAGACGGGCATTGGCAAGCTCCTTTGCGGGCAACGTAGAATCCAGTCCCTAGTTTATCCTTCGCCGCCCTCCGATGCTCATCCACCCGCAGTTCGATCCCGTCGCACTCAAGCTTGGCCCGCTCGCCGTGCGCTGGTATGGCTTGATGTATCTCGTCGCCTTCCTCGCCTTCCTTTGGCTGGGCAAGCGGCGTGTGCAAAGTCAGCCGTGGCATGGCCTAACCCCGCGCGACATCGACGATTTGCTCTTCTACGGCGTGCTCGGTGTCGTCATCGGCGGCCGGCTCGGCCAGGTGTTGTTCTACGAGCCAGCCTACTACTTCGCGCATCCGCTGGAAATCTTTGCGGTCTGGAAGGGCGGCATGAGCTTCCACGGCGGCTTCCTCGGCGTGCTCGTCGCCGTCGGGCTCTATGCAAAACGACATGGCCTGGGCTTCTGGCAGCTCACCGACTTCATCGCGCCGCTGGTGCCGATCGGGCTCATGCTCGGGCGCATCGGCAACTTCATCAACGGCGAGCTGTGGGGCCGTCCCGCCAGCGCCGAATTACCGTGGGCGATGGTTTTCCCGCACGTCGATACGCTGCCGCGCCACCCTTCGCAGCTCTATCAGGCTTTCGCCGAGGGGCTGCTGCTGTGGATGCTGCTGTGGTGGTTTTCGTCGACACAACGACCGCGCATGCAGGTATCAGCCGTGTTCCTGATGGGCTATGGCGTGGCGCGCTGGTGTGGGGAGTATTTCCGCGAGCCGGATCATGGCATTTTTGGCCTCTCCTACGTCGTCAGCATGGGACAATGGCTCTCATTGCCGATGATCGTCGTCGGCGTCGTTTTGTTCGTCAGAGGGAAAACATGAGCAGACCATTCAGGGTGCTGGGCATCCAGCAGATCGCCATCGGTGGGACGTCGAAGGATCGGCTGCGCCGGCTGTGGGTCGACATGCTCGGCCTTGCGGTGACCGGCAACTTCGTCTCCGAGCGCGAGAACGTCGATGAGGACATCTGCGCGATCGGCAGCGGCGCGCACAAGGTCGAAGTCGATTTGATGCAGCCGCTCGACCCGGAAAAGAAACCGGCCGTGCATGCCACACCGCTCAATCACGTCGGCCTGTGGGTCGACGACCTGCCCAAGGCCGTCGAATGGCTCACGGCGCAGGGCGTGCGTTTTGCGCCGGGCGGCATCCGCAAGGGCGCGGCCGGTCATGACATCTGCTTTTTGCACCCGAAGGCGAGCGAGGAGTTTCCGATCGCCGGCGAGGGCGTACTGATCGAGCTGGTGCAGGCGCCGCCGGAAGTGATCTCCGCGTTGTCATGAAAGTCGGCGCTGGCGGGACGGCAGTTGCCGTCCCGCCGTCGAGGTTTAGCGTGAAACAGAACTGGAGATGAAAACCGGTGGGCCTTCGGCTCATGGTTCGCGCATAGGGCGGCCGGTAGGGTTTGGGCGCGGGACAGCCACAACTCGCTTCGCTCAGACAAGTGGCTGCCTTATCCGCGCCCTTCACCCACGGCCGCCGACATGCGCTCACAAATCGCCTCACGGCCCACCGGTTTCGTCTGCAGGGCTGGTGTCTGAACCATGACTATTAGGACGGCACATGTCCGGCTTTCTTCAGCATTTTTCGCTCGCCAGCCCGCTGTTCCTGCTGGTGCTGCTGGGCTATCTGCTGGCGCGTTCGGGGCGCTGGCCGGATTCGGTCGGCGAGGCGCTTGGCCGCTTCGCGTATGCCGTGGCCCTGCCGGCACTGCTGTTCCGCATGATGAGCGGTTTCTCGCGCTTGCCGGCGGTCGATCTGCGCCTGCTCGCGGCCTTCTTCGGCGGCTGTCTGGTCGTCTTCGTGATTGGCCGGTTGATTGCGCTTTTCGTCTTTCGGCTCGACGGCATCGCGCAGTCGGTGTTCGCGCTCGGCGGCGTGTTCTCCAACAACGTGATGCTCGGCATCGCGATCGCCAAGACCACGCTCGGCGATGCCGCCTTGCCTGCGGTCTCGCTGGTCATCGTCTTCAACGCTTTGATCCTCTGGACGCTCGTCACCGTCTCGGTCGAATGGGCGTGCCATGGCGATTTTTCCCTGCATGGCTTCGGCAAGACCGCGCGCGGCGTGCTCACCAACCCGATCGTTGCTTCGATTCTCGCCGGCACGCTGTGGGGCTTTGCCGGCATCCCGCTCCCCGCGTTCATCGACGTGCCGCTGGAGATGCTCGGCCAGGGCGCCGTGCCATTTTCGCTCGTCGCGCTCGGCATGGGGCTCGCCGCCTACCGCATCCGCGAGGGGCTGAACCAGAGTCTGGCGATCTGCGCCATCAAGCTCGCGGTGCAGCCGCTCGTCGTCTGGCTGCTGGCACGCGCACTCGGCCTGCCGCCGCTGGAAACCCGGGTGGTGACGCTGCTCGCTTCGCTGGCGATGGGCATCAACGTCTATGTGATGGCCCAGCAGTTCCGCAGCCTACAGGGGCCGGTCGCTGCCGGCCTGGTGCTCTCGACGCTGCTGTCGTCGGTGACCACGCCGCTGGTATTGGCACTGATCAGCTGAACGCCAGCGCCGTCAGAAAACCCAGTCGATCAGTTCCAGCGGCAGCCGCACTGCCATGGCCACCGCCAATGCCGCGCCGACCGAGAGAATGACGGAGAACAGCGCCTCGCGCCTGCCGAGCAGCTTGAGCATCATCGCGAAAGTCGAGACGCAAGGCACGTAGAAGGTGAGGAAGGCGAGGAAGGTGGCGATCTGCGTCGTGTCGAGCACGCCGGCGAGTTCCTGCGTGCCGAGTGCCTGAAAGACCATCAACAGCGACAGCTCCTTGCGTAGGACTCCGAACAGGATCGGCACGCCGAGCACCACGGGCAATCCCAGCCACCAGTGGGTGATCGGGGTCAAGGCGAGGTTGATCCAGCGATCCATGCCAAAGTGGGCGAGTAATGCGAGCACGACGCTGCCGGTGACCAGGAGCGGCAGCACGATGGTGACGATGTCGCGGCTGCGGTCCCAGGTATTCCAGAGCAGCCGGCGCAGGCTGGGCAACGCATAGGGCGGGATGTGCTGGATCATGCCCGGCGTGGTTTCCGGGTAGCGATGTTTGAGCAGCTTGCCAATCAGGCTGACGACGAGCGGCGCCAGCATGAACAGCGCAAACACCCCGAAGCCGCCGAGATACTTGCCGCCCAGCGCAAGGATGATCGCCGAGCGTGCCGAGCAGGGCAGGAAGGTGATCAGCAGCGCCGCGACGGTGCGGTCGCGGCCGTGGGTGACGGCCGCCGTGGCGGCGAGCGCCGGCACGTTGCAGCCCAAGCCCATCAAAAACGGTAGCGCCACGCCGCCGTGCAGCCCGAGGCGGTGAAAGCCACGGTCGACGACGAAGGCGACGCGGTGCATGATGCCGGACTCCTCGAGGAAGACCAGCAACAGCACCAGCGGGATCATGTAGGGAATGACGATGCCCGCCAGTCCGATCAGGCCGTCGGCGACTGCGCGCATGACCACGCCTGCGAGGTCGGTTGGCTGCCAGGGTTCGGCCCAAATGATCAGCCGCGCGACGGTGTGACTATCGAGCCAGCTGCTGACCTCGAAGACGAAGAACAGTACCAGCGCAAACACCACCAGCGTGCCGGCGAAGCCCCAGCGTGGATGCAGAAAGAGCTCGTCCAACCAGCGTTGCCAGGCGGGCAGCTTCTCGCCGCCGCCCGGCCGCGAGACGGCCTCATACAACAGTGCGGCACGGTGATGGCGGTCGGCATGGATTTCCTCCCCCAAGGGTCGCGGCAGTGTCGCATCGGCAGCCTCGCGCGCTGCGAGCAGGGACTGATGGAGCTTCGGGAAATGGCAGTGCAGTTCCTGAGCGAAATAATCGTCGTTCTCCGCTAGCTGCAACGCCAGAAAGCTGGCCGGCACCGCGAAGGCATCGACCACGCCTGGGTCTTTGGCGATTTCGGCGATCGGCATAAGATGCGCGGCGATATACGGCGAAGGCGGCTGCGGGGTCGGCGCGCGCTTCTCGCGCGCGGCACGAACGACGGTGGTGAACAGATCGGCCAGTCCCAGCCCCATGTGGGCGACCGTCGGCACGACCGGCACGCCGAGTTTCTCGGCAAGCAGTCCGACGTTGATGAACATGCGCTTGGCGCGCGCCTCGTCCATGCGGTTCAGGGCGACGACCAGGGGTTTGCCGATCTGCGCGAGTTCCAGCGCGAGTTCGAGGTCGCGTTCGAGCGCCGTGGCATCCATCACCAGCAGCAGGACGTCGGGCGCAGCGAAAGACTGTTCGGGCAGGTGAGCCTCATGCCGGGCGATGGCCGGCCAGCGATCGCCCCAGAGCAGATACTTGAGGATCACTTGCGCGTCATTCGACAGCGTATGAAAGGTCTCGATCGGCGGCAGATCGACGAGCGAGATCTGATCCAGACCGACATCGACCCGGCATTCCTGGTAGGGGGGGCCGATGCCGGCCAGACGCTCGTGATGCACGGCAGTGCTCGAGGCGGCGCGAAATATGCGGCTTTTTCCCGAACGGGGCTGGCCGAGCAAGGCGACGCGCGGACAGCGACCGCCGTGGAAAAGCGGGCCGGTCAGCGGAAAAGTGTGGGAAGCGCGAGACGAGGTCGTGGACAAAATGATGAATTGCTTATCTGAGAATTATTCTCATTATGTGAGCAATTCGGTGAAGCTGTCAATGGCCGGGTAATGGCATGTGTCTTTGGGGGGCAGTTTCGTATCGGGCCTGCGCACCGCGACGAGATAGCGGATGCCATAGTCGCGCGCGGCATCGAGCACCGGCAGGCTGTCGTCGATGAGCAGGGTGCGGGTCGGCTCGAATGGCTCGATCGCGGCGAGCTTCTCCCAGAAGCCGCGCTGTTCCTTGGCGAAACCGAGTGCATGGGCGGAGACGATCGCATCGAAATGCGGTTCGAGCCCGGTTTTCGCCATCTTCAGCGTGATGCTCTTGTGATGCGCGTTGGTGGCGAGCACCACGCGCTTGCGCAACCGGCCCAGCAGGGCAAGGAAATCGCTGACCGACGGGTGGACCTGGATCAGATGCGCGACTTCTTCCTTGAGCCGCATGATGTCGAGCTCCAGCTCGCTTTCCCAGTAGTCGACCGAATACCAGTCGAGTGTGCCGGCGCGGGCTGAATAGCGTGCCATCAGTTCCTCGCGCGCCACATCGAGTGTCAGCCCCTTCGTTGCCGCATAGCACAGCGGCACATGGGCCTGCCAGAAATGGTTGTCGAAATGGAGGTCGAGTAGGGTGCCGTCCATGTCGAGCAGGACGGTGTCGATGGCATTCCAGTCGATCATGGGCGCAGATAGATCCAGCCGGCCTGCTGGCGCTTCATGATTTCGACATAACCGGCCTTGACGATTTTGACGCCCGCGACGAGATCGTCGGCGGTGAGGTGTTGCGCCTGCAGCGAATTGCCGCAAGCAAGAAACTCGACGCCGCCGGCGATGGCATCGAGCACATCGTTGGCCGCCACCGAATCGGCCTTCAGCATGCCCAGGCCGCTGCCAATGGCGACGACGGCGATGGCGACATTCTTCTTCCCCAGCTCGGCCTGGATATTCTTGATGTTGGCGAGTAGCGCCATCCATTTCTTGCCATCGTCCTCATTGATTTGGATGACGAGGCGATTGAACGCGCTGGGTGCCGTTCTGTCAGCGCCGACTCGATTGCTTGCACCGGCAGCGCCGGCGGAGAAGGCGGGTAGGACTGTGCCAACGATCAACGCAGCGATTGCAAGCGGAAAGATTCTCATGGGATTCCCTCTGGTTACCGACCGGTGAAGTTCGGCGGCTGCTTGGCAGCGAACGCTGCCATGCCGATTCCATAATCGGCGCTGCTGAGAAACGCGAAGGAAGCGCGCCGTTCGTCCTCGCTCAATGGCACGCCTTGTTGCAGGCGGGCGATCCATTGCTTGTGCCAGCGTGCGACGAGCGGCGCGCCGGCGGCGATGCGCTCCACCGTGGCCTGCGTCTCCGCGACGAGTGTTTCGTCGGCGACGACGCGCGTCAGCAGGCCTTTTTCATAGGCTTCACGGGCCGTCAGCAACCGGCCTTCGAGCAGCATTTCCTTGACCACCGCCTCACCAGCGAGTTCGAGCAGGCCGGCTAGCTCGTCCGGATACATCGAGAATCCCAGCTTGTTGATCGGTGCCCCGAAGCGTGCTGATTCGCCGGCGATGCGCAGATCGCAGGCGCAGGCGATTTCCAGACCGCCGCCGACACAGGGACCAGTGATTTGCGCCACGATCGGGTGACGGCAGCGACGAATGGCCGTGAGCGCCTCGGCGACCTGACGGTGATAGGCCAGCGCGCCCTCCACCGTGGCGCGCAGCGTGTGCATCTCATCGAGATCGCCGCCGGTGGCGAAGGCCGTGCCGGCACCGCGCACGATCACGCAGCGCAGCGCAGCGTCGGCGGTGGCAACGCTGAAAACCTCCGCCAGACGCCGCCACATCGACGTATTCAGCGCATTGAGCTTGTCGGGATTGAACAGCGTGACGGTGAGGATGGCACCGTCACGCGCGGTGAGGATGTCCGCAGCCACTGAAGCTTACTTGTGCAGACGGGTGACGCCGATCAGCTTGAGGACATAACGCTCGTAGAACGGCTCGGTATTTCCCTTCTTGATCTTGTTGAGGAAGTATTTTTCGTAGCCGACCTTGGCGTAATGTACCCATTTGCCTTTCTTGAACCAGCTGACGTTGCGTGGTGGAATCTGCGGAATGGCGACGAAGGCCGCGCCTTCGTCGCCGAAATCGGCTAGGCAGACCGCATTCCAGGTGGCCTTGTGATCTGGCTCCTTGCCGTCCATCGCCTGGCGGATGTTGTGCACCGTGGCGGTGACCATCGATTCGATCATGTAGCCGGTCTTTGGTGTGCCGACGGGGATCGGCGTGGCTTCGACGGGCGGAATCGCGACGCAGACGCCGACCGAATAAATGTTCTTGTATTTCGGATTGCGCTGGAACTCGTCGATGATCGTGAAGCCGCGCGGGTTGGCCAGCCCTTCGACGCCAAAAACCGCATCGACGCCTTTGAAGGCCGGCAGCATCATCGAATACTTGAACGGCAGCTCGTGCTCCTTCTTCACGCTGCCGTCGTCGTTGTGCTCGGTCACATACATCTTGCCGGCTTCGACTTTGGTGACCTTGGCGTTGCAGATCCACTTGATGTGCTTGTCGCGGAATGTCGATTCGAGCAAACCCTTCGAGTCGCCAACACCGCCCAGGCCGAGGTGGCCGATGTAAGGTTCCGCGGTGACGAAGGTCATCGGCACCTTGCTGCGGATCTTGCGGCGACGCAGGTCGGTATCCATGATCAGCGCGTATTCATAGGCCGGACCGTAACATGAGGCGCCTTGGACCGCACCGACGACGATCGGGCCGGGATCGGCGACGAACTGGTTCCAGGCGGCGCCGGACTTGACGGCGTGATCGACCGCACAAACCGAATGAGTGAATTTTTCCGGGCCGAGACCTTCGACTTCGTCGAAGGCGAGTTTGGGTCCAGTGGCGATGATCAGGAAGTCGTAATCGACAAAGGAGCCGTCGATCAGCTCGATGCGATTGTCGGCCGGATGAACTTTTTTTGCCGCCTTGGCAATGAAGTCGATGCCCTTACGGGCGAGATATGGCGCGATTTCGAAGGTGATGTCCTCGCGTGTGCGCCAATTCACCGCCACCCAGGGATTGGAGGGCGTGAATTGGAAGTAGGGATGTTCGCTGACGACCGTGACCTTGTCGTTGGGGCCGACCTGCTCCTTCATGTCGTAAGCAGCAGTCATGCCGCCGATTCCGCCGCCGAGAATGACGATGTGTGCCATGTTTGATTCTTTCCTCCTGTCTGGTTAAGCGACGAAAAGTTTGTCGATCGCGGCAAGGCCGGTATCGACGGTATTGCGCAAGTCTTCCGGGCAGTCTTCGCGTTCGATCACGAATGTCGTATAGGCGGATAGCGACTTGAGTGCGCAGGCGATCTGGGCGACGGATTCGAGCACCTCCTGGTCCATCTTGATACCCGGGCGCAATTCCCACAAGCTTCTCTCTTCTTTATTCATGACATCGGCTCCTCCAAGATGGTTGCGGAAGCTTGATTCTAACCACAACGGCGTGGCTCACGGCGATAATCGAAGGGTTCAGCGACTCACGATATTTTCACGAATCGGGCAAGTAGCACATGGCAAAACGCGAATGCGATCGCGCCTTGCGTGCGAAGCGTGTGGGGTATCGATCACTGCCCGGCAAGGGTTTCTGGCATCATGCGCCAAAACGACAACTCGACATTGGAGTGGATTACATGCGCAAATATCCGGAAGTGATGGTTCCAGGCCTCGATGCCTGGAGCAGGGCTGCCGCCAAGTCGGCGCCCGAGGGCGATCTGGAAAAACTGAACTGGACGACTCCCGAGGGGCTGGTCGTCAAGCCGCTCTACACGAAGGCCGATGTGGCCCAGTTGCCTTTCGCTGACACCTTGCCCGGCTTCGAGCCCTTCGTGCGCGGCCCGCAGGCGACGATGTATGCGGCGCGGCCGTGGACGATCCGTCAATATGCGGGCTTTTCCACCGCCGAGGAATCGAACGCCTTCTACCGCAAGGCACTGGCGGCCGGTGCGCAGGGCGTCTCGGTGGCGTTCGATCTGGCCACGCACCGCGGCTACGACTCCGATCACCCGCGTGTCGTCGGCGACGTCGGCAAGGCCGGCGTCGCGATCGATTCGGTCGAGGACATGAAAATCCTCTTCGACGGCATTCCGCTCGACAAGGTATCGGTGTCGATGACGATGAACGGCGCGGTGCTGCCGGTGTTGGCGGGCTACGTGGTGGCCGCCGAGGAGCAGGGGGTTGGTCAGGACAAGCTCTCGGGCACGATCCAGAACGACATCCTGAAAGAGTTCATGGTCAGGAACACCTACATCTATCCGCCCGAGCCGTCGATGCGCATCATCGCCGACATCATCGCCTACACGGCGGAGAAGATGCCGAAGTTCAACTCGATCTCGATCTCCGGTTACCACATCCAGGAAGCGGGCGCCACACAGGCGCTGGAGCTCGCTTTCACGCTCGCCGACGGCATCGAATACGTGCGCACCGCGATGAAACGGGGGCTGGATGTCGATGCCTTCGCTGGACGACTGTCGTTTTTCTTTGGCATCGGCATGAACTTCTATCTGGAGATCGCCAAGCTCAGGGCCGCGCGTCTGCTCTGGTGGCGCATCATGAAAGACTTCGGCGCGAAGAATCCGAAGTCGCTGATGCTGCGTACCCACTGCCAGACTTCCGGCTGGTCGCTCACCGAGCAGGATCCCTACAACAACATCGTGCGCACGACGATCGAGGCGATGGCCGCCGTGTTCGGCGGCACGCAGTCGCTGCACACCAACGCCTTCGACGAGGCGATCGCACTGCCCACCGAGTTCTCGGCGCGCATCGCACGGAATACGCAGATCCTGATCCAGGAAGAGACCCACATCACGAATGTCATCGATCCCTGGGGCGGCAGCTACATGATGGAAAAGCTCACGCAGGACATGGCCGACAAGGCGTGGAGCATCATCGAAGAGGTCGAGGCGATGGGCGGCATGACCCATGCGGTGGAGACCGGCTGGGCCAAGCTGCAGATCGAGAAGTGCGCGGCCGAGAAGCAGGCGCGCATCGATTCTGGCCAGGATGTCATCGTCGGGGTCAACAAATACCGTCTCGAAAAGGAGGCGCCGGTCGAGATTCTCGAAATCGACAACCATGCGGTGCGCGAGGCGCAGATCGCGCGGCTCGGGGAAATTCGGCGGCTGCGGGACGGCGCGGCGGTGCAAGCGGCGCTCGATGCGTTGAGCGATGCGGCGCGAACGGGAACGGGCAATCTGCTCGACCTCGCGATCAAGGCAACGCGCGCAAGGGCCACGGTCGGCGAGATATCGGAGGCGCTAGAAAAAGTCTGGGGCCGGCATCGCGCTACGCACCAGGTCGTCTCTGGCGTCTATGCGGACGCCTTCGGCAACGTTCCGGGGCTGGATGAGGTGCGCGAGCAGGTCGAGGAATTCGCCGCCAGCGAAGGTCGCCGGCCGCGCATCATGATCGCCAAGCTCGGCCAGGACGGCCACGACCGCGGGGCGAAAGTGGTGGCCACGGCCTTCGCCGATCTCGGCTTCGACGTCGATATCGGCCCGCTGTTCCAAACCCCCGAGGAGGCCGCACGTCAGGCGATCGAAAACGACGTGCATGCAGTGGGCGTGTCGACGCTGGCCGCAGGTCATAAGACGCTGGTGCCGAAGCTCATCGCAGCGCTCGAGGCCGAAGGTGCGGACGACATCGTCGTTTTCGTCGGTGGCGTGATCCCGGCGCAGGATTACGAGGCGTTGTTTGCCGCTGGCGTCAAGGGCATCTTCGGTCCGGGCACACCGATCCCGCAGTGCGCCGGAGAGGTGCTGCGTGCGATCCGGGCGGCGCATTTGCCACGGAACGCTTGAACCCAGATTGTCCATTAGACCGTCCTGTCAAGGATGAGCGTGAGCAAGCCTTTTCATTCTGGACTGCGCGGGCGCGCATCATCTGCGGGCGGGCCCTTCGCGCCCGCGCGTATCGCCAGACACCGCTATTGGCTCGTCGCGCGGACGCAAATTGCCTCGCCCTCGCCTCGGAATCGCCTCGCGCTCTAATGGACAATCTGGGTTGAACCCAGATTGTCCATTAGAGCGGGCTGATTCGCCATGAACATTCGATATGATTATTTCAACGCCCTACGCGGCGGTTTTCGGGCTGCGGGCGGCATCTTTGCGCCCCCGCTCCTCGCCAATAGGCACCGCTATTGGCTCGTCGCGGTAACGCAAACCTGCTCGCCCTCGCCTTCGAAACCCGCTCGCGTTCCAATGGACAATCTGGGTTGAACCGACCGCATGGCTGTGATATTGTAATACAATATTTCACCTCAGGAGGTTTCCATCATGGCTCTTTCCGTCCGTCTCGATCCTTTGTTGGAAAGCCGCGTCGAGCAGGAAGCCCGACGGCGCGGCATCACCAAGTCCGAAGTCGTCAAGGATGCGCTGGAGCGCGTGCTCGGTATGAAGAGCCCATCGGCCCTGTATCGCCAGATCATCGATCGCCAGCCCTACGCGGTCAATGAGCCGCAGACCGAGTATTCCGAAAACAGCGGCGAGAAGTTCAAGGCGCTCTTGCGTGCGAAGCATCCTGATTGACACCGGTCCGCTGGTCGCTCTGTTCGGCCGCAAAGACCGCCACCACGACGAGTATCGCGCGAGGATGCTGGCCGCCGATGCCGAGGGGCTGCGCTTCATCACCACCTGGCCATGCATCGTCGAAGCCGCGTACTTGCTCGAGCCGCCCGAGCGCTACGACCTCATCGAGTTCGTCACGCTCGGGGGCGTCCAGCTCTATCCTTTCGATACCGCCCATCTCGAAGACATGCTCGGCTGGATGCGAACCTACACCGAGCCCGGCAAGAGAGAAATGGACTTTGCCGACGCTTCGCTCTACTGGCTCGCCGTCGATACGGGCATCAATTGCATCATGACGCTCGATCGGCGCGATTTCGAGCGTTATCGACTGCCGGACGGACGGAGCTTCGAGATTGTCTGAAATCGACCGACTCACGCCCGAAGATCGCGCAATCATCACGGGCGTTCTCGCCGGCCAGCGCCGCGCGCTGGCGAAGGCCATCACGCTGATCGAGTCGACGCGCCCCGATCACCAGGAGCGTGCCGCAGCGGTGCTGGATGCTTTGTTGCCGCAGACGGGAAAGAGCCTGCGTATCGGCATCACCGGGGTGCCGGGCGCGGGAAAATCTACTTTCATCGAAGCCTTCGGTCTTCATCTCATCGGACAAGGGCTGAAAATCGCGGTGCTCGCGGTCGATCCCTCCTCGCAGCGCAGCGGTGGTTCGATTCTGGGGGATAAGACGCGCATGGAGCGTTTGAGCCAGTCTGAGGCCGCATTCATTCGCCCCTCACCCGCTGGCGGGGCCTTGGGCGGCGTGGCGGCAAAAACCCGCGAGGCCATGCTTCTTTGCGAAGCGGCCGGCTTCGATGTCGTGATCGTCGAAACCGTCGGCGTCGGCCAGTCGGAAACCGAGGTGGCGGGCATGACCGACGTTTTCATCCTGTTGCAGCTGCCGAACGCTGGCGACGATTTGCAAGCCATCAAGAAGGGCATCATCGAGCTCGCCGATCTCATCATTTACAACAAAGCCGATCTGGACGCTGCTGCGGCGGAACGCGCGGCCATCCAAATGCGCTCGGTGCTCGCCATGCTTCGCCCGGCGACAGCGAACTGGCAGCCGCGCGTCTTGCAGATCAGCGCCCTGCAGGGTACGGGCATCGCAGCAGTGTGGGCAACTTTGCAGGAGTACCGCGAGATCGTGACGGCGTCGGGGGCGCTGGCCGAAAAACGCCGCCGCCAGACGCTTTCCTGGATGTGGCAGCTGATCGACGTGGGCTTGCGTCAGCGCTTCCAATCCCACCCCGCCGTGAGAGGCGCATTGCCCGATCTTGCCCGCGCGGTTCAGAAGGGTGAAACCTCCCCCACGGCAGCCGCGCAGCGGCTCTTGAATCTGCTGAATCGGTATTTTTAGGAGATCGTTGATGCACGAGATCATCGAAGAACTGGAAAGAAAACGCGAGCTGGCGCGCCTTGGCGGCGGTCAGAAACGGATCGACGCCCAGCACGCCAAGGGCAAGCTCACGGCGCGCGAGCGCATCGAACTGCTGCTCGACGATGGCACTTTCGAAGAGTGGGACATGTTCAAGGAACACCGTTGCACCGACTTCGGCATGGATCAGACCAGGATTCCTTCCGATGGCGTGGTGACTGGCTATGGCACGATCAACGGCCGTATGGTGTTCGTCTTCTCGCAGGATTTCACCGTCTTCGGTGGCGCTTTGTCGGAAGCGCACGCCGAGAAGATCTGCAAGATCATGGACAAGGCGATGCAGGTCGGCTGCCCAGTGATCGGCCTCAATGATTCAGGCGGGGCGCGCATCCAGGAGGGCGTGGCGGCCCTGGGAGGCTACGCCGAAGTGTTCCAGAGAAACGTCATGGCCTCTGGCGTGATCCCACAGATATCTCTCATCATGGGCCCCTGCGCCGGCGGCGCGGTGTATAGCCCAGCGATGACCGACTTCATCTTCATGGTGAAGGACAGTTCCTACATGTTCGTGACAGGCCCCGAGGTGGTGAAGACGGTCACGCACGAAGAGGTCACCGCCGAGGAGTTGGGCGGTGGCGTGACGCACACGACGAAATCCGGGGTGGCCGATCTCGCCTTCGAAAACGACGTCGAGGCACTGATCCTCATGCGTCGCTTCTTCAACTATCTGCCCTTGAACAACCGCGAGAAGCCGCCGATCCGGCCGACCAGTGACCCCGCCGATCGCATCGACATGAGTCTCGATACCCTGGTGCCGGACAACCCGAACAAGCCCTATGACATCAAGGAGCTGATTCACAAGGTCGTCGATGAGGCCGACTTTTTCGAGTTGCAACCCGATCACGCCAAGAACATCGTCATTGGTTTTGCGCGCCTGGAAGGCCAGACCGTGGGCATCGTCGCCAACCAGCCGATGGTGCTGGCCGGCTGCCTGGACATCAAAAGTTCGATCAAGGCGGCGCGCTTCGTGCGCTTTTGTGATGCCTTCAACATTCCGATCGTCACCTTCGTCGATGTGCCGGGCTTCATGCCGGGCACGGCGCAGGAATACGGCGGCATCATCAAGCACGGCGCCAAGCTGCTCTATGCCTATGCCGAATGCACGGTGCCGAAGATAACCGTGATCACCCGCAAGGCCTACGGGGGGGCTTACGACGTGATGGCCTCGAAACACCTGCGCGGCGACGTGAACTTCGCCTGGCCTTCGGCCGAGATCGCGGTGATGGGCCCAAAGGGTGCGGTGGAAATCATCTTCCGCGACGAAAAGAACGACCCGGTCAAGGTCGCCGCACGCGAGGCCGAATACAAGGCCAAGTTCGCCAATCCCTTCGTTGCCGGCAGCCGAGGCTTCATCGATGACGTGATCCAGCCGCACGAAACCCGCAAGCGCATCTGCCGCTCGCTGGTGATGTTGAGGAACAAGAACATTTCCAATCCGTGGCGCAAGCACGGCAACATTCCGCTCTGACGGCTCATGCATCGATCCTAGAGGTCACCATGTTCAAGAAAATCCTGATTGCCAACCGCGGCGAGATCGCCTGCCGAGTCATCAAGACCTGCCGCAAGATGGGGATTGCCACCGTCGCGGTGTATTCCGAGGCAGACCGCGACGCGCTGCATGTCGAGTTGGCGGATGAGGCCGTGTGCATCGGTCCCGCGCCCGCGAAGGACAGTTATCTGCAAATGGACAAGATCATCGCCGCCTGCCAGAAAACCGGCGCGGAAGCGGTGCATCCGGGTTACGGCTTCCTGTCTGAAAACGCCGAGTTCTCGCGTCGTCTGGAGGAGGAGGGCATCGTCTTCATCGGCCCGAAGCATTACTCAGTGGCAAAGATGGGCGACAAGATCGAATCGAAGAAGCTCGCCATCGCCGCAAAAGTCAACACCATTCCCGGCTACAACGACGCGATCGACACGCCTGAAAAGGCCGTCGAGATCGCACGCAAAATCGGCTATCCAGTGATGATCAAGGCTTCCGCGGGTGGCGGCGGCAAAGGGCTGCGTGTCGCCTGGAACGACAAGGAGGCACACGAGGGGTTTGCCTCGTGCAAGACCGAGGCGAAGAACGCCTTTGCTGATGATCGGGTGTTCATCGAAAAATACGTCGAGGAGCCACGCCACATCGAGATCCAGGTGCTCGGTGATGCTCACGGCAACATCGTCTACCTCCACGAGCGCGAATGCTCGATCCAGCGCCGCCATCAGAAGGTGATCGAGGAGGCGCCCTCGCCCTTCCTCGATCCGGAAACGCGCCGTGCGATGGGCGAACAGGCAGTGGCGCTGGCGCAGGCGGTGAATTACCAGTCCGCCGGCACCGTCGAGTTCGTCGTCAATGGCAAGGACAAGAGCTTCTACTTCCTCGAGATGAACACGCGCTTGCAGGTCGAGCATCCGGTCACCGAATGCATCACCGGCCTCGACCTCGTCGAGTGGATGATCCGCGTCGCTGCCGGCGAAAAACTACCCCTCCGGCAGGAGGACATCAAACTCGACGGCTGGGCGATCGAATGCCGCATCAATGCCGAAGATCCCTTCCGCGGCTTTCTGCCTTCGACCGGCCGGCTGGTGAAGTTCATCCCGCCGAAGGAGGGCAACGGGGTGCGCGTCGATACTGGCGTCTATGAAGGCGGCGAGATTTCGATGTATTACGATTCGATGATCGCGAAACTGATCTGCCATGCCCCGACGCGCGACGGGGCGATCGCCAAGATGCGCGATGCCCTGAATGCTTTCGTGATTCGCGGCGTGGCATCGAACATCGCCTTCCAGGCTGCGCTGATGCAGCATCCGCGCTTCGTCTCCGGTCATTTCGACACTGGACTGATCAATGAGTCGTATCCGAAGGGCTTCGACGCTTCGATGGTGCCGCACGACGATCCGGCGCTGCTGATCATTGTCGCCGCCGCGATGCATCGCCAGCACCAGGCGCGCAATGCGCAAATTTCGGGACAAATGCCCGGCCACGAATACCGGCCGGGATCGGAGTTCGTCGTACGGCTTACCGACGGCGGTGATTACCTGGTCAGCGTGCACCCTGCGCCAGGAGGCTGGGATGTGCGGCTGGATGGCGAAACCTACGCGGTTCGCAGCGACTGGCAATTCGGCCAGCCGCTGTATCGTGGCACGATCAATGGCGAGCCGTTTTGCATGCAGGTCGAACGGCGGGGTCTCAAGTATCGGTTGTTCCACTGGGGCAAGCAGGCCGATCTGATGGTACTCACCCGGCGCGCTGCGTATCTGTCGACGCTGATGCCGAAGAAGGCGCCGCCCGATATGAGCAAGTTCCTGCTCTCGCCGATGCCGGGGCTTCTCACCCAGATCGCCGTCTCCCCCGGCCAGGAGGTCAAAGCCGGCGAAGTGCTCGCCAAGATCGAGGCGATGAAGATGGAGAACGTGCTCAAAGCCGAGCGCGACTGTGTCGTCGACACCCTGCTTGCGAACCCCGGCGAAAGCCTATCGGTCGATCAGCCGATCATTGCATTCCGCTGAGACTCGGCGCTGCCGAAACGGCACCTCACTACCATCTAACCAGGTTTTTGCCGCTTAATCCGGCCTTGCTGCGCTTTGCGGCTCGCTAGACTCCGGGCACACGGTAGCATGGGCCCGGAGATGGCTTTGGGAGAAAGCAGACCGAACGGAACTTGGACGGCAGTGGATTTCGCTCCTGGGCGGATGACCGTCGCGGAAGTCGCGCGTGACGGCGGCAAGCCCGTGGTGCGCGCCTGCGAAGGCTATGCACGCGAAGGCGGCATCGGCGAGAGTCTCAAACGCTTGCGCCGCGCTCGGCGCTTCGGCCGCCAACGCTGTGTCACGCTGCTGGCCGAAGGCCAATATCAGCTGCTGCAAGTCGAGTTGCCCACCAACGCAGCGAGCATGACGCGCGATGAGCTGCGCGAGGCATTGCGCTGGCGGGTGAAAGAGATGGTCGATTTCCCCGTCGAGCGCGCCGGCATCGACCTGCTCGAAATTCCCCCGGTCGGCAACCGTCCGCCCCAGGTTTGGGTCGTGCTCGCCAGCCATGACGTTCTGCAGCCGATCATCTGGGAATTCCAGGAAGCGAAGGTCACGCTTGCCGCGATCGACATCCCCGAGCTGGCGCAGCGCAATCTGGCCGCGTTGTTCGAAGAAGCCAACCGGGGCCTGGCCTTGCTGTCTTTCGATCGTCAGGGCGGCAGGCTCGTCATCACCTATCAAGGGGAGCTCTACATGACGCGCCACATCGACGTCGGCAGCGCGGAGCTCGCCGACCCGCGCGACGGGGCGCTCTACGAGCGGGTATTGCTCGACATCCAGCGCAGCCTCGACAGCTTCGACCGCAACTACGGCGCGATCAACGTCGCGCGCCTGCTGATCGGGCCGATGCCACAGACAGAGGCAGGGGCCTTCATCGAATATCTGGGTGGTAATCTCTCCTTGCCGGTGGCGAGCGCGCATCTCGCCGAGGTGATGGATTTCACGCAGACACCCCATCTCGATGATCCGGCCGCACAAGCCGATGCCTGGCTGGCGCTCGGGGCCGCGCTCAGAGAGTGACAGATGGCCGGGCAGATCAACCTCTACGACCCAGCCCTGCGCAAGAAACGCGACTGGCTGACGCTTACCAACCTCGTGCTGGGTGGCACCATGATGCTCACGATCGTCGTGGCTGCGGGGCTCATGGCCCGCAGCGGCCTGCCGCAGTTGCGGGCCCAGACGGCGGCGGGAGAAGCCCGTTTGGCTGAGTTGCGTGGCCAGGTGCAAGCGCTCGGCAAAGAAGCCGAGGAACGGAAAGCCGATGCGCGTCTCGAACGGGAGCTGGCCTCGCTGCGCCAACTGGCCGAAGCGCGCGGCATCGTGCTACAAACCTTGCGCCAGCGGCTGGCGGCGGATGCCCCCGGATTTGCCGACCCGCTGCGCGGACTGGCGAATCTGACCATGCCCGGTGTTTGGATCACCGGCTTTGCCTGGGATGCAGCAAACAACGTGATGGAAATCCGCGGCCGGACGACTGATCCGGCCTTGCTGCCCGAATACATCCGGCGTCTGGAGCGCGAGCCGGCGATGCGCGGACAGGCATTTGCCGCGCTCAATGTCAGTGAGGGCAAGCCCGAGCCGCTGCCTGCCGGCAGTACGACTGCGGCGCCGCGGCTACCACCTTTCCACGAATTCACGCTGTTGCCGGTCAAGCGCGAGGGGGCATCTGTTGCAGCCGAGGGAGGACGAGGATGAGCGTTTGGCAGGCACGCTGGCGAGGCTGGAGCGCACGTTTTGCCGCGCTGCAGCCGCGCGAAAAGATGCTGATCGCCGCAGCGGCGGCAGTGGCGGTGTTTTTCGGCGGCTACAGCCTGTGGATCGAACCTGCACTGTTGCAGGCGAAACAGCTCAAGGCCACTCTCGCGCAGCAGCGAGAAGAGCAAAGCCGCTTGGAAGAACAGGTCACCGCTCTCAAGGCAAGCGCCAGCGATCCGAATGCCGCAATCCGCGCGAGCATCGAGCGCCTGAAGGCGGAACTCGCGCTCACCGAGCGCGAAATCGAAGGCTACGGCAACACGCTGATCCCACCCGAGCGCATACCGGCCCTGTTGCAAAGGGTGCTGGCCCGCCATCGCGGGCTGACGCTGGTGAGTTTGGCAACCTTGCCTCCTCGGCCACTCGTCGAAAAGCAGGCGAAAGCGGAGACCAGCGCGAATGACGCCCCCGTCGCAGCAGATGCGGCAAAACCGGAAAGCGCTGTTCAGGCAAGCGCCAATCTCTATCAGCATGGCATCGAAATCAAGCTGGCCGGCGGCTATCACGATCTGCTCGCCTACGTTGCCGAACTCGATGCCAGCCCACAGAAACTGCTGCGCGGCAAACTCGATCTGGTCGTCAAAGCGTATCCGGTCAGCGAACTGACTTTGACGGTCTATACCTTGAGTCTGGATCCAAGATGGCTCGTCGTTTGATCTCATTATTGCCGATGCTCTGGTTCTGCGCTGGCGCCCAGGCACAGGGCGCCGATCCGACCCGGCCACCGTTCGACAGCGGCCCGGCTGCACAAAGCGGAGCGGCGCAGGAAGCCGCCAGCGGCCTACAGTCGATCCTGCGCAGAAAGGCAGGCAAACCGGCAGCGATGATCAACGGCACCGTGGTCGAACTCGGCGGCAAGGTCGGCGAGGCTCGCTTGACGCGGATCGGCGAGGATTTCGTCGTGCTGCGCGGGCCGCAAGGTATCGAGACCCTCTATCTGACGCCTGGCGTCAAGAAGACGCCAAGGAAGGAAAAAAGATGAACGAGATCCTCATCAGAACCCTGTGGCTATTCGCCTTGCCCCTCGCGTTGAGCGGTTGCCAAACACCGCCGGCACGGCCCGATCTGGTGCGCGAGCGGATGGGCGAGGAGCTGGCGCAAGCGCTGAATCAGCGCCCCTCACCGCAAGTATCGGAAAAAGCCCTGCTGCCGCCGCTCAACATCGAACTGCCGAAAGTGGAGCAGGCCGAGCCGCGCTTCGATCTCTCCGTCGTCAATGCTCCTGCGGCGCAGGTCTTCATGGCCATCGTCAGCGGCACGCGCTACAACATGCTGGTCGGCCCTGAAGTCGCCGGCACGATCACCATCGATCTGAAAGACGTGACGGTGCGCGAAGCACTCGAATCGATCCGCGATCTTTACGGCTACGAATTCACGATCCAGGGCAACCGCATCACGATCCAGCCCAACACGCTGCAGACGCGCGTCTTCCAGGTGAATTATCTGGCCAGCCGCCGTCAGGGCGCGACCGAGCTGAGAGTCACCTCGAGTTCGATCGCTGGTAGCACGACCGGTACGGCCTCGACGCCGACCAGCGGCACGGCCGTGCCGCCTACGGCTACGGGTGGCAGCCAAGCGGCCAGCAGCCTGACTAGTCAGGTGCAGACCAGCACCGACAGCGATTTCTGGCGTGAGCTGCAAACCTCGCTGGCGACCATCGTCAGCGGAGAAGGGCGCAGCGTCGTGGTCAATGGCCTGTCCGGCGTCGTCGTCGTGCGTGGCTATCCCGCCGAGCTGCGCGCCGTCGAACAGTATTTGAAGGCGACCCAGGTGATGGTCGAGCGACAGGTGATGCTCGAAGCAAAGATCCTCGAAGTGCAGCTCTCCGAACGTTTCCAGAATGGCATCAACTGGGCTTCGTTCAACGGCGTGAACCACCGCGCCAGCGTCGGTGTGCTGCAGCCCGGCAGCACGCTTGCGGCCACCGGCAGTGGCAGCGCTCTCGCCAGCGCCGACCTCACGGCATTGCCTGGCGTGGCGGGTTCGCTAGCGGCAACGGCGCTCGGCAATGGTTTCGTCGGTCTCGCGTTCCAGACCGCCAACTTCGCGGCGCTGCTCAGCTTCCTCGAAACCCAAGGCCAGGTCTCGGTGCTGTCGAGCCCGCGCATCGCGACGCTCAACAACCAGAAGGCCGTGCTGAAAGTCGGCACCGATGAGCTGTTCGTCACCAACGTCACCTCGACCACGACCAGCACCGCCGCGGGTACCACCTCGACGCCGAATCTGACGCTGCAACCGTATTTTTCCGGTATCTCGCTGGATGTGACGCCGCAGATCGACGAAGAAGGCAAGATCATCCTGCACATCCATCCGGCGGTCAGTGCGGTTTCCGAGAAGGAGAAGGTCATCGATCTCGGCGCACTCGGCCAGTTCAAGTTGCCGCTCGCCACCTCGAGCGTCAATGAAACCGACAGCATCGTGCGCGTGCAGGATGGCAACATCGTCGCGATCGGCGGCCTGATGACGCAAAGCCAGACGAGCAATCGCAATGGCCTGCCGGGCACCGTTTCGTCGCCAGCCGGCGTGTTGTTTGGGCAGCGCGGCAGCAGCCTGGAAAAACGCGAGCTGGTGATCCTCCTCAAACCGACCATCATCCGCGACGATCGCGCCTGGCTGGATGACCTGCGGCAAAGCGGCGAGCGTCTGCGCAATTTCGACCTGCCTCCCCTCACCGTGCCCTTGCAGTGAGCGTTTATCTTGCCCATTTCGGTCTGAACCAGCTACCGTTCGGCATCACGCCCGATACCGAGTTCGCCTATCCGAGCCGCAGCTATCGGGAAGGCATCAACCTGCTGCATTTCGCCCTGGCGAGCGGCGAAGGCTTCATCAAGGTGGTCGGCGAGGTCGGCACCGGCAAGACCCTGCTGTGCCGCAGCTTGTTGAACGAGCTGGACGACGACTGGCAGGCCGCCTACATCCCGAATCCGCAAATGGATCCCCGCGAGCTGTTGCTCGAAATCGCCGACGAGCTGGGGGCGGAGCAGGGGGCGAAGGACATCGCGCGGCTCGTCAAGCGCATCAATCAGCGCTTGCTCGAGCTCGCCGCCGCAGGACGCAAGGTGGTGCTGTGCATCGACGAAGCGCAGACCATGCCACGCGTGACCCTGGAAAGCCTGCGCCTACTGTCCAATCTCGAAACCGAGAAACGCAAACTGCTGCACATCATTCTCTTCGGGCAGCCGGAGCTGGACGAGATGCTGGCACGGCATTCGGCCCGCCAGCTGCGTCAGCGTATCGCCTTCTCATATCGGCTGCAGCACCTCGATGCAGAAGAGGTGAAGCGCTATGTCGCACAGCGCCTGGCGACGGCGGGCTACCGGGGTGAGCCGCTGTTCACCCCCCGTGCGCTCCGGGCGCTCTACCATCGCTCGGGGGGTACGCCACGGCTCATCAACATTCTGGCCAACAAGGCCTTGCTGGTGGCCTTTGGTGAAGGCCGGCTACAGGTCGAACCGCGACACATCAAAGCTGCGGCGCGCGACACCGAGGGTGCGCGCGACAAGCCCTGGTGGGTCTGGTAGAGAGGAACGAGGGGATGAGTATCATCAACCAGATGTTGCGCGATCTCGATGCCCGTCAGGCAAGCCAGCAAGAGCGTGCCGGCCTGCCAGCCGGCCTGCGCACCCTGCCCCCGGAACCACGGCGCAACAAGCAGTCGTGGGTGCTGCTGGTCATCGGCCTGCTCATCGGCGCCGTGGCGGTCTCGTTCTTCATTGGCCGGACTTCGCAGCCACCCGTCACTGCTTTAGACCGAGCCGCTGCGCCCCAAACCGCATCAGTCCCTGCCGCCATGCCTACTGCGCAGCAAGAACTGCAGAGTGCCCTTGTCGAGCCGGCACCGCCATCTCCGCCGGCAGAACTCAAAGTGAAGCCGGTTGCCGCAAGTGCGAGTTTGCAGTCACCCTCGCCCTCACCGAATGCCAAATCGACACCGGCCGAGAAAGCCAAAATGTCGGCCGCTGCAACGCCGAGCAAGCCGACCGAATCACGGAAGGCCTCCACTGACAAGCCCACCGCACCACCGCTGCAACCGGTGCATTCTCCAAGGGCAGCGTCGCCGCCTGACAGCGGCAAGAGCTTTGCACCATCGCTGCCGCCGGCCGAGCCGGACGCTCCCCGCTCTGCCAGGACTCCCACTCCTGATGGACGGATCGACAAACAACCCAAGGCCGCAGAAGGGCAAAACGCGTTGGCCGAAAGCGAGTATCGCAAGGGCATGCAGGCAGCGACCCAGGGCGATCATGGCGCGGCGCTGCCCTTGTTGCGTCATGCGTTGGAAATCGAGCCCCGGCACACCAAGGCGCGTCAGGCATTGCTCGCGGTTCTGGCCAATCTACGCCAGTGGGGGGAAGTGAAACAGGTGGCGCAGGAAGGTTTGTCGTTCGAACCGACACGCACGCCTTGGGCGACGCTCCTGGCACGGCTCCAGTATGAACATGGCGATGGTGAGGCGGCACTGAAGACGCTGGAAAGCCATGCGGCGCATGCGGCGAACGATGCCGACTTCCAGGCCTTGTTTGCCTTCCTGCTGCAGAAACGGCAGCTTCATGACGAAGCCGCACAGCATTACGAGGCTGCGTTGCGTCTGCGTCCCGCCGAGGGGCGCTGGTGGTTCGGCCTGGGGTTGGCGCTCGAAGCGGCCGGACGTGGAGACGAAGCCAGAGTGGCCTTTGCCAAGGCGCGCGAGACCGGCAACCTGCCCGCTGAAATGCGCAGTAGCGTCGAAGAGAAACTCAGGACCTCCTCACTGTCCGCGTCGCCGCCTCCTTGAGGCCATCGCGGGCTGGACGGTCGAGTGGGTCGGCGGCTGGCGAAGCTTGCGGGCGTGCGCATCCCCGCTACGCGGGGCCCCTGCTTACTGCTCGCGTCGCCGCCTCCTCAAGGCCATCGCGGGCTGGACGGTCGAGTGGGTCGGCGGCTGGCGCCGCTCGCGGGCGTGCGCATCCCCGCTACGCGGGGCCCCTGCTTACTGCTCGCGTCGCCACCCAATTGACGACATGTGCGGCGCCGCGTGCTTTGAGCGCGGTTGCGACGGCGGCGAGTGTTGCGCCGGTCGTCATCACGTCATCGACGACGATCACCGTCAGGCCGGCAAGATCGCGGCGGCAGGCGAAGGCATGGCGGACGTTGCCTTGTCGGGCGCGCCAGGGCAGGCGGCTTTGCGGCAGTGTGTCGCGCTGTCGGTAAAGGCTGGTGGCGTCGATCGGCAAGCCCAGTGCAGATGCCAGCGGCCTGGCGATTTCCAGCGCTTGGTTGAAACCGCGCTCGCGCAGTCGTTGTGGCGACAAGGGCACCGGCATCAGCAGATCGCCCGTCGGTCGCGAGCCGGCGAGCATCACGCGACTGAAAAACTCGGCGCTGGGAAGACGGCACCCGTATTTGAGTTGATGCACCAAACCATCTACCGGGAAGGCATAAACGAGCGGCGCAAGGGTGGCATCGAAGGCGGGCGGCGCTTTCAGGCAGGCGCCACAGGCTTGCGCCGGTGCGCCCAGCGGCCTGGCGCACACTGGACAGAGGGGGCCGGAAAGACGCGGTAGATCCGCCGCGCAATCGGCGCAGACTGGCGCACGGGCGCGCGCGCCGCAGAGCAGACAGGCGCGTGGGAGCAGTTCGTCGAACCAGCGGGTGAGGAGCGCTTTCAGGGTCACAGTCGATCGCGGATAATGCCTGGATGAGTTCGCGGGAAAGTTTCGCGGCTGCAGCCGCATCCTACGATAATGCCGCCGTGCTGGCACGCGAGGTGGGCCGCCGCATGGCCGATCGCCTCGCCTGTGTGCTTCTTACGCCGCGGCGTTTTGCCGACATCGGCTGCGCGACCGGTGATGGCGTGCGCGCGCTGATGCGCCGCTATCCCGAGGCGCTGCCGCTGGCGGTCGATTACGCGCTGCCGATGCTCGAAGCCGTGCGCGCACACGCAGGCTGGTGGGATCGATTGCGCGGCAAGGCCCCACGCTGTGTGAATGCGGACGTGCGCGCATTGCCATTCGCCGAGAGCAGCCTCGATCTGGTTTGGTCGAACTTGATGCTGCACTGGCTGCCCGATCTGCGCCCGGCGTTTGCAGAATTGCATCGCGTACTGGCCGAGGGGGGGCTACTGCACTTTTCGCTGCTGGGCCCAGATACGCTCAAGGAAATACGCGAGTGCGCGGGCCAGCTCGGCCTTTCGTGGAGCGGCAAGACATTCGTCGATATGCACGATGTCGGGGATCTGCTGATGGCCGCCGGTTTCGGCGATCCGGTGATGGAAATGGAGATGCTGACGCTGACCTACCGCACCCCACACGCCTTCCTTGCCGACCTGCGCCATCTCGGTGTGCGCGACGGGCTGCTGGGCCGCCAAGGCTTTCGCGGCTGGCGCAGGCTCTTCTCTGTCTGGCCCCGCACGGCGGGCTTGTTGCCGGCGCGGTTCGAGATCGTCTACGGCCATGCCTGGAAACTTTCGCCCCGCCCGCAACCATCTGGCCGCGCCGTGATGCGCTTTCACCGTCGGCTCGGTTGACCTATCATCCTAAAAACCCCAGTTGACCGCTCCTGAAGGCAAAAAATGCCTGAGAAGATCGAAAGATGTCTCACTGATTCCGCTCACCGGAGAGGTGACCCCGCTACGCACCCCCTGGCACGCGCCGACGGGCGCCTGGCATTAAAGCTCCTCCTTGCAGGCATGAGCCTGCTGCCTCAATGCGTCGCGCCATCCGCCCGCCGGCACGCACCATCGGGCGCGTCCAACCGAGGTTTTTAGGATCATTCCGCGTCGTCGTCGAGCGCGAGCAGCCGGTCGAGCAACGCGCGCAACCGCGCCGGCCGGAAAGGGCGCATCAGCAGCAAGTGCGGCGTTGCGCTGGACGGCTCACTCAAAGTCGGCACCGGTCCGTTGCCGATGATCAGCGCGGGCAGCGGTCGCCCCATTTTTGCCGCGGCACGGTTGAGCCAGGCCAGGCTGCGTTCGACACCGGCTGCACCGCCCGGCAGATCGAGAATGACACAGCGCGGCAGGCACTCGCCATCTATTTGGACGGCATCGGGATTGGCCACCTGCGTTACTGCGAAATGCCAGTTGTCGAGCAAGTGGATCAGTTCCTCGTGTTCCGGAGTGACTGGACCGATCAGCAAAATCGGACACTGGGCCGAATCCGGCCGCTCTTCGAAGGCGCCCAGGCTGGCCGCAGATGAGGTGAGCGGCACCGTCAGCGCGAAACGTGAGCCTTGCCCGACACGCGAGCAGAGCGTCAGCGGGTGATCGAGCAGCGCGGCGGATTTACGGACGATGGCCAGCCCCAGGCCTAATCCCTTCTCTGGATCGCGCTCCGGATTGTCGAGCTGCACCAGCTCGTCGAAGATCGTCTCATGGGCCTCGGGGGGAATGCCGGTGCCGGTGTCCCAGACCTCGATGCGGGCGGCGTTGCCCCGCCGCCGACAGGCGACGAGGATGCCGCCGCGATGGGTGTGGCGGATCGCGTTGCCTACCAGATTGATCAGGATGCGGTGCAGCAATGCCGGGTCGGTGAGGATCCAGTCGTCATGGATGCGGCTGCGTAACGTCAATCCCTTTTCCGCAGCGGCATCGGCGAAGCTCTCCACCACTTGGCCGATGGCCTGCGTCGCGCGCACCGGCTGACGTTCGACCTGGACCACCTGGCCGTCGAGACGCGAATAATCGAGCAAGGTGCCGAGCAGTTGCTGAAGATTGCCGACGGTCTGGGCGAGCTGACGCAGTTTCGGGACGAATTCCGGCGGTGGATCGTCCTTCAGCAGCCGCGCGACGAAGAGGCCGAGCGCCTGGGCCGGCTGGCGCAGATCATGGCTGGCTGCCGCGAAGAAACGGCTGCGCGCGCGCGCCGCTTGTTCGGCCGCATCGCGCTCATGGCGCAGCAGTGCGGTGGCTTCGAGAATGCGCTCGGCGAGCTGTTCCTGGCTTTGTCCCACCGCTGCCGCCATTTCGTTGATGCCTTGCGCCAACCGGCCCAGTTCGTCATTGCCCCGCACCTCGACGCGTTGTGAGAAGTCGCCGCGCTTGACGCCGGCGACGACGGCATCGATCTCCGTCAAGGCGCGGATCGGGCCACGGGAAAGGGCGATGGCCAGACCGATCGCCAACACCAGGACAAACGTCGAAAGCGCCGCAGTCTTCAGCGCATAGGCGCGAATTTCGTCATGCAGCGCGCGCGACGACACCTTGAGCACCAAGTGCCCCAGTATTGCCGCGTCGCCTGCTTGCGCGGGCGCGGTGTAGGGATCGACTTCCGCCAGCTGGGTGGGCTGGATCGTCAGCACATGCCAATGTTCGGTCGCGGCGCTCCTGCCAGGTGCTTCGAACCCCGGGATGAGCTGTTCCATGGGGGGCAGCTGTGTGCGCGGCAGCGTGCTCGCCAGCACGTGCCCTTTGCCGTCGAGGAAGGCGGCGGCGAGAATGTCTGGTTCCTGGCGCGCTACCAGCACGAGCTTTTTCAGCGCCTCGACATTGCCGACGAACAAGCTGTACTCCGCCAGGGCAGACAACTGCCGCGCTACTGCGGAAAGCCGACGGTGCTGTTCGGTCTTTGCCTGCTGCATCTGGCCCAGGATCAACATGCCGGTGACCAGCACGGCCACCAGGATCGCTGGCCCGACGGCGGCGAACAGGATGCGGGCGCGGATGCCGAACGATTTCATGCTGGCACCCCGAAAGCGAACAGGGGCGGCTTGCTGCCGCCCCTGTGGGTTTCAGTCGGGAACGCGCGCCCGCTCATCCGGCGCGGGAATCCGCATCAATACAAGCCGGCGATGTAATCCGCGACGGCGTGGATTTCCGCATCGGTCATCTTGATCGCGATCATGCGCATCATCTTGTTGGGGTCGTTGGCGCGCTCGCCGTTGCGGAAGGCTTTCAGCTGCGCTTCGAGGTATTCCGCATACTGGCCGGCGATGCGCGGATACTGGACGGGAATGCCTTTGCCGGCCGGACCATGGCATCCTGCGCAGGCGGGCAAGCCTTTCGAGGCGTCGCCGGCGCGATACAGCTTGCGGCCCAGTTCGAGAGCGTTGCGATCTTTCGCTTCGCCGCCAACCTGCTTCTGGCTGGCAAACCAGGCGGCGAGATCCTTCATTTGCATCTCGTCATAAGGAGCGATCATGCCGTTCATGATCGCATTGACGCGCTCGGGCTTGCCGTCGGGGCCGCCCTTGAAGTTTTTCATTTGCTTGAAGAGATAGGCGGCATGCTGACCGGCGAGTTTCGGGTTGGCCGGGGTCGCGCTGTTGCCGTCGGGATTGTGGCAGGCTGCGCAGACCGTGGCGGCGATTTCCTTGCCTTTGGCAGGATCGCCCGCATAGCTGGCGGGTTTGTCTGCCTCATTGGCATGGGCGTTGGCAAAAGCACCGGCGGCCAGCGACAACACGGCCGCGGACAACAGAGACACTTTCAACGGGATCGAGTCGCGGCTCATCTGAAGCTCCTCATATAACTGTCTGGTCAATAAACGCGCTATTCTATATCAGCTTGATTTCAGTTGATACTCCACTTCCGGGTCGGTCAATGACCTCTTCTCTCTTCCGCCACGCCTGTTTCGAGATTTCCGTCGCCGATCCGCAGAATCTGCCACAGGCCGGCGGCGCGGAAATCGCCTTTGCCGGCCGTTCGAATGCCGGCAAGTCTTCGGTGATCAATGCCTTGGCTGGTCACACCCGACTGGCCTACGTCTCGAAAACGCCGGGACGCACCCAACTGATCAATGTATTTCGTCTCAAATGCGGCGCAGCGCTCGTCGATCTGCCGGGGTATGGCTACGCCGAGGTGCCGGACGCAGTGCGCAGGCAATGGCAAAACTTGCTCGAGCACTATTTGACACAGCGCGCCGCCCTGGTCGGTCTGGTGCTGATCATGGACGCGCGCCGCCCTTTCACCAAGCTCGATCGGCAGATGATCGAATGGTTCGGCCGTACCGGCAAACCGATCCACTGCCTGCTCACCAAGGCAGACAAGCTGACCCGGCAAGAGCAGGCCAAGACCCTGGCCGCGGCTTGCCGTCTCGCCAGCGTCGACTTTTCGGGGGTAGCGATCGGCGTGCAGCTTTTTTCGAGCCTGAAGAAGACCGGGATCGATGAGGTCGAGCAGGTGATCGGCAGATGGCTGGACCAGAAAGAGAAAGGGCCCTCGGCCAAAGGGGAGAAAGCCGAGAGCCCAAATGCCTCGACGGGCGTCGAGGCACCCGCTCAGGGAGGGAAAGCGGGGGACGATTCAACACCGTCCAAGCACTAAGATAGGTAACGTAGCAAAAAGTTCAAGTATTTTTCGAAAGCCAAGACCATGATCATCAAGGGTGTTTTCCCAAGCACGCGCATGCGCCGCATGCGCCGCGACGAGTTTTCCCGCCGACTGATGCGCGAGTCGGTGCTCACCGCCGCCGATTTCATCTATCCGGTGTTCGTGCTGGAGGGCAGTAACAAGACCGAAACGGTCGCCTCGATGCCCGGGGTCATGCGCATGACACTCGACCGCCTGCTGCCGGTCGCGGAAAAGGCGCTGAAACTGGGTATTCCGGCGCTCGCGCTGTTTCCGGTGATCGATGCCGCGAAGAAAAGCGAGGATGCCAGCGAGGCGTGGAATCCGGAAGGGCTGGTACCGAGCGTGGTGGCGAAACTGAAGCAGGAATTTCCGGAACTGGGCGTGATCACCGACGTGGCCCTCGACCCTTACACCAGTCACGGCCAGGACGGGCTGATCGATGCCAGCGGTTACGTGATGAACGACGAGACCATCGAAGCGTTGGTGAAGCAGGCGCTGACTCACGCACAGGCCGGGGCGGATGTAGTAGCGCCGTCCGACATGATGGACGGACGCATCAAGGCGATCCGTGAGGCCCTCGATGCGCAGAAGTTCATCCATACGCGCATCCTCGCCTATTCGGCCAAGTACGCTTCGAGGTTCTACGGCCCATTCCGCGATGCGGTCGGCTCGGCGGCCAATCTCGGCAAGGGCAACAAATATACCTACCAGATGGATCCGGCGAACTCGGACGAGGCGCTGCGCGAAGTGGCGCTCGATCTCGAAGAAGGTGCCGACATGGTGATGGTCAAGCCCGGCATGCCGTATCTCGACATCGTGCGGCGGGTGAAGGACAGCTTCGGTGTGCCGACTTTCGCCTACCAGGTGAGCGGTGAGTATGCGATGCTCAAGGCTGCCGCGCAAAACGGCTGGCTCGACCACGATGCGGTGATGATGGAGGCGCTGCTTTCCTTCAAGCGCGCCGGGGCTGACGGCATCTTGACGTATTTCGCCCTGGAAGCGGCGCAACGGCTAGCCGGCCAGTAAGGGCCACTGGGCGGCCCAGTGGCTGAGCGGATCGTCCTTGAAACCACTCCTGACGAAGCGCTGCAGGCGGCCGAGCAGGTGGCAGACCAGTAAATCGGCATGTGCGGCGCAGTCGTGCTCCGCCGGCAAGTCTTTCTGAGCGACGGCGATCTTCAACGCCTGTTTCAGCGAGGCTTCGAGCCGCTCGAAAAGCTGATTGATGCGTGCCATGAGGCGCGGGTGTTCATGGACCAGCACATCGCCGATCATCAGGCGCGTAAGCCCCCGGTTCCTGCCGGCGAAACGCAGGCTCGCGGCGAGGATCAGCTCGGCCTGGCGCAGCCCGTGGGCTTCTTCGGCGACGATCTGGCCGACCACCGAAAACAGCGCATTTTCGATGAAGTCGATCAAACCCTCGAACATGCGCGCCTTGCTGGGAAAATGGCGGTAGAGCGCGGCCTCGGAAACCTCGAGTCGGGCCGCCAGTGCGGCGGTGGTGATCTTTTCCCCGGCCGGATCTTCCAGCATCGCGGCCATCGTCTGAAGGATGCGCAGTTTGCGGTCACCGTGGGCGGTCATCGGCTCAGTCCCAGTTTCGGCAATTCGAGCACGGATTTTATGCGCCAATCGACGTAAGCAGGCACTTGCTGCGCGCGACTGACGAGGATGGTGGTCATCCCCAGGCGTTTGGCGGCTCGCAGATTGGCTGGCGTGTCCTCGACGAGGATGCAGCGGTGGGCATCGAGCCTTTCACGGCAGAGCAGGCGGCGGAAGGCATCAGCATGTGGCTTGGGGGTGAAGCGCAGCCGCTCGATGCTCCAGATCCCGTCGATCAGCGGCAGGATGCCGATTTGCTCCAGCACGGCTTCGACATAACGGCGCGGCGCGTTGGAGAAGACGATCTTGCGGCCAGGCAGTCGTTTCAGCACATGGCGCAGCGCCGGTTCATGAACCAGCATACGGGGCAGATCGTCGAGGAAGGCGTGCGTTGCGGCGAGGAAGTGATGCGGATCGACGCCGTGGTGGCGTATCAGTCCCGTCAGCGTCGCCCCGTAACGGTGCCAGTAATGGTCGCGCAGCTGCCGCGCTGCCGTCTCGTCGACGCCGATTTCTTGCGCCACATAGCGGCACATCGACCGGCTGATCGCCGGAAAGATGTGCGGGTTGGCGTCATGCAGCGTGTTGTCGAGGTCGAACAGCCAGACGCGATGCGATCGCATCACTTCGACTTGATCAGCGTGCCCACACCTTCATCCGTCAGGATTTCGAGCAGCAGCGCATGTTCGACGCGGCCATCGATGATATGCACGCTCTTGACACCCGAGCGTGCGGCATCGAGCGCCGAGCCGATCTTTGGCAGCATGCCGCCGGAGAGCGTGCCATCACTGACCATCGCGTCGATCTCCTTCGGCGTGATGCCGGTGAGCAGCTTGCCCGACTTGTCGAGCACGCCCGGCGTGTTGGTCATCATGACGAGCTTCTCGGCCTGCAGCACTTCCGCGATCTTGCCGGCGACGACGTCGGCGTTGATGTTGTAGGTTTCACCATTCGGACCGACGCCGATCGGCGCGATCACCGGAATGAAGTCGCCCGAATCGAGGAAGTTGATGATCGACGGATCGATCGAGGTGATGTCGCCGACCGCGCCGATGTCGATCAACTCTTCTGGCTTGTCCTTGTTGGGCAGCAGCAATTTCCTGGCGCGGATGAAGTTGCCGTCCTGGCCGGTCAGGCCCACCGCCTTGCCGCCATGCTGGTTGATCAGATTGACGATCTCTTTATTCACCTGACCGCCGAGCACCATCTCGACGATGTCCATGGTCTCCTCGTCGGTCACGCGCATGCCCTGGACGAACTCGCCCTTCTTGCCGACACGTCGCAATAGATCCTCGATCTGCGGCCCGCCGCCGTGCACCACCACCGGGTTCATGCCGACGAGCTTGAGGAGCACGACGTCGCGGGCGAAGCAGTCCTTCAACTTCGGATCGGTCATCGCGTTGCCGCCGTATTTGATGACGATCGTCTTGTCGAAGAAGCGCTTGATGTAGGGCAAGGCTTCGCCGAGGATTTTCGCCTTGACGGCGGCTGGCAACGATTCGGAAGTCATGGAACGGGCCTCGAAAAAATAATCCTAAAAACCTCAGTTGGACGCGCCCGATGGTGCGTGCCGGCGGGCGGATGGCGCGACGCGACGACGCGGCAGGCTCATGCCTGCAAGGAGGAGCAACAAAGCCAGGCGCCCGTCGGCGCGTGCCAGGGGGTGCGTAGCGGGGTCACCTCTCCGGTGAGCGGAATCAGATGAAACATCTTTCGATCTTCTCAGGCATTTTTTGCCTTCAGGAGCGGTCAACTGGGGTTTTTAGGATAATGGCGGCGATTCTACCGCCGCCATTCACTACGGGCGCTGCGGATGCCGCCTCGCCCGCGCCGAATTTCGCTGTCCGCTTCTCAGTCGATCGTCAAGCGCTTCGCTTGCGTTGCTGCCTTCTTCGGCAATGTCAATTCGAGCACGCCGTTGTCGAACTTCGCGCTCGCCGTCGTCTCGTCGATGTCCTGGCCGAGATTGAAGCTGCGCGAAACCTTGCCGAAGTAGCGTTCGGAACGCAGCACGCGCCCGCCTTCCTTCTCTTCCTTTTCTTCCTTCCGTTCGGCGCTGATCGAGACGACTGGGCCGTCGATCGTGACGTGGATGTCTTCTTTCTTGATCCCCGGCATTTCGGCGTGGATCAGGAAGGCTTTGTCCTGCTCCTTGACATCCACCTTCATGTCGGGTGCTTCGATACCCTTACCCATCTCGATCGGACGAACGAAGAAACCGCGGAAGAAATCGTCGAACGGGTCATAACGGGTCAGTTCGTTCATATGAGCCTCCTTTGTTCAGGTTGTCCGCTTTTCAAACTAGTATGGATTGCACAAAATTCAAGCGGTCGAATCGAGCCCGAGCATCAGGATCGCATCGCGGTTGGACCACGAAAAGCACGCGGCCGCCGCCTCGCGCCAAGGCAGCCAGCGCCAGGCGCGATGTTCATTGGGCGCCGTGATGACCGGCGTTCCCGCCGGTACGCAGAGGCTGAAGACATGCTCGATGTTGTGGGTCACGCCTTCAGGGTAGCGCTCGCGCCACTCGGCGAAGATCTCGAAGCGGTTGGAAAGATGCCAGTCGATGAGCTGCGCCGGCGTGCAGACGAGGCCGGTTTCTTCGCCGACTTCGCGCACTGCCGCAGCGGCCGGCGTCTCATCGTCTTCCAGGCTGCCGGTCACCGACTGCCAGTAGCCCGGATGGCGCGCTCGTTCGAGGAGCAGGACGTTTGCCCGCGGGTCGTGGATGACGACGAGGACGGAGACCGGTTTCTTCGTGCCGGCCACGGTTTACGCGATGTCCGACAACCAGCTGATGCCGTCGGCCTGCATGTCGACGAAGCACCAGAACGGCATGCCTTGTTCGCGCCATTCGTTCGCGGCGTTCTCGAAGATCTGTAGCGTCTGGACGAAATCGGCTTCCGCGAGGCCGTGGATGCCGTCGCAATGCTCGAGAATCACCACGTAGCCATCGGCAGGCTGCCAGGAAAGATCGGCCAGACAATCCAGGAGCGCATCCCAGTTGTGGCCGAACCAGTCGGGGAAATGCATCGCCTGGGCGATGGTATCGAGCATTTCATCCTTGTTGCGCGCATGGGCGAGATCGACGCGAAATACTGCGTAACCGTCGTGTTCGGCCGCCGCGATCAGGTCTTGTTCGCCGCCTACCGGCATGTGATAGACGCCGGCATGCTCGATGCGCATCAACAGGCTCGCGTATTTCATTCGACGATCCTCCGGAAGCTGCGGTAGTGGTCCGGACTGTAGTAGCAGACGTCGGGGCGTTGTGGCACCTGACCGCCGCAGACGATGCGGCGTGCCCCGCGATTCCCCGCGCCGGGCGTCGGCACGGTGTATTCGCGGTAGTAACCGCGTGGGGCTGGAGGCAGGTGGCGTTCGTAATTGCCGAAGACGATGCCGTCGCGCCGGTAGGGAAAAGGACCTCCTCCGGCGATCAACGCGAGCACCTCGCGCGCTTCGACTGGCAGCGCTTGCCGGGCAATCTCCTCGGCCTGCGCCAGGCCCAGCACAGCGGCCAGCAATAGTCCGAAGAGCGGGCGTATCACGGCTTGGCGATTTCGACCTGGGTTTCGACCCTCTGGCGCAGGCGGATGTGCAGCTCGCGTAGCTGCTTTTCATCCACCGGCGAAGGGGCATTGGTCAGCAGGCACTGGGCGCGCTGCGTCTTCGGGAAGGCGATCACGTCGCGGATCGACTCGGCGCCACTCATCATCGTCACGATGCGGTCCAGGCCAAAGGCAAGCCCGCCGTGCGGTGGCGCGCCGTATTTCAGCGCATCGAGCAGGAAGCCGAATTTGGCCCGCTGCTCTTCTTCGCCAATGCCGAGCGCCTCGAAGACCTTGGCCTGGATGTCGGCCTTGTGGATCCGCACCGAGCCGCCGCCGATTTCCCAGCCGTTCAGCGCCAGGTCGTAGGCCTTGGCGAGGCACTCGCCCGGATGGGTCTTCATCAGTTCCTCGTGGCCATCCTTCGGCGATGTGAAGGGGTGATGGCAGGCCGTCCAGCGTTTTTCCTCTTCGTCGTATTCGAACATCGGGAAGTCGACCACCCACACCGGCGCCCAGGCGCGCCCGTCGAGATGGCCTTTCTCATGGCCGATCTTGATGCGCAGGGCACCAAGCGCGTCATTGACGATCTTTTGCTTGTCGGCACCGAAGAAGATCAGATCACCGCTTTGCGCGCCGGTGCGCTCGATGATGGCCTTGAGCGCGCGTTCATGGAGGTTCTTGACGATCGGCGATTGCAAGCCTTCCTCGTCGAGCTTCGTGACGTCATTGACCTTGATGTAGGCGAGCCCCTTGGCGCCGTAGATCTTGACGAATTCGGTATAGCCGTCGATCTCGCCGCGCGTCAGCGCCGCCCCCCCGGGGATGCGCAAGGCGGCGACGCGGCCGCCGGAAGTGGCCGGGCCGGAAAACACTTTGAAGGCGACGTCCTGTACGGCATCGGTCACCTCGGTCAGTTCCAGCGTCACGCGCAAATCGGGCTTGTCGGAACCAAAGCGGCGCATCGCCTCGGCGTAGGACAGGCGCGGGAAGGGATTCGGCAGCTCGACGCCGAGGGTTTCTTTGAATACCGTGCGGATCATCTCTTCCATCAGCGCGGTGATCTCGGTTTCAGTCATGAACGAGGTCTCGATATCGACCTGGGTGAATTCCGGCTGGCGATCGGCTCTGAGATCCTCGTCGCGGAAACACTTGGTGATCTGGTAATAGCGGTCGAAACCGGCGACCATCAGGAGCTGCTTGAACAGTTGCGGCGATTGCGGCAACGCGAAGAAATGGCCAGGATGCACGCGCGAGGGCACGAGATAATCGCGCGCGCCCTCGGGCGTGGATTTCGTCAGCATCGGCGTTTCGATGTCGATGAAGCCATGCTCGTCGAGGAAACGGCGGAAGGCCATCGCCACCTTGTAGCGCAACATCAGGTTCTTCTGCATCTGCGGGCGCCGCAGATCGATGACGCGATGGGCAAGCCGCACGGTCTCGGAAAGATGGTCGTCGTCGAGCTGGAAGGGCGGGGTTGCGGCGCTGTTGAGGATCTCGATCTCATGGCAGAGCACCTCGATTTCGCCGGAGGCCATGTTCGGATTCTCGGTGCCGGCGGGACGGCGGCGCACACGGCCGGTGATCTTGAGTACGAACTCGTTCCTGACGCTTTCCGCGAGCTTGAACATTTCCGGGCGGTCAGGGTCGCAGACGACCTGCGCGATGCCTTCGCGATCGCGCAGGTCGATGAAGATCACACCGCCGTGGTCGCGGCGCCGGTGGCTCCAGCCGCACAGGGTGACGATCTGGTCGATGTGGACGGCGTTCAGTTGGCCGCAGTAATGAGTTCGCATGATGGTTCCGTATGGTCAGAAAGTCGGCGCTGGCCGGACGGCACGCCGCAGGTAGGTCATTCGTTTTGAGCCCGTCCCAACAGATAACCGGGTTCTGTCTGGCGCGGTAGCGGGGGCACGACGCCCATCGAGACGATATATTTGAGCGCGTCATCGATGCTGATGTCGAGCTCGATGGTTTCGGATTTCTTCACGAAGAAGAAGAAACCATTGACCGGGCTCGGCGCCGTCGGGATGAAGACGCTGACGTGCTCGTCCGGCAACAGTTCAGCGATCTCCTGGGCGGGGGTGCCGGTCATGAAGGCGACCGACCAGGCCTGTGGATGCGGATAACGCACCAGCAGCACCTTGCGGAACGCCTGTCCCGTCGAGGAAAACAGCGTGTCGGAGACCTGCTTGACGCTGTAATAGATCGATTTGACGATCGGGATGCGCGCGAGGATGCCTTCCCAGAAGCGCACCAGCTTCTGGCCGACGATGTTGGCCGTCACCAGACCGGTGAGCAGGATCACCACCAGCGTGAGCACAGTGCCGACGCCCGGGATATGAACGCCCAGCAGCCGGTCGGGGTGAACCGCCTGCGGCAAGAGATAAAGCGACTGATCCATCGCGCCGATGATCGCCGAGACGACCCAGACGGTGATCACCAGCGGGATCCAGATCAGGAGCCCGGTGATGAAGTATTTCTTGAGCGCCTTCACGTCGATTCGGCAGCGCAGGCACAGGCGCCGCTGCCGCCCTGACAGGGCGGCGTCTCCGTCTTGGGCGCGGGTGTATTCTTGAAATCGGTCTGATACCAACCGCTACCCTTCAGCTGGAAGCCGGCGGCAGTCAGCTGCTTGGCAAACGTTTCCTGATGGCATTCCGGACAGACGGTCAGAGGTGGATCGGACATCTTCTGTAGGACGTCCTTTTCGAAACCGCATTGGCTGCATCGATAAGCGTAAATCGGCATGGTTTTCTCCAAAAAGATGGGCAAATTATAAGGCGACGGCGTAACAAGGCTTTCGCGGCCGAGCAAATAAGTGCGGAAAACCGGAAATTCAACCCGGATCAATAGATCAGGCCGAGCCAGGCCTGGGTGAGTTCTTTCCCCCAGAGCAGCGCGATGACGCCCGCGGCGGCGAGATATGGGCCGAACGGGATCGGCACGTTCCTGTCATGCCGCGCCAGCACGATCAACGCGATGCCGACGAGTGCGCCGACCAGTGATGAGAGCAGAATCACCAGCGGCAGCATCTGCCAGCCGAACCAGGCGCCGATCGCGGCGAGCAGCTTGAAGTCGCCATAGCCCATGCCCTCCTTGCCGGTGGTGAGCTTGAAGGCCCAATACACCAGCCAGAGAGAAACATAACCCGCCACCGCACCGATCACCGCATTTTGGAGGGTCGTGAAGGTGCCATTCAGGTTGAACAGCAGGCCGACCCAAATCAGAGGCAAAGTAATGTCATCCGGCAGGAGTTGGGTGTCGGCGTCGATGAAGCTCAGGCTGATCAGTGCGGCGATGAACAGTAGGGCGCCTGCCAGGGCGGGGGTCGAACCGAAACGCCAGGCGGCATAGCCGAACAGCACGGCGGTGAGCGCCTCGATGAGCGGATAACGGACGCTGATGGGCTTGCCACACCCTTTGCAGCGCCCCCTCAAAAACAGGTAGCTGATGATCGGGATGTTTTCCAGCGCGCCGATCGCGTGGCCACAATGCGGGCAGCGTGAGCGCGGGCTGATGAGCGACAGTGGTTCGAAACTCGGCTGAGGCTTCCCGGATGCTTCAGCGCACTGCCGCTGCCAGTCGCGTTCCATCATGATCGGCAGCCGGTGGATGACCACATTCAGGAAGCTGCCGATCAGAAGGCCAAGCACCGTACAGGCGGCAACCAGCATCGTCGGCTCGAGTCCCAGCATGGATCAAACGACCGCGCCGAGCTTGAAGATCGGCAGATACATCGCGATGATGATGCCGCCGATCACCACGCCGAGGACGACCATGATCATCGGTTCCATCAGGCTGGAGAGACGCTCGACGGCGTCATCGACCTCCTGTTCGTAGAAATCGGCCACCTTGCCGCTCATCGCGTCGATCTGGCCGGATTCCTCGCCGATCGAGATCATCTGCACGGCCATGTTGGGGAAAACGCCCGTGTTCTGCATCGCGACGGTGAGGCTCGAGCCGGTGCTGATCTCTGCCTTGATCTGTTTCGTCGCTTCGCGGTAGATGTAGTTGCCGGAGGCGCCGCCGACCGAATCGAGCGCCTCGACGAGCGGCACGCCCGCAGCGAACATCGTCGATAAGGTGCGCGTCCAGCGCGCCAGCGTCGCCTTGCGGATCACTTCGCCGAAAATGGGAAGGCGTAGCGCGAGGCGATCCATGAACATCTGCATTTTCTCGGAGCGCTTCCAGACATAGAAAAAAGCATAAATCCCGCCGAACAGCGCGCCGAAGATGATGTACCAGTAGTCGACGAAGTAGTCTGAAATCGCCATCACGACCAGGGTCGGACCGGGTAGATCTGCGCCGAAGCTGGTAAACACCTTCTTGAACTGCGGCACGACGTAGATCATGATCACCGCGGTGACGATGAAAGCGACGACCAGCACCGAGATCGGATAGAACAGCGCACTCTTGATCTTGGCGATGATCGCCTGGGTTTTTTCCTTGTAGGTGGCCAGGCGATCGAGCACCTGGTCGAGAATGCCGGCCTGTTCACCCGCTTCGACCAGATTGCAATAGAGTGGCTCGAAATACAGCGGGTGCTTGCGAAAGGCCTGGTTCAGCGCTGCGCCGGTCTCGATGTCGGTCTTGATGTCCAGAATCAGTTTGGTCAGCGCAGGATTGGCTGTGCCTTTGGCGACGATGTCGAAGGACTGCAGGAGCGGCACGCCCGATTTCATCATCGTCGCCATTTGGCGCGTAAATAGCGTGATGTCCTTGTCGGTGACCTTGCCCCGGGTACGGAACGATTGTTTGGCGACTTTGGTGACGAGGATGCCCTGGCGGCGCAGCGTGGTGCGGACGACCGTCACTGATGCGGCGCGCAGCTCACCGCGAATCAGCTTGCCGCTCTTGTCCTTGCCTTCCCAGTTATAGACTGATAGGAAGTCATCCCGTTTGGCTGTGGCCATGCCTGCTCCTTGCGAATTTATGCAGAGTGATAATGCCTTGCCCGGGCTTCGTTGTAAAGGCGGAATAACTCGTCTTTTCCCCCGGGGCGTGGTGACAGCGCATCATGGACGGTAAATCTTCACGACTTTCACGCGGCGGTTCTCGGTCTGGATGACTTCCATCGGAATGCCGTTGATGCGCAGACAGACGCCAAGTTCGGGAATGTCGCGCAGGTGTTCGAGAATCAGGCCATTCAGGGTTTTTGGACCGTCGAGCGGCAGATCGAGTCCCAAGGCGCGGTTGATCTCCCGCAGGCTGTGCCCCCCGTCGACCAAGGCAGCACCACCCTCGTCCCACTTGAGCGCCAGTTCGCTGCCCGGCATGCCGCTGGTGAATTTACCGACGATCTCCTCGATGATGTCCTCGATCGTCACCAAGCCGAGCAACTCGCCATATTCATCGACGACCAGGCCGAGTCGCTGCCGGTTTTCGCGGAAAAACCTCAGCTGGTCATAAGCCGGGGTTTCTGCCGGGATGAAATAGGGAGTCGCCAGATTTTCCCGCAGTGCCGCATGATCGAGGCCATCGGTAAGCATCGGTGCGAGCAGGCGGCGTAAATGCAGGATCCCGATGACATTGCCGGGCTCGCCCTCATAGACGGGCAGACGAGTATGGAAGCTGGTGGCCAGCTGGTCGCGGATTTCTTCGATCGGTGCTGCAATGTCGATGCTTTCGAGCTCGCCGCGCGGCGTCATGATGTCTTCGACGCTGATATGCTCGAGATCGAACAGGTTGAGGAGGATCTCGCGGTGGGCTTCCGGCAGATAACGGCCCGATTCCAGCACCACGGTACGCAGCTCCTCGGTGGAAAGTGCTGTCGGCTCGCCACTGGCCGGTTCGAGACGAAGAATTTTCAGCACACCTCGGGCGAACAGGTTCACGAACCAGACCACTGGGTAGCTGATGCGCAGCAAGGGCCAGAGCAGGAAACCGAGCAGTAGCGCGATCCGGTCTGCGTTCGCGGCGCCGATGATTTTCGGCGTGATCTCCGAAAACACCAGAATCGCGAAGGTAACGAACAGCGTGCCGACCGCCAGCGCCCATTCCTCCTCGCCGAACAGCTCGATGGCGATCACCGAGACGAGGGTGGCCGCGGCGGCGTTGACCAGATTATTGCCGAGCAGAATGACGCCCAGCATCTTGTCGGTGCTGGCGAGAAGCCGCATCGCCAGTTGTGCGCCGCGATGCCCCTGGCTGGCGAGATGGCGCAATCGGTAGCGGTTGGCCGCCATCATGCTGGTTTCGGACATCGAGAAAAAGCCCGACAGCACCAGCAGCACCACGAGCGCTATCGACAGCGCCGAGAGCGGGTATTCATCCATCAGCCGGGACGACCGAGCAGGACCTCGAGCACGAAGCGACTACCCACGTAGGCGAGCAAAAGGGTGACGAAGCCCGCCAGCGTCCAGCGTAATGCGATCCGCCCTCGCCAGCCGCGGAAATGGCGGCCGGCGAGCAGCCAGGCGAAGATGATCCACGACGACAGGGCGAACACCGTCTTGTGATTGAACGGCAGCGCCTTGCCGAAGATTTGTTCGGAAAAGAGAATGCCCGACGCGAGCGTGAGGGTGAGCAGCAAGAAAGCGATGTGGATCAGCCGGAATAGTAGATTTTCCATCGTCAGCAGCGGTGGCAGGCCGGCGAACAGTGGCGTCATACGGCCGCGATGCAGGCGCTTTTCGGCGATCGCCATCAGAACGGCGTGCAACGCGGCCAAAGTAAACAGGCTGTAGGCGAGCATCGCCATCAGCAGATGGATACGAAATGCCAATGATCCGGCATTCGCCAGGATGTGCTGGCTGGGGATCAATAGCGGCAGGAGCGTACACAAGGCGGCCAGCGGCAGCCCCAGCATCTGCAAGCCTTCCATGCGGGCGTAGAAGCTCTCGAACCAATAGAAGGCCACCGCCAGCCACATCATCAGCGAGAGGGCGGCGGCGAAGCCGAAACGCGTCGATTCGAATCCCGTGGGATGCACCTCGATCCCGAGGGTCACGCCATGGATCACCAGTGCGATGAAAAGCCAGGCGCGCTCCCACCCGGCCAAACCCTTGACCGGCTGGTCGAGCACCGCGCCACGCCAGCGCGTACGCCAGAAATGGAATGCCAGACCGAGGTACAACGCCGCAGCCAAGAGGTGCGGGACGGGGGGATGCAGTAAAATCGTCGGCATATTCCAAGTCTACACCATGCCCCATGCTCGATAACCTGACCCAACGACTCGGCCGCGTCGTCAAGACGCTGCGCGGCCAGGCACGCCTGACCGAAGACAACATCGCCGAGATGCTGCGCGAGGTGCGCATGGCGCTGCTCGAGGCCGACGTCGCGCTGCCGGTGGTCAAAGACTTCATCGCCCGCGTCAAGGAAAAGGCGCTCGGCCAGGAGGTGATCGGCTCGCTGACCCCGGGCCAGGCACTGGTCGGCGTCGTCCATCGCGAACTCACCGAACTGATGGGCGGGGCGCGAGCGCAGCTCAATCTCGCCTGCCAGCCGCCGGCCATCATCCTGATGGCCGGCTTGCAAGGCGCGGGCAAGACGACGACGACGGCCAAGCTCGGCAAGTGGCTGAAAGAGCGTCAGAAAAAAAAGGTGCTGGCGGTTTCCTGCGACGTCTATCGTCCTGCGGCGATCGAGCAGCTGGAGACCGTCTGCGCCCAGGCCGGCATCGATTTCTTTCCCTCGCATGCCGGCCAGAAACCGGCCGAGATCGCCGCCGCGGCGCTCGACCATGCCAAGCGCCATTTCCATGATGTGCTGTTCGTCGATACTGCCGGGCGTCTGGCGATCGACGCAGCGATGATGGCGGAGATCCGCTCGCTGCACGCGCAGTTGCAGCCGATCGAAACCCTGTTCGTCGTCGATGCGATGCAGGGCCAGGATGCGGTGAATACCGCGAAGGCCTTCAACGAAGCGTTGCCCTTGACCGGTGTGATCCTCACCAAGCTCGATGGCGACGCGCGCGGTGGCGCGGCGCTGTCGGTCCGCCATGTGACCGGCAAGCCGATCAAGTTCGCCGGCGTCGGCGAGAAGCTCACCGGGCTCGAGGAATTTCATCCCGATCGCATGGCGAGCCGCATTCTTGGCATGGGCGACATCCTCGGCCTCGTCGAGGAGGCGCAGCGCAGCGTCGATCAGGAAAAAGCCCAGGCCTTCGTCAAGAAGATGAAGTCCGGCAAGGGCTTCGATCTCAACGACTTCAAGGCGCAGATCGCGCAGATGCGCAGCATGGGCGGCATCGGCGCCCTTTTGGACAAATTGCCGGCGCAGTTTGCGCAGCTTTCTCAGCAGGCGGGCGGTGCGGTCGAGGACAAGGCGATCCGCCGTATCGTCGGCATCATCGACGCGATGACACCGGCCGAGCGCGCGAAACCCGAGATCATAAAGGCCAGCCGCAAGCGCCGCATTGCCGCGGGCGCCGGCGTGCCGGTACAGGAGGTCAACCGGCTGCTCAATCAGTTCGAACAGACGCAGAAGATGATGAAGCAGCTCTCAAAAGGCGGCATGGCGAAGATGCTGCGCGCCGCGAAAGGGCTGATGGGGCGGGGCGGGATGCCCGGAATGCCGCGCTGAAAAATCGGCGCTGGAAAGACGGCACTACTGCCGCGCCTGAATGATGCGCGGGCCCCAGGCCCAGCGTTTCTCCCACGCCGCGCGCACCATGTTGGGGTATTCCGGCCGGCCGAGGCTGCCGTTGTAGCGGCCCAGCGCGCGAAACAGGTCGCCATTTTCGATGTCGAGATAATGCCGCAGGATCGTGCAGCCATAGCGCAGGTTGGTGCGCAGGTGGAACAGGTTGTGACTTTTTTCGCCGATCAGATCGACCCAGAAGGGCATCACCTGCATGTAGCCGCGCGCCCCGGCCATTGAAACCGCATACTTGCGAAAACCGCTTTCCACCTCGATGAGCCCCAGGACGAGCTGGGGATCGAGGCCGGCGCGTTGGGCCTCGTAGCGCACGGTCTTGAGGAATTCGAGCCGCGCCTGGCGATCCGGCATGCGTTTTTCCAAGCGACGCGACATCTCGGTGAGCCAGTCGATCTTTTCCTCGATGCTGGCAAAGCGCGGCTCCGGCGCCGCACGATCGGCGATCGCGGCATGCAGCGCGGCCTGCACGCTGGCCGCCAGCGGTTCGTATTTCTGTGCGCCGGCATGGGCTTGCAGGCCCCATGCGGTCAGCAACAGCAACGCGGCTAGACGCATACCTTGCCGCGCACGAACGCCGCGATCTCGGCCAGCGGCACCTTCGTGGCGGCGGCATCGCGGCGGTGCTGATATTCGGCCATGCCTTCCTTCAAGCCACGCTCACCGAGCGTGACGCGATGCGGCACGCCGATCAGCTCCCAGTCGGCGAACATCACGCCGGGCCGTTCGTCGCGGTCGTCGAGGATCACGTCGAGGCCCGAGACGATCAGTTTTTCGTAGAGGTCGAGGGCAGCCTGGCGCACCGCTGCCGATTTGCCCCAGCCGACCGGGCAGATGACGACCGTGAAGGGCGCGATCGCATCCGGCCAGATGATGCCTTTTCCATCGTGGTTCTGCTCGATCGCCGCGCCTGCCAGACGCGTGACGCCGATGCCGTAGCAGCCCATGACCATCAGCTGCGGCTTGCCGGTTTCATCCAGATAAGTGCAGTTCATCGCCGCCGAATACTTGGTGCCGAGGTAGAACACGTGGCCGACCTCGATGCCGCGCTGGATGGCGAGCTTGCCCTTGCCGTCCGGCGAAGGGTCGCCCGCGACGACATTGCGGATGTCGGCGACGATATCCGGCTCGGGCAGATCGCGGCCCCAGTTGATCCCCTGGATGTGGAAACCGATCTCGTTGGCCCCGGAAATGAAATCGGCCATGTTCGCGACCGTGCGGTCGGCGACGATCTTCACCGGTTTGCGAGTGTTGAGCGGCCCCAGGTAACCGGGCGGACAGCCGAAATGCTCGATGATCTCGGCTTCGGTAGCGAAACGAAAGCCATTGTCGAGCCCGGGTAGCTTGCCGGCCTTGACCTCGTTGAGCTCGTGATCGCCGCGCACCAGCAGCAGCCAGATTTCCGCGCCCAGTGGCGTATCGACGGCGAGCACGACCGATTTCACGGTCTGTTCGAGCGGAACCCCGAGCAGGCGGGCGACATCCTCACAACGCGTCGTCTCGAAAGTGGCGACTTTCTGCAGCGCCAAAGTCGGCGCTGGCCGGACGGCACTCAATGGCAACGCCTCGGCGAGCTCGATGTTGGCGGCGTAGTCGGAATCCGGGCAATACACCAGCACATCCTCGCCGGTCTCGGCGATCACCTGGAACTCGTGCGACAGCGAGCCGCCGATCGCGCCGGTGTCGGCGCGCACGGCGCGGAATTCGAGTCCCATGCGCTCGAAGATGCGCGTATAGGCTTCATACATTGCCCGATAGCTCTTTTCGGCGCCGGCTTCATCGCGGTCGAAGGAATACGCGTCCTTCATCGTGAATTCGCGCCCGCGCATCACGCCAAAGCGCGGCCGGCGCTCGTCGCGGAACTTGGTCTGGATGTGATAGAAGTTCTTCGGTAGCTGGCGGTAACTGTGGATCTCACTGCGGGCGATGTCGGTGATCACTTCCTCGGAAGTGGGCTGGATCACGAAGTCGCGCTCATGGCGATCCTTCACGCGCAACAGTTCCGGCCCCATCTTGTCCCAACGTCCGGTCTCCTGCCACAGCTCGGCCGGCTGCACGATCGGCATCAGCAATTCGATCGCGCCGGCGCGGTTCATCTCCTCGCGGATGATCGCCTCGATCTTCCTGATCACCCGCAGACCCATCGGCATGTAAGTGTAGATGCCCCCGGCGAGCTTTTTGATCATGCCCGCGCGCGTCATCAGCTTGTGCGAGACGATTTCGGCATCGGCGGGCGCTTCCTTGAGGGTATTGATGAAAAACTGGCTGGCGCGCATGAGCAAAATTTCCTTGGGTCTCAATGGACTGCGTATTTTACCCATCCAGATGGCTTTCCTCGTGCCCTGGAATGTGGAACAATCATGTCCAGACAAACAGTTTGAGGTTTCACCATGCTCGATCGGGAAGGTTATCGCCCGAACGTCGGCATCATCCTGACCAATCAGCGTCACGAGGTCTTCTGGGGCAAACGGATTCGCGAACATTCCTGGCAGTTCCCGCAAGGCGGGATCAAGAAGGGAGAAACCCCCGAGGAAGCGATGTTCCGCGAACTCTATGAGGAAGTGGGTTTGAGGCCCGAGCATGTCCGCATTCTCGGCCGCACGCGCGATTGGTTGCGCTACGACGTTCCGCAACAATGGGTGCGCCGCGCATGGCGCGGCGCTTACAAAGGGCAAAAGCAGATCTGGTTCCTCTTGCGGCTGATCGGCCGCGACAGCGACATCTGTCTGCGCGCGACCGCCAAACCCGAGTTCGATGCCTGGCGCTGGAGCGAATACTGGGTGCCGCTCGAATCGGTGATCGAATTCAAGCGCGGTGTGTATCAACAGGCGCTGACGGAACTGGCGCACCTGCTGTTTCGTCTTCCCGGTCAGGCATCGGGACGACCGGAGGCCTGGAATGAACCACTCGCTGCCGAATGGGCGAGCGAAGAGCGATGAAGCGCTTTTTTTCCGTTTTTTTCTCGTTGTTCCTGGCCAGCAACGCGTCCGCCGGGTTGTTTGCCGACGAGGACCCCGATGCGCCCAAATGGGAAGAGGAGACCCCGCAACTGCCTGGCTTTCCAAAGGAAGCCGATCTGCGTGAATTCTTCGTCAGCGCCACGACGCCGCACCGCTATTTCATCGACACGGCGAGCTTGAGCGTCGGCAAAGATGGCGTGGTGCGTTACACCCTCGTCGTTCATACACGAGGCGGCGTGACCAACATCACCTACGAGGGCCTGCGTTGTGCCACCGGCCAATTCAAGATCTACGCCACCGGCCATACCGATGGCCGCTGGGTGATGGCCCGCCAAAGCGCTTGGCGGCCGATCGAAAACAACCCGACCTACCGCCATCATGCCGCGCTCTCGCACGATTACTTCTGCCCCATCGGCAATCCCATCGCAACGCCCGAGGAGGGGCGCGAAGCCTTGCGCTTGGGCAAGCATCCGAGCGTGAATTGAGCCGCCCCGATGAGCCTGCTCGACCCCCTCATCCTGCAACTGGACCAAGCGCTGCGAACCTTGTTCGTCCCAGCGCCGACCAAGCGGCCGATGCCAGGCGAGACCCTGCCCGAGCCGGAATTGACCGAGCCCGAACGTCGCCATGCTGCGGCCCTGATGCGCATCGATCATGTCGGCGAAGTTTGCGCGCAGGCGCTCTATGCGGGCCAAGCCTTCACCGCGGCGAGCAGCGCGGTGCGTGAAGCGCTCAAGCGCGCCGCCTGGGAGGAAACCGAACACCTCAACTGGACCGAGCGGCGCATCGAAGAGCTGGGCGGCCGGAAGAGCCTGCTCAATCCACTCTGGTATGCCGGGGCATGGGCGATCGGCGCGATCGCCGGCAAGCTGGGCGATCCGGTCAGCCTCGGCTTCGTCGCCGAAACCGAGCGGCAGGTCGAAGCGCATCTGGAAGGACATCTGCGCCAGTTGCCGGCTGCCGATCAGCGCTCGCAGAGAATCGTCGATCAGATGAAGGCTGACGAGATCGCTCACGCACAAATGGCGATCAGTCTCGGCGCGGCCGAGCTGCCGATCTTCGCCAAAGGCGCGATGAAACTGGCCGCCAAGGTGATGACGACGACCGCCTACTGGATCTGATCCGGGCTAGATTTCGACGATTTCCCAGGAGTGATGCATCTGGGCGGTCTTGCCCAGCATGATCGAGGCCGAGCAATATTTTTCGGCTGAGAGCTTGACGGCGCGCTCGACCGCCTCGGGCTTGAGATTGCGGCCTTTGACGATGAAATGCAGGTCGATGCGCGTGAAGACCTTGGGGTCCTGTTCGGCACGCTCGGCAGTGATCCGAACGGCACAGTCGCTGATTTCCTGGCGCGACTTCTTCAGGATCGACACGACGTCGAAGGCGGTGCAGCCGCCGGTGCCAGCCAGCATCAGTTCGAGGGGCCGTGGCGCCAAGTTGCGACCGCCGGCCTCGGGTGCCCCATCCATCGCCACCATGTGCCCGGAGCCGGTTTCCGCGATGAAACTCATGCCGCGTGGCTGCCAATGTACGGTGCATTCCAACATGCTGGATCTCCTTTTGAACTCGAACATTCCATTTCCGTTGGGGATGATTGTAGCCGCCTGCCATCTCCTGATCGCTCGCAATATGCTCTGCGAAACTCGGCGCTGGTGGCACGGCACGCGCTCTGGAAAAGTATTTGACTTTTTTCGGCCCTTTGCGCTACCATGCGCGGCTTTCCGCGTGGGGGCCAACCGCTTCGGCTCCCATGTCACACCCACCGGCCGCGTCCACCGGCTGTTTGACACTGGTAGCAAGGACTTTCCATGAAGACTTTTTCCGCCAAGCCGCATGAGGTCAAGCGCGATTGGTTCGTCGTCGATGCCACGGACAAGGTGCTCGGCCGTTTGGCTTCAGAAATTGCCCGCCGTCTGCGCGGCAAGCACAAGCCGGAATACACCCCGCATGTCGATACCGGTGATTACATCGTCGTCGTCAATGTCGAGAAGCTGCGCGTGACCGGCAACAAGGCTCAGGACAAGAAATACTACCGCCACTCCGGCTTCCCCGGCGGTATCTATGAGACCAATTTCATCAAGCTCCAGCAGCGCTTCCCGGCCCGTGTGCTGGAAAAGGCCGTCAAGGGTATGCTGCCGAAAGGCCCGCTCGGCTATGCAATGCTGAAGAAGATGAAATGCTATGCCGGCGCCGAACATCCACACACGGCGCAGCAGCCAAAAATACTGGAAATCTGACAGGACCACACACTATGTCGGCCAATTACTACTATGGTACCGGTCGCCGCAAGACCGCCGTGGCACGCGTGTTCATGAAAAACGGCAGCGGCAAGATCATCGTCAACGACAAGCCGGTGGATGAATTCTTTTCCCGCGAAACTGGCCGGATGATCGTGCGCCAGCCCCTCGAGCTGACCCAGCATCTCAACACGTTCGACATCATGGTAAATGTCACCGGGGGGGGTGAGTCCGGGCAGGCAGGCGCCGTGCGTCATGGCATCACCCGTGCGCTGATCGAATACGATGCCACGCTCAAACCGGCGCTCTCGCAGGCCGGCTTCGTGACCCGTGATGCACGTGAAGTCGAACGCAAGAAGGTCGGTTTGCACAAGGCGCGCCGTCGCAAGCAGTTCTCGAAGCGCTGATACCTTCATTCGCCAAGCGCCGCAGCGCCGACCTCGGCCACCCCAAGTCGATCGAACGCAAGTGGTTACGGTCGGGAGGAACGACGTTTCGCGCAAAAAAGCCGCCTGCGGGCGGCTTTTTTGCGCCTTCATTATCGGGGTATGATTCACGTTTCGATTGGAGTGCAGCATGATCAAGGTGGGTATCGTTGGCGGCACCGGCTATACGGGTGTCGAATTGTTGCGCCTGCTGGCGCAACATCCCGAGGTGGAACTGACCGCGATCACCTCTCGTGCCGAAGCGGGAAGCGCAGTGGCCGACATGTTTCCGAGCCTGCGCGGGCGGATCGGCCTCAAATTCAGCGATCCGGCAAGCGCACCGCTGAAGGATTGCGATCTCGTCTTCTTTGCCACACCCAATGGCGTGGCGATGCAGCAGGCTCGCGGTTTGCTCGATGCCGGCGTGCGTGTCATCGATCTCGCCGCCGATTTCCGTCTCAAGGACGTCTCCCTTTGGGAGAAATGGTATGGCCTGACACATGCCGCTCCCGACCTCGTCGCCGAGGCGGTCTATGGCTTACCCGAGCTCAATCGTGTGCAGATCAAGGGCGCCCGTCTGGTCGCCAATCCCGGCTGCTATCCGACTGCAGTGCAGCTTGGCTTTTTGCCCTTGATCGAAGCCGGCTGTGTCGATATCGATCATCTGATCGCCGATGCCAAATCGGGTGTGTCGGGCGCCGGGCGCAAGGCGGAAACGCACCTCCTTTTCCCCGAGGCTTCCGACAATTTCAAGGCCTACGGTGTTGCGGGCCATCGCCATCTGCCGGAAATTCGGCAGGGGCTGGCGCGCATTGCCGGCGCTCCGGTCGGTTTGACCTTCGTCCCCCACCTGACGCCTATGATCCGGGGCATTCACGCGACGATGTATGCGCGTATCACCAGGGAAGCGGACTTCCAGGCGCTTTATGAAAAGCGCTATGCTGGCGAAGCCTTCGTCGATGTCTTGCCCCCTAAGTCTCATCCCGATACCCGTTCCGTCAGGGCGGCGAACGTTTGCCGCATCGCCGTTCATCGTCCGCAAGGCGGCGACATGCTGGTGATCCTGTCGGTGATCGACAATCTGGTCAAAGGCGCGGCCGGGCAGGCAGTGCAAAACATGAACCTGATGTTCGGTTTCGACGAATGCCTTGGCCTCACGCAAATTCCCGTCTTGCCCTGATCCTGAGACGCTGGCGTGGGCGTTTCGGTATCACCGCCCCGCGGGTCGCAATCCGGCCGCAGCGGCCGTGGTATGTGCGGTTTTTCTTGGTCGTTGCGGTGCTGTTGGGATTGGCGGGGCTGATCTGGCTGATCGACCCTGCCGAACGCCTGGCAACGATGAACCATGTCGAAGAGATCGTGGCTCTGAAAAAAACCAATGCGGATTTGGAGGAAGAAGTCGAACGTCTGCGCGGACAGTTGGCGGCTCGTGAAAGCGATTTGCAGATCGAACAGGCCGCGCAGCGATCGCTGACCGACAAACACAAAGCCTTGATGGAGGAAAATGCCCGACTCAAGGAAGAATTGGCCGTACTGCAGCGGTTGGCGGAAAAATCGAGCAGAAAGAGGTGAATTGTAACCCGGCCCGTCTTGTGGAAAAGGAGGTGCTCATGTTCAAGAAGCGCAGCAAGCCGAACGGTAAGATCGATACTTTGATCGGAACAGGAACGACTGTGGAAGGCAATATCACTTTCTCGGGCGGCTTGCGCATCGACGGTGAAGTCCACGGCAACGTTTGCGCAGCCGGCGATCAGCCCGGAACCCTGGTGATCAGCGAACAAGCCCGCGTCGATGGCGAGGTTGCCGTTCCTCATGTCGTCATCAACGGCACTGTCAATGGGCCAGTCCGTTCGGCCGAGTCCCTCGAGTTGCAGCCGCGTGCCCGTGTGACTGGGGATGTCGAATACAGCACCATCGAGATCCATCTCGGGGCGATCGTAGAAGGACGCTTGCTGCACCGTGGCGCCGAAAGCGCCAAGGCCGTCGAATTGAAGCTGGCAGTCGGTCATTGAACCCAGATTGTCCATTAGATCGTCCTTTCATCGATGAGCGTGAGCAAACGTTATCATCTTGGACTGCGCGGGCACTTTCGGGCTGCGGGCGGCATCTTCGCGCCCCCGCTCCTCGCCAATAGACGAGGGTTTTGGCTCGTCGCGGGGACGCAAACCTGCTCGCCCTCGCCACGAAATCGCCTCGCGCCCTAATGGACAATCTGAGTTGAAAACACCCTGTCCGCCACAATTTGTCGCATTTGACGGACCGCATCTTGCGTCCGATAATGAAGCACCTCGATAAACCAGCCCCAAGGAGAACATCGCCCATGAATGCGCCCGCTGAAATGACGACGCCACTGATCTTCACCGATAGTGCGGCCAACAAAGTCAAAGAACTGATCCTCGAAGAGGGTAACCCGGAACTTAAGCTGAGGGTTTTCGTGACCGGAGGCGGTTGCTCAGGTTTCCAGTACGGGTTTACTTTCGACGAGGTAGCCAATGAAGATGACACCGTGATGGAAAAGAACGGGGTCACGTTGCTGATCGACCCGATGAGCTTCCAGTATCTCGTCGGTGCTGAAATCGATTACAGCGAGGGCTTGCAGGGTTCGCAGTTCGTCATCAAGAACCCGAATGCCACGAGCACCTGCGGTTGCGGTTCTTCGTTTTCGGTTTGAGCGCTGGTCGAACGGAAACGCAAGGGCGCCAATGGCGCCCTTGCGTTTTGTAGAGTCCTCAATCGAGCAGGGCGATGCGGATATCGCGCGCCATCGCGAGCTGGCTGGCCATTTCTGCCGCTGTGACCTTGAACGCCGCCAACTGCTCATCTGGCAGGGGAGCTGCTGCTGGCAGGGCGATCGAGAGCGGATTGCGATGCACGCCAGCGACGCGGAACTCGTAATGGAGATGGGGGCCGGTGGCAAGGCCGGTAGCACCGACGTAGCCGATGACCTCGCCTTGCGAGACCCGCGCGCCTTTCCGCAATCCCGCGGCAAAACCTGATAGATGACCGTAGACGGTGGTCCGGTTTCCTGAATGCCTGATCATCACGACCTTGCCATAGCCACCTTGTATGCCGACGAAATCGACCACGCCATCCCCGGTTGCTTTGACGCGCGTACCAACAGGTGCGGCGTAATCGATGCCGCGATGTGCTCGAACCTCACGCAGTAGGGGGTGATAGCGGGCGTTGGAGAAGCCGGACGTAATCCTCGAAAATTCGAGCGGCGAGCGCAGGAAGGCCTTCTTCAGGCTTTGCCCATTTTCCGTGTAATAACCTCCGGGGCCCTGTATCGGCTGGTACCAGAATGCACGGTATGTCTTGCCGTCGTTGATGAACTCGGCGGCCAGAATCCGCGGGTTTCCGATCGGCTTGCCGAGATGATCGGTGGTTTCATAGATTACGGAAAACCTGTCGCCCTTGCGCAGGTCGCGGTGGAAGTCGATGTCGCCACCAAATATGTCGACTAATTGAATAGCGACGGCATCTGGGATGCCGGCCTCGTCGGTGGCACCGAACAGCGAATGCCGGATCGTCGCCGACTTCAATGCAACCCTGGTAGCGAGAGGAAGAGCATCGGTCCTGGCGGCAAACCCTTCTGATGTGCGCTGGACGACGAGCGCTTTCGAATTCTCGCCGTTTGACGGAAAGACGAGGGATTCGAGCTCGCCATTCGTATCGATCCGGGCAATGAATGATTTCCCGGGAACCAATTGTCGTGCGAATGCCGCAGCGCTTTTGTCCTGGCGCAGAAAGCGTTCGGCTTCGGCCGTGTCGATGTCGAGTTTGGTCAACAGGCTGCCGAGGGTGTCGCCACGCTGAATGACGATCTCGCGAGTAAGCGAATTCGCAGATCCCTCGATGGGTTCAAGGACTGGCGGGGATAACTGCTCGACGACCTGCTTGATATCTGCATTGAGGTCAAGGGTATCGCGGGCAGTGCCGAACGCAGCCGCCATGAAAAAAGACATCGCGGCGACACCAGCGCCAATCGAGGCGATACGCAGGATTGGCGAGGTATTGCGGAACAAGGATCGACCAGGTGCTTGGTTTAGAATCTGGTGCATCGATTCGTGGCTTGGCAACGACGGCGTCCAAGTCTAGCAGACATTTCAACCCAGATTGTCCATTGGAACACGAGCGGGTTTCGAAGGCGACGGCGAGTAGGTTTGCGTCCCCGCGACGAGCCAATAACCGTGTCTATTGGCGAGGAGCGGGGGCGCGAAGATGCCGCCCGCAGGCCGAAAGCCGCCGTGTAGGGCGATGAAATGACCGTATCAAATGCTCATGGCGCATCAGCCCGGTCTAATGGATAATCTGGGTTCAACCCATCAAAAATCTGGTGCTATCGTATGATTGATGTCGAATCCCAGCTTGCCCTGATCAAACGCGGTGCAGAAGAGCTGCTCGTCGAGGCCGAACTCGTCGAAAAGCTGAAAACCGGCCGCCCCCTCCGAGTCAAGGCAGGGTTCGATCCGACCGCGCCGGATCTGCATCTTGGCCATACGGTACTGATCAACAAGCTCAGACACTTCCAGGAGCTGGGCCATCACGTGATGTTTCTGATCGGCGATTTCACCGGCATGATCGGCGACCCGACTGGCAAGAACGCCACCCGCCCGCCGCTGTCCCGCGAGCAAATCAAGCAAAACGCCCTGACCTATCAGGACCAAGTGTTCAAGATTCTCGATCCGGAGAAAACCGAAATCTGTTTCAACTCCACCTGGTTCGATAATCTCGGTGCGGCGGGCATGATCAGGCTTGCCGCCCAGCATACCGTTGCGCGCATGCTCGAACGCGATGACTTTGCCAAACGTTATGCTGCCAATCAGCCGATCGCCATCCACGAGTTCCTCTATCCCTTATGTCAGGGGTACGACTCTGTCGCCATGCAGGCGGATGTCGAATTGGGTGGCACGGATCAGAAGTTCAATCTCCTGGTGGGGCGTGAGTTGCAAAAGCATTATGGGCAGATACCCCAGTGCATCCTGACCATGCCTTTGCTCGAGGGCTTGGATGGCGTCAACAAGATGTCCAAGTCGCTGGGCAACTACATTGGCATCGCCGAACCGCCGCGCGAGATTTTCGGCAAACTGATGTCGATTTCGGACGAGCTGATGTGGCGCTATTACGAGCTGCTTTCGTTTCGTTCCAGCAACGAGATTGCGGCGCTCAAACGCAATGTCGCGGAAGGCGCCAATCCGCGGGACGTCAAAATCGCACTGGCGCAAGAGCTGGTGGCGCGTTTCCATGGTCAGGACGCCGCCAGAGCGGCGCTGGAAGATTTTCTTGCTCGTTTTCAACGAGGCGCCATCCCCGATGACATGCCTGAACTGTCTTTGCCTGCTGGCCCGGTAGCTCAGGTGTTGAAGCAAGCTGGACTCGTCGCGAGCACCTCAGAGGCCATGCGCTTGATCGGCGGCGGGGGGGTGCGCATCGATGGTGTCAAGATCGAGGACAGGGCCTTGCAATTGCAAGCCGGCTCCACCATCGTGCTGCAAGTCGGGAAACGCAAATTCGCGCGGATCACTCTTTCCTGACGCGCATTTCAGGGCAAGAAAAATTTTTTCTGAAAGTCGTTGACGCGTAAAAGTCGGTAGGTATAATGCGCCCCTCTTTGCTGCGCGACGCAGCATGTTCTTTAAAAACCTAACAGCCGATAGGTGTAGGTGTTTGCTGGGTGAGCCAGTGGATCTGGGCGTTGGTAGTGAGGATCGAAGCTACTGACGCGGGCTGAGTTGGAAGACTTGGTTCGACTGTGTGGTTACGGATTAACTGGCGAGAAGAAAATAGCAGCAAGCGCTTACCGAGAAAGAACAGTAAGGTTTAGAGAAGACCTTGTTGATTCTGGAGAGACAGTAAGCGAGCGAGAAGATTGAACTGAAGAGTTTGATCCTGGCTCAGATTGAACGCTGGCGGAATGCTTTACACATGCAAGTCGGGCGGCAGCGCGGGGCTTGGGCAACTGAGTCCTGGCGGCGAGCGGCGAACGGGTGAGTAACACATCGGAACGTACCCAGTTGTGGGGGATAGCCCGGCGAAAGCCGGATTAATACCGCATACGACCTGAGGGTGAAAGTGGGGGACCGCAAGGCCTCACGCAATTGGAGCGGCCGATGGCGGATTAGCTAGTTGGTGGGGTAAAGGCCTACCAAGGCGACGATCCGTAGCTGGTCTGAGAGGATGATCAGCCACACTGGAACTGAGACACGGTCCAGACTCCTACGGGAGGCAGCAGTGGGGAATTTTGGACAATGGGCGCAAGCCTGATCCAGCCATTCCGCGTGAGTGAAGAAGGCCTTCGGGTTGTAAAGCTCTTTCGGCGGGGACGAAACGGTGGAGGCGAACACCCTCTGCTAATGACGGTACCCGAAGAAGAAGCACCGGCTAACTACGTGCCAGCAGCCGCGGTAATACGTAGGGTGCGAGCGTTAATCGGAATTACTGGGCGTAAAGCGTGCGCAGGCGGCTCTATAAGACAGATGTGAAATCCCTGGGCTCAACCTAGGAACTGCGTTTGTGACTGTAGAGCTGGAGTGCGGCAGAGGGGGGTGGAATTCCACGTGTAGCAGTGAAATGCGTAGAGATGTGGAGGAACACCGATGGCGAAGGCAGCCCCCTGGGTTGACACTGACGCTCATGCACGAAAGCGTGGGGAGCAAACAGGATTAGATACCCTGGTAGTCCACGCCCTAAACGATGCCAACTAGGTGTTGGGGAAGGAGACTTTCTTAGTACCGAAGCTAACGCGTGAAGTTGGCCGCCTGGGGAGTACGGTCGCAAGATTAAAACTCAAAGGAATTGACGGGGACCCGCACAAGCGGTGGATGATGTGGATTAATTCGATGCAACGCGAAAAACCTTACCTACCCTTGACATGCCTCGAATCCTGCAGAGATGTGGGAGTGCCCGAAAGGGAGCGGGGACACAGGTGCTGCATGGCTGTCGTCAGCTCGTGTCGTGAGATGTTGGGTTAAGTCCCGCAACGAGCGCAACCCTTGTCATTAGTTGCCATCATTGAGTTGGGCACTCTAATGAGACTGCCGGTGACAAACCGGAGGAAGGTGGGGATGACGTCAAGTCCTCATGGCCCTTATGGGTAGGGCTTCACACGTCATACAATGGTCGGTACAGAGGGTAGCCAAGCCGCGAGGTGGAGCCAATCCCAGAAAGCCGATCGTAGTCCGGATTGCAGTCTGCAACTCGACTGCATGAAGTCGGAATCGCTAGTAATCGCGGATCAGCATGCCGCGGTGAATACGTTCCCGGGTCTTGTACACACCGCCCGTCACACCATGGGAGTGGGGTTCACCAGAAGTAGGTAGCCTAACCGCGAGGGGGGCGCTTACCACGGTGGGCTTCATGACTGGGGTGAAGTCGTAACAAGGTAGCCGTATCGGAAGGTGCGGCTGGATCACCTCCTTTCTAGAGAAAGCCTGGTGAGCACCTACAACCTATCGGTTGTTTGAAAGCGGCAGCGGGTCTGTAGCTCAGCTGGTTAGAGCACCGTCTTGATAAGGCGGGGGTCGTTGGTTCGAACCCAACCAGACCCACCACCTTGAGAGGGGGTGTAGCTCAGTTGGGAGAGCGCCTGCTTTGCAAGCAGGAGGTCATCGGTTCGATCCCGTTCACCTCCACCATAACAGAGATCAGGGATCAGGGATCAGATGGAAAGTCTGAATCTTGATGCGTGATTTTTGGTCACGGAGGCTGTTAGATCTTTAACAACTTGGAAGAAGTGAAGGTGCTGGTGAGGTAATCACGGTAGGGAGCTGGGGAAGTCTGATTCCTGGTTTCTGAACCCTGGTACCTGACCGGCATGGGTAGTGATTGCAATCTTCGCTTCCATCCTGAACCAGCGATGGAAGTGGAACAAGCACGAGTTGTGCCTGTAGCGTGGCCTGGCGGGAGTCGGGTGACAACGTTATAGGGTCAAGCGACGAAGTGCATGTGGTGGATGCCTTGGCGATCACAGGCGATGAAGGACGTTGTAGCGTGCGAAAAGCTTCGGGGAGCCCGCAAACAGGCTTTGATCCGGAGATGTCCGAATGGGGAAACCCGGCCCTGCATAGAGCGCTTTCGCTGTGCGACGCACAGCAAAAGCAAACACAAAGCAAACAGGCTTGGAGGCAGTCCAAAGGTTGGATAGCCCAAAGCGTTTGTTTGCGCTTTCGCTGTGCGACGCACAGCAAAAGCAAACACAAAGCAAACAGGCTTGGAGGCAGTCCAAAGGTTGGATAGCCCAAAGCGTTTGTTTGCGCTTTCGCTGTGCGACGCACAGCAAAAGCGACCACAAAGCAAACAGGCTTTGTGGAGCGAAGCGGTTGGTTTGTGTGAAAGAGAGCGCTGTATGCAGGGTCATCCTGTCCTGAATCCATAGGGACATGGAGGCGAACCGAGGGAACTGAAACATCTAAGTACCTCGAGGAAAAGAAATCAACCGAGATTCCGTCAGTAGTGGCGAGCGAAAGCGGAAGAGCCTGCAAGAGATAGCTGCTGCGTTAGTGGAACAGTCTGGAAAGGCTGGCCATAGAGGGTGACAGCCCCGTACGCGAAAACCCGGCAGTGGGACTAAGCTTGCGACAAGTAGGGCGGGACACGAGAAATCCTGTCTGAAGATGGGGGGACCATCCTCCAAGGCTAAATACTCGTGATCGACCGATAGTGAACCAGTACCGTGAGGGAAAGGCGAAAAGAACCCCGGGAGGGGAGTGAAATAGATCCTGAAACCGCATGCATACAAACAGTGGGAGCCCGCAAGGGTGACTGCGTACCTTTTGTATAATGGGTCAGCGACTTACGTTCAGTAGCGAGCTTAACCGGATAGGGGAGGCGTAGGGAAACCGAGTCTGAATAGGGCGAATGAGTTGCTGGGCGTAGACCCGAAACCAGATGATCTATCCATGGCCAGGATGAAGGTGGGGTAACACTCACTGGAGGTCCGAACCCACTACTGTTGAAAAAGTAGGGGATGAGCTGTGGATAGGGGTGAAAGGCTAAACAAATCTGGAGATAGCTGGTTCTCCCCGAAAGCTATTTAGGTAGCGCCTCATATGGACACTGCCGGGGGTAGAGCACTGTAATGGTTGGGGGGGTCATTGAGATCTACCTCGCCATAGCAAACTCCGAATACCGGCAAGTGATGTATGGGAGACAGTCACCGGGTGCTAACGTCCGGTGACGAGAGGGAAACAACCCAGACCGCCAGCTAAGGTCCCCAATGATTGGCTAAGTGGTAAACGAGGTGGGAAGGCATAGACAGCCAGGAGGTTGGCTTAGAAGCAGCCACCCTTTAAAGAAAGCGTAATAGCTCACTGGTCGAGTCGTCCTGCGCGGAAGATGTAACGGGGCTCAAGCCAATAACCGAAGCTGCGGATGCACAGCAATGTGCGTGGTAGGGGAGCGTTCTGTAGGTCTGTGAAGGTGGCTCGAGAGGGCTGCTGGAGATATCAGAAGTGCGAATGCTGACATGAGTAGCGATAAAGCGGGTGAAAAGCCCGCTCGCCGAAAGCCCAAGGTTTCCTGCGCAACGTTCATCGGCGCAGGGTGAGTCGGCCCCTAAGGCGAGGCCGAAAGGCGTAGTCGATGGGAAACAGGTCAATATTCCTGTACCTTTGTCATCTGCGATGGGGGGACGGAGAAGGTTAGGTCAGCCGGGTGTTGGACGTCCTGGTTTAAGCGTGTAGGCGTGCTCTTTAGGCAAATCCGGAGGGCTAAGCCGAGGCGTGATGACGAGTGGTCTTTGACCGCGAAGTGACTGATACCCTGCTTCCAGGAAAAGCCTCTAAGCTTCAGGATGACGAAGACCGTACCGCAAACCGACACAGGTGGGCAGGATGAAAATTCTCAGGCGCTTGAGAGAACCCAGGAGAAGGAACTCGGCAAATTGACACCGTAACTTCGGGAGAAGGTGTGCCCCGAGTACGTGTAGTCCCTTGCGGGCGAAGCGGAAAGGGGTCGCAGAGAATCGGTGGCTGCGACTGTTTAACAAAAACACAGCACTCTGCCAAGTCGAAAGACGACGTATAGGGTGTGACGCCTGCCCGGTGCCGGAAGGTTAAGTGATGGGGTGCAAGCTCTTGATCGAAGCCCCGGTAAACGGCGGCCGTAACTATAACGGTCCTAAGGTAGCGAAATTCCTTGTCGGGTAAGTTCCGACCTGCACGAATGGCGTAACGATGGCCACACTGTCTCCTCTTGGGACTCAGCGAAGTTGAAATGTTTGTGAAGATGCAATCTCCCCGCGGCTAGACGGAAAGACCCCATGAACCTTTACTGTAGCTTTGCATTGGACTTTGACGGGACTTGTGTAGGATAGGTGGGAGGCAGTGAAGGCGAGTCGCCAGATTCGCTGGAGCCGACGTTGAAATACCACCCTGGTGTCGTTGAGGTTCTAACCTGGGCCCCTGAATCGGGGTCGGGGACCGTGCATGGCAGGCAGTTTGACTGGGGCGGTCTCCTCCTAAACGGTAACGGAGGAGTACGAAGGTCGCCTAGGCACGGTCGGACATCGTGCTCATAGTGCAATGGCAAAAGGCGGCTTGACTGCGAGACCCACAAGTCGAGCAGGTGCGAAAGCAGGTCATAGTGATCCGGTGGTTCTGTATGGAAGGGCCATCGCTCAACGGATAAAAGGTACTCTGGGGATAACAGGCTGATTCCGCCCAAGAGTTCACATCGACGGCGGAGTTTGGCACCTCGATGTCGGCTCATCACATCCTGGGGCTGTAGCCGGTCCCAAGGGTATGGCTGTTCGCCATTTAAAGTGGTACGTGAGCTGGGTTCAAAACGTCGTGAGACAGTTTGGTCCCTATCTGCCGTGGGCGCTGGAGATTTGAGGGGGGCTGCTCCTAGTACGAGAGGACCGGAGTGGACGTACCTCTGGTGGACCGGTTGTGACGCCAGTCGCATCGCCGGGTAGCTAAGTACGGAAGAGATAAACGCTGAAAGCATCTAAGCGTGAAACTCGCCCCAAGATGAGATCTCCCGGGGACTCGATCCCCCTAAAGGGTCGCGGAAGACCACCGCGTTGATAGGCTGGGTGTGGAAGCGCAGCAATGCGTTGAGCTAACCAGTACTAATTGCCCGTGCGGCTTGACCCTATAACCTTGTCACCACAACGACAATCCCGCACAACGCCAACCCCGTTGTGCCCCAACAGCACAACCATCACTACCCCCCACACTTCTTCCACCCCCCACCCAATTCACCCCAGTTTCAGTCTGGTGTCCATAGCGTCTCGGTACCACCCCTTCCCATCCCGAACAGGACCGTGAAACGAGACCGCGCCAATGATATTGCCCCCCTCCGGGCGAGAAAGTAGGTCAACACCAGACCCCCTTCCCCAACGCCCCGCCTCCACAACCCGGCGGGGCGTTTAAAAAGAGAAGCCCGCTGATCATCAGCGGGCTTTCCTGTTTACACAGACTCGGAATAGCTGTGCGATCCGATGGTTGGATGGACTATTGGGCTAGATCAGCACCAAGTTATCGCGATGGATGAGTTCTAATTCATCCATGTAACCCAGCAAGGACTCGATCTCACTGCTTGGACGACCGACAATCTTGCGTGCTTCATTGCTTGGATAGTTTGTCAATCCGCGGGCAATTTCGCAGCCATTACCATCGAGACAGGCAATGACCGTGCCGCGGTCGAATTCGCCTCGAACCTCACGAACCCCGATCGGCAGTAGGCTTTTCCCGCGGCGGAGAGCCTCGACCGCGCCATCGTCCAGCACAACCGATCCCGCCACACGCAAGTGATCGGCAAGCCATTGTTTGCGCGCCGCAAGCGGCGTTTGATGTGCGCGCAGGCAGGTGCCGATTGACTCGCCCTGAGCGGCACGGAGCAACGCATCGGGTTCGCGGCCGCTGACGATCAAGGTGTGAGCGCCACTACGGGCTGCGCGTTGCGCCGCTTTGACCTTGGTGATCATTCCTCCCTTGCTGATGGCGGTGCCGGCGCCCCCGGCCATCGCTTCGTAGATGCGGTCTTCGGCGTCTCCTTCCGAAATCAGTGTGGCATTGGCATCAAGCCGCGGATCTGCGGTGAAGAGCCCCTGCTGATCGGTGAGAATGACCAAGGCTTCCGCCTCGACGAGGTTGGCGACCAAGGCACCAAGGGTGTCGTTGTCCCCGAATCTGATTTCTTCGGTGACGACGGTGTCATTTTCGTTGATGATCGGTACGACGGCAAGATCGATCAGGGTATTGAGAGTGGAGCGGGCATTGAGATAACGGCGGCGATCTGCCAAATCATCATGAGTGAGAAGAACCTGTGCGCAGGTTAGTCCGTGTTGGGCAAAAAAGGACTCATAGGCCTGGGTCAGTCCCATTTGACCAACGGCGGCCGCGGCCTGCAGCGCATGGATGGCATGGGGGCGTTTTGTCCAGCCCAGCCGTTGCATTCCTGCGGCTATCGCCCCCGAAGAAACGAGCAAAATCTGCCGGCCGGCTTTGTGAAGCTGTGCGATCTGTCGTGCGCAGTCGGAGATGAATTCGGATGAAAGGCCGGCACCGTTATTGGTAACGAGTGCGCTGCCAACCTTGACGACGAGGCGGCGGCATTGGGCGATGTCGTTACGCATGATCTGTTGCGGACAAAAATTGCATGATTCGTTGGCAAAGCTGCTGACATCCCTCGCCGGTTGCGGCGGAGATGGTAAAGGCGGGCGATGGGTTACCGAGTCCATGCAGTATCGTGCTCAGCCGTTCCTCGCGTTCATCTTCAGGGATCAGGTCAATTTTGTTGAGGACGATCCAGCGCGGTTTTCGAAACAGGTCTTCGTCGTAATTGCGCAGTTCCTGAACGATTGCTTTCGCATCGGCGACCGGATCGGCAGCAGGGTCGGGTGGTGCAATATCGATCAGGTGTAGCAGAAGCCGAGTACGCTGGAGGTGCTTCAAAAAACGGTGACCCAGCCCTGCGCCTTCGGATGCACCGCGTATCAGGCCAGGAATATCGGCGACGACGAAGCTTTGGTTTTCTGCCACCCTGACGACACCGAGATTGGGATGCAAGGTAGTGAATGGGTAGTCAGCCACTTTCGGCCGGGCTGCGGATACCGCGCGAATGAAGGTTGACTTCCCAGCATTGGGCAGACCGAGCAAACCCACGTCGGCGAGTATCTTGAGCTCAAGTTTGAGCTCTCGGGACTCACCGGGAGATCCAGGAGTAGATTGACGAGGCGCACGGTTCGTACTCGATTTGAAGTGGAGATTTCCCAAACCCCCGATGCCGCCTCTCGCCACGATGACCGTGGCACCGTCATGATCGAGATCGGCAACGGTTTCCCCGGTCGCCATGTCCGTGACGATGGTGCCGACCGGTACGCGCAGTATGAGATCGCTACCGCTCTTGCCATAACAATCTGCGCCCCGACCATTTTGACCATGTTCGGCACGGAAGACACGCGTATATCGGTAATCGATCAGCGTATTGAGGTTACGGTCCGCAACCATGACGACGTTTCCTCCGCGGCCGCCATCGCCACCATCGGGGCCCCCGCGCGGGACGTATTTCTCCCTGCGGAAGGAGACCGCACCATTGCCGCCGTTACCCGCGCTGACAGAAATCAGCGCTTCGTCGAAAAATTTCATGTGAGCAAAAGAAAAAGCCCCATCCAGCCGGACAGGGCTTTATGAAACGATCCAGCCAAGATTCAGGCGACGGGTTCGATGGTGACGTAGTGACGCTGCATCGGCCCCTTGACGCAGAACTTCACGATCCCGGTAGTCTTGGCATAAAGGGTGTGGTCTTTACCGATACCGACGTTCTCACCGGGGTGAAACCGGGTGCCGCGTTGGCGAACGATGATGTTGCCGGCAGCCACCAGCTGACCGCCAAAGCGCTTCACGCCGAGGCGTTTCGATTCGGAATCACGGCCGTTACGCGAACTGCCGCCTGCTTTTTTGTGTGCCATGGTCTGCTCCTAAACCGCGAAATCAGGCATTGATGCTGCTGATTTCCAATTCCGTATAGTTCTGGCGATGCCCTTGATGCTTCTGATAATGTTTGCGCCGCCGCATCTTGAAAATCTTCACCTTGGGATGGCGGCCTTGCGAAATCACCTTTGCAGTCACAGTGGCTCCGGAGACGAGCGGATTACCAATCTTCACGCTCTCGCCAGCGCCGACCATCATGACCTGATCCAGGGAAATTTCGGTGCCCACATCAGCCGGTATCTGTTCTACCTTGATTTTTTCGCCGGCGACCACGCGATATTGCTTGCCACCGGTTTTTATGACCGCATACATGTTGGACTCCAGAGATAACGTTTTGAAGAACCGCGCATGATAATAACTTTTGCTATCGAGGTCAATGTTCGCTGGCAGCGTATGTGTCAAGGCAGACGGCCGGCGGTCACCATGCGATTGAACAAGATGGTCGGTGGCAACCAGACGACCTGATCGTCAAAACTTGTCGCATTGGTTGAATCATGCATGACGAAATCCGTATTGCCGTCGAGATTGGCAAGCTCATCGGCATCGGTGGGGGTGGCGAGGCCGTTTTTGCCGGTCGAAAGAATGACGGCAGGAAGTTGAGTGCCTAGGGTGGCGATGCAGGCACCTGTCGTGCAGACCCGCATGTCTCCGCCCGTGAGTAGAGTGAATCCGGTCATGCTGTTGGAAAAGGAGGCGGTGACTCTATATCGGAATGGATTTCCCCAGGCGTCCTGGCGGCCCAAACCAAGAGTAGACCACGGTAGCTTGCCCTCTTGGTTCGCGCAACTTCCCCCACTGCGGTTTTCTATTCCATCGCCATCGGTGTCCGGGCAAGGCAGATAGGGGCGGCCATCGCTGGCGGGATGACTGGCGGCGAAACCATAGAGCGCTTCAACGATGTCACTCAGTTGCTTGCGGGTTTCCGCGACGTTGCGAAGATCCATCTGGGTGGAGAGCGGCAGGATCATGCCGCCGATCAGCAGGGCGACGATGACCAGCACCACCGCCATTTCGGTGAGGGTGAAGCCGCACATCGCAAGAGTCGGCGCTGGTGGAACGGCACGTTTCATGGAAGCCATGTCGTGAAGAAGTCTTTGATGGTGATGAGTTGGTCATGGGCGCGAGTGCTTTGGGCGTTGGTGAACCCAAGCCTGACATTTTTCAGGGCGGGAGCGTAGCACTGCTGGTCGGTAGTTGAACAGGAATAGCCCGCAGCACAATCGGCATCGCTGGTGCAAAAGCCGCCTTGAAGATCGAATAGAGTCGGCGTGTCGCGCAGGTGGGCTACGAAGCCCGGAGCAAGCTGCGCCATTGGGCGGGTGGTGTCTTTCATCGCCGCGATCTGGTTGGCGGTGGTGCTGCTTTCCTTGAGCAGCCAGACTTCCAACAGCCAGCCTGAGCTATGGTTGGCGGAGTCGGACGCGATACGGGTCAGTTCGACTCGGACATGAATGTCTTGGTTGAGAGGCGTTTGGCTGAGATTGGCGTCGAGTTTGTAAATGCCCGTTCCTTGGGCCGGTGAGAGGGGTGCAGGTGGATTCTGCGGCGGAGGCCGAATGGCCGTCGTCAAGACGGGAACGCCGTGCACGTTGTCGTCAGTGTCCGGACTGTCGCCCCAATAGACGATGCCGAAGTGTCCTCCGATATAGGCGGGGTCGTTGCGAGAGACTTGCCGTGCCGTATCGATTTCGATGCCGATCTTGGGTTCGACGATACGGGGGGGGAGGACGTTGTTGCCAGAATAGCCGAGATGTCCCCCCGCGGCACCGCAGACATCGGCACCGTTGCGGTCTGCGTCGATGATCGCAAAGGTGAAGCCCTCGCCTCTGTCGAGAATGCGGAACCTAAAGTAGCTGCGCAGACCGCTGCCAAGGGGGTGTGTTTCGGGCGTCCAGCTGCAGCCGAAAAAACGGCTGAAATTGGCTGCGCGCTGAGAACGGGAGATCGAGAACAATCGCCCCAATGTCAGGGTGCGTGTAGAGGGATCATAGGCAACGATCTGCCCGCCCAGTGCATTGAGTGCGGGTGAGGTCACCGTGTTCAGGCTCGCCGAGGCAGGAATGCAACGGATGATGTCCTGTTCGGCAGTTTGCCAGTTGCCAATGCGTTCGAGCAGGGGTGGCCCGGAAAAGTTGTGCATGCCAGAGACGAAAGCGGTCAGGTTGCCGCCTTCGAGATAGTTCGCGGGATTGGCTTTGTCGGCCGGCGTGACTCGCACTTGAGCAGGGCCGCGCTGGCCGGCGAACAGCACGGCACCGGCACAGGATGAGCCATTCACCGTTGCAGGTGCAGCGGTGAAAATCATCTCGCGCCAATGCGGGTAGTAAGCGATCGGCGGGACGTTCTGCCCGTAGCAGGCATTGTTGTCGGCACCAGCGATTTTGCCGGTGCCAGGCGTGGCGCCAGCGGCGATTTCATCGCGCAGGCAGCCGACGATCCGGTCGAGCAGGCTATTGATGTCTGCACGGAAGCCGGTGTTCTTGCGCAGGGCGCCGAAAAGCGTGTCCGAGGTTATGGGTATGCCGCGGTCGTTGGCAAGCAGATCACAGCTCGTACCGGTGCAGACATCGGGCAGGAAGTTGCCGGCGGAGGCAAATATCTTGCCTCCGATGTGCATCGGTTTCGGGACATCCGGATCGTTGGCCGGATCGGAGTCACCGGTGCTTCCGCTGGCAGCGTTCGGGCCACCGAGATAATTCGTGATGCCGCCCAGCGCGGAGGCGACGACTGGATCGAGATAGTTTCTCGCGTCGTAGTTGCCGCCGCACTCGGTCACGTCATCCGCGGCCGACGGGCTGCGATCCTGTCCAGGCAGAGGCGGTCCTGGCGCGTAGATGATCGCCACCGGCTGATCGTGTGGGCTGGCAAGGATGCTGTTGAGCGAGGCCGAGCCGTTGGCGACGACGGTGTCGAGCTGGCCGAGCGTGTCCCAGTTCATTGGCGGCGGTTGGGGCGGCGGGGAGGCACGCAGGATACGGCTGTGTAATGAGGAGACGATCAGCCACAGACATTCGCCATCGCCGTCGCGCAGCGGGCCGGTGCCCAATGTGCGCCAGGGAAATCTGCCGATCACCGTCGGGCCGATACCTTTTGCATCGAAACTCAACCCGGTGAAAAAATTGGCGTCACAGCCTTCCAGAGCTTTACCACTTGCATCGAGGCAGAGGGGATCGAGATTCTGATTGCGCGAGCTACCCAAATCCGGTAGTGGCAAATAGCCATAGACCTGGTCAGGTTTCCTGTCGCGCAAGGTTTGCGCGTAGCCGAGCAGCGCATTGCGTGCCTGTGCGAGTGCCGTGGTGGTCTTCTCGCGCCGCAGGGCCTCCATCGATTCAGCCGTCAGACGGTTGACGAGGACGGTCAAGGTGGCCATGACCAGCAATATCAAAAACACCAGCAGCGCGGCACCCTGCTGGAATCGCCGCATGTGCCGTGCCGCCATCGCCGACTTTCTACTTCCGATGGACGCGGATTTCGCCGGCGGCGAGGCCGCCGGCCTTCTCGCCCGTCGACTGATCGAAAGTAACGCCAACCTTCAGCTCGACAGAGGGAGTCGCCCCGGTGGAAAGCGTGGCACGGCTGGGATGTTGGCGTGAAACCTTGGTCGTCACGCCCGTCTCGTAAGCGCCTTCGGTCTGTGGCTGGCCGTTGATCCAGACGGTCGATTTGCCCGAAGATCGCACCACCAAGCCATCGAGACGCACCCTATCGCCTTCCAGTCTGCGTGTTTGCTGGATGTTCATTTGACGTTGTCGTTCGAGCGCAGCGCGCCATTCGGGCGTCAGAAACAAGCGACCGAGGGATGGCTCGCTTAGCGCAGTGGTCTCTGCACATGCCGTGCTCGCTGCGAGCGCGAGGGGGGCGGGGAGCAAGAACGGTATGAGTCGCAGGAGCCTCATAATTTCTCCTGAAGGGTGATCCAGTCGATCTCGCAGGCGGCCTTCAGTTGGGCTGTTTGTGGCTCGGTAGAGGGGGGCAGGCGTTCGATCGTGCAATGGCGCACGCTGATCAGCGCCGGTACCGCCGCCGAGAGATCGGCAAGTAGTCCGAGCAGATCGTTTTCGTGCAGCAGTTGCAGGTCGAGCTTCATCGGGCTGACCAGAAAAGCATAACCGCCAGTGACGGGCTGTTTCGGATCCAGCGGCCGTTGTGGGGCGATTTCGTATTCCATGCCCAGAAGGCGCCGTTTCTCTTTGATGCTGCGCAGCGCCTCGACCCAGTCGAGCCGGCGTTCCGGCTGAGTGCGACCGCGTTCGATCAGCGCTCGATAGCGGTCGATTCGGGCACGGATCTCCCGCTCGTCTTCCTGTGCCCGTGCCACACGATTGCGGCTATCGGCCAGCTGCGACTTAGCCCGCAGTAACGTGCGCTCCGCTTCCTTGCCGGCCTGAATGACCCAGCCAGCCATGCCAGTCGCAACGAGGATCGACAGCAGCAGGAAAGAGAGGCTGCCGATCAGTTTTCTTGCCCCGAGAATCGAGCTATCGTCCATGATCAGAGCTTGTGGATTACACGAAACACGAAGCGGGGAGCCTCAGGCGTGCCTTTTTCATCGCTACTCTTGAGGGTTTTGCCCGACTGGGTGTCGAGCGGTGGCTGCATCAAGATGGCCGTCGTGTCGGGCTGAACACTGAGATGCTTCAGGAAATCGGCCACCACGGCGAGTTGTCCGCGCTGATCGCCCACCATCGCAAGCGGTAGCCGGGCGACGATTTCGGCCTGGGCAAAGGGGCCGCGCAGCGACTGGGATACCGGGGCCGTTTTGCCGTCAACATAGGCGATGCCGTCGGCAGGAAGGGTGGGCATTTGCTCGTCGATGCTCCATTCGATTTTGTCGATGCTGATGGCTGGGAAGGCATCGAGCGAGCGGCTGATCTGTGCCAGCAACGGCGCGGGACCTTGGGCGCGCAGCACGATCTGGTCGTAACGGTCGACGAGCAGACGCAGATCGTCCGGGCTGATCGGAATGCTGGGCAAAGCCTGCAGCATCGTCGCATAGCGTTCCTGATAGAGCCGTGCTTGGAAGCCGGTCTGTTCGATGTCGTCGCGGAGCTTCAGAATGTCGAGGCCACGGTTGACGGCAAACAGGATGCCACCGGCGAGAATCAAGACACCGGCGGTTCTCAGTCCGAACCGGGCTTGCCAGAGGCGATAAAAACCGAGCGCTTCTGCCGGCGCAAACTGTTCGCGCGGCGGTTGTCTTACCAGCAGGTGACAAAACAGCGCATCTGCCTGAGAACTGATAAGCGTGGTGCGCAGCCCGACACGGCGAGCGGTTTCTAGCAGGTTGAGAATGTCGAAACGCAGACTGGCATTGTTCTGACAATGGGCGCGGATGGCCGGAGTATCGGACGGGTGCGCCAGAATCAGCGTAGTGAGGGGTTGGTCGCGCTCGATCAGACGTTGGCTGGCCAGGTACTGATGCATTTTGACGGCTTCGCTCGCTGCTGCGGCGGCCAGCGCGTCGGTGGCATCGTGGATCAGCGGGGTCAGGCGCGAAAAGCGCATTCGGCCGGCGTCGAAGAAGGTCTGCCGCAAACCCGCATGGGTCAGCGTGAGCAGCATCACTTGTGCCGGCGGCTTGGCGGGCAGCAAGCCGCTGACGGTTTGGGAGAGCGCATAGATGCCGGCGAGAATCGCCTGGCTGCGGCGAAATTCGCCAAGCCAGGGCTCGAGATGTTGCGGTTGGGTCAGTGCCATCAACAGCAGGCGCTCGTCACGCCGTCCGGTTTTCAGCCGTCCCTGTGACTGGGCGACGGCGTAGGGTGTACCGTAAAAATGCTGGGCAAGCTTGCGCCGGATGATGGCCTGCCGATCCTTGCCCGTCGTGTAGGGAACGTCCTCGGCCTGGTAGCTTTCCTCGGTGGTGTCGGCCAGCAGCATGAATAGGCTGTGGCGGTGCTCAGTAAGATAACTGCCGAATGCCGCTCGCCCGGCGTCATCACCGGCGAAATTTGCTTCGTGCAGCACCTCGCCGCGCACGACGCAGTAGGCGGCCAGACGCGAGTTATCGAAAAAAAGGACGCGGCGCTGCGGCATGTTCAGATTTTCAACTTGGCAATCGCATCATAGATCGGCCCAAGCACGGCGAGCATCACCCAGCCGAGGACGGCGCCAACGATGATCGTCAGAGCAGGTTCGATCAATGACTGGACGCGGCCGATCGATTCGCGCACGTCGCGCGTGTAGAAATAGCTGACATTCGTCAGCGCCGTGTCGAGCGAACCGGTGTTCTCGCCGATGCGTAGCATGCGGATCACCAGGGGAGGGAACATGCCGGCATTCTGGAACGCGGCGGTGATGCTCTGCCCTTCACCGATCATCGCAGCGACACGCTGCAAACCCTGACGAATGACGGCATTGCCGACTACATCTTGGATGATGCGCAGCGAGTCGAGCACGGAAATGCCAGAGGCATACATCATGGCGAATACGCTGGCGAAGCGCGCCAGGATGATCTTCTTGAAAATCTCGCCGAGCCAGGGAAGCGACAGTTGCAGTGCATCGAGGCGCAGTCGCGCCTGCGGGCGAGTGCGCACCAGCGTGGCGAGCACCACTCCTATCATGATCGGAACCGCCAACAGCAGATACCAGTAATGGACGAAGAAATTCGACGTGGCGATCAGCAGCTGGGTATGCAGCGGCAATGCTTGGCCCATGTTCTTCAGGAACCCCACCATTTGCGGTACCAGATAGAGCATCATGAACAGGGTGACCAGCACCGCGACGACGAGAAGGAACACGGGATAGGTGAGGAGCTTCTTCGTCTGCGCCGCGAGCTCGTCTTGCCACTTGAGGGATTCGGTGAGATTGTGCAGCACCTGCGGCAGCTTGCCGGTTTCCTCGCCGGCGCGGATCAGGCTGACGAACACACCATCGAAAATGCGCGGGTGCGCGGCCAGCGCCTGCGAAAGCGTCTTGCCACCCTCGACGCTTTCGATCAGGTCGGCCAACACCTCTCGGAAACGAGGATTGTCGCTGCTGTCGCGCAGATCGGTCAGACTGTCGATGATCGTCACGCCGGCACGCATCAGCTGGTCGAGATGCAGACAGAAAGCGATCAGCTCACGTCGGCCGATCCGATTGCCGCCAAAATTTCCGCGTTTGACCGGAGAGCCATCGATGAGGTCGAGGCCCATGCGCTTGAGGCGCATTTCCAGATCGACGAGATTCAGGGCATCCATGCTGCCCTGCACGATCTTGCCGGTCTGGTCCATCGCTTTGTAGGCGTGCAGGGGCATTACATCCGCTCGGTCAGATCGATCACCCGCATGACTTCCTCGAGCGAGGTGATGCCTTCGAGGACCCGCCGCTGGCCGTCATCGGCGAGCGTGCGGAAGCCCTTTGCCGCGGCGGCCAGGCGGACCTCACGATGCGTGGCGCGACGCAGGATCAGATCGTCGAGATCGTCGTCCATGCGCAGGATCTCCATGATCGCGATGCGTCCACGGTAGCCCTGGAAGTCACAGCGCTCGCAGCCACCTGGATGGTAGAGCACCGGCAGCGGCCGCACTTGTTCGATACCCAGCAGGCGCAGCTCTTCGTTGCCAGGCGTGTAGGGCTTGCGGCAATGTGGACAGAGTTTGCGCACCAACCGCTGAGCGATCACACCGATGATGTTTCCGGCCATGATGTCGGGCAGCACGCCGATATCGAGCAGGCGCGGGATGGCACCGAGCGCCGAGTTGGTGTGCAGCGTCGAGAACACCTGATGGCCGGTCATCGCTGCCCGAAAGGCCATGGCGGCGGTATCTGCATCGCGGATCTCGCCAACCAGAATCACGTCGGGGTCTTGGCGCATCATCGAGCGGATACCGTTGGCGAAGTCGAGCTTGGCGGCCTCGGCTATCGAGGTTTGGCGGATCATCGCCATCGGGTATTCGACCGGATCCTCCAGCGTCATGATGTTGATGCTCTCGGCATTGATGTGGTTGAGCATCGAGTAGAGCGTGGTCGTCTTGCCGCTACCGGTGGGGCCGGTGACGAGGATGATCCCTTCAGGGCGCGCCAGCATGCGGCGTAACAGTTCGAGCTGCCAGGTTTCGAGACCGAGGCGGTCGAGCGGCACGATCCCCTTTTGGCGGTCGAGGATGCGTAACACCATGTTTTCGCCATGAATGGTCGGCTGGGCCGAGCAGCGAAAATCGATGTCACGTCCGCCGATCGACATCGAAATGCGGCCGTCCTGAGGGGCGCGCATTTCGGCGATGTTCATCCCGCTCATCACTTTCAGGCGCACTGCCATCGCCGGCCAGTAGGATTTGTGTAGCGCGCGGATCTGCCGCAGGATGCCGTCGATGCGATAACGGATGCGCAGGAAGCTCCCCTCCGGCTCGAAATGGATATCGGAGGCTTCGCGTTTGACGGCATCGGTGAGCAGCGCATCGATCAGGCGCACGACAGGCTGACTGTATTCGTCCGCCGCGGAAGCAACGCTGCGGAAATCGATTTCCCCCGTTTCGATCTCGTGGAGGATGCCGTCGATCGAGAGTTCGTAGCCGTAGTGCTGGTCGATGGCGCGCGCGATTTCGGATTCTCCGGCCAACACCGTCTCGATGATGAGGTCGGGCGAGATCAGCGCGCGCAGCTTGTCGAGCGCGACGAGATCGTTCGGGTCGGCGAGCGCCACTGTCAGCTTGTGTAATTCCGCGACATAGTCGAGAGGCAATAGGCGATGACGGCGCGCCACTTCCTTGGGCACGAGCTGCAGCGCCGCTGGATCGACCGTGGCACGTGACAAGTCGATCGATTTCTGCCCCAGCGACTCGCCGAGGGCGTCGCGCAACGTAGCTTCCGAGACGAAGCCCAGGTTGACCAGCAGCTTGCCGACCGGTAGGTTGGATTTCATCTGCTCCAGCAGCGCGATGCGCAGCTGGTCTTCGCTGATGACACCCCGGGCGATCAGAACCTGACCGATGGGCTGGCGCTGAGCTGTGGTGTTCCTGACCGATTGCGCCGTATCCATATGAACCCGGTTCAGCGGCCCTGGGCTGCCTGGAGCGCCTGCAAGCGTGTCTCAGCCTGGGCGGGATCGAAAGCGGCAGGACGTCCCGAACGGCTGGCGGCCAGCGCGCGGGCGTAATACTCGGCGGCCAGACGATCCTGGTGCAGGTGATCGAGACTGACCGCCAGGTTGTAGAGATAGTCGGCATTGCCGGGATCGGCGACATGGGCTTTGAAGAAGGCTTGTTGCGCTTCCGCCCAGCGCGATTCTGCAAGATACAAGTTGCCAAGCGCGAAATACAGATGCGGCGAATCGGGTTGTTCGACCAGCAGACTCTTCAAACGGCTCTCTGCAAGCCTGGGATCGCTGGGCGGGCTGACCGCGAGCAGCCCGGCGTTGGCGACTGGGTTTTTGGGGTCGACCTCGATCGCCTGTCGATACAGCTTTTCAGCCAGATCCGGTTTTCCTTCATGCTGCGCGAGGACGGCCAGACCGAGCAGAGCATCGAGGTTGCGGGCGTCGTTACGGAGTGCTTTCAGCCAAAGCGTGCGGGCGAGCTCATATTCGCCACGATTGAAAGCGGCGTAGGCGGTTTCCTGCGAGTCGTCGATCCTTGCGGTCTGCTTGCTCAGCCGTACTGGATTGTCCGGCAGTGAGGTTGCCGCCAAGGCGGTATCCGGCTGACGAGGATGCTCGGCCATCTTGGACGCACGGCGTTTTCCTGGGGTGGCGTTGGATTGCGGCGCAGCAGATGATGGCGAAGAAATGGTCAGCGGCAGTATTGCTGCACCGTCGCTCGGCAGGGCGGACGTCGGTGGTGTGGTCTGCATTGGGCCCGTCGGCGCAGTGACGGCGGCGCTATCGGGCATCCGCCGCGCTGTTGCAGGCGAAGGGCTGGCCATCAGGGCAGGGCTTACCGACAAGCCGCCTTTGGGCTGCAGTTGCCAATAGAAATAGGCGCCGATGGCCACGGTTGCAAGCAGGGTACCGATACCGACACTGATTGCAAAACCTCGTCCTACGGGAGGATTGGACTGTTTGGCGGCGAATAGATTCTGCGCCCTCGATCGGTCGGCATCCGTCACCGCTTTGCTGCCCGCTGGAGATGGCCGCGGGGCCGCGCCGCGTGCCCCGATGACTTTTGCATAGGGGGGAGGAGCGGTAAAAAACTGTTCATCGAGTTCTTCCATCCGTTTGGGCAATTCCGGCAGCCTGCCGCCATCGTTGGCGAGCTGGCTGGCAGTGCCAGTCAGCTTCGGCTCGGCCGGCAAAGGTTCGAGCGCCAGCCCATCATGTCGCAGTTCGGCTGGTATTCGGCCACCTGCTTCGGCCTGTTGTTTTTGCTGCTCCGCCTTGCGCAGCGCATCCATCAACAAACTCACTGACGGTCACCCCCCTTTGCTCGTGGGCAGCTCAGGTTGAGGGGGGCCGAGGTTGCCCTTTTCGAAAAAATCCTTGGCGGGGAGCAAGTGGCGATAATCGCCATAATCCCCCTGCAAGCTGGCATCCTTGATGATGACGGGCCGCAGGAAGACGACCAGCTCGGTTTTCTTGCGCGTATCGTTCCGTTGCTGGAACAGCGGCCCGAACAGGGGGAGGCCGGATAGCGCGGGCAGCCCCTGGTTCTTGTAATCGAGCTTGTCTTCCATCAGGCCGCCCATCACGGCGATGTTGCCGCTTTCGATGCGCAGCACGGACTCCATCTCGCGCGTGCGGATCACCGGAATCAGACTGTCGATGCTCAGGTCCGGGTTGGGATCCTTCACCGCATCGACGATACTGGTGATCGAAGGGCGGACATTCAGTGTGATGGTATTGCCGTCGCTGATCTGTGGCGTGACGGCCATCACGAAACCGACGGCGACGGTTTGTGGGGTCGTCGTGATCGCCTTGACCGGCGCCGAGCCGTTGACGCCGGCGGCGACATCCGACTTGACGGTGAAATAAACGTTGTTGGTCACTACACGCAGCAGCGCGGTCTGGTTGTTCAGCACAGAAAGTTTGGGGCTGGAGAGTATTTTGACGTTGCCATAGTCTTCGAGCAGCTTGATGGTCGCCTGGAACGTGCCGCTGCGGCGGGTGCTTTGTAGGGTGATCAAACCAGTGGCGGCCTGGGCCACCATATTGCCGTCGATCGCGCCAGCTGCCGCCAGGCTGCGACTGAGCAGCCGCCAGTCGATGCCCTGTTGGTAGTTGTCGGAGAGCTCGACCTCGGCGACCGTCGCTTCGATGAGCACCTGACGTTGGGCGGCGCTCATCACCTGATCGAGGAATTCGCGCACCTTTTCATGCTGACGGCTGGTGGCGCGCACGGTGATGATGCCGGTTTCGGGGTTGGTGATCACGGAGGCCGCCTCGCGGAAGGTGCTGCGGCGCGTGACGGTCACCCCACTTTGCTGCAGCGATGCCGGATTGGGGCTGGCCGCCAGATTGGGTACGGTGTTGCCGCGGGTCGGTGGTGGCGGTGCGCCGGTGCCCGTCGTCGATTGCTCGTCGAGGCGTTCGATGACCGTCTCGCTCGAACCGGCGGGCAGGATCTTGTCGGTTTCGCGCAAGAGATCTTTGATGTTTGCTTCGAGGGTCTCCCAGAAGCGGTTGTGAGTCTTGTTTTCGATCTTGGTCTGGGAGTTGTTGCCCTGGCTGATGGTCGACGCGGTGGGTGTTCCAGTTGCCGCTGCGCCGATTTGCGAATTGACGATGACCGTGCTGTTGGTATCCCGCTGCATGTTCACGTAGTCGACCTTGTAGGTCCGCAGGAAAGGGGTATCCGGCATGACGACCAGATTCGGCCCGTCGAGCTCCCAGCGAATGTCGGCCTGTTTGGCGATGCGGTTGAGCAGTTGCTGCAGCGTCTGGTCGATCGCGTTCAGCGTCACCGTGCCTTCGATGCCGGGATGGATGTCGACATTGAGTTTCGCATCACGCGCCAAGGCGAAGAGGAGCTCCTGCACTCGCACGTTGTTGACGACCACGCTGTAGGTTTCCGTCTTGGCGGCAGGTTTCGGCTTCGGCAACGCGATGGTTTGCCGTACGGGTGGGGGAATCGGTGCCGTGTCGCCAGCGCCGACTACTTTCTCCGCGCGCAAATGATTGTCGCCTGGTGGCTGGATCGGGGCATTGCTGCAGGCCGCGAGCAAAAGTGCGAGCAGGGCGATCGAAAACGGTTTTTTCATGGCCGGTGCTAGCGGGAATGAGAAATTCCAATGATCTTAGCATCGGCAGGGGTATGAGCAACCATCTGAATATCCTCAGAGGTCAGTCTTTGTTCATGGTCTTGCCTTCCAATTTCAGACGGAGTGCCTGGCGAGGGTAGGGGCGATATCGCTTCACCTCGGATGGCAGTGTATTCAAAACATTGACGGCTTCCTGGCGCGAAACATAATCCCCATACAGGATGCCATAACGTGGTTTATCGCCACTGGTCAGACGATAAACCCGCACCTGCCCCATCTCCAGACCGGCATTGCGGATGTTTGCCAGAAAGGATTCCACCTGAGTGGGATCGTTGGCATCGATGGCTGTGAACAACTGGATGAACCAGCGATCGCTGGCCACGGATTGCAGCCAAGGGCGGCTTTCCTCCAGCAGCTTGTCGAGCAAGGGCGTCGTGCTGACGGCTTCCCCTGGAATGCCAGACTCTACAGGCGTGGCAGGCAGCCTCATTTGAGAAGGGTCCGGAGAAGTGGCATTGGTCTGTGGCGTGACACTCGGTTCAGTGGGTCGGAAAAGATACTGCCAGACAGCGAGCGCGAAGAGCACAACCACTGCGCCGCCACTCGCCCATGACAGCGCATGGCTGGCGCGCGGCCGGCGGCTCGACTTGGGCAACTCGGAGAACTCGGCATCACGGATGGCGGCTTCGATTTCCCGGCTGCCCACCTGATGGCTGCCGTTGGCAAAGGAAGCGAGAAGCGCCTTGTCGGCGAGAATGTTGATGCGCCGCGTCAGCCCGGCGGAGACCCTGGCGATACGCCCGATCGCTTCCGGCGTGAAAACGCTGGGGCCGCGGTAGCCGGCGGCACGCATGCGGAAATCGAGATATTCCGCGATGTCGGTCTGGACGAGGGGTTCGAGGCGGAAATTGTGCGTGATCCGTTCGCGCAGCTGGCGCATGTCGGGACGTGAGAGCGTCGCATCGAGCTCGGGCTGGCCGAACAGCACCAGTTGCAGCAGCTTGTGACGGTTCGATTCGAGGTTCGACAGCAGGCGAATCTCCTCGAGCGTCTCGACGGGCATCGCATGCGCCTCGTCGATCAATACGACGACCTGCTTGCCCTCGGCGTACAACGCGACCAGTTTTTCCTGCAAGGCGCGCATCACCGTCGCGGGCCGGCAGTTGTCAAGAGGCGGAATGCCGAGCTCGTCGGCCAAGGCGTAGAGAATGTCCTCACGCGACAAGGATGGGTTGGCAAGATAGATGACCACGACGCTGGCGGGCAGGCGCTCCATCAGCACGCGGCAGAGCATCGTCTTGCCGCTGCCGACCTCGCCGCTGATCTTGACGATGCCTTCGTCGTGGCTGATCGCGTAGAGCAGCGCCTCCAGCGTCGCGCCGCGGTTGGCGCCGGCGAAGAAGAAATCGGTGTGCGGCGTGATGCGGAACGGTGGTTCGCTCAGGCCATAGTGTTCGAGATACATTGCGCGGATCAACGGTGAGGCGACGGATCGTTGGACCGTTCGCGGGCGAGCGTGTCGATGCGGTTGTAGAGCGTGGTGCGGTTGATGCCGAGCAGCCGAGCGGCCTGGCTGATGTTGCCGTTCGCCAGCCGGCGAGCCGCCTCGATATAGGCCTCTTCCCAGCCAAGCAGCAGGGCATCGAGACTGAACCTGCCCGACTGCTCCTTCAGGGTGCGGCAAGCGTTCTCGATCATCGCTTCCCGGTCGGCGGACGGGGTGGCGAACTGGTGCGGATCGAATTCCTCGGCGAGCGTGGCGGCGTCGATGGTTTGTCCCGGATGCCGGGCGGCGAGACGGATGACGATGTTGCGCAGCTCACGGACATTGCCCGGGAAAACGTAGCCGAGCCAGAGCCGTTCGGCTTCGGGATTCAGCGCAAAGGGCGGCTGGCCGAGCTGTGCGGTGATCTGGCGGCGGAAATGATCGAGCAGGAGCAGCCGGTCGTGGCCCAGCTCGCGCAATGGCGGCAGGGTGACCGTGAACACGGACAGGCGGTGGTAGAGATCGGCGCGAAAGCGGCCCTGCCGTACCTCGCTTTTCAGGTCGCGGTTGGTGGCGGCGATCACCCGTGCCAGCGAACGACGTGCCTGGGTTTCGCCGACACGCTGATATTCGCCGTTTTCGAGCACGCGCAACAGCTTCGGTTGCAGTTCGAGGGGCAGTTCACCCACTTCGTCGAGCAGCAATGTGCCGCTGCCAGCATCCTCGAAAAAGCCGCTGCGGGCGCCGGCCGAGCCCGTGAATGCGCCCTTGGCATGGCCGAACAGCGCCGCTTCGACCAGCGTCGGCGCGATTGCCGCGCAATTGACGGTCACATAAGGTTGGGATTTGCGCGCCGACAGGTTGTGCAGCGCCGCCGCCGCCAGCTCCTTGCCGCTGCCGGACTCTCCCTCGATCAGCACCGGGAAAGGTGCATCGGCGTATTGCCGCAATTGCAGGCGTAATTTCTGCATCGGCGGGCTGTCGCCGAGCAGGGGCACTTCGCCGCCGGCCAGCGAATCCGCGGGGATTTCGACGAGCCGTAACAGCATCGTGCGCAAACGGTCGGGAGCGATGGGCTTGGCGACGAATTCCAGGGCCCCCAGCACACGAGCGTGGCGGGCATTGGCGCTGTCGTTTTGTCCGGAAAGGACGACGATGCGGATGCGCGGCGCGCTGGCGACCAATTCGCTGATCAGCGCAAAACCTTCCTCTGGCCGATGCGGAGCTGGTGGCAGGCCGAGGTCGACGAGCGCCAGTTCCGGCGGCTGCGCCTGTTCCTTCACCCATTGCATCGCCTGGCCACGATCTCCAACCACCGTGACCCGGAAGTCTTTCTCTAGATAAAACCCCAGGGTTTCGGTGATCAACGGATCGTCATCGACGATCAGCAAGGTTGGCTGGCTGCCATTCGCTTGGCTCATAGTGTCAATCTTACCGTGACGATTCAGGGGGTGACGAAAAACCTCTGCATGATGGCCCGCGGTGTGCCGAACTGCCTGCACAGGACGCAGGTATATAATCCGCTACTTATTTTTTCATGCCAACTGTCTGTGACGACCGATCCGCCCGTCCTTATCCGCGACCTCAATTTCGCCTATGACCGCCGGCCGGTGTTGACCGGGATCAACATGACGATCCCGCGTGGGGCGGTCGTGGCGATCATGGGCTTGTCCGGCTGCGGCAAGACCACGACCTTGCGGCTGATCGGCGGGCAGCTCAAGCCGACTTCCGGGGAGGTGCGTGTCGCCGGCCAGGTGGTGCATGAGCTCGACGATGAAGGCCTCTATCGCCTGCGCCGGCGCATGGGCATGCTGTTCCAGTTCGGCGCCCTCTTTACCGATCTGACGGTTTACGACAACGTGGCGTTCCAGCTGCGCGAGCACACCGACCTGCCCGAAGACCTGATCCACGACCTCGTGCTGATGAAGCTCAACGCCGTCGGCTTGCGCGGCGCCCATCATCTGATGCCCGCCGAGCTCTCCGGCGGCATGGCGCGGCGGGTGGCACTGGCGCGGGCGATCGCGCTCGATCCGCTCTTGATCATGTATGACGAGCCGTTTGCCGGTCTCGACCCGATTTCGCTGTCGATCATCGGCGAATTGATCCGCAAGCTCAACGATGCGTTGGGTATCAGCTCGATCGTCGTCACGCACGACATCCAGGAATCGCTGAAAATCGTCGATTACGTCTACTTCATGGCGGATGGCAAGGTGGTCGCCGAGGGCACTCCTGAAGACATCCGCAATTCCCAGGAGCCCTTCGTGCACCAGTTCATCTGGGGCGAGCCGGACGGGCCGGTCAATTTCCACTATCCTGCGCGTCCTTATGGGGAAGAATTGATGGAACAGCCGAACCGACCGAGGCCGTGGTGGACATGAAGCCGCTCGAGCTTTTGCGCCGCCTAGGGGCTTTCGTCACCGACCGCCTCTGGCGGCTGGGTTTTGCCAGCCGTTTCCTGTTGATGACCGTGCTCTATTCCGGCACGGCGCTGAGGCGTTTGCACCTGACGATCCGGGAAATCTATTTCAGCGGGGTGCTCTCGCTGATCATCATTCTCGTCTCCGGCCTGTTCGTCGGCATGGTGCTCGGCCTGCAAGGCTACGACACCTTGCAGCGATACGGGTCGAGCGAGGCATTGGGCGTTCTCGTCGCGCTCTCGCTGGTACGGGAGCTGGGTCCCGTGGTGGCCGCACTCTTGTTCGCTAGCCGCGCCGGTAGTGCGATCACCGCCGAGATCGGCCTGATGAAGGCGACCGAACAGCTCTCGGCGATGGAGATGATGGCCGTCAACCCAATCGCGCGCGTCGTCGCGCCGCGCTTCTGGGCGGGCGTGGTGTCGATGCCTCTCTTGGCTGCGCTGTTTTCTGCGATGGGCATCTTCGGTGGCTATTTGGTCGGTGTGCAGTTGATCGGCGTCGATGCCGGGTCGTTTTGGTCGCAGATGCAAGCCGCCGTCGATTTTCGGCAGGACATCCTGAACGGGGTGATCAAGAGCGTCGTGTTCGGAGCGATCATTTCCTGGATCGCCGTATTCGAGGGTTACGACTGCGAACCGACCGCCGAGGGTGTATCCGGGGCGACCACGCGCACCGTGGTGACCTCCTCGCTGGCCATCCTGGCCGCCGATTTCGTTTTGACCGCTTTCATGTTCAGAGGTGAGTGATGAATCGAGCCACGATCGATCTCTGGGTGGGGATTTTCGTTGCCCTGGGCCTCGGCGCCTTGTTGTTTTTGGCCCTCAAAGCCGGCAACCTGACCGCCACGGACGTCGGTGAGACCTACGCCTTGCAGGCGCGCTTTGATAACATCGGAGGCCTCAAGGTGCGTGCGCCGGTGAAGAGTGCCGGCGTCGTGGTCGGGCGTGTCGGCGAGATCCGTTTCGATACCGAAACCTATACGGCGCTGGTCGGGCTGAACATCGACAAGCGCTATCAGTTCCCGCGCGACACCTTCGCGACCATCAACACCTCGGGTCTACTGGGCGAGCAGTATGTCGGTTTCGAGCCCGGCGGCGACAGCGAAATGCTCAAGCCGGGCGAGATGGTGAAGAAAACACAGTCGGCGATGGTGCTGGAGAAGTTGATCAGTCAGTTCATGTTCAACAAGGCGCAGGAAGACGAAGGCAACAACAAGAAATGAGCAAGGGGTGCATGCGATGAAACAGGACAAGCGGAAAAAGCGCTTCAGAACTGCACTGTTGGCGGCGCTCTTGGCAGGGATGCTCGGCGGCTGCGCCACTTCTGGCGATCCGAAAGACCCGATTGAGGGCTTCAACCGCGCGATGTTCGCCTTCAACGATGGCCTCGACACGGTGCTGATCAAACCTGTCGCCAAGGGCTATGATGCCGTGCTGCCCGCCCCGGTGCGCACCGGTGTGACGAACTTCTTCGGCAACATCGCCGACCTGTTCATCGGCGTCAACAATCTTCTGCAAGGCAAGCCGGAGCAGGCGCTCTCCGACTTCGGACGCGTCGTGATCAACAGCACGATCGGCATCCTCGGTCTGTTCGACGTGGCGAGCGAGGCCGGGCTCGAAAAGCACGAGGAGGACTTTGGCCAGACCTTCGGCCGCTGGGGAGTGGGCGATGGCGCCTACGTCGTGATCCCGTTCTTCGGTCCCCGCACGGTGCGCGATACCGTCGGGCTGGTGCTCGACGTCAAGACCGATCCGGTCGCCAACCTGAGCGATGTCGCAACGCGTAATTCCTTGCTGGCCCTGCGGGTGATCGACAACCGCGCCGATCTGTTGCCGGCCGACAAGGTGATCGAGGAAGCCGCGCTCGACAAATACAGCTATGTGCGCGATGGTTACCTGCAGCGGCGTCGCAACCTGATCCATGACGGCAATCCGCCGCGCGACCTCGAAGACTAAGCTCGCTTCTGCAAGGAATGACGATGAAATACCTATTGGGTCTGCTGACCGCCATCCTGTTCTCCTTTCCTGCCGCCGCCAACGAAATGGCGCCGGATGTCCTCGTCAAGACCGTGACCAACGAGGTTCTGGAAACCGTGCGTCAAGACAAGGACATCCGCAACGGCAATTCGAAAAAGGTCCTCGACCTGGTCGAGACGAAGATCCTGCCGCACTTCAATTTCTATCGGATGACCCAACTGGCCTTGGGCCGTGAAGGCCGCCAGGCGACGCCGGAGCAGATGAAGGTGCTGGTCGATGAATTCCGCACCCTGCTGGTGCGCACTTATTCGAAGGCGCTCACCGAGTACCGCGACCAGGAGATCGTCTTCAAGCCCTTCAAGATGGCGCCGACCGACACCGACGTGCGCGTGCGCACCGAAGTCAAGCAATCCGGCGGCAAGCCGGTGCAGCTCGACTATTACCTCGAAAAGGGCAACAGCGGCTGGAAGGTTTATGACATCGAGGTTGCCGGCGCCAGTCTGGTGACGAACTACCGCTCGACCTTCGCCCAAGAAATCCAGAAGGGCGGGGTCGATGGCCTGATCAGGAGTCTGCAGGAGAAGAACAAGACGGGCGAAGCCGTCGCCGCCAAAACCAAATGAACGCACGCATCGAACGCACGGACGGGGGTGCCGTCATCCATGGCGACATGACGTTGGAGAATGCCACCGCCTTGTTCGCTGCAGGCGTCGGCGCGGTGAAGCAGGGTACGACGCATTTCGATCTTTCCGGCGTCGGGGCGATCGACTCCTCCGGTCTGGCGGTGCTGTTCGGTTGGCAGCGTACCGCCCACGCGGAGGGAAGAAAGCTGACGATCGCCAACCCGCCGCCCAGTTTGAGAAGCCTTGCCGAGGTCTATGGCGTCATCGATCTGTTGCCGCTTTCCTGAACTTTTTGCTTCGAACCCATGTTGTTACCCGAACAAATCGAAAGCTGGATTCGCGCTGGCTTGGAATGCGAACGAGTTTCCGTCGCCGGTGATGGTCGGCATTTCGAAGCCGTGATCGTCAGCCCGGTGTTTGCCGGTTTGAGCCGCGTTCAACGTCAACAGCGCGTCAATGCAGTGCTGCGCGAGCATTTCGAGACGGAAGCCCTGCATGCGCTGTCGATGCGCTGCCTGACGCCGGAAGAGTTCGCCGTGGCCTTTCGTGGATAAGCTGCTGATCGAGGGGGGCGTTCCCCTCCAAGGCGAGATCGCCATTTCCGGCGCGAAGAACGCCGCCCTGCCGATCTTGTGCGCGGCGCTGCTCACGCGCGAGCCGGTCACGCTGACCAACGTGCCGGAGCTCAACGACGTCGCCACGATGCTGAAGCTCCTGGCACAGATGGGCGTCAAGGTCACAGTGGAAAAAGTCGGCGCTGCCGGAAATGAAGACGCCCCGCCGGGCGCCGACTCGCCTCGAACAGTCGGCGCTGCCGGAAATGAAGACGTCCCGCCGGGCGCCGACTCGCCTCGAACAGTCGGCGCTGCCGGGACGGCACCCCTCACGGTGACCCTCGATGCCTCGGGTCTCGACAACCCGGTCGCGCCTTACGAGCTGGTCAAGACGATGCGCGCTTCGGTGCTGGTGCTCGGACCGCTTCTCGCGCGCTGCGGCGAGGCACGCGTCTCTTTGCCCGGCGGCTGCGCGATCGGGGCACGGCCGGTCGATCAGCACCTCAAAGGGCTGGCGGCGATGGGGGCCGAGATTGGCGTCGAGCAGGGCTATGTCCACGCTAGGGCCACCCGACTCAAAGGCGCGCGGTTATTTACCGACATGGTCACGGTGACCGGCACCGAAAACCTGATGATGGCCGCCTGCCTCGCCGAGGGCGAAACGGTGATCGAGAATGCCGCGCGCGAACCCGAGGTGGTCGATCTGGCGAATTGCCTGATCGCGATGGGGGCGCGCATCTCCGGCGCCGGCACCGATGTGATCCGCATCCAGGGCGTCGAGCGGCTACATGGCGTGGATTACCGCATCATGCCGGACCGGATCGAGACCGGGACCTATCTGTGTGCCACGGCGGCCACCGGCGGCTGGGTGCGCCTGACCGGCGCTTTCGCGAGCGCTCTCGATGCCGTGATCGACAAACTGATGGATGCCGGCTGCGAGATCGTGCTGGAACGCGATGCGATCCGTCTCGCCGCCCCGCGCCGGCTCAAGGCGGTGAGCATTCGCACCGCCCCCTATCCCGGTTTTCCGACCGACATGCAGGCACAATTCATGGCGCTCGACGCCATTGCGGAGGGCACTGCGGTGATCCGCGAGACGATCTTCGAGAACCGTTTCATGCACGCGGTCGAACTGATTCGCCTCGGCGCAGACATCCGCATCGATGGCAACACCGCCTTCGTCCAAGGGGTGCCGCGGCTTGCCGGCGCGACCGTGATGGCGACCGACCTGCGCGCCTCGGCGAGCCTCGTCATCGCGGGGCTCGCCGCCGAAGGCGAGACGTTGATCGAGCGCATCTACCATCTCGATCGCGGTTATGAGCGCATGGAAGAAAAACTCGCCGCATTAGGCGGCCGGGTGCGGCGGGTAAAATGAGCCGATGATCACCATCGCTTTGTCCAAAGGCCGCATCTTCGAGGAAACGCTGCCGCTGTTGGCGGCTGCCGGCATCGTGCCGGAAGAAAATCCCGAACACTCGCGCAAGCTCATCATCGCCACCTCCCGTGCCGATGTGCGTGTCGTCATCGTCCGCGCCTCCGACGTGCCGACCTATGTGCAATATGGTGCGGCCGATCTCGGTATCGCTGGCAAGGACGTGCTGCTCGAGCATGGCGGCGCAGGACTTTATCAGCCGCTGGATCTCAAGATCGCCAAATGCCGCATGTGCGTGGCCGCGCCGGCAGGCTTCGATTATGCCTCCGCGGTGCGGCGTGGCGCGCGTCTTACGGTGGCGACCAAATACCTCACCACCGCGCGCGAGCATTTCGCCGCGAAGGGCGTGCATGTCGATCTGATCAAGCTCTATGGCTCGATGGAGCTCGCCCCGCTCGCGGGCCTGGCCGATGCGATCGTCGACCTCGTCTCTTCCGGCGGCACGCTGAAGGCGAACAATCTCGTCGAGGTCGAGGAAATCATGCCGATTTCCTCGCGCCTGATCGTCAATCAGGCCAGCCTGAAAATGAAGCGCGGCCTCATCACCCCCCTCATCGACGCCTTCGAGAGGGCCATCCCATGAGCCAGATCATTCGCCGTCTCTCCAGTCGTGATCCCGATTTTCTGTCGACGCTCGATGCGCTGCTCGCCTTCGACGACTCCACCGATGAAGCGATCGAGCGTACCGTCGCCGAAGTGCTCGCCAATGTGCGCACCGTTGGCGATGCGGCAGTGCTCGACTACACGCGCCGTTTCGACCGTCTCGCAGCGAACACCATGGCCGAGCTCGAACTGCCTCTCGGCGAACTCGCCGCCGCCTTCGATGCGCTGCCGGCCGATCAGCGCGAGGCGCTCGGCCAGGCCGCCAGCCGCATCCGCAGCTATCACGAGCGGCAGAAGATCGATTCCTGGGAATACACCGAAGCCGACGGCACGCGGCTCGGCCAGCAGGTGACGCCGCTCGACCGTGTCGGCCTCTATGTGCCCGGCGGCAAGGCGGCATATCCCAGCTCCGTGCTGATGAATGCGATCCCCGCCAAGGTCGCCGGCGTCAAAGAACTCATCATGGTGGTGCCTACCCCCGGCGGCCAGAAAAATCCGCTCGTGCTCGCCGCTGCATATCTGGCAGGCGTGGATCGCGTGTTTACGATCGGCGGCGCACAAGCCGTCGCGGCGCTGGCCTATGGCACACAGACGGTTCCGCAGGTCGACAAGATCGTCGGGCCGGGCAATGCCTATGTCGCCAGCGCCAAGCGCCGGGTCTTCGGCACGGTGGGCATCGACATGGTCGCCGGCCCATCCGAGGTGCTGGTGATCTCGGATGGCTCGGGCGATCCGGAGTGGACGGCCATCGATCTCTTTGCCCAGGCCGAGCACGACGAGCTGGCGCAGTCGATCCTGCTCTGCCCGGATGTCGGCTACCTCGACCGGGTGGCTACGGCGATCGAGCGGCTGTTGCCGACGATGCCGCGGAAGGAGACGATCGCCGCATCGCTGAAAGGGCGCGGTGCGCTGATCGTGGTGAGCGATCTCGACGAAGCCTGCGTCATCGCCAACCGCATCGCCCCTGAGCATCTGGAGCTTGCCGTCGAAAACCCGCGTGCGTTGTTGCCGAAGCTCCGTCACGCCGGCGCGATCTTCATGGGCCATTACGCCTCGGAGTCGCTCGGCGACTACTGCGCCGGCCCCAACCACGTGCTGCCGACCTCGCGCAGCGCGCGTTTCTCCTCGCCGCTGGGCGTCTACGACTTCCAGAAGCGTTCCAGCATCATCGAGGTGTCGCCAGCCGGCGCACAGACGCTGGGCCCGATCGCGGCGACACTCGCGCATGGCGAAGGCCTGACGGCTCATGCCCGCGCCGCCGAGCTGCGTCTTAGGCGCTGACGATTTCCTTGAGCGCCGCGATCAGCGTCGCGCATTGTTCGTCGGTGCCGACCGTGATGCGCAGAAACTGCTCGATGCGCGGCTGGCGGAAGTGGCGCACGATGATGCCGCGCTCGCGAAGCCGATGTGCCAGCCGTTGTGCGTCGTGACGCGGGTGGCGGGCGAAGACGAAATTCGCCGCAGAGGGCAACACCTCGAAGCCAAGCGTTTCCAGTTCGGCGCAGAGGAATGCGCGGCTGCGCATCACCGCCTGGCGGGTCTGGTCGAACCATTCGCGATCTTCGATCGCGGCGGTGGCCCCAGCGATTGCCAGCCGGTCGAGCGGATAGGAATTGAAACTGTTCTTGACGCGGTTCAAGGCTTCGATCAGTTCGGGCTGGCCGATCGCGAAACCGACGCGCAAGCCAGCGAGCGACCGGGACTTGGAGAGCGTCTGCACCACCAGCAGGTTGGCGTGATGCTTGATGAGCGGGACCGCCGACTCACCGCCGAAATCGATATAGGCTTCATCGATCACCACGACCGAATCCGGATTCGCCTCGAGGAGCGCGGCGATCTCGCTGCGTGGCAGGAGGCGGCCGGTCGGCGCGTTCGGGTTCGGAAAGATGATGCCGCCGTTCGGTCGTGCATAGTCGGCGATGCGCAGCGCGAAATGCTCATCGAGCGGCACCGTGCGATAGTCGATGCCATACAGCCCACAATAGACCGGATAGAAGCTGTAGGTGATGTCGGGAAACAGGATCGGGCGGTCTTTTTTGAGCAGAGCCAGGAAGGCGTGCGCCAGCACCTCGTCCGAGCCATTGCCGACGAACACCTGCTCGATCCGGATGTCAGCGAAGAATTCGGCGATCGCCTCGCGCAGTCGCACGCTTTCGGGGTCAGGGTAGAGCCTCAGCGAATCATTGAGCTCGGCAGCCATCGCGGCCAGCGCCCGGGGGCTCGGGCCGTAGGGATTTTCGTTGGTGTTGAGCTTGACGAGGTTGACAAGCTTGGGCTGTTCGCCCGGCACGTACGGTTGCAGGGCGGAAACGATCGGGCTCCAGAATCGGCTCATGATGGGATGGAAAGCGTTGGAACATGCGGCGCAATGGTATTATGCCTTGCCCCCGATCCGATTGCCGACACTGCCATGCGCTCTGCCGAAATCTCCCGCAACACGCTGGAAACCCGCGTCCGCGTCCAGCTCGATCTGGATGGAAGCGGGCGATCGACGCTTACGACCGGCGTCGGCTTTTTCGACCACATGCTCGACCAGATCGCCCGTCATGGGTTGATCGATCTGACGGTCGAGGCGCAGGGTGATTTGCACATCGATGCTCATCACACCGTCGAGGATGTCGGTATCACGCTCGGTCAGGCGCTCGCCCAGGCGCTCGGCGACAAGAAGGGCCTCATGCGTTACGGCCATGCCTATGTGCCGCTCGATGAGGCGCTCGCACGCGTCGTCGTCGATCTTTCCGGCCGGCCGGGGCTCGTGTTCAATGTCGATTTCACGCGCGAGCGCATCGGCGAGTTCGATGTCGATCTGGTGCGCGAATTCTTCCAGGCGCTCGTCAATCATGCCGGCATCACGGTGCATATCGATGGTCTGCGCGGCGTGAATGCGCACCATCAGGCCGAAGCGGTCTTCAAGGCCTTCGCGCGCGCCTTGCGCATGGCCATCGCGCTCGATCCGCGTGCCGGCCAAGCCGTGCCTTCGACCAAGGGAAGTCTCTAAGTCCGTTTCTGCCATCCCGCCGATGAAAACCGTCGCAATCGTCGATTACGGCATGGGTAACCTGCGTTCGGTGGCGAAGGCCGTCGAGCACGTAGCACCAAAGGCTCGTGTGCTCGTCAGCGCCGATCCGAAACTGGTGGCCGCAGCCGGCCGCATCATCGTGCCTGGCCAGGGCGCGATGCCCGATTGCATGCGCGAGCTTGCGGCGCGCGGGCTCGACGTCGCCGTCAAGGAAGCCGCCGCTGTCGGCAAGCCCTTCCTCGGCATCTGCATCGGCCTGCAGATGTTGTTCGAACACAGCGAGGAAGGGGATGTCGCCGGTCTGGGAATTTTCCCTGGCCAGGTGCGCCGTTTCCCGGAAGCGGCGCTCTTCGATGCGGCGGGCGCGCGCCTGAAGGTGCCGCACATGGGCTGGAACGAGGTGCAGCAGATGGCGCCGCATCCGCTCTGGGGTGGCATTGCCGACGGCACGCGCTTTTATTTCGTGCACAGTTACTATGTCGAGCCGGCAATCCCCGAATTGATCATTGGGGCGACGCATTACGGCATCACATTTACCAGCGCCTGCGCGCGCGCTAACATTTTTGCCGTGCAGTTCCACCCGGAAAAAAGTGCGACTGCCGGCTTGAAGCTGCTCGAAAATTTCATGTCCTGGAATCCCTGATTTTCCAACGAGTTCCATCATGTTGCTGATACCCGCGATCGATCTGAAGGACGGACACTGCGTGCGCCTCAAACAAGGCGTCATGGAGGATGCCACGGTGTTTTCCGAAGATCCGGCGGCGATGGCGCGCCACTGGATCGAGCAAGGCGCGCGTCGACTCCACCTCGTCGATCTCAATGGCGCGTTTGCCGGCAAGCCGAAAAACGAATCGGCGATCAAGGCGATCCTGAAGGAAGTCGGCGACGAGATTCCGGTGCAGTTGGGCGGTGGCATCCGCGATCTCGACACCATCGAGCGCTGTCTCGACGACGGCATCCGCTACATCATCATCGGCACCGCGGCGGTGAAGAATCCCGGCTTCCTGCACGACGCCTGCGTGGCCTTTCCCGGCCACATCATCGTCGGTCTGGATGCCAAGGACGGCAAGGTGGCCGTCGATGGCTGGTCGAAGATGACCGGTCACGACGTGATCGATCTGGCGCGCAAATTCGAGGACTATGGCGTCGAAGCGGTGATTTACACCGACATCGGTCGCGATGGCATGCTCACCGGGCCGAACATCGACGCCACCGTCAAACTTGCCCGGGCATTGAGGATTCCGGTGATCGCCAGCGGCGGCATTTCCAGCCTCGATGACATCGAAGCGCTGTGCGCGGTGGCCGAGGAGGGCATCATGGGCGCGATCACCGGCCGCGCGATCTACGAAGGCAAGCTCGATTTCCGCGCGGCGCAGGCCGAAGCGGACAAGTGTGCCGCGCAATGAACCACCGCTGATTGCCGTCTTTCCAGCGCCGACCCTTCCATGCTCGCCAAACGCATCATTCCCTGCCTCGACGTCAATGCCGGTCGAGTCGTCAAAGGCGTCAATTTCATCAGTTTGCGCGACGCCGGCGATCCGGTCGAGATCGCACGCCGTTATGATGAGCAGGGAGCGGACGAGATCACCTTCCTCGACATTACCGCGAGTTCCGATCAGCGCGACATCATCCTCCATATCGTCGAAGCCGTAGCCTCCCAGGTGTTCATTCCGCTCACCGTCGGTGGCGGGGTGCGCAAGGTCGAGGACGTGCGGCGGCTGTTGAATGCCGGCGCCGACAAGGTGAGTATCAACACCGCCGCAGTGAAGACCCCCCAGCTCGTCGCCGATGCCGCCGCAAAGGTTGGCAGCCAGTGCATCGTCGTCGCCATCGACGCCAAAGAGACCGCGCCGGGCAAGTGGGAGGTGTTCACGCATGGCGGGCGCAACAACACGCATCTGGACGCGATCGAATGGGCCAGGCAGGTGGCGGCCCTGGGTGCGGGCGAGATTCTGCTCACCAGCATGGACCGCGACGGCACGAAGAACGGTTTCGATCTGGAATTGACCCGCGCAGTGGCCGATGCGGTGCCGGTCCCGATCATCGCCAGCGGCGGCGTCGGCAACCTGCAACATCTGGCCGACGGCGTGACCATCGGCCGGGCCGATGCCGTGCTCGCCGCCAGCATCTTCCACTACGGCGAATACACGGTACGGCAGGCCAAGGAATTCATGCGCGCCCAAGGAATAGAGGTGCGGCTGTAGGCCGTAATATGGAGATGCGGCTGTAGGCCGCACAGCGAGGTGAGACGGTGACCTGCAAGTGGTTGAATGAAATCGAGTGGGACGATCAGGGCCTCGTGCCGGTGATCGCTCAGGACGCCGAAAGCGGCGAGGTGCTGATGTTTGCCTGGATGAACCGCGAGGCGCTGGAAAAGACCGCCGCGACGGGTGAGGCCATCTATTGGTCGCGCTCGCGCCGCAAGCTCTGGCACAAGGGTGAGGAATCCGGCCACTTCCAGAGAGTGGTCGAGATTCGCACCGATTGCGACAACGACGTGGTGCTCTTGAAAGTCGAGCAGATGGGCGGCATTGCTTGCCACACCGGGCGCAAGAGCTGCTTCTTCCAACGGCTCGAAGAGGGCTGCTGGACGCCGGTCGAGCCGGTGCTGAAAGACCCCAAGGAGATTTACCAGTGATCGATCTCGAAGTCATCCATCGCGTGCAGCAAACCCTGGAAGCGCGCAAAAACGCGGCACCCGATGGTTCCTACGTCGCCAGCCTCTATGCCAAGGGCACTGACGCGATCTGTAAGAAAGTCGCCGAAGAAGCCGCCGAAACCATCATGGCGGCCAAGGACGGTGACCGGCTGCACCTGGTGCGCGAGGCTTGTGACCTGTGGTTCCACAGCCTGGTGCTTCTGACTCACTTCGGCCTCTCGGTCGATGACGTGATGGCCGAATTCCGCCGCCGCGAGGGCATTTCCGGGATCGACGAGAAAGCTAGCCGGGAGAAATGAAATGAGCAACGACTGCATCTTCTGTAAGATCGTGCGGGGCGAAATTCCCTGCAAGAAAGTCTATGAGGACGAAGACATCCTTGCCTTCCACGACATCCACCCACAGGCGCCGGTGCATTTCATGGTGATCCCGAAACGACACATCGCCTCGCTCGCCGAGGCCACGATGGACGATGCGCCGCTTTTGGGCAAGCTGTTCGCCAAGCTCGGAGACCTGGCGAGAAGCCAGGGGTTGACGGATGGCTTCCGCACCCTCGTGAACACCGGCAGGATTGGTCGGCAGGAGGTGTATCATCTCCACGTCCATGTCGTCGGGGGCCCCGAACCTCTGGGCCCGATGCTGCCGCGCAAATGAATCGAAGGAGAGAATCATGGGAACCTGGAGTATTTGGCACTGGTTGATCGTTCTGGTCATCGTGATGCTGGTTTTCGGCACCAAGAAACTGCGCAACATCGGCCAGGATCTGGGCGGTGCGGTCAAGGGCTTCAAGGAAGGCATGAAAGAAGGCACCTCTGAAGCGCCGAAACCGATCGAGCAGGCCGGCACCACGATCGAGGGCGAGGCGCACAAGGAACAGAGCAAGTCCTAACGGCGCCACGCCTGCCGTCTCGCCAGCGCCGATTTTCGGCTTTTCCAAACCGACGCCGTGTTCGATATCGGTTTTTCCGAGCTGATGGTGATCGCCCTGGTGGGGCTGATCGTCATCGGGCCGGAGCGTCTGCCCCGTGTGGCCCGCACCGTCGGCCATCTGCTGGGCCGCCTGCAGCGCTATGTCAGCGATGTGAAAAACGACATCAGCCGTGAGATGCAGATCGAAGACCTGAAGCGGCTGCAGGCCCAGGTGGCGGAGCAGGCGCGTTCACTCGAACGGCAGGTCAATGAGCAGCTGAAAACGGTCGAAACCGAGCTCAATCAGTCGATCCTCGATTCGGCCGCCAAGAACGCGGTCGATGCCTCGGTCGAGGCCGCGAAACCCTTCACACCGCCCTTGCCCGCCGAATCGTCCGTCCCGACGACAGCGAGCGATACGCCGAGAACGCCCCCGGCCGCCTGATGGAAGACAGCCAGGAAACCTTCATCTCTCACCTGGTCGAACTGCGCGACCGGCTGATCCGCGCGCTGATCGCGGTGGGTATCGTCTTTCTCGCCCTCGTCAATTGGGCGCGTGACATCTACACGCTGCTGGCCGCGCCGATGCTCGCCGCACTGCCGGAAGGTGGCCACATGATCGCTACCGACGTCGCCGGTGCCTTCTTCGTGCCGATGAAGGTGACCCTGATGGTCGCCTTCCTGATCGCACTGCCCTATGTGCTCTACCAGGCCTGGGCCTTCGTCGCGCCAGGGCTCTACCAACACGAGAAGAAGCTTGCGCTGCCGTTGCTGCTCGCCAGCGTCGTGCTGTTTTTCATCGGCATGAGCTTCGCCTATTTCATCGTTTTTCCGACCGTGTTCGGCTTCATCAACAAGTTCGCGCCGGAAGGCGTCGCGGTGATGACCGACATCGACAAGTATCTGTCGTTCGTGCTGACGACTTTCCTCGCTTTCGGCGTGACCTTCGAGGTGCCGGTGGTGGTCATCGTGCTGGTGCGCGTCGGGTTGGTGAGCATCGACAAACTGAAGGAGATCCGGCCGTATGTGATCGTCGGCTGCTTCGTCGTCGGCGCGATCTTCACCCCGCCGGACGTGCTCTCGCAGTTCATGCTCGCCGTGCCGATGTGGCTGCTCTATGAGCTTGGTATCGTCTTCGCGCGTATCATCGGCAAGCCGGAGAACGAGGAGAAACCGGCTGAGGGCCAGGCTTTGCGGCCCCTCGACGAGGCGGCGATGGATGCCGAGCTCGACAAGGCGGAGGCGGAATCCGCCGCTAATCGGAGCAGACCGGATTGATCATTGTCGCGGCGGTTGGGGGCGCTTGCCGATCGCGATTTCCACCTCGATCGGCTTGCCCTCGCGCAGCAGGCCGAATTTCGCCTTTTCTCCCGGTGGCAGGGCGGCAATCAGCTCCAGCATCACCTGCGCATCCTTGACCGGCTTGCCGGCAACCGAGAGCAAGATGTCGCCGGGGCGTACGCCTGCCTTGTCGGCCGGGCCATTGCGCATCACGCCGGCGATCAGCGCACCTTCCTCACCCTTCACGCCAAAAGATTCGGCCAGTTCCGGAGTCATGTCCTGCACTTCGACGCCGATCCAGCCGCGCGTCACCGTCCCGGTCTTGACGATCTGTTCCATGACGTTTTTCGCCAGCGAGACCGGAATCGCGAAACCGATACCCATCGAGCCGCCGCTTTGCGAGAAGATCGCGGTATTGATGCCCACCAGCCGGCCATTGCTATCGACCAGCGCGCCGCCCGAGTTGCCGGGGTTGATCGCCGCATCGGTCTGGATGAAATCCTCGAAGGTGTTGATGCCCAGATGCGTGCGGCCGAGCGCCGAAACGATGCCGTGGGTGACGGTCTGACCGACACCGAACGGGTTGCCGATCGCCAGCACCACGTCGCCGACGTGCAGCGTATTCGGCGGGGCGAAGGTGATCGGCGTCAGCGGTTTGTCGCTGGAGATCTTCAGCACCGCGAGATCCGATTCCGGATCGGCGCCGACCAGCCGCGCTTCGAATTTGCGGCCATCCAGTAGCGCAACCTCGATTGCATCGGCGGATTCGACGACATGGTTGTTGGTCAGCACGAAGCCGTCTGCCGATACGACGACGCCACTGCCCAGCCCCGACTGGCGCTGCGGCTCGCCGCCGAAGCGGTCGCCGAAGAAGCGGCGAAACAGCGGATCGTCGGAAAACGGCGGCTGGCGAACCTCCTGGCTGGTAAAAATATGCACGACCGTAGGCAACGCAGCACGTGCTGCCTCGGCAAAGCTGGTGGTCACGCGCTTCGCATCCTCTTCCCTCGCTTGCTGGATCGCGACCACCTGCGGTCGGCCGATACCGGGCCGAAAGCTTAGCCATTCCGGCTTCAGGGTTTGCACGACGAACAGCGCCGCGACGCTGATCGTCACGGTCTGGGCGAAAATGAGCCACAATCGTTTGATGAACATGGAGGTGATCGCTATGCGACGCGAGGAATTGACGGATTATCTGAATGGCATGCTGGCGGTGGAGCGCTTTCGCGATTATTGCCCAAACGGCTTGCAAGTGGAAGGACGTGAGGAGATCCGGCGCGTCGTCTGCGGCGTCACCGCGAACCTGGCGCTGATCGAGGCGGCGATCGAACGCGGCGCCGATGCGCTGCTCGTGCATCACGGCTGGTTCTGGAAGGGCGAGGACGGCCGCATCACCGGCTTTCGCAAAGAGCGCCTAAAGCGCCTGCTCGCGCACGACATCAATCTGATTGCCTATCACCTGCCGCTCGATGCCCATCCCGAGGTCGGCAACAACGCCCAGCTCGCCTTGCGCTTCGGTTGGACGATCGACGGGCATTTCGGCGCGCAGGAGCTGGGCTGTCGTGCCGTGCTGCCAGCGCCGAGTTTCGCCGCGGACCTCGCCGCGCAAGTGGCGCGTGCGCTGGGGCGTGCGCCGCTCATGATCGGTGAGGCGGCGCAAGAGGTGCGCACCGTCGCCTGGTGCAGTGGCGGTGCCCAGGATTGGTTCGAAGCGGCCATTGCCGCCGGTGCCGATCTTTTTCTGTCAGGCGAGATTTCCGAACACAGCGTGCATCTGGCGCGCGAAAGTGGTGTTGCTTACCTCGCGGCCGGCCATCATGCGACGGAGCGTTATGGCGTGATGGCGTTGGGCCGTCATCTGGCCGAGCGTTTCGGCCTCGAGTGCGAGTTCGTCGAGATCGACAATCCGGTCTAGCCGAAATAAGCCGCGCGCATCACGGCGATCAACATCAATAGCTCTTCGGCGACCGGCTGCGGAAAGCCCGAGCGTGCGCCGCCCCGGTTGTCGGCGAGCAGATTCTGCATATAGACGAGGCAGTCGGCTGTGCCCCACAGCTCGGTGAGCCGCTTGGCGATGTGCGGGAAATTTTCCAGCGTCTGCTGAATGCCCTGCGGATGCCAGTCCTCGGGACGGACGTTGAAATGCAGGCGCAATTCCTCCGCCGAGCGCTCGAATTCCGCCTGCTGGCCATTCCTGCGATAGATTTCGAGCAGCTTCAGCCAGTGCCGCAGCGCCTGTTTCGGTTCGTTGCGGATCTGCTCGGTCAGCGTCTGCACCGCGCCATGGCCCAGGCCCATCGAAAGCATGACCTCGGCGAGCTCGATGGCCTGATCCGTTTCTTCGGCGGGCGTTGCCTCGATCGAGGACGGCACGGGCTCGACCGACGTCGGCACCGGCTGGACCAGGGTCGGTGCAGGTGCTGCTGGCGCGGATGGCGTCGGAGTCGGAGTGCTTGCCGCGCGCTGGGCCGGGGATTCCTGAGGGATGGCAGGCGGCGGGGCGGGTGGCATGCCCCTCTTTGCCACTGCTGATGCTGCAGCTGGCTCGGCAATCTTTGCCTTTGCCATCGTCGGCGCTGACTTCGCGGCCTGCTTCCTGCCCAACCAGAATGCCAGCAGCGCAAGCAGGGCGGCACCGGAAAGTGTCGGCATCCAACCGCCGAGAGGCCCGGGCACTTCTACTTCCTTGACGACGGTTTTCTCGACCACGACAGGTGGAGGTGCCGGCGCAGGTTTCGGCATTGCGCCGAGATCGGGCAAATGCCGGACCATGCGCTCGATGTCGGCGAGCAGGGCGTCGATGTGCGTCAGACCCGTCAGAATGCCCTGGACGACCTGGGTGTCCTCCTTGATCCAGCGCTGGAACGCCTCATCGGAGATGGTGCGCACGGCGTCCGCCGGTGCTGACGGGGCGGCAGGCGGTTGGGCGAAAACCCAGCACGGCCAGACGAAGAGAAAGCCGGCGAGAATTTTCTTACGCAGGTGGCGCGCAGGTCGGCTCAAGATTGCGGTCGCTCGCGGAAATTGCGGATGACGCGATTGTGCCCATCCGCAACCATGGCGAAAGCATGATTACAGGGACATTGTGCCGTCAAACGGCGGTTTTACGCGCCTTCGCGTTCGGCAAGCCGCCGCAACACCAGCGGAAAGGCACCGGTGAGCACACAGGCGATCGCCGAAACGATCAATCCCCAGCCGGCCATCTCGTCGGCGAGCAGAGGATGGACATCTTCGAGCCAGCCGGCGAAGACGGCAATGCCAGCCAGGGCGCACAGGACGCCGAGGAGGGTGAAGAAAACGAAAGTCCAGGGCCAGTGATGTGGGTTCATCCCTTCCTCAGATCGACGATGCGCTTCGCCTTTCCTTCGGAACGGGCTACAGCGCCGACGTCGAGGACCTCGATCTTCGTGTTGATGCCGATCATCGCCTTGATGCGGTGGCGCAATTCGCCCGCCACGGTTTCACGCTGGAAAGCGTCGTCGGCCAGCTCCGGCTTCGGCTCGACGCGCACGGTGAGGTCGTCGAGATGCCCTTGCCGCGAGACCACGAGCTGATAATGCGGCGCAAGCCCCGGCGTCTTGAGGATCAATTCCTCGATCTGGCTGGGGAAGACATTCACGCCGCGGATGATCAGCATGTCATCTGAGCGGCCGGTGATCTTGCCGATGCGGCGGAAGCTCCTGGCCGTCGGCGGCATCAGGCGCGTCAGATCCCGCGTGCGGTAACGCACCACCGGCAGCGCTTCCTTGGTGAGCGAAGTGAAGACCAGCTCGCCAGGCTCGCCGTCGGGCAGCACCCGGCCAGTTTCCGGGTCGATGATCTCCGGGTAGAAGTGGTCTTCCCAGATCGTCGGCCCGTCGCGCGATTCGATGCATTCGGCAGCGACGCCCGGGCCGATCAGTTCGGACAGGCCATACAGGTCCATCGCGACGATGCCAAGGCGCGACTCCAGCTCCTTGCGCATTTCTTCGCCCCACGGCTCGGCGCCGAAGATGCCGCGCTGCAAGGACGATGCGCGCGGATCGAGGCCCTGACGCTCGAATTCATCGACGATGTTGAGCACGTAGGACGGCGTGCCGACGATCATCGTCGCGCCGAAGTCGCGGATCAATTGCACCTGCCGTTCGGTCTGCCCGCCCGAGATGGGCACGACGGTGCAGCCGAGCCGTTCGGCGCCGTAATGCACTCCCAGACCGCCGGTGAACAGCCCATAGCCGTGGGTGATGTGGATGATGTCGCGCTTCGTGCCGCCGGCCGCTCGAATCGAGCGCGCCATGATGTCGGCCCAGGTGTCGATGTCCTTCTGGGTATAGGCGACGACGGTGGGCTTGCCGGTGGTGCCGGAAGAGGCGTGCAGACGAACGATGTTCTCCAGCGGCTCGGCGAACATGCCGAAAGGATAGGTCTGGCGCAGGTCTTCCTTGGTCGTGAAAGGAAATTTCTCTAGATCGTCGAGCGTTTTCAGATCGTCCGGATGCACGCCGGCGGCATCGAACTTCGCCTTGTAGTGGGGTACGCGCCCATAGACCCGTCTCACGGTGGCCTGTAAGCGCTCGAGCTGCAAAGCCGCGATCTCGTCGCGGCTGGCGCGGGTGATGTCCTGTGGCATCATGGACAGGTTTTGTAAGGTAATTTCAGTTGCGGCAGGGAAAGGGCGGCAAATTCAGGATCCTTATGCACGAGGGTTGCCCCCTTGAGTTCGGCAGCCGCAGCGATCCAGGCATCGGCGAGCGAAAGCTTCCGTGTGGCTTTGAAGCGTGCCGACGCTTCGAGCAGCTCGGGTGTTTCGTGCAACCACTCGATGGGCAGTGCAAGGCACTGGGCATGCGCCAGACGGCCAGCAGCCTCGCCTTCGTCTTTCCAGACGCGATAGAACACTTCCATCAGCGTGATGAAACAGCCCATGCAACGGGCCTTGCCGGCGCCGGCCTGGGTAAGCAGATCGGCGACCACGTCAGCGCCTGCTTCGTCGTCGCGCAGGGTGAGCAAGGCGGAAGTATCGAACAGCCAGCGTTTCATTCGTGCTGACTATCGGCGCGACGCTCCGCGAGCAGGCGGGCCGTCGCTCCCCCTTTGCCTTGCCCGCGGAAAGCGGCGATCGGATCGGCGCGCACCGGGCACACGCGCAAGCAATCGCCCTCGATGATCCACTCCAGCCTATCGGCGGGGGAGAGGTTGAAATGCTTGCGGATCCTCGCCGGCACGACCGTTTGGCCGCGTTGTGTCAGTGTGCTACGCATGAAGTAACATGTGAATTACCCTGATGCCAAAAGTGTAATTCATATCGGAGGGTTCGGCAAGCATCATTTCGGCCGCGTGTCGATGACGCGTTTGGCCTTGCCAATCGAGCGCTCGATCGCGCCCACCGCCTTGATCTCGACCTTGGTCGAGATGCCGACGTAGGACTTGATGTGGTGCTGCAGGTCGTGGGCGATGAATTCCTTCTCGGGCGCGGTCAGCGTGGCGAATTCGGGCTTGATCTCGACATTCACCGTCAGGGCGTCGAGATGGCCTTCGCGGCTCACTTCGAGTTGGTAATGCGGCGAGAGCTTGGGCTGCTTGAGGATCAGCTCTTCGATCTGGCTGGGGAAGACATTGACGCCGCGGATGATCAGCATGTCGTCCGAGCGGCCGGTGATCTTGGCGATGCGCCGGAAGCTCCTGGCCGTCGGCGGCAACAGACGGGTGAGATCGCGCGTGCGGTAGCGGATGATCGGCAGCGCTTCCTTGGTCAGCGAGGTAAACACCAGCTCGCCCTGCTCGCCGTCGGGCAACACTTCGCCGGTATTCGGGTCGATGATCTCGGGGTAGAAGTGATCTTCCCAGATCACCGGGCCGTCCTTGCTTTCGATGCATTCCTGCGCCACGCCCGGCCCCATCACTTCGGAGAGTCCGTAGATGTCGATCGCGTCGATCGCGAAGCGGCGTTCGATCTCCTCGCGCATCTGTTGCGTCCACGGCTCCGCGCCGTGGATGCCGATCTTCAGCGCACAGTCCGCCGGATCGAGGCCCTGTCGCTCGAACTCATCGGCGATCGCCAGCATGTAGGAGGGTGTGACCATGATGATCTTCGGCTTGAAATCCTGGATCAGCTGAACCTGCCGCTCGGTCTGCCCCCCGCCGAACGGGATCACCGTGCAGCCCAGCTTTTCAGCGCCGTAGTGCGCGCCCAAGCCGCCGGTAAACAGCCCGTAGCCGTAGGAGATGTGCACCTTGTCGCCGGGTCGGCCGCCGGCGGCATGAATAGAGCGAGCCATCAGATGCGCCCAGGTATCGATGTCCTTCTGCGTGTAGCCGACGACGGTTGGCTTACCGGTCGTGCCTGACGAGGCATGGATGCGCACGACCTTGCTTTCGGGCACCGCGAACATGCCGAAGGGATAGGTGGCGCGCAAATCCTGCTTGGTGGTGAAGGGGAATTTCGCCAGATCGGGAAGTTCGCGGAAATCATCGGGATGCACACCCGCGGCGTCGAACTTGGCGCGGATGTGGGCCACGTTGTCGTAGGCGTGGTGTAGTGTCCAGCGCAGCCGCTCGGTCTGCAAGGCGAAGATCTCGTCGCGGCTGGCGGTTTCGATGGCATCGAATGCTTTCATCATCTTTCTCCCTGTGTGCCCGCCCGCTTTGGGCGGCAAACTATGAAACTTTATCATGGCAGGCGGCGCTAGAATTTTCGGAATCCAGGCGGGGGCCGGCTTCTCGATAAGAAAATTCAAGTGATGAATCAAATGCTATTATTTGTGCTTTGCAGCACGCGCCATCTCAACTCTCCGAGGATGATTTTTCATGAAAATCCACGAATATCAGGGCAAGGAAATCCTGCGCAAGTTCGGGGTCGCCACCCCGCGCGGTTTTCCATGTTTTTCGGTCGATGAGGCCGTCCGCGCGGCCGAAGCACTGGGCGGCAATCTCTGGGTGGTCAAAGCCCAGATCCACGCCGGCGGTCGCGGCAAGGGCGGCGGCGTCAAGCTTGCCAAATCCATCGACGAGGTGCGGCGACATGCGGCGAGCATCCTCGGCATGCGTCTGATCACCCACCAGACCGGCCCGGAAGGCCGCATCGTCAAGCGCCTCCTGGTCGAGGAAGGCTCGGACATCAGGCAGGAATACTACGTCGCCTGTCTCACCGACCGCGCGACGCAAAAGGTCGCGCTAATGGCCTCCAGCGAGGGTGGTATGGACATCGAGGAAGTCGCGGCCAAGACGCCGGAGAAGATCATCAAGGTGTTCATCGACCCGCTCGATGGCATTTCCGACGCGCAGGCCGGGCGGCTCGCCGCTGGCATCGGCGTGCCGGACGTTTCGCTTGCGCAGGCCATCGACACCTTCAAGAAGCTCTACACTTGCTACATGGAGACCGATGCCTCGCTGGCCGAGATCAACCCGCTGATCCTGGCGGGCGACGGCAGCATCAAGGCGCTCGACGCCAAATTCAACTTCGACGACAACGCGCTGTTCCGTCACCCCGAGATCGTCGCCTACCGCGATCTCGACGAAGAGGACCCGGACGAGATCGAGGCCTCGAAATACGATCTTGCCTACATCAGTCTCGACGGCAACATCGGCTGCCTCGTCAATGGCGCCGGGCTGGCGATGGCGACGATGGATACCATCAAGCTCTTCGGCGCCGAGCCCGCCAACTTCCTCGATGTCGGCGGTGGCGCCACGGTCGAGAAGGTCACCGCGGCGTTCAAGATCATGCTGAAGAACCCGAAGGTCAAAGGCATTCTGGTCAATATCTTCGGCGGCATCATGCGCTGCGACACGATCGCCACCGGCATCGTCACGGCGGCGAAGGAGGTGCATCTTTCCGTGCCGCTGGTGGTGCGCATGAAGGGCACCAACGAAGAGATCGGCAAGCAGATCCTCGCCGACTCGGGGCTACCGATCATCGCCGCCGACACGATGGCGGATGCCGCGACGAAGATCGTCGCCGCCGTGAAATAAAGGAATCATCCATGTCGATCCTCATCAACAAGGACACCAAGGTCATCACCCAGGGTATCACCGGCAAGACCGGCCAGTTCCACACCGAAAAGTGCATCGAGTACGCGAACGGGCGCAATTGCTTCGTCGCCGGCGTCAATCCGAAAAAGGCCGGCGAGAAGATCTTCGACATCCCGATCTTCGCCACGGTGAAAGAAGCGAAACAGGCCACCGGCGCGACGGTCTCGGTGATTTATGTGCCGCCGGCCGCTGCGGCCGACGCGATCTGGGAAGCGGTCGAAGCCGATCTCGATCTGGTGATTTGCATCACCGAAGGCATCCCGGTACGCGACATGCTGATCGTCCGCAACAAGATGAAGCGCAAAGTCGCCCAAGGCGGCAAGGAGACGCTGCTGCTCGGCCCCAACTGCCCCGGGCTGATCACGCCGGACGAGCTCAAGATCGGCATCATGCCCGGCCACATCCATCGCAAAGGGCGCGTCGGCATCGTCTCGCGTTCCGGCACGTTGACCTACGAAGCCGTCGCCCAGGTCACCGAGCTGGGGTTGGGCCAGTCCTCGGCGGTCGGCATCGGCGGTGACCCGATCAACGGCCTCAAGCACATCGACGTGATGAAGATGTTCAACGACGATCCCGAAACCGACGCGGTGATCATGATCGGTGAGATCGGTGGCCCGGACGAGGCCGAGGCGGCGCGCTGGTGCAAGGACAACATGAAAAAGCCGGTCGTCGGCTTCATCGCTGGCGTCACCGCCCCGCCCGGCAAGCGCATGGGGCATGCTGGTGCCTTGATTTCCGGCGGCGCCGATACGGCCGAGGCGAAGCTCGCGATCATGGAAGAGTGCGGCTTCAAGATCACGCGCGATCCATCGGTGATGGGCAAGCTGCTCAAATCATTGCTGTAAATCGGCGCAGACGGGACGGCACGTCATGGCCCTGTATTTGACCGAAGCCGACGTGCGCCAGCTCTTGACGATGGAGCTGGCGCTGGAGGCGGTCGAAGCCGCCCATCGCGCCCATGCGCTCGGCCGCGCGATCGACCTCCCGCGCCAACGCACGCGCGTGCCGACCGCCTCGCTGCACATCCTGCAGGGCGCGCTGCTCGACGAAAGCGTGATGGGCTACAAGGCCTACACGGCGAGCAAGGCCGGCGCGCGCTTCCTCGTGCATCTGTTCGATGCCGCCGACGGTCGGCTGCTGGCGGTGATCGAGGCCGACTTCCTCGGCATGATGCGCACCGGCGCGGCCGGCGGCATTGCGGCGAAGCATCTGGCGCGGCCAGATGCTGCCGTCGTCGGCATGATCGGCGCCGGATGGCAAGCGCAGGGACAGCTCGCCGCGCTGTGCCAGGTGCGACCGGTCCGGCAGGTCAAGCTGTTTTCCCGTAACGCGGAAAGATGCCGTCTCGCCAGCGCCGAGTTTGCGCAGCGCTTCCGTCTCGACGTCGTGCCGATGGACAGCGCGGAGGCGGCGGTGCGTGGCAGCGACATCGTCGTCACCATCACCACTTCGGCAACACCAGTCGTGCAGGGCGACTGGCTTTCGCCCGGTACGCACCTCAATGCCGCCGGTTCCAACGCCTTGATCCGCCGCGAACTCGACGAAAAAGCGGTGGGTCGCGCGACCCTGGTCTGTGTCGATAGCAAGGCGACCGCCCTGGCCGAGGCGGGCGACCTGCTGCCGGCGCTCGAAAAGGGACGCCTCTTCGCCGGTCAGTTGATCGAGCTGGGCGAGATCGTCGCGGGCATCCGGCCCGGCCGCGCCGATTCCCAGGCCATCACTCTGTTCGAATCACAAGGCATGGCGATCCAGGATCTCGCCGTGGCGCGGCGCCTGTTCGAACTCGCGCGCACGCAAGGACTGGGCACGCAGTTGCCCTTGACATAATTGAGAAAGGGTTGCAAGAATGCAACCCATCCTATTGTTTGGTCGTGCAGATGCAGCCAGATTTCTCTTCGGCCATCGAGATGGTCGCCTTGAGCGATCCCGGGCGTATGCGGCGCAACAACGAAGACGCGGTCTTCGCCGATGCGCGGCTGGGCCTGGCCGTGCTGGCCGATGGCATGGGTGGCCACAATGCCGGCGAGGTGGCGAGCAACATGGCGGTCACGGCGATCGGCAGCGAGTTGGCGCATGCTTTCGAGACGCTCCCACCCGAGCATCTGACTGCCGAGGGGACATCACATGCTTGCGAAGTGCTCGACGATTTGATCCGGCGTACCAACGCCGCGATCCATCTGGCGGCGCAACAGAACCGTCGCTATGCCGGGATGGGGGCGACGCTGGTCGTGGTGCAGTTTTACGACAACCGGCTCGCCGTCGCCCATGTAGGCGACTCGCGGCTCTACCGCTGGCGTGCCGGTGAATTGGCGCGCCTCACCCGCGACCATTCCCTCTTGCAGGAACAGATTGACAGGGGCATGATTTCGCCTGAACAGGCGCGGCATGCACCGAACCGTAATCTCGTGACGCGCGCGCTGGGCGTCGAGGCGGAGGTCGCGGTGGAGCTGGCCGAGCATGCCGTCCTGCCTGACGATGTGTATTTGCTGTGTTCCGATGGCTTGTATGACATGGTGGATGACGAAGAAATCGCGAGGGCGCTGAACGAATTCTCGGCAAATCTGCAACTTTGCAGCGCGCAACTGATCCAGATTGCGAATCGACGCGGTGGGCGCGACAATATCTCAGTTATCCTTGCAAGAATCAAACGGCCTTTCCCGGCATCTGCCTGAATGAAGAAGCGCAAACCATAGGTAGCCGCTCACGATCCACGTCCAGAAGGAAGCTCAAGATGGCTAAGCTCATACTCAGCATGGACAACCTGGTGCTCAAGGAGATTCCGATCGACAAGGAGCGGGTCACCATCGGCCGCAAACCGCAGAATGACATCCAGATCGACAATCTGGCGATCTCGGGCAATCATGCCGTGATCGTGACGATCCTCAATGATGCCTTTCTCGAGGATCTGAACAGCACCAACGGCACCTTCGTCAATGGCCGGCAGATCCACAAGCACTTCCTGCAGGATGGCGATGTGATCGAACTCGGCAAGTATCGGCTCAAGTATGTCAAGGAAGCCAACCCGTACGCCGCCGTGCAGGAAGATTTCGAAAAGACCATGGTGCTGCGGCCCGAAATGTTGCGCAAGGCGGTGCAGCCCGCCATGCCAGACCAGCCTGCCGCACCGGTCTTTTCATCCTCGTTCGTGCCGCCAAGTCCTGCTCCGCCTCCGACAGCGACGCCGACTGCGCCGGCGCTGGCCGCATCACCCCAGCGCGAACCCGTTGCGATGCAGGCAGAACCAGCGGCTGCCCAGGCGGCACCGCTACCGCTCGGCGCGATCCAGGTGCTCACCGGCAGCAACGCCGGCAAAACGCTCGATCTGGTCAAGTCACTGACCACGCTGGGCAAACCCGGGGTGCAGGTGGCGGTGATCGCGCGCCGGCCACACGGCTACTTTCTGACCCATGTCGAAGGCCCCCGCCACCCGCAGGTCAATGGCACACCCATCAGCGTCCAGGCTCACCCACTCCACGATCACGACATCATCGAGCTGGCCGGCGTGAAAATGGAGTTCTTCCTCAAGGATTGATGTCGCGCCGACGCAGCGTCTGAACCCGTGAGCGCAATCCTCAGTCCGCTGACCACCGGCACTGGCAGCGAAGCCTTGAGCCCGAGCGAGCTGGGCAGCCGGCTGGCATTCTTCAAGAACCTCCAGGCCGTCACCAACAAGATCCATGCGACCTCGAACATCGAGGAGATCATGCTCGAGCTCTCGCAGGACATCTGCGCGCTCTTCAATGCCGACCGGCTGACGATCTATACGGTCAGCGACGATCGCAGCTCGATCGTCTCGAAAGTGAAAACCGGGCTGAATTCGTTCCGCGACTTGCGGCTGCCGATTTCCGACCAGAGCATCGCCGGTTACGTCGCGCTGCAGCGGCAGGTGTTGAACATCCGCGATGTGTATGACGATGCCGAGCTGAAGGCGATCAATCCACACTTGCGCTTCCTGAAGGAAGTCGACCGTCGCACCGGTTATCGCACTCGGCAGATGCTGGTCGGCGCGATCGTCGATGCCCATACCGACGATCTGCTCGGCGTCGTACAGATCATCAACAACAAGGCCGGCACGCCATTTGCTGGCTATCAGGTCGAAGGCATCCGGGGATTATGTGAGACGCTGGCGATTGCTTTCACCCAGCGCAGGCGCCCCGAGCATGTCATCAAGACCAAATACGATCATCTCGTGCTCGATGCCGTGATCACCGCCGAAGAGCTCGATCTGGCCAGCAAGGCGGCGCGCCAAAAGAACATCGACATCGAAGAGGAGCTGATCACCGATTTCCAGGTCAAGCTGCCGGCGATCGGCATCGCGCTGGCGAAGTTCTTCGGTGTACCTTACGAGCCCTTCCGGCCGGACCGTATCAAACCGATGGACTTGATGAAAAACCTGCGCCGCGAATACGTCGAGCAGAACCAGTGGCTGCCGATCGAAGACGGCAAGGAAGGCATCGTCATCCTGACGCTCGACCCTGAGCAGCTGCGCAGTTCGCGCGTCGTCAACAACATCTTTCCGCGCAACAAGATCGTCTATCGCGTCACCACCAATCGCGAATTCCGGCAGACGGTCGAGCAGTTCTACGGCGGCGGCTTCAGCGACGACAGCGATGTCGGGGATCTGCTCGCGTCGATGGACGAGGGCGAAGGCGAGAGCGAAATCGGTGACGAGGTCTCCGCCGCAACCGACAACGAGCTCGTCAAACTGGTCAACAAGATCATCACCGACGCCTACAGCCAAGGCGCCTCGGACATCCACATCGAGCCGGGTATCGGCAAGGAGCGCGTGATCATCCGCTTTCGCAAGGATGGTTCGCTGCAAAAATACATCGAGATCCCGCACTCATATCGCAGCGCGATCGTCGCGCGCATCAAGATCATGTGCGATCTCGACATCTCGGAAAAACGCCGCCCGCAGGATGGCAAGATCAAGTTCAAGAAATTCGGGCCATTGGACATCGAGCTGCGCGTCGCCACGCTGCCGACCGCCGGCGGCGTCGAGGATGTCGTGATGCGCATCCTCGCCGGCGGCGAACCGATGCCGATCGAAAAGCTCGGCCTGTTGCCGCACAACGAAACCCGACTCAAGGAAAACGTCAGCAAGCCCTACGGCATCTTCTTCGTCTGCGGCCCGACCGGCTCTGGCAAGACGACCACGCTGCATTCGGTGCTCAAATATCTCAACACCCCGGACGTCAAGATATGGACCGTCGAAGACCCGGTGGAAATCACCCAGAAAGGTCTGCGCCAGGTGCAAGTGAACAAGAAAGCCGGGCTCGATTTCGCCACCATCATGCGCGCCTTCCTGCGCGCCGACCCGGACATCATCATGGTCGGCGAAATGCGCGATGCCGAAACCACGCGCATCGGCCTGGAAGCCTCGCTCACCGGCCATCTGGTGTTCGCCACGCTGCACACCAACAGCGCGCCGGAATCGATCGTCCGCCTGCTCGACATGGGCATGGACCCGTTCAACTTTTCCGACGCCCTGCTCGGCATCCTCGCCCAGCGGCTCGCCAAGCGCCTGTGCGTCAAGTGCCGTCAGCCCTATGTGCCGGAACCCACCGAGATCAAGCATTTCCTCACCGAATACTGCGAAGAACTGCAGGCAGTGGAAAGCTTCAAGCGTGACCCCAAGGCGGCGATGGAAGCCATCTACAAGGACTGGGTGAAAAAGTATGCGAACGAGAAAGGGCAATTCACCCTCTATCGCGCGCGCGAAGGTGGCGATTGCGAAGTCTGCGGCGGTACCGGCTACAAGGGCCGTATCGGTCTGCATGAGCTGATGGTCGGCACCGATGCCATCAAACGACTGATCCAGGAACACGCGCGTGTCGCGCGACTCTTGACCCAGGCGCTCGAAGACGGCATGCGTACCCTGAGGCAGGACGGCATGGAAAAGGTGTTGCAAGGCCACACCGACATGAAGCAAGTGCGTGCCGTATGCATCAAGTGACCGATAGCCACGACGAACTCTTTGCGCGGTTCGAACAGCTCAACGAGATCGGCGCCGCGCTCTCCAGCGAACGCGACATCGGCCGCCTGCTCGAGCGCATCCTCGTCGCCGCCAAGTCCATCACCGGCGCCGAGGCCGGCACGCTCTATCGCGTCACCGAAGATGGCAAGGCGTTGCGATTCTCGATCGCCCTGAATGATGCGCTCGGTCTCGCGCTCGGCGGTGCATCGGGCCGGCTGGCCGATTTTCCCGATCTGCCGCTCTTCGATGCTGCGGGAGAACCCAACCATGCCCTCGTCGCCGCCCATGCGGCGCTCACCGGCGAGACGGTGAATATTCCAGACGCCTACAGCGCCGTTGGTTTCGACTTCTCCGGTACCCGCCAGTTCGATCGGCGCACCGGCTACCGCTCGCAGGCCTTCCTCACCGTGCCGATGAAGAACCACGAAAACGAGATCATCGGTGTGCTGCAGTTGATCAATCCCCGCGATGCCGAGACGAACGCGATCCATGCCTTCACGCCGGCCGACCAGCATCTGGCCGAATCGCTTGCTTCCCAGGCCGCGATCGCGCTGACCAATCGCCAACTGATCGACCAGCTCGAAACGCTATTCGAATCCTTCATCCGCCTCATCAACCTGGCGATCGACGAAAAATCGCCCTACACCGGCGGCCATTGTCAGCGCGTGCCCGAGCTGGCGATGATGCTCGCCGAGGCAGTGAATAGAACCCAAAGCAGCCCGCTCGCCGATTTCACATTGTCGCCCGCCGATTTGCATGAGCTGAAGATCGCCGCCCTACTGCACGACTGCGGCAAGGTCACCACGCCGGTGCATGTCGTCGACAAAGCCACCAAGTTGCAGACCTTGTTCGACCGCATCGAGCTCATCGACACGCGCTTCGAGGTTGTCAAGCGCGACGTGCAGATCGCTACGCTGCGGCGCCTGCTCGAACTGCGCGCAGCGCAAAATGCCGAGGCCGAAGCCGCCTGCTGGGAATCCCTGCAGCGCGAGCTCGATGAGCTCGATGCCGAGCGCGATTTCCTGCGCGCGGTCAATCGCGGTAGCGAAGCGATGCGTCCGGAAGACCAGCAGCGCGTGCGCGACATCGGCACACAGCGGCAATGGCGTAACCCAGCCGGTGTCGAGACCGACTTTCTCGATGGCGACGAAATCGAAAACCTGACGATCCGTTCCGGCACGCTGACCACGCGCGAGCGCGAAATCATCAACCATCACATCGTCGCGACGATCAGGATGCTCGAAGCGTTGCCGTGGCCGAAGCACCTGAAGCATGTGCCCGAATATGCCGGCGGCCATCACGAACGCATGGATGGGCGCGGCTACCCGAAAGGGCTTACCCGTGAGCAGATGTCGCTACCCGCACGGCTGATGGGCATTGCCGACATCTTCGAGGCGCTCACCGCCAAGGATCGCCCCTACAAACCGGCGATGAAGCTCTCCCAGGCGCTGGCCATCATGGAGAAATTCGCCGCCAACGGCCATATCGACCCCGATCTGTTCGAGGTCTTCGTGCGCGAGAAAGTCTGGCTGCGATACGCGCAAACCTTCCTCGCGCCGGAGCAGATCGATCTGATGAATTGGCCTGCAGTGTGATGCGCTGACAGGTAGGCACGCCGCCAGCCTTACCAGACGATCTCTACCCCGAATGCCGCAAACACGGGATCACGGGTTATCAGCGGGGCCGCTTCGAGGGCGCTTTGTGCGGCAAGCATGCGATCGAACGGGTCCCGGTGTTCAATACAGAAGCTGCCGGCGCGCAGCGCATGCAGGTAGGTCACTGGCAGATGCTCGAAACCATCGGCCTCGACCAGTTCGTTGAAACGCGGGATCGCCACCTCGGCGATGGGCAGTTTGCCCAGCCGGTGTTTCGTCGCGATCTCCCATGCGCTTGCCGCGCTGACGAGAATCATATTGCGCTCGTCGGCGATCGTTTCCCGGGCGCGGACGGAAAGCTGGGCATCGTCGGTCATCCACCACAACAACGCGTGGGTATCGAGCAAGAATTTCATCGTCCTTCCCAGGCGGCCAGTTCTTCTTCGGGCAATGGCTCGAAGAAGGCGTCACCCACTTTCCCTTTGAGTCGTCCTGGTTGCCTTTTACCTTGGGCAGGTGCCAATGGCACGAGACGCGCATAAGGTTTGCCTGCTTTGGCCAGAATGATCTCCTGACCCGCATGCGCCTGCTCCAGCAGACGTGAGAAATGAGTCTTGGCATCATGTACATTGATCATTACCGCCATGTTGGATCCTCTATTGGTTTAGTCTCATGACTAAGTCTAGCATGCATCTCGCCCCCCGCAAAGGAGTGCAAAAGGTTTCTGAACTTATGCACGCAAGCTTCTGACGCTGAAACTCGGCGCTGGCGGGACGGCAGGGTGACGAAAATCGTCACATACTGACGATCGTTGCGGCCATGCCCGGTGATTTCAGGGCGTTTCCGGCGTGAAATCGGCTTTACCGACCTGGCACGTTGGTTGCAAAATCCCTCGCAGCACGCTCGAGTGCTTCAATCGAAGTCAACCAAAGGAGAGATCTATGAAACGCGTTCAACAAGGCTTCACCCTCATCGAACTGATGATCGTCGTCGCGATCATCGGCATTTTGGCTGCCGTCGCGCTGCCGGCGTATAAAGACTATACAGTCAAGGCAAAAATGTCCGAGGTCGTGCTTGCAGCGAGCGGCTGTCGTACCGCTATTACCGAAGCATATCAATCCGGCTCTGGCACCACAGGACCTGGTGCAAATAATTGGGGTTGTGAGTCCGCTACGCCGACGACCAAGTATGTGGCAAAAATTGAGACGACGAACGATGGTCAGATTCGGGTTACGACTCAAGGATTCAATGATACAGCCATTGATGGTAAGCTTCTTATTCTCACACCTTATGCGGATACTGCAGCCACGAACGCAATGACTGTAGCATCGGATATGGGCAAGCAAATCGCTGCATGGAAATGCGGAGATACGGGCACGACCGTTCCAACCAAATACCTGCCTGGTTCTTGCAAATAAGCTTTCTCGACGGTTAATGGTTTAGGAATCCTGCCAGCTTCAACCCCCGCTGCTGCGGGGGTTGTTGCGTTTACACAGCCCCTTCGCTGCCGTCCCGCCAGCGCCGACTATGCGATATGAGTCGGCGCCCGGCGGGACGCTTTCATTCCCGCCAGCGCCGACTTTCCCTCCTGATCAGCGCACGATGTCTTCGATCGCATCCACGACCATGCTGGTGCCGACGGCGATCAGCAGGATGTCGCCGGCGACCTGCACGTAACGATGCCGCGGCGGTGGGGGTGGCAGGCGAACGACCAGTTCGTAGGGCAATTCGTAATAACGCACATCGGCCGGCAGCGGGCGGCCAATGACCCATTTCTTCGCCTGCCCGGGCGGCAGGCAGCCATTGTGTTTCTTGGCCAGCCCCGGCGGGCAATGCCCGGCGCGCACCTGGGCGCCATAGTACTCGATGACTACACGGCGTGCGCCATCATCGAAGAAATAGCCGCCGCGTTCCCCGCGCTCGCGCTCACGCCACTCGTGCTTGTCTTTCTTGCCGTGTTTGTCGCCCGCCCAGTCCGGCTTGTCGGCGTGGGCGACGCCGATGGAAAGGATGCCGGCGGCCAGCCAGGCGGCGAGGCGGATCGGGGTGGTGTCGAGTCTGAAACGTTTCATGGTCGGCTCCAGAGCACTGCACGCGTGAGGGTTGGTGGGTGGTACAGGATTCGAACCTGTGACCAACTGGTTAAAAGCCAGCTGCTCTACCGACTGAGCTAACCACCCGCGCCCGTCGGGCGACGGGACTTGGTGGGCTGTGAAGGATTCGAACCTTCGACCTACGGATTAAGAGTCCGCTGCTCTACCAACTGAGCTAACAGCCCGGTGAATCTGGTGGACCGAAGGAGGATCGAACTCCCGACCTCCGCATTGCGAACGCGGCGCTCTCCCAGCTGAGCTATCGGCCCGAAAGGCGCGCATTATAGCGGTAAAAACGGCCGGTGCGGAAGAGCCTGCACCGGCCGCCCTTCCCCTTTGCTGCGTCCTTACTTGATGAATTTCTCCAGTACTTCGGCGCGGATCACCTGACCGTCGAGGCCGGTCTGCTTCAGGTCGCCGCCATAGGCGAGACCGAGCAGTTGCGAATAGAACACCACCGGCATGTTGAACTTGGTGCCGTGCTTCTTGTTGATCTCGGCTTGATACAGCTCGACGTTGGCCTGGCACAGCTGGCAGGGCGTGGCGATGACCTGCGCGCCGTGGTCATAGGCGGATTCGACGATGTCGCGGATCTGCTTGAAGGCCTTGTCGGGCTCGGAGAAGGCGAGTGCGCCGCCGCAGCAGGTGACCTTCTGATCGTAAGGCACGGGTTCGGCGCCGACGGTTTCGATCATCTTGTCGAGATACTGCGGGTTTTCGAAGGATTCGCCGGCGATGCCGAAGGGCCGGTTGGTCTGGCAGCCGACGTAGCCGGCGATCTTGACGCCGTCGAGCGGGCGCACGACCTGCGCCTTCATCTGCTCGTAGCCGATGTCCTCGATCAGCACTTCGACCATGTGCCGCGGCTTGACCTTGCCCTGGTAGCTCAGATTGACTTCCTTGAGGGCTTCGTTGGCATCGGCCTTCATGCTGCCATGTTCCTCGAAACGGCCCTTGGCATCACGCAGCGCCAGCCAGCAGGCCGGGCAGCCGGTGACCATGTCGTAACCGGGCATTTCCTGCTCGACGATCGCCATGTTGCGCGCGTTGAGCACCAGGCGCGGCAACTCGCCACCTTCGGCATAGGCGATCGAGGCGCCGCAGCAGTTCCAATCCGGCACTTCGTTGAGATCGATCTCCAGCTTTTCGCACATGTAGCCGAAGGAGTTGAGATAGTTCGAGGCCGAGGCGCCCTTTTGCGAGGAGCAGCCCGGATAGAACGCATACTTTTTCTTTGCCATGTTTGCTTGTCTCCTGTCAGGCGAGGCTAGGCCAACCTTCTGCGCTTGTCTTCGATTTCGCGCGCCTTGGCGATCATGCGCTGGATGCCGCTCTTGTCCTTGCAGGTGTGGCCGCCGAAGATCTCCATCGGGTTGAGACGCTTGGCCTTCATCATCCCCAGACCGATGTCCTTCATCGCCATCGCGTTCTTGATGCCCTGGCCGAAGCCATCGCGGAAGTACATCGCCAGCGAGAAGGTCATCTCATTGACACGCCCGTTCTTGACGACGTTTTTCCAGAACAACACCGCGATGTCGCGCGTCGGCTGGCCTTTCGGCGCGAGGCCAAGGCGATGCGCGTAGTTGGCCAGACCATGCATGATGTGGGTGATGGGGAGCTTCCTTGGGCAGCGCACGATGCAGTTGTAGCAGGAGGTGCACATCCACATCGAATCGGAGGTGAGCACTTCCTCGCGCTTGCCGGCACGGATCATCATGAAGATTTTCTGCGGGGAATGCTCCCAGTGCGGGCCAAACGGGCAGGAACCCGCGCAGACGCCACACTGCATGCACATCTTGACCCACTGGCCGTCTTCGACGCGTTCCTCGACCTCCTTGAGGAAGTTGTTCTTGTAGCGGGCGATGGCTTGGGTATTTGCTTCGCTCATGGTCTCTCTCCTTGGATCAGCCGAAGCCCTTCATGGGCGACGGGCCGAGCGCGTTGAGCTGCTCGACGTAGTCGTTGATCAGCTTGGCGACGCGCGCGCCATCGGTGATGGCGATTTCGTAGGTCTGCATGCGCTCGGGTTCGAGACCCATGCCCTTCATCGTGTCGCCGACCTTGCCGAGGCGGTAGTAGGCCATTTCCGAGCCCTTGACGAAGTGGCACTGGTAGTTCTCGCCTTTCTGGCAGCCCATCATCATCACGCCGTCGTAGCCGGAGTTGAGCGCGTCGGTGATCCAGATGGTGTTGACCGAGCCGAGGCAGCGCACCGGAATCACGCGCACGAAGGCGGAATAGGTGTGGCGCTGCATGCCGGCCATGTCGAGCGCCGGATAGGCGTCGTTTTCGCAGGCGAGGATCAGGATGCGCGGCTTTTCTTCGTCCTCGTCCGGCACCTCGACGGCCTTGACCTGCATGCCGACGGTGTCGCAGGAATAGTTCTCGAAGGAGATCACGCGCACCGGGCAGGCACCCATGCAGGTGCCGCAGCGCCGGCAGCGTTCCTCGTTGAACACCGGGAAACGCTTTTCGTCCTCGTCGATCGCGCCGAACGGGCATTCGACGGTGCAGCGCTTGCACTGCGTGCAGCCTTCGAGGCGCGCCTTCGGGAACGACAAATCCCAGGCGCGAGGATGCGCGGCGCGGCCCAGCGCGGCGTTCTCGACGGCCTGGATCGCTTTGAGCGCGGCGCCGGTGGCGTCTTCCTGGGCCTGATGCATGTCCATCGGCCGGCGCATCGGCCCGGCGGCATAGATGCCGGTGCGACGCGTCTCGTACGGGAAGCAGATGAAGTGCGAATCGGCGAAGCCATACTTGAGCTGCGGCATGTCCGGCCCCTGACGGTAATTCAGGTTGAGCACGGAGATCTTCTGCAGCTCGGCCTTCTTGGTCTTCGCCGCTTCGTCGCCAGACTCGGCGGCAGTCACGGTGGCCGTCCATTCGTCGAGGTTGACGCCGGCATTGGGCACCTGGCCGGTGGCGAGCACCACCAGATCGGCTTGTGTCGCGGTGTCCTCGTCGAGGATCAGATCCTTGAATTCGACCGTGCAGGTGTCCCCCCCGGTGACCTTGCTGGCCTTGCCCTTGGTGAAGATCACGCCTTTCTTCTGCGCGCTGCGGTAGAAGTCTTCACCCATGCCCGGCACGCGCAGGTCCTGATACATGACCACGGTGTCGATGTCCGGATTCTGGTCCTTGAAGTAGATCGCCTGCTTGATGCTCGTGCCGCAACAGTGGCCGGAGCAGTAGGGCAGGTGGGTGCCCGAATCGTCGCGCTGGCCGGCGCACTGGATGAAGACGACCGACTTGACTTCCTTGCCGTCCGCCCGCTTGATCGGCCCGCCGTTGGCGGCGCGCGCCAAGGCTTCGAGGCCGGCCTGGTCGACGACATTGGGCTGGCCGCCGCCCAGCTCGGGCAGCTTCTCGATCGGGTAGGTGGTGAAGCCGGAAGCCTGGACGATCGCGCCGCACAGCTCCTCGCTGACGCTGCCCGATTCGGCGGCGATCTTGACCTTGAAGCGGCCCGGCGCGCCGGCGGTTTCGGCGACGGTGGAATTGAGATAGACCTTGATGCGTGGGTTGCTGGTGATCTGCGCGGAAAGTTCCGCGGCGCCGGTCGGCTGCGGTTCGGCGTAAGGCATGTTGAAGGGCATGCGCTTCCACATCTGGTTCGCGAAGCCGCCGAGCTGGCCGGTCTTTTCGACCAGCACCACTTCGTAGCCGGCCTCGGCCGCCGCCTGGGCGGCCGTCATGCCGGACATGCCGCCGCCGACGACGAGGATCTTCTTGCTCGAAGACTCCTTGACGTTGCCGGCAGGCAAGGTCATCTTCTTGATCTCGGCGCAGCTCATGCGGATGTAGTCCTCGGCCATTTCCTGGCGCACTTCGTCGTGCTCGGCGCCTTCCGCGACCGCCCAGATCACACCTTCGCGCAGGTTGGCGCGGGAGAGCGCGACGGTCGGGAAATGGAACGCCTCGGCCTTGGCGCGCCGCGAACAGGCGGCGATGCAGACGTGGGTCACACCTTCATTGGCGATGTCGTCGCGGATCATCTTCACGCCTTCCTCGTTACAGAGGAAGGGATGGGTCTTGATGATCTGCATCTTGCCTTCGACTTTGGCAACCCTTTCGAGCTTGGCGACATCGAGGATGTCGCCGATGCCGCAGCCAGAGCAGAGGTAAGCAGCGAATTTGTTATCGGCCATGGTTACGCGGCCTCCGTGGAAGCAGTTTTGTGGATGACCTGGATGGAACGCAGGGCGGCTGCCGTGGCGCTTTGCACGGCGCGGTTGACGTCCAGCGGACTGGCCGCGGCGCCGGCGCCGAACATGCCGCCCGATTTCGAGCCTTCGATGAAGTGCGAGGAATCGAACACCAGGTCGTCCGGCAGCTCGACGCCGACGACTTCCGGCTCCATGCCGACGGCCAGCACGACGAGATCATGCTCGTTGGCATAGCGGTGATAGCCCTCGGTGTCGACGCCGTGCAGGATCGGGTTGCCGTTGGCTTCGTTGACCGCGATGCGCGCCACCTTCGATTTGACGAAGCTGACGTTCGGATCCTTCCGCACGTCCTGATAGAAATCTTCGAGGCGGTCGATGACGCGGATGTCGATGTAATAGACGGTCGACTTCGCCTCGGGATCGATCTCGCGCACGTACATGGTCTGCTTGAGTGTGGCCATGCAGCAGATGCGCGAGCAGTGACGCAGATGGTTTTCGTCGCGCGAGCCGGCGCACTGGATGAAGGCGATGTTCTTCGCGACCGCTCCGTCGGAGGGGCGCAACAGCTTGCCGCCCGTCGGGCCGCGCGGATCGGCGAGGCGCTCGAATTCGACGCTGGTGATCACGTTGTCGTAGCGGTCGTAGCCGTACGGCTGGATCTTGTTGGCGTCATAGGGATGCCAGCCGGTGGCCCAGACGATGCTGCCGACCTTGATGTCGATGGTCTGTTCCGGCATGGCCAGATCGACCGCGCCGTATTTGCAGGCGGCTTTTGCTGCTTCGCCTTCGGCCGTGCCGACGATCGACGGATCGATCACATAGCGCTGCGGATAGGCCATCGCATGCGGCAGATAGGCGGCCTTGACCTTGTCGAGGCCGTAGTTGAAGGCATTCGGCACCTCGGCGCTGACCGCGCGGCCGCAATCGCCGCAGGCGGTGCAGTTCTCATTGACGTAGCGCGGTTTCACCTTCAACGTGACGGTGTAATCGCCGCGGCTGCCGGTCACCGCCGCCACTTCGGTCATCGTCATCACGCGCACGTTCGGGTTGCCCTTGATGCGTTTGAGGTTGATCTCCAGACCGCAGGTCGGATGGCACATCTTCGGGAAATAGCGGTAGAGCTGTGAAGTGCGGCCGCCCAGCGAAGGGGTTTTCTCGGCCAGTATCACCTGCTTGCCGCATTCGGCCGCCTCGAGGGCCGCCGTCATGCCAGCGATACCGCCGCCGACGACCAGGATGGTCGAGTTGGTTGCGATTGAAGCTGTCATCAAGCCTCCGTTTGAGTGGGGTACAGCCAGGACGAAACTTCGGCGGCCTACGCTCGCTGGCATGGGCCGAAAACACCGCCACGGGTCGAGTGCCGCCAAAATCGGTTGCCGATTGTAGTCGCCAAATTTCGTGTCGGATCATGCGCCAGATCAAATCCGCGCGAGAATCTTCCTATGGATTGATAGAAGCTTTTGTTGCTGTTGCGCTGCAGCAGCTGCAGCGCCAACGGTGCCGTCCCCCAGCGCCGACTTCTCGAGGAGAGGAAGCGCCCGGCGGGGCGTCTTCATTTCCGACAGCGCCGACACTCAGCGTCAGCGCGGCAGGACGCGGATCTCGAATGTCATCGTCGCCAGATCGCCCATCGCCCAGGTGGCCTCCGGCGCACCCAGGCCGGCGACGGTGCCGGGATTGACGAGCCAGGTGCTGCCGCCCTTGACGTTCGGCTCGTGGCGGATTTCCGGCACGTGGCTGTGGCCGCAGCAAACGAGGTCGTAATCGCCGGTGCAGGCGAAGGCGCGGCCGATGTGCGGATAGTGGGTGATGAAGATCTTGCGGCCGCCGAGCTCGATCGCCGCGTCGTTGCCGTGATAATGCAGCAGGCCCTCTGAGCGGCAGGCGAGCTGGGCGAAGGCCACCGGGTCGCCGAGGTTGTTGCCATGCACGGCATGGATCGGCAGGCCGAGCTTGAGCGAAGCCTTGAGCGTGTTGATGCCGATCAAGTCGCCGCAATGGATCACCGCTTCGGCACCCTCGGTCTTCGCCAGCGCGATCGCCTCGGCGAGCAACGGCCCGCGGTCGTGGCTGTCGGAGACGATGCAGATTTTCATACGATCAGCGGCCCGAAGTATTCCTCGCCGTCGTTGGCTTTGGAAAAGTCGATCGAGTTGAGCGCGTTGCGGATCTTGCGGCTTTGTTCTTCCTGCTCGGCATGCACCTGCAGCAGCGTCACGACACAATCGCCGAGGTTGTCGTATTCGTCCTTGCCGGTGCCGAACAGCATCGCCTCGTTGTAGTAGAACAGGCAACGGTAGCGTTCATCGCCGGTCTTGAAGACGATGAAATTCGCGCCGTTTTCCTTCCACATGATCGAAGGGCACAGAGCGAATTCCTCCTTGAGCAAGTTGAGCTGCAGTTCGGCGTCGACCGGCTCCAGGGGCACCGCGTGACCGAAGCGTTCGATCAGGGTTTGACTGATCAGGTGTTTTTCTCTGGCGCTGAAGGGCTTGATGGGGCGGGGCATGGCATTTCTCCCGGACGATTCTCGATCCACTTATCAAACAATAAAAATTACCACCTTGTGGCAAGCTTGGCAGGCTGCGAGAATATCACCAAACCCTAATAATCAGGAGCCCCACAGAGTGAACGAAGCTTCCGTGCAGGAGGTCAAGAAGACGACCTGCTACATGTGCGCTTGCCGTTGCGGCATCCGCGTGCACCTCAGAGACGGCGAGGTGCGCTACATCGACGGCAACCCGGATCATCCGCTCAACAAGGGCGTGATCTGCGCCAAAGGTTCATCCGGGATCATGAAGCAATATTCGCCGGCACGCCTGACCCGTCCTTTGAGGCGCAAGGCGCATGCCGAACGCGGCACCGGAGAATTCGATCCGATCTCCTGGGACGAGGCGTTCGCGATCCTCGAGGAACGGCTCGGCAAGATCCGCGCCACCGACCCGAAGAAGTTCGCGCTGTTCACCGGCCGCGATCAGATGCAGGCCTTGACCGGTCTCTTCGCGCGCCAGTTCGGCACGCCCAACTATGCGGCGCATGGCGGCTTCTGCTCGGTCAATATGGCGGCCGGCATGATCTACACCATCGGCGGCTCGTTCTGGGAATTCGGCGGGCCGGATCTCGACCGTGCCAAGCTGTTCGTGATGATCGGCACCGCCGAGGATCACCATTCCAATCCGCTCAAGATCGCCATCTCGCAGTTCAAGCGCAATGGCGGTCGCTTCGTCTCGATCAACCCGGTGCGCACCGGCTACTCGGCGATCGCCGACGAGTGGGTGCCGATCCGGCCGGGTACCGATGGCGCCTTCTTGCTGGCGGTGATCCACGAGATCATCGCCAAGGGTCTCTACGACCGCGACTTCCTCGTCCAGTATTCGAACGCCGGCGAGCTGGTGAATTGCGACGAAACGAGTGACGAGTTCGGCATGTTCCTGCGCACCGAGGTGCCGGAGGAAGAGGCCTGCTACGACCCGCAGGACAAGCTGTGGTGGGATCGCAAGACCAACCGGCCGGTGGTCACGCACGCCGAAGGCGCCGATCCCTGTCTGCTGGGCGAGTTCGAGATCAACGGCACGAAAGTGAAACCCGCCTTCCAGCTGCTCGTCGATCGCGTCAAGGACTACACACCGGAGTGGGCCGAGGGGGTGACCGGCATTCCCGCCGACACCATCCGCCGTCTGGCCTACGAGATGGGTGTCACCGCGCGCGACCAGAAAATCGAGCTGCCGATCGGCTGGACCGATGCCTGGGGCAAGGAACACGACACGGTGAGCGGCAACCCGGTCGCCTTCCACGCGATGCGTGGTCTGGCGGCCCATTCGAATGGTTTCCAGACCATCCGTGCGCTCGGCATCCTGATGTCGATCCTCGGCACCATCGACCGGCCCGGCGGCTTCCGCCACAAGGTGCCCTTCCCGCGGCCGATCCCGCCCTGCGCGCGCACGCCGAATCATCCGAACGCCGTGCAGCCGGGGAAGCCCTTGGATGGCATGGCGCTCGGCTGGCCGGCCGATCCGGACGATCTGTTCGTCGATGACCAAGGCAACCCGGTGAGGATCGACAAGGGCTTTTCCTGGGAGTATCCGCTCTCGGTGCATGGCCTGATGCACAACGTCATCACCAACGCCTGGCGCGGCGATCCCTACCGCATCGACACGCTGCTGATCTTCATGGCCAACATGGCCTGGAACTCGACGATGAACGCCGTCGAGGTGCGCAAGATGCTCAACGACAAAGACGAGAACGGCGAATACAAGATCCCCTTCATCGTCGTCGCCGATGCCTTCCAGTCCGAGATGACGGCCTTCGCCGACCTGATCCTGCCGGATACGACCTATCTGGAACGCCATGACGTGATGTCGCTCCTCGATCGGCCGATCTCCGAATTCGATGGCCCCGTCGACGCGGTGCGGATCCCGGTCGTTCCGCCGCTGGGCGAATGCAAGCCCTTCCAGGAGGTGCTGATCGAGCTGGGTTCGCGCCTGAAGCTACCCGCCTTCGTGACCAAGGAGGGCAAGCGCAAATACCGCGACTATCCGGATTTCATCGTCAATTACGAAACCGAGCCGGGCTCCGGCATCGGTTTTCTGGCCGGCTGGCGCGGCAAGGGCGGCGAGAAACACCTGCGCGGCGAGCCGAATCCGAACCAGTGGGAAATGTATGCGAAGAACGACTGCGTCTTCCATTACGAGCTGCCGAAGAGCTACCAGTACATGAGGAACTGGAACCAGGGCTACCTCGAATGGTCGCAGCGCAACCGCATCACGCGTTACGCCGAGCCGATCCTGATCAATATCTATTCCGAGGTGCTGATGCGCTTTCGCCAGGCGGCGCAGGGCAAGGGCTTCTCGCGCAAGCCGCCGGCGCATCTGGCCAAGCGCGTCAAGACCTTCTTCGATCCGCTGCCCTTCTATTACGACCCGCTCGAAGCGCAGGTGACCGACAAGCACAAATATCCGCTCGCGGCGATCACGCAGCGGCCGATGGCGATGTATCACTCGTGGGACTCGCAGAACGCCTGGCTGCGGCAGATCCACGCCCACAATGTCCTCTACGTGAATACCCACACCGCACGGGTCAATGGCATCGAGGACGGCGACTGGATCTGGGTCGAGTCGCAATGGGGCAAGGTCAAATGCATCGCCAAGCATTCCGAGGCGGTCGAGCCCGGCACGGTGTGGACCTGGAACGCGATCGGCAAGGCAGCCGGCGCCTGGAATCTCTCGCCCGATGCCAACGAGTCGCAATTGGGTTTTCTGCTCAACCACCTGATCAGTGAGGAGCTGCCCTCCTGCGAGCGCGGCTCGAATCGGCGTGTCTCCAACTCCGACCCGATCACCGGTCAAGCCGCCTGGTATGACGTACGCGTGCGCCTCTACAAGGCGGAAGTCGGCGCTGGCGAGACGGCAACCGAACCTCGGTTCCCGCCGCTCAAGCCGTATCCCGGCCAAGCCGCACGCAAGTCGATCTGGAACTACTTTGCGGGGAAGAACAAATGAAACCTCTGCCTAGCTTGCTGCGCGGGCGGTCTGCTGCGTTGCGCGGTGCTCGCTCCCTCGCCTATCTCTTTGATATGTCTCGGTCGCTGCGCTCCGTGCGCCTTGCATCCCATCCCGCTCGCGGCGTTATGCAGAGGTTTCACAAATGACACAACTCGCGCTCGTGATCGACCTCAACGTCTGCGTCGGCTGCCATGCCTGCGTCACCAACTGCAAGGAGTGGAACACTTCCGGCGCGGCCGGCCCACTGGTCGATTTGAACCCCTATGGCAAGGATCCGACCGGCACTTTCTTCAACCGCGTGCAGACCTTCGAGGTCGGCGAATTCCCGCACACCGAGACCGTGCATTTTCCGAAATCCTGTCTCCACTGCGAGGAGCCACCCTGCGTGCCGGTGTGCCCGACCGGCGCCTCCTACAAGCGCCAGGAGGATGGCATCGTCCTCGTCGACTACGATAAGTGCATCGGCTGCAAGTATTGCTCGTGGGCCTGCCCCTATGGCGCGCGCGAGCTCGACTTGCACCAGAAGGTGATGAAGAAATGCACGCTGTGCGTCGATCGCATCTACGACACGACGATGACGGCCGAAGAGCGGCGCCCTGCCTGCGTGCGCGCCTGCCCGACTGGCGCGCGCCTGTTCGGCGACATTCACGACCCCGAGTCGGAGGTCTCGCGCGCGATCCGCGAAAATGGCGGCTATCAGCTGATGCCCGAATGGGGCACCCATCCGGCCAACCACTACCTGCCGCGGCGCAAGACGCAGATCCGCATCCGCGAGGATGAGCTGGAGCGCGCCGACAATCCGCTCAAGATCGACCGTCAGCTGCCCAGGCCGGAAAAGGCCGAGCCGGCGCTCGACGACGTGACGTCGTGGTAATCCCTGATTCCTGATCCCTGACCTCTGTCATGCATCCCGCGTTCTCCGTCATTTTCCTCACCACGCTGATCGGCGCCGGCCAGGGCCTGTTCCTCGCCCTGTTCACCGTCGAGTCCTACGCCGCCTTCGGCCTGCTGCCGATGCCCTCGGGCGACTTCTATGCCGTCGGCAGCGCGATCGCCTTCGTGCTGCTGGTGCTGGGCCTGATCGCCTCGTTCTTCCATCTGGGCCATCCCGAGCGCGCCTGGCGCGCCGCGGCGAAGTGGCGCACTTCCTGGCTGTCGCGCGAAGTGATCGTGTTGCCGGCCTTCATGGGCATGGTAGCGCTCTACGGCCTCGCGCACTGGCTCGGCTTCAACCCCGTTTTCGCGCAGCTGCCGAGCGGCGCGCCGGTCAATCTCACCGCGGTGCTCGGCGCGATCGCCTGGTTGCTGGCCTTCGCGCTCTACATCTGCACCGGCATGATCTATGCATGCCTCAAGTTCCTGCGTGAATGGCATACGCCGCTGACCGTGATCAATTACATTCTGCTCGGCGGCGCTTCCGGATTCAGCCTGGGTGCGGCGCTCGCTGCGGCGCTGGCGCCCGCCGTGATGCCTCTGCTGGCGGGCTGGGCGATGATCATCACCTTTCTCGGCCTGGTGGGTCGGTCGGCGACGCTGATCCGCAATGCGCGGCTGAAACCCAAATCGACCCTGCAAACCGCGATCGGTGTCAAACACCCGAAGATCGTGCAAAAGAGCATGGGCCTGATGGGGGGTAGCTTCAACACGCGCGAATTCTTTCATGGCCAGAAACCTCAGCGATTGCGTGCCGTGAAGTGGCTGTTTCTGCTGCTGGCCTTCGTCGCGCCCATCATCCTGCTTGGCATGGGAATGTCGATGGTGGCCGGCGGCGTGCTGCTCTCCGCTTTCGTCATCCAGTATCTCGGCCTGCTGGCGGAGCGCTGGTTCTTCTTCGCCCAGGCCAACCATCCGCAGAATCTCTACTACCAGTCTGTGGCTTGATTTTCTTCGATTCCCATAAGTTTCTGCGATTGCCGGCAAGACGAATGGGCTATATCATTGGACGCTGTAATTCCAACCACCCACAACTCATCGGAGGATAGACAATGAATTTCGATCGCGAACTGGATGCCCGTGGTCTCAACTGCCCGCTGCCCATCCTGCGTGCCAAGAAGGCGCTGGGCGAAATGCAAAGCGGCCAAGTGCTGCGCATCATCGCCACCGACCCGGGTTCCGTGAAGGATTTCGCGGCCTTTGCCAAGCAGACCGGCAACGAGCTGCTCTCCAGCGCCGAGAACAACAAGGAATTCGAGTTCTACATCAAGCGCAAGTAAGCGCCAAGTCGGCGCTGGCAGCACGGCAATACAAAAAAGACAAAAGAGTCAGAGCGCCTGTCGGGCGCTTTGACTTATTGATGCGCGAATAAATAAGTTTGTTTCGCTGCTGCGCCGCGATGTAGTGCATCATCCGCCGCACGAATGTCATGGAGGAAGGCATGAGCACCAACCCCGAAATCGAAGCATTGATCAACCAAAAACTCGACGAGTTGCTGCCCCAGAAGCTCGAAGCGCTGTTGCAGGAACGCGAGGAATCGAAGACCCCGTCGATGGCCATCATCGCCACCAAGGGCACGCTGGACTGGGCCTATCCGCCCTTCATCCTCGCCTCCACCGCCGCCGCGCTGGGCTGGGATGTCTCGTTGTTTTTCACCTTCTACGGCCTCAATCTGGTCAAGAAGGATGTCTCCGACCTCAAGGTGAGCCCCCTGGGCAATCCCGGCATGCCGATGAAGATGCCGTTCGGACCCGACTGGTTCAAGAGCATCAACTGGAACATCCCGAACATCATCCAGGCCAACATCCCCGGCTTCGAAAGCTTGGCCACCAGCCTGATGCAGCAGACCATCAAGAACAATGGTGTCGCGAGCATCGCCGAGCTGCGCGAGCTATCGATGGAAGCGGGCGTCAAGTTCGTCGTCTGCCAGATGACCGTCGAGCTGTTCGGCTTCCATCAGGACGAGCTGATCGACGGGATGGACTATGTCGGCGCCGCCTCCTTCCTGCCGGTGGCGCAGAAGGCGGATGTGACGCTGTTCATCTGACAGCGGATAAGTAAATCAGCATTTACTTATTTGTAGTATCGACGCAACGAATGGAACGTCAGGCGGGCTGGCAAGAAGGAAGGGGCTTGCGAGCTGCGCCAAACAGGCCATAAATTGCTTCTCGCAGCCCAATTGATCGGGCAGCGATTTTTCCAACAACAGACCAACCTCGGGGGACTCGATGAAACTCAACAAAATCGCGGCGCTTCTCGCCATCGCGGGCATCTCTGCGCCGGTTTTCGCTACCAACGGGATGAACATGCAAGGCTATGGTGCAGCTGCCACTGCGATGGGCGGGGCATCGATGGCCTACGACAACGGTCCTGGCGCGATGATGAACAATCCGGCCACCCTCGGTCTGATGCCGGAAGGCCGGGGCATCGGCGTGGCGCTGGGCTTCCTCGGCCCCGATGTCAAGTCTTCCGATGTCAAGTCTTCCGTCCCGGCGATGGGCATGCGTGCCGATTCCGGCGGTGACGGTTACTGGATGCCGGCGTTCGGTTTCATCCAGAAAAGCGGCAAGCTGGCCTTTGGCGTCGGCGTCTATGCCCAAGGCGGCATGGGTACCGAATACTCGGCCAATTCCTTCCTGGCGATGGGCACGGGGCAGGACGTGCGCTCCGAAGTCGGCGTCGGCCGCGTGATCTTTCCGCTGGCTTACAACGTCAGCGATGCTTTGACCGTCGGCGGCTCGCTCGACTGGGTGTGGATGACGATGGACATGAAGATGGCCGCAGGTACTGGCGACTTCATGGCCATGACCACGAGTATGACTCCTGGGTTGTTAGGTGCGATGGGCATGGGTGCCAATACCTTCCGCCTCGATTTCTCCGACAACAACGATTTCAACGGCCAGGCGAAAGGCAATGGCTGGGCGGCGAAGCTCGGTTTCGTCTATAAGCTCAGCCCGCAGCTGTCGATTGGTGGTACCTACCACACGAAGACCGATATCGGCAACATGGAAACCGATGGGGGCAAGGCATCCTTCTCTGCCTATGACGTCAGCGGGGGGGGGGGGCTCCTCGGCACGATGGTGGGCAAGGTCACGATCCACGACTTCAACTGGCCGGAAACCTATGGCTTGGGCCTCGCTTGGCAGCCGAATGATCGCTGGCTCGTCGCGGCCGATTACAAGCGCCTGAACTGGTCGAAGGTGATGAAGGATTTCCGCGTCACTTACAGCACCGGCGCACTCGGTAGCGCTGATTCCGCCGACATGAAGATCAGCCAGAACTGGGAGGATCAAGACGTCTTCATGATCGGCGCGGCCTATCGCTACAATGACGCGCTGACGCTGCGCTTCGGCGGCAGTTTCGCGAAGAACCCGGTGCCGGACAGCCGCGTACATCCGCTGTTCCCCGCGATCATCGAGGATCACTACACCTTCGGTCTCGGTTACATGTTCAGCAAGCAAAGCGTGATCGATTTCGCGCTCACCTATGCGCCGAAAGTCACCGTCACCGGCACGCAGGCAACCGGCGCACCGGGCAGTGGTATCGGCGGCAACCAGGGCATCCAGATCAGCCATTCGCAGCTCAACTGGGTATTGCAATACGGCTATCGCTTCTGATCACCCGCTTTCACCCTTCACAGGCCGGCATCGCCGGCCTTTTTTACAACCACAAAATGACATTCCCGGAGGAGACATGAAGAAAATCGTTTTCGGCGCACTGCTTGCGCTTTTTTCGCTGTTCGCCCACGCGCTGCAGCCGTATTTCTACGGCGATAAGGTGCCGGGGGGCGATTTGAAGACCGCGATGGCGGCGGCGGAACAGAAACTCGCTGCGGCGGGCTTCGCGGTGATCGGCCGCCATACGCCGCCGGGCATCCCCGGGCATGGCACGCTCGTCGTCACCGAGCCGGGCTTGACGGCGGCGCTGACCGGCATCGGCGGCAAGGCGATCGTCGGCGTGCCGATCCGCGTCGGGGTGAAAGCCGACGGCACGGTGTCTTACCTGAATCTCGAATACTGGCAGCGCGCCTTCCTGCGCAACGACTACGGCAAGGCGGAAGGCGCAGTGAAGGCGGCAGCGGGCAAGCTCGCGCAGGCGCTCGGCAGCGGCAAGCCGTTCGGCGGCGAGGTCAAGGCCGAAGATTTGCCCGGCTACCGCTACATGGCCGGCATGGAGCGTTTCGACGACAAGAGCGAATTGAAAACCTATCCCGGCGGGTTTGACGAGGCGGTGAAGACGATCCGCGACAATCTGGCCAAGAATGTCGCCAAGACCGCGAAGGTCTATGAGCTCGTGCTCCCGGACAAGAAGCTTGCAGTGTTCGGCGTGGCGACCAACGATCCCGAAGACGGCGAAGGCTGGTGGGTCAATAAGATAGGCAGCGAGCACATCGCCGCGTTGCCGTGGGAGATCTTCGTCGTCGACAACAAGGCCTATGCGCTGTTCGCCCGTTACCGCACCGCGCTGGCCTGGCCGGATCTGGGCATGTTCCAGTTCATGAAGATCGGCTCGCACCCGGACAGCAACCAGGGCATGATGGCCAAGGTGGCGGGTGGGGCTTATGAGGGCAAGACCCAGTAGAATCTATTTCCCGCGGTCGAACAGGAACAGCGGCGCCCACAGCGCACCTTGCAGCGTGACGGCGAGGCCGGCGAGCAGGGCGCCGGCGACGGCGGCTTCGACCGGCAGACCGGCCGCCGCCCAGTAGGCGGCCAGCGCCGCCTCACGCGTACCATAACCGCCGACCGAGACCGGCAATGCGGTGGCGAAAAACACCGGCGCGGCGACGGCGCACAGATAGAGCGGCGGCGCATCGGCACCGATCGCGGCCAGCGCCGCCATCAGCGCAGCGATCGTCGCCAGTTGGACGATCAGCGACGAAACGAAGGTGATCTGCGCCAGACGTGCCGTCTCCGACAATAGACGCAATAGGCGTGCCGGTAGCCGGTGCGGATCGAGCGGCAGCGCAGCCCCAAGCGCGCGGGCGGCAAAGGGCGCGAGCACGGCGGCGAGCAGCGCCGACAGGTGCGCAAGCTTCGTCGAGAGGCCGACGGTTGCGCCCGGCAGCACGAGCAAGGCCAGCCAGGCCAGCCAGGAGATCACGAACAGCGCCCACAGACCCGAGAGACGGTCGAGCGCGACCGAGGCGGCGGCTTTCAACATCGGATTGCCGAGCTTCTGCAACGCGATCGCACGGTAGGCGTCGCCGCCGAGGGTGGCGCCCGGTAGCAGCGTGTTCAGCGTGACGCCCTTGCCATAGGCGGGCAGCAGCGCGCCTGCCGAGGCAAAAAGCCCGAGATGGCGGGCGATGATCAGCCAGCGCCAGGCCGAGACGATGTTGGCGAGGATGCCGAGCAGCACGGCAAGCCCAAACCAGCGTAAATCGGCGCGGCCGAGACGGCTCAGGAGCCCTTGGCCATCGATCAACCAAAAGATCCCGCCGAGCAGGGCGATGGATACCGCCAGACGCAGCAGCAGCTTGGCCAAACGCTTCGCGCGGTCGATCATCCTAAAAACCCCAGTTGACCGCTCCTGAAGGCAAAAAATGCCTGAGAAGATCGAAAGATGTCTCACTGATTCCGCTCACCGGAGAGGTGAGCCCGCTACGCACCCCCTGGCACGCGCCGACGGGCGCCTGGCTTTGTTGCTCCTCCTTGCAGGCATGAGCCTGCGGCCTCAATGCGTCGCGCCATCCGCCCGCCGGCACGCACCATCGGGCGCGTCCAACTGAGGTTTTTAGGATCATGCGACGCTCACGCGCGGCTCACGGCGCGGGCGGACGTGGCGTGTCGCGGACGAGATATTGTGCGCGTCCGGCCGGCTCGTGATAGATGCGCACCATGATTTCGCCGAGCAGCCCCATGCCGACGAGCTGCACGCCCATGAGCAGCAGGATCGCGCCAAAAAGCAGCAAGGGGCGGCCGCCGATCGATTCTCCGCCGAGCTTGAGCGCTGCGAGATAAGCGAGGATCGCGGCGCCCGGCAGGGCGAGCGCGATGCCGATGCCACCGAAGAACTGGATCGGCCGCTGCAGATAGCGCGACATGAACTGCACCAGCAGCAAATCGAGGATCACGCGCAAGGTGCGGTCGATGCCGTATTTGGATCTGCCGCGGGTGCGTGGATGGTGGCTGACGACGACTTCCTTGACGCGCGCGCCGAATTGCGCCGCCAAGGCCGGGACGAAGCGGTGCAGTTCGCCATACAAGCGCACGTTGGCGAGCGCCGCGCGTCGATAGACCTTCAGCGAACAGCCGTAGTCGTGCAGATGCACGCCGGTGACCTTCGAGATCAAGCCATTGGCGATGCGCGAGGGCAGCTTGCGTTTGATCGCCGCATCCTGGCGCGTTTTACGCCAGCCGGAGAGGATGTCGACCTCGGGTTCCGCGTCGAGCATCTGCAGCAGGCGCGGAATGTCGGCCGGGTCGTTTTGCAGGTCGCCGTCGAGCGTGACGATGACCTCGCCGCGCGCTGCATCGAAGCCGGCCTGCATCGCGGTGGATTGGCCGTAGTTCTTCGCAAGAAAAATCGGCTTGAGCCAGGGACGCGTCGCAGCGAGCTCGGCGAGCCGCTGCCCGCTGCCATCCTTCGAGCCGTCATCGACGAGCAGCGCCTCGAAATCCAGGCCGGCAAGCGCGGTTTCGAGACGGGTGACGAGCTCGTCGAGGTTCTCGATCTCGTTGTAGATGGGAATGACGACGGAGACGGCGGGACTCATGGCAGACGACGCTGAGTGAAGAGCGAGAGGGCGAATAGTAGCAACGCGCCGCTGGCGACGGTGCGTTCCAGCCAGCGCGCGCTGGCGTAGCCGCTGTCGAAGCCCGTCAGCAGCCACAACGTGCCGCCGCAGAACAACGCCAGTGTCAGCCAGTGGAGGAAACGCGCGCGGCAGCGCCGGCAGCAGGCGGAAAGATGCAGGCCGAGAAAGCCCGAAGCCCAGCCGAGCGCGGCGCCGACCAAGACGTCCGTCGGCCAGTGCGCACCGACGGCGAGCCGGGAGAGGGCGATCAGGCAGGCCAAGCCGATCATGGGCAGCCAGGCGCGTAAGCCGAGCGTGTGGCCGCCGACGAGCGCGGCGACCGCGAACGCCGCGGTGGTATGGCCGGAAGGCATCGCGCGGGCGGATAAGCGCGGGCCGATGACGTGGAACAGCGCGGGGTCGAGGGCGGCTGCCGGGCGCGGCATCGCCAGCCCGTATTTCAGCAGATGGCTGGCGAGTGATGCGATCAGCACGGTGATCAAGGCGGCAGCCGCAGCATCGGGCCGGCGTGCGACGAGCGGCAGCAGGATCGCGAAGGCCGGCAGCGTGTCGCCCAGCGCGGTGATACCAGCCCAGAAGTCGTCGGGCAGCGCGCGCGCAGCGGCATTGATGGCGAGAAACGACGGCACGATCGTAGCCGTGAGCGTCAACCACGCCGCCGCGAAAAGCGCCAAAAGCGGCAGTGCCCAGACGCGCGAGTCGGATAGTCGGCCAGGGAGCGGGCCGGCGGGCATTTCACGCCAGTGGTGCAGCGCGACGATGGCTGTATCGAAGCAGGTGCTCATGGGAGGATTCTCGCCAGCGCGACGCTCTTGCTGCGATAGAGCATCGTGTGCGGCGGTAGTTGATCGAGCCGATCGCTGCGCGTGAGCACGACATCGCCAGCGCGCGGTGCGCGCCGTTCGACCACGCGGCCGGCATAGACGCCGAAGCTCGGCGTGTTGATGTCCGCCATCACCAGCGGTGCGTCGATGTCGCGCGCGATCAGCCCGGCCTGCTTGATCGGCTGTTGCAGCACGCCGCCGAGCGCCGGCAGAAATACCAGGGCAAGACACAGCACCGCGATGAGGCCGCACGCGGCGAGCTTGAGCGGCACCGCGGCGCGCCGATCGATCATCATCACGGCGACGAGCAGCGTCGCAGCCAGCAGCGGCAGGCGGTAGGCCAGATCGAAATGCGCATCGAGATCGACGAGCATCGTCTGGTAATAGGGATTGGCGCGTGGATGCAGCGCTTCGAGCAGGTCGGGCACGAACAGCGCGCTAACGAACATCACGAGGGCAGGCAGCAGCAGCCAGGGCGAGCGGGTGGATCGCAATTCCCGGCCGAGCAGCACGAACAGCGCCGCGCTGCCATAGAGCAGATAGTGCGGCAGCTTGTTGGCCGAGAGCGAAAAAAGCGCGAACACCAGCGTGAAGTTGATGATCGCATAGCGGGCGAAATCGTCTTGCCACAGGCGGCGCCAACGGGCGATGACGGCGAGCAGCAGGCCGGTGTAGGGCAAGGTCACCAGTAATGCCACCGGGAAGTAGTAGAACAGGCCGTAGGCGTGATAACTGCCCATCGCGCCGGAAAAGCGGCCGACGTTGTGGCGCAGGAAAAAGTTCTCGACGAAGCCCGGCCCATTCGTCCAGGTGACGGCGAGATACCAGGGCAGGGCGATGGCCGCCCACAAAAGCAGCGCGCGGCCGCGCGTGACGAAAACGATGAAATCACCCAGGCGTCTGGTCGTCAAACAATGCAGGAACAGCGTGCCAAGCGGCAACAGGAGCGCGACCGGGCCCTTGGCGAGGAAGCCAAAGCCCATTGCGGCCCAGGCGAGGTAAAGGTCGCGCGTTTTTCCCTCGCGCAGCCACAGATATTGTGCAAAGACCGCGGCGGCAAGACAGGCGTCGAGCAGTGCATCGGCGATCGCCAGCCGGGCGATCAGCGCCGGGCCCATCGCCGTCGCGGTCACCAGCGCGCAATGACGGGCCGTCCGGGCATCGAACAGCCGGCGCGCGAAACCAAAGGCGAAGAGCGTCCAGGCCAATCCCATCAGCGCGGAGGGCAGCCGCAGCGCGAATTCGGAAAACCCGAACAGCGCCGCGGACGCCGCCTGCAGCCAGTAGATCAGGATCGGCTTGTCGTAGCGCGGCACGCCGTTCAGATAAGTGGCGAGGAAATCGCCGCGCGCGAACATCTCCTGCGTCGCCGCGGTGAAGGCGCCTTCGTCGAGGTCGATCAGCGGGGTAGCCGACAGGCCGATGAAGAAGCTCAGGCAGACTGCCCAGAACAACAGCCAGTCGGCCCGCAGCGGGCCTGCGTCGAACCTCATGCCGGCAGGCGCGCGCGCTGGCTGCGGACTTTCTCCAGCGTGGCCAAAAAGCCCGTCAGCCGCTCACGCTCCTGCGCCACTACCGTGGCCGGCGCGCGTTCGATGAAGGAGGGCGTCGCGAGTTTCTTCTCGCATTTGGTGATTTCGGCTTCAAGGCGCGCGATCTCCTTGTCGAGCCGCGCCTTCTCGGCTGCGACGTCGATCTCGATCTCGATCATCAGGTGGAAATCGCCGACGAGTTGCACCGGGGCTTCGGAATCCGGCAGCGTCTGGACCGCCTTCACCGCGGAGAGCTTGGCCAGCTGAGCGAGATAGGGCGCGTAGGCGGCAAGCCGTGCCGTGTCGCCAGCGCCGATCAAGGGCACTTTCTGCGCCGGCGAGAGGTTCATTTCGCCGCGCAGGCTGCGGCAGGAGGAAACCAGGGCTTTCAGCGTCGCCATCCAGTCCTCTGCGACCGTGTCGATTTTGCTTTCGTCGGCTTGCGGGTAAGGCGCGAGCATGATCGTCTCGCCCGGTTTGCCGGCCAATGGGGCGACGTGCTGCCACAGCTCCTCGGTGATGAATGGGATGAGCGGGTGGACAAGGCGCAGCACGGTTTCCAGCACGCGCACCAGCGTCCTGCGCGTGGCGCGCTGCTGTGCCTCAATGCCATTGGCCAGCTGCACCTTGGCAATTTCGAGATACCAGTCGCAGTATTCGTCCCAGATGAATTCATAGAGCGTCTTCGCCAGGAGGTCGAAGCGGTAGTCGGCGAAATGTTTGGCAACCTCGGTGGCTACGCGCTGCAAGAGACTTTCGATCCAGCGGTCGGCAGGGGAGAAGTCGAGCGGCAGCGTCGCATCGCTGCCGACATCCTTGCCTGCGCAGTTCATCAGGGTAAAGCGCGTCGCGTTCCACAGCTTGTTGCAGAAGTTGCGGTAGCCCTCGCAGCGCTGCATGTCGAACTTGATGTCGCGGCCGGGACTGGCGAGCGACAGGAAGGTGAAGCGCAGCGCATCGGCGCCGAAGGCCGGGATGCCGTGCGGATATTCCTTGCGCGTGCGCGCTTCGATCGCTGCGGCCTGCTTCGGGTTCATCAGACCGGTGGTGCGCTTCTTGACGAGACTTTCCAGATCGATGCCGTCGACGAGATCGATCGGATCGAGCACGTTGCCCTTGCTCTTGCTCATCTTCTGGCCTTCGGCGTCGCGGATCAGACCATGCACATAGACGTGGCGGAACGGGATCTTGCCGGTGATGTGCTTGGTCATCATCACCATCCGCGCGACCCAGAAGAAGATGATGTCGAAGCCGGTGACCAGCACCGACGAGGGTAGATACAGGTCGAGCGCCGGGTTCGACTTGGCCGGATACTCGGGCGTCCAGTCGAGCGTCGAGAACGGCCACAAGGCCGATGAATACCAGGTATCGAGCACGTCCGGATCGCGCGTCAGTCCGCCGTCGTAACCGTCGGCGCGGGCGAGCCGGTAGGCTTCATTCTCGTCGTGCGCGACCCAGATGCGGCCATCGTCGCCATACCAGGCGGGAATCTGATGGCCCCACCACAGCTGACGGGAGATGCACCAGTCCTGGATGTTGGTCAGCCACTGGTTGTAGGTATTGACCCAGTTTTCGGGAAAGAATTTGATCTCGCCCGAGGCGACGCATTCGAGCGCTTTCTGCGCGATGCTCTTGCCATCCGCAGTGGGCTTCGTCATCGCGACGAACCACTGGTCGGTGAGCATCGGCTCGATCACCGCGCCGGTGCGATCGCCTCTGGGCACCATCAGCTTGTGGGCTTTCACCGAGACCAAGAGCCCCTGCGCTGCCAGATCGGCGACGATTTTTTGCCTTGCCTCGTAACGATCCAGGCCGCGGTATTCCTCCGGGCCGTGCTCGTTGATGCGCGCATCGAGAGTGAAGATGTTGATCGGCGTCAGGCCGTGCCGGTGGCCGACCTGCCAGTCGTTGAAGTCGTGCGCCGGCGTGATCTTCACGCAGCCGGTGCCGAATTCGCGGTCGACGTAAGTGTCGGCGATGATCGGGATCGTCCGGCCGGTGAGCGGCAGATGGACATGCTTGCCGACGAGATGCCGATAGCGCTCGTCCTCGGGATGCACGGCGACGGCGACGTCGCCGAGCAGGGTTTCCGGTCGCGTCGTGGCGACGATGAGCGCCCCTTCGCCCGCGACGAACGGGTAACGTATCTCCCACATGAAGCCGTCTTCTTCTGCGCTGACGACTTCGAGATCGGAGACCGCGGTGAGCAGTTTGGGATCCCAGTTGACGAGCCTTTTCCCGCGATAGATCAGCCCTTCGCGATACAGCCGCACGAAGGTTTCCGTGACGATCTTGGACAGCCCCGCATCCATCGTGAAGCGTTCGCGGCTCCAATCGCACGAGGCGCCCAGACGCCGCATCTGCTGCGTGATCGTGCCGCCGGAATAGGCCTTCCATTCCCAGACCTTTTCGAGGAACTTCTCGCGGCCCAGCTCGTGGCGCGAAATGCCCTGCGCCTCGAGCTGGCGCTCGACGACGATTTGTGTCGCGATGCCGGCATGGTCGGTACCTGGCTGCCAGAGGGTGTTGGCGCCGCGCATGCGGTGATAGCGCACCAGACAGTCCATGATCGACTGGTTGAATCCATGCCCCATGTGCAGCGTGCCGGTGACGTTCGGCGGCGGCAGCAGGATGCAGAAATTGTCCTGCTTCGCTGGGTCGAGGCCGGCGGCGAAGTAGCCGCGCGACTCCCAGAGCGGATACCAGCGGCGTTCGATGCCGGCGGGTTCAAAGCTTTTGGCGAGTGATTCCATGTTTCAGGGTTTCGAGCAGATTCGGTAACAGGGTTTGGCGGGCGTCGGCTTCCAGCGCGGCGAAAAGTTGCGGGGTGGCTGCGGCGAGCGCGGTCGGCAACGCGGCTTCGAGCCAGGCGCTCAGTGCGGCTTCCAGTTCGCCTTGTACCGACCCAAGCCAGGAGGCGTCCAATACTTTGCTCGCGGCGTCTGAGACCACCTCCGTCAGCAGCGGCAGGGTCTCGTCCTCTTCCGGCGTCGGCTCGGCGGGCGGCGGACTCGGCGGCCGGGCGACGTAGCTGCGGTAACGATGCATCAGCGCATCGGCCTTGCCGATCAGATCATCATCGGCGCGCATTGCACTCCCCCGGAAATGTCGTGGTTTTCGAGCGCATAGCCGCGGTCGCGATAGAACTTGAACCGGCTGCGTGCCGGCACGCGATCGGCATCGGAAGTCGAGACGACCTCGACCAGATACTCGAAACGCGAGAACGTCGCCGGTAGCTCGTTGCTCAGGTTGACGAGGCAGGTATCCACTGGTGGTTCGTCGAGCCGCCCGGTGATCAGGATCGGGGTCTCGCCGGCGAGCGGCGAGTCAGCGCGGCAGTGCGGCACGAAAGAGAGCGCCGGCTGCGTCCACAACAGGCGATCGAGGCGTTCGGCGTCTTCCTCCGCCGGGGCATAGACGAGCATCGCCGGACCCTTGGCCGGACGGAGGACGCGCTCGAGCCAGGCGCGCTGCAACCAAAGTGCTGCCGCCTGGATGCGGTCGGCGGCACCATGCAGGAAGAAGATGCGCGTCATCGCTTACGGCTGTGCCATCTCGCCAGCGCCGAGTTTGCTTGGCGCGGCGGCACCGGCCTTCGCGGCTCTGTCGAGCAGGAAATGGCTGAGCAGCGGCACCGGCCGGCCAGTCGAACCCTTTTCCTTGCCGGTTTTGTAAGCGGTGCCGGCAATGTCCAGATGCGCCCAGTCGTATTTCTTCGCAAAGCGCGACAGGAAAGCCGCGGCGGTGATCGTACCGGCAGGGCGACCGCCGATGTTGCCGATGTCGGCGAAGTTGCTCTTCAGCTGCTCCTGGTAATCCTCGAAGAGCGGCAACTGCCAGGCGCGGTCCCACGCCGCATTGCCGGCATCGATCAGTTCGCGCGCCAGGCTGTCGTGGTTGGCCAAGAGACCGCTTGCCACATGGCCGAGTGCGATCACGCAGGCGCCGGTGAGGGTGGCGACGTCGATCACGCAGTCGGGCTCGAAGCGCTCGACATAGGTCAGCGCATCGCAGAGGATCAGGCGGCCTTCGGCATCGGTGTTGAGGATTTCGACGGTCTGGCCCGACATCGAAGTGACGATGTCGCCAGGCCGTGTGGCACCACCGCCGGGCATGTTCTCGACGCTGGGCACGACGGCGATGACATTGAGCGGCAGCTTCATCAGCGCCGCGGCCTTGATCGTCGCGAGCACGCTCGCGGCGCCCGACATGTCGAACTTCATCTCGTCCATGTCTTGCGGCGGCTTGAGCGAAATGCCGCCGGTATCGAAGGTGACGCCCTTGCCGACCAGCACGATCGGCTTGTCATTCGCCTTGCCGCCCGGATATTTCAGGATGATGAACTGCGGCGGCTGCTGGGAGCCCTTGGCCACCGCCAGCAGCGCGTGCATGCCAAGCGCTTCCATCTGTTCGCGGCCGAGCACCTCGATCTCCAGTCCGAGCTCGCCGGCCAGGGTTCGCGCCTGCTCGGCGAGATAAGTCGGCGTGCAGACGTTGCCGGGCAAATTGGCGAGGTCCTTCATCGTTTGCATCGCGGCAGCGATCGCCTGCCCTTCGTTCAGCGCCTGCTCGGCGGGACCGAGCTCGGTGCGCCGTTCGACGCAGAAAGTCAGCTTGCGCAACGGGCGGCGCACCTCGTCTTTCTTCGATTTCATCTGGTCGAAGCGGTAGAGCGTCTCTTCGGCGGCCATCACCGCCTGACGCATGCGCCAGGCGACATCGCGTTTTTTGACTGCCAGCTCGGTCAGATACAGCGTGCCGTCGAAACCGCCAGTTTCGTTGAGCGTGCGCACCGCCGTGGCGATCGCGTTGCGGTATTCATTCTCGCGGAATTCGCGCTCCTTGCCCAAACCGACCAGCAAGACCCGATCCGCTTCCGTGCCCGGCACCTTGTGCAAAAGGAGAGTCGTTCCCGCCTTGCCCTCCATGTCGCCGCGGCGCAAAAGTTCGGAAAGATAGCCGCGCGATGCATTGTCGAGCAGTTCGGCTGGCAGGGAAAGTTTACGGGGTTCGAAGACGCCGACGACCACGCAGGCCGTGCGCTGCTTTTCTGGGCTGCCGCTCTTTATGCTAAATTCCACCGCATGCTCCTTGAAATAAGCGAAAGCGCACAGTTTACGCAATTTTCGCGCGCTTGCCGCAGCCATTGGAAAGTGACGGCGCGATGATCTTCCGGCGCGCCGCCCAACGCGAGCTTGCGCAAACCGCCAGCGCGGTATTCGTCGCCCTTTTCGCCATCCTTCTCTCCGTCCAGCTGATCCGTCTGCTCAAAGCCGCCGCAACGGGTGCGACTGCCTCCGAGGCCGTCGCTGCGCTGCTCGGTTTCGGCGCGCTGCAATACCTTCCGGTGGTGCTGTCGTTGACGCTGTTCGTGTCGATTTTGCTCACCCTGTCGAGGGCTTATCGCGATTCGGAAATGGTGATCTGGTTTTCTGCCGGCCTGCCGCTGACGGCTTGGGCAAGACCGGTGCTGCGTTTCGCTTTGCCGGTGGTGCTGGTGATCGCCGTGCTGGCGCTATTGTTGGCCCCCTGGGCGATCGCAAAGCGCTCTGAATTCATGCAACGCATGGATCGGCGCGATGATCTGGCGCGGGTCACGCCGGGGGCGTTCAACGAATCGGCACGCGGCGACCGGGTATTTTTCGTCGAATCGGTTCCGGAGACCGACGGTCAGCCGGATCAGGTCAGGAATATCTTCATCAGTTCGGTGCAGCACGGTCGGCAGGGCGTCGTGGCGGCTGCGCAGGGACATGTCGAGGTCGCGGCAAACGGCGACAAGTTCATCGTCCTCACCCGTGGCCGGCGCTATGAAGGCACCGCCGGGCAAGCGGAATATCGCCTGATGGCCTTCGACCGCTATGCATTGCGCATCGAGGCCGCGGAAGATACGGGCCACAGCGAGAAATCGGCCAGGAGCCTGTCGACCTGGGCGCTGCTTAAGGAGCCCAGCGCCGCCAACCTGGGCGAGCTGGTGTGGCGGATCGGCCAACCTCTGTCGGCGCTGGTGCTGGCCTTGCTGGCGATTCCGCTTTCTTTCGTCAATCCCCGCGCCGGGCGCACGAACAACCTGATCTTCGCCTTGCTGACCTTCATGATTTACAACAATCTGCTCTCGGTCAGTCAGGCCTGGGTGGCGCAAGGGCGCATTTCCTTCGCACTCGGTGCCTGGGCCGTGCATCTACTGATGCTCATCCTGTTGATCGTATTGTTCTGGAAGCGTCTGGCGGTGTTTTCGCCCTGGCGTTTGCTGCGAGGATGAAATGCAGGTCTATGAGCGCCATCTGGCCCGCGAGATCTACGGCGATGTACTGTTGGTAATGGCGGCATTCCTCGCCCTGTTCGCCTTTTTCGATCTGATCCACGAGCTGGAGTCGGTCGGCAAGGGCGGCTACGAGCTCCATCACGCGCTCGCCTTCGTCACGCTGAGCCTGCCGGGGCGGGCCTACGAGATCCTGCCGATCGCGGTGCTGATCGGTACGCTCTACGGCCTGACCTTGTTGGCGCATCATTCGGAAATCACCGTCCTGAGGGCTTCGGGTTTGGCGACCGGCGAGCTGTTGCTGACGCTGGCGAAGATCGGCAGCCTCTTCGTCGTCCTGACGCTGTTGCTAGGTGAGATCGTCGCCCCACAGACCGAGCGTATGGCCCGGCAACTGCAATTGACCGCCAAGAGCAGCGTGGTGGGCCAGGCCTTCCGTTCCGGGCTGTGGGTCAAGGATGGCCGTTCGTTCATCAATGTCCGCGAGGTATTGCCGGATATCCGTCTGCGCGGCATCCGCATCTATTCCTTCGATGACGAATTTCGCCTGCGCTCGATCAGCGAGGCCGAGGAGGGCAGCTATCTGCCTTCGGGGCAGTGGCGTCTGGACAATGTCGCACAGACCCTCTTCGAGGACGAGAAAGCCAGCGTGGTGCGGCAGCCCACGGTTGATTGGCAATCCGCGCTCAACCCCGATATTCTCGCCGTGCTGCTCGTCCAGGCGGATCGTATGTCGCTCGTCAATCTCTACCAGTACATCCGCCATTTGAGCGAGAACCGGCAAAAAACCGAACGCTATGAGATCGCGCTGTGGAAGAAGCTGGTCTATCCCCTGGCCGCGCTGGTGATGATGGCGCTCGCCGTGCCGTTCGCGTACATCCACGAGCGGACCGTGGCTGTGAGCGCGAAGGTGTTCGCCGGGGTGATGCTGGGCATCGTCTTTTACATGCTCAATGGTCTGTTTTCGCACCTGGGCATCATCAATCACTGGACGCCCTGGGTCGCCGCGGTGGCGCCGAGCGTCATGTTCCTGCTGGCGGCGGCGGCGCTGCTGTGGTGGGTGGAACGAAGATGATGCGCGTGCCCGCCAGCCGATCGTGCAGGAATTGCCGGTCACGGTCGAAAAACGCCCACAGCAGTCCCGCGCCGTAAAACAGCACGCTGGGCCAGCTCAGGATCTGACGCAGCAACAGCTGGCCCAAGGAGGGCGCAGCGCCGTCGATGCCGACCAGGCGCAGCCGCCAGGTCTTCATTGCCAGTGTCTGGCCGCCATGCCGCCATTGCCAGAGGAAATAGGTAGCGACGACAAGGACGAGGTGGGCAATCAGGAACAGCCCCGGCGCGACGATGCCGAAGGCCATGCCGAGAATGATCTGCGGCAACAAGAAGGCGACGAGCAGCGCGCCGGCGAGCAGCAGGGTTTCGTAAAACAAGCTGGCCAAGCGGCGCCGCAGGCTGGCGAGCGCGAACGGAGATGGTGAGGCTGTGTTCACTCGCTGACTTCGCTGTCGACCGCTGCGCCATCGGGTGGGGTGGTCGCCAAACCGGTGTCCTCGGCCGGCGGCTTCGGTACGGGCTGCAACGGCGTGGTGGCGTTGGGCCGCAGCGGATTCTTGGGCGGCTTGATCGGTGAAATCGGCGAGTTGGGTGCGGCGACGCGCGGCGTGGCGACGCGCGCCTGTGGTTTCGGCGCCGATGCAGGCGGTTTTTTGGGCGTCTTGACCTTGGGAGCGGCCGGCACTTTGTGGCGCAGAGCTTCCTTCTCCTGTTCGCTGAGCGCCGAATACTCCTGCCATTTCTGTTTGATCGCCTCGCGTTCCTCCGGGTCGATACGCAGCAGGGATTTGTATTTCTCCCGGGCGATGCGACGTTCTTCGGGGGCAAGACGTGCCCATTCGCGCATGTTACGCTGGATGCTTTCCTGCTCGGCGGGCGACATGGACGGGAAACGCTGAGCGATGCCGATCCATTTTTTGCGGCGAAAGGCGTCCATTTCCCCCCATTCCTTTGCCAGGGGAGCGAGGATCGCGCGCTGCTCGGGGGTGAGCTGGAACCATTCGGGCTGTTCGAAACGGGGTAACGCGGCATGGACGCCGCCGCCGGCCAGAAGACCGACCACCAGAAGCAGCCGGATCAGTCCCCGGAGGCCGAATCTTGTTCGAGCCATGCCTGAAAGCCTTTGTCCAGGTAAGCGTGGGGCGGCAGGTCGTCGGCGAGCAGGGCGCTATCGATTTCCTCGTTTTCGCTGGCCTGGTTGTAGCCGTTCCAGACATAGGCCAGGCCGACGCCGATCAACAGCGCGAGCATCGCGAGCCAAATGCGCAGCGGGTGCCTCCCCTCATTGCCATCCATGAGCGCCGTGCCGTCAGCGCCGACCAGCACGGTCTTGGGGACGAGGACGCGTTGACGCTGCAAGGCGCGCTCGCGGGCGGCGCGCAGACGCTCGACGATCTCGTGGTCGAGATTCTGCGTCTCACGGTCGAGGACACGACAAACTTGGCGGGCAAACAGTTCTTCCTGGTTCATGGTCTGATTCCTTTGGCCTGTAACGCAGCCGCCAAGGCATGGGTGGCGCGCGAACAATGGGTTTTGACGCTGCCTTCCGTGCATCCCATGACGGCAGCGGTCTCGGCGATGTCCAATCCTTCCCAATAACGCAGCAGGAAGGCTTCACGTTGACGGGGCGGCAGGTTTTGCAAGGCTTCCTCCACCAGATTCAGGGTTTCCGTTTGGAGCAGTGCATCGAGCGGCCCGGCAAAGGGGTTGGCATCCGCGTCGGTTTCCAGGGTCTCCAGCGCATCTGCGGGATTTTCTTCATCGCCCTCGAACGCCGACAGCGAAGTGAACCGGTCCGCATGGGTACGGCTGCGCCGGTAATGGTCGCGGATCGCATTTTGCAGGATGCGCTGGAAAAGTGGCGGCAATTCTTCGACCGGTCGATCGCCGTATTTTTCCGCGATGCGCATCATGCAGTCCTGGACGATGTCGAGCGCCACCTCCTCGTCGCGCACGGCGAACAGCGCCTGCTTGTAGGCCCGGCGTTCGACGCTGGCGAGAAAGTTGGAGAGCTCGGCGCGGGAAGCCAAAGATGAAGCCGAATCGTGACTGGAAAAATGAATGTGGCGGCCCGGGAAGCCTTGACCACGCCTATTGCTGTCAAGTATCGTTGCGCGTTTCGGACGCATTGCCCGACAACGATGGAACGAAGAAAATGCAATTGACAGGCGCTGAGATTCTAATCAGGTGCCTCCAGGAAGAAAAGGTCGACTACGTGTTCGGCTACCCTGGCGGCTCGGTGTTGTTCATTTACGACGAACTGTTCAAGCAGGATCAGGTCAAGCACGTGCTGGTGCGCCACGAGCAGGCGGCCGTGCATGCTGCCGATGGCTATTCCCGTTCGTCTGACAAGGTGGGAGTTTGTCTGGTCACTTCCGGTCCTGGCGTGACCAATGCCGTGACCGGCATCGCCACGGCCTATATGGATTCGATCCCGCTGGTGATCCTCACCGGGCAGGTGCCGACTGCCTACATCGGTCAGGATGCGTTTCAGGAAGCGGATACGGTGGGCATCACCCGCCCGTGCGTCAAACACAATTTCCTCGTCAAAGACGTCAAGGATCTCGCCGCCACGATCAAGAAGGCCTTCTATCTCGCCAAGAGCGGCCGTCCCGGCCCGGTGCTGGTCGACATCCCAAAGGACATCACGATCCAGAAGACCGAGTTCCACTATCCGAAGACCGTCTCGATGCGCTCCTACAACCCGGTGGTGAAGGGGCATACCGGTCAGATCAAGAAGGCGGTCCAGTTGTTGCTGGAGGCGAAGCGGCCGATGATCTACACCGGCGGCGGGGTGATCCTCTCGAACGCCGCCGAGAAGCTGACCAAACTCACCCACATGCTCGGTTTCCCGATCACCCAGACGCTGATGGGGCTGGGCGGTTATCCGGCCACCGACCGTCAGTTCCTCGGCATGCTGGGCATGCACGGCACCTATGAAGCCAACATGGCGATGCAGGAATGCGATGTGCTGCTGGCGATCGGCGCACGCTTCGATGATCGCGTGATCGGCAATCCGGAGCATTTCGCGCGCAACCCGCGCAAGATCATCCACGTCGATATCGATCCGTCGTCGATCTCGAAGCGCGTCAAGGTCGATGTGCCGATCGTCGGCAACGTGCCGGACGTGATCGACGAGATCATCCGCCAGCTGGAAGCCAGCGAAGGCAAGCCCGATGCCAAGCATCTCGCCGCCTGGTGGAAACAAATCGAAGCCTGGCGCGGCAAGCACTGCCTCAAATACAAGATGGGCAATGATTTGATCATGCCGCAATACGTCGTCGAGAAACTCTACGAGGTGACCGGCGGCGATGCCTTCGTCACTTCCGATGTCGGCCAGCATCAGATGTGGGCGGCGCAGTATTACAAATTCGACAAGCCACGGCGCTGGATCAATTCCGGCGGCTTGGGCACGATGGGTTTCGGCCTGCCGGCGGCGATGGGCGTGCGTTTCGCCAACCCTGAGGCCACCGTCGCCTGCATCACCGGCGAAGGCTCGATCCAGATGAACATCCAGGAGCTGTCGACCTGCAAGCAGTTCCATCTGCCGATCAAGATCCTCTGCCTCAACAACGGTTATCTCGGCATGGTGCGCCAGTGGCAGCAGATGTTCCACGGCAACCGCTATGCCGAATCCTATGTCGATGCGCTGCCGGACTTCGTCAAGCTCGCCGAGGCCTATGGCCATGTCGGCCTGCGCATCACCAAGCCGGCCGACGTCGAACCGGCGCTCAAGGAAGCCTTCGTCAAGCACAAGAACCAGCTGGTGTTCCTCGACTTCCTGACCGACAAGACCGCCAACGTGTTCCCGATGGTCGCGGCCGGCAAGGGGTTGTCCGAAATGATCCTGGCCGAGGAGCTGTGAAAGATGCGCCATATCATCTCCATCCTGATCGAAAACGAATCCGGGGCCCTGTCGCGCGTCTCCGGCCTGTTCTCGGCACGCGGCTACAACATCGATTCGCTGACCGTCGCGCCGACCGAGGATCCATCGCTGTCACGCATGACCATCGTCAGCATTGGTTCCGACGACATCATCGAACAGATCACCAAGCAGCTCAACAAGCTGATCGACGTCGTCAAGGTGGTCGATCTGTCCGAGGCGCCGCACATCGAACGCGAGCTGATGCTCGTCAAGGTGCGTGCCACCGGCAAGGACCGCGAAGAGATGAAGCGCGTCGCCGATATCTTCCGCGGCCATATCATCGACGTCACCGAATCTTCCTATGTCATCGAGCTCACCGGCGACGGCGCCAAGCTCGATGCCTTCCTCAACGCCATCGACCGCTCGTTGATCCTCGAAACCGTGCGCACCGGTGTTTGCGGCATCGGCCGTGGCGACCGCATTCTCAAAGTCTGAACTCGTCAAACGCGCATGGTCGCCACACCCACCCGCGAAGGCATGAAAACCCCATGCGCAAAAATAAACGCCCGCCCTCCCCCAGCCCCTCCCTCGCGGGAGGGGAGACTTCGTGCGCGGCTTCGCCGCGAAGCTCGACTACAGTCGAGGAAGCCAGTGCTGGCACACTTATTGCTCCATATTTCACGTTAAAGGAAAAGCCATGAAAGTCTATTACGACAAGGATGCCGACCTCTCCCTGATCAAGGGCAAGAAGGTCACGATCGTCGGCTACGGCTCGCAAGGCCATGCCCATGCACAGAACCTCAAGGACTCCGGCGTCAAGGTCACGGTCGGCTTGCGCAAGGGCGGCGCCTCCTGGGCCAAGGCCGAGAAGGCGGGGCTCAAGGTCGAGGAGATCGCCAAAGCGGTGAAGGGCGCCGACGTCGTCATGATGCTGCTGCCCGACGAGACCATTCCGTCCGTCTATTACGCCGACGTCGAGCCGAACCTGAAGAAAGGTGCCGCGCTTGCTTTCGCCCACGGTTTCAACATCCACTACAACCAGGTCGTGCCGCGCGATGACATCGACGTGATCATGATCGCCCCGAAAGGGCCCGGCCACACGGTGCGTTCCGAATACCTGCGCGGCGGCGGCGTGCCCTCGTTGATCGCGGTGTATCAGGACAAGAGCGGCAAGGCGAAGGACATCGCGCTCTCCTATGCCGCGGCCAACGGCGGCACCAAGGGCGGTGTGATCGAGACCACCTTCCGCGAAGAGACCGAGACCGACCTGTTCGGCGAGCAGGCGGTGCTGTGCGGGGGGCTGGTCGAGCTGATCAAGGCCGGCTTCGAGACGCTCACCGAAGCCGGGTATGCACCCGAAATGGCCTACTTCGAGTGCCTGCACGAAGTGAAACTGATCGTCGATCTGATCTTCGAAGGCGGCATCGCCAACATGAACTACTCGATCTCGAACAATGCCGAATTCGGCGAGTATGTCACCGGCCCGAAGGTCATCGGTCCCGAGGCGCGCGCGGCGATGAAGGAAGCGCTGCGCAACATCCAGAATGGCGATTATGCCAAGCAGTTCATCCTCGAAGGCAAGACCGGCTATCCGGCAATGACCGCACGCCGTCGACTCATCGCTGCGCATCCGATCGAGCAGGTGGGGGCGCAGTTGCGTGACATGATGCCGTGGATCAAGGCCAGGGCCCTGGTGGATAAGTCCAAGAACTAAGTGCAGCACTATCCGCACCCCATCATCGCCAGGGAAGGCTGGCCCTTCCTTGGCGCGGCCATCGCTTTGGCGTTGCTGGTGACCTTCGGTGGCGCGCCGTTCGTCTGGTCCGTGCCGTTCTGGCTGGTCGCGCTGTTCGTCTTGCAGTTCTTCCGCGATCCGCCGCGCGCGGTGCCTGGCGATGCGAAGAGCGTGCTGTCTCCGGCCGATGGTCGCATCGTCGCGATCGAGCCGGTGACGGACCCGTGGCTTCGCCGCGAGGCGCTGAAGGTCAGCGTGTTCATGAATGTCTTCAACGTCCATTCGAATCGCAGTCCGATCGATGGCGAAGTCGTGAACCGCTGGTATCACCCGGGCAAGTTTTTGAATGCCGATCTCGACAAGGCCTCGACGGAAAACGAGCGCAATGCCCTGCATCTGCGCAGCCTCGATGGCCAGGACATCACCTGCGTGCAGGTGGCCGGCCTGATCGCACGGCGCATCCTCTGTTACGTCGAACCGGGCGACAAACTCGTGCGCGGCCAGCGCTACGGCTTCATCCGCTTCGGCTCGCGCGTCGATCTCTATTTGCCGAAGGGGGTGCAGGTGAAAGTCGTCGTGGGCGAAAAGGTCCGCGCCACGACGACGATCCTTGCCCTTCTCCCGTAATCCCTCTTCGCAAGCGGCGCGCGGTTACAATTGAGCGCATCTACCCAGCCGTTGCGCGCCCATGCCCGATTTTCGCCGTCCCCGCAAAACCATGTTCAATCCGGAACTGCGCCGGCGCGGAATCTACATTCTGCCGAACCTGTTCACCACTGCGGCGCTATTTTCCGGTTTCTATGCGATCGTCCAGGCGATGAACGGCAAGTTCGAGATCGCCGCGGTGGCGATCTTCGTCGCCATGGTCTTCGATGGTCTCGATGGCCGCGTCGCCCGGCTGACGCACACGCAAAGCGCTTTCGGGGCCGAATACGATTCGCTTTCCGACATGGTCTCCTTCGGTGCTGCGCCGGCATTGGTGGTGTATGAATGGGCGCTCAAAGACCTCGGCAAGCTGGGCTGGATCGCTGCCTTCATCTACTGCGTCGGCGCGGCATTGCGCCTGGCGCGCTTCAACACCAACCTCGAAGTCGTCGACAAACGCTGGTTCCAGGGCCTGCCGAGCCCGGCGGCCGCGGCGCTGGTGGCAGGGCTGGTCTGGGTGCTGATCGACAATGATTGGAGTGGCCAGGAGGCGCGTTGGTATGCCTGTGCCCTGACCATTTTTGCCGGCGTCACGATGGTGACGAACCTGCGCTACTACTCGGGCAAGAACATCAATCTGCGCAGGAGCGTGCCGTTCATCATCGTCGTCGCCGTGGCGCTCGGTTTCGCACTGGTTTCGAGTTACCCGCCGGGCGTACTATTCGCGCTGTTTCTGGCCTATGCATTGTCCGGCTACGTCATCGCCGCGGTCGATTGGTTCGCTAGGCGCAAAAAACTTGCGCCGGGCGAATAGTTTGTTATAGTTGCGCCATGACCGCGACGACGTTTGATTTGGCTTCCGCCCTCCTCACGCTGACCGCCTTGGCGGCGGTGAGTGCGTCGCTCGCCACCAAGCTGCGCCCGCTGCTGCGCCGCGGGCGCTGAACATTCCTTTCCCCACAATTCGAATTTCGCTACCCGCGCCGTCAGGGCGGCGGGTCGTCATGAACGTCGGACATTCCTGCGGAGAATGCAATGAGCAAACCACAGCTGATCATTTTCGATACCACCTTGCGCGACGGCGAGCAGAGCCCGGGCGCAGCGATGACGCGCGAGGAGAAACTGCGCATCGCCCGCCAATTGGAACGGATGCGTGTCGATGTCATCGAAGCGGGTTTCGCGGCGGCGAGCCCCGGGGATTTCGAGGCGATCCACGCGATCGCCGAAGCGATCAAGGAGTCGACGGTCTGCTCGTTGGCGCGTGCCAACGAAAAAGACGTGCGCCGCGCCGGCGAAGCGATCCGGCCGGCTGCGCGCGGGCGCATCCACACCTTCATCGCCACTTCGCCGATCCACATGGAGAAGAAGCTGCGTATGAAGCCCGACGAGGTCGTCGCGGCGGCGGTGCAGGCCGTCAAGTGGGCGCGCGAGTACACCGATGACGTCGAATTCTCCGCCGAGGATGCGGTGCGTTCGGACTTCGATTTTCTATGTCGCGTTTTCGACGCGGTGATCAAGGCCGGCGCCAAGACCATCAACGTTCCGGACACCGTCGGCTACAGTATCCCGGCCGAATGGGGCGCACGCATGCGCGCGCTGATCGAGAATGTGCCGGATGCCGACAAGGTGATCTGGTCGACGCACTGCCATAATGACCTGGGCTTGGCCGTTGCCAATTCGCTCGCCGCGGTGCAAAACGGCGCACGCCAAGTCGAATGCACGCTCAACGGGCTGGGTGAGCGTGCCGGCAATGCCGCGCTCGAAGAGGTGGTGATGGCGGTGAAAACGCGCAAGGACCTGTTCCCGGTCGAAACGCGCATCGACACGACGCAGATCGTCGCCGCTTCGCGTCTCGTCTCGCAGATCACCGGCTATGTCGTGCAGCCGAACAAGGCCATCGTTGGCGCGAATGCCTTCGCGCATGAATCGGGCATCCATCAGGACGGCGTACTCAAGCACCGCGAAACTTACGAGATCATGCGCGCCGAGGACGTCGGCTGGCATGCCAACCGCATCTCGCTTGGCAAGCTGTCGGGACGCAACGCCTTCCGCACCAAGCTCGCCGAACTCGGCATCCAGCTCGACAGCGAGGAGGCGCTGAATGCCGCATTCGCGCGTTTCAAGGAGCTCGCCGACAAGAAGCGCGAGATCTTCGACGAAGATCTGCACGCGATCGTCTCCGACGAGATGGTCACGCCGGAGGTCGAGCATTACAAGCTGGTTTCCTTCCGTTTCCATTCCGAAACCGGTGAACAGCCACTGGCCGAGCTGACACTTTCCGTCGGCGGGATCGAGCAGCACGCCCAGGCGACCGGCAGCGGGCCGGTGGATGCCACCTTCCGCGCGATCGAATCGGTGGCAAATAGCGGCGCCGAGCTGCTGCTCTATTCGGTGAATGCGATCACCACCGGCACCGATGCCCAGGGTGAGGTGACCGTGCGCTTGGCGAAGGAAGGCCGCATCGTCAATGGCCAGGGGGCGGATACCGACATCATCGTCGCGTCGGCGAAAGCCTATCTGAACGCCCTCAACAAGCTTCACGCCAGGGCCGAGCGTCTCAATCCGCAGCTGTGATGGCGGCTGGGGCTCGGGAAACTGCCGTCAGGCGTGCAAAGGCCAGCACCGTGGCGAAAAACGTGGCGGCAAGCAGCGTCTCGGCGGCAGCCAGGGCGCGGCTTGCCCCGCCATCGGTCAGCAGCCGCGTTACCCCCTCCAGCAAATAGGCCAGGATCAGCAGACTCGCTGCCTGGTAGCTGCGCCGCCGGCCGTGCAAGATGCCGAACAGCGGCAGCAGCAACGGCAGCGCCTTCAGCGCAAGCCAGGAACCGCCGGGGCGCAATGGGGCGAGCCACAGCTCCCAGGCAAGGCAAAGCGCGATCAATGCGATCAGGCTGGCGCTGGCGATCAGGGTCAGACGATGGAGACGGCGAAACTCGGCGCTGGCAGGACGGCACGAAGCGGCCATGAATGGTGCCCCTTTATTACAATCATCGCATTATATGGTGCTCATCCCCGTTCGCCTGCTGATCAACGTCGTCAAGCGTTTCAACGCCGAGCATTACGCCCAGACGGCAGCGGCGCTGTCGTTTGCGACGCTGCTCGGTCTGGTGCCGATGGTCGTGGTCGGTGCCTCGCTGATCGAAATGTTGCCCTTCGGCATCAAGCTCACCCGCGCGCTCGAACAATTCCTGCTCTCTACGCTGCTGCCCGAAAAAGCCGGCAAGGTGATCGCCGCATACCTGGGGGAATTCGCCCAGCGCGCCAATCGCGTGACCTGGATCGGACTGACGACACTGGCGGCAACAGCCCTGCTGCAGATGCTGACCATCGAGCGCAGCTTTGCCGCGATCTGGAAGGTGAGCAAGCCACGGCCCTTGCTCAAGCGACTTGGGCTGCACCTGTTGACGTTGTTGCTCGGCCCGCTGGCATTCGGCAGTGCGCTGGCGAGCATCACTTATCTGGCGACGGTTTCCTTCGGCTGGGTCGATGAGCCGCGCTGGCTGCGGCTGGCTTTTTCCCAAATCGTGCCGCTGGTGTTTCTCGCCGTATTGCTCGGGCTCATCTACTGGGCCTTGCCCAACCGGCCGGTGGCGCGCTCGCATGCCGCATTCGCCGGTGCGCTGACGGCACTCGCCTTCGTTGGCATGCAGCGGCTGTTTGCCCTCTACATCGTCAAGCTGCCGACCTATACGCTGATCTACGGGGCTTTCTCGGCAATCCCGATCTTTCTGCTCTGGCTGTATCTTTCCTGGACCGTGATCCTCGTCGGCGCGCTCATCACCGCCGAATTGCCCTTGGCGCTAAGGACGAAATCCCGGTAAAGTTTTTCGCAAGGAGGAGGTGCAATGAGATTTCTGCTGCGTTGGGTCGCTTTCTGTTTCTTGACTTTGTCTTTCGCCCATGCCGCGCTGGGCGATGACTTTTTCGATACGACGCTGGGCGACTTTGCCGCCGAGCTGAAGACGGCGCAGGCGCAGGGCAAGCAAGGCATCCTGCTGGTGCTGGAAGCCGAGGGCTGTCCGTTCTGCAAGCGCATGCGCGAGCAGATCATGAGCCGGGCCGAGGTGCGCGAGTATTTCCATCGGCATTTCAACGTGTTCAGCCTCGATGTCAACGGCAGCATTCCGGTGACGACCCCGGAGGGAAAAGAGATGACGGAAAAGGCTTTTGCCCGCAACCTCGAATTCAAGGGCACGCCGACTTTCGTTTTCTTTGCCGCCGATGGGCGGGAAATGGCGCGCCATACCGGCGCGATGCGCGATGCAGAAACCTTCCTCGCGCTGGGCCGATACGTCGCTGAAGGACACTGGCAGCGAATGAGCTTCGAGCAATTCCACAGGTCACGCTGATGGCTTGACCGGTATCAGCCGCCCCACTAAAATTTCCCGAGTAAAAACATCAACCATTCGAGGAAACCGAGATGAACAAGGCACAGATTCACGAACTCGTCACCCAACATCCCGTCGTGCTGTTCATGAAAGGCACGAAGCAGTTTCCGCGCTGCGGTTTTTCCGGCCGCGCCGCGGAAATCCTCAAGCGCTGCAACGTCGATTTCGTCGATGTCAATGTGCTCGCCGAAGCCGACACCGTGCCGGAACTGCGCGAGTATGCCGACTGGCCGACCATTCCGGTGCTCTACATCCGCGGCGAATTCATCGGTGGCTGCGACATCATGACCGAGATGTACCAAGCCGGCGAGCTGCAGGCCAAGCTTGGGGATTTGATGAGGCAGCCTGCCTGATCGTCAGCCGCGCAGCTCGGCGAGCAATCGCTCGATCATGCGCCGCGCCTGGTTCAGGTAGGCCGCGCCGAACAGGTTGAAGTGGTTGAGGATGTGATACAGGTTGTAGAGCGTTTTGCGCGTCTCGAAGCCTGGATCGAGCGGCCAGGCAGTTCGATAGGACGCATAGAACGCCTCGGGAAAGCCGCCGAAGAGCTCCGCCATCGCGAGATCGGTCTCGCGGTCGCCCCGATAGACGGCTGGATCGAAGATGACCGGCGTCCCATCCGGTAACTGACCGGCGTTGCCGGCCCAAAGGTCGCCATGCAGCAGGCAGGGCTGCGGCCGGTAGTCGAGGAAAAAGGCACCGACGCCCTCGATCAGCCGCTCGCCTTGGGAAACCACTGCGCGCGGCATGCCGTTGGCCTGGGCGCGCTCCAGCTGCGGCCGCAGGCGTTCGGCGGCGAAGAAGCTCGCCCAACTCTGATGCGACTGGTTCGATTGCGGCGAGTCGCCGATGAAGTTGTCGCGCGGCCAGCCAAAAAGGGCGTCATCTCGATGGCCGGTGTGCCAGTGCATTTCGGCGAGCTGCTCGCCGAGCCGGGCGCCGGATTGCGGCGACAGCGCTCCGAGCTCGAGGTATTCCAGCTCGATCCAGGCGCTGCCGTTCGCATCGATGCCGGTGCCGAAGACCTCGGGAACGCGTACCGTTTGCGTGGCGCGCAAGGCAGCGAGACCCTCGACCTCGGCCTCGAACATCGCCAGCCGATCTGCCGTGCCGGTCTTTCTGAAACGCCTCATCGAAGGGAGTTGCGCACGCGTTCGATGGCAGCTTTTACTTGTTCCGGTGCGGTGCCGCCGAGATGATTGCGCGCGGCCAGCGAGCCGGAGATGGTCAACACGCTGAAGACGTCTTCGTCGATGAGGGGTGAAAAACTCTGCAACTCGGCCAGCGGCAGGTCAGAGAGATCGCAGCCGCGCGCTTCTGCGGCGCGCACCGCACGTGCGACGGCTTCATGCGCATCGCGGAAGGGCAGACCCTTCTTGACGAGATAGTCGGCCAGATCGGTCGCCGTGGCAAAGCCCTGATCGAGCGCCGCGGCCATCGCCTCCGCTTTGACGCGGATGCCGGACACGAGATCGGCGAAGATCGTCAGCGTGTCGATGAGCGTGTCGGCGGTGTCGAACAATGGTTCCTTGTCTTCCTGGTTGTCCTTGTTGTAGGCGAGCGGCTGAGCCTTCATCAGTGTCAAAAGCCCCATCAGGTGGCCGAAGACACGGCCGCTCTTGCCCCGCGCGAGCTCCGGCACGTCCGGATTCTTCTTCTGCGGCATGATCGAAGAGCCGGTGCAGAAACGGTCGGCCAGATCGATGAAGCCGATCATCGGGTTCATCCAGAGGATCAGTTCCTCAGAGAAGCGTGAGACGTGCATCATCGTCAACGATGCGGCGGCACAGAATTCGATCGCGAAGTCACGGTCGGAGACGGCATCGAGCGAGTTGGCACAGACGCCGTCGAAGCCGAGTTCCTTGGCGACGAATTCACGGTCGATCGGGAAGGTGGTGCCGGCGAGCGCCGCCGCGCCGAGCGGCAGGCGGTTGACCCGCCTGCGGCAGTCGGCGAAGCGTTCGCGGTCGCGGGAAAACATCTCGACGTAGGCCATCAGGTGATGGCCGAAGGTGACCGGTTGGGCCACCTGCAGATGGGTGAAGCCGGGCATGGGCGTAGCCAGGTGCGTCTCGGCCAGATCGAGCAGCGCACGCATCAGTGCGCTAAGCCGTGCATCGGTCGTGTCGATCGCATCGCGTAGCCAAAGGCGGATGTCGGTGGCCACCTGGTCATTGCGCGAGCGGCCGGTGTGCAGCCTTTTCCCCGCATCGCCAATGAGCTGGGTGAGGCGTTTCTCGATGTTGAGATGCACATCCTCGTCATCGAGATTCCAGACGAATTCGCCGCGCTCGATCTCGCCATTGATCTGGGCCAGGCCGCGTTCGATTGCAGCGAGGTCTTGCCCGGAAATGATCTTCTGGCGCGCCAGCATTTTCGCATGGGCGAGCGAGCCCCGGATGTCCTGGGCGGCCATGCGCCGATCGAAAAAGACCGAGGCGGTGTAACGTTTGACGAGGTCGGCGACGGGTTCGCTAAAACGCCCCGACCAGATCTTGGCGGAACTGTCTGACATAATGAAGAGGGAGAATGTCTGTAACAGGCTGTTGAAAAACTACTGCGGTGGGCCATCTGCGGCGTTGCTCGGTGCTCGCTCCCTCGCCTATCTTATTGATATGTCTCGGTCGCTGCGCACCAAACGCCTTGCATCTGGCCATCCTCGTGACGTTTTTCAACGGCCTGGTAAAGTTATGAGTATACCCTCGTCGCCCATTGCTTCCGTCGTGCCGGATTTTTCCAACCAAGGCATCTGGTTGCGGCTCCTGTTGGCGGGAAACGGGCTGCTGCTGCTGTTGGCGCTGGCGCGCAACCGAGATCTGGCGCGGCTTGGTGACGAGCTGCTCGAGCTTTCCGCACTCGCCGAGCCGGCGCTGCTCACCACGCTGGCCGGGCTGTTCCCGCTCGCCTCGTGGCTACGACGCCAACCGCTGCCGTGGGCATTCGCTGTGGTGGTCGGCTGGGCGGCGGCTGCGTTTGCGGGGATCGATTTCCTGTTGGCGACGGCCTTCGGCGGCGCACCCGGCTGGCGCGCGCCGCTTGCCGGCGGTCTTGGCGCGATGCTGCTGCTGGCTGGCTTCAAGCTTCGCGCCCAGGCCCAGACGCCGGCACTGGCCGAAGCGCGGCTGGCGGCGCTCAATGCCCGGATCCGTCCGCATTTCCTGTTCAACAGCCTGAATGCGATCCTCGGCGTGATGCGCGACGATCCGCGCCGCGCGGAGACCGCCCTCGAAGAACTCGCCGAGCTGTTCCGCGTGCTGTTGCGCGACAATCGCGCGCTGGTGCCGCTTTCGGAAGAGATCGCCTTGGCGCGCAAGTATCTCGCGCTCGAAAAGCTGCGGCTCGGCGAGCGCCTCAAGGTGCGTTGGGAAATGGACGACTACCCGCCCGAATTGCTCGCGCCGCCTTTGCTGTTGCAGCCATTGCTGGAGAACGCCGTCTATCACGGCGTCGAAATGGTTACCGAGCCCGGCGAAATCGTCGTGCGCATCCGTGCCAGCCGCGACGGCGTGCATATCGAAATCGACAATCCGCTGGCGGCATCCAGCGCACAGCGTCCCGGCAACCGCATGGCGCTGGACAACCTGCGCGAGCGGCTGATGCTGTTTTACGATCTCGAGGCACGTCTCGAAACCGGCGAGCACGACGGCCGTTATCGGGTGCGCGTCGAACTGCCGCGGCGGGAGAGCGCATGAACGCGCTACCGCGCATCCTGCTCGTCGATGACGAGGCGCCGGCACGGCAGCGCTTGCGCCATCTCCTCGAGGACATCGCGCCGCAGTTCCCGCATTGCATCGTCGGCGAAGCCGGCGACGGCCTGGCTGCGCTGGAGGTGCTGGCGCAGCGGCCTGCCGACATCGTGCTGGCCGACATCCGCATGCCGCGCATGGACGGCATCGAGCTGGCGCAACAGCTGGCGGGGCAGCCTATGTCACCGGCGATCGTCTTCGTCACGGCGTACGACGAATTCGCCCTCAAGGCCTTCGAGCTCTCAGCCGCCGATTATCTACTCAAGCCGGTGCGGGCACCACGCCTGCTCGATGCCCTACGGAAGGCTCGCCGTCTGCTGCCCAATGACGCCCTGCTCAAGAATCTCGCCCCCACGGCCCGCGCCCGGTTGCGGGTGCTTGAGCGTGGCCGGGTGATGCTCGTTCCGGTCGATGAAATCCTTTACCTGCGTGCCGACCAGAAATACGTCGCGGCATGCACCGCAGAGCGCGAGTATCTGCTCGAGGAATCGCTCACCCATCTGGAAACCGAGTTCGCGGCGCGCTTCGTACGTATCCACCGCAACTGTCTCGTCGCCATCGATGCAGTCGCCGGCGCGGCACGCGTCGCTGACGACGCACATGGCGAGGCGCACTGGGTGCTGACCTTGAAAGGCGTGGCCGAACGTCTGCCGGTGAGCCGCCGACAGTGGCCGCACGTCAAAGAGCGGCTCGGGTTGTGAAAGTCCGCGGCGTGCTTGCTGCAATGCAATATTAGAATCGTGGTCATTTCGCTTCATCCGCGCTTCCCATCATGAAAAAAATCCGCAGCCTCCTGGTCGCCAACCGTTCCGAGATCGCGATTCGCATCCTGCGCGCCGCGAGCGAGCTGGGCATCCGCACCGTCGCCATTTTCTCGAACGAGGACCGCTTCGCCCTGCACCGTTTCAAGGCCGACGAGTCCTACCTCGTCGGCGCGGGCAAGAAACCGGTCGACGCCTATCTCGACATCGCCGACATCATTCGCATCGCCAAAGAAGCGCATGTCGATGCGATCCACCCTGGTTACGGCTTCCTCTCCGAAAACCCGGATTTTGCCGAGGCTTGCGCGCGCGCCGGCATCGTCTTCATCGGCCCGCAGCCCGAAGTGATGCGCCTGTTGGGCAACAAGGTCTCGGCACGTGCGCTCGCCGAACGGGCCGGTGTGCCGGTGGTGCCGGCCACCGGGGCGCTACCGCGTGATCTGGACGAAACGAAGCGGCTCGCCGCCAGCGTCGGCTACCCACTGATGCTCAAGGCGAGCTGGGGCGGCGGCGGACGTGGCATGCGTATCGTCGCGACCGAGGCCGATCTCGGCCCGGCGATGGAGGTCGCGCGCCGCGAGGCCGCTGCCGCCTTTGGCAACGACGAGGTGTATCTGGAAAAACTGGTGCGCCGCGCGCGCCATGTCGAGGTGCAGGTGATCGGCGACAGCTACGGCAATCTGGTGCACCTCTATGAGCGTGACTGCTCGGTGCAGCGGCGCAACCAGAAGGTGGTGGAGCGCGCACCGGCACCGTATCTCTCCGAAGCGCGGCGTGCCGAACTGTGCGCGGCGGCGCTCAAGCTCGCCAAAGCGGCGAACTACACGCATGCCGGCACGGTCGAGTTCCTGATGGATGCCGACACCGACCAGTTTTACTTCATCGAGGTCAATCCGCGCATCCAGGTCGAGCACACCGTCACCGAACAGGTCACCGGCGTCGATATCGTCAAGGCGCAGATCCGCATCTCCGAAGGCGCGCGGATCGGCGACGAGGATTCCTACGTGCCGCGGCAGGAGGAGGTGAAGCTAAACGGGCATGCCCTGCAGTGCCGCATCACCACCGAGGATCCAGAAAACGGTTTTACGCCCGACTATGGACGCATCGCCGCCTATCGCAGTCCGGCCGGCTTCGGCATCCGGCTCGACGGCGGCACGGCCTATACCGGCGCGGTGATCACGCCGTACTACGACTCGCTGCTCGTCAAGGTCACCGCCTGGGGACATACGCCGGAGGAGGCGGCGCGCCGCATGGACCGCGCGCTGCGCGAATTTCGCGTTCGCGGGCTCGCCACCAATCTGCTGTTCCTCGAAAACGTCATCGGCCATCCGCTCTTCCTCGCTGGCGAATGCACGACGCGTTTCATCGACGAGACGCCGGAACTGTTCAAATTCCGCAAGCGCCGCGATCGCGCCACGAGACTTTTGAATTTCCTCGGTGACGTGATGGTCAATGGCAACCCAGAAACGAAGGGCCGCACGCTGCCGGCCTTGCCACTGGCGAAGCCCATCAAGCCGGTCGGCGTCGACCTTTCCGCCGCGCCGCAGCTGGGCACGCGCGATTTGTTCAAGCAGCTCGGCGCCGCGAAGTTCGCCGCGTGGATGAAGAACGAAAGACGCGTGCTGCTCACCGACACGACGATGCGCGACGCGCATCAGTCGCTGTTCGCCACCCGCATGCGCACCTTCGACATGGTCGCGATCGCGCCGTATTACGCACGTCTGCTGCCGCAGCTCTTTTCACTCGAATGCTGGGGGGGCGCGACCTTCGACGTGGCGATGCGTTTCTTGAAGGAAGACCCCTGGGAGCGTCTTGCGCGCCTGCGCGAAGCCGTGCCCAACGTGCTGTTGCAGATGCTCTTGCGCGGCGCGAATGCGGTCGGCTACACCAGTTATGCCGACAATGTCGTGCGTTATTTCGTGCAGCAGGCGGCCAAGGCGGGCATCGACGTGTTCCGTGTCTTCGACTCGCTGAACTGGGTCGAGAACATGCGCGTGGCGATGGATGCCGTGCTCGAGACGGGGGCGCTTTGCGAAGCGGCGATCTGCTATACCGGCGACCTGTTCGATGCCAGGCGGCCCAAATACAACCTCGAGTATTACGTCGATCTCGGCAAACAGCTCGAGAAGGCCGGCGCACACATCATCGCGATCAAGGACATGGCGGGCGTGTGCCGACCGCGGGCGGCGCGTGAGTTGGTGCGGGTACTGAAAGAGGAAACCGGCCTGCCGATCCATTTCCATACCCACGATACCAGCGGTATTGCCGCTGCCTCGGTGCTGGCGGCCATCGAGGCCGGCTGCGATGCGGTCGATGGCGCGCTCGACGCGATGAGCGGGCTCACCTCGCAGCCCAACCTCGGCGCCATCGCCGCGGCGCTGGCCGGTAGCGAGCGCGATCCCGGTGTCGATTTCGATGCCATGCAAGCGTTGTCACACTACTGGGAGGGAGTGCGCCGACAATACGCGCCCTTCGAGGCCGACATCCGCGCCGGCACCGCCGATGTTTACCGCCATGAGATGCCCGGCGGCCAATACACCAACCTGCGCGAGCAGGCGCGGGCGATGGGCATCGAGCACCGTTGGGGCGAGGTCGCCCAGGCTTATGCCGACGTCAATCTGCTGTTCGGCGACATCGTCAAGGTCACGCCGACCTCGAAGGTCGTCGGCGACCTGGCCTTGTTCATGGTCGCCAACAATCTCACGGCCGAGGACATCAAAAACCCGGCGCGCGAAATCGCTTTCCCGGATTCGGTGATCGCGCTGATGAAAGGCGAGCTGGGTTTTCCGCCCGACGGTTTTCCGCCGGAGTTGCAGAAAAAGGTGCTGAAAGGCGCAGCGCCGCTCAAGGGACGTGCCGGCGCCCATCTGCCGCCAGTCGATCTCGAAGCCAAGCGTCTCGAAGCCGAAAAAACCTGCGGCCGGCAGATCGACGATTACGAGCTTGCTTCCTATCTGATGTATCCGAAGGTGTTCAAGGACTATGCCGCCCATCACGCCCGCTATGGTGACGTTTCGCTGCTGCCGACGCCGGCCTTCTTCTACGGGCTCGCTGGCACCGAAGAGATCAGTGTCGATCTCGAGCGCGGCAAGAGCCTGATCATCTCGCAGCAGGGTATGGCCGGTCCGGACGAGGAAGGGATGGTCAAGGTGTTCTTCGAATTGAACGGCCAGTCCCGCGTGCTGCGTGTGCCCAAGGCCGGGCTTGCCAATGCGCGTGCCAAGCCCCAGGCGGAAGAGGGCAATCCGAAGCATGTCGGCGCGCCGATGCCCGGCACCATCGTCACCGTCGCCGCTCACGTCGGCCAGAAAGTCACGCGCGGGGATCCGCTCGTTTCGATCGAGGCGATGAAGATGGAGACCATGCTGACGGCCGAGCGCGATGGCGTCGTCAAGGCGGTGCATTGCCGCCACAGCGAGAGCGTCAATGCCAAGGATCTGCTGGTCGAGTTCGAGTGATGGCGAAAGGTGCCGTTTCGTCAGCGCCGACTATTTGCGGGAAATGCCTGAAGACTGACCGCTCCCCAAGCGGGTGCGCTGCGGCCTCAGCCGCTGTTGCGCAGACCCGCGGCGATGCCGTTGATGGTCAGATGGATGCCGCTCTTGACGCGCGCATCCTCGTTTTGTCCGGCGCGGTAACGGCGCAGCAGCTCGACTTGCAGGTGATTGAGCGGATCGATGTAGGGGCGGCGGTTGGCGAGCGAGCGTTTGAGCAATGGATTGCCGTCGAGCAGCTCGCGTTGGCCGGTGATCGCCAGCAGCGCGGCGACGGTTTCCTGCCACTCGGCCTCGATGCGGCCGAAGATCGTCCTGCGCAGGGTTTCGTCGCGCACCAAGCCGGCGTAACGCTCGGCCAGCGCGATGTCGGTCTTGGCGAGCAGCATGTCCATGTTGGAGAGCATGGTGTGGAAGAAACCCCACTCGCGATACATGCGCTGGAGGAGCGGTAGGCCCTGGCCTTCGCGCTTTTCCTGAAAGGCGCGAAAAGCGCTGCCGAAGCCATACCAGCCAGGCAGCATCAGCCGGCATTGCGCCCAGGAGAACACCCAGGGGATTGCCCGCAAATCGGCGATCGCGCGTGTCCGTTTGCGCGCGGCGGGCCGGCTGCCGATGTTGAGCTGCGCGATTTCGCCGATCACGGTCGATTCCCAGAAGTACTCCTCGAAGCCGGGCGTTTCATAGACCAGCGCGCGATAGGCGGCGAAAGCGCTCTCGGCAAGTTCCGCCATCGCGGCAAGGCATTCCGCTTGCGGGTCGTCGTACTCGTGCGGCAACAATGTCGCTTCGAGGGTGGCGGCGACCAGCACTTCGAGATTGCGCCGCCCGAGTTCCGGGTTGGCATATTTCGAGGCGATCACCTCGCCCTGCTCGGTGATGCGGATCGCGCCTTGCACGGCGCCGGCCGGTTGGGCGAGGATCGCCTGGTAGCTGGGGCCGCCGCCGCGGCCGACGGTGCCGCCACGGCCGTGGAACAGGCGCAATTTCACACCGCGCATGCGAAACACCTCGACGAGCGTGATCTCGGCGCGGTAGAGCGCCCAGTTCGACATCAAAAAACCGCCATCCTTGTTGCTGTCGGAATAGCCGAGCATCACTTCCTGGAGCATGCCGCGGCTCTCCAGGAGGCGTCGATAGGCAGGCAGCGAAAAGAGCCGATCCATCACCGCGCCGCAGCGTTCCAGGTCGTCGATGGTCTCGAACAGCGGCACGATATTGACGTCGAGCTCCCCTTCGCGCGGGCGCAGCAGACCGGCTTCCTTGAGCAGCAGCGCCACTTCGAGGATGTCGGAGACGCCTTCGGACTTCGAGATGATGACGTTCTGGATCGCCGCCTTGCCATAGCGGTGCTGCATCTTCCGCGCGGCATGGAAGATCGCCAGTTCGCTCGCGGTCTCCTCGGAATAGGCGAAATAAGGCGAGGCGAGCAGTCGCGGCGTGGCCAGCTCCGCGAGCAGCAGCGCGATCTTGCCCTCTTCGCTGCGGCCGGCATAGTCGGTGCCGGGCCGCGCGGTCTCGAAGAGTTCATGGACGGTGCGCTGATGCACTTCCGAGTTTTGCCGCAGATCGAGCGGCGCGAGATGGAAGCCGAAGATTTCGACGGCGCGCCGCAGCCGGCGCAGGCGGCCGCGCGATAGCAGCTTCGAACGGTTGGCCTGCAGCGAGCGATCGATGACGTCGAGATCGGCGGCGAATTCGCTGCAATCGGCGTAGGGAGGCGCCTCGGCCACCGGATGGCGCAGCGCTTCCATGTAGTCGAGGCCACGGGCGGTGGCGGCCAGCCGTGCGTAGATGCCGATCAGCGCACGCCGGTAAGGCTCGTCGTCACGGTGTGGGTTGCGGTCGGGCGAGGCGGCGGCCAGTCGACGCAGCTCGTCCGAAACATCGACCAGCAGCGCCGAGCTGGAAAGTTCGCCGCCCAAAAGATGCGTCTGTTCGAGATAGAAGGCGAAAGCCTTGCGGCTTTGCGCATTCAGCGCTTTCTCGAGGATTTCGGCGGTGACGAAGGGATTCCCGTCGCGGTCGCCACCGATCCATGAGCCGGGCTTCAGGAAAGCAGGCAGGGGCGATCCGAGCCGATCTTCGATATCGTTGTGCAGGCGCGGCAGGGTGCGCAGGAAGGTGATGTCGTAGAACGAGAGCGCGTTGTTGACCTCGTCCATCACCGTAAGCTTCGCGGTGCGCAGCATGCGCGTCTGCCAGAGGATCAGGATCGCGCGGCGCAAGGACTCCTCGTTCTCGGCGAGTTCCTCCGGTGTCAGCGGCTGACGGTCGCGCGCGTCGAGCAGCCGGGCGATCGTCCATTCGCGATCGAGGATGCTCTTTCTCTGCACCTCGGTGGGATGCGCGGTGAGCACCGGTGAGACGAAGGCGGTGGCGAAAAAGCCGGCGAGCTTGTCTTCGCCGATGCCCAGTGAGGTAGCGCGCGCCATCGCATGAGCGATGCTGCCTGCGCGCGGGGGCGAGCCGGAGAGCCGATGGGCGCGGGCGCGCCGGATGTGGTGCTGGTCCTCGGCGATGTTGGCCAGATGGGAGAAGTAGCTGAAGGCGCGCACGACGAGATTGGTCTGCTCGCGCGTCAGACTGTCGAGCAGGGTTTCGAGCTCGGCCCGGGGCGCTGCCTCACAGCTTCGATGGAGCCGCACCGACAAGGTGCGGATCTTCTCGACGATGGCAAACATCTGATCGCCTTCCTGGTCGCGGATCACCTCGCCGAGCAGCCGCCCGAGCAGGCGGATGTCGGCAATCAGCGGCGCGTCCTTGTCGGCGGGGGTAGATGTCGGGCGAATGCTAGAATTTCCGCCCAACGAAGATTTGGCTGCGGCTGAATCGTTCACGGTTTTTTTCGATCATCGGAAATCAAGTGACCACGCCCCCTGAACGCATCGTTATTGCTACCCGTGAATCGCGCCTGGCCCTGTGGCAGGCGGAACACGTGCGCAGCCTTTTGCTGCAATTATATCCGGCCTGTCACATCGAGATCCTCGGCATGACCACGCGCGGCGACCAGATCCTCGACAAGCCGCTCGCCAAGGTGGGCGGCAAGGGCCTGTTCGTCAAGGAGCTGGAAACCGCGCTCATCGACGGTCGTGCCGATGTCGCCGTGCATTCGATGAAGGACGTGCCGATGGTGCTCGCGCCCGAATTTGCGCTGGTCGCGATCGGTCCCCGCGAGCTGCCTTTGGATGCCTTCGTCTCCAACAAGTTCGAGCGCCTCGAAGACTTGCCGCCGGGCGCGGTGGTCGGCACTTCCAGCCTGCGGCGCGAAGCGCAGTTGCGGGCTCGCTATCCCTATCTTGCGGTCTCGAGCCTGCGCGGCAACCTGGATACGCGTCTGCGCAAGCTCGACGAGGGCCAATACGATGCGATCATCCTCGCTGCCGCCGGCCTTACGCGCCTCGGCTTGGGAACGCGCATCCGCTCGACGATCCCTCCCGATATTTCGCTGCCTGCGGCAGGGCAGGGGGCGTTGGGGATAGAGGCGCTGTCCTCCCGTCCCGAGATTGCCGCCTGGCTGGCACCATTGAACGATCCTGCCACGGCGGCCTGCGTGCGCGCCGAACGGGCCGTGTCGCGCGCGTTGGCCGGTAGCTGCGAAGTGCCGCTCGGCGCCTATGCCGAATTCGACGCTGGCAGGTTGCATTTGACCGGGTTGGTGGCAATCCCCGATGGCACACGCATCGCCCGCGCCGAACGCAGTGGCCCGGCGGCCGATCCGGAAGGCTTGGGTCTTGCGCTCGTCGCCGATCTGCGCGCGCGGGGTGCCGATGAGATCCTCGCCGCCCTGCCGTGAACAACGCAGTGTTTGCGCCGGGCCGCCCCAAGCAAACGCGGCACGCGGCGAAGCCGCAAGCCGCTTCGATAGTTATATGGAGACGCCCGTGATATCGAGCGTAGCGAGCAAGCAGGAACCCCCCAGGAGGGGGGCGAAGGGGGGCGGGCAAAAGTCCGCGCTGGCAGGACGGCACATCGTCGTCACGCGCCCGGCCGGCCAGGCGGCGCATCTGGCCGAGATGCTTAGCGCGCTCGGCGCCCATCCGGTGCTGTTCCCGGTGCTGGCGATCGAGGAGATCGACGATCCGACCCCGATCCTCGACGCGGCGATCCGCCTCGACGGTTACGACTGGGCGGTGTTCGTCAGTCCCAACGCGGTCGACAAGGCGCTCGCCGTGATCCTCGCCGAACGTGCCTGGCCTGCCGGGGTGCGTGTCGCCACCGTCGGTAAGAGCAGCGAACAGGCGCTGGCGGCGCATGGCATCACGAACGTCGTCGCGCCGCAGGAGCGCTTCGATTCCGAGGCATTGCTGGCGCTGCCCGAATTCGCCGCTGTCGCGGGCAAACGCGTGGTCATCTTCCGGGGGGATGGCGGGCGCGATCTGTTTGGCGACGGCTTGAAGGCCCGTGGCGCCACGGTCGATTACGTCACCTGTTACCGCCGCGTCAAACCCGCGCTCGACCCGGCGCCGCTCTTGCGTCTGTGGCAGGAAGGACGGCTCGACGCGATCACCGTGACCAGCAGCGAAGGGCTGCGCAATCTGTGGGAGATGATCGGCAAGCTCGGTCAGAGCTGGCTGAAAAAGACGCCGACTTTCGTGCCCCATGCCCGCATCGCCGAGCAGGCGCGTGCGCTCGGTCTCTCTCATGTCATTCTGACTGGTCCCGCCGACGCGGGATTGCTCGCCGGTTTGACCGACTATTATTCACGCTCATGAACGATCAGACCGAGACCCCCGCTCTCACCTCCCCCCCGCCCGCCGAACGGCAGACGGAACGACGAGCGCAGCAGAAGGTGGGCAGACCCCTGCCGTGGGCGCTGTGGATGGCGCTCATGGCCCTGTTCGGCCTCTTGGCGACCGCATGGTTCGCCTGGCGAGTCGAGCAGCGCGTCGAGGCGACGCGCGCAGAGCTGGCGCGGCGGCTGGCCGAGAGCGATACGCGGCTGGGCGAGGTCCTCGCCAGCGCCCGGGGCAACCGCGAGACGCTCGACGCACTGCAAGCCAAGGTCGGCGCCCTCGAAGCGCAGCTCGCCGAGATGCAGAGCCAGCAGATCGCGCTCGCGGCGATCTATCAGGAACTGTCGAAGAGTCGCGAAGACCGGCTGCTGGCGGAAGTCGAGCAGGCAGTGAGCATCGCTCAACAACAGCTGCAGCTCGCCGGCAACGTCGAGGCGGCGCTGATCGCCCTCTCGGGCGCCGAGGCGCGCCTGGCGCAAAGCGCCCAGCCGCAGTTTGCTCCGCTGCGCAAACTGATCAACCGCGACATCGAGCGCTTGAAGGCGCTGCCCAGCGCCGATGTCACCGGTATCGCGCTCAAGCTCGACGGTCTGATCAATGCGGTGCCGAGCCTGCCACTCGCTTTCGAGCGTCGCCCGGCGCCTGCCGCCAAGGCGGGACACGCTGCGGCAGGCAGTACGCCAGCGCTGCCTGCCGCCGCACCCGGCTGGCAGGGCATGCTGTCGGCGTGGCTGAGTGATGTCTGGCACGAACTGCGCCAGCTGGTGCGCATCGAGCGCATCGACACCCCCGATCCCGGGCTGCTGGCGCCACGTGAGGCGTTCTTCCTGCGCGAGAACCTGCGGCTGCGCCTGCTGTCGGCCCGTCTGGCGCTGCTCGCGCGCAACGCGCATGGCTTCCGCAATGACCTGCAGCAAGCCGCCGCCTGGCTCGATCGATATTTCGATACGCGCGCCCCGGCCGTGCAGGAAGCACTCGCTACGCTACGCGGACTGGAGAAGCTCGACGTGATGAGGGCGCCGGCGGATATCAACGAGACGCTCGCCGCGCTGCGCAATTTCAAGCTGGGTCGCGAGCGCGGCACGGCGAAATGACCCGACGATGCGCACGCTGTTCTGGTTCCTGACTCTGGCGGCGCTGGCGATCGGCGTCGCGCTGCTCGGCCGCCTGACCGACGGCTATGTGCTCTGGGTGTTGCCACCCTGGCGCGTCGAGCTCTCGCTCAATCTGTTCGTCCTGCTGCAGCTTGCCGCGCTGCTGGTGGTCTATCTGCTGCTGCGCCTGATCGTCAATACGCTGCGTCTGCCCGGGATCGTCGCCGCCTACCGGGCGCGGCGCGCCCGTGCCCGCCGGGAACGGACGGCGAGTGACATGCTGCGGCTGTTTTGGGAAGGCCGCTACAGCCAGGTGCTGAAGCTCGCCGAGGAATTCGCCCCCGGCAAAGTCGGTGCACCTGGCCCGGCAGCGGAGCGCGGTGAGGCGGCAACAGCCGGCCTCGTTGCGCTGGTGGCCCTGAAGGCCGCGCATGCGTTGCGCGATCCGGCGCGCATCGTCCGCTGGCAGACACAGGCGGAAGCCCTCGATGGAACAGGCTGGCGTACGGCCCGGCTGATGGCCGAGCTCTCCATCGCCCTGGATGGTCGGGATTTCTCTGCCGCCCATCAGGCGCTCGAACGGCTCACTGCCAAGGAGCGGCGGCAGATTTCGGTACAACGCCTCGCCTTGCGCCTGGCGCAGGAGGAAGGCAACTGGGCGGAGGTGCTGCGCATCTTGCGCCTGCTGGAAAAGCACCATGCGCTCTCCCCCGAGCAGGCGCGCTCGTTGCGCTTGGCGGCTCAGCGTCGCCTGATCGAGGCATGTGCAGACGATCCGGCGCAACTGCTGCGCCACTGGCGCAGCATGACAGCCGATGAACGGCGCGATCAAGAGCTGGCCGTCAAGGCGAGCCGCCTCTTGGCGGCCGCTGGTGCCTGCGCCGAATGCGCCGAGCTCGTCGAAGAATTCCTCGACGAGACCTGGGAACCGGCGTTGATCAGAGACTATGCCGCCTGCCCAGGGGGAGATGTCCTCGGCCGCATCGCCAAATGCGAGAAGTGGCTCGCCGCGCACCCGCGGGATGCCGACTTGCTCCTGGCGCTAGGCCGTCTATGTGTCAGGCATGAGCTGTGGGGCAAGGCGCAAAGCTATCTGGAGGCCGCGCTCGCCGTGCAGCCTAGCTGCGAGGCGCATCTGGAGCTCGCGCGCCTGTTCGATCGCCTGGAACGGGTGGATGAGGCCAATCGACACTATCGTGCCGCGGCAGACTGTCAGGAGGCCGCCAGCCAGTCGCGCGGCGGCAAGAACTCGGTATAGAGCCTTTCCTCGGCCGAGCCGGGCTCTGGGCGCCAGTCGTAGCGCCATTTGACGACGGGCGGCAGCGACATCAGGATCGCCTCACTGCGCCCGCCCGATTGCAGGCCAAAGAGCGTGCCGCGATCCCAGACCAGATTGAATTCGACATAGCGGCCGCGGCGGTAGAGCTGGAAATCGCGCTCCCGCTCGGTGTAGGGCAATGCGCGGCGCCGCTCACAGATCGGCAGATAGGCAGCGAGGAAACTATCGCCGACGCTGCGGGTGAGCGCGAAGCAACGCTCGAATCCGCCTTCGTTCAGATCGTCGAAGAAGATGCCGCCGATGCCGCGCGGCTCGTTGCGGTGCTTGAGAAAGAAATAGTCGTCGCACCATTGCTTGTAACGCGCATGCACTCCGTCGCCGAACGGATCGAGCGCGGCCTTGCAGCTGCGATGGAAATGGACACAGTCTTCTGCAAAGCCGTAATAAGGCGTGAGATCCATGCCGCCGCCGAACCACCAAATGGGCGCTGCGTCGTCTTGCGTCGCGACGAAGCAGCGCACGTTCATGTGGGCGGTCGGGCAGTAGGGGTTACGCGGATGCAGCACCAACGACACCCCCAGCGCTTCCCAGCGGCGGCCGGCGAGCTCGGGACGATGCGCGGTCGCGGAAGCGGGCAGGGTTTTTCCGGTGACGTGGGAAAAATTGACACCGCCGCGCTCGAAGAAATCGCCTTCCTCGATCAGCATCGAGATGCCCCCCCCGCCCTCTTGCCGTGTCCAGCCATCGCGCCGGAACGGACGGCCGTCGAACGCCGCCAACGCGGTGACGATGCGCGCCTGAAGATCGGTGAAGTAGTTGCGCACGGCGACGATGTCCATCAGCGTCTCGAGGGACGATGGCCGGCTAGCGCTTGAGGGCGCGAAATCCTATGTCGCGGCGGAACTGCATGCCTTCGAAACGGATGCCGTCTGCGATCTCATAGGCGCGCTTGTGCGCGAGTTTCACCGTCTCGCCCAGCGCCGTGACGCACAGTACCCGGCCGCCGGCGGTGACGATGTGCCCGTCCTTTTCCGCAGTGCCGGCATGGAACACATGGGCATCCGGCAGCTGGCGCGGCAACCCCGAGATGATGTCGCCCTTTTTCGGCTGGTCGGGATAGCCCGCCGCGGCGAGCACGACGCCGAGCGCCACGCGGCGGTCCCATTCGGCCTCGACCTGATCGAGCCTGCCGTCGATCGCGGCATCCACCAGGTCGGCAAAATCGCTCTTCAGGCGCAGCATGATCGGCTGGGTTTCCGGATCGCCCATGCGGCAGTTGAATTCGAGCACACGAATCGTGCCGTCCGGCCGGATCATCAGACCGGCGTAGAGGAAGCCGGTGTAAAGAAGACCCTCCTGCTCCATGCCGCGTAGGGTAGGCAGGATCACTTCGCGCATCGCGCGGGCATGCACCTCGGGGGTGACGACCGGCGCGGGCGAGTAAGCGCCCATGCCGCCGGTATTGGGGCCTTCGTCGTGGTCCTTGAGACGCTTGTGATCCTGGCTGGTCGCCAGTGGCAGCGCGTGATGGCCATCGGCCATGACGATGAAGCTCGCCTCCTCGCCGTCGAGGAATTCCTCGATGACGACACGATGGCCGGCCTCACCGAGCTGGTTGCCGGCGAGCATCGCATCGATGGCGCGGTGGGCCTCGGCGAGATTCATTGCCACCACCACCCCCTTGCCGGCGGCCAGACCATCGGCCTTGACGACGATCGGTGCGCCTGCCCGATCGACATAGGCATGTGCCGCGGCAGCATCGCTGAAGGTCTGGAATTTCGCCGTCGGGATGCCGTGGCGGGTCATGAACTGCTTGGCGAAATCCTTCGAGCTTTCCAGCCGTGCGGCCGCCTGGGTCGGGCCGAAGATGCGTAAGCCCGCGGCGCGGAAGGCATCGACTAGCCCAGCGGCCAGCGGCGCTTCGGGACCGACGACGGTGGCATGGATGGAATTTTCCCGCGCGAAGCTGACGAGGTCGGCAATCGCCGTGAGCGGCAGGTTTTCCAGTCCGTCCTCATGCGCGGTGCCAGCGTTGCCCGGCGCAACATAGACCTTCTGCACCTTGTCGGACTGCGCCAGCCGCCAGGCCAGTGCATGCTCGCGGCCGCCGGAACCGATGACGAGGAGTTTCATGATCTCAATGCCTGAAATGACGATAACCCGTGAATACCATCGCCACGTTCTGCTCGTCGGCGGCGGCGATCACCTCGGCATCACGCACCGAGCCGCCGGGCTGGATCACCGCGGTGGCGCCCGCCTGGGCGAGCACGTCGAGGCCGTCGCGGAACGGGAAGAAGGCGTCGGAGGCCACCACCGCGCCCTTGACGGTGAGGCCGTTGTTCTCGGCCTTGATCGCGGCGATGCGCGCCGAATCGACGCGGCTCATTTGTCCTGCGCCGACACCGACCGTCATCTCGTCCTTGCAATAGACGATCGCGTTGGACTTGACGTACTTGGCGACCCGCCAGGCGAACAGCAAATCGCGCATCTCGACTTCCGTCGGCACGCGCTTGGTGACCACCTTGAGATCGGCCGCGGTGATACGTGCTTCGTCTGCCGTTTGCACCAACAGCCCCCCGCCGACGCGCTTGAAATCGAGCTGGCCGGGAGTTTTGCCCAGCGGCACGATCAGCACGCGCAGATTCTGTTTGGCGACGAAGACCGCGCGTGCCTGAGGGGTGATTTCCGGCGCGATGATCACCTCGGCGAACTGGCCGGAGATCGCCTCGGCGGCCGCCTGGTCGATCGGACAGTTGAAGGCGATGATGCCGCCGAAGGCCGAGACCGGGTCGGTCTTGAAGGCACGGCGATAGGCTTCCTCGGCCGTCTTGCCGAGCGCCACGCCGCAGGGATTGGCATGCTTGACGATCACGCAGGCCGTGCTGTCGAAGGCTTTCACGCATTCCCAGGCGGCATCGGCATCGGCGATGTTGTTATAGGAAAGCTCCTTGCCCTGCAGCTGCTGGTAAGAGGCGATGCTGCCCGGCACGGTTTGCGGTTCGCGATAAAAAGCGGCGGCCTGATGCGGGTTCTCGCCGTAGCGCAGAGTGGCGACCTTGTCGAAGGCCAGTTGCAGACGTTCCGGGAAAGCGGTGGGTTGATTGTTCGCATCGAGGCGGGTGAGCCAGTTGGCGATGGCGGCATCATAGCGCGCGGTATGCACGAAGGCTTTTTTGGCCAGCGCAAAACGTGTCGCAGCGCAGATCTTGCCGCCGTTGGCCTTCAGCTCCGCGAGGATGGCTGGATAGTCGGCCGGTTCGACGACGACCGCGCAACCGCCGTTCTCGTCGCCGTGATTCTTCGCCGCGGCGCGCACCATGGTCGGGCCGCCGATGTCGATGTTCTCGATCGCCTCGAAAAGCGTGCAATCTTTCCTGGCGACGGTCTGCTCGAATGGATAGAGATTGACGACGATGAGGTCGATGGTCGGGATGCCGTGCTGTTGCAAGGTCGCCTCGTGCGCCGCGTTGCCGCGAATGGCGAGGATGCCGGCATGCACCTTCGGGTGCAGGGTTTTCACGCGGCCGTCGAGCATTTCCGGAAAGCCGGTGTAGTCGGCGATGTCGGTGACGGCAAGGCCTGCCTCGCGCAGAAGCTTCGCCGTGCCACCCGTCGAGAGGAGCTTTATGCCCAAGGCGGCGAGTTCGCGCGCGAAATCGACCACGCCATGCTTGTCGGATACGCTGATGAGTGCTTGCTTGACTTTCATGGAATTTCCCTCAAGACGATTGATCCAGCTGGTATTGGGCGAGCTTCCTTCTCAGCGTGCTGCGGCTGATGCCGAGCATTTCCGCCGCGACGGTCTGATTGCCCCGTGCCTGTTTCAGCACCACTTCGAGCATCGGCTTTTCGACGCAACCGATCACCATGTCGTAGATGGCATGCGGCGTCTCGCCGTCGAGATCGCGGAAATAGCGATTGAGACTGCGACGCACGCAGTCGGCTAGGTCGTTGCTCATGCCGCCTCCGCGTAAATCGGCTGATTGCCGGCCCGCTGGCCGAGGAAGAATTCGTCGGCGGCGGCCAGTTGCGCCGTGACGTTGTCGAGCTGGTTCATCATGTGCCGGAAACGCGCTGCCCCCGCGATGCCCTTGGTATACCAGCCGATGTGCTTGCGGGCGATCTTGATGCCGGTCTCCTCGCCATAGAAGGCGTAGAGGTCGGTGAGGTGTTCGCGCAGGATGGTGTGGATTTCATGGCAAGTCGGCGCTGGCAGGACGGCACCGGTCTTCAAGTAATGCTCGATCTCGCGGAATAGCCAGGGACGACCCTGGGCCGCGCGGCCGATCATCACGCCGTCGGCCTGCGTGTAGTCGAGCACGAACCTGGCTTTTTCGGGGGTGTCGATGTCGCCGTTGGCGATCACCGGGATGTTCACCAGCGTCTTGACCAGCGCGATGGTGTCATATTCGGCCTGGCCCTGATACTGGTCTGCCCGCGTGCGGCCGTGGATGGCGATCGCCCGCACACCGCATTCTTCAGCGATCCGTGCAATGGTCGGTGCGTTCTTGTTCTCGCGGTTCCAGCCGGTGCGGATCTTGAGCGTCACCGGCACCCCCGGCACCGCCTTGACGACGGCCTCGAGAATCCGCGCCACCAGGGGTTCGTTCTGCATCAGCGCCGAGCCGGCCATCACGTTGCAGACCTTCTTGGCCGGGCAGCCCATGTTGATGTCGATGATCTGTGCGCCGCGCTCGACGTTGTAACGCGCCGCGGCGGCGAGCATGTCCGGATCGGCGCCGGCGATCTGCACGACGATCGGCTCGACTTCGCCTGCGTGATCCGCACGCCGGCGCGTCTTGGCACTGCCATAGAGCAGCGAGTTCGAGGTCACCATCTCGGAGACCGCCAAGCCCGCGCCGAGCCGCTTGCACAACTGCCGGAACGGGCGGTCCGTCACCCCGGCCATCGGCGCGACGAACAGATTGTTGCGCAGCGTAAAGCCGAGGTAGTTCATGGTCAGACGTAGCAGCAGGCAGGGATGGGGAGGGGCGAATTCTAACGCCTACCATCCTCTTGCGCCGAACATCATGCGTCGGGCCAGGAAGGAGCGGGCGGGGGGGCACAGATCGAGCGCCAAGAGCCCCGCGCCGCGCAGGTGCTTGAGTGGGCCAAAATCGTTCGAGAAGAGCCGCACCAGAGTGCCGGTGAATGTCGCGGTGGCCAGGCGGTCGAGCCGGCGGCCGCGGGCATAACGGGAGAGTAGCTCTGGATCGCCGGGATCCGCGGCGTCACGCAAAGTGTCGGCAAGCTCCGCGATGTCGCGCAGCGCGAGATTGAAGCCCTGGCCGGCGACCGGGTGCAGCGTCTGCGCCGCATTGCCGATCCAGACGGCGCGTTCGGCAATCACCTGCCGGCGCATGCGCAAGCCGAGCGGATAGACCTGGCGTGGGCCGACACCGGCGAGTGCCAGCCGTGAGCCGAAACGCATCTGCAATAGCGCCAGGAAGTCGGCATCACCCAGCGCCGCGATACGCTCGCTGTCGGCGGCCGGACAGGTCAGCACGACGGCGTAACCGTCGTTGAACCCAGATTGTCCATTAGACCGTCCTGTCAGCGGATGAGCGTGAGCAAACCTTGTCATCCTGGACTGCGCGGGCGTTTCCGGTCTGCGGGCGGGCCCTTCGCGCCCGCGTTCCTCGCCAATAGTCACGGCTATTGACTCGTCACGCGGACGCAAATCGCCTCGCCCTCGCCTCGGAATCGCCTCGCGCCCTAATGGACGATCTGGGTTGAAAGGCAACAGCGCGACCGGGCCTTCCGGGGTGAACCGTTCCCAGGCGATGTGACCATGCGATGCCACGCCCTTGGCGAGACAAATCACCGCATGCTGACCGTAGTCGCGCACGACGAGATCGGCGCCATCGTCGATGCGGCCCTCGGCATGGACGGTGAGCAAGGCATCCGTGGTGGCCGGCGCCGGCGTTTTTTCGGCATAGTCGATGCCGACGCGGCTGATCGCCGCATCGAGCGCAGTGGCCAGCGCACCGGCAGAGAGCACATAGCCCAGCGCCGGCACGCCCTCCTCATCGGCGCTGATGAGCGTGCGGCCCAAGCCGCCGGCATGCGAGACGTGGATGGTCTCGATCGGCGTGTGTGGGATGTCCTGCCATACCCCCAGCGCTTCGAGAATCAGCCGCGCACCATGCGAGAGGGCGAGGATGCGGGCATCGAGCTTCGCCGCGCCGCGCGGACGGATATCGACGATGCGGCTCATCACGCCATTGCGCCAGAGGGCGAGCGCGAGCGCCATGCCGGCAGGTCCCCCGCCGATGATCAAGACAGGTGCGTTCATCGTTTCATCTCCGCCTCGATCTCGGCGATGGTCTTCGGCGCATCGCGTGAGAGAACTTCACGGCCATTCGTCGTGACCAGCACGTCGTCCTCGATGCGGATGCCGATATCGTGAAAGGCCGCTGGCACATCGTCGGCGGCGCGCACATACAGGCCCGGCTCGACGGTGAGCGTCATTCCCGCTTGGAGTGTCGTCCAGGCATCGTTCTGGCGGTATTCGCCGGCATCATGCACGTCCAGTCCCAGCCAATGGCTGGTGCGGTGCATGTAGAAGCGCTTGTAGGCTTCCGACTCGATGAGGCCATCCCGGCTACCGACGAGCAATTTGAGGTCGATCATGCCTTGAACCAGCACGCGCAGCGCCGCCTCGTGCGGGGCGAGAAAACTTGCCCCGGGTTCGACCGCCGTGATCGCCGCGGTCTGGGCGTCGAGCACCAGCTCATAGAGGTCGGCCTGCGGGCCGGTGAAGCGGCCACTGACCGGAAAAGTGCGCGTGATGTCGCTGGCATAGCCGGCGAATTCGCAGCCGGCGTCGATCAAAAGGAGCCTGCCATCCTCGAGCGGCTGGTCGTTGGCGACATAGTGCAGGATGCAAGCGTTCGCGCCGCTGGCGACGATCGGCGGATAGGCCGGCGCCTGACAACCTTGGCGGCGAAACTCGTGCAGGAACTCGGCCTCGATCTCGTATTCGTATTTGCCCGGCGCAGTGGCGCGCATCGCGCGACGGTGGGCGCTGGCGGCGATTTGCGCCGCGCGGCGCAGCAGCGCGATCTCGTGCTCATCCTTGATGAGGCGCATCGCGTCGAGCACGGCGCGCACATCATGCGTGACGCTCGGCGCGCGCTTGCCGGCACGCGTTTGCGCCCGCACCGCGTTCATCGCCTTGACGATGCGGGCATCCCAATCGGCCTCGAAGCCGAGCGAATACCACAGCGCTGGCTGGTCGGCCAAGAGGTCGGGGAGTTTTGCGTCGAACTCGGCAATCGGGTGGGCGGCATCGAAACCGAAGATTTCGCGCGCTGCTGCCGGGCCGTAGCGGAAGCCGTCCCAGATTTCCTTCTGGGCATCCTTTTCGCGGCAGAACAGGAGCGTCTGGGGGGTATTGCCTGCCACCAGCACGAGGACGGCCTCGGGCTCGGGAAAGCCGGTCAGGTAGTGGAAGTAGCTGTCGGCGCGAAACGGGAAATGCGTGTCGCGGTTGCGGATGTGCTCGGCGGCGGTGGGGATCACCGCCACGCCACCGCCGGAAGCCGTCATGCGGTCGAGTAGGCGTTGACGACGGTTGCGGAAGGGAAGGAGATCCATCGGAAAAATGCTAGCACGCATGCCGCAGGTCGATGTCCAGTTGAGTCAGGCGCTCGGGTGTGCCGACATCGACCCAGCGGCCGCGGTGGTATTCACCGCTCACTTGTCCGGCGGCGACCGCGTCTCTCAGCAAGGGCGCGAGCGGTGCTGCCGTGCCGCGCACGATGTCGGCAAACAGTTGCGGACGGTAGATGCCGATGCCAGCGAAGGTGAGGCGCTGTGCCGTCCCGGCAGCGCCGACTTTGCAGCCCTCCAGCAGGCTGAAATCGCCGTGCGGATGGTGGGGCGGATTGTCGACCAGCACGAGATGAGCGAGCATGTCGGCGGTGAGCGCGTCTCGGGCACGGGCGAAATCCCAATCGCAGAAGATGTCGCCATTGACGACGAGAAACGGCTCATGGCCTAAAAGCGGCAGCGCATTGGCGATGCCGCCCGCCGTCTCCAGTGCGCCCGCGGGCTCGGCGGAGTAATGGATCGTCACATTCCAGGCATCGCCATCGCCGAGCAAGGCCTCGATCTCGTCGCCGAGATGGGCATGGTTGATGATGATCTCCCGAAAGCCGGCGCGCGCCAGGCGTTCGAGATGCCAGACGATCAGCGGCTTGCCGGCCACCGGCAGCAAGGGTTTCGGCGTTCGGTCGGTGAGCGGCCGCATGCGTTCGCCGCGGCCGGCGGCAAGAATCATTGCTTTCATCAGAATGTATAGGCCACTTGAGATTGTCGGTTTTCCAGTTTGTCGATCAGGCGCAACAAGGGTGCCAGCTCGCCGTAACGTTCGCAGGTGCTACGCAGATAGCGGGCGACCCGCGGCATGTCCTTGAGGTAGCCGTCCTTGCCATCGCGGTGGTAAAGGCGCGCGAAGATGCCGAGCACCTTGAGATGCCGCTGCACGCCCATCCACTCGTAGTCGCGGAAGAATTCGCCGAAGTCGGCGCGCACCGGCAAGCCCGCGCGCTTGGCCTTTTCCCAGTAGCGCGCCAGCCAGTCGAGGGTCTGCTCCTCGGGCCAGTCGACATAGGCGTCCTTGAAGAGCGAAACGAGGTCGTAGCTGATCGGCCCAAAGACGGCATCCTGGAAATCGATCACCCCGGGCGCGCTGCCTGTGACCATCAGATTGCGCGAGTGATAATCGCGATGCACGAATACGCAAGGCTCGGCGAGATTGACGGCGAGGATTTTCTCGAACACCGCTGCGAGCATGTTCCGCTCGGCAGAATCGAGCTCGACGGCGAGATGCCGTGCGACATACCATTCAGGAAACAGGTCGAGCTCGCGTTTGAGCAGCGTGCGGTCATAGGCCGGCAACGCGCCGGGACGGCTCGCGCGCTGGATGTCGATCAGCGTCTCGAGCGCGGCACGGTAGAGGGAATCGGCATCGGCGCCTGCCGCCAATGCAGCGAGATAGGTGGTCGAACCGAGATCAGAGATGAGCAGAAAGCCTTGTGCCAGATCCTTTGCCAGTACTTCGGGTACATGCGCGCCGGCAGCGCGAAACAGCCGTTGCACATCGAGCCACGGACGCACGTCCTCATGCGCGGGCGGCGCATCCATGACGATGTACGTGGCGCCATCGTCCAGGGTGACGCGAAAATAGCGGCGGAAACTGGCGTCGGCCGAGGCCGGGGCGAGCGCGAAGCGCCGCCCGGTGAAATGTCCGGCCAGCCAGTCTTCGATCGCTTCGCTCCGCTCCACGCAATCCCTTCCAGCGCAAGGTAGAATCATTGAACCCAGATTGTCCATTAGGGTGCGAGGCGAGGGCGAGGCGATTTGCGTCCGCGCGACGAGTCAATAGCCGTGACTATTGGCGAGGAGCGCGGGCACGAAGGGCCCGCCCACAGATGATGCGCGCCCGCGCAGTCCAGGATGGCAAGGCTTGCTCACGCCCATCCGCTGACAGGATGGTCTAATGGACAATCTGGGTTTGATTCTAACATCGGCATGCGATGCGCCTGGCGCCGCTGGCGCTGACGACGACCAACGATTGCGATGACGTTCGATAGGAAAGGATGGAGGCGAGCGGGCTGGGCCATGGGCGGGCTTGCGCTCGCGCTCGCCGGGATGCCTGCAATCGCGGCCGTCGGTCTGCCGCTTCTGCGCGTCGATCCGGCGCTTTTGAGCGGCGCGCCTGCGTCTGCCAGGTCCGCGCCCGGCAATGCGCAACCGGCAACCCCGGCTTCTTCCTCTCGAGCCGCGCCGATGCCGCCGGCCTCGGCCGCGCCAGCGGCTGCCCCTGCGCTTTCTGCGCCTGCCGCGCCCGTCCAGGAGCCGTCCACCCGCGCCGCCGAGTGGCCCGCATCGGCCGACATGACGCCTGGCCAGGCCGGCAGCGTGCCGCGGCTGCCGACGACGCCCTTTTCCCGCACCGACAAGACTGCCGCCCCGACCACGGTCACCGCCGACCGGATCGAGGGCATCAATGAGCAGGAAGTCGTGGCCGAGGGCAATGTGCTGGTCGAGCGGGGCGGCGATACGCTGCGCGCCGATCGCCTCGTCTATCGGCAGCTCGATGACGAGGCCGAGGCCACCGGTAACGTGCGTCTTACCTCACCCAACACGACGATGAGCGGCCCGCGGCTGAAGATGCGCCTCGAAGCGAGCACCGGCGAGTTCGAGAAACCGGAATACACGATCCGCCATCCCCGTCCGCCGGTACCGGAACCGGCGCTGACATTGCTGGGGCTGCCGGCGATGGACGAGAGCGGCAACGTGGTCGTGCAATCTGGCCGCATGCTTGAGCGTCCGCCGGTGACCGGCAGTGGCAGCGCGGCAAAGCTCGAGTTCCGCGGCAAGGATCGGTACCGGCTCTCGGAATCCACCTTCAGCACCTGCGCGCCGGGCCAGCGTGACTGGGAAATCTATGTCGATACGCTGGACCTCGACTATGTGCACGAGGAGGGGAGCGGACGCCATGCGACGGTGCGCTTCAAGGACGTGCCGCTGCTCTATCTGCCCTGGATGAAATTTTCGCTCAACAACCAGAGGAAGAGCGGTTTCCTGCCGCCGACGATCGGCTCGACCAGCAAGAGCGGCTTCGAGGTCACCGCGCCGTGGTACTGGAACATTGCCCCCAACATGGACGCGACGCTCACGCCGCGCCTGATGACGCGCCGCGGCGTGCAATTGAACGGCGAGTTCCGTTACCTGCTCGACACCGAAGCGAACCGCACCCAGGCGGGTATGCCCGACAAAGGTCAGGTGCGCATCGAATATCTGCCCGGCGATCGCTTGGCCGACCGCGACCGCTACGGCTATGCGCTGATCCACACCCAGAACCTCGGTCACGGATTCTCGGCGTCGCTGAATGTGAATGGCGTTTCCGACGACAACTACTTCAGCGACCTGTCGACACGCATCAGCCAGGTCTCGCAGGGCAATCTGTTGCGCCAGGGGGTGCTCAACTACGCCGGCCCGTGGTATGCCGCCTCGCTCAATCTGCAAGCCTTCCAGACCCTGCAGAATCTCGCCAAGCCCTACCAGCGGCTACCCCAGCTCACGGGCAGCGCCTTCCGTTACGATCTGCCGTATGGTCTCGCGTTCAACCTGAATGCGGAATATGTGAATTTCGATCATCCGACCAATGTGCTCGGCAAGCGCACCATCGTCTATCCGCAGTTGTCGCTGCCCTTGGCCACCGCGGCGCTGACGCTGACACCGAAGATCGGCGTGCATGTGACCCATTACGAGCTTGCAGGTCTCAACCGTCCCGCAGCGGCGACCTTCCGCACCGTGCCGACCAGCCAGAACCGGGCGCTGCCGATCTTCAGTCTCGACGGCAGCGCGGCGCTGGAGCGCAACACGGACTGGTTCGGCAAGACGCTCATGCAAACGCTCGAACCACGCGCCTACTACGTTTTCATTCCCAAGCGCGACCAGAAACAGATCCCGGTGTTCGATAGCGGCATCGCCGATTTCAATTTCGCCCAGATGTTCTCGGAAAACCGCTATGCCGGCGGCGACCGCATCGGCGATGCCAACGAGCTGACATTGGCCGTCACCTCGCGACTGATCGACCCGGCAAGCGGCGCCGATCTGTTGCGCGCCACCATCGGCACTCGTCATTACTTCACCGACCAATCCGTGACGCTGCCGGGGGAAAAGGCCCGCACCGACCGCGCCGCCGACATCCTCGCCACGCTCGCCGGTCAGGTGCTGCCGCGCACTTATGCCGACGTCGGCTGGCAATACAACCCGCGTGATGGGCGCACCGAACGTCTCACCCTGGGCGGGCGTTACCGGCCCGAAGCCGGCAAGGTGCTCAACGTCGCCTATCGCTATAGCCGTGACCTGCTCGGCCAGATCGACGTCTCGGCGCAATGGCCGTTGTTCGGCGGCTGGCATGGGGTGGGGCGCTACAATTATTCGACCAAGGAACGGCGCGTCATCGAAACCATCGGCGGACTCGAGTACGATGCCGGTTGCTGGGTCGGACGCTTCGTCGTGCAGCGGCTGGCGACGATCGCCGAGCAGCCGACCACGGCACTGTTCTTCCAGCTCGAATTGAACGATTTTTCGCGCATCGGCTCGAATCCGCTGCAACTTTTGCGCCGCAGCATCCCGGGCTACGGCGTGATCAACCAGCCGACCGCGGACCCGGTGTTCGCCGAGAATTGAGGTTTATGAGACTTGCATCCCTGCTCCTCCTGTTTTTACTGCTGCCGGCGCTGGGTTTTGCCCAGCCGCGTCAGCCGATCGCGCTCGATCGCGTCGTCGCCGTCGTCAATGACGAGGCGATCACCGACAATGAGTTGCGCGAGCGCCTCGGCGCCGTCACCCGCCAATTGCGGCAGCGCGGCACGCCGCTGCCACCGCCGGAAGTGCTCGAAAAGCAGATCCTCGAACGCCTGATCGTCGATCGCTTGCAACTGCAGTTCGCCAAGGAAACGGGCCTGCGCATTCTCGATGCCGATCTCGATGCCGCATTGCGCCGCATCGCGGCCAACAACAGGATGTCATTGGCCGAGTTCCGCGCCGCGCTGGAAAAGGATGGCATCGACTGGCAGCGCTTTCGTGAGGAGATTCGCGGCGAGATGATCATCGCCCGGCTGCGTGAGCGCGAGGTCGACAGCCGCATCGTCGTCTCCGACGGCGAGATCGACAATTACCTCGCTCATCCCGAACAGGCGGAGCAGAGTGCGCTCGTCACCCTCGGCCACATCATCATCCGCGTACCCGAGCAGATCGACGCGACGCGTCTGGCGCAATTGCGCAACCGCGCCGAAGAAGCGCTCGCTCGCATCAAGGCCGGCCAGGATTTCAGCCAGGTGGCGGCGAGCTATTCCGAAGCGCCCGATGCGCTCTTGGGCGGCATCCTCGAACCGCGGCCCGCCGATCGCCTGCCGACGCTCTATGCCGAGGCGATCGCCAAGCTGCAGCCCGGCGAGGTGAGCAGTATCCTGAGGAGCCCGGCGGGTTTCCACATCGTCAAACTGATCGAGCGCAAGGGCGGCAGCGTCGGCGACGGCCTGATTCGCCAGACCCATGCGCGGCACATCCTGATCAAGGTGGGTGAGCTCACCTCGTCCGACGAGGCGCGCCACAAGCTCGTCGGCCTCAAGGAACGCATAGACAACGGCGCCGACTTCGCTGAGCTGGCGCGGCTGTATTCCAACGATCTCTCGGCGGCCAAGGGCGGCGATCTCGGCTGGCTCTATCCCGGCGATACCGTGCCAGAGTTCGAGCGGGCGATGGATGCGCTGAAGATCGGCGAAGTCAGCCAGCCGGTGCAATCGCCGTTCGGCTGGCATCTGATCCAGGTGCTCGAACGCAAGAATGCCGCGGTGGGCGACGAGCGCAGGCGCATCCTGGCGCGCCAGGTCTTGCGCGAGCGCAAATCCGACGAGGCCTATGAAGACTGGCTCAGGCAATTGCGCGATCGCGCCTATGTCGAATACCGGCTCGAAGAGCGCTAAACCGGTCATTGCCGTCACCAGCGGCGAGCCGGCCGGCATCGGCCCGGACATCTGTCTTGCGCTGGCGCAGCGTTCGTTCGATGCACGACTCGTCGTGTTCGGCGACCGCGAACTCTTCGCGCAGCGCGCCCGCCAGCTGGGCCGCGTCATCGGCGCACTCGAGATTCGCCACATCCCTCTCGCAAAGCCGGCGGCTTCGGGACGGCTCGATCCAGCCAATGCGCGTTACGTGCTCGACCTGATCGATGCCGCGCTTACGGGCTGCACGAACGGCGAGTATGCGGCGCTGGTCACCGCGCCGGTGCACAAGGGCGTCATCAACGACGCCGGCATTCCCTTCACTGGGCATACCGAATATCTGGCCGAAAAGACCGCAACACCACATGTCGTGATGATGCTCGCCGGCGGGGACTTGCGCGTCGCGCTGGCGACGACGCATCTGCCGTTGAAGGATGTCTCCGCGGCGATCACGCCGCCTGGGCTCGAAACGACGATCCGTATCCTGCACGCGGATTTGCAAACCAAGTTCGGCATCGCGCGGCCGCGCATCCTGGTCGCCGGCCTGAACCCGCATGCCGGCGAAGGAGGACACCTGGGTCGCGAGGAAATCGAGGTGATCCTGCCGGTGCTCGACAAGCTGCGCGGCGAAGGCATGGACCTCGTCGGCCCCTTGCCGGCCGACACGCTATTCACCCGCAACGTACTCGCCGGCTCCGATGCGCAGCTGGCGATGTATCACGATCAGGGCCTGGCGGTGCTCAAATACGCCGCCTTCGACGAGGGCGTCAATGTCACACTGGGCCTGCCGATCATCCGCACCTCGGTCGATCACGGCACGGCATTGGAGCTCGCCGGCACAGGTCGAGCCTCGCCCACCAGCCTTTTTGCGGCGGTCGATGCGGCGATCGACATCTGCCGGCGCCGTTCATGAAAGCGCATCAGCCCAGGAGGCGCTTCGGGCAGAACTTCCTCGTCTCGCCGGGGGTGATCCGCAAGATCGTCGCCGCGATCGCGCCGCGCCCGGGCGATGTCGTCGTCGAGATCGGCCCGGGTTTGGGGGCGCTCACCGCCCCGCTCCTTCTGCGGCTCGACCATCTCTTCGTCATCGAGATCGACCGCGACCTGATCACCCATTTGAGAAGGCATTTTCCTTCCGAGCGGCTGACGATCTTTGATGGCGATGCGCTGCGCTTCGATTTCGGCCTGCTCGAAGGCGACGGGCCGCTGAAGATCGTCGGCAATCTGCCCTACAACATCTCGAGCCCGTTGCTGTTCCATCTGACGCGATTCGCCGACCGGATCGCCGAGATGCATTTCATGTTGCAGAAGGAAGTCGTCGACCGGATGGTCGCCGCGCCGGGGTCGGGCGCTTATGGGCGGCTGTCGGTGATGCTGCAATACCGCTTTCAGCTGGAGCGGTTGTTCATCGTGCCACCGGGGGCGTTCGATCCGGCGCCGAAGGTCGACTCGGCCGTGGTGCGCATGATCCCGCGCAAACTCGGCGCTGGCGAGACGGCACGAGACGAAGCCCTGTTCTCCCGGCTGGTGACGGCAGCCTTTTCCCAGCGACGCAAGATGCTGCGCAACACGCTGAAGGAATTCGGCGGCGAAAGTTTGCTCGCGGCACAAGGCATCGCCCCGACGGCGCGGGCGGAGGAGCTGCCAGTCGAAGCCTACGTCAAGTTGAGCAACGCGTTGGCCGCGGGATGAAACGCCCGGGGGGAGGCGAAACCCCGGGCGTTTCTCGGGCAGATACGATCAGTCGGCCTGCTTGCGCAGAAACGCCGGGATATCGATGTTGGAAAGGCCCACGTCGACCATGTCGCGGGCGCGACTGTCGCGATGGCCGCGCGGATTCGGCGTGAAGAAGTCGTCGAGGCTTCCTGCCGGCGTATTGCTGCCGGCGATGTTCATTACACCAGCCGTGGGGTCGCTCATCGCGGCTGAGGGTGGCAGGTCGTAGGTGCCGGTACGCTGGCCGCGGCCTTCGCCATAGACGAGTTTCGGCTGCGCCTTGGCCTTGGCGCCGAGCCCCGTGGCCACCACGGTGACGCGCAGGCGGTCTTCCATCGCATCGTCGAACACCGCGCCGCAGATCACCGTGGCCTCCGGCGCCGTGTAATTGTGGATGGTGGCCATCACTTCCTGATATTCCTTGAGGCCGAGCGAGCTGCTGGCGGTGATATTGACCAGCACGCCCTTCGCGCCGGAAAGTTCGATGCCTTCCAGCAACGGGCTGGCGACCGCCTGTTCGGCAGCCAGGCGCGCGCGATCGACCCCGGCGGCGGTGGCCGAGCCCATCATCGCCTTGCCCATTTCGCCCATCACGGTGCGCACGTCCTCGAAATCGACATTGACCAGGCCCGGCACGTTGATGATCTCGGAGATGCCGCCGACGGCATTTTTCAGCACGTCGTCGGCGGCCTTGAAGGCATCCAGCATGCTGACCTCCTCGCCGAGCACTTCCATCAGTTTTTCGTTGAGGATGACGATCAGCGAGTCGACATGTTGCGAGAGCTCATTGATGCCTTCTTCGGCGACCTTGCCACGCCGCCCTTCGAAGCCAAACGGCTTGGTGACGACCGCCACGGTGAGGATGCCCAGCTCGCGCGCCACTTCGGCGATCACTGGCGCGGCGCCGGTGCCGGTGCCGCCGCCCATGCCGGCGGTGATGAAGCACATGTGCGCGCCGGTGAGCATCTCGGCGATGCGCTCGCGCGAGGATACCGCATGCTGGCGCGCGCGTTCCGGCTTGCCGCCGGCGCCTAAGCCCGGGCCGAGCTGCAGCTTGACGCCGGCCGAGGAAGTTTTCAGCGCCTGCGCGTCGGTGTTGATGCAGATGAATTCCACGCCGCCGACGCCCTCGCGGATCATGTGTTCGACGGCGTTGCCGCCGGCGCCGCCGACGCCGATCACCTTGATGATGGTGTCGTTTGCTTCCCGATCGATGATTTCGAACATTTCGCCTCTCCTGTCGTTGCCAATGCGTTACCAAAAATCACAGATTGCGGGCAAACCAGGCGCGCATGCGCCCGAATACCTGCCCGAGAGTCAAAGGGGGTTCCTTGCCGCCGCGCTGCCGCTGTGCCAGACCCTCCAGCAACAGTCCCATCGCGGTGGCATAGCGCGGGTTTCTGACGAAATCGGCCAGCGGTCCGGCGTAGTTCGGCACGCCGACTTTCACCGTGTTGTGGAAGATTTCCTCACCGAGCTCGCACATGCCTGGCATCTGCGCGGCGCCACCGGTGAGCACGATGCCGGCGCGCAGCAGGCGCGCATAGCCGCTTTTGATCAGCTCCTCCTGCACCTTCTGGAAGATCTCTTCGACGCGCGGCTGGATGAAGCCGGCCAGCGTCGCGCGCGACAGCGTCGTCGCCGGGCGGTCGCCAACCCCGGGCACTTCGAGCATTTCCTCCGGGTCGGCGAACTGGGAGAGCGCCACGCCGTAGCGCAGTTTGATCTCTTCGGCATCCTGGGTCGAGGTGCGCAGCGCGATGGCGATGTCATTGGTGATCTGGTCGCCGGCGATCGGGATCACCGCGGTATGGCGGATCGCCCCCTGGCTGAACACGGCGACATCGGTGGTGCCGCCGCCGATGTCTACGAGGCAGACGCCGACATCCTTCTCGTCGTCGGTGAGCACGGCATTGCCCGAAGCGAGCGGTTGCAGCACCAGATCGACCACTTCCAGGCCGCAGCGGCGCACGCACTTGACGATGTTTTGCACCGCGGTGACCGCGCCGGTGACCAGATGCACCTTCACTTCGAGGCGGCGGGCATCCATGCCGATCGGTTCCTTGACGCCGTCCTGGCCGTCGACGATGAATTCCTGCACCAGGGTGTGCAGGATCTGGTCGTCGGCCGAGATCGGCGTGGCATTCGCCGCCTCGATGGCGCGCGCGACGTCGTATTGCGTGACCTCGCGATCCTTCACCACCGTCATGCCGTTGGAATCCTTGCTCTTGATGTGGCTGCCGGCGATGCCGGTATACACTTCCTTGATCTTGCAGCCGGCGACCATCTGCACCTCGGCGATCGCCTTCGAGATGTTGTTGACGGTGGCCTCGATATTGACCACCACGCCTTTCCTGAGACCGCGCGATTCCTGGGTGTCCTGCGTGCCGAGACCGAGGATGGAAAGTTGCCCCTCGTCATTCACTTCGGCGACGATGGCGACGATCTTCGAGGTGCCGATGTCGAGACCGGCGATCAGTTCGCGATTCTTGTCCTTGCTCATGACTGCTTTCCTGCCTTCACTGGAGGCAGTGGCTCGACCGGGCGCCCGGCGCCGATGAGCGCGAAACCGTTCGGGTAACGCATGTCGGCGCCACGGATGCTGCCGAAATGCGCCTTGATGTCTGGATAGTGGGCGACGAAGCGGGTCAGCCGGGCATTGAGTGGCTGGCGTTCCTCGTCGCGGCCCAATTCGATCGTCACGCCGTCGTCGAGCTCGAGATGCCAGGCGCGACGCGGCGAGAGCGTCAGTGCGGTGACATGCCGGCCCAGCGGCGCGAGCTGGCCATCGAATATGGCCAGGCGCCGGAGGATTTCGGCAGCCGTCTTAGGCGGGCCGCTGAGCAGCGGCAGAAAAGGTGCATCTTCCGGCGGCTCGGCATCGAATACCTCGCCGAACGTGTTGATGAGCCCTTTCTCGCCGTTCAGGTGGCGCCACTGCGCGACGGCTTCGTGCTCTTCGAGCGTTACCATGAGGCCATCTGGCCAGTGCCGGCGCACCGCGGCGCGACGCACCCAGGGCAGCGCCTCGATACCTGCCTGGACTGCGGCGAGATCGACCGTGAAGAAATTGCCGCTCGCCGAAGTGCGTGCCGCATGGGCGAGCTGAGCCACGCCGACATGCTGCGGCGCTGCCGTGAGCACCACTTCGCGCAACGGGAACAGCGGCAGGCGCTGCAGACTGACCAGCGCCGCCCAGCCCAGACCGACGATGCCGAGCGCGAACAACACGTCGGCGATGAGATGCATCAGCGCCGGCTGATGCCACAACCCCGCCGGCTCGGCATTCGCGATGCGCGGTTTGCCGCGTTTGCTAGCCACAGCGTGCCTCCGCCAGAATCGTCAGCACCAGGGCGGTGAAATCGATGCCGGCGGCTTTGGCTGCCATCGGCACCAGTGAATGGCCGGTCATGCCGGGCGCGGTGTTCATCTCCAGCAGGCGGAAACTGCCGTCATCAAGCAGGATCAGGTCGGCGCGTCCCCAGCCGCGGCAGCCGAGCGCATCGAAGGCGAAAAGCACCGTGCGGGCGATCTCCGCTTCCTTGGCAGCGTCGATGCCGGCTGGACAGTGATACTTCACGACATCGGTGAAATACTTGTTCTGGTAGTCGTAGCGGCCTGCGGGCGCCTCGATACGCACCAGCGGCAACGCCCGGCGGCCGAGCACGGCGGCGGTGAGCTCGGTGCCCATGATGAATTCCTCGGCCATGACTTCCTCGTGGCGGCCATCGGGCAAAGTCGCGGCGGCGGCGAAGGCAGCGGCGAATTCTTCCGCGCGCATCACCTTCGTGACACCGATCGAAGAGCCTTCGCGCACGGGCTTGACGATCAGCGGTAGCCCGAGCTCGGCAATCACGGCAGGCCCCTGATCGCCAGCCGTGACCAGAAGCGAGCGTGGCACCGGCAGCCCGCAGGCCCGCCAGAGCAGCGTCGTGCGTCGTTTGTCCAGCGCCAGCGCCGAGGCGAGCACGCCGCTGCCGGTATAGGGAATCTTCATCAGATCGAGCGCGGCCTGCACGGTGCCATCCTCGCCCGCGCCGCCGTGCAGGGCGATGAAGGCGGCATCCGGGCGATCATCGACGAGCCGCCAGATCGGCTGCTCGGCCGGATCGAAGGCATAGGCTTTGATGCCGGCGGCAAGCAGCGCGGCAAGCACCGCCTGGCCCGAGATCAGCGAGATCTCGCGCTCGGCGGAATCGCCGCCCATCAACACCGCCACCTTGCCAAACCTGCCTGCCATCAGCGTCTTGCTCCGAGAATGCGCACCTCGCGCACCAGTGTCACTGCGAATCTTTCCTGCACTTCGGCCTGGATGCGGCCGATTAAGCTTTCTATCGCGGAAGCGCTGGCCACGCCCCCCGGATTAACGATGAAATTCGCATGCTTTTCGGACACCCGTGCGCCGCCGAGCTCCAGACCCTTCAGTCCAGCGGCTTCGATCAGGCGTGCCGCGTGGTCACCCGGCGGGTTTCTGAACACCGAGCCGGCATTCGGCAATTGCAAGGGCTGCGTCGCGACGCGCCGGGCGAGCAGCTCGCGGATCTTCGCGCGCGTCGTTGCAGGATCGCCGGCAGAAAAGCGCAGCCAGGCGGCGACGAAGATTTCGTCGCAAGCCTCTTTCAGGCCGCAATGGCGGTAGCCGAGCGCGAAATCAGCCGGCGTGCGTTCGATCGGCCTGCCTTGCCGGTCGAGCATCAGCACCCGTTCGACGAACTGCCAGATTTCGCTCCCAAAGCAGCCGGCGTTCATCGCCAATGCGCCGCCGATCGTGCCAGGGATCCCGGCCAGGAATTCGGCGCCAGCGAGGGCATGGTTCGCGGCGTAGCGCGCCAGTTTCGGTGCGGCCACACCCGCCTCGACGTAGATCGTGCCGTCTGACGTCAAACGCAGCGCGTCCAGCGCGCCATGCGTGAAGATCGCCGTGCCGTCGAAACCGCCATCGCGGATCAACAGGTTCGATCCCAGCCCCACCATCAAGAGCGGCTCGTCGCAACGCAGCCCGGCCAGGAAGTGGGCGAGATCATTGAGGTCGCGCGGGAAACAAGCCTTGGCGACGCGTCCGCCGGCACGCCAGGTGACGTGCTTGGCCATCGGTTCGTCGGCGCGGATTTCCATCAGGCGTCTTTCTCCGCGAGCAATTTCGCCGGCACCGCGCCGATCGAGCCGGCACCCAGCGTGATCACCACGTCGCCGTCGCGTGCGGTTGCGAGGATGGCTTGTGGCAGTTCGGTGACATCCGCGACGAACAGCGGTTCGACCTTGCCGGCGACGCGCAAGGCGCGGGCCAGCGCCCGGCCGTCGGCGGCGACGATCGGCGTCTCGCCGGCTCCATAGACTTCGGTGAGCAGCACGGCATCTGCCTGCGACAGCACCCTGACGAAATCCTCGAAGCAGTCGCGCGTGCGCGTGTAGCGGTGCGGCTGGAAGGCGACGACGATGCGCCGGCCGGGAAACGCACCGCGCACGGCGGCGAGCGTGGCGGCCATCTCGGTCGGGTGGTGGCCATAGTCGTCGATCAGCGTGAAGTGGCCGCCGTCCGGCAGCGCGATGTCGCCATAGCGCTGGAAACGCCGCCCAACCCCGGTGAATTCGGCGAGCGCCTTCAGGATTGCCGTGTCGCTACAGCCGACTTCCGTGGCGACGGCGATGGCGGCGAGCGCATTGCGGACGTTGTGTTCGCCGGGCAGGTTGAGCGTCACCGGAAGGTGCGAGACCATGCCGTTGCGGCGTACGCAGTCGAAGCGCATCCGGCCATCGATCGCGCGCACGTTCTCGGCGCGGATGTTGGCGTCAGGACTGAAGCCATAGGTGACCACCTGCTTGGCGACGCGCGGCAGTATTTCGCGGACATGGGGATCGTCGATGCACAGCACCGCGACGCCATAGAACGGCAGGCGATGCAGGAAATCGACGAAGGCCTGCTCGAGCCGGCCGAAATCGTGGCCGTAGGTCTCCATGTGATCGGCATCGATGTTGGTCACCACCGCGATCACCGGCGAGAGGAACAGGAAGGAAGCATCCGACTCGTCGGCTTCGGCGACGAGGAACTCGCCTTGCCCCAGGCGCGCATTCGCGCCGGCCGAATTGAGACGGCCGCCGATCACGAAGGTCGGGTCCAGTCCGGCCTCGGCCAGACAGCTGGCGGTGAGGCTGGTGGTCGTCGTCTTGCCGTGGGTGCCGGCGATCGCGATGCCCTGCTTGATGCGCATCAGCTCGGCGAGCATCTGCGCGCGCGGCACGACCGGAATGTGACGTTGCCGCGCGGCGAGGATTTCCGGATTGTCGTCCTTGACCGCGCTCGAGACCACCACCGCATCCGCGCCGGCGATATTCCCGGCGGCATGGCCGATCGCCACCTGCACGCCGAGTCCGCGCAGGCGGCGCGTCGTCGCGGATTCGGCGAGGTCCGAGCCGCTCACTTCGAAACCCTGGTTGGCAAGCACCTCGGCGATGCCCGACATGCCGGCGCCACCGATGCCGACGAAGTGGATGCGTTTGACTTTGTGTTTCATCGCGACACCTCGATGCAGCTTTGCGCAACGGCCTCGGCCGCAGCCGGCTTCGCCAGCGCACGCGCCTTTTCCGCCATCTCGAGCAGCTGCGGGCGTTTCAGATCGCGAATCAGCGCCAGCCTCTCCGGAGTCAACTCGCCTTGCGGCAGCAGGATGGCGGCGCCGGCCTGGGCGAGGAAGCGCGCATTGGCGGTCTGATGGTCATCGACCGCATGCGGAAACGGGACCAGAATGCTTGCGACACCCGCACAGGCGAGCTCGGCGACCGTCGAGGCGCCGGCCCGGCAGATCACCAGGTCCGCCCATTCATAGGCGCCCGCCATGTCCTCGATGAAGGCCACCGTGTGCGCCCTGACGCCGGCGGCGGCATAGGCGGCGCGCAAGGCGTCGAGATGCTTCTCGCCGGACTGATGCACGACCTCGGGACGTTCGCCTTCCGGCAACGATGCGAGTGCCTTCGGCACGGTTTCGTTGAGCGCCGCTGCGCCGAGACTGCCGCCGAGCACCAGCACTTGCAGCCGGCCGCTGCGCGCGCCGTAACGCTCGGCGGGCGGCGGCAACGCGGTGATCTCCGGCCGCACCGGGTTGCCGACCCATTGGCCCCGTTTGAACGTATCGGGAAAGCCGGTCAGCACGCGATCGGCGACATGGGCGAGTACCCTGTTGGCAAGCCCGGGGATCGCATTCTGCTCGTGCAGCACGAGCGGGATACCGCGCAAGCTGGCCATCATTCCGCCGGGGAAGCTGATGAAGCCGCCCAGGCCCAGCACGACGTGCGGGCGGATGCGGCCGAAGGCGCGCCAGGCCTGCCAGAAGGCGGTGAGCAGGTTGAACGGCAGCAAGAGCTTGCGCGCAAGCCCCTTGCCGCGCAGCGCGGAGAATTTCACCCAGGCCATCTCATAGTGGCGCGGCGGCACGAGCTTCGCTTCCATGCCGTCCGGATTGCCCATCCAGACCACTTGCCAGCCGGCATCGCGCAAGATGTCGGCGACCGCGAGACCCGGCATGATGTGGCCGCCCGTTCCGCCCGCCATGATGACGATGGTCTTCATGCTGCCGCCGGGCCGCCCCAAGGCAGCATGCGCCCCCCTGTGGGGGGCAGCGAGTTGGTTTTACGTGCGTGGGGGGCCAATATTTTCATGCCGACAGTCCCCGCATCAACCTTCTATTCTCGTAATCCACTCGCAGCAGCACGGCGAGCGCGACACAGTTGGCGACGATGCCGGAGCCGCCGAAGCTCATCAGCGGCAGCGTCAGGCCCTTGGTGGGCAGCAGGCCCATGTTGACGCCCATGTTGATGAAGCTTTGCAAGCCAAGCCAGATGCCGATGCCCTGCGCGACGAGACTGGCATAGACGCGGTCGAGCAAGAGCGCCTGACGGCCGACCATGAAGGATCGCCAGGTCAAGAGCGCGAAGAGCAGGACGACCGCCACGACGCCGACGAAGCCGAGCTCCTCGGCGATCACCGCGAGCAGGAAATCGGTGTGCGCCTCGGGCAGATAAAACAGCTTCTCGACCGAGGCGCCCAGGCCGACGCCGAACCATTCGCCGCGTCCGAAGGCGATCAACGCGTGCGAAAGCTGATAGCCCTTGCCGAAGGCATCGCGCCACGGATCCATGTAGCTGATGATGCGTTCCCAGCGATAAGGCGAGGAGAGGATCAAGAGCGCGAAGGCAATGGCCATCGCGACGATCAGGAAGACGAACAGCCGGCCGTTCATGCCGCCGAGGAACAGGATGCCCAAGGCGATGCTGACGATGACGACGAAGGCACCGAAATCCGGCTCGCGCAACAGAGCCGCGGCGACGACGATCATCACCGCGGCCATCGGCACGAAGCCGCGCCGGAAGCTGCCCATCTCGGTGAGTTTGCGCGCCGTGTAGTCGGCGGCATACAACACGGCGAACAGTTTCATGAACTCGGAGGGTTGGACATTGATGGGGCCGAGCCCGATCCAGCGCTGCGCGCCATTGACCGATTTGCCGATGCCGGGAATCAGCACGACCGCCAACAGCACCACGCCGGCGAGGAACAGCCAGGGCGAAAGCTGCTGCCAGATGCGCAGCGGAATCTGAAAGGCGATCAGCGCCCACAGCAGCCCGATCGACAGGAAGGCGGTATGGCGCACGAGAAAGTAGGTCGGCGTATGACCGCTGAAGCTCGAACCCTCGGCGGTGGCGATCGAAGCCGAATAGACCATCACCAGCCCGGCGAGCAACAGAGTGAGCGTCGGCCACAAAAGCAGCGGATCGACCTCGTTCGTGGCGGTGGCGCCCGCCACCGGCCGGCGGCCGAGCACGGCGGAGTTCATCGCATGAGCTCCCTCACCGCGGCACGGAAGACTTCGGCGCGGTGCGCGTAATTCTTGAACATGTCGAAGCTCGCGCAGGCCGGCGAGAGCAACACCGCATCGCCGGCCTGCGCCAGTCTGGCCGCGGTGCGCACCGCGGCGGCCATGTCGGTGGCGTTGATCACCGGCACGCCGCAACCGGCGATGGCCCGCTCGATCAGCGGCGCGTCGCGGCCGATCAGCACCACGGCGCGTGCGTGCCGGGCGATGGCGGTTTTGAGCGGCGTGAAATCCTGTCCCTTGCCATCGCCGCCGAGGATGACGACGGATTTCGCCCCCAGCCCTTGCAGCGCAGCGATGGTGGCGCCGACATTGGTGCCCTTCGAGTCATCGAAGAACGTCACACCGCCGATCGTCGCTACTTTCTCGACGCGATGCGGCAGGCCTTTGAAACTGCGCAGCGCCGGCAAGAGCTTGACCGGATCGAGGCCGATCGCGGCGCACAGCGCCAGCGCGGCCTGCGCGTTTGCGGCATTGTGCAGGCCGGCGATCGCCAGGTCCGAGACCGGCAGCAGGAAACGGTCGCCTTGCACCAGCCAGGGTTCGCCCCGGTTTTCGCGCAGGCCGAAATCGTCGGCATCGGCGGGGGCATCGAGACCGAAGGTGATCAGCCGGCGGCCAGGGATGGCCATGCGTTTGACGCGCGGATCGTCGCGGTTGAGCACCTGGGTGCCCGTGCCGCGGAAGATGCGCGCCTTGGCGCTGGCGTAGTCGTCAAGATCGATGTAGCGGTCGAGATGGTCATCCGAGACGTTGAGCACGGTCGCCGCAGTGGCGTCGAGCGTTTCGGTGGTCTCCAGCTGGAAGCTCGACAGTTCGAGCACCCAGGCCTGCGGCAGCGCGCCCTGGTCCTGAAAATCCATCAACGCATCGAGCGCCGCCGGCGAGATGTTGCCGGCGATACCGACCGTGCGGCCGCTGGCGGCGATCAGATGGCCGACGAGCGCGGTCGTCGTCGTCTTGCCATTGGTGCCGGTGATCGCCAGCACCGGCACGTTTTGCCTCAGATCGCGCAAGGCCTGCGCGAACAGCTCGATCTCGCCGACGACCGGAATGCCCTGGGCGCGGGCGTGGATCGCCACCAGCATCCCCGGCGACAGACCCGGCGAGAGCACGACGAGATCGATGCCCTCGAGCAGGGATTTGTCGAACTCGCCGGCACGAAACTCGGCGCTGGCGACACGGCACTGCAGGGCCTCGAGACCCGGCGGATTCGTCCGTGTGTCGGCGACGCGCAGCCGCGCGCCCTGCCGGTCGCACCAGCGGGCGCAGGCAATGCCCGATTCACCCAAGCCCAGGATCAAGACGTGCTTGCCTTCGAGATTCATCGGATCTTCAATGTCGACAGACCGATCAGCACCAGCAGGATGGTGATGATCCAGAAACGCACGACGACCTGGGTTTCCTTCCAGCCGACCTGCTCGTAATGGTGGTGCAGCGGCGCCATCAACAGAATGCGCTGGCCGGTGCCGGTCTTCCATTTGGTGAATTTGTACCAGCCGACCTGCACCATCACCGAGATGGTCTCGGCGACGAACACGCCGCCCATGATGAAGAACACGATTTCCTGCCGCACGATCACCGCGACCGCGCCGAGCGCGGCGCCGAGCGCCAATGCGCCGACATCGCCCATGAACACCTCGGCCGGGTAGGCGTTGAACCACAAAAAGCCCAAGCCCGCTCCGGCCAGCGCGCCGCAGAACACGGCGAGCTCGCCGGCGCCCGGCACATAGGGCAGCAGCAGATATTTCGAGAAACCGGCATGGCCGGCGACATAGGCGAAGATGCCCAACGCTGCTCCGACCATCACCGTCGGCAGGATCGCCAAGCCGTCGAGGCCATCGGTCAGGTTCACTGCGTTGCTCGCGCCGACGATCACGAAGTAGGTGAGGACGATGAAGCCGAAGATGCCGAGCGGATATGAGACGCTCTTGAAGAACGGCACGATCAGGTCGGTCTTCATCGGCACAGGCTGAAAGCCGCTCGTGATCCATTGCAGGATCAGCTCGAGGGTCTTGCCGGTGGTCGGCGCCGAGATCGAAAAGGCGATCCACACGGCGGCGACGATGCCGATCACCGTCTGCCAGAAGAACTTCGCTTTCGCCGACAGGCCCTTCGGGTTGCGATAGACCACCTTGCGCCAGTCGTCGACCCAGCCGATCGCGCCATAGCCGAAAGTGACGATCAGCACGATCCAGACGAAGCGGTTGGTGAGATCCGCCCACATGAGCGTCGACACGCCCAGCGAGAGCAGGATCAACGCGCCGCCCATCGTCGGCGTGCCGGATTTGGCCAGATGCGTCTGCGGGCCGTCGCTGCGCACCGCTTGGCCGATTTTCTTCGCGGTCAGCCAGCGGATCACCGCCGGTCCGAGCAGGAAGGCGACGGTCAGCGCGGTCATCGTCGCCAGCACCGCGCGCAGCGTGAGGTAGTTGAAGACGTTGAAGGCACGGATGTCGGCGCTGAGCCACTGGAACAATTCAAGGAGCATCGCAGTTCCTTTCCGCCGCCGTCGGCGGCCGTGCCGGGGCCGCCGTCTCGACGATGCGTTCGACGACCCGCTCCATCTTCATGAAGCGCGAGCCCTTGACGAGCACGGTGGTGTCCGGATCCAGCAACGGTTTGAGCGCGCGCACCAGGGCATCGACGCCGGTGAAGTGTTGTCCGCCGCTGCCGAAGTCATGCACCGCGGCTGCGCTCTTCTCGCCCAAGGCGAACAGGAGGTCGATCCCCGCGCTCTTGGCATAGCCGCCGACCTCGCTGTGCAGCTGGCCGGCCATTTCGCCGACCTCGCCCATGTCGCCCATGACGAGGATGCGCCGGCCGGGCAAGCTTGCCAGCACGTCGATCGCCGCGCGCATCGAATCCGGATTGGCGTTGTAGCTGTCGTCGATCACACAGGCGCCTCGCAGACCACGCTTGTGTTGCAGGCGGCCGGCGGTGCCGGTGCAGCCAGACAGGCCGCGCACGATCGGTGCCAGCGGCACGCCGATGGCGAAGCACGCGGCAGCGGCGGCGAGTGCATTGCGACCATTGTGCTCGCCGGCCAGCGCCAGCATGATATGCGCATCGCCTTGCGGCGTGACGAGATCGAGCTCGCCGCCACGCGCGAACGGCCGCCAGCGGCCATGCACGGTGGCCTCGGGCGAAAATCCGAAGGTGACGATGCGCCGGCCGACATTGAGGCTGCGCCAGTAATCCGCATACGGATCGTCGGCGTTGATCACGGCAACACCCTCGGGGCCAAGCCCCGCGAAGATCTCGCCCTTGGCGCGGGCGATCTCGGCCAGCGAACCGAGCCCGCCCAGATGGGCGCGCTGGGCATTGGTGACGACGGCGACGGTCGGTTTCGCGATCTGTGTCAGATAAGCGATCTCGCCGGGATGGTTCATGCCCATCTCGATCACCGCCGCGCGATGCGGCGCATGCAGTTTGAGCAAGGTGAGCGGCATGCCGATGTCGTTGTTGCGGTTGCCGCTCGTCGCCAGCACCGCATGCTGGCCGAAGTCGGCGCGCAGGATCGCCGCCGTCATCTCCTTGACGGTGGTCTTGCCGTTGCTGCCGGTGATACCGATGAGCGGCAGGTGGAAGCGGCTGCGCCAGTGGGCGGCGAGCTGGCCCAGGGCGAGGCGAGTGTCTTTGACGCCGATGAGCGGCAGATGGGCATGCGCGGCCGCCCAGCGGCTTTGCACCAGCGCACAGCTCGCCCCTTCGGCCAGGGCCTGTTCGACGTAGTCGTGGCCGTCGAAACGCTCGCCTTGGATGGCGACGAACAGCATGCCCGGCGTGATCGCGCGCGAATCGGTGCCGACGCTGGTGAATTCGACATCCCGCCCGGTCTGGATGCCGTTGAGGATCAGTGCCGTCGCGGAAAGGGTCAGCATCTGGGCACCTCGTGCCGTCTAGCCAGCGCCGACTTTGCGCACTCGATATCCGAAAAGGGAATGCGCGCGCCATTGATCTCCTGATGAGGCTCATGGCCCTTGCCGGCGATCAGGATCACATCATTGGGCGCGGCTGCGGCGAGTGTGGCCGCCACCGCGCGGGCACGGTCGGGCTCGATGACCGGCTGCGACCGCATGCCGGCGACGATCTGATCGATGATCATTAGCGGCTCTTCGCCGCGCGGGTTGTCGCTGGTGACGACGACGCGGTCGGCCAACGCCTCCGCGATCTTCCCCATCTGCGGGCGCTTGCCGGGATCGCGCTCGCCGCCACAGCCGAACACGCAGACGAGCCGGCCGCCGCGGGCATTGGCCGTGCCGCGCAGGGTGGTGAGGACCTTTTCCAGCGCATCGGGCGAGTGCGCGTAATCGACGATCACCAGCGGGTCGTCCGGGCCGCCGCCCAGCGGCTGCATGCGGCCGGGCGGAGCAGTGATCTGCGCCAGCGCTGCGGCGATGGTCGGCAGCGGCATGCCTGCCGCGAGAAGCGTGCCGATCACCGCGAGCAGGTTGGAGGCATTGAAGCGGCCGATCACCGGTGCAAAGATGGCCACACCATCGACGCTGAAGGCCAGTCCACTCGCGGTTTCCGTAAGCCCCATCGCGCGCAGCACACGGTCTGCACCGCCCTCGTCGCCCAGCGTGTAGCCGATCGTCGGCACACGGCCGGCAAGCTTCGCCGCGAGCTCGCGGCCGAAGGGATCGTCGAGGTTCAGCACCGCGCAGCTCAAGCCAGGCCAGTCGAACAGCTTCGCTTTTTCGGCGGCGTAGGCCGCCATCGTGCCGTGGTATTCGAGATGGTCGCGGGTCAGATTCGTGAATACCGCGACATCGAAACGAAGGCCGGCGACGCGGTTCTGATGCAAGCCGATCGACGAGACCTCCATCGCGCAGGCTTGGGCACCCTGCCGCACGCACTCCGGCAGGAACTCGCGCAGCACATGCGCGCCCGGCGTGGTGTTCGGGCCCGGCACCAGCGCGCCCGGAAAGCCGTTACCCAATGTTCCGACGATCGCGCATTTGCGGCCGCCCAGGGTGAGCGCTTGAGCGATCCATTGCGTCACCGAGGTCTTGCCATTGGTGCCGGTGACGCCGACCATGAAGGCAGGCTGGATCACATTTCCTCCGGGGCGGACGTTTCGCTTTTCGCCACCGTCAACAGCCGTGGCGCACCATCGGGGGCAAAGCGCTGGACAGGGGCATCGGACGGGATGCCCAGTGCACGCAAGGCGCTTGCCATCACCGCAGAAAACACCGGCGCGGCGACATCGCCGCCGTAATACTTGCCGGCCGAGGGTTCGTCGATCATCACCGCGACGATCAGCCGTGGATCGGAGGCCGGCGCGAAACCGACGAAGGCCGCGACGTATTTGTTCACATAGGCGCCGCCTTCGAGCTTGACCGCGGTGCCGGTCTTGCCGGCGACGCGATAACCGGGCACCTGCGCCTTCACCGCGGTGCCGCCGGGCTGCACCACCATTTCGAGCATCGCGCGCATTTCCTTGGCGGTCTGCTCGGAGAATACGCGCATGCCGACGGCGGGCGGGACGTCCACGCGCGTCAGCGACAGCGGCACGAGATCGCCGTTGCGGGCGAACGCCTGATAGGCGCGCGCGAGCTGGATCAGCGTCACCGAGATGCCGTGGCCGTAGGACATGGTGGCCTGCTCGATCGGCCGCCAGTGCTTCCAGGGGCGCAGCCGGCCGCTGGCCTCGCCGGGGAAGCCGATCCGGGTCGGCTGGCCGAAGCCCAAGCGGTCGAACATCGCCCACATCTCCTCGGCGGGAAGCGCGAGCGCCATTTTCGAGACGCCGACGTTGGAAGACTTCTGGATCACCTCGGCCACCGTCAGTATGCCATGTGGGTGCGCATCGTGGATCGTCGCCGGGCCGATGGTGAGCTTGCCCGGCGCGGTCTGGATCGGCGTGTTAGAGCGCACCTGGCCCTTGTCGAGCGCCAGCGCGACGGCGAAAGGCTTGAAGGTCGAACCCGGCTCGAAGGTATCGGTGAAGGCGCGATTCCTGAGCTGTGCGCCGGAGAGCCGGGCGCGATTGTTCGGGTTGTAGGCGGGCAGGTTGGCGAGCGCGAGGATCTCCCCGCTTTTCGCATCGAGCACGACGATGCCGCCGGCCTTGGCGCGATTTTCCGTCACCGCCTGCTTGAGCTGCGCGTAGGCGAGATATTGCAGCTTGGCGTCGATGGAGAGCGTGACATCCTTGCCCTCCTGCGGCGCGCGGATCGATTCGACGTCCTCGACGATCTGGCCGCGACGATCTTTGATGACACGCCGGCTGCCGGGCTTGCCGGCAAGCACTTTGTCGAGCGCGAGCTCGATGCCTTCCTGGCCGGCATCCTCCGCGCCGGTGAAGCCGAGCAGGTGAGCGGTGACCTCGCCGGCGGGATAGTAGCGGCGGTATTCGTTCTGGAAATGGATGCCGGGTAGCTTGAGCTCTGCCACCCGGGCGGCGACATCCGGCGGAATCTGGCGCTTCAGAAAGACGAAATCGCGTTCGGCGGCGAGTTTCCTGACGAGATCATTCACCTCCATGTCCAGCACACGCGCGAGGTCGCGCGCCTGGGCAGGCGAAAGCCGGACATCCTCCGGGATCGCCCAGACCGACTTGACCGGCGTCGATACCGCCAGCACATCCCCGTTGCGATCGAGGATGCGGCCGCGCGTGGCCGGGATCTCGATCACGCGCTCATAGCGCGATTCGCCCTTGCCGATCAGGAAGTCCTTGTGGATGCCCTGCAGATAGAAGGCGCGTCCGATCAGCGCAGCAAACCCAATGATGAGCAGCGCGAGCACGAGCCGGGAGCGCCAGATCGGCAGGCGGTCGTCGAGAAGAGGGCTCTTGGCGAGTTTCATTCGTGAATGCTGTAGATCTGCTGCGGCCGGGGTGCGTGCATGCCGAGCTTGTCGCGCGCGACCTGCGCGACGCGTGCGTGGGTGGCCCAGGTGCTCTGCTCGAGCTGCAGCTGGCCCCATTCGACCTCGAGCGCGCGCATGCGTTCCTGCTCGCGTTCGAATTCGCTGACCAGCTTGCGCGCCCGGTGGTTGGTCGAGACGACCGCCAGCGCCGAAACCAGCACGGCAATGATCAGGACGAAATTGAGCCTTGCCATCATCCTAAAAACCCCAGTTGGACGCGCCCGATGGTGCGTGCCGGCGGGCGGATGGCGCGACGCGACGACGCAGCAGGCTCATGCCTGCAAGGAGGAGCAACAAAGCCAGGCGCCCGGCGGGGCGCGCCAGCGGGTGCGTAGCGGGGTCACCGACTCGGTGAGCGGGGATAGTGTGGCAACCTCTGATTCTCAAAGGCATTTTTTGCCTACAGGAGCGGTCAACTGGGGTTTTTAGGATCATAGCTTCTCCGCGACCCGCAGCACTGCGCTCCTGGCGCGTGGATTGCGGGCGATTTCCGCATCGCCTGGGCGGATCGGTTTGCCGATCAGGCGCAGACTCGGCGCTGGCAGATCGGCAGCCCGCACCGGCACGCCTTTCGGAGGTTGCGGCGGCTGCGCCGCGGAACGCAAAAAACGCTTGACGATGCGGTCTTCGAGCGAATGAAAGCTGATCACGGCGAGTCTTCCGCCCGGCCGCAAACGGCCGAGCACCTCGGGCAGGGCTAGCGTGAGCTCCTCAAGCTCCCGATTGACGTGAATCCGTAGAGCCTGGAAGGTGCGCGTCGCCGGATGCTGGTTGGCTTCACGCGTGCGCACGACCTGCGCCACGAGCGCGGCAAGTTGTCCTGTGGATGAAATACGGCGTTGCTGCCGAGCAGCAACAATCGCCTTTGCAAGCGCATGAGCAAACCGTTCTTCGCCATACTCACGAATCACCTCCTCGATTTCCGATTGATCGGCCCGCGCCAGAAACTCCGCCGCGGTTTCCCCTTGCGTCGTATCCATGCGCATGTCGAGCGGCGCATCGAAACGAAAACTCATGCCGCGCAATGGCTCGTCCAGCTGCGGCGAGGACACGCCCAGATCGAGCAAAACCCCATCGACCCGATCGACATCCAAGGCATCCAATACCTCGCCCAAGCGGCTGAAAGCGGCATGGACGAGCATCAAGCGTGGATCGGCGATTTCCCTGCCCGCATCGATCGCCTGCGGATCGCGATCCAGCGCGACGAGCCGCCCCGTGGGGCCAAGCCGTTCGAGGATCGCGCGGCTGTGGCCGCCGCGCCCGAAGGTGCCATCCACATAGATGCCGTCGAGCCGGATGGCCAATGCGGCGACGGCCTCGGCAAGCAGCACCGGCTGGTGCTGCGCGCTTGGGTTTGCGTTCATCGCCGCCGCTCACAGGGAAATACCCTCGAATCCCGGCGGCGGCTCGCTGCCGGCCAGGGCCTCGAAGGCGGTTTCATGTTGGCGGCGCCAGCCGGCGTCGCTCCAGATCTCGAAGTGGCTGCCCATGCCGACCAGCCATACCTGCTTGTCGAATTCGGCGGTCTCGCGCAGCTCCGGCGCGATCAGGATGCGGCCGGCGCCATCGAGCTCGCAATCGCGCGCGTTGCCGACCAGGATCCGTTTGAGCGCCGCCGAGCGCGGATCGAAACTCGGCGCGGCGAGGATCTTGTCGCGGATCGGCTGCCAGGCAGGCTCGGGGTAGAGCAGCAGACAACGGTGCGGATGCGCGGTGAGCACCAGCCGGCCATTGCCGGCGGCGAGCAAGTCGTCGCGATGCCGGGCCGGGATCGCCAGCCGCCCCTTCGCATCCAGACTCAGTTGTGCCGCGCCTTGGAACACACGCCTCCCCACTTATCCCCACTTGGCCCCACTTTATTCCACCAATTTCGGCGCGTCAATAGCCAAACGCGGAAAATTTCAGGCGCAACAAAGGCTTATCAGCGATTCGGCATGTATTCTTTGAACAAAAAATCCTTGCAAATCAATGCACGGAAATACGTTCTGAAAGTGATTTGTGAAGAATGGGGGATGGAAGTCCGCCGATAAGCCGGGTTCTGTCGTGGGCAGCCATTCCTCTAGGCCTGCCGTTGCCGACAGGCTCGAGCAGCCTACCCGGGAGCGGCGCGAGCCACGCCATCGCTCCCCTATTTGGCCTTGCCCCGGATGGGGTTTTGCCTGCCGCCGCCATTACTGGCGGCGCGGTGGGCTCTTACCTCGGCAATACTCACGCATTGCCGCCGCACCTCGCGGTGCGCCGCCATTTCACCCTTGCCTGATCCGCCCCTGCTCATTCGAGAGCGAGACTTTGCCGCCTTGCGGCGTCAAAGTCGGGGCAGCCATCGGCGGTATGTTTTCTGTGCCACTTTCCGTCGCCTTGGGCCGCCGACGGCGGCTTGCTGCGCCCGGCCGTTAGCCGGCATCCTGCTCTATGGGGCCCGGACTTTCCTCGTCACCTCGCGGTGCCGCGGCTGCCTGGCGGACTTCCGTTGGCTAGGATACTTGGGGTGTGAAAATGGTTCAACCGCCGTTGTTGCTGCCTTTGTCGCCCGTTTCCGGCACGAAGCGGAACACGCCGCCCTTGACGCGGAAGCTGCCGAGCAGTTCGCCGGGCTCCGGGGGTTCCTCTTCGAAGGCTTGCATGCGGCAGGTTTGCGTCTCGGCGACATACCAGCGGCTACCCTGGTTGAGGATGTAGGCGCCGGTCGGCGTGCGATAGAGATCGATGCGCAGCTTCTCGCCGGCTTTTTTCAGCGCGTAGCGCCGCTGGCATTCGGGATAGCGCGTGACGATCAGATCGAGCTCCCAGCCGCTGCTCCAGAAATAGGGCTTGTTGCGCTCCACGGTCAGCGAATGATTGCCGCCGTCGATCTCGTAGCCGGCGGGTTCCTTCGCGCAGGCGGCGATGAGCGGCAGCAGCAAAAGACAAAGCAGGCGCCGGTTCATTGCATATCCTCCAGTCTCCAGCCGACCGTCTCGCCGGCGCGCAGCGGCACCAGCACGTCGTCGGCAGCATAGGGCAATTCGTTCGGCACGCGCCAGCGCTCGCGCACGAGGGTGATCTGCTCCCCATTGCGCGGCAGGCCGTAGAAATCGGCGCCGAAGAAGCTCGCATAGCCTTCGAGCGCATCGAGGGCGCCGGCGGCCTCGAAGGCTTCGGCATAGAGCTCGATGCCCGCATGCGCGGTATAACAGCCGGCGCAGCCGCAGGCCGCTTCCTTGGCGCGGCGCGCGTGGGGCGCGGAGTCGGTGCCGAGGAAGAACTTCGGGTTGCCGGAAGTGGCCGCCGCGATCAGCGCCTGGCGATGCACTTCGCGCTTTGGCACGGGCAGGCAATAGTGGTGCGGGCGCAGGCCGCCGGAGAAGATCGCGTTGCGGTTCATCAGCAGATGGTGCGCGGTGATCGTCGCCGCGACGTTCGCGCCGCTGGCTTTCACGAACTCGACGCCCTCGCGGGTCGTCACGTGTTCGAGCACGACTTTCAGCGCCGGAAAATCTTTCGTCAAAGGCGCTAGCACCGTGTCGATGAACACCGCCTCGCGATCGAAGATGTCGACCGCCGGGTCGGTGACCTCCCCATGCACCAAGAGCGGCAGGCCGAGCCTTTCCATGCGCGCGAGCGTCTTGGTGCATTTCGTGAGATCGGTGACGCCGGCATCGGCATTCGTCGTCGCGCCGGCCGGATAGAGCTTCACCGCATGAATGATGCCGCACTCCTTCGCGCGGTCGATCTCGTCGGCCGGCAGGTTGTCGGTCAGATACAGCGTCATCAAGGGCGTGAAACTCAGCCCTGGCGGAACGGCAGCCAGGATGCGTGCGCGGTAGGCGGCGGCCTCGGCGACGCGGGTCACGGGTGGCTTCAGGTTCGGCATCACGATCGCACGTGCGAAGCGCCGCGCCGTGTCGGGCAGCACGGCCTTCAGGGCCTCGCCGTCGCGCAAGTGAAGATGCCAGTCGTCGGGGCGGGTGAGGGTGATCGAATCCATGTACGGATTTTAGCCACCCTTCATTTCGAGCGCCCGGGCGTAGAGCTCATTCTTCGACTTTCCGGTGATTTCGGCCGCGAGCTTCGCTGCCGTTTTCACCGGCAACTCGGTGAGCAGCAGTTCCAGGATACGCTCGCTCTCGGCGTCGAGTCCCTGGCATGACGGCGGGCCGGAAACGAGCAGGACGAATTCGCCGCGGCGGCGGTTTTCGTCGGCGGCGAGCCACGCCGGTGCGGCAAGAAGCGGCAGGCGCACGATCTCCTCGAACAGCTTGGTGAGCTCGCGCGCGATGACGATTTCCCGCTCGGGTTCGAGCAGGCTGGCGAGGTCGGCGACGGTCTCGACGATGCGGTGCGGCGCTTCGTAAAACACCAGGTTGACGGGCAGCATTTTGAGCTGCCTGAGTGCCGTCCGGCGAGCGCCGACTTTCGTCGGCAGGAAGCCGACGAAGCAAAACGGGCCTTCGAAGCCCGCTGCCGAGAGCGCGGCGATCGCCGCATTCGCACCGGGAATGGGGCTGACGCGAAATCCAGCCGCATGCACGGCGGCCACCGCGAGCGCGCCGGGGTCGGAGACGGCCGGGGTGCCGGCATCGGAAATCAGCGCGACGTCCTTGCCTTCGCCCAGCAGTGCGATCAGCCGCTCGGTGGCTTGCCGTTCGTTGTGCTCGTAAAGCGCCAGCAGGGGGGTGCGGATGCCGTAATGATCCAGCAGCCGCCGTGCATGCCGCGTGTCCTCGCAGGCGATCACGGCGACGCTCCTGAGCGTCTCCAGCGCGCGCAGCGTGATGTCGGATAGGTTGCCGATCGGGGTGGCGACGATGAATAATGTGGCGGACATGAACGGCATTATCCCCCGGAACAGGAAAGCGCTCGGCGATGCCGGCGAGGAGATCGCCGCCCGGCACCTCATTGCGCAGGGCCTGACGATCCTCGCCCGCAACTTCCGTGTCAAAGGCGGCGAGATCGATCTCGTCTGCCGCGAGGGCTTGACGACCGTGTTCGTCGAAGTGCGTCAGCGCGCGCGCGGCGATTTCGGTGGCGCGGCCGACAGCGTGACACCCGCGAAACAGCGACGGCTGATCCTCGCCGCACGTCACTGGCTGGCTCGGCATGGGGAAACAGCCTGTCGTTTCGATTGCGTGCTGATCGATGGCGGCAAAACCGAGTGGCTCAAAGATGCGTTTCGCCCCGAATGACCGCTCTATTCGTGGCCAGACCGCTCGTTCCGATTCGCTAGAATCACGTGGCCATGAGCCTTCTTCAACGCATCAAAACGCAGTTCGACGACAGTCTCGCCGTGAAAAGCGCGGCGCTCCCGGCACTTGCTGCACCGCTCGAGCAAGCGATCCGCCTGATGGCCGCGACACTTTCCGCCGGCGGCAAGGTGATGAGTTGTGGCAACGGCGGTTCGGCCGCCGATAGCCAGCATTTCGCTGCAGAGCTTTTGAACCGCTTCGAAAAGGAGCGGCGGCCGCTGGCGGCGCTCGCGTTGACCACCGACACCTCCACGCTCACTTCGATCGCCAATGACTATACCTTCGATCAGGTGTTCGCCAAGCAGGTGGCGGCACTCGGGCGCGCGGGCGACGTCTTGCTGGCGATCTCGACCTCCGGCAATTCGCCGAACGTCGCCGCGGCGATCGATACCGCCCATGCGCTGGGCATCCGTGTCGTCGCGCTCACCGGCAAAGGCGGCGGAACCATCGGCCAGCGACTCGGCTCGGACGACATTCATATTTGTGTTCCCGCCGATCGCACGGCGCGTATCCAGGAAGTCCATCTCCTGACGATCCACTGCCTGTGCGACGGCATCGACGCCCTCATCCTCGGAGAAAGCCAATGAAGCGACGCACCCTGATCCTGCTTGCCACCCTCGTCCCCCTCTTGTCCGGATGCTTCGGCGCCGTGGCCGTCGGCACCGGCGTCGGCGTGCTGGCCTATGCCGACCGCCGCACGACGGAAACCCAGGTGACCGACGAAGGCATCGAGTTGCGCGCCGCAAGCCGCATCTCGGAAAAGTTCGGCAGCAGCACCCATGTCAACGTCACCAGCTACAACCGCACCGTGTTGCTCACCGGCGAGGTGCCAGATGCCGCGACCAAGGCGGAGGTCGAAAAGATCGTCGCCGCGGTGCCGAACGTCAAGGCGATCAGCAACGAGCTCGCCATCGCCGGCGCGAGCTCCTTGGCCTCGCGCAGCAATGACACTTACATCACCTCGAAGGTCAAGGCGCGTTTCATCGATGCCAACCAGTTCGCGGCCAATCATGTCAAGGTGGTCACCGAAGACGGCGTGGTGTATTTAATGGGCCTGGTGACGCAAAAAGAAGCCAATGCCGCGGTCGAGATCGCCCGCACCACGGGTGGGGTCAAGAAAGTCGTGCGCGTCTTCGAGATCATTTCGGAGGCCGAGGCGCAACGGCTCTCCGGCGGCGGGCAGGGCGCATCCGGCGCGCCGGCGCAGCAGGCACAGCCCAAGCCGGCACAGTGATCTATCCGCCGCCGGCCTTCGAGCGAAAACTGTGCGCGCCCGCCGAGCTGGCGGCGCGCGCGGCGCTCTTGCCGGCGCCCAGGGTATTCACCAACGGCTGTTTCGACCTCCTGCACCGTGGCCATGTCACCTATCTCGCCCAGGCGCGCGCCTTGGGCGCGAGCCTGATCGTCGCGGTCAATTCCGATGCCTCGGTCAGGCGGCTCGGTAAAGGCGGCGATCGACCCGTCAATCCGCTCGAAGACCGCATCGCGGTGCTCGCCGCGCTGGAAAGCGTCTCCCTGGTCACCTGGTTCGACGAGGACACGCCCTTGCAGCGCATCCTCGACTGCCGGCCCGAGATCCTCGTCAAGGGTGGCGATTGGCCGGTCGAGAAAATCGTCGGCGCGGCGGAAGTGCTCGGCTGGGGCGGGGAAGTGCATTCGATCCCCTTCCTGCACACGCGCTCGACCACCGCGCTGCTGGAGAAGATCAGGCACCTGTAGTGGCCTTGTCGATCGCCTTGCGCACCAGCCCCAGATGCACGCGCAGGGTGTAGACCATGTCGCTGAAGGCCAGCGGAACCGCCAGGTGATTGACTTCGCGTTCGATTGCATCGACGCGCTTCATCCATTCCTCGCGCGAAAGCTTCGTGGGATCGGCTTCGAGTTCGGCTTCGAGAAACTTGAGCTCACCATAACGCCGGTAGATGCGCGACTTGATACGCCAGTTGTAGAGCCCGGGGGCGAATTTCAGCACCGGGATCAATACCGCAAACAGCGGAATCAGCATCACCACCATCCGGTCGATCAGGGTCGCCGCCCAGAACGGCAGGAAACGTTGCAGCCAGGGTTTGCCGGATTTGTAGAACCGCTCCGCTTCGGGCGAAAGCGGGAAGTCGACGCTCCCTGCGACCGTCGGACGGGGAAACTCGCCGGCACGCTGGAAGATACCAGCGCCACCGTGGGCCTCGGTCATCGCCTGCAGCAGCAGATCGACCAATGCCGGATGAGTATCCGCGCGCACCACCAAGGTCGCCGTCGGCGCCAGCAGCGCGACTTCGGTCGGCGGCTGGTCGGCGGCCAGATCGATCGCCCCGCGTGGTAGCACCAGCTTGTTCAGCCACGGAAACTGGCGTGTGTAGGCTTCGGCATGGACGAGATTCATCAGCCGCACGCCGGGCGTGTGCAGCAAGGTCCAAACCGTTGCCGATTGAGTAGGGCCGACGACGAAGGCAGCATCGATGCGTTTGTTGGCCAAGGCTTCCGCAAGTCCCAGGCCGCCTTGCTCGATCAGACGAGTGTTGGTGGCATCGATCTGGCTGACGGAAAGCATTTGGTCGGCAAGGTGGCGGGTGCCGCTGCCGGGAAGGCCGATCGCAATGCGCTTGCCCTTTAGGTCGATGAGGCGTGTCGGCGAGCCGAGCTCGGCACGATAAAAAATCCACAACGGTTCGTAGTAGAGGCTGCCCAGCGAGTAGAGCGCGTCGCCTTCCTGAATGGAAGCGGTGCCGCCTTGGATGAAGGCGGCATCGATGGCCTCGTTCGGGTCGCGCAGCCGCGCCAGATTTTCGGTCGAACCCGCCGAAGGCCATTCGCTGACCGTGACGCCATAGCGTGCCAGCACGTCTTTGTAGATCGCACCGAAACGCTGATAGGCACCGCCCTCGCTGCCGGTCGAGAGCGTCAATGTATCCGGCGGAGCGGGGCGGATGAAGCGCGACGCAAGCCAGAAACCAGCGATCACCAGGAACAGCAGCGGCAAGCCGACGAGCAGCAGATCGCGCAGCGAATATTCACGCAGCGGACGGTGCCGGCGTTTCATCAAAACGGAATGTCGTCCTCGACGTCACTGAAGCCGCCATTCGTCGCCGGGGCGCTTGGCGCGGGGCGCGCGCCAGTCTCACGTGGACCAGCCTCACCCATGCCTTCGCGCCGGCCGAGCATCTGCATCTCGTTGGCCTCGATCTCGGTGGTGTAGCGGTCCTGGCCGTCCTGTCCCTGCCACTTGCGGGTGCGCAGGCGGCCTTCGACATAGACCTGCGATCCTTTCTTGAGATACTGACCGGCGATCTCGGCGAGCTTGCGATAGAACACCACGCGGTGCCACTCGGTCATCTCCTTCCTCTCGCCGGTGTTCTTGTCCTTCCAGCTCTCAGTGGTGGCCAGCCGGATGTTCGTCACGGCATCGCCGTTCGGCAGATAGCGGATCTCTGGGTCCGCGCCGAGATTGCCCACCAGAATCACTTTGTTCACCGAGGCCATGTTCTCTCCCTAGTTCGTCCGTGGTTGGGGCGTCTGCAGCAGTGACGCCAGCATCAGCCAGATGATACCAAGCGCGGCGCAAGCGAGATGAACGCCGCTCGGGCCGTGATGCTTGCCGAGCCAGCCGCCCAGAGCGCCGCCGAGGAACAGGCCGATCGACTGCGTCGTGTTGTAGATGCCCAGTGCGGCGCCTTTCGCGGCGGGCGGGGCGAGGCGCGAGATCAGCGAGGGCTGCAGCGCCTCGAGGATGTTGAAGCCGATGAAGAAGGCGAGCAACCACAGGCCCGTCGCCCACAGACCGCCGGAGAGCGCTAGGCCGCCCTGGACGACGATCAGGAGCGCCACCGCGCCGACATAGACCGAGCGCATGCGGCCGCGTTTTTCGGCGACGATGACTGCCGGCACCATCACGGCGAATGAGAGCAGCACCGCAGGCAGATAAATCTTCCAGTGCTCGCCGCCGGGAAGCCCTGCGGCCGCCAGCGCCGGCGGGATGACGACCCACAGCGCCGTCTGCATCAGGTGCAGCGCGAAGACACCGAAATTGATGCGCGCGAGCTTCGCATCGAACAGCACGGTAGCAAACGGCGGACGCTCGTGCGTTGCGAAACTCGGCGGCTTCGGCACGGCACTGAACAGCAGCACGATGGCGCCAAGCGCGAGCGCGCCGATCAGTACGAACAAGCCCGAAAGGCCCAAGGCGGCCGCCAGAGGCGGCGCGATCACCAATGAGGCGGCGAACACCAGGCCGATCGAGGCGCCGATCATCGCCATCACCTTGGTGCGATGCTGCTCGCGGGTCAGATCCGCGGCCAGCGCGGTGATCGCGGCGGAAATCGCCCCGGCGCCCTGCAGCACCCTGCCGACGATCATGACGTGGATGTTCGGCGCGGCCGCGGCGACGAAGCTGCCGGCCGCGAACAGCAGGAGACCAAACGCGATCACCGGCTTGCGGCCGAAGCGGTCGGAAGCGATGCCAAACGGAATCTGCAAAAAGGCCTGGGTCAGACCATAGGCACCCAAGGCGAGGCCCACCAGCAGCGTATCGTCGCCGCCGGGAAGCTTCCGGGCCAGCAGCGTGAATACCGGCAGGACGAGGAAAAGCCCGAGCATGCGCAGGCCGAAGATGCCGGCCAGCACGCCGCCGGTGCGTCGCTCGGCGGGGGTCATCGGGTCAAGGGCGGGGGAACGCATAGAAAAACTCTCTCAATGGCGCCAGACGCGCAAGCCGCGGTGCGCTTCGAGCGCGTCGAAATCGGCATCGCTGTGAAGCAGGGCGTAGCCGTGTTCGATGCAGAAGCTGGCGAGCAAGACGTCGATCGGGCTGCGAATTGTAATGCCCAGCCTGCGCAATGCCCGGTAATGTTCCGCGGCGGCGAGCGCGTTTTCCTGGCCGCCGATCGCGACCACCGGCAAGGCGGAAAGCGCCCGTTTCGCCGCGAAGAAGTCTTGTGGATCGCAAAAACCGCGCAGCACCTCGAAGAGGGTCAGATCGGCCATTTCCAAGGGTGCTGCGCCATCGGCGAGCAGATCGGTGAGCCGTGCGACCGCCGTCGTCTCACGGCCGTTGAAGAAGTCGATCCAGACGGAAGCGTCGACGAGGATCATTTGCCCGTCGCCGTCACATCGGCTTCGCTCGCCTCATAGCGAGCGGGCGGTTCCATGACCAGCTGGCTTGCGGCCGGTTGGGCGTCTTCCCAGCGCAGCTTGCCGCGCAAGGCGAGAATCTCGCGGTAGGCGGCCTGACGCGCCAATAGACGCAAGCCGGCATCGACCGCTTCTTTCTTGGTCTTGAACGGCCCGGCCTTCATCGCTTGGGCGATGAGTTCGTCGTCGAGGATGATGTTAGTGCGCATGGTGTGTATCGGATATCTGTAACGATGTGCATCATACACGATTCTTCAACCTAAAAACCCCAGTTGACCGCTCCTGAAGGCAAAAAATGCCTGAGAAGATCGAAAGATGTCTCACTGATTCCGCTCACCGGAGAGGTGACCCCGCTACGCACCCCCTGGCACGCGCCGACGGGCGCCTGGCTTTGTTGCTCCTCCTTGCAGGCATGAGCCTGCTGCGTCGTCGCGTCGCGCCATCCGCCCGCCGGCACGCACCATCGGGCGCGTCCAACTGAGGTTTTTAGGTTCAAGGCTGCAACAACCCGGCGGCTTCGGTGCGGCAGGGATTTTCCGTATAGTGTCGGGTTCGCCATTTCGTTCGATCCCGCATGGAAACGATCCGAATTCGCGGCGCCAGGACGCACAACCTCAAGAGCATCGATCTGGATCTGCCGCGCAACAAGCTGACGGTGATCACGGGCCTTTCCGGCTCAGGCAAGAGTTCGCTCGCCTTCGATACGCTCTATGCCGAAGGTCAGCGCCGCTATGTCGAATCGCTGTCGGCTTACGCGCGCCAGTTCCTGCAGCTGATGGAGAAACCCGATGTCGATCTGATCGAGGGCCTCTCGCCCGCCATTTCCATCGAACAGAAGGCCACCAGCCACAATCCGCGCTCGACCGTTGGCACGGTGACCGAGATCCACGACTATCTGCGCCTGCTTTACGCCCGCGCCGGCACGCCACATTGTCCCGAGCATGGCGTGGCGCTGGCGGCGATGAGCGTCTCGCAGATGGTCGATCAGGTGCTCGCGCTGCCCGAGGAGACGAAGCTGATGATCCTCGCGCCGGTCGTTGCCGACCGCAAGGGCGAGCAGCTCGATTTGTTCGCGGAACTCAAGGCGCAAGGGTTCGTGCGCCTCAGGGTCGATGGCAAGGTGCATGACATCGATGCATTGCCGAAGCTCGCCAAAACGAAAAAGCATTCGATCGACATCGTCGTCGATCGACTCAAGATCCGCCCCGACCAGCGCCAGCGGCTCGCCGAGAGTTTCGAGACGGCGCTCACCCACGCCGAAGGGCGGGCAATTGCCGTCGAGATGGATTCCGGTATCGAGCATCTGTTCTCGGCCAAGTTTGCCTGCCCGCATTGCGGCTACGCGCTGCCCGAGCTCGAGCCGCGCCTGTTTTCGTTCAACAACCCGATGGGCGCCTGCCCGCAATGCGATGGTCTGGGGCAGATCCAGTTCTTCGATCCGGCGCGCGTCGTCGCCTATCCACATCTTTCTCTGGCCGCCGGCGCGATCAAAGGCTGGGATAGACGCAACCAGTTCTACTTTCAGATGATCGAGTCGCTCGCCGCGCATTACGGCTTCGCTGTCGACACGCCCTTCGAGACGCTGCCGGAAAGTGTGCGCCAGATCGTGCTCTACGGTTCTGGCCGCGAGTCGATTCGCTTTCGTTATCTCAACGAAAAAGGCACGCGCTTCGAGCGCCCCCACCCTTTCGAGGGCATCATCCCGAACCTCGAACGCCGCTACCGCGAGACCGATAGCCTCATGGTGCGCGAGGAGCTGGCGAAATACCTGAATCACAAGCCCTGCCCGGAATGCGGCGGCGCGCGCCTGCGGCTGGAAGCGCGCCATGTCTTCGTCGGCGGCAAGACGATCACCGAGTTAAGCCGCATGAGCCTCATCGACTGCCGCGACTTCTTCAATCTGCTGCAACTTGCCGGCCAGCGCGCCCAGGTGGCCGAGAAGATCGTCAAGGAAATCACCTCGCGGCTGACTTTCCTCATCAACGTCGGGCTCGATTACCTGTCGCTCGACCGCTCGGCCGAGACGCTCTCGGGCGGCGAGGCGCAGCGCATCCGGCTCGCCTCGCAGATCGGCTCGGGGCTCACCGGCGTAATGTATGTGCTCGACGAGCCGTCGATCGGCCTGCATCAGCGCGACAACACGCGGCTATTGCAGACGCTCGCCAGCTTGCGCGATCTGGGCAACACGGTGATCGTCGTCGAGCACGACCAGGAGGCGATCGAATCGGCCGACCACGTCGTCGACATGGGGCCGGGCGCCGGCGAGCATGGCGGGCGCATCGTTGCTGCCGGCACGCCGCAAGAGATTGCCGCCCATCCCGAGTCGCTCACCGGCGCTTATCTGTCGGGCCGGCGCAGGATCGAGGTGCCAAAGAAAAGAACGCCGCCCAATCCGGCGCGGCAGCTGAAAATCCGCGCTGCTTCGGGCAACAACCTCAAGCATGTCGATCTGGAGATTCCGGTGGGGCTTCTGACTTGCATCACCGGCGTTTCCGGCTCGGGCAAAAGCACCTTGATCAACGACACACTCTATGCCGCCGCCGCGCGTCATCTCTATGCTGCGGCGCTGGAACCCGCGCCGCACGAGGAAATCCAGGGTCTCGAATTCTTCGACAAGGTGATCAACGTCGATCAGTCGCCGATCGGCCGCACACCGCGCTCGAACCCGGCGACCTACACGGGGCTCATGACGCCGATCCGCGAACTCTTCGCCGCCGTGCCGCAGGCGCGCGAACGCGGCTACGGGCCGGGGCGGTTTTCCTTCAACGTCAAGGGCGGCCGCTGCGAGGCCTGCCAGGGCGATGGGCTCATCAAGGTCGAGATGCACTTCCTGCCCGACATCTTCGTGCCCTGCGACGTCTGCCACGGCAAACGCTACAACCGCGAAACACTCGAGATTCGCTACAAGGGCAAGACGATCTATGAAGTGCTACAGATGACCGTCGAACAGGCCTACGAATTCTTCGCGCCGGTGCCGGTGGTGGCGAGGAAACTGCAAACCCTGATCGACGTGGGCTTGTCCTACCTCCAGCTGGGACAGTCGGCGACGACGCTCTCGGGAGGGGAGGCGCAGCGAGTCAAGCTCGCGCTGGAACTTTCCAAGCGCGATACCGGCCGGACGCTCTATATTCTCGATGAGCCGACCACCGGGCTCCATTTCCACGACATCGAGATGTTGCTCAAGGTCTTGCACCGGCTGCGCGATGCCGGCAATACGATCGTCGTCATCGAGCACAATCTCGACGTCATCAAGACCGCGGACTGGATCGTCGATCTCGGGCCGGAAGGCGGTGAGGGCGGTGGACGCATCATCGCCACCGGCACGCCGGAGGCCGTCGCAAAGATGCCCGGCAGCCATACCGGGTGCTATCTGAAGGAGGTATTGCAGTGATTCTCGTGACTGGCGGCGCAGGATTTATCGGCAGCAATTTCGTGCTCGACTGGCTCGAGGCGATGGACGAGCCGGTGGTCGATCTCGACCGCCTCACTTATGCCGGCAACCTGGAAAACCTGCGCAGCCTGGCCAATGATCCGCGCCACATCTTCGTGCGCGGCGACATCGGCGACTTCGCTCTCGTCGCACAACTGCTGGCCGAGCACCGCCCGCGCGCGATCATCCATTTCGCCGCCGAATCGCATGTCGACCGCAGCATCCACGGGCCGGAGGATTTCATCCAGACCAACATCGTCGGCACCTACCGGCTGCTCGAAGCCGCGCGCGGCTACTGGAGCAAGCTCACGGAAACGGAAAAAGCCGCGTTCCGCTTCCTGCACGTGTCCACCGACGAAGTCTATGGTTCGCTTGGCCCCGCTGAAGCGCCTTTCTCCGAGACCCACCGCTATGAGCCCAACAGCCCCTATTCGGCCAGCAAGGCGGGCAGCGACCATCTGGTGCGCGCCTGGCACCACACCTATGGCCTGCCGGTGCTCACCACCAACTGCTCGAACAACTACGGCCCCTATCAATTCCCGGAGAAGCTCATTCCCCTGATGATCGTCAATGCGCTCGCAGGCAAGCCGCTGCCTATCTATGGCGACGGCCAGAACGTGCGCGACTGGCTCTACGTCAAAGATCATTGCAGCGCGATCCGGGAAGTGCTCGCGCGCGGCCGCGTCGGCGAGACCTACAACATCGGCGGTTGGAACGAGAAGACCAACCTCGAGATCGTGCGCACGATTTGCCAGCGGCTCGATACGCTGCGGCCACGCCCCGACGGTAACACGTATGCCGCGCAGATCACCTTCGTCAAGGACCGCCCCGGCCACGACCGGCGCTACGCGATCGATGCCCGCAAGATCGAGCGCGAACTCGGCTGGCGACCGCGGGAAACTTTCGAGACCGGCATCGAGAAGACGGTCAAGTGGTATCTGGACAACCCGGAGTGGGTCGCGCATGTGCAAAGCGGCGCCTACCGCGAGTGGATCGACAGGCAATATGGAAGTTGAACGAAGGGCCGTTTGTGGTGACAAAAGGCTCACGGCAAGGTAATCTGGCCGAATAGCGGGGTGGAACAGATGCCGAAAATTGATGCCTACGAACAGGAGATTCTCGATGCCTTTGAGAAAGGTCGGCTCAAATCGGTGGCTACGAAAGCCGAGCTGGCAAAATTCAAGGCAGCGGCCCGCGCTACGGCCATCAAGGACCGACGAATCAATATCCGCCTCTCTTCCGCCGACCTGAACGACATTCAAGCCAGGGCCCTCGAAGAAGGGGTTCCCTACCAAACGCTGATAGCCAGCGTCCTCCACAAATACGTGACGGGCCGCCTGACCGAACGCGGGGTCGCCAAGCCGTCACGTCGTTCCACGACGAAACGCCGTGCCATGCAAGAAGGCTGATCCTGGACTATCCATTCGAACGGGCTGTAATCCGATGAACGTGCCCAACGTAAATCACAGCGTCCTGCACGGGCGCTATGGTTCGGGATGTTGATTCATCACGAGCACGTCGTTTCGGGACTACCTGATGAAAATCCTCCTCACCGGCAAGAACGGCCAGGTCGGCTTCGAGCTTGCGCGCGCGCTCGCCCCGCTCGCCGAGATCATCGCCGTCGGCCACGCCGAATGCGATCTTGCGAAGCCCGCCGCGATCCGCCGCCTGATCGCGCAAGTCAAGCCGCAGATCATCGTCAATCCCGCCGCCTATACCGCGGTGGACAAGGCCGAAGCCGAGCCGGATCTCGCGCAGGCGATCAATGGCGATGCGCCCGGCATCCTTGGCGAGGAGGCGAAGAGGCTCGGCGCGCTCGTCGTGCATTACTCGACCGACTACGTCTTCGACGGCCGGAAGAACGGCTGCTACAGCGAAGACGACGCCCCCGATCCGCTGAACGTCTATGGCCAAACCAAGCTCGCCGGCGAACGGGCGCTGATTGCCAGCGGCGCGCGCCATCTGATCTTCCGCGTAAGCTGGGTGTTCGGCGCGCACGGCGCCAACTTCGCAAAAACCATGCTCAGACTCGCCGCCGAGCGCGACAGCCTCAAAGTCGTCGCCGACCAGTTCGGCGCGCCGACTTCGGCAGCGCTGATCGCCGACGTGACCGCGCAGATCCTCGGCCAATACATCCGAGCGTGCCGCCCCGCTAGCGCCGACTTTGCGTACGGTTTGTATCACCTCGTCGCCGCCGGTCGCACCAGTTGGCACGAATACGCCCAGGAAGTGGTGCGGTGGGCGCGGGCTGCCGGCCAGCCGCTGCGCCTGCGTCCCGAGGACGTGCAAGCGATTACCACCGCCGACTATCCCCTGCCGGCAGCTCGTCCGGCCAATTCCTGCCTCGATACCACCAAGCTGCGCGAAACCTTCGGTCTCGTCCTGCCGGATTGGCGGGAAGGGCTACATCACGTTCTGGCGCAGATTATCCCGACTTGATTTGCTGTTGTGAAAATATAGTCGCGACTATCTTGACAGATTCGATAAAATAGCCGACATGAGGCGTTACCTCGAGGAGCTCATCGCCAAGGACCTGCAGTGCAAGATGGTGCTGGTGACCGGGCCGCGCCAAGTCGGCAAGACGACCCTGTGTCGTCATTTGATGGCGCCTCATGCTTCTGCGCAATATCTGAGCTGGGACATTGCGGCGGATCGGGCCGTCTTGCAGCGGCAGAGCTGGAATCCACGCGCCAGCTTGCTGGTGATGGACGAGATTCACAAAATGAAGGGCTGGAAAACCTGGCTCAAAGGTGTGGCCGACGGCCGGCCCCAAGGACAAGCGCTGCTGGTCACCGGCAGCGCCCGTATGGAAACCTGGCGTCAGTCGGGGGATTCTTTGGCTGGCCGTTATCTTGCATACCGGCTGCATCCGATTTCCGTACGTGAATGGTGCGAAGAACAAGGCGGAAGCGCCGATGAGGCGTTGGATCGCATCATTCAGCGGGGCGGTTTCCCGGAGCCATGCCTGGCCGATGATCCCGTCGAAGCCGAACGCTGGCGGCGGCAATATTTCACCGACCTGATTCGCGAAGACGTCGTCGAATTCTCGCGGCTGCATGAAATCAACACGATGCGGCTCTTCGTCGAGATATTGCGCGAGCGTGTAGGCTCGCCGCTGTCTTTGGCTTCGATCGCTCGCGATCTCGCCGTCGCGCCGACGACGGTGAAACGCTATCTGGATGTGCTTCACGCACTGTTCGTCGTTTTTACCGTCCTGCCTTGGCACCGCAATATTTCCCGGGCGATCCTGCAAGCGCCCAAAGTCTATTTCTTCGACACGGGTCTGGTGCGGGGAGATGCCGGCGTGCGACTGGAAAATGCCGTGGCGACGATGCTTCTGAAGCATGTACATTACCGTCAGGATGCCTACGGCAAACCGGTCGGCCTGCACTACATCCGCACCAAGGATGGCACCGAGGTGGATTTCGCGCTCAGCGAAGAAAACACATTGACGCACCTGATCGAATGCAAATTTTCCGACACATCCCCGCACCGGGCGCTGAGTGCCTTTTCGGCGCGTTTTCCCGGCGCCCAGGCCATCCAGCTGGTGCGTGATTTGCGGCAAGAAGAACAGCGCGGAATGGTGCGCATCACCTCGGCAGCCAACTGGCTGCGCAATCTCGATGCCTGACGGTAGCACGCTTCGAAAGTAACCCCAATGAACACATCACACGATCGCAAAGGCCTCATCCTCGCCGGTGGCGCCGGCACGCGCCTGCATCCGGCGACTCTGTCGATCTCCAAGCAGCTCCTACCGGTGTTCGACAAGCCGATGATCTACTATCCCCTGAGCACCTTGATGCTGGCGGGCATCCGCGAGATCCTCGTCATCTCGACGCCGCAGGACACGCCGCGCTTTGCCCAGCTCCTCGGCGACGGCCGCCAGTGGGGACTTCATCTCGACTATGCGGTGCAGCCCAAGCCCGAAGGCCTCGCGCAAGCCTTCCTGATCGGCGAGCGCTTCATCGGCGCCAATCCCAGCGCGCTGGTGCTCGGCGACAACCTGTTCTACGGCCATGATCTGCACAAACTGCTCGCCAGCGCGAACCGGCGCGAGGCCGGCGCCACGGTCTTCGCCTATCACGTGCAGGATCCGCAGCGCTATGGCGTGGTCGAATTCGACGCGAGCGGCCGCGCGCTCAGCATCGAAGAAAAACCCCAGCGGCCGAAATCGCATTACGCGGTCACCGGGCTCTATTTTTATGATCGCGAGGTCGTCGCGCTGGCCAAGACGCTCAAGCCCTCGGCGCGCGGCGAACTGGAAATCACCGACCTCAATCGCCTCTACCTGGCACGCGGCCAGCTCGACGTCGAAATCATGGGGCGCGGCTATGCCTGGCTCGACACCGGTACCCACGAATCGCTGCTCGAAGCCGGCCAGTTCATCGCCACGCTGGAAAAGCGCCAGGGACTGAAAGTAGCCTGCCCGGAGGAAATCGCCTGGCGTCAGGGTTGGATCGATGCCGAGCAACTCCGGCGGCTGGCCGAACCGCTGGCGAAGAACGGCTACGGCCAGTATCTGCTGCGGCTAATCGACGAAGGGGTGATGGCATGACAGGCGCTTGTCAAGCAAGGTGTGAAACTTTCGTTGCGGATGGACGGGGTTTCCCCGTCGGCTTGCGCCACGCGCGAAGGCGCGATTTGATAGACTCGTTTTTATGCCGCACATCCAGCAAACACCGCCGACTCATCCCCTCGATGACCGAATCGTCGCGCTGCTCAAGTCGAGCTTGCCAGATTTGCAAGCCATCTATCGCTACGGCAGCGCTGGCGGGCCCTACGAAAGACCAGACAGCGACATCGATCTCGCGATATTGGCGAAACATCCCCTGTCATTCGCAGAAAGACTGCAGCTGAGCTCGAAATTGATGTCGATGACGGGTCGCGATATCGACTTTAATGATCTCCGGACTCTGCCGGTTACCCTGCGGGTACAGATCGTCATGCACGGCGTCCGGCTTTATGCGGCGGACCAGCGTGCTGCCGAGGAATACGACTCGCTGACGTTGTCCGATTATGTGCGGCTGAATGAGGAGCGGCGCGCAATTCTCGACGACATCCACCAGAGGGGAACCATTCATGGATGAAGTCCTGCTGGGCAAGGCAGGCATCATCGAGCGCTGTCTGAAACGCATTGACGAGGAATATCGAGGCCATGAAGAGGAGCTTGCAACCAACTTCACGAGGCAAGATTCGATATTGCTGAACCTGCAACGTGCTTGTGAGGCGAGCATCGATGCCGCGATGCATTTGGTGCGTCGGCATCGTCTCGGTATTCCGACCGATAGCCGCCACGCATTTGGCTTGTTGGTGCAAGCATCCCTTCTGGAAAGCGATTTGGGCAAACACCTCGAGAGCATGGTCGGTTTTCGCAATATTGCCGTCCACAGCTACCGCGAACTGGACATCGACATTGTGCGAAACATATTGCATGATCGCATCGATGATCTGAAGCGTTTCGCGGCTTACCTGGTGAAGTCGGGTTTGTCGGAAACGAATGGGCTGTGAACGGTGAGGGATGCCAACCATCTGCACCATCGCCGCGCGACAGACAGGGGCATTCCGCTTCAGGCCGTGAAAGGGGCCGACGCCGCCAATCCGATGCTTGTCGTCTGATGAAAACCTTTCCCACCGCCATCCCCGACGTGCTGGTCATCGAACCCAGGGTGTTCACCGACGCTCGCGGCTTCTTCTTCGAAAGCTACCATCGTAGTGCGTTCAGGCAAGCCACCGGGCTCGATCCCGAATTCGTGCAGGACAATCACTCGAAAAGCGTCAAGGGCGTGCTGCGCGGCCTGCATTACCAATTGCCGCCCAAGGCGCAGGGCAAGCTGGTGCGCGTCGTGCAAGGCGCTGTCTTCGATGTCGCCGTGGATCTCCGCAAGTCCTCGCCCACCTTCGGCCGCTGGGTCGGCGAAATCCTCTCCGCCGAAAACAAACGGCAGCTGTGGATTCCGCCGGGTTTTGCGCATGGCTTTCTCACCCTCACCGAGACCGCCGAATTCCTCTACAAGACCACCGAATACTACGCCCCGGAGTATGAGCGCGCCATCCGCTGGGACGATCCGACCTTGGCCATTTCCTGGCCGCTCGACGGCGCGCCGATCCTCGCCCCCAAAGACGCCGCCGCGCCAGCCTTCGCCGAAGCGGAAATCTTCGATTGACCCGCTTGCGTGCCGCTCCGCCAGCGCGGGGTTCTATCACTTTGGTTATAAGTGTCTGAAATCGCTTGGATAACCGAAGAATAGCCCAGCGCGCTGAACTATAATGCTCGCCCGCTTAGCGCGCACTCTCAGCGCTATCACCAGCGCATCCTGTCCGCTTCAGTCATCCGCAACGAACGACATGTGTAAAAAAGCCCTCATCACCGGCATCACCGGCCAGGACGGCGCCTATCTGGCGGAGTTCCTACTCGGCAAAGGCTATGAAGTGCACGGCATCAAGCGCCGCACCAGCCTCTTCAACACCCAGCGCATCGACCACCTCTACCGCGACCCCCACGAACCCGGCGTGCGCTTCTTCCTGCACCATGGCGACATGACGGATTCTTCCAGCCTCATGCACATCGTCGAGAAGGTTCAGCCGGACGAGATCTACAACCTCGCCGCGCAAAGCCACGTGGCGGTCTCCTTTGAAGAGCCCGAATACACCGCCAACGCCGACGCCCTGGGCACGCTGCGCCTGCTGGAAGCCATCCGCACTCTGGGGCTCGGCCACAAGACACGCTTCTATCAGGCCTCCACCTCCGAGCTCTTCGGCAAGGTGCAGGAAGTGCCGCAAAAGGAAACCACGCCTTTCTATCCCAGAAGCCCCTACGCCGCCGCCAAGCTCTACGCCTACTGGATCACCGTCAACTACCGCGAGGCCTATGGGCTCTATGCCTGCAATGGTATCCTGTTCAACCACGAATCTCCCATCCGTGGCGAGACTTTCGTCACCCGCAAGATCACGCGGGGGCTTGCGCGCATCAAGCTGGGCCTGCAGGACTGTCTCTACCTGGGCAATCTCGATGCCAAGCGCGACTGGGGCCATGCGCGGGACTACGTGGAGGCCATGTGGCTCATGCTGCAGCAGCCGCAAGGCGAGGATTTCGTCATCGCCACTGGCGAGCAGTACAGCGTGCGCGATTTCGTCAACGCCGCGGCTCGCGAGTTGGGGATGGAGCTCCGTTGGGAAGGCGAGGGCGTCGAGGAAAAAGGCTGCGACACCCAAGGCCGCTGCATCGTCGCCGTGGATCCCCGCTACTTCCGCCCCACCGAGGTCGAAACGCTCCTGGGTGACGCCGCCAAGGCGCGGGAAAAACTCGGCTGGACACCGAAGATCCGCTTCGCCGAACTTGTTGCGGAGATGGTGCGCGAAGACCTCAAGGGTGCCGAGCGGGATGAGCTGGTAAAACGCCACGGCTTCTCGGCCCACAACGATCACCAATAAATTCCCGAACAAGCGCCGACGATGTTTCGCGTTATCGCCTTGCCCGCCGCCCAGGCGTCCATGACGTTATACTGTTTGATGCTTTGATGCGCCAGCTGGAGGCAGTAAGATGCGAACCACGATCACCCTCGAAGATGGCTTGGCAAGCGAATTGAAAAAACAGGCATTGGCATCGGGAAAGTCCTTCAAGCAGGTGGTGAATGAAATCCTGCTTGCCGGCCTACAGCGCCAGACGCGCCCGCGTCCATATCGCCTGAAGCCGGCGGCGCTCGGCGCACCTGCCGCCGGCGTCGATCTCGCCAAAGCCCTGCAACTGGCGGACGAGCTGGAGAATCTGGCTCTGCGCGCCAAGCTCGAGCAGCGCAAATGACCCTGGTCGATGCCAATCTGCTGATTGATGCGGTCAACCGGGACCTGCCCCAGCACAAGGCGGCGAAGGCGTGGTGGGAGAAGGTCTTGTCGGGTGCGACGACGGTCGGCATTCCCTGGGTGTCGGTGCTGGCCTTCCTTCGCATTTGCACCAGTCCGCGCATTTTCCCCAAGCCATTGACGCCCGAAGATGCCGTAGCCTACGTGGACGGCTGGCTTGCGAAGCCGCCCGTGCGCCTGGTCGCCCCCGGTGGCGCCCCCGGTGGCGCCCACTGGGCGATCCTGCGCAATCTGCTGGTGCACACGGGCACCGCGGCGAATCTCAGCACCGACAACCATATCGCCGCGTTGGCCCTCGAGCAGGGTTACGACATCTATTCCGCCGACAATGATTTCGCGCGCTTCCCGGGGTTGAAACACATCAACCCCTTGTTCCCCAAGTAAGGACATTCGCGCACTCATGAGAAGAGACGCCAGAATCTACATCGCCGGCCACCGCGGCCTGGTAGGCTCGGCCCTGATGCGGATGCTCACCGCCAAAGGCTATACCCACCTCATCACCCGCACCCATGCCGAGCTCGATCTCACCGACCAGGCCGCCGTGCGGGCCTTTTTCGAACGCGAGCGGCCGGAATACGTGTTCCTGGCCGCCGCCAAGGTGGGCGGCATCCTCGCCAACGACAGCTATCCCGCCGAGTTCATCCACCAGAACCTGGCCATCGAGACCCACGTCATCCACGAGGCCTGGCGGGTGGGGGTGAAGCGCCTGCTCTTTCTCGGCTCCTCCTGCATCTACCCGCGCGACTGCCCGCAGCCGATCAAGGAGGAGTACCTTCTAACCGGCCCGCTCGAGCCCACCAACCGCCCCTATGCGGTGGCCAAGATCGCCGGCATCGAAATGTGCTGGGCCTACAACCGGCAGTACGGCACGCGCTTCCTCGCCGTCATGCCCACCAACCTCTACGGCCCCGGGGACAATTACGACCTCACCACCTCCCACGTCATCCCGGCCATGCTGCGCAAGTTCCACCTGGCCAAACTGGCGATGGAAAAGAACTGGGCCGCCATCGAGGCCGACGAACGCCGCCATGGCCCTATCCCGGCGGACATCAAACGCGACCTTCATGCCACCTGCTTCGAAGGCGCGCCGCCGCGCGTGGTGCTGTGGGGCACCGGCACGCCCAGGCGGGAATTCCTTTACAGCGACGACCTGGCCGATGCCTGCGTCTTTCTCATGAATTTGCCGGACGAGCAATTCGATGCCCTCCTCACCGGCGCCCCTCTCCCTCTGGGAGAGGGGGCAGGGGTGAGGGCGCAACCCCCCTCTACCCTCGGGCGAAGGAATGAGGGCAAGCATCCTCCCCTCATCAACATCGGCACTGGTCATGACCTCACCATCCGCGAACTCGCCGAGCTCGTGCGCGACGTCGTGGGCTATCAGGGTGAAATCGTGTTCGATGCCAGCAAGCCCGACGGCACGCCGAGGAAGGTGCTGGATGTGTCACGCTTGGCGGCGCTGGGTTGGCAACCACGTGTCAAATTACGACAAGGGCTAGAACAATCCTTCACCGAGCTCAACCAATGAAACTCCACCTCGGCTGCGGCAAGCGCTATATCCCAGGTTTTGTCCACATCGACGCGATCGACTATCCCCATGTGGATCACGTCGCCACCATCGACAATCTGTCTTTCATTCCGGACGGCTCGGTCGATCTCATCTACAACTGCCACGTGCTGGAACATTTCAAGCGGCGCGACGTGCCGCGTGTACTCGCGGAGTGGCATCGCGTGCTCAAGCCCGGCGGGGTGCTGCGCATCTCCGTGCCGGATTTTGCTCAGATTTGCGAAGTCTATCGACGCTTCGGCAAGCTCGACCTCGTGATCGGGCCTTTGTTTGGCCGGCAGGATTACCTCTACAACATCCACTACAACGTCTTCGATTTTGACTCGCTTTCGCGCGAGCTAAGTGCAGCGGGTTTCGTCAATATCCGCCGCTACGACTGGCGGGAAACCGAGCACGCCCATGTGGACGACTTCTCCCAGGCCTACATTCCCCACATGGACAAGGAAAACGGGATTCTGATCAGCTTGAATGTCGAGTGTGAACGAACACGGGAGCGCACATGAACCCAGCCAAGGCCATTATCCAACGCGCCAAGTGGCTTTATGGGCTTTGCGTTCGCCGAGACCCATTTTTGCTCGAGGTCCGGCGCTGGTTCAGAGACAATGGGGATCAAACGCTGCGTCTCAAGTACCCCCTTGATGCACGAAGCCTGGTCATTGACGTTGGTGGCTATGTCGGTGATTTCGCTAATGCGATCCATGGTCGGTACGGCTGCCGGGTTTTGGTTTTTGAGCCTGTGGGCGAATATTACCGGTATTGTGTTTCCCGTTTTGCTGGTAACCCCAAGGTCGAGGTCTTCAACTATGGCCTCGGTTCCCGGAATGCGAGTTTGCCGATCAAGCTTGAAGGAGACGGGTCGTCTTTCTTGGAAGGCGAAGTAACGTCACGTGGTCAGAATCTCGCGCAACTGAGGCGCGCCGATAAGGTGTTGGAATCAATGGGTGTCGACCGCGTCGATTTGATGAAGATCAATATCGAAGGAGGAGAGTACGATCTGCTTGATTTGCTGATCGATACAAATTGGATTGGCAGAATTCAGTTTTTGCAAATCCAGTTCCACAACTTTGTGCCCAAAGCGGCTGAGCGAAGGCAAGCGATTCGATCGAAACTCGCTCGCAGCCATACCCAGATGTGGAATTACGAGTTTGTCTGGGAGAGTTGGATTCTGAAAGGAGCTGACAGCCCTATTCGCGCTGGGTGCGGCCAAGGTAAGGTGTAGATGTAAGTGCTCTCTGAAATCAAAAATATCCCCACAACATTTCCTAGATGGAGACCATTGACTGGAGCTTTGTGTTACAGCGGTGGTTCCGCTGAGCCATTTCTAAACGAAAACATACGGGACGGACTTAGCCGGCCATGGATGGCGCTGCGGAATGAGTTGAGGCTGCATGGCGCCGATTTGCTGCCGTTGAATCATCTTGGTAGCCGCAAGCCCGCTTTTGTCGTTCACGTCAATGCTCAGCCGATCCAACATGAGGTGCCTGCCTTTGCGATTCTAACCGAATGCGGTCTCGTTCATCCGGCCAACGTCGATGAGCGGTTGCTGCGTCAGTACCGAGTGGTGTTTACGTGGAACCCGGATCTGGTCGAAAAGGGCCTGGCAACACAGATTCATTTGGCCCACCCCTTGGGCAGGGGCGTGGTCGATGGTTATGGGCAGCGGCCCCAGTTACTGGTAATGATTGCGGCCAACAAGGCCTTGCCGGTGTGGCGGCGAGCGCAAGACTTATATCGTGAGCGTGTGCGAGCGATTCGCTGGTTCGAGCGGCATGCCCCTCAGGACTTCGCGCTGTATGGCAGGGGGTGGGATGTCTCGCCAAGGCTGCCGGCGCGCCTTGGGGGTCTCATTCACCGGGCCGAAAGGATGTTGCCTCGAATCGTGAGGTGGTTTCCCTCCTGGCGGGGAGCGATACCGGCGAAGGCTCCAGTGCTTCGGCATGCGCGCTTCTCGCTTGTCTTTGAAAACGTTTCTGGGTTGCGCGGCTATATCACCGAGAAAATCTTCGACGCCTTCTGTGCTGGAAATGTGCCTGTCTATTGGGGAGCGGAAGATGTCACGGACTATATCCCGCAGGACTGTTTCATCGATCGCCGACGCTTCGCGTCCTATGCCGAGCTTTACCACTATCTGCACGCCATGCCGGAGGCTCGGTACCTAACCTATCAACGCTCGATCGCCGAGTTTCTCGAATCGGAGGCCGCGCAGCGTTTTTCGGTCCAACGGTTCGCTCGGACCGTGGGCGATGAAATCCTATCGGCACTCGGGCTTTGTTCGCCATGAACAAAGTCGAAGCCATGACCGTGGCGTTTGGCCGCTTCTTGAACACTGCCGTTGCGCTGGGTGGTTTCGCCGCGATGACACACTTTCTGCCGCCTTCCGAGTATGCCCTCGTTGCGCTGCTGAATGTGTTCGTGGCATTTGCGGGTTTGCTTCTAATCAACCCAAGTGGCCAGTGGCTGCAACGCCACTTGCATGAGTGGCACAATACTGCCGAACTTGCAGAGCGGCTGCGGGAGAATTTGATTTACTGGGCAAGTGTGGCATCCCTGGTTGGGGCTGCGGCGGCCGTGTGGTATGGGGCCCTTATTTCCCATGACCTGATTTTGTCTTTAAGCGTCGGAGGGGCTGTCGTTGCTGTCATCCTGTTTTCAACGGGGGCGCAGACATATAGCGCGGTGGCCAACGCCCTCGGGCACCGAATGGCAGCGGTGGCGTGCGGGACGGCTGCAGCGGGACTGCCCCTGCTCTTCGCTGTGCTCGCGGTAGCGTGGCGCGTTGATGGCGTTAGCTGGTTCGGTGGCCAGGCCGTTGGTGCGGCAGTGGCGTTTTGGAGCGTTCGGGGGGCGCTCAACCGGTTGTTATTTTCCACGCGCTCCAGCGCAGAGGCTACGCCTCCTAGCCAGCCCTTTTTCAAGGATCGGCACTACTGGCACTTCGCCCTTTCGCTCACCGCCGTGACGGGAGCCATGTGGCTGGAGGGCAATGGTTACCGTTTTGTGCTGGAACGGTACTGGTCGGCAGAGACGCTCGGCGTGTTTTTGGTGTCGCTGAGTGTTCCGGCGCAAATGACTTCTGTGATGGAGTCCTTCATTTTCCAATACGTATATCCCTATTTCTTCCGCAATCTCAACGGAGTAGAGCGAGCAGGCCAGAAGGCCGAGGTCAGCTCCGCCCTGACTGGGACACTGCTGCCCTTGTATTGGGCATGGGGGGGCCTTCTGCTCGTCATGGCCCCGCAGTTCCTGTTCCTTCTGGCCGGGCCGGCCTATCATGCTGCGGCTCAATGGGTGGTGTTCGGCTGTCTGCTCGAAGTGGCAAGGCTCACAGTGAATGCCTTCACCGTCATTGCGCTCGCTAACAAAGACTATAAGCCGTTCATGGGCCCGTTTACCGTAGGCGCAGTCGGCAGTCTGTTGAGTGCCGTGGCGGTTCAAGCGCTCGATCTCACGCCATGGATGTTCGGTTTGGGTTTGGTGGCGGCTGCTGGAATCAAGGCCGCGTTGGTGGCCTGGCGCGCCAATCAACAGATGGCTCTGCGCCTGCCGGTCCGACGGCGTATGCTCGGGCTGCTGGTGCTTCTGGCCGGTGCAGCAGCGCAGACATGGACTGCGGAAAATCATGGACCATGGCTTGCGTTTGCGGTGCTACTTCTGGGCGGAACCGCCGCCGTGGCGTTGGGTTACCTGCACCTGCGGACCGTGCCGGCGTTTGTTCGGATGGTAAGCGTTCGGTTGAGTTAGCCATGATCATCGTTCGTTTGTGCGGGGGCCTTGGCAACCAAATGTTCCAGTACGCTGCGGGGCTTGCCCTGTCGCTTCGACACGGCGTGCCTTTGCGATTCGACCTGGAGTGGTTTGATAGGGTGCACTTGCATCAGGGCCTCGAATTGGACCGGGTCTTCGGGCTCGATCTACCCCGTGCCACGCCTTCCGAAATGCGTCAGGTGCTCGGTGGGTTTTCGCATCCGCTCGCACGTCGTTTGGTTGTCCGCAAGCGTCTGCGCTGGCTGCTGCCAGCAAGCTACGCCCTGGAGCCGTATTTTCACTATTGGCCGGGCTTCGAGACGCTCGGCCCGAATGCCTACCTTGATGGCTATTGGCAAAGCGAACGGTATTTTCAGCGGCATGCCGGGTCCGTCCGCGCCGCCTTCCGCTTCGCGGTTGCACTCGATGAGCGGAACCGAACGCTCATGGAAGAGATGGCGATGCACGAGAGTGTGTCCGTGCATGTCAGGCGCGGCGATTTCGTTCAGGATCCGGTTGTCCGCAGGGTGCACGGCGTGGATCTGACGGCCTATTATCCGCAGGCGCTAGCGGTCATGATGGGACGGTTACGGAATCCGCACTTTTATGTCTTCTCCGACGATCCCGAGTGGGTTCGGGGTAATCTGCGTCTGTCTGCGCCGCTGACCATCGTCGAGCATAACCGAGGCAAGAACAGTTACCGTGACATGCAGCTCATGAGCGCGTGTCGCCATCATGTCCTCGCCAACAGCAGCTTCAGTTGGTGGGGCGCGTGGCTTAATCAGTGGCGAGACAAAATCGTGGTTGCGCCAAAGCAGTGGTTCAAGGTTCGGGACTTCGACACGCGCGACCTTTATTCGCCTGGGTGGATTGTTTTGTGAGCGTTATGAGACTGCAAGCATCGCCGCTCGTCTCGGTGCTGATGCCTGTTTACAACGCGGAACGCTTCGTCGGCCAGGCAATCGAATCCATCCTGGCGCAGTCGTTCCAGGATTTCGAGTTCATCATCATCGACGATGGCTCGACGGATGGCACTTTGGCCGTCCTGCAGCGTTACGCAGCGAGCGATCCCCGCATTCGCTTGATCAGCCGCGAAAACCACGGGCTGGTGGCCACCCTCAACGAAGGGATTGAACTTGCGCAGGGTGAATGGCTCGCGCGGATGGACGCGGATGATATAGCGCTACCAAACCGGCTTGCTCATCAGCTCAAATGCCTTGCAGAAAGAGGGGCGGATTTTTGTGGCGGAGCGGTGCAGTGTTTTGGTGCGTGGCGTGCGCTCTGGCGTTATCCCAAGACACACGAGGGGTGCCAAGTTCGCCTGCTTTTCGACGTGCCGTTCGCCCATCCGACCGTCGTCGGTAGGCGCGCTGCATTTTCCAGTTTGCGCTACCGCGAGGATTTCGATCGTGCACAGGATTATGATCTCTGGCAACGCGCGTGGGCGGCGGGATACCGACTGGTCAACACGGATGAGGTGGTGTTGCATTATCGCGTTCATGATGGGCAGGTTTCCGCGCGCCATACCAGTGATCAGCAACGACGCGCCGACCTTGTACGCCGTCGGCAGTGGGCCGCATTGTTTCCAGAATTATCCGAAGATGGCGTGGGCGCGATCGTCACGGGCATGCGTGAGGGTAGCGGTCAGACAGCGCTGTTGCTGCCAGCATTCAAAACGCTTTTGTCTCGTTATGAAGGTGAAGCCCGTGAGGTGCTGTTGTTTGACGCCTACCGCATGTTTTGCCGGATGGCGGGGAACGATCCAGCTGCCGCGAAGCACTGGCTACATCTCACCTCGGTAGCGGGTGCAGGCCGGAGGATGCTGGATTACCAGCGGGCGGCGGTTTTGTTGCTGATTTCGACTATGCAACTTCGCAGCACTGCGTTCGTTTACCGTGCGCTTCGGTCAGTTCGCCACCACCTGGCAGCGTGGCTGGAAAGGTAGCGCCGTGATTTCCGTTGTCATACCCCTCTACAACAAGGAACGCCATATTGCAAAGGCCATTGAAAGCGTTCTCGGGCAGGCGACCCCTCCGGCAGAGGTGATCGTGGTCGACGATGGTTCGACTGATGGCGGCGCAGAGATCGTTAAATCTTATTCAGAGCCGGTGCGCTTGATTAAGCAGGCCAATCGGGGCGTAAGTGCTGCCCGCAATCGAGGGATTCGAGAGGCCCGCCATGAGCATGTCGCCTTCCTGGATGCAGATGACTGGTGGGAGGCAGGCCATTTGGAGACATTGGAGAGACTAATCCAACGGTTTCCGGAGGCAGGTCTCTACAGCACGGCCCACAGGATATTTCGAGCAGGCCAATACTATCGCCCACGCAGTGTGTTTCGTGGGGGTTGGGTCGGGGTCGTGGATAACTTTTTCGAGGCGTATGGGAATGGTTTATCCCTGGTCAATTCGATTACGGCCTGCGTCAAAAGGAGCTGTGCCATGGAAATGGGAGGGTTTCCTGTGGGGATCAAGCGAGGGGAAGACATCATCCTGTGGTGCAAGCTTGCGTTGCGCTACCCCGTTGCACATTCCGAAATTCCCACCGCTGTTTACAATCAGCAGGCGATGAATCGAAGCGATCAGTTACGAGAGATGGAACCACCGGGTTCGTTGGTTTTTCTTGCGGAATTGCTGGGCTCAAGCGATTTGGATGCGCAAACACGTCGTGGTGTTGCCATGTTGTTCGATCGCATTGCGTTTTTTACCGCGGCAGGGTTTGCTCTTAATCAGGATTACATAGGGATCGATGCCATCCGGCGGATTGCCCGCACGGCCGCGCGCCACCGGGTTGCTGGCGCCCTGACGCTGCTGCGCTTAGTACCGACATCCTTACTCAGACTTGCTCGACACTTCCGGCATAGGCGAGAAGATTATCCGTGTGCGGCCTGACCGGATTCTGGACTCCCCACCGCCTGCCCGATGCGCTGGCTGACACCGCGCGGCGGATGGCGGATACCCTCGTGCATCGTGGGCCGGATGATGCCGGCGTGTGGGTGGATGAGACGGCAGGCGTGGCGCTTGCCCACCGGCGGCTTGCGATCCTCGATCTATCGCCCGCCGGGCATCAGCCGATAGTGTCGCCTTCGGGCCGGTATGTGATCGCGTTCAATGGTGAGATTTATAACCATCTGGAGTTGAGGAAGGCCCTCACCCCCAACCCCTCTCCCAGGGGGGAGAGGGGAGTGGCCCTCACCCCCAACCCCTCTCCCGGGGGGAGAGGGGAGTGGCCCTCACCCCCAACCCCTTTCCCAGGGGGGAGAGGGGAGCGGCCCTCACCCCCAACCCCTCTCCCGGGGGGAGAGGGGAGAGATCAAGTCTGTCAGAGATGGGTTCACGAGTCACCCCCAACCCCTCTCCCAGGGGGAGAGGGGAGAAGTCCATCACCCAGACAACCTGATCACGATGCGAACTCAACAGACGAGCCAAGAGAGATGACGGACCCAGACATCCGCTGGAAACAGCGCTTCGACAACTATCAGCGCGCCTTGCGACAACTTGCGGCGGCGGTGGCGTTAAGCCGCGAGCGGCCACTATCGGAACTGGAGCGGCAGGGCCTGATCCAGGGCTTTGAGTTTACGCACGAACTGGCGTGGAACGTGCTCTAGGACTAGCTCGAGATGGAGGGGAATAGGGGGCTGGTCGGCTCGCGCAGCACGGTGCGCGAGGCATTCAAGCGCTTACTCCTGCCCTATCAGGTCGATTTGTGCTGGCTTGCCGCTGTGGATAACCCTTCCTTGTGCGCCCATATCGGGCGGGTGGGGCCGGTGTTGTACGAGCAAGCTGCCGCCCCCGGCGCAAACGGTGAGATGAAATGAGCGGACGAAAGGGATCATGAAGCCTGATGCTGACATCGTGATCTACGACAGCGGTGAAGCCCGTGTGGAGGTGAGGCTCGATCGCGACAACCTGTGGCTCAGCCTGCACCAGATCGCCGACCTGTTCGAGCGCGACAAATCGGTGATCTCGCGCCATCTGCATAATATCTTCGTCAGTGGCGAACTGGAGCGGGAAGCAACTGTTGCAAAAAATGCAACGGTTCAACGCGAGGGCGGGCGCCAAGTCGTTCGCGAAATCGAGTATTACAACCTCGACGCCATTATCTCCGTCGGCTACCGCGTCAACTCCACGCGTGCCACACGCTTTCGCCAGTGGGCTACAGGCGTGCTGCGCGAACATCTGACCCGCGGCTTCACGCTTGACCGCCAGCGTTTCGAGCAAAACGCCGCCGAGCTGGAAGCCGCACTCGCACTGGTCAAGAAGGCCGCTGCGGGCGAGGCGCTCACCGTAGATCAAGGCCGCGGGCTGGTGGATGTGATTGCCCGCTACACCCAGACCTTTCTCTGGCTGCAACGTTACGACGAGGGGCTGCTCACCGCTCCGGCGGGCAGTCCAGGCGGTGAATTGCCGAGTTTGGATGAGGCCCGTGCGGCAATTGCGCGGCTCAAGGCCGATTTGATGGCGCGAGGTGAAGCCTCCGATCTGTTCGGGCACGAGCGCGGGGATGCCTTCGCGGCCATTTTGGGCAACCTGGAGCAGACGGTGTTTGGCGAATCGGCCTATCCCACCATCGAGACCAAGGCTGCGCACCTTTTGTATTTCGTCATCAAGGACCATCCGTTCTCGGACGGCAACAAGCGTTGCGGGGCGTTTCTGTTCGTCGATTTTCTAGCGCGCAACGGGCGGCTCATGCGCGACGGCGAGCCGGTGATCAACGACGTGGGGCTGGCGGCACTGGCGCTGTTGGTGGCGGAATCCGACGCCAAGAACAAGGACGTGATAATTCGCTTGATCGAGAACATGTTGGCGCCGCCGTCGATTCGGGGGGGCTGAGGCATGCCATTGATCCCAATCCCAGAACTCGCCATGCTCGACGGAAGGAACTTGCCCTCATGTGCGGCCTGACCGGATTCTGGACTTCTCACCGTTTGCCAGATGCGCTGCCCGATACCGCACGCCGCATGGCGGACACGCTCACCCACCGCGGCCCGGACGACGCCGGGGTGTGGGTGGATGAGGCTGCCGGCTTGGCGCTTGCCCACCGGCGGCTTGCGATACTCGATCTTTCCCCGGCTGGGCATCAGCCGATGGTGTCGGCTTCCGGCCGCTATGTGATCGCGTTCAATGGGGAGATTTACAACCATCTGGAGTTGAGGAAGGCCCTCACCCTTGGCCGTTCTGACGGGAAGAGAGACGTGTGGCCCTCACCCCCGACCCCTCTCCCGGCGGGAGAGGGGAGCGGCCCTCACCCCCAACCCCTCTCCCAGGGCGAGCGGGGAGTGGCCCTCATCCCCAACCCCTCTCCCAGCGAGAGAGGGGGGTTCTCTGCTCTGACCACTCTCCCAGAGGGAGAAGGGACGCAAGTTTTCCCCTCTCCCGCTTGCGGGAGAGGGGTTAGGGGTGAGGGCAGAAGCGTCCCCATGGAACTGCGAGCCTTCGCGCGCCAGCTGCGCCGCGAGGCCACCGACGCCGAGCGTTTGATGTGGTATCTCCTGCGGGATCGCCGCCTGGCCGGCCGGAAGTTTCGACGGCAACACCCGGTGCCGCCCTACGTGCTCGACTTTTACTGCGCCGAGCTGAAGCTTGCGATCGAGCTCGACGGTGGGCAACATGCCGAGCGGTTTGAGCGCGATGCCCAGCGCGAAGCTTACCTTGCGGAGCACGGGATCAGGGTATTGCGCTTCTGGAATCATGAAGTGCTGTCGCAGACAGAGGCGGTGCTGGAGGCCATTTGGCGTGAAGTGGCGCCCTCACCCCTAGTCCCTCTCCCAGGGGGAGAGGAAAGCGGCCCTCACCCCCAACCCCTCTCCCAGGGGGAGAGGGGAGTGGCCCTCACCCCCAACCCCTCTCCCGGCGGGAGAGGGGAGTGGCCCTCACCCCCGACCCCTCTCCCAGCGGGCGAGGGGGGTGCGTGGCGGGGGCATTCGGATACCGAAACACTGCTGGCCTACTTCGAGGCCTGGGGTGTCGAAGAGACGCTCAAGCGCGCGGTAGGGATGTTCGCGCTCGCGTTGTGGGATCGCGAAACCCGCACGCTCACGCTCGCCCGCGACCGCATGGGGGAAAAGCCGCTCTATTACGGCTGGGTGCGCGGGGCGCTGGTGTTTGGGTCGGAGCTCAAGGCGCTGCGGGCGTTTCCGGGCTTCGACAACGGCATCGAGCGCCGTGCGCTGGCGCTCTTCATGCGCCACAACTATGTGCCCGCGCCGTGGAGCATTTACGAGAACATCTGGAAGTTGCCGCCGGGGTGTTATGTGCAGTTCGATTTGCGGCCCCCACCCCCCAACCCCTCTCCCGCCGGGAGAGGGGGGTTGCCCTCACCCCCAACCCCTCTCCCAGGGGGAGAGGGGAGTGGCCCTCACCCCCAGCCCCTCTCCCCGGGGGAGAGGGGAGTTGCCCTCACCCCCAACCCATCTCCCGGTGGGAGAGGGGAGGTCAAAGCTTACTGGCGCGTGGCGAATGCGGTGGAGGCGGGGCTTCGTGAGCCCTTCGTGGGCACGGATGCCGAGGCCGCAGAGGCGTTGGAACGCCTGCTCAAGCAATCCATCACCGGGCAGATGCTGGCGGATGTGCCTTTGGGCGCATTCTTGTCGGGCGGCATCGACTCAACCACCATTGTGGCGCTGATGCAGGCGCAATCGAGTCGGCCGGTGAAGACCTTCACCATCGGTTTCCATGAGGGGGACTACAACGAAGCCGAGCACGCCAAGGCGGTAGCGCGTCATCTGGGCACCGAGCACACGGAGCTTTACGTCACACCCGATGAGGCGATGGCGGTCATTCCGCATCTGCCCGCGCTTTACGACGAGCCGTTTGCCGATTCCTCACAAATCCCCACCTTCCTGGTGGCGCAACTGGCACGCCAGCACGTGACGGTGAGCCTTTCGGGCGACGGGGGCGATGAGCTCTTTGGAGGCTACAACCGCTATTTCTGGACGCGCGCGCTGTGGAAGCGGCTGGGCCGGATGCCCATGCCACTGCGTCGGGCGCTGGCCGCGGTGACGACTGCCCCCTCCCCGCAGGCCTGGAACCGCTTGTTTGGCTTGCTCCAGCCAGTGTTGCCGCGTCGGCTTAGGGTCAAGCTCGCGGGCGACAAGATGCACAAGCTGGCCGAGCTCGTGGCGCTGGATTCTCTTGAGGCGGTGTATCGCTATCTGGTCTCCCACTGGAAGCATCCGGCCGAGGAGCTGGTGCTGGGCGCCACCGAGCCCGAGACGATTCTTTCCCGCCGCGACGAGTGGCCCGCACGTCTTGCGCGCGGAGATCAGCCTTTCGAGGACGTGATGATGTTCCTCGACCAGCTCACCTATCTACCCGACGACATCCTGGTCAAGGTGGATCGTGCGGCGATGGGCGTGAGCCTGGAAACCCGCGTGCCGCTTTTGGACCACCGCGTGGTGGAATTCGCCTGGCAGCTGCCGCTTTCCATGAAGATTCGCGATGGCCAGTCCAAGTGGCTGCTGCGCCAGGTGCTTTATAAGCATGTCCCGAGGGAATTGATGGAAAGGCCCAAGATGGGCTTCGGCGTGCCGCTGGATCAGTGGCTGCGCGGGCCGCTGCGGGAGTGGGCGGAGGATTTGCTGTCCGAAGCACGGCTCAAACGCGAAGGTTTTCTCAACCCCGAGCCCGTGCGCAGACAATGGGCGGAGCATCTTTCGGGCCGGCGCAACTGGGCGTATTACCTGTGGGATGTGTTGATGTGGGAGGCGTGGTGGGATTTTGTGAAGAAATAACTCAGCTGCCGTTTCTATCGGGATTTTGAGGTAATTTTAATGTCAGCAAAACGCGCAATAACTTTCGGTTGTACGCTCATCGTTCTTTTTCTGGTGTTTTGGTGGGTTGGGCCATATGAAGTCGCACACCGCCTTAGCCATCTTTCCGTGGGAACCTGGGCTAGTCTGTTTGCGTTGCTTACGCTCAATCTTTTATTGGTGCTGTTCCGTTCCTGGCGAGTGACGGTGCATTTTGGCATCCATCTGCCATTTGACGTAACTGCGCGGGCGAATATGGCGGGTTATGCCGCAGGTCTATTCTTTGTTCCGCTGCTGGCACAAGTAGCGGGACGTCAGGCCGTTTTCCATAAAATTGGTATTGCTCCGGCTGTAAATTCGGCGTTGGTAGCATATGAACGTGGATTGTTGGCTCTTATCAGTGGGGGTCTTGCTACTTTCGGAGCTGTGTATGTCTTTGGCGAACAGCTCGTTGGCCAATTCATTGGAGAGCTTTCCTTGGGTCAAGTGACCCTTATCGTTTGTGGCGGTGGCGCGGTCAGTGCGTTCGTCGGAAGAGGGAGTTTTGAGAAAAAACTTTTTTCTGGCATGTTGACCTGGAGATATCTCTTAAAACTTTTTCAGGACATATTTATTACGTTTCTTGCTCTGCTGGCGATGCTGGCATCCTTTGTCGTGGTCTTAACATCGATTGTCCCAACGGCCGGCGTGCTGAAATTGCTTGCTGCCGCTGCGGTCATTAGCTTCGCTGCAAGCATGCCGATTAGTGTCGGGGGGTGGGGGCCCAGGGAAGTTGCGTCTTTACTGGTGCTTGGGCATTTGGGTATAGGCTCTGCAGATGCTGTGGCTGCTTCAGTTATCATCGGGAGCGCATCCCTGTTGACAACACTCTTTGTGACTGCTGTGATGTTTGCTTTGCCTCGACACGATTTGGCTGTTGATAGTGATTGCATCATTCAGGAAAGGGGCTCAGAGAAAATGCTTGCTCTGACAAAAAATGCAGCATGGATCTTAGGGCTGGCGATCGCACTGACCGTTTTTTTTCAGGTGCATGTTTCTTGGCCGGGCAACGTAATCAATGTCAATCTGGCGGATCCTTTCGCCATGCTTGCGCTTGGCGCTGTGGCGTTGCACGTTGGATTCCAACGGACATGGCCCACATGGAATGTCTCGCGCTTTAACGCAATGCTTGTAGCCATCACACTGCTTTTGGTCTTTGGTTTCGTGTGGGGTTATGGAAAAATAGGCCTCAATGCTTGGGCTGTGAACAATAGATTGTTCGGTTGGTTGGTTTTGCTCGGTTATCTTGCGGCTGGATATCTCGTGGTCGAACATCATGCAGCACATGGTAGGAGGCGGTTTATCGAGACACTGTTCGCGACAGCCTGTGTGCTGGTCGTATTTCAGATTGTCATACGGTGGTTGCACACAGCTGGTCTCCATTTGTTTGGGGATCTGTCGGCCAACTTCGAGGGTTATGCTGGAAACAGAAACGCGTTTGCGTTTCAGCTATTGATGATTTTGGCCTTGTTTCTAGGCTATGCCGCTGTGTGGTCTCGCCTATTGGCAAGAAAAGTACGGGGCGTAAAAGTCATATTACCGTTGGCCATGGGGATTGTCTTGTTAGGAATCATCCTGACGGGCTCTCGCGCTGCGCTGGGGGCTTCATTAGTGATGTGGATGGTTGCGTGGTTGGGGCGCATGACTGACCGGCGCCTACTCGCACAAGGTGTGCTGGTCGCCGGGCTAGTATGGATAATAATCAACAATTCGGCGCCGGGGATTCAGTCGGCGCTGGGGATTCAGTCGGCGTGGTCATCCGAGTCGAGTGATCAAGCGCGATGGGATGCCAATTGGCATGCACTCCAGATGTGGCGGCAAGAACCCTTAACCGGAACCGGGTTGGGGGTGTTTATCGCAGTAAGCTCCCAGTGGTTTGGGTTTCCCATGGTCATTCATAGCACGCCGATTTGGATTCTGGCGGAGTTTGGTGTGTTGGGTGTGGCGGTGATTGGTCTCTTCTTTTATCTGCTAGTGCGATATGCTTTGAGGAACTGGAGAGGGCTTCCCAGGTTACCAGTACAGCGTGCGCTCCTGTTCGCACTCCTCGCCTTTGGAATATTTTCCCTCGTGCATGAAATGCTTTACCAGCGGATTTGGTGGTTGGTGGTAGGCTTACTTTTGGCTTGCCCTCAAAGGCCCGCCGTTCCAAGCAGGCTGGACGGCAATGTGAAGAAGCCAGATACTTTTGGCTTGCCCTCAAAGGCCCGCCGTTCCAAGCAGGCAGCCAAGGTGACCTGTTGCGTAGCGTTTAGGTCATGAGATGCCACGAGTTTGACCGGATGATGAAAACCATCGCAGCTGCCCGCAGGCTCCACAGCGCTCAAGCTACAATCCTCCAAATCCGGGAAAGTCAAAACCATCTCTCCGGCACCAGCCTTAGCGTATTCCAACCCGGTGGCCGTCCAAGCTATCGTGACCACCGCAGTCTCAGCGTGCCTAACCCAGGCTTTCTTGGTCACGAGCGTGCTGGGCAATTGTAATTCAAATTGACAATTGCCCGACTGGACCGCTAGGATGGCCGTCATGATTCCCCGACAGGCCCAGGCTTCTCTGCATCAGTTGGCGGGTTGGTATCCAGCGGTCGCGATCATCGGTCCGCGTCAGTCGGGCAAAACGACGTTGGCGCGTCTGGCGTTTCCCGACAAGCCCTATGTTTCGCTGGAAAATCCGGACGAGCAGGACTTTGCGCGACAGGATGCGCGCGCGTTTCTCGGGCGCTTTCCCGAAGGGGCGATCATCGACGAGGTGCAGCGCGCGCCGGCGCTCTTTTCCTGGTTGCAGGAAGTGCTCGATGCCGATCGCCGCACCGGCCGCTTCGTGCTGACGGGCTCGTGGCAGCCGGGTTTGCGCGGCGGCATCGCCCAGTCCCTGGCGGGGCGGGTGGGGCATTTGAACCTGCTGCCCCTGTCCATGCAGGAATTGCTTGAGGCAAAGCTTCTCCCCGCCACCTTGCCCGAGTGCCTGCTCAAAGGCGGCTTCCCGCCGCTCTACGACCGCGCCATTCCCCCTCATGTCTGGTTCGCCGATTACACGACAACCTATCTGGAACGGGATGTGCGCCAGATCCTGGAGCTGCGTGATCTGGGCGCCTTTCACCGGTTTCTGCGCATGTGCGCGGCGCGCACCGGGCAGTTGGTGAATCTCTCCCAGCTTGCGGCCGATTGCGGGATTACCCACAACACGGCAAAGAGTTGGTTGTCGGTGCTGGAAGCAAGTTACCTGATCTTCCTGCTCTCACCCTGGCATCGCAATATTGGCAAGCGGCTGGTGAAAACCCCCAAGCTCTATTTTCTCGATGTGGGGCTTGCGGCCTGGCTGGCCGGCCAGCGCAGCGAAGAGGCCATTGCGCTGGGGCCGATGCGCGGTCCCCTGTTAGAGACCTGGGTGGTGAGCGAGACGATCAAGACCCTGCGCAACCGGCTCCTACCCCATGAACTGTTTTTCTACCGCGATGCCCATGGCCGTGAGATTGATCTGATTTTGGAGGTGGACGGCGTGCCGCGTCTCGCGCTGGAGTGCAAGGCCGGCGAGACCCCCGCCGCTGACTGGTTCGCGCCGCTTGCTAGGCTCGCCGAAGAAATCGGCGCAGCCCGCGCGGCGGTGCTCTTCGGGGGAGACAGAGACCAGCCGCGCCAGCCGGTGCCGGCGATCGGCTGGCGCAACCTGCCGGATTGGCTGGCAGGGGCGATGGGGTGAGCGATGCTGCCGGCAGGCGGGCACCTTGTGTTTCTGGTCACCGAAGACTGGTACTTCGTCTCCCATCGTCTTGCCTTGGCCAAGTCTACCGCGATCTTTGGTTTGCCTGTTATCGAGCATAGAAAATGAAGACCGTCGCCATTATCACCAGTTTTGCACCTTCGTTAGCGAATTTTCGAGGGCCGTTGATTCGTGAGATCGCCAGTCGTGGCCACCGCGTAGTGACGCTAGCGCCGGATTTCGACGAAGAAAGCCGTACCGCCGTGCACGCCTTGGGAGCGGAAACACAGGACTATCCGCTTTCTCGTACCGGAATGAACCCGCTTCATGACTCGGCCAGCCTGATGGCACTGTACAGAAGTTTGACTGTCTTACGTCCTGATGTTGTGCTGAGCTATTTCATTAAGCCTGTGATCTACGGAACTATGGCGGCTGCTTGGGCTGCGGTGCCGCATCGGGTAGCCATGATTCCCGGATTGGGATTCGCGTTTACCGTTCCCGGCGCACCTCTGAATATCAAGCGAAGGATGTTGCAAACTGGGGTCTCCATACTTTACCGCCTAGCGCTGCAGCGGGCCCATGTCGTATTGACGTTTAATCCAGACGACGCAAAAGAGCTAAAAACACGTGGGCTTGCGCGACCAGCGCGGGTCTCCTGTGTTGGGGGGACAGGCGTCGATCTCGACGAATGGCCAGGAGCCGCCTTGCCCTCCCTACCAGAGCATCCCATCACCTTCGCCATGGCCGCGCGCCTGCTGCGCGAGAAAGGCGTGCGGGAATATGTGGCGGCTGCACGCATCATCAAGGCACGCCATCCGGACGTGCGTTTTTTGCTGCTAGGTGGGCTGGATGAGAATCCTGGAGCCATAGGGCGCGCCGAGGTGGAAAGCTGGGCAGACGAAGGCGTGATCGAGTGGCTTGGACACGTGGCGGTCAAACCCTGGTTGACCCAGACCCACGTTTATGTCCTGCCATCTTACCGAGAGGGCGTCCCGCGCAGCACGCAGGAGGCGATGGCAATGGGGCGGGCGGTCATCACCACGGATGCACCCGGCTGCCGCGAAACCGTGGTACCGGGGCACAATGGTTTCCTTGTACCGGTACGGGATGCCCCGGCATTGGCTGCGGCGATGGAACGGTTCATTCTCGAGCCCGATCTGATCTCGAGCATGGGTGCTACCAGTAGGCGTTTGGCGGAAGAACGTTTCGATGTGCGTAAGATCAATGCGCAACTCCTGAGAATCTTGGGGCTGTGAGCGATGAAACGAGCATTCGATATCGTCTTCGCCTCCATCTTGTTGTCGCTCATGGCAGCTCCAATCGTGGTGTTGGCTGGGATGATCCGGTACAAATTGGGGAAGCCAGTGTTCTTTCGCCAAGTCCGGCCCGGGCTCCACGGCAAACCCTTCGTGATGATCAAGTTTCGTACGATGACGGATGCACGGGGGCCCAACAGCGAGCTATTGCCTGATGCCCAGCGTCTGACACCATTTGGCCGGTGGCTGCGCGCTACCAGCTTGGACGAACTGCCCGAACTCTGGAATGTGCTCAAGGGCGACATGAGTCTCATCGGACCACGGCCGCTGCTGATGGAATATCTGCCGCTCTACACGCCCGAGCAGGCGCGGCGACACGAGGTCCGCCCGGGCATCACGGGTTGGGCGCAGGTGAATGGCCGCAATGCATTGAGCTGGGAAGAGAAATTCAAGCTGGATGTGTGGTATGTGGACCATCACAATTTTTGGCTCGATCTCAAGATTCTCTGGCTGACGATCAAGCAAGTGCTGGCGCGAGAAGGCATCAGTGCGAAAGGGGAAGCGACCATGCCCAAGTTTACAGGCGCCTCTACGAGCGAGGGAACACAGTGATTCGCGTGGCGGTTTATGGTGCGAGTGGCTGCGGGCGTGGCGTGATGCCGCTGGCCCGGGCCCAATGGGCAAAGACCGATGCGCCTTACGAACTCGTGTTTGTCGATGACCAGCCGCGGGGTCAATCAATCAATGGGCATCGCGTGCTGACTTATGCCGACTGGCTGGCCCAGCCCGCCGAGGAACGCTGGGTCAGTATCGCGATCGCCAATGGCACTATCCGCGAGCGGCTTGCCCGGCGATGCGCAGAAGATGGGGTGCGTTTTTTTGAAGTACGGGCGGAGAGCGTAGTGCAGATGGATGATGTTTTGCTTGGCGAAGGCGCGATCCTCTGCCCCTTTGTCACGCTCACCAGCAACATCCGGATTGGCAAACATTTTCAGGCGAATCTCTATAGCTACGTCGAACATGACTGCGTGATCGGCGACTATGTCACGTTTGCGCCAGGCGTGAAATGCAACGGCAATGTGGTGATCGAGGATCATGCCTATATCGGTGCCGGGGCGATCATCCGTCAGGGGAAGCCCGGAGAGCCCCTTGTGATCGGGCGGGGCGCGGTAGTCGGGATGGGTGCAGTCGTGACAAGGAGCGTGCCGCTAGGCGTGACGGTGATTGGTAACCCTGCACGACCGCTGATGAAGTGAAGGTTTGACATGCTTGAGACGGGTTTTACACCTTGGCCAAATTACACGGAAGAAGAAGCACAAGCCGTCCGGCGCGTGTTGCTTTCCAACCGGGTGAATTACTGGACAGGCACGGAATGTCGGGCGTTTGAAAAAGAGTTCGCTGAATGGGTTGGCACCCGTTACGCCATCGCGCTGGCGAATGGGACGGTGGCGCTGGATTTGGCGCTCAAGGGGCTCGGAATAGGGCCTGGTGATGAGGTTATTGTGACGCCACGGAGTTTCATTGCCAGCGTGTCTTGCGTGGTAAATGCTGGGGCAACACCCGTATTCGCGGATGTGGACCGTGACAGCGGTAATCTTACAGCTGAGACGATTGCCACGGTTCTGTCACCACGCACGCGTGCAGTGATCGTCGTGCATTTGGCTGGATGGCCGGCAGACATGGATCCCATCATGGAATTGGCAAGTCGGCATCATTTGAAGGTGATCGAGGATTGCGCACAGGCGCATGGTGCCCGCTACAAAGGTCGCAGTGTGGGGAGCATAGGCCATGTGGCCGCCTGGAGCTTTTGCCAGGATAAGATCATGACGACCGGCGGTGAAGGGGGCATGGTCACCACCGACGATGAAAATCTTTGGCGGGATATGTGGGCATTCAAAGATCATGGCAAAAGTTATGCCGCCGTGTATGAACGCAAACATTCGCCAGGCTTTCGCTGGTTGCATGAAAGTTTTGGCACAAATTGGCGCATGACCGAGATGCAGGCGGCGATCGGGCGTATTCAGCTACGGCGCATGAATGCCTGGCATGCAGAGCGCATGCGCAACGCCAACGCCATCTGGGAAGCCGCGCGTCGTTTGCCGGGTTTGCGTGTGCCGAGATTGCCAGAGGAAATAGAACACGCGGGCTATAAATGCTACGTCTATGTCGAACCGCAACGGCTGCGACCAGGATGGAACCGGGACCGTATCTTGGAAGAAATCAACGCATTGTCGGTGCCCTGCTATGCAGGCTCCTGCTCGGAGGTGTATCGCGAGAAGGCGTTCGATGACACCCCCTGGCGGCCTTCGCAGCGCCTTCCCGTGTCGCGGGAACTCGGCGAGACCAGCTTGATGTTTCTCGTGCATCCCGGGCTTACGAGGGATGAGATTGGCCGGACCTGCCTTGCATTACGCGATGTGATGCATCGGGCGACATAGCGGCATCGACATGTCGCAGCCCGAACGGCTGGCAATGACCGATGCCCAGATGCTCGCGCGGCTGGGGCCCGCCGATTACTTCCGCTATCTCGTGCTGACCGTGTTGGGCAAGGGTGCGGGCGACCGGGTGCGGCAATAGTGCCATCTTGCCAGCGCCGAGATTCGCGCGAAGTGTGGACAGCCGACCACACTGCCTTGATCAATAGTTGGAAAAATGCAAGGTAAGCCTTGTAAAAATACTAGACGACCCTGGCAATGCTAAGCTGCTGCGATGGATTCGTCTTTCGAACGTCCTTTCGTCGCCCGCTTGCAGGCGCGGTTGAACGAACCTGCGCCGTTGATCCAGGTGTTGGTTGGCCCGCGCCAAGTCGGCAAGACGACCGGGGTGCGCCAGTTGCTGTCGCGCTGGCGGACCCCGAGCAGCGTGGGCGGGTCTTTGAGCTGGCGGTGGGGGCGGAAGTGATGCAGCTGCCAGGCGAGCTGTTTTACTGGTGGGAGAAGAACGCCGAGGTCGATTTCGTCTACCGTCATCAGGGCGAGCTGTATGCGATCGAGGTCAAATCGGGTAGGAAGAAATCTTTGCGGGGGCTGGAGCAGTTCATGAAGCAGTTTCCGCACGCCAAGCCGGTGATCGTCACCCCGGAGAATTTCGTCTCGTTTTCTCACCAGCCGAAAAAATTCCTGGCCGAGCCTTGTTGATTTGCTCAGTGTCCTGAGCAAAAATACTCAGTATGGAGAGTAAATCTTCGGGAGCATTCCAGCGCCCGCAGGCGGCCATCCTGGCTGCGCGACTCAACGAGCCGCGTCGCTTCATACAGGTCGTGGTGGGGCCGCGGCAGGTGGGCAAAACGACGCTGGTGCAGCAGGTCGCAGCAATGATGCCGCAACCGGTGCGTTACGCCAGCGCCGATGAGCCGACGCTGCGCGGCAGGGAATGGATCGCCCAACAATGGGAGGCGGCGCGGCTTGCCATTGCCGGCAGGGAAGACGCGGTGCTGGTGCTGGATGAAATCCAGAAAATTCCGGCCTGGTCGGAAACCGTCAAACGCCTGTGGGACGAGGATAGCCGGCTCGGGCGGCCGCTGAAAGTGGTGCTGCTCGGCTCGGCCCCCTTGCTGATCGCGCAGGGACTCACGGAAAGCCTGGCCGGACGATTCGAGACGCTCGTGCTGGGGCATTGGACGTTTGCCGAGATGCGCGGCGCGTTCGGCTTCGGGCTGGAGGAATACCTGTTCTTTGGCGGTTATCCGGGCGCTGCGGCATTGATCTCCGATCCAGCGCGCTGGGCGCGCTATGTGGCCGATAGCCTGATTGAGACCTCGATTGCGCGCGATGTCCTGCTGCTGACCCGTGTGGACAAGCCCGCGCTGCTGCGCCGCCTGTTCGAGCTGGCCTGCCGCTATTCGGGGCAGGTGCTTTCCTACACCAAGATGCTGGGTCAGCTGCAAGACGCCGGCAATACCACGACGCTGGCGCATTACCTGAGCTTGCTCGCCAAAGCGGGCATGGTCTGCGGTCTGCCCAAGTTTGCCGGGGATGTCGCGCGCAGTCGGGGCTCCAGCCCCAAGCTACAGGTGCTCAATACCGCACTGATGACCGCCATGACTGGTCTCGGTTTTGAAGAGGCCAGGGCCGATCGCGAGTTTTGGGGGCGGCTGACGGAATCCGCCGTCGGGGCGCATCTGGCCAATGCCGCACTCGCCGGCGAATGCACCGTGTATTACTGGCGCGAGGGCAAACAAGAGGTGGATTTCGTGGTGACGGCCGGGCGGCGCATCGTCGCCATCGAAGTGAAAAGCGGGCGCACCCCGCGCGCTCACGCCGGCACGGCCGCTTTCGTCAAGGCGTTCAAGCCGCAGCGCGTGTTGCTGGTAGGGGGAGACGGTATCGCGCTGGAGGATTTTCTGGCGCAACCGGTCGGCCATTGGCTGCGTGACCGATAGGAATCAACATGCCTTTCGTCAAAACCACCCAACTCCTGCTCGATCTGCCGCGGCCGGCGAAACGCCTCGTGGCGCTGGCGGTGGATGCGAGCCTGTGCGTGCTGACGGTCTGGTTGGCGTTCTATTTGCGGCTCGACGAATGGGTGCGCTTCTTCGGCGATGATCAATGGAGGCCACAGTGGGCGGCGCTCGGCGCTTTGGTATTGGCGCTGCCGATCTTCGTGGTCACCGGCCTCTACCGCGCGATCTTCCGCTATGCCGGGATGCAGGCCTTGCTTGCCGTGGCCAAGGCGATGTTCGTCTATACGCTGCTTTATGCGGCGCTTTTTACGGCGATCGGCGTGCCCGGCGTGCCGCGCACGGTGGGGCTGATCCAGCCTGTGTTGTTGCTCGTCGCCGTCGGCGCTTCACGCGTTTTCGCACGTTACTGGCTGGGCGAGCCGTATCAGAACATCCTGAGGCGAGCGGCTTTGCCGAAGGTGTTGATCTATGGCGCCGGTAGCGCCGGCCGGCAGCTGGCGGCGGCGCTGGCCCATAGCCACGAAATGAAAGTGGTCGGTTTTCTCGACGACGACCAGCACTTGCAAGGCGGTGTGATGAATGGTCTGCCGATCCATGCGCCGGACGATCTGCCGACCCTGGTCGCGGCGCAGCAGATTCACGACGTGCTGCTGGCGATCCCCTCTGCGAGTCGACGCCGTCGCAATGAGATCCTCGAGCGGTTGCGGGTAGCGAAGGTCGCGGTGCGCACGCTGCCGGGCGTGGCCGACCTGGCCAGGGGCGAGGTGCATGTCTCTGATCTGCGCGAGCCGAACATAGACGATCTGCTCGGCCGCGAGCCGGTCGCGCCAGAACCCGGTTTGCTCGAGCGCAACATCCGCGACAAGGTGGTGCTGATCACTGGCGCGGGGGGGTCGATCGGCAGCGAGCTGTGCCGGCAGATCGCGGTGCTTTCCCCCCGTCGTCTGCTGCTGGTGGAGATCAGCGAATACGCGCTCTACCAGATCGATCGCGAGCTGCGCCATCTGTCCCCCGGCTTCGAGCCGGTGCCGCTGATTGGTTCGGTCGCCGATGCTGAGCGCATGGGGGCGATCTTGTCTTCCTTCCGACCGGAGACGATCTACCATGCGGCGGCTTACAAGCATGTGCCGCTGGTCGAGCACAACATCGCAGAGGGCATCCGCAACAACGCGTTTGGCACGCTCAACCTGGCCAGCCTTGCGCGCGAGCATGGAGTGGCCGATTTCGTGCTGATTTCCACCGACAAGGCGGTGCGGCCGACCAACGTGATGGGTGCGAGCAAGCGTCTGGCGGAGCTGATCTTGCAGGCGCTCGCCGCGCAAGGCGGCATGACGCGCTTCACGATGGTGCGCTTTGGCAACGTGCTCGGCTCTTCGGGCTCGGTGGTGCCCTTGTTTCGCAAGCAGATCCGGGATGGCGGGCCGGTGACATTGACCCACCCCGAGGTGACGCGCTATTTCATGACGATTCCCGAAGCGGCGCAGCTGGTGATCCAGGCCGGCGCCTTGGCCGGGGCAGCCAACGAGAGCGGCGCTGTTTTCGTGCTCGACATGGGCGAGGCGGTGAAGATCATCGAGCTCGCCCGGCGCATGATCGAGCTCTCTGGCCTGACGGTGCGCGATGAGGCGAATCCGGATGGCGACATCGAGATCGCGATCACCGGTTTGCGTCCTGGCGAAAAGCTGTATGAGGAGCTTCTGATCGGCGATGATCCGCAGCCGACGCTTCATCCGCGCATCATGAAGGCGCGCGAGCACTTTCTTTCCTGGGCCGAACTCGAACCCCGCCTGGCCGCGCTCGAAGCGGCCCTGGCGGCCAATGATGCGCCGGTGATCAGGCAGCTGCTCGCACAGATGGTATCGGGCTATCAGCCGACCGAGGCGATCGCCGATTTCGTGCATTGTGCGAAGGCAGTGCTTGCATGATCCATTGCAGTTAACCGTATCGATTGTGCAATAAATACATTGCAACTACACTTGTGTAATGAGCGCATTACGTTTCGAGTGGGACCAACGCAAGGCTGCGGCCAACGTCAGGAAGCATGGGGTCACGTTCGAGGAGGCGAGGTCCGTCTTCTACGATGAACGCGCCAAGCTCATCGACGATCCCGATCATTCAGAAGACGAAGAGCGTTTCGTTCTGCTCGGGCTCAGTTCCGCTTTGCGGCTCCCGGTTGTCTGCCACTGCTATCGGAGCGACGGCGGATCGATCCGGATCATCTCCGCCCGCAAGGCAACGGCCAATGAAGCAAGATTCTATCGATGAAGGTATTTGAAATGCGTAAAGAATATGACTTTTCCACCGCCCGGAAAAATCCCTACGCTTCCCGACTGAAGAAGCAGATCACCATCCGTCTGGATGAAGAATCGATCGAATATTTCAAGGCGCTTTCGGAAGAGGTCGGCATCCCTTACCAGAGCCTCATCAACCTGTATTTGCGTGACTGCGCGCTTTCGCACCGCAAGCCGAATCTAGACTGGAGGTAGGCGAAATTGGCTTGACCGATTTCGTGTATTGCGTCCAAGAGGAGGAAACAGAAGCTCGGTTCTGGCAGGAGGCTTACCCTGCCTGCCAGTGCCCTGATTTGCCGCCGGCCTTTTCCAGCAGGCGCACTTCCTCGATGACCATGCCGCGATCGACGGCCTTCACCATGTCGTAGATGGTCAGCAGGCCGGTGGCGCAAGCGGTGAGCGCTTCCATCTCGACGCCGGTACGGCCAAAGGTCTCGGCGGTGACGGTGCAGGTGACGCTGCTGGTCGCTTCATCGAGCGTGAAATCGGCGGCGACGCGGGTGAGCGCGATCGGGTGGCAAAGCGGGATCAGATCGGCGGTGCGCTTGGCGGCCTGGATCGCCGCGATCCGGGCGACGCCGAGCACGTCGCCTTTCTTGGCCGAGCCGGACTGGATCAGTTCGAAGGTGGCCGGCTGCATGCGGATGCGGCCGGTGGCACGAGCCAGCCGCGCCGTCTCGGCCTTGGCGCCGACATCGACCATGTGGGCCTGGCCGGCGGCATCGAAGTGAGTGAGAGGGGAATTGCTCATATTTGCTTGCACTTTGCCGAAGGGAACCAGAAGAGAGCGCCGGTATCATAGCCTGATGCGAGCGATCCTGTGGTTCTGCCTTTTGCTTCTGTTGCCGGCGGGAATGGCTTCGGCCGACGGCTTGCCCGATCTGGGTGAATTGGAACGCAGCGGCCTGTCGCTGCCGGCCGAGCGGCGGCTGGGCGAGAAGATCATGGCCGAGATCCGGCGCGATCCCGACTACGTCCATGATGCCGAGATCGCCGACTACATCGACCGTCTCGGCCAGAAACTTGCCAGCCATGTCGAGGGGGCGCGTAGCGGCTTCGAGTTCTTCGTCGTGCGCGATCCGATGCTCAACGCCTTTGCGCTGCCCGGCGGCTTCGTCGGCGTGCATACCGGGCTGATCCTCGCCACGCGCAGCGAATCGGAGCTGGCCGGCGTGCTGGCGCACGAAATCTCGCATGTGACGCAAAGCCATCTGGCGCGCATGTTCGGCGCCCAGAGCCAGGCGCAGCTTGCCTCGCTGCTCTCGCTGGCGGTGGCGCTCTTGGCGGCGCGCAGCAATCCGGACGTGGCGCTGGGCGCGGCGGTGGCCGGGCAGGCGGCAGGCATCCAGCGGCAACTGAACTATTCGCGCGATTTCGAACGCGAGGCGGATCGCTTCGGCCTCGATCTGATGGAACGCGCCGGCTTCGATACGCGCGGCATGGCGAGCTTTTTCCAGCGCATGCTGCAATTCGGCCGCCTCTACGAAAACAACGCGCCGGCCTATCTGCGCACCCACCCGCTGACCACCGAGCGCCTCACCGACATGGAAAACCGTATCGCCCAACGGCCCTACCGCCAAGTGCCGGACAGCGTCGAATTCGGCCTGGTGCGCGCCAAGATCCGGGCCTACCAGGCAACACCCGGCGATGCGGTGGCCGATTTCGCCGCCCAGCTCAAATCCGGCAAATACGCGCGCGAGGCCGACGTGCGCTTTGGTCTCGCCCACGCGCTGCTGCGCGACGGGCGGCTTGCAGCGGCGGAAGAAGAACTGGCGGTCTTGCGGCGGCTCAAACTCGAATCGCCGCTCATCGAAAGCCTCGCGGCGCAGATCCGCCTTCAGCGCAAGGACACTGATGGCGCGATACGCATCCTGCAAGAGGCGGCGCGGCGCTTCCCGAACGCGCGCGCGCTCACCTACGCGCTGATCGAAGCGAAACTCGGCGCAGGCCTCGCGGCACAGGCGCGTGACGCCGTCGCCATCGCGCGCCGGGAGCTCGCGCTCACGCCCGGCGATGCGCGCCTCTATGCACTGGAGGCGAAAGCCCATGCGGCGCTCGGTGAGCACTTACGCGAGCACCGCGCACAGGCAGAAGCCTATCTCGCCGAAGGCCGGCTCGACGAGGCGATCATGCAACTGGAACTCGCCCGCCAGGCCGGCGACGGCGATTTCTATGAGCAATCCGAAGTGGATGCGCGCCTGCGCGAATTGCGGCAGCGCAAAATGGAATTGCAGCGCAATGAGCGGGGGAAAGACCCCTTCTAGCGTGAAATACAGAGCAATGAGTGCCCCAACTCAAGTTTCCTCGACGGCAGCCAACCCTCGCGGCGGCATGCCGCGCACAAAGTCTTTCCGCCGTAGGGGTAGGCCTTGTGCCTACCCGTCAACTCGGCCATAGGGCGGGCACAAGACCCGCCCCTACGTGGGCGGGCACAAGACCCGCCCCTACGTGGGCGGGCACAAGACCCGCCATAGGGCGGGCACAAGACCCGCCCCTACAAGATGTGGGCGGGTGTTCGTTTCTGCGCATGGGGTTTCATGCCTTCGCGGGTGGGCGTGGCGATCATGCGCGTCGATCTGGATCAAAAGGCCGTTGTAAAGCTACTGCGATGGGCATTCTTCGGCGTTACGCGGTGCTCGCTCCCTCGCATTTGATATGTCTTGGTCGCTGCGCACATGCGCCTTGCCTGTGGCCCTCCTCGCGACGGTTTTCAATGGCCTGCCAATCCCGCTCGAATTGGCGAGCCTTATTGTTCAATCAAAAATTAGCATCATTGCATCGAGCGCGAAATGCTAGCCTTCGCATGTCGCATTGAAGGCGGCAGGCGGGCATCGCGCAGGCGCTTTTCGGGCGCAGCGGAGCCTGGCCGTCCGGGTAACCATTCGAATAACACGACTCAAGGAGGTTTAAGACATGGCGTTGGTCAATCCCCATGGTGGCGGAGCGTTGAAACCGCTGCTGCTCGAGGGCCAGGCTCTCAAGGACGAGCAAGCGCGCGCCGCGACGCTGCCGAAACTGAAGGTCACTTCGCGCGAGGCCGGCGACATCATCATGATGGGCATCGGCGGCTTCACGCCGCTCGACGGCTTCATGACCCACGCCGACTGGCAGGGTGTGTGCGACGGCATGAAGATGGCCAACGGCCTGTTCTGGCCGATACCGATCACGCTGTCATGCGACGAGGTGTTCGCCGATGGCATCAAGACCGGCTCCGACATCGCGCTGGTCGGCAAGAGGCTCGACGGCAAGGAAGAGATCCTCGCCACGATGAAGGTCACCGAGAAATACAAGATCGACAAGTCGCACGAGTGTGCGATGGTCTATAAGACCACCGACCTCGAGCATCCGGGCGTCAAGATGGTGATGGCGCAGGGCGACGTCAATCTCGCCGGCCCGATCAAGGTGCTCTCCACCGGCGGCTTCAAGGAGAAATACGGCGATCAGTTCATGACGCCGGCCGAGACGCGCAAGAAGTTCGAGGAAATGGGCTGGTCGCGCGTCGCCGCCTTCCAGACCCGCAATCCGATGCACCGCTCGCACGAGTATCTGGCCAAGATCGCGATCGAGACGATGGATGGCGTCCTGATCCATTCGCTGCTGGGCAATCTCAAGCCCGGCGACATTCCCGCCGAGGTGCGCAGCGAGGCGATCAAGGTGCTGATCGACAACTACTTCGCGCCGAACACCGTGATCCAGGCCGGTTATCCGCTCGACATGCGTTATGCCGGCCCGCGCGAAGCGCTCCTGCATGCGCTGTTCCGCCAGAACTACGGCTGCTCGCACCTGATCGTCGGTCGCGATCATGCCGGTGTCGGCGATTACTACGGCCCGTTCGACGCGCAGAAGATCTTCGAGCAGATTCCGAAGGGCTCGCTGGAAACCCAGAACCTGAACATCGACTGGACCTTCTGGTGCAAGAAGTGCGGTGGCATGGCCTCGCAGCGCACCTGCCCGCACACCAAGGAAGACCGCATCCTGCTGTCGGGCACCAAGGTGCGCGCGATGCTCTCCGAAGGCCAGGATCTGCCGGTCGAGTTCTCGCGTCCGGAAGTCGCCGCGGTGTTGAAGAAGTATTACGCGAGCCTCGCCGAGCACGAGAAGGTCAAGGTCGAGCTGAAGGGTCACTCGGCCGCGTAAGGGATTTGGAGCGCCGCACCCGCCGGAAGCGGATACGCGTAACGCTGCCGGCCAAGGTTGGGTGCGGCTCTAAATGGACCGCTGATGCGAAGCAGCGGATTGTTAGCTAACAAGGAGAAGAGGTAATGCCTACATTCGTTCGTACCGAAAAATGCGATGGCTGCAAGGGTCAGGACAAGACCGCCTGCATGTACATCTGCCCGCACGACCTGATGAAGCTCGACAAGGATGGCACCTACACCGGCCATGCGATGAAGGCTTTCAACCAGGAGCCGGATCAGTGCTGGGAATGCTATTCCTGCGTCAAGATTTGCCCGCAAGGTGCGATCGAAGCGCGTCACTATGCCGACATCGTGCCGCTGGGCGGTTCCGTGCAACCGATGCGCGGTTCCGACTCGATCATGTGGACCATCAAGTTCCGCAACGGCAACGTCAAGCGCTTCAAGTTCCCGATCCGCACCACGGCCGAGGGCTCGATCGATCCGTACGGCGGCAAGCCGCTGCCCAAGCTGGCCGACCTCGACCAGACCGGTTCGTTCACCCGCGACGTGATGGGGGGCTTCCGTGCCGGCAATCCTGCCGAACTGATCCGTAAGTAATTCAACGCAGCGAGGAAACTGACATGGCTGGAACATTCGAAAATCCCGAAATCGTCCAGGAAGAACTGGACATCCTGATCGTCGGCGGCGGCATGGCGGCTTGCGGCTGCGGCTTCGAGATCATGCGCTGGGCCGAGGCCGTCAAGGCCGAGACCGGCAAGGAACTGAAGATCAAGCTGGTCGACAAGGCCGCGCTCGACCGCTCCGGCGCCGTGGCGATGGGTTTGTCGGCGATCAATACCTACATCGGCCCGCGTCAGGACCCGGCCGACTACGCGCGCATGGTCTCCAACGACCTGATGGGCATCACCCGCGACGACCTGGCCTATGACCTGGGCCGCAACGTCGATGACTCCGTGCATCTGTTCGAAGAGTGGGGCCTGCCGATCTGGAAGACCGACGCCAACGGCGTGCGTCACGACGGCGCGGACGCGATCAAGGAAGGTCTGCCGGCGCTCAAGGATGGCGGCGAGCCGGTGCGCTCCGGCAAGTGGCAGATCATGATCAACGGCGAATCCTACAAGTGGATCGTCGCCGAAGCCGCGAAGAAGGCGCTGGGCCTGGAGCGTATCCAGGAGCGCGTGTTCATCGTGCATCTGATCAACGACAAGAACGATCCGCACCGCATCGCCGGCGCGGCGGGCTTCTCGGTGCGCGAGAACAAGATCTACATCTACAAGGCGAAGGCGATCCTGGTCGCCGCCGGCGGCTGCGTCAACCTGTTCCGTCCCCGTTCCGTCGGTGAAGGTCAGGGCCGCGCCTGGTATCCGGTGTGGAACGCCGGCTCGACCTACGCGATGGCCGCCGAGGCCGGTGCCGAGCTCACCATGATGGAAAACCGCTTCGTGCCCGCCCGCTTCAAGGACGGCTACGGCCCGGTCGGCGCCTGGTTCCTGCTGTTCAAGGCCCGTGCTGCCAACGGTTACGGCGAAGACTACATGGCCAAGAACAAGGACCTGCTCAACGAGTATCCGCCCTATGGCCAGGCCGCCGTGCCCGCCTCCTGCCTGCGCAACCACCTGATGCTGAAGGAAATGAAGGAAGGCCGCGGCCCGATCATGATGGATACGGTCACCGCGCTGGCCAAGCTGCGCGAGACGCTGACGCCGAAGGAAGTCAAGCACCTCGAAGCCGAAGCCTGGGAAGACTTCCTCGACATGTGCATCGGCCAGTGCGGCGTCTGGGTCGGCGAGAACATCGAGCCGGAGAAGAAGAACTCCGAGCTGATGCCGACTGAACCATATCTGCTCGGCTCGCACTCCGGCTGCTGCGGCATCTGGGTGTCCGGCCCGACCGACGTCGGCGCGCCGACCGCGAACGATCCCGAGCTGCCGGGCGTGCCCGAGCACCTGCCGCGCGGCTGGAACTGGGGCTACCGTTCGATGACCACCGTCAAGGGCCTGTTCACCGCCGGTGACGGCGTGGGCGCTTCCGGCCACAAGTTCTCCTCCGGCTCACATGCCGAAGGCCGCATGGCCGCCAAGGCGATGGTCAAGTACTGCCTCGACAACGCCGATCTCAACCCCGAGTTCGACGAAACCCCCGAGCAGATCGCCGAAGCCATCTGGAAGCCGGTCCGGAACTTCCTCGAGCACAAGGACTACACCACCGCGATCGACATCAACCCGCACTACATCACGCCGCGGATGCTGCAGTTCCGTCTGCAGAAGATCATGGACGAGTATGTCGCCGGTGTCGCCACCTACTACAACACCAACGACGTGTTGCTGAAGATGGCCGAAGAAAAGCTCGAGATGCTCAAGGAAGACGCCCAGAAGATGCGTGCCAAGGACCTGCACGAGTTGCTGCGTGCCTGGGAAAACTACCACCGCATCCTGACGGCCGAAGCCCACATGAAGCACATCCAGTTCCGCGAAGAAAGCCGCTATCCCGGCTTCTACTATCGCACCGACAAGAACTTCATCGATGAAGAGAACTGGCACTGCTTCGTCAACTCGATCTACGACAAGAAGACCAAGAAGTGGACGGTGTTCAAGCGCCGCCACGTCGACCTGGTCGACAAGTCGAAGCTGTTCAAGCAAGCTGCCCACTGAGCATTGACGGGTAGCCGCTAGAATGCAGGCCGGCCGCCTGAGGGTGGTCGGCCTGTTGCTTTTGTCGTTCGCCGTAACCCTTACCACAGAGAGGTTTCCGCAATGTCACAGCCCAAGATCCCGATTCCCGGCAGCCCCGTGATGCCGACGATGTTCGATGAACGCAAGGAAATCCAGTTTTCCTGTCACAAGGGGATTGGCTGCTGGAACGCCTGCTGCGCGAACATCGACATCACGCTGACCCCCTACGACATCATCCGCCTCAAAAGGCGGCTGGGCATCAGCTCGACGCAATTCCTGCGCGATTACACCGTGCCCTATGAGATGGAGAAGGACGGCATCGCCGGCGTCAAGTTTCGCCCCGTCGAAGGCGGGACGGCCTGCCGCTTCATGCAGCCGGAAGGCTGTGCGGTCTATGAGGATCGCCCCACCGCCTGCCGTTACTATCCGGTCGCCCTGCTGTCGATGCGCCGCCAGGACGAATACACCGACACCCAGTCCTATGCGCTCGTCAAGGAAGAGCACTGCCAGGGCCACGAGGTGGCGCGCACCCTCACCATCGCCGAATACCGCAAGGAGCAGGGCGTCGAGGAATACGATGATCTGGCACGCGGCTGGCGCCAGCTGATCCTGAAGAAGAAATCCTCCGGCCCAGCGATCGGCACGCCGTCGCTGAAGAGCCGCCAGCTGTTCTTCATCGCCTGCTACGACATCGATACTTTCCGCGATTTCGTCGAGAGCGAATCGTTCCAGAAGTTGTTCATCATGCCGCCGGAGGAATGGCAGGAGATCCTCGGCGACGACGAGCACTTACTGCAGTTCGCGTTCCGTTACCTGAAACAGGTGTTGTTCGGCGAGATGACCATCCCGCTCAACGATGAGCTGGCCAAGGAACGCCTCGAAAAGCTGCGCCAGCGCCAGGCCGAGCTCGAACGGGAGGCCGCCGAGAAGCGCGCGCAATACGAGAAGATGATGCTCGAAGAGGGCATCGACCCCGAGGCCGCGGGACTCGAATACGATCCCGAGGCCGAGAAGAAATACTGCGCGGACATCTGATTGAACCAAGCGATGCTTGCCGGAGATCGTGCGAGGGATGACGCCTATGGAGGCGATGCGCAGCGCCGGCCACAGGCCGGTTCGTGACCGGCTAGGCTCCACGTTCCACCATGTCCGACCCGCTGCCTGCCCGCATCGAACGCATCTCCTGGCCACGTTTCGATCGGCTTGCTCGTCGGCTCGCGCAGCGGATCATCGCCTCGGGCTGGCGGCCCGAGGTGATCGTGGCGATTGCGCGCGGTGGTCTGGCGCCGGCGCGCGTGCTGGCCGACGAGCTCGATCTGGCGACGGTCGCGAGCTTCCGCGTCGCGCACTATTGGCAGGCACAGAAAACCCGGGCGGCGTGCGTCGTCGATCCGCTCTGCGCCGAGATCGCCGGCAGACGGGTATTGCTCGTCGATGACGTGGCCGACAGCGGCGAAACCTTTGCCGCGGCGCTCGATCACCTCGCCGCGCGACAGCCGGCCGAAATCCGCAGTACCGTGATCCTCTACAAGACCGTCTCGCCCTATCGTCCCGACTATTTCGCGGCCGAGGTGAGAAGCTGGCGGTGGATCCTGTTTCCGTGGGCGATCAATGAGGACGTCGGGGGCTTCCTGAAGGCGCTCTCACCGCCCCCGCGAAGTTGTGACGAGGCGGCCCAGCGGCTGGCGGCCCGGGGCCTGCGCCTGCCGCGCCGGCAGTTGGCCGCGCTCTGCCGGCGTCATCTCGATGCTGCCGGCTGTGGCGGCAGTGTGTGATCAACGTTGCTGGAACCGTCCTGCCAAAACAGCCAGACGCTGTGTGATGCCGGTGTATTCGAGTTCGGACATCGGCAGCATCGCGGCACCGAAAAATCCCTGCCGACGCATCTCGATCGCCTTGGCCGCGGCCTGATCCCGGACGTGATCCCAGAATGGGTGGGCGAAGCAATCCTGAGGCTCGGAAAACTTGCCAGCATGCATCGAATAGGCGGTGCAGGTCACCAGCGGCGGACCGTCGAAATAGCTCGTCGGAGAATTGCGCGGTACCGGCATCAGTGGCATCTGATGCGAGCCGCGCATGCCGCCCGCGACGAAATGGGCGGCAGCAAACGGGGCGAGCACTTCGCCAGTCGCCGGGAAATCCATCTGCACGCGCACCAGCATTACCGGATCGTCCTTGCCGGTGTATTTGCCGGCGATGTTGTGCAGGCGTGAGGTCGAGACGACCGCCGCCTGCTCATCGGTGGCTCGCGACCACACCGATTCCACGACATAGCGTTCGGTGTCGCGCAATAGCGTCGCGATGTCGTAGAGCTCTTCGGGCGCTACCAGTTCGATGACTTTGTCGCGCTCGCCGGCGGCGACATCCATGATCACGAAGCGGAAGCCTTTTCCCAGCGCCGGGGAGAGAATCAGTCCCGGCGTATTCATCGGGTCTGCAAAGGCAAGATAAAGCGGCAGATTGAAGGCGCCGGGATCGGTCTTGTCGGCAGCGAAGAAAAGGAATGGTTCCGCCTTGCGTTCGACGAAGCTCATCTCCGCCACTGCTGGCCCCATGCCCCGAACATTGCCGGAAAAGGCATCCTTGAGCAAATCCTGCCCGGCGCCATAGAGCCCTTGCGCCTTGGCAGTTTCGGTACCGCGCCGAAAGGCTTCCCAAGCCAGTGCATGGATTGTGGCGCTGCCCACCCCGTGGGTATGGGTGAGCAAAAGAGCAATGTCGTCACCCGTATGGCTGATCTGCCAGTCGATCAACAACCCGGAGGCGCTCTCGGCGACCGTCTTGTGCACGCTCTCCATGAGCGCCTGCGATGGGGCCAAATGACCTCCGATCGAACCGATGTCGGCTTTGATGATGCTGAGGGTGATCTCCATGGATGACCTCCTTTCAACCTAGATTGTCCATTGGAACACGAGCGGGTTTCAATGGCGAGGGCGAGCAGGTTTGCGCCCCCCGCGACGAGCCAATAAGGAAACGCTGAATAAGTTGCTGCGCGGGCGCATCGCCGCGTTGCGCGGTGTTGGCTTCGGCCGCTTCGCTTAACCTCGGCAAAGCCGAGGTTAGCCTTCGCCGCAACTTCGTTGTCTCTCCCTCGCCTAACTCCATGTTATGTGGTTCCGGCATAACTTGCGCTTCGCTCCTGTTAGCCTGCACCGAAACTTCGCCTTCGGCTCGTTTTCTCGGTCGCTGCGCACCAAACGCCTTGCGCTGCATCCCGCTCGCGGCCTTCTTCAGCGTTTCCATAACGGTGTCTATTGGCGAGGAGCGGGGCGCGAAGATGCCGCCCGCAGCCCGAAAACCGCCGTGTAGGGCGATGAAATGATCTTTTCGCATGCTCATGGTAAGTCAGCCCGGTCTAATGGACAATCTGGGTTCAATGACCATAAGCATCGACGGTTGCTGCCAACCGTCGCAACGGTTCGGCGACGACGACCGGATAAGGCTCGGCCGATTCGGTGCGGCGCAACGACTCGGGCAAGGCGGTAAGCTGCGCCAGCGTATTGGCGCGCAGTTCGGAAAGCGGCGGCGCCGGCGCCAGCCGTTTCCCATCCTGCATCACGGGGACGAGCAGTGGCGCGCCGTCCTGTTCGTCGCCGAAGACGGTGAGCACATCACCCAGCATCCTCCCCTGAGCGTCGAAACGCCGGAATACCTGCTTGCGCCCCGGCCAGGTCGCCTTGCCCTCGGAGCGCTTGCGCCGCGGCCGGCCGGCATATTCCTGCAGCTTGTAAGCGCAGTCGAGGTAGGGCTGGTCGGCAGAGACGTTCATGCGCGTACCGACGCCGAAGCCGTCGATCGGGGCGCCGGCGGCAAGCAGCCGGGTGATCTCGTATTCGTCGAGGTTGCCGCTGGCGAAGATTTTGATTCCGGGCAGGCCGCCTGAATCGAGAATCGCACGTACCTGGCGGGCGTGCGCGAGCAAATCGCCGCTATCGAGGCGCACCGCGCGGATCGTGATGCCCTCTGCGTGCAGTTCATGCGCCAAAGGAACGACCGCGGCGGCGGCGGCCTCGGTATCGTAGGTATCGATCAACAGCGTCGTCGCCTGCGGATGCACACGGGCAAAGGCCGCGAAGGCATCCAGCTCCGTGGCATGCGCCTGCACGAACGAATGCGCCATCGTGCCGAAGACGGGAATGTTCCAGCGCATGCCGGCCAGGGTGTTCGAGGTGCCATCGAAGCCGGCGAGATAACTCGCCCGCGCCGAGAGCATGCCGGCTTCTTCGCCATGGGCGCGACGGAGACCGAAATCGACGAGCTGCCTGTCGCCCGCCGCCAGGCGCACGCGCGCTGCCTTCGAGGCGATCAGTGTTTCGAACTGAAGCAGGTTGATCAGGCGGGTCTCGACGATCTGGGCTTCGGGCAGCGGTGCGATCACGCGCAGGATCGGCTCGTCAGCGAAAAAGGGTGTCCCCTCGGGCATCGCCTCGACGGTGCCGGTGAAGCGCAGCTTGCCGAGCCAGTCGAGAAATGCGGGTTTGAATTTGCCGAGACCGGCGAGCCAGTCGATTTCCTCTGCCGTGAAGGCGAAGCGCTCAAGAAAATCGAGCGCCGATTCGAGGCCGGCGGCGACGAAAAAATTCCGGTGCGGCGGCAGCTTGCGGACGAAGAACTCGAAGACCGCGGTATCCATCATGCCCTGCTCGTGATAGGCGGCGAGCATGGTCAGTTGATAGAAATCGGTGAGCAACGCGCGCGTCATGGCGTGCCGGCCCACAGCTCGGCGCCGGCGGCCGCCATCTCGGCGAGCGCGCGCTCACCATCGCCGGCTCGTACATCGACCGCCCGGATCGCATCGGTCAGCAGTCTCATCGCGTAGCCGAGGCGCAGCGCATCGAGCACCGTGTTCTTGACGCAATAGTCGGTGGCGAGCCCGCCGACGAACAGGCGGCGGATGCCTCGTGCGTGCAGCCGCGCGTCGAGATCGGTGCCGGCGAAAGCCGAGTAGGCTTCCTCGTCCTTCGCTGTCGCCTTGGAAATCACCCAGGCGTCGTCGGGCAGCGCCAGCGCGGCGGCGAAAGCGGCGCCGGCGCTGCCGGCGATGCAATGGGGCGGCCACGGTCCGCCCTGCGGCGCGAATGAGCAATGATCGACGGGGTGCCAATCGCGTGAGGCGATGATCGGCAGGCCAGCCGCCCGGAAGCGTTCGATCCAGCGATTGAGCGGCGCGATCACCGCATCGCCGGCGGGCACCGCCAGGGCGCCGCCCGGCAGGAAATCGTTTTGCACATCGACGATCAACAGCGCGTCTTGCGCCGTCAGGGTGAGCGGTTTCATCGTGACAGGAGTGGGTGGATTTGTTTCAGGATAGAACCTGGCCCAACGATTTTCCAGCCGCCTGCTGCGGAAGATCAGATCGCCCGGATCACGAAGCGCTGCTTGCCGGAGATCGTGCGCGCGATCTCCGGCACATAGTCGATCGACAATGCCAGCCCCACGGCGGCAATCTCGGCGCGAAGATGCGCGACGGTCTTTGCCGAAAGCGGCTCATCCGCGGCGAGATGAAGACGCAGCCGATCCGGCGCGTCCTGCTCGAATTGATACTGCCTGATCTGCGTCAGGCCATACAGTAAGCGATTGAAGAAGGATGGGTGCAGACGTCCTCCGTCCGGCGTGCGGATCAGGTCGTTGTGGCGGCAAACACCCATCGCCAGCAGCGGAAACGGCAGGCCGCAGGAACATTCGCCGTCTAGCAGTTCGCCGCAATCGCCGATCGCATAGCGGATCATCGGCATCAACCGGTTGGTGAGCGAAGTGACGATGAGCTGCCCATCGATCGATTCGAGCCAGACCATGTCGGTGAAAATGTGCATGTTGCCGTGGCGGCACTCGCAGGCGATGTTGGGGATCTCGCGGCTGCCATATTGGTTGAACACCTTGCAGCCAAAAGCCGCCTCGATCGTCTCGCGCATCTCGTCGCTGAGCATTTCGGCGGTGGAATACACACCGATCAGACAATCGGGCATCGAACGCTTTTCGTCGAGCACGAAGCGCGCAAGCAAAGCGAGGATCGACGCATAGCCCTGCAGCAGCGCCGGCCGGTAACGGCAGATGAAATCGGCCCAAAAAGCGAGTTTCGCTGCGTCGATTTCGTGGGCTGGCAGGGTCTTCTCTGCGGCGATGAAGTCATCCCAGGCAGCCGAGCCGAATACGCCGCCTTTGACCGTGTCCTGGCGCGCGCCCCAGAAATTGAGGATCTTCTGCCCCGGCCGCCAGCCCGAGAGCAGGTAGCTCCGCATCATGCCGGCGCGCATCAGCTCGTGCTTGAAGTCGTCGTAATAGAACGCCAGCGGCTGGCCGGTCGAGCCGCCGGTGTGGCCGATCGGCGTGGTTGCCGGATCGTGGCCGCGGACGAGCAGCTCGGGCAGATGGGCGCGCACGTCGTCCTTGGTCAGGATCGGCAGGGCTTCGATACGCCAGTCGGCGCAAAGGCGCAGCCGTTTTGCATAATAGGCCGTGTTTTCGCGCGCGAAGGCGATGATCGCCGCCAGGTCGCGGCGCTGTTTCTCCGCCAATGCTTCTCGTGATAGCGCCTGCGTTGCCAGCAATTCGCGCAGCAGCCGATAGCGCAGCGGGCGCTGGCGCCGGTGCAGCCAGACTCTCAGAGCAGCCGTGCCCATGCCGCACGATCCTCGGCGTAGTGAACGAGGCCGTCGATGAGCCGGGCGCGCCAATCCTGCCAGCGCTGCGCATCGTTGATCTGCGCATGGCCGGACGAGGCAGCAGCGAAATTGCGCCGCACATTCGCGGCGAAATGGCGCAGACCCTCGGCCAGCCCGGGCTGACGGTTCCACCACTGCGCTGGATCGGCGAGCCACGCCTCGAGCCGTGCCAGACGTTCGAGCACCGCCGCCTGACGCTCGTTGTAACGCGCGAGCATTTCCTCGCGCAGGGTATCGAGCAGGCGTTCGAACTCGGCGCTGGCGATACGGCACAGCGGAGTCTGCGCCGTCAGCCGCTCGACCGTGAATAGCATCACATCGCCATAAAACTGGCGTTCGAATTCGCCGCTGATGTCGACCGCCGTCGCCTGCGTCTCGATGCCCGGCCGGAACTCCGCTTGGCCGCCGCGCTCGACGGTGCGCCGGTGCAGCAGCGGCAGGTTGGCCGAGACGAAGCGCGCGCCGAGCTCGGCTTTGAGGATGCGCCCGAGGGTCGGTCCCGACATGCGCAGCCGCAAGTGGGCGAACGGGATGAAGTAGCGTAGGGCCGATGGCCGGAAGACGACATTGCCGGCATAGACGGTGCGCGCCGGCGCAAGACTTTCGAGCGGATCGCCGGGTTGGAAGCGCGTGATGCGCGTCGGATGTTCGCCATAGAAGAAGCTGTTGGCGCGCGCCGAAAAATGCGCGAAGCCTTCCGCCTCGCTATGGGGGCCGGCCAGCGGGCAGGAATAGGGATAGTGTGCAGCCGGCTTGAAACCGAACAGCTCGGCCATGTCGTGATAGGCCGCATCGCCGTGCGAGACCGTCGCCCCATGATGGCTGCAAGGCGCAAACGGGTCGCGCTGCGCGCAATCGGTGAGGAAGGCGAGCACGTCGTCGAGAAAGTTGCGCGTCATCACGGCGGCGGAAACCGGCGGATCGCCGACCACCTTGCCGGTCAGCACCTCGGCGTCGGTGCGCGTGAAGATCGCATCGAGGGTGTTGAAGTAATCGAGGACGACGCCATCGTTTTCAGGCACATCGACGCGGAATTCCTGATCCGAGTCGATCGACCAGATCAGCGTCGTATCTTCAGCCGTCTCGGCGCGCAGCAGGGCGGCCGCCTCGAGATAGGCGATGTTGCGCATCAGCCCCTGGCCCTTGTGGCCGTAGGGAGGTAGCGGCGTCGCGCCGAGGACGCGCGGCAGCGGGCTGGCAAGTGCGGCGACGCGCCGCCGCTGCTCGTCCGGGGTGAAGTGGATCGTCTCCAACCCCAGCGCGGAAAACTCCCGGCTCAGCGCGCGGTTGGCCTCGATGCTCGTGGCATCGAGGCTGTCGTCGGCGAGCAGCACGCGGATGCGTCCGGCATAGGGAAAGCGGCGTAGCTGTTCGGCGAGGCTGGCGAGACAAGCCTGCATCTGGCGTGGCCGGTCGGCGACCGGGACGACGATGAGGAAGGCGTGCCGGCTCATCGGTCGGAACGATAGGTGGGAAAGACGTTTTTATCCCACATCACTTCGATCAGATTGATGCCGCCGGTCAGATCGGCGGCGTCGAAAAGGCGATCGACGTCGGCGGCGGTCTCGATGCGGAAATGGCGGATGCCGAAGCTTTGCGCCAGCAGCGCGAAATCGGGATTGACGAAATCGCAGTCGATGTAACGCTCGCGATAGAGCTGAAATTGGTTCTTGCGGATCAGGCCCAGGGTGCCGTTGTTGATCATCACGATGTTTACCGGAATGCGGTAATTCACCGCGGTCATCAGCTCCATGCAGCACATCTGGAAGCCGCCGTCACCGAGGATCGCGAAGGTGGGGGTGGCCACCGCGCAACGCGCGCCGATCGCCGCCGGGATCGCATGGCCGAGTGCCGAGACGCCGGAATTCGGGAAATAGCGATGCTGCGGCGAAGCCTTCAGATAGGTCTGGGCGAGAATGATGTTGTCGTCGAAGATCATCGCCTCGGGCAGGCGCTCGACGATACGGTCGAACAGGTGGGCGATCGCGGTGAAATTCGGCGCCACCGGCGCGCGCTCGTAAGTCGGTGGCGGCGGGGCGGGAAAATCGGCCAGGCAGATCAGCAAGTCTTCAAGCACGGCGCGGATGTCGCCGTGGATCGCCAGATCGGCGCGAAACACTTTTTCCAGCTGGCTGGCGTCGTGATCGACCTGGATCACGCGCTTGCCGGCCATCAGCCGCGCATCCCACAGATTGCTGGTGCGCTCGTTGAAGCTGGCGCCGAGCACGATGATCAGGTCGGCATGTTCGACGATGTGGCGGAAGGCGCTGCCGTCCGAAGTCACCCCCAGGCAGCCGAGCGCCCTTGGGTCGTTTTCGCTGATCAGGCCCTTGCCCTTCAAGGTCGTGGCGACGCGGATCGCATGCCGTTCGCCGAGTTTTTGCAACGCGCCTTGCGCACCGGCGCGGAAGCAACCGTGACCGGCGACGATTACCGGATGACGCGCGGCGCGGATCATGCGTCCCATCTCCTCGGTCGCCGCGAAACTGTTGCAGATGCGCGGCGCCTCGGTGACGAAGCGGATCGCTTCGAGCAGGTCGGCGTCGACCAGTTCCTTCTGGATGTTGTAGGGAAAGGAGAGCAGCACCGGGCCGGCGTTGGGCGAGAGCAGGATGCGCGTGGCCTGGCGCAGCACCTGCAAGAGATAGTCGGTGCGCTCGACGATGCGGTGATAACGCGTGATGCCGCGAAAGATGTCGCTCTGATCGATGCTGCCGCCCTCGCCGGAAGACTCCTGCAAACCGCCCTTGCCGAAGATCGAGGTCGAGGTCTCGCCGGTGATGATCAACAGCGGCAGCTTGTCGGCATAGGCATTGGCGATGCCGGTGACCAGATTCGTCGCGCCGGGCCCGGCGGTGGTGATGCAGGCGGCGGGCCGGCGCGTCGCGCGCGCCTCGCCGCAGGCCATGAAGGCCGCGCCCTGCTCGTGCTTGACGAGCACCGTCTTGATCGGCGAGTCGTAGATCGCATCATAGACCGGCAGGATGTGCGAACCGGGCATGCCGTAGATGGCACGCAGGCCGAGGCGCTCCATGAAGCGAGTGATGAGGGCGGCGACGGTGATCTGCATCGAGCGTATGTCCGAGAAGCCGGAATTTGAGCACAGAAAGCGCGCACGGTGCCGTCCCGTCAGCGCCGAGTTTCGGGGTTGGCTCAGCCTACGGCGGCCGGCAGCCAGAGATGGAACGTCGCACCGGCGCCGGGCGCGCTTTCCGCCCAGACGCGCCCGCCCATGCGCTCGACGGCCTTTTTCACCAGCGCAAGCCCCACGCCGGTGCCCGGATAGTCCTCGAGCCGGTGCAGCCGCTGGAAGATCTCGAAGATGCGATCGTGATACTTCATCTCGAAGCCGATGCCGTTGTCGCGCACCATCAGATGAACGCCTCCATCGCGCGCTCCGCCTTCGATGACGATTTCTGCTCGCGGCGTGTGGCGGGTGAATTTCAGCGCGTTGTCGAGCAGATTGCGCAGCACGATCGCCAGGCCGTCGGCATCGGCGGCGAGGGTGAGCGGCGGCAGCGCGATGCGCACCTGGACATTGCGTGCTTCGATCTCCTGGCCTCGCTCCGCCAGCAGGTTCTCGATGATGCCGCGCGGATCGACCGCGGTGGTGGTGAGCGGCTTGCGCTCCATGCGCGAATAGGCGAGCAAATCGTCGATCAGTGCCTGCATGCGCGTCACCCCATTGCGCACGTTGGCGAGGAACAGCCGGCCCTCGTCGTCGAGCCGCTCGGCATAGTCCTCCTCCAGCAGCCGGCAATATCCGTCGATGCCTCTGAGCGGTGTCTTCAGATCGTGCGAGACCGAATAGACGAAGCTCTCCAGCGACTGATTCAGCGCTTTCAGCGCCTCGGTGCGCTCGGCGACCCGCGCTTCGAGAGTGGCGTTGAGTTCGCGCAACTCGGCGTTGGCGGCTTCGGCCTCACGCCGTGCGGCCAGGGCGTCTTCCATCTGGTTCAGCGTGGCCAGCCGTGCCCGTTTCTGCCAGGCGAGCGCCTCCTTGAGCCGCGTTTCGGCTTCGTGCTGGCGGGTAATGTCCTCGACGACCGAGATGAAGTAGTCCGGCTTGCCATTGGCTTGCCACACCAGCGCCACGGTGAGGAGGATCCACACCGTCGAGCCATCCTTGCGGATGTAGCGCTTTTCCATCGCATAGCGTTCGATCTCGCGTGCCAGCATCTGCCGCACATAGGCGAGGTCGGCGGCCAGATCGTCCGGATGGGTGATGTCCTGGAAGGTCTTTTCCAGCAACTCTTCGGGCGTGTAACCGACGATCTCGGCCAGCCGGCGGTTGACTTTCAGCCAGCGGCCATCGGGTGCGACCAGCGCGATGCCGACCGCAGCCTGTTCGAAGACCGCCTCGAAGCGCGCGAGACCCTGTTGCAGATCGGCCAATGCTGCATCGCGTTCGGCGAAGGCGTTGGCAAGTCCGGTGAAACGGCGCACGAGCAGCAGGTACAACAGCAGCGCGGTGACGGCAACGAAGGTCAGCCCCTTGAGCATGCCCAGCGAGGCGATCGTTTCGACGTCGCGAACGAAGAACGCCAGTACGGCATCGGAGGCGACGATCCACAGGCCGGCAAAGATGAGATAGGCCAGCGTGATGCGTAGCGCGGCGCGCGAGGGCGAGGAAAATTTCATCGCCGGGCTTCCCGTTCGGTTTCGAGCCAGCCGAGATCGAAGGGTTCGGGCCGGCCGAATTCCCGGCACAGGGCGTTGATCTCACGCTTGAGGCGGATCATTTCCTCTTCGCGGCCGGTCGCCGCGGCGGCGAAGCGTTCCAGCTCGGCATTGCGTTCGGCCAGTTCGGCGGCCTGGTGGTGCAGCGCCTCCTCGGCTTCCCGTCGTGCGCTGATATCGAGCAGCACGCCCTGGATCGTGCTCACCTGTCCCTTTTCATCACGAAGCAGCCAAGTGTGATCCTCGATCCAGCGCCAGTGACCGAAGGCATCGCGGAGCCGGTATTCCTGGACATAACGGTCGGGTCCTTGGGCGAGATGCTGCTCTACATCGGCGGCGATCATGGGCAGATCGTCCGGATGGATCAAATCGGCATACGGGATGGCGCCAGAGAGCAGCGCGCGTTTGTCGAATCCCCAGCGCACGATGTTGTCGCTGACGAACGCCACCGGCCAGCCGGGTTCGTTGCGCCAGATGATTGCTACGAGCGGTGATTGTTCGATCAGCGTTGCCAACCGGCGAATTTCCTCCTGCTGCTGGGCGACCCGTTGGGCCATCGTGTCGAAGGCGGCGCCGATGTTGGCGAGCTCGTCCGCCCCCGGCAACGCGGCGCGCGCGGTGAAATCGCCGGCGCCAAGGCGTTGGGCGGCGTGTAACAGGCGTTGCATGCGTTTGGCCCAGATCAGATGCAACAGCACGCCGACCATGAGCGCGAACAGCAGGAAGGCGCCGATCTGCAACGCCAGCTCGCTGCGGCCGGAGGCCAGCCGGCGGGAGAGCGGGGCGGCGAGATCGCTGACGACGACGAGGCGATGATCGGGGCGGACATTTATCTTGCCGAGCAGAAAGTCGGCGCTGGCAGGACGGCTCAAGTCAAGTGCCGGCGCTTCGGCCGGCAGGCTGGCAAGCGCAGCGGCGAGCGGTGCTGGCAGGCGGGCGCGGATCTTTTCCCAGGGTTCGTCGATCTCGAGCCGCGAAAGCGATGCCACAACGCGCCCCTCGGGCGAAATCAGCCAGGCATGCATGAGATCGCGGCGCAATCCGAGCGAGCTGACGATGCGTCGCACCTGCAGCCGGTTGTTCAGGCCCAGCTGCATTTCGAGCCGTGTCTGCTCGATCGCCAGCCTTTCCTTGAGCCGCATCGTCTCGTCGTTTTCGACCGCCAGCGCGTACTCATGGCGCTGCAAGAGATGTAGCCAGATGATGGCGAGGAGGCTCAACAGCAACAGCACGATGGGCAAAGCCCACCGGACGGGGAAACGCAGCAGCCAATTCATTGCGTCGCCCTTCCCAGCAAAATCTGCCATTCGGGCGGCCGTTTGATCTCGCCGCGATGCCTCAGTTCCTCGGCGATCGCAGCGGCCCGCTCGACCAGCGGTGCAGTCTTGCCGCCGGAAAGCCAGCGTGCGCTTTCTTCTGGAAAAACGAAACGCAAACCGGAAAGCGCCTGCTGATATTCCTCGACCGAGAGGTCGACGCCGTGTGCGAGCACCTCCGCTGCCGCCAGCCGATCCCTTGCCAATGCCGTCAAGCCCACACGCCAGGTGTCGAGCAGCAGCGCCGTATCGACACCGGGGCGCGCGACGAGCACGTCGATGATCTCGCCGGGCAGCGCGCGGCTATCGAACAGCACACGGTAGCCGCGGCGCTCAAGCTGCGTCCTCATCGGCTCGAAGGTGATCACGGCATCGACGCGGCCGCTTTGCAGCAGGGCGGCATGTTGGCTCGCTTCAACCGCGACGATCTGCACCGCGTCTCGTTGAAGCCCGGCGGTGGTCAGCAGCCGGTCAAGCATCAGGCTGCCGACGGCGCCGCTCTCGACGCCGATACGCTTGCCTTCGAGCTGATCGAGGCGTTCGATATCAGGGCGCGCGAGCAGCGCATCGGCGCCTTCGGAGACATCGAGCACGGCGACGATCCGGATCGGTATGCCGGCGTCGGCCGCGCGCAGCGCTTCGTCGAGGGTGAGCGCGGTCGCTTCGATCAGGCCATTGGCAAGCGCACGCCGGCTGTCGCTGTTGGACATGACCTCGACGATACGCAGGCGTGGATCGAGCAGCCCGCGTTCGCGCGCCAGCACGAAGGGGTCATAGCCGAGCCACGGATTGACGGTCAGCAGCAGCGACTGCGGTTCGGGGGCGCAGCCGAGAAGCAGGGCAGCGAAGCCAAGCAGGGTGACGAGCCGGCGCATCGGGCTACTGCTTTTCGCACCAGGCGGGGACATCGTCCGCTGGCATCGGCCGGGCGAACAGATAGCCTTGGTAGCTGTCGCAGCCGAAACCGTGGAGGATCTCGAATTGGCTCGATTTCTCGACGCCTTCGGCGAGCACGACGAGGTGGAGGTTGCGCGCCATCGCGACGATCGTCGCGGCGATTTCGCGATCGTTCGGATCGACGTCGAGATCACGCACGAAACTTTGGTCGATCTTCAGCTTATCGACCGGGAAGCGCCGCAGATAGGCGAGCGAGGAATAGCCGGTGCCGAAATCGTCGATCGCGATCTTGACGCCGAGCGCCTTGAACTCTTGCAGCACGGCCAGCGAGCGTTCGACGTTCTTCATCAGCAGGCTCTCGGTCAGCTCGAGTTCGAGACAGTCGGCCGGCAGCCCGGTGGTTTCGAGCGTCGAGCGGATCAGCGTCGGCAGGTGCGGATCCTCGAACTGGCGTGCCGAGAGATTCACCGCCAAGGCTTGCAGCGGCAGCCCTGCGCGCCGCCAGGCGGCCATCTGCCGGCAGGCGGTCTCGATCACCCAGCGCCCGATCGGCAGGATCAGCCCGGTTTCCTCGGCAAGCGGAATGAAGCGGGCCGGGGCTACCATCTCCTCGCCTGGCGGCTGCCAGCGGATCAGGGCCTCGACACCGAACGGCTGCCCGTTGCGATCGACGAGCGGCTGGTAATGGAGCGCGAACTCCTGATGCTCCAACGCCTGGCGCAAGCGGGTTTCCAGCGTCAGCCGCTCGCGCGCCGCGCGGGTCAAGGCCTCGGTGTGGAAGCGGTAGGTGTTGCGTCCTTCCTGCTTGGCGAGATAAAGCGCCGCGTCGGCGTGCTGGATCAACTCGGTGGCATCCTGGGCGTCGTCCGGGTGCAGGCTGATGCCGATCGAAGCGCCGATGAACACCGCGCTGCCGTTGATGAAAAACGGCTCGGTCAGCTGCTCGATCAGACCGCGCGCCACGATGGCCGCCTGATCGGGCGTTTCGAGGTTTTCCAATACCGCGACGAATTCATCGCCGCCGACGCGCGCGAGCAGATCCTCTTCGCGCAGCCGGCTGCGCAGCCGCTTGGCCACTTCGACGAGCAACGCATCGCCGGCCGGATGGCCGAGACTGTCATTGACGTCCTTGAAGCGGTCGAGATCGACGAATAGTGTCGCCAAGCGTTGCGGACTGCGATGCGCGCGCTCGAGCGCGGCGGCGAGCCGCACCTGCATCATCAGCCGGTTCGGCAGGTCGGTGAGGATGTCGTGATGGGCGAGGTGTTCGAGCTTCTCTTCGACCGCCTTCAGGTGCGACAGATCGGTGAGCACGCCGACATAATTGGTCGGCCGCCCGCGTTCGTCATAGATGGTGCTGATGCTGAGCCATTCGGCATAGATCTCGCCGTTCTTGCGCCGGTTCCAGATCTCGCCCTGCCAGTGACCGGCCTGGCGCAGCGTCGCCCACAGCGTCTGATAGAACGGCCGGTCCTGGCGGCCCGATTTCAGCATGCGCGGATTCTGGCCGAGCGCTTCGGCTTCCGAGTAGCCGGTGATCTCGCTCCAGGCACGATTGACGGCGAGGATGCGCGGCGCCAGATCGGTGATCACGATGCCATCGCGCGTCGCGGCGAACACCGCGGCCGCCTGGCGCAGGCGCTCGTTGGCGCGCACCTTGGTCACCGCGAGCGCCGCCAGCCGGGCGAATTCCTCGATCAATGCCAGATCTTTGTCACTTGGCGCGCGCGGCGTGGCGTAATAGCAGCCGACGGTGCCGAGCACCTGGCCGCCTTCCTCGAATAACGGCACCGACCAGCAGGCGCGGATGTCGGCGCGATGGGCGATGTCGCGATACGGCGCCCAGTAGGGATGCGTGTCGATGTCCGCGACGATGACGTTTTGGCCCAGCGCCGCGGCGCTGCCGCAGGAACCCCGCCCTTCGCCGATCTCCAGCCCATCGACCGCGGCGTTGTAGAAGTCCGGCAGACTCGGACCGGCCTGCGTGTAGAGGCGGCCATCGCGCGGATCGACGACCAGGATCGAGACGCGCAGCTCGGCATCGAGCGCTTCGAGCCGGCGCGCGATGCCGTCGAGAATTTCCTTGAGCGGCCGCTCGCCGATCAATGCGTCGAGGGTGGCGCGCCGTGCTTCGTCGATCTGCTGTCGGCGCTTGGTTTCGCCGATGTCGAGCCAGGCGCCGACGATCTCCTGCGGCCGTCCTTCCGCGTCACGCACCAGGCGCAGGCTGTCGCGGATCCAGCGGTAGCGGCCATCCGCGGCGCGAAAGCGGTATTCGTGCTCGAGCGCACCACGCTCGAAAAGCCTCGAGACCGCGCCGAGCGCGCTGTCGCGGTCGGCCGGATGCAAGCGTTCCTCCCACCACTCTGACGACAAGGCTTCTTCGACGCGGTAGCCGTACAAGCGCTCGAGGTTTTCCGACACCCAGGCCGGCGTGACCGTGCCGTCCTGCCAGCGCAGACTATAGAGGACGACGGAGCTTGCCGCGATGAAATGCGCCAGCCGGGCACTGGTTTCGGCCAGTCGCCGGCGTTCGCGTTCGAGGTGGACCTGACGGTCGACCTTTTCGATCACCGCGGCGATCTCGTAAAGATAGCCTTCGTGTTTCGACAGATAGTCATCGACGCCCAGATGCAGTGCCTGGGCAGCCACTTCCTCGCTGCCGTGGCCGGTGACGAGCACGATCGGGATGTCCAGCCGCCGCTCTTCGCGCACGATCTTCGCCAGTTCCAGCCCATCGAGCCCCGGCAGCCGGTAATCGACCAGCAGCACCTGCCACGGGCAGGGTGTTTCAGGCCCTGTGGGCAGTCGGGTAAGCGCCGTTCGGGCGTCCGCTACGGCATCGAGACGGATGTGCGGCGCGTGTTCGGCGAGGTGGCGTTGCAGCAGGTCGACGTCGAAGGCGTTGTGTTCGACATAGAGCACGTGCAAAGGGCGCGTGCGCCGTTCGGCATGGGCGAGGAAGCGCTCGCGCGCGGCGAGCAGGGTTTGCGGCAGACGGTCGAGATAGTCGGCGCGTTTGACCAGGTAGTCATCGGCACCGGCCTTCAATGCGGCGATCGCCGCATTCTGGTCGCCCGAAGCGGTGAGCACGACCACCGCCAGCGGCAGCCGCCGCGCGCGCACTTCGGTCAGCGCTTCGAGCCCGGAACCGTCGGGTAGCTGCAGGTCGGTGAGCAGTAGATCGAAACCTTCGTCCAGCCGGGCAAGTCCCTCGGCCAGCGTCGGAGCCAGCGTGAGCGCGATCTGCGGCGCATGGCGCGCCAGATGCCGCCGGGCGAGATCGGCAGCGGCGGCGGAATCTTCGATGTAGAGAACCTTCATGTACGCGGGAACGGTGATTCGTTGAAAACACACCAATAGAGCTCGATCTGTGTGGCGACCTCGATGAACTTGGCGAAATCGACCGGCTTGACGATGTAGGAATTGGCGCCCAGATCATAGGCCGTCGTGATGTCGCGGTCGTCCTTCGAGGTGGTCAGGATCACCACCGGGATGCGCGCGAGCGGCGGCTTACGCTTGATCTCGGCGAGCACCTCGAGGCCGTGCACCTTTGGCAGCTTCAAGTCGAGCAGGATCACCGCCGGTTTTTCTTCACCGGCGAGCCAGCGCGGCAGCCAGGCCAGCGCTTCCTCGCCGTCGCGCGCCACCTCGATGCGATTGACGAGCTTGCGGCGCGAAAAAGCGCGCAAGGTGAGATCGAGGTCGACCGGGTTGTCCTCGACCAGGAAAATCGGCGGTGGTGTCATGAGATCTTCCTCCTCGGCGCCCTGTGCCTTCGTCCCATTATTCCACTTTTTCTACGTTGATCCCGCTACGGTAATCCACGATGAAAAGGTGGCTGTTTCCGTCGCGGCGCAGGAATCGAGCATAATTGCGTACGGATTTTTGGGGAGACGCACGATGAACCAAGCGCAACCGAAATGGTCCCTCGACGAGTATCTCGACTGGGAGGGAAAGCAGCCCGAGCGCAACTTCTACTATCGCGGCGAGATCTTCGCGATGGTCGCCGTACGCCAGGCGCACGCGCAAGTAACGCTCAACCTCGGCGCCGCCTTCAAATCTGTCTTGCGCGGCACGCCCTGCCGCGCGTTCGTCGCCGACATGAAGTTGCGCATCGATGCTGCCGATGCCGTCTTCTATCCTGACGTAATGGTCAGCTGCGATGCGCGCGATCGCGCCACGCCGCTGTGGCTCGCCCATCCGAAGCTGATCGTCGAGGTGCTTTCCGATTCGACCGCGGCCTTCGACCGTGGCGCGAAATTCGCCGCCTGCCGGTTGATCGACACCCTGGAGGAATATGCGCTGATCGACATCGATGCCAGGCGCACCGAGGTTTTCCGGCGCAATGCCGAGGGCCGTTGGGTGCTCTACGAATTCATTGGCGACGAGCCGGTCGAATTCCAGAGCATCGGTGTGACGATCGATGCGGCGACGCTGTATGAAAACGTCGAGGACGTGAGCGAAGCGCAATGAACCATCGACAGCTACGCACCATCACGCCCGAGCTGGAACGTGTCGGCGCCGAACCGCATTACCAGCCGGTCGGCGACGAAGTCGCGCTATTCGAAGCTGCGGCGCAAAAGCGCCTGCCGGTGCTCTTGAAGGGTCCGACCGGCTGCGGCAAGACGCGCTTCGTCGAATACATGGCCTGGAAGCTCGGCCGGCCGCTGGTGACGGTGGCTTGCCACGACGATCTGACCACCGCGGATCTGGTCGGCCGCTATCTGATCGTCGGCGACGAGACAGTCTGGCTCGACGGTCCCTTGACCGCCGCGGTACGCGCCGGCGCGATCTGCTATCTCGACGAGATCGTCGAGGCGAGGAAGGACACCACCGTGGTGATCCACCCGCTCGCCGATTCGCGCCGCGCGCTGGCGGTCGACAAGCGCGGCGAGCTGATCCCGGCGCCGCCCGAGTTCATGCTGGTGATCTCTTACAACCCCGGTTACCAGAGCGTGCTGAAGGAGATCAAGCCCTCGACGCGCCAGCGCTTCGTCGCGCTCGAATTCGACTATCCGGCCGCCGAGCTCGAGGCGCGCATCGTCGCCGTCGAGGGCGGCGTCGATGAGGAGACGGCAAAAAAGCTCGTCAAACTCGGGCAGCTCACCCGCAATCTGAAAGGCGCTGGCTTGGACGAGGGCGCCAGCACGCGGCTTTTGGTGCATGCCGCACAGCTGATCGACGCCGGCATGGCGGCCGCCGTCGCCGCGCGCGCGGCGGTGGCGCGGGCGCTCACCGACGATCCCGACATGACGCAAACCCTCGACGATCTGGTGCGGGCGGTGTTTTGAGCGCAAGAAAGCTGTTCACCCACGAGCTCGAGGAACTGCTCGACGCCTTTCTGTTCGCTTCGCCGTCGCACCGCTCGATCGAGCGGCTCGCGGCGATGCTCGAAGCACTGCCGCGCCGCCAGCAGGAGTTCGTGCTGCGGGTCGCGCGCGGCGCGGCGAAGACCAATACCGAGCTCGCCTATCTGATCGCCACGCTCGCGCCCGGAATGCTCGAGCGCTTCAGCGAAAAGGATTTCGAAGCCTGGGTGATTCAGGGGCTCGATGTATTCGACAAGCAGGGGCTGCGGCCGGCGATCGAGACCCTGCGCGACGTAGACGCTTTCCTCGCCGCCCGCGAAGGCCGGCTGCCGGCGAAGTTCGCCGAGGTCGAACCACGCCTGTCGCGGTTCGTGCTGGGGCTTTCCGGCCGGCCGCTGGCGCTGAAAGCGGGTAGCCATCCCTGGACGGACACCGAGACGATCTATCTGCCCGAACGCATTTCCCGCTTTGCCAATGCCGAGGACAACCGCCGCGCCTATCAGGGGCTGGCGGTGCAGCTGTGGGCGCAGACACGCTATGGCACTTTTGACGTCGATCTGGAGGCGGCGCTGTCACGCTGGCCGGAGCGCGAGCAGGCGCTCACTTGGCTTGAGCATCTCGAAGCAGTGCGGCTGGAAGCTTGTGTTGCACGCGATCTGCCGGGGCTGGGCGCGTTGCTCGCCGAGCTGCGCGAGCCCTGGCCGCAGATGCTGCATCCTGCATTGGCCGAATTGCAGGCGCAGGGCGCCGATGTGCGTGTCTCGCTCGATTGGCTGGCGCGTCTGATGGCCGCCGGCGCCGTGCCGCCAGCGCCGACTTTCATTGCCCGGCTGGAACCGGGGATCGCCTGGCGCGTGCGCAACGAGCGCATCGCGCGCGACACCGAGACGCTGAGGAAGGCGCTCGGTGCGCTGAAAGGCGCTGCGGGCAAGCGCGAGGCGGGTGGCCACGAATTCACGGCCGCGATGAACACCGCGACGGGTGAGCTGGAAGTGCATATCGACGGCCAGGCCGTGCAGTTGCCGGAGGCGGCACGCGCGGCGGCGGCTTCGCTGCTGCAGGATCTCGGCCAGGTGCCGCCCGAGGCGCTCGCGCCCGCCGGGGATGCACCGTGGACGCCCGACGACCGGCCGAAAGAGGGCGCGCCGGAAATGGTGAACAGCCGCGAGCCCGATCATCGCTATGACGAGTGGGACTTCCATCGCAACGCCTACCGGCGCGGCTGGTGTCATGTCTATGTCACGGACGTGAAGCCGGGTGACGGCGCCTTCGTGCGCGCCACACGCCAGCGTTACGCCCATTTCATCGCGCAGCTGAAGCGCCGCTTCGAGGCGCTGCGCGGCGAGGATCGCATGCTCGGCCGTCAGAGCGAGGGCGAGGAGATCGATCTCGATGCGCTGATCGAGGCGGTCAATGACCGCAAAAGTGGCGCCGAACCCTCGCCGCGGCTGTTTTGCCGACGCGTCAGGAATGAACGCAGCCTGGCGGCACTGTTCATGATCGACATGAGCGGCTCGACCAAGGGCTGGGTCAATGATGCCGAGCGCGAGGCGCTGGTGATGCTCTGCGAGGCGCTGGAAAAACTCGGCGATGCCTACGCGATCTACGGTTTTTCCGGCTGGACGCGCACGCGCTGCGACATCTACTGCATCAAGAACTTCGCCGATCCTTATGACGATACGGTGCGCGCGCGCATCGACGGCATCGAGGCCAAGGACTACACGCGCATGGGCGTGGCGATCCGCCATCTAACGTGCCTGCTCGCTGCGCAGCCGGCGCGCCACAAGCTTCTGGTGACGCTCTCGGATGGCCGCCCCGACGATTTCGGCGACGAATATCGCGGTACCTATGGCATCGAAGACACGCGCCGCGCGCTGCAGGAAGCGCGCGAGCAGGGGATCCGCAGCTATTGCATCACCATCGACCGCCAAGGGGCCGATTATCTGAAGCACATGATGGGCCCGGCGGCCTACACGGTGCTCGACGATGTGAAGAAACTGCCGCTCAAGATCGCCGACATCTACCGCAAGCTGACGAATTGATCAGCCATTGTCCCGCGCGAGATAACTTTCGATCTCGGTAAACGTCGAGGCGACATCGAAGGTCTGGATCGGGGCGCCGAGCTGGCGGCCGATTTGCGTGGCCGAGAAGATGCCGCGGATGCGCATCCGGCCGGTGAGCGGATCGCGTTCGCCGACCAGCGCGTGCTGGCGCTTCAAAGCCTGCAGCGTGTCGATCACGTCGCTGACCTTGGCCTTCAGGACGTCGCCGAGCATGATCAGGTCGATGTCCTCGCGCGGACACATCAGATCCTTGACCAACAGATCGCCAAACTTGCCGCCGAGTTTCTGCACCATCTGGATCGGCCGCTCGCCGGTCGTGTCGCGCGCGGTGATCACGCCCAACACCTCGTCGTCGCGATTGACGACCAAGAGCAGGCGCACGCCGCGCGAGATCATCGTCTGGGTGGCGACGGCAAGCGGCACGTCGGGGCCGATCGTCGCCGCGGAAACCTGTTTCAGGTCGGTCATCACGCTCAACGCCGGTGAGTCGGCGCGCACCGGCGTGAATGTCGTGGGCTCGGAAAAGCCGGTGCCCGGCGGGGCTTTCACCGTCGGCAGCGGGTGATGGACGGGCTGTTCTTTTTCGATCTTGCTCATGATTCGCTTTCCTCCTTGTGTCTATCTGCCGGAGCCGGCCGAGGCGCGCATCAGCCGGTCGATGACGGCGGGCCAAGGCGGCCGCTGCACGATGATCAGGTCGGCGCCGGCGCCATCCAGGGTGCGCAGCGTAGCATACAGCGCGTGCGCGTAGGCCGCGGCATCGCGTGGCGCCACCTGCCAGGCGACGATCAGCGGGTGTTCGATCGGCGCCGGATAGGGGGCGAGCACGGCGATTTTCTCGCCTTTGCCCAGCGCGGTGCGCACCGCGACTGCCACCGTGTCGTCGGGCACCAAGAGCAGCGGCGTGCGCGGCGCGTAATGGGCGAGATGCGAGCCGGGCGCTTTCACGGAGCTGGTATTGACCACCTCGGCCGGCATGCGGCCAAGGAAGATGCCGAGGTCGAAAGCGCTGATCATGCCGGGACGCAGGATCGTGGTGCGCTCGCTGCTCATGTCGACGATCGTCGATTCGATGCCGACCTGGCAGGGGCCGCCATCGAGGATCAGCGCTACCGCATCGCCGAGATCGTCCCGGACGTGCTGCGCGGTGGTCGGGCTGATGCGGCCATACTTGTTCGCCGACGGTGCCGCGATGCCGCCGCCGAAGGCGCGCAGCAGCTCGAGCGCGAGCGGATGGTTCGGCACGCGCAGGCCGACCGTGTCCTGTCCGCCGGTGACGACATCCGGCACGTCGGGATGACGCTTGAGGATCAGGGTCAGCGGGCCAGGCCAGAACTTTTCCGCCACCGCGCGCGCGGCCGGCGATACCTCGCCTGCCCAAGCCGGCAGATGCGAGGCATCCGGGATGTGCACGATCAGCGGATGGTCGGCCGGCCGGCCCTTGACGGCGAAGATCTTCGCCACCGCGGCGGGATTTCTCGCATCGGCGCCGAGGCCATAGACGGTCTCGGTCGGAAAGGCGACCAATTCGCCGGCCTTGAGCAAGTCGACGGCGCGCTGGATGTCCGGGTGCGCTTCAGTCATCTCCGATCCCCATCGCGTGCCGTGCCGCCAGCGCCGACTTTTGCACTTCTTCGGCGTTGGCGCCGATCACGGTGAAATGCCCCATCTTGCGCCCCGGGCGGGGATGGTGTTTGCCGTAGAGGTGCAGCTTGAGATTCGGGATGGCGAGCAGCTGCGACCAGTCCGGCTCCTTGGCGTGATGTGGGTCCTCACAGTACCAGATGTCGCCGAGCAGATTGACCATGACGGCCGCCGAGTGCTGGCGCGGATCGGCGAGCGGCAGGCCGCAGAGCGCGCGCAGCTGTTGCTCGAACTGGTTGGTGACACAGGCATCGAGCGTGTAGTGGCCCGAATTGTGTGGGCGCGGCGCCATCTCATTCACATAGAGCTGGCCGTGCACGACGAAGAATTCGACGCCGAGCGTGCCGACGTAGTCCATCTTTTGCGCGATGCCCTCGGCGATCTCTTCCGCGTTGCCGGCCAAGCAGCCCGAGGTGCGCGCCGGCGCGATCGAGACGTCGAGGATGCCCTTTCTGTGGCTGTTTTCGACGGGTGGGAAACACTTCACCCGACCCGCCTCGTCGCGCGCGAGCACCACCGAAACTTCATAGTCGAGCTTCAGTTGCTGCTCGAGCACGCAGGGCTCGTGGCGGAAGCTCGCCCAGGCTTTGAGCGCTTCCTCACGCGAAGCGACGCGCGCCTGGCCCTTGCCGTCATAGCCGAAGCGCGCCACCTTGAGGATGCCGGGGAAGAGACCGGCATTGGCGTTCTTCAGGTCGGCCTCGGTGCGGATGTCGGCGTAGGGTGCGTGCGGAAAGCCGTGTTTCTTCAGAAACGCCTTCTCTGCGCTGCGGTTCTGGCAGATGGCCACGGCCTCGGCCGACGGCCGCACGGTGACGAATTTGGCGAGGTAGGCCAGCGTGTCGGCGGGCACGTTCTCGAACTCGGTGGTCACCGCTGCACACTGGCCGGCGAGCTGCTCAAGCGCGTCGATATCGTCATAGGCGGCCTGGATGTGCAGGTCGGCGATCCTGCCGGCGGGGCTGTGTGGATCGGGATCGAGCACGACGACGCGGTAGCCCATTTCGTGCGCGGCGATCACGAAGAAGCGGCCGAGCTGGCCGCCGCCGAGCATGCCCAGCGTGGCGGGAGGAAGAATCACGCGGAAAGCTCCAGCTTCATCGCCAGTACCTTCTCGCGCAGCCCGACGCGGAAGTCGTCGAGCTTTTGCGCGAGTTCCTTGCCGCGCGCGTCATTGGCCGTCGCGATAATCGCCACGGCGGTGAGGGCTGCATTGGTAGCACCGGCCTCGCCGATCGCAAAGGTCGATACCGGCACGCCCTTGGGCATCTGCACGATGGAGAGCAGCGAGTCGAGGCCATTCAGATGCTTCGAGGGCACTGGCACGCCCAAGACAGGAACGATGGTCTTGGCCGCGAGCATGCCCGGCAGATGGGCCGCGCCGCCGGCGCCGGCGATGATCGCTTTCAGGCCGCGATCGAAAGCGCTGGCAGCGTAGTCGAAAAGGAGATCGGGTGTTCGGTGGGCCGAGACGACCTTGGCTTCATATGGCACGCCGAATTCATCCAGCACCCGTGCCGCGGCCTGCATCACCGGCCAGTCGGAATCCGATCCCATGACGATGCCGACGAGGGGCTGTGTCATTTCAATGTCCTTTCCGCCGCTGCGAGGGTATTGGCGAGCAGCATCGTGATCGTCATCGGCCCGACGCCACCCGGCACCGGGGTGATCGCGCCGGCCACTTCCTTGGCCGAGTCGAAATCGACGTCGCCACAGAGTTTTCCGTCGGGCAGGCGGTTGATGCCGACGTCGATCACGACTGCTCCCGGCTTGATCATCTCACCGCTGATCATCTTCGCCCGGCCCACCGCGGCGACAAGGATGTCGGCGCGCCGCGTGTGGAAGGCGAGGTCTTGGGTGCGTGAATGGCAGATGGTCACGGTGCAGTCTCGTTGCAGCAGCAGCATCGCCATCGGCTTGCCGACGATGTTGGAGCGGCCGACGATCACCGCCTCGGCGCCCTTCAAGGGCACGTTCGCGGACTCCAGCATCTTCATCACGCCGTAGGGCGTGCAGGGGATGAAGCGCGGCTTGCCCTGCATCAGCGCGCCGACGTTCTCGGCATGAAAGCCGTCGACGTCCTTCTCGGGCACGATCGCCTCGAGCACCGCGTCGGTGTCGAAGTGCTTGGGCAGCGGCAACTGGACGAGGATGCCATGCACCGTTGGATCGGCGTTCAACTCGGCGATCTTGCCGAGCACCACCGCCGGTTCGACGTTGGCGGGGTAGGTTTCACGGATCGAGCGGAAACCGGCCTTCTCGCAGGCGGCGACCTTGTTGCGGACATACACCTGGGAAGCCGGATCCTCGCCGACGAGGATCACGGCAAGGCAGGGGGTGATCCCCTGCGTGGCCTTGAGGGCGGCGGCCTTCTCGGCCAATTCGGCGCGCACGGCTTGAGCGAGCGCATTGCCGTCGATGATTTGGGCGGTCATGCTGTCTCCGTTTCCTTGGCGTGGGCGGCGGCCTTCTCCGCCGTGCGGCCGGCTTCGAAAGCCTTTTGGTTCAGTTCCACCATCTGCGGTTTCCTGGCACGGAAGCGCTTGACGATCGCTTCCAGCAATACGTCGGCCGGGAAGGGCAGGTGATCGGCCATCGCGCCGAGCATCACCGTGTTGCCCAGCCGGACGTCGCCCAGTTCCAGCGCGATCTTCATCGCATCGAAGGCATGTATGCGATAGCCCTTGGCGCGAATCTCGGCGATCGGATCGGGCGGATAGTCGTAGAGGCCGAGATCGACGACCGGCGGCACGATCTGCGCGGTGTTCATCAGCACCAGACCGCCGGGCTTGAGGTAGTGGCACCAGCGCAGGCCCTCGGCGGCCTCGAAGGCCACCAAGAGATCGGCCGTGCCCGGCATGATCTGCGGCGAGAGCACCTTCGGACCGAAGCGCAAGTGCGAGGAGACCACCCCGCCGCGCTGCGCCATGCCGGCGACTTCGGTTTTCTTGACGTCATGGCCGAGGGCGATCGCGGCTTCGGCCAGGATTTCCGTAGCGGTCATGACACCCTGGCCGCCGATGCCGACGACGAGGATGTTGGTGACATTGCTTTCAGGCATGGTGGCTTTTCAACCCAGATTGTCCATTGGAACGCGAGCGGGTATCAAAAGGCGAGGGCGAGCAGGTTTGCGTCACCGCGACGAGCCAATAACAGTGTCTGGCGATACGCGGGGGCGCAAAGATGCCGCCCGCAGATCGAAAACCGCCGCGTAGGGCGATGAAATTATCGTATCGGATGCTCATGGCGAATCAGCCTGGTCTAATGGACAATCTGGGTTCAATGCTTGACGAGGCGAATGGGTTTGCTCGGATCGGCAGGGACGATCGCATCCGGCGCGCAAGGCTGCACGCACAGGCCGCAGCCGGTGCACACCGAGGTCTCGATCCGGACGAATTGCAGCTCGACCTCCTTGCCGGAAGGTTTGATGGCTTTTTCGCGGCGCACGACATGGATCGCCGGACAGCCGACCTCGATGCAGTTGCCGCAGCCGGTGCATTTCGCGTCGAGCACCTCATAGGGCTTCTGCTTCTTGTAGTCGTCGATCAGCACGCAGGGCTGGTCGGTGATGATCACCGACACCTCGGGAATCTTGATCTCCTCGCGGATGGCCTTGAACAGCACCGGCAGCTGATATGGGTCGACGACATGGATGCGCTCCTTCTTGACGCCGAGCGCCTCGACCAGTTTGGCGAAATCGACGCGCGGCGCGGGCTCACCATGAATGTCGCGGCCGCTGCCCGGGTCGGGCTGGCCGCCGGTCATGCCCACGGCGCGGTTGTCGAGCAAGAGCACCGTGACGTTGCCGCGGTTATAGACGATGTCGAGCAGTCCCTGCATGCCCATGTGCAGAAAGGTCGAGTCGCCGATCACGGCCAGGATGCGCTTGTCCTTGTCCGCTTCGCCGCGCCCTTTGTCGAGGCCGAGCGCGATGCCCATCGAGGCGCCCATCGAGATCGTCGTGTCGAGCGCGTTCCACGGATGTCCGGCGCCGAGCGTGTAGCAGCCGATGTCGCCGGAGATCGTGATGTTCTTGATCTGCGACAGCGTGTAATAGACGCCCAAGTGCGGGCAGGCGACACACATCGTCGGCGGACGCGGAAACACCGGCGCGGGTGGGGCAAGATGCTCCGGCGCCGGCTCGCCGAGCAGCTTGGCGATCGCCGGCCTGAGCACATTGGGCGCAAGTTCCCCCTGCTTGGGCAGGAGGTCCTTGCCGTGGCAGGCGATGCCGGCGGCCTTGAGTTCCTTTTCGACCAAGGGTTCGACTTCCTCGACGACGATGAGCTTATCGACCGTGGCCGCGAAGGTGCGGATCTTCTCGACCGGCACCGGGCAGGAGAAGCCGAGCTTGAGCACCGGCGCGTCCGGGAAGCTCTCCTTCACATGCATGTAGGTGGGGCCGGAAGCGACGAAGCCGACGCGCCGATCGCGGCCGGATTCGACGCTGTTGAGCGGGCTCACCTCGGCAGCGGCGGCAAGCGCCACATCGCGCTCGAACATCAGCGGGATGCGCCGGCCCGCACCGGCCGGGGTCATCACCCAGCGCGCCGGATCCTTCTTGAAGCCGCCCAGGTTCGGATGCTCGGCGCGCGTGCCGACGCTGACCAGGCCCTTGACGTGATTGATGCGGGTGGTCATGCGCAGGATGACCGGCACCTGGTGCTGTTCGGAGAAATCGAAGGCCAGTTTCGTCATCTCGTAGGCCTCTTGGGAGTCGGCCGGTTCGAACACCGGCAGATGGGCAAAGCGGCCCCAGAAGCGCGAATCCTGCTCGTTTTGCGAAGACGATAGTCCGACGTCGTCGGCGATGGCGATCACCAGGCCGCCGATCACGCCGGTCAGCGTCAGCGTCATCAGCGCGTCGGAGGCGACGTTCATGCCGACGTGCTTCATCGCGCAAAACGCCCGGCTGCCAGCAAACGCGGCGCCGATCGCGACTTCGAGCGCGACTTTTTCATTGACCGACCATTCGGAATAAATCTCCGGATAGGTCGAGATGACCTCCAGCATTTCGGTCGAGGGCGTGCCGGGGTAGGCGGCGGCGACCTTGCAGCCGGATTCCCAGACGGCGCGGGCAACGGCTTCGTTACCGGAAAGGAATAGCCGGGACGGGTTTGAGGCGGGCATCACAGAGGCCATCGAAATCTCACAATCGGAAAAGGGGGCACGGGAAAACGAAAAACCCGCCGCGCAACGATCGCGGCGGGCCGCGCGAACGGCGATTATCCGGCTTCGGCCTGCAATCGTCTACCGTTCCCAGAACACTCGCAGCAGGTTCTCTCCTTCGTTGTAATGGAATTCGAGCTCGCCTTTGTGGGCATGCTCGAGCGCCTCGCCGATGGCGCGTGCCAGATGGCTGTCGGTGGTGGTCACCAGCACACCGCCGTCGGCCTGATCCTCGATGGCGATGATGCGCGCGAGTGGGTGTTCGGCCTTTTCCTTTTCCTCGCGATGGCGTACCAGCTTGATGAGCTCGTCGCGGTGCGCCGCGAAGTAGTCGCCGGACAGATGCACGAAGCCCATCGGCAGATGGTCGCGGATGCGTGCGCAGGCCGGGCAGGTGACTTCATGCGCACCTGCCGGCGGGCTGCCCCATTGCCAGCGTCCGGCATGGTAAATCGCGCCACAGACCTTGCACACCGACGGTTCGCTCAACTTGTGGCCGAGCTTGTAGGTGTCGTGGATCCGTTCCGGGCGCAGCTGGTCGCGCCGCACGGGACGGAAACCGGCAGCTGGAACGTTGGCTTTCATGATGCACTCCTTTCGGTGAGTTCATGTTGGAGATAGTCGAGCAGCGCGGCAAGCGTCGTCAGCCGCGCATAGTCCTTTTCAGGGATTTCGATGCCCAGCCGCTTGTTCAGACCGAGCAGGAAATTGAGCCAGTCCATCGAATCGAGATCGACCTGGCGCCGAAGCGGCAGGTCGTCGCGCAGAGTATCGCCCCCGACTTCCGGGGCGATGTTCTGCAACGTGGCGATGACGAGGTCACGCAGTTGGTTGCGGTTCATTTCGCCAGCTCCTCCGGTTGTTGCAGCAGATCGGAAAGCGTGCGCAGGAACAGCGCGCCACGATGGCCGTCGGAGACGCGGTGGTCGGCCGACAGGCTCGCGGTGACCACCGGCAGCACCTTGAGCCCCCCGTTTTCCGCCCACGGCCGTTCGGCGATGCGCCCGAAACCGACCAGCGCCACCTGCGGCGGCGTGATCACGCCGAACACGCCGTGGCTGCCCTGGTCGCCGAGATTGGTCACCGTGATCGTCGCATCGGTCAGCTCCGTGCGCTTTAGCGTGCCGGCGCGGGTGCGCCTCACCAGGTCGGCGAGCTCCTGCATCAGCTTTGTGAGCGGCTTGGTATCGGCATCGAGCAGCGCCGGGGCGATGAGACCGCCTTCGCGCAGCGAGATCGCCACGCCCAGATGCACTTTCTCGGCCGCGCGGAAGCCGCCGTCGAGATAATGGCCGTTGAGCTCGGGATAGTCGGCCAATGCGCGCGCCACGGCCTTGAGCAAAACCGCGGCCGGCAATAGGCGCTCGGCCAGCGGCCGTGCCGCGTTGCTTTCCTGCAGCCAGGCCAGCATGCGGGGAAGCGGGATGTCCTCGCTGACGTAGTAATGCGGGATCTCGCGCTTGGAACGGCTCATCGCCGCGGCGATGGTCTTGCGCATCTCGGCGCGACGGTCGGTGGTCGGCTTTTGCGCTGCGCTGGGCATGCGCGACTGGGCTACCGCTTCGACATCTTCGAGCGTCACCGCGCCCTGCGGTCCGCTGCCGGCGATGCTGCCGACATCGATGCCCAGCTCGGCGGCGCGTTTCCTCGCCGCCGGCGAGATGCGGCGGCGTTCCCCCATCTCTGGAACGGCTGGGGGTGCCGTCCCGCCAGCGCCGACTTTCCGAGACGAGTCGGCGCCCGGCGGGACGTCCTCATTTCCGCCAGCGCCGACTTTGCGCAGTGCACCAGTGCTCGACGCGACGTCCGGGCTTTCGCCGGTGCCGGTTTGTGTGGTTGCCGTCACTGGTTCGGCCGGCGGTGGTGTCTCGCCGGGTTCGAGCAGCAAGGCCATCACGGTGCCGACCGGCATCTTCTGCCCAGGCTCGGCGATCAAGCGATGGACGATGCCCGCCTGCCAGCTTTCGACGTCGATCGCCGCCTTCGCGGTATCGACGATCGCGATCACCTGGCCCTTCTCGACACGGTCGCCGGGTTTCACCTTCCATTCGAGCAGGGTCCCTTCGTCCATGTCGGCGCCCAGCGCGGGCAATTTGAATTCGATCATCCGAGCATCTCCCTGACCGCGGCGACGATCTTCTCGGGCTGCGGCAATGCTGCTTCTTCCAGATGTTTCGCGTAGGGGATCGGCACTTCCTCGGCGCACACGCGCGCGACCGGTGCATCGAGTTCGAAGAAGGCATTTTCCATGATGCGCGCCATCACCTCCGCGGCAAAGCCGCCGCTCTTCCAGTTCTCGTCGATGACTACCGCGCGATGGCATTTCGTCACTGTCGCGACGATGCTGGCGGTATCGAGGGGGCGCAGCACGCGCAGATCGAGCACCTCGGCTTCGATGCCGTCGGCGGCGAGCCTCTCCGCCGCGGCGAGGGTTTTGGGAAGACATCCGCCATAAGTGATCAGCGCGACGTCCCGGCCGGCGCGGCGCACCTTTGCGGTGGCGATATCGACGCCGGGATCCTCCGGCAGTTCGCCTTCCATATTGAACAGGCCGGCATGTTCGAAGATCACCACCGGGTCGGGGTCGGCGAGCGCCGGCGCGAGCATGTGACGGGCATCCTCGATGGTCGCCGGCGCCAGCACCTTGATGCCGGGGATGTGTGCATACCAGCCTTCGAGACTGTGCGAATGCTGCGCGGCGAGCTGACGGCCGGCGCCGGTGGCCATGCGGATCACCAACGGCACCGAGAGCTGCCCGCCCGACATGTGGCGTAACAGTGCTGCAGTATTGACGATCTGGTCGAGTGCCAGGAGGCTGAAATTCACCGTCATCACCTCGACGATTGGCCGCATCCCGCCCAGCGCGGCGCCGATGCCGGTGCCGACGAAGCCGAGCTCAGACAGTGGCGTGTCGCGGATGCGTTCGGGACCGAATTCGTCGAGGAAGCCTTTCGAGAACGCATAGGTGCCGCCATAACGGCCGACGTCCTCGCCCATCAGGAAGACCCGCGGATCGTTCTGCAAGGCCTCGCGCATCGCCTCGCGCATCGCCTCGCGGTAAGTGAGCTTCCGTCTCATGATGAATACACGTCCCTGAGCAGCGCCTCGACCGGCTCCCAACTGCCATTTTCGGCGAAGGCGACCGCGGTGGCTACTTCCTGCTGCGCTTGCGCATCGATGGCGAGGAATTCCTCTTCGCTCAGCTTGCCCTCGGCCTTGAGGCGCGCGCTGAAGGTGTGGATCGGCCCGCATGCCTTCCAGGCTTCGACCTCGTCCCTGTCGCGATACAGCTCCGCATCGAACATCGAATGGGCGCGGAAGCGATAGGTGCGATACTCGACGAACACCGGACCGCCATCCCTTCTCATCCGCGCCAGTGCCGCGCGCGTGGTCTCATGCACGGCGACGATGTCCATGCCGTCGGCCCGGAATGCCGGCATGCCGTAGGCGGCGGCCTTGGCGGAAAGATCGGTCACCGCCTCGGCCCGCTCGATCGCGGTGCCCATGCCATAGAGATTGTTCTCGCAGCAGAACAGCACCGGCAGCCGCCACAACGCGGCGAGATTCATCGCCTCGTGGAAAGCGCCCTCGGCCACTGCGCCATCGCCGAAGAAACAGGCGGTGATGCGGTCTTCGCGCTGCATCTTGGCGGCGAGGCCGAGACCGGTGGCGAGCGGCAGGCCGCCGCCGACGATCGCATTGCCGCCATACAGCCGCGTGGCCTTGTCGAACAGATGCATCGAGCCGCCACGGCCGCGCGAGCAGCCTTCCTGCTTGCCAAACATTTCGGCCATGATCGCGTTCATCGACAGACCGCGCACCAGCGCATGGCCATGCTCGCGGTAAGTGGCGACGACGTTGTCCTCGGGGCGCAGCGCATGCAGCGCGCCGACGGCCACCGCCTCCTCGCCGATGTACAGATGCAAAAAACCGCGGATCTTGCCGGCGCCATAGAGCTCGGCGCATTTCTCCTCCATCCGCCGGATGCGCACCATGTCGGCCAGCATCTTCAGGGCAAAGTCCTTCTCCCAGGGCACGGGACCGCTGGGTGGAGGCGGCGGACGATGCTCGATGACCATCTCACGCACCTCCTTCCAGCGTCGAGGTGTCACCCTCGGGCAGCCCCAGCTCGCGCGCCTTCAACAGCCGGCGCATGATCTTGCCGCTCCTGGTGCGCGGCAGGCTCGCCAATACGGCGATTTCCTTCGGCGCGACGGCGGCGCCGAGGCGCTTTCTGGCATGGGCGAGCAGTTCGCGGCGCAAGGCTTCGCTGTCTTCCCAGCCCTTCTTCAGCGAGACGAAGGCCTTGACCATTTCGCCGACCACCGGGTCGGGCTTGCCGATCACGCCGGCTTCGGCGACCGCCGGGTGCTCCATCAACGCGCTTTCGACCTCGAACGGCCCGATCAGATGACCGGCCGACTTGATCACGTCATCAAGACGACCGACGAACCAGAAATAGCCGTCGGCATCGCGTTTGGCCAGATCGCCGGTCAGATACCACTCATGGTTCGGGCCGGCGAAGCACTTGCGATAGCGTTCTTCGTTGTTCAGATAGCCGCGGAACATCGACGGCCAGCCCGCTTTCAGCGCCAGTTCGCCCTCGACATCGGGCGTGTCGATCACGCTCACGTCGTCCTCCTCGTTACGCTTCACGATCGTCGCCTCGACGCCGGGCAGCGGCCGACCCATCGAGCCTGGCTTGATATCGAAGGCGGGTGTGTTGGCGATCATGATGCCGCCGGTTTCGGTCTGCCACCAGTTGTCGTGGATCGGCAGGCCGAACACTTCCTTGCCCCACCACACTGCTTCCGGGTTGAGCGGTTCGCCGACGCTGGCGATGAAGCGCAGCGCCGGAAAACGATATCGCTGCGCGAGTTCCGCGCCGGCCTTCATCAGCATGCGGATCGCCGTCGGCGCCGTGTACCAGACCGTGACACCCTGATCCTGCAAGATGCCATACCAGCGCTCGGCGTCGAACTCCTCGCGGTCGACGAGGCTCGTCACGCCGTGCAGGAGCGGCGCGATGATGCCGTAGGAGGTGCCCGTCACCCAGCCCGGATCGGCGGTGCACCAGAAGATGTCGTCGGGGTGCAGGTCGAGCGCATAGTAGCCGGTCGCCCAATGGGTCAGCATCGCCGCATGGACGTGCATCGCCCCTTTCGGGGTGCCAGTCGTGCCGCTGGTGAAATGCAGCAGCGCGAGGTCTTCTGCCGCAGTGACCCCAGCGACCGGCGCGTCGCTCGCTGCCGCCATCAGCGAGGCGAAGTCATGGGTGCCGGGCACTGCGGTCTGGCCACCCTCCGCCGCGACGAGCAGCACATGCTGGAGCGTCGGCATTGCCTCGCGCCAGCCCGCCACCTTGCGCCCGTAGAGCAGATCGGTGGTCACCAGCACCTTGCCCCTGCCCAGGTTGATGCGCGTCGCGATCGGCTCCGGGCCGAACGCGGAAAACAGTGGGGAGGCGACGCAGCCGCATTTCAGGCTGCCGAGCACGCTCACAAAGAGCTCGGGGATGCGCTCGGCGAGCACGAACACGACGGTACCCGGCGCGCAGCCCAATTGCCGCAGCAGATTCGCGAAGCGATTGCTTTGCCGCGCCAGTTCGGCATAGGTCATCTCTTTCGGCGGCTGGCCTGCGGCGAGGAAGCGAAACGCTACCCTTTCGGCCTTCTTCGTCGCCAGCCAGCGGTCGGTGGCGGCCCAGCCGATGTTCACGCCCATCGGCCCGGTGAGGCTTGCCGCGACCGCATTCCAATCGAAACGTGCCCGCTCGGCGCCGTAATCGCTGAAATTCGGCGCGACTCGCCAGTCGGCTGGTGTCTTGCGGATGATCGCCGTCGGTTCCATCGCTTCCCCTTTCAACCCAGATTGTCCATTAGGGCGCGAGGCGATTTCGTGGCGAGGGCGAGGCGATTTGCGTCCGCGCGACGAGCCAAAACCCTCGTCTATTGGCGAGGAGCGCGGGCGCGAAGGGCCCGCCCGCAGACCGAAAGCGCCCGCGCAGTCCAGGATGACAAGGTTTGCTCACGCTCATCCGATGACAGGACGGTCTAATGGACAATCTGGGTTTAAACCCAATATAGCCCGGGGAAGGGAAGGTGGGAAGGCAGCGAGGTCAGTGTTTTTTCTGCTGCTTCTTGTGGCCGCCGCCATGGACTTCGGCAAACGCCTGACGCAAGGCGGCCATTTCGGCGAGCTGGACTGCGATCAGATAGTTGATCGTGCCGGGCGGGATGTTGCCTTGTTCGTCGGGCATGCCGGCAGGCACGCCGGTCAATAGCTCGATCGCTTGGTCGACGTTGGCGACGGCCCAGAGGTGGAAACGGCCGGCTGCGCAGGCTTCCACGACGTCTGGTCGCAACATCAGATGTTCGAGGTTCGCGATCGGGATGATGACACCTTGCTCACCGGTCAGCCCCGTCGCCTGGCAGGTGTCGAAGAAACCTTCGACCTTTTCATTCACGCCGCCGATCGCCTGCACCTGACCGAACTGGTTGACCGAGCCGGTGACGGCGATGCCCTGGCGGATCGGTGCATTGGCCAGTGCCGAAAGCAGCGCGGCGAGTTCGGCGAGCGAAGCCGAATCGCCTTCCACCGGGCCGTAGGACTGTTCGAACACCAAGCTGGCGGTGAGCGAGAAAGGCTGCAGGCGGGCGTAACGCGCGGCGAGAAAGGAGGCGAGGATCATCACTCCTTTCGAGTGGATCGGGCCACCGAGCTCCGCTTCGCGCTCGATGTCGATCACCTCGCCTTCGCCGAGGCGGATCGTCGCGCTGATGCGTACCGGCTGACCGAAACGCTCGCCGGCGAGATCGTAGACGACCAGGCCGTTGATCTGGCCGACCTGGCTGCCGGCGAGATCGATTAGGCGTACGCCGCGGCGAATCTCGTCGATGCCGAGCCGTTGCAGACGTTCGCTGCGGGCGCGGCGGGCGGCGAGCGCGTCATCGACATCGGCAGCGCCGACCACGGGGTGTTGCGCCTGCGCGGCATGGAAATCGGCTTCGACCAAGAGGTCGGCGATCTGGCGCGTCGCGGTGGTCAGACGCGCGGCATCATCGGCGAGCCGTGCCGCGTGATCGATGACGCGCGCCACCGCGGCGGCATCGAACGGACGCAGTTGTTTGGCGCGCACCTCGCTGGCGATGAAGCTGGCATAGCCGGTGATGGTCGGCGCCTCGCGCGGCACCACATCGTCGAAATCGGCCGCCACCTTGAAGAGCTGCTCGAATTCAGGATCGTATTCCTTGAGCAGGTAGTAAAGATGACGTTCGCCGATCAGGATCACCTTCAGGTCGAGCGGAATCGGTTCCGGCTCGATGGTCAGCGTCGACAGCAAGCCGAAGATCTGCCCGAGCGATTCGATGCGCACCTGGCGTGCGCGCAGCGCGCGTTTCAAGCCTTCCCAGGCATAGGGCTGACCGAGCAGTTTGTCGGCATCGAGCACCAGATAGCCGCCATTGGCGCGCTGCAATGCGCCGGCACGGATCATCGTGAAATGCGTGATCAATGTCCCCATGTGGGCGATGTGGTCGACGCGGCCGATCAGATTCTGGAAGCTCGGCGGGTCTTCGAAGACGATCGGCGCCCCTTGGGTCGCGCCGTGGTCGATGAGCAGATTGACCTGATAGCGCGACAGCGGCAAGTTGCCGGCCATCGCCCCGACGGGGCCTTCCGCTTCCCCCTTCGTCTCGCGCAATTCTTCGGCGCTGTCGACGACATCGCGCATCACCTCGTCGAGAAAGGCGACGACATTGATGAGATCGACATAGTGCGCCTTGAGCTCCTCGATCAGGTGGCCGACCGCCAGGGTCATGGTCTCACGGCTGAGCGCCAGAAGGCGCGCCTGCAGCTCGCGCCGCCAGCGGGGGAACTGATGCAGCAGCTCGCGCAATTTCTCGCCATACGCTTCGATCAGCTTGTTGAGACGTTCCTTCTCCGCGTCGGGCAGGGCCTCGAAATCATCCGGCCCCATCGTCTCCTCGCCCTTGAGCGGGGCGAACATGAAACCCTGCGGGGTGCGCAGCAGGGCGATGCCGTTTTCGCTCGCGGTCTGGCCGAGTCGGCGCAGCGCCTGGTCTTCGCGTTCCTTGTATTCCTCCTGCAAGGCTTCGGCCTGGCCGCGGAAGGTGTCGCTCTCGAAGGCGGCGGCGATCGCCTTGGCCAGTTCGGCGACGAAACGCTGCATGTCGGCCTTCAGGCGCGCGCCGCGGCCAGGGGGGAGGATCAACAGCCGCGGCCGGTTGCTGTCGGCGAAGTTATAGACGTAGCAAAGGTCCGGCGGCACGGCTTGCCGCGGGGCCAGCTCGTCGAGCAGCCGGGCGACGAGGCGATGGCGGCCATAGCCCGGTTCGCCGAGCAGGAAGGCATTGAAGCCCGGCGCGCGTGTCTCGAGCGCAAAATGCAGCGCCGCGCGAGCGCGTTGCTGGGCGATGCCGGCGGGCGATAGGAGCACCTCGTCAGTGGTGGCAAAACCCAGCTGCGCGGGGTCGCAGCGTTGGCCGAGCTGGTCGGGGCTGAGGGGAGCGGGGACGGTCATGAGGCGATCGTTGGATTCGGTATGAGGATCGCCCGATTATAGGGAGCGCACCCCGGCGATTTCAGGGGATAATGAAATCGCTCGATTTGCCGGAAAGGCTCGGATATGCCCATCCACAATGCCGACATCGCGGCGATCTTCACCGAGATCGCCGATCTGCTCGAGATCGAGGGCGCCAATCCGTTTCGCATCCGCGCCTACCGCAATGCATCGCGCATCGTCGGCGAATGGTCGCGCGAGTTGCGCACCCTCGTCGAGCGCGGCGAGGATCTGACACGATTGCCGGGCATCGGCGAGGATCTCGCGGCGAAGATCCGCGAGATCGTCGAGACCGGCAAATGCCGGGCGCTCGAGAAACTGCGCCAGGAACTGCCGCCGGCCATCACCGAACTGCTGCACATTCCGGGGCTGGGCCCGAAACGCGTCCGTACGCTCTGGCACGAGCTCGACATCCAGACGCTGGAGCAGCTCGCGCGTGCCGCGCGCGACGGCCGCATTCGCACCCTGCCGGGGTTTGGCACCAAGACCGAGGCGAACATCCTGCAAGCGGTCGAGCAGCATCTGTCGCAGAGCAAGCGGCTCAAGCTGGCGATCGCCGCGCAATATGCCGGCTCCCTGCTGACCTGGCTCAAAGGAGCAAAAGCGGTGGAAAAGATCGAGATCGCCGGCAGCTTCCGTCGCGCGCGCGAGACCGTCGGTGATCTCGACATCCTCATCGCCACACGCGATCCCGCGGCGGTGATGCGGCGCTTCACGGCTTACGAGGAGGTGCGTGACGTGCTCGCGGCGGGGGAGACGCGCGGCAGCGTGGTGCTGAAGTCGGGCCTGCAGGTCGACTTGCGCGTGATCGAACCGGAAGCCTGGGGCGCGGCGCTGCTCTACTTCACCGGCTCGAAGGCGCACAACATCGTACTGCGCAAGCTCGCCCAGGAGCTCGGCCTCAAGCTCAACGAATACGGGCTGTTCCGCGGCCGGCAGCGTCTGGCCGGAAGCAGCGAAGAGGAGGTTTATGCGGCGTTGGGACTCGACTGGATTCCGCCCGAGCTGCGCGAAGACCGCGGCGAGATCGGCGCGGCGCGTGCGCACCGGCTGCCGAAGCTGGTTCAGCTTGCCGAGCTGCGCGGTGATCTGCACGTGCATACCCAGGCCACCGATGGCCGCGACACGCTCGAGGCGATGGCTGCCGAGGCGCAGCGGCTGGGATTCGAATATCTCGCGATCACCGAGCATTCCCGGCGACTGACGATGGTGCATGGGTTGGATAGCCGTCGGCTGCGCGAACAGTGCGCGCAGATCGACCGGCTCAACGAGAGCTTCGAAGGCTTCCGGCTGCTGAAGGGCATCGAGGTCGACATCCTCGAAGATGGTCGCCTGGATCTCCCCGACGACGTGCTCGGCGAGCTCGATCTGGTCGTCGTGGCGATCCACAGCCGTTTCGACCTGCCGCGCGCGAAACAGACCGAGCGCATCCTGCGCGCGCTCGATCATCCCTATGTCAGCATCCTCGCCCATCCGAGCGGCCGCCTGATCGACGCGCGGCCGCCGTTCGATGTCGATATGGCCAGGATCGTGCGCGCGGCGAAGGCGCGTGGCTGTTTCCTCGAACTCAATGCCCACCCCGAGCGGCTCGATCTGACCGACAGCGATTGTCTGCTGGCCAAGGACGAAGGCGTGCTGGTGGCGATCGATTCCGACGCGCACAGCCGGGCCGATTTCGCCAACCTGCGCTTTGGCCTCGGTCAGGCGCGGCGCGGCTGGCTGGAAGCCAAGGACGTGCTGAACACGCGGCCGCTGGCCGAGCTGTTGCCCCTGTTGGCGAGGACACGGAAATGAAATGGGAGACATTCGAACACGACGCCGACGTCGGCGTGCGGGGCTTGGGCGCGACGAAGGCCGAGGCCTTCGCCGCTTGCGCCATGGCCTTGACCGCGGTGATCACCGACCCCACGAAAGTCGGCGGCTTTGAGGCGGCACGGATCGAATGCGCAGCGCCCGATGACGAACTGCTGTTGCTCGACTGGCTCAATGCGTTGATCTACGAGATGGCGACGCGCAAGCTACTCTTCTCGCGCTTTACGGTGAGCATCGAACATCATCGTCTGACGGCGACCGCATGGGGCGAGCCGATCGATGTCGCGCGCCACCAGCCGGCCGCCGAGATCAAGGGGGCGAGCTTCTGCGAACTGAAAGTAGAACACCTTCCCGACGGGCAATGGTTGGCGCAGTGTGTCGTCGATGTATGAGGAGTGGAGATGGAACTGAAAAGCCTAATCCAGAGAAGCGAATTTGCATGGGAGGTGCCGCAGACCGGCGCGATGCGCGTGCCGGGCATCCTCTTCGCCGACCGCGCACTGGTCGAGGCGATGGACGAGAAAGTGCGCGAGCAGGTGATTAACGTCGCCAAGCTGCCGGGCATCGTCGCGGCTTCCTATGCGATGCCCGATGCCCATTGGGGCTATGGCTTTCCGATCGGTGGCGTGGCCGCCTTCGATCCCGATGCGGGCGGGGTGATCTCGGCCGGCGGTGTCGGCTTCGACATCTCCTGCGGCGTGCGCTGCCTGCTCACCGGCCTGACGGTCGGTGAGGTCGAAGCCGTCGGACATGAGCTTGCCGATCGTCTGTTCGCCAAGATTCCGGCCGGCGTCGGCAGCACCGGCGCGATTCGTCTGTCGGCTGCCGAGATGGACGCGATGCTCGAAGGCGGCGCGCGCTGGGCGGTCGAACGAGGCTGGGGGCGCGGCGAAGATCTCTTTCGCATCGAGGAAGACGGCTGTGTCGCCGGCGCCGATCCGGCTGCGGTTTCGGCGCAGGCCAAGCAGCGCCAGCGCGACGAGATGGGCACGCTCGGCTCCGGCAATCACTACCTCGAAGTGCAGCGGGTGGTCGAAATCTTCGACCACGAGGCTGCGGTCGCTTTCGGCCTGAAGCAGGACGAAGTGGTGGTCAGCATTCATTGCGGCTCGCGCGGCCTGGGACACCAGATCGGTACCGACTACCTGCGCGAGATGGCGATCGCCGCGCCGGGCTTCGCGCTGGCGCTGCCCGATCGCGAGCTCGCCTGCGCGCCGCTGTCTTCCCCGCTGGGCAAACGCTATCTCGGTGCGATGCGCGCCGGCATCAACTGCGCGCTGGCCAACCGGCAGATCCTCACCCATCTGACGCGCGAAGTGTTCGGCGAATTCTTTCCGGGCCATGATCTGCCGTTGCTCTACGACGTCTCGCACAATACCTGCAAAGAGGAGATTCATACCGTGGCGGGCGAAAAGCGCCGCCTGTTCGTGCATCGCAAAGGCGCGACACGCGCCTTCGGCCCGGGGCATCCAGAATTGCCGCCGGAATATCGCGCCGTTGGCCAGCCGGTGTTGATCGGCGGCAGCATGGGCACCGCCTCCTGGGTGCTGGCTGGTGCCGCCGGCACCGAGGAGCGCGCCTTCGGCTCGGCCTGTCATGGCGCTGGCCGCGCGATGAGCCGCAACGAGGCGACGCGCCGCTTTTCCGGCCGCAAGATCGTCGCTGAGCTGGCCGCGCGCGGTGTGCTGATCCGCAGTCCGAGTCTGCGCGGGGTGGCCGAAGAAGCGCCCTTCGCCTACAAGGACGTCGGCAGCGTCGTCGAGGCAGCCCATCGCGCTGGTCTGGCGCGCAAGGTGGCGCGGCTGGCACCCCTCGTCTGTGTGAAGGGCTGATGCAACCGATCCACGAACTGCTCGCCCGCATCCGCTGGGATGCGGCGTTTGGCAAGGGCGAATTCGTACTCGGCTATTGGGATCGCGTTGCCGGTGCCATCCGGCATGTCAAACTTTCCGACATTGGTCGCGACTCCGACAATCCCGAACTCCTTACCCTCATCGACGCGGAAGGGCGCGTGCATGACATCCCGCTGCACCGCATCCGCGAAGTCTGGCGCGATGGGCGATTGATCTGGCGGCGGGCACCGGAGCGGGCAGCGCCCACAGCCAGGGATGGATGAGAAGAAACCCAGACGCTGGTCGCAGCAGGTGACCGAGACGAGCTTTGCGCTCGATCTCGAAGCCGGGGTATTCACCTGGGACGACCCGGCCGCGATCGCGCGCTCGCTCGCGGCCTCGGCCGAGGCGAGCACGCGCCGCAAGGCGAGTCCCTTCCAGTCGGCGATGTCGATGCTCAACTTCTACATCAACCGCGCCGGCCGCAAGCTGCCCAGCGAACGGCGGGCGATCCTGGAAGCCGCGAAGGACGAGCTGCGCAGGCTCTATGGCCGGTCGGCGCCAAACCGGCCGCAGACGAGATGAGGCCAGAATGGCGCAGAGCATCTGCCAGCGCGAAGCCACGGATCGGCTGAAAGTGTCGCTTTTCTTTACATGGCTATTCGATTGAAAAACGCAAGCCAATGAGTTGCAACGAAAACGCAAACAAGCATGAATCTTGCATGGAAACAACGGGTTCCCGTATCTGCTTCAGGGAGAAAACAATGAAAGCGCGTTCTCTATTCCTTGGCCTTTGTGCCTGCGGGCTCTTCTGCAGCGCCCCCAGCCAGGCCGCGAGTTACAGCAGCCTATACATCTTTGGCGATAGCCTCGCCGATACCGGCAACAATGCCTGGGTGTTCGACGAGGCGATACCGGCCATCTATGGGTCATCCCACCCCTATGCCTTTCAGCGCACAGAGGCGCCGATTTCGCCGGGTTCCGATGAAGTCGATACGTCACTGGTGCCGACTTTCCCTTATACCGCGAACCGTTATTCGAACGGCTGGGTGTGGCCGGATTATGTCTCTGCGATCACCGGACTGCCGACCCAAAATGCGCTGAACGGGGTGAGTTTTTCTGACCTGTACAACTTCATGATGGGAGGAACCGTGCCTCCTGTGACGGGTACCAATTTCGCTTTCGGCGGAGCGCGGGTCGGCACCACACCGCCCCTGGGGTTCCCGTTCAGCCTCGTCGATCAGGTTTCTGCCTTTGCGCTGCTTCTCGACGGTAACCCTGCGCCGGCAGATGCACTATTCGTCGTCGAGGGTGGTGGCAATGACCTGCGGGATGCTTTCGCCGCGGCGATGGACAGTGACCCAGCCACTGATCCGTGGGCAGTGATCACAGATTATTTGACTGGAATGGAGACGGTGCTGGAAACCCTGGCCGACTTGGGGGCCCAGCACATCGCGGTATGGAATCTGCCAAATCTCAGCCTAGTACCCGCCGTGCAAGCCTTGGGCAGCGATGCGGTGTTTAGCGCATGGCTTGGGTCGACGATCATGAATGCGCAGCTCGATTCTGTTCTGGATGGATTCGAAGATACTTTCTCCGGAGACCTGACTCGCTTCGATCTGTTTGGCATCATGACGGCGATTGCCGATAACCCAGCTGCTTATGGCCTGACCAACGTCTCGAGTGCTTGTGCGGTGGATCCGGCTTGTGTCGCCGATCCAACTGGTTACCTTTTCTGGGACGGCATCCATCCGACCACATACGGCCATCAGTTGGTCGCCACTGCTTTCGTCAATACCATGCGGATGCCCGAACCGGCGACGCTCTGGCTCATGCTGATCGTCCTGCTGCCTGCGGCTTTGGGGCGGCGTCTGGCGCGCAGTTAGCGGAGGAATGCCACGGCGAGCATCGGAGACGAAGTCGGCGCTGACGGGACGGCACCGGCGCTGCTCTTCGGCGCCCACGACCGCCACAACTTCGGCGATCTGCTGTTCGGCCGGATCGCGGCGGCGCTGTGTGAGGGCAGAACGCTCATCCCGGCGGGTTTGGTGGCACGCGACCTGACGCCCTATGGCGGCTTTCGCATCGAAGCGATCGCCGATCTGGCAGCCAGGTATCACGGCGTGCCGGTCGAGATCATCCACGTCGGCGGCGAGATCCTGACCACCACCGCCTGGCAGGCGGCGGTGATGCTGGCCGAACCGGAGGAAGCCTCCGGGCTGATCGCGCGCTTCGACACCGACCCTGTGGGTGCGCGTACCTTTGCAACCGAGCGCTTTGGCCTCACTGCCGCAGCGCCTTATGTGATCGGCCGCGAGCTTTTTCCGGCGGCACGGCGCATCGTGTTCAATGCCGTCGGCGGGGCGGATCTCGCCCATGCCGATGCGTCGTTGCGGCGCGAGGTGCTGGCGAAGCTGGCAGGGGCTGATTCCCTTTTTGTGCGTGACCGAGCCACCCAGGCCGCCCTGGCCGAGGACGGTATTGCGGCCGCACTCGCGCCCGATCCGGTGGCGGTCATCGCCGAGCGCTTCGGCGCACGTATCGCACAGGAGACGACACGGGGCGAGGTGGCCGGCATCCGCTCGTACTTTCCTGCCGGCTTCGTCGCCGTGCAATTCGCCGCCGAATGTGGCGATGACGCGACGCTGGACTCGCTGGCCCGTGGCTTTGATGCCATCGCGGCGGAAACGGGCTGGGGCATCGTCTTTTTCCGTGCCGGTACCGCCCCCTGGCATGATGACCTCGATGCGTATCGGCGCTGCGCTGCTCGGCTCGCAACGGCGTCCTGGCGCATCTTCGCAGCGCTCGATGTCTGGCAGATCGCGGCGCTGATCGCGGCGAGCCAAGGGTTCGCCGGCACCAGTCTGCACGGCCATATCGTGGCCACCGCGTTTGCCCTGCCGCGAGTGAGTTTCCTGCCGCCTTCGCTGGCCGGCCGCAGCAACAAACTCGCCGCCTATCTGGCCACCTGGGAGATGCCGGAAATGCCGGGCGTGGTCGACCTGGCGCGGCTCGCCGAGGGCTTTGCACGGGCGATCGGCGTCGCTGCCGAGGCCCGGCAAAGCCATGCCCATCGGCTTGCACAGCTTTATCGGCGGACTGCGGCCGACAGCATCGCCTGCATCCGTTCCCAGTGCGAGCCGGGCCAATAGATGCGTTGGCAGCTCGGACAGCGGCGGAAATGCCGTTGATGTTCCCGCACCGAAGGTGGCAGTTGGTCGATTACCACCTCCTTGGCGACGTCGCGGAGCAGGACATTGCACAGCAGACAGCGTGAAAACGGCGCGAAGTGAGGCAACAGGTCGAAACGCCTGACGACTTCGGCGAACTGCGCCTCGGCCTTCAAGGCATGCACATAGGCACCGTAGCGGATCGTGCGCAGCTTCAACAATTCGAGATCGCGCGTGAGCACGATGCGCGACTCGCGGTCGGCGAGCTCGGCGATCTCCCGATCGTCATAGTCGTTGCGAAATGCGGTATCGAAGCCAGCCATCCGCAACATGCGGGCGAGCCCGCCGAGATGGCAGTCGGCGATGAAGCTCGGTCTGCCGGGGGGCGGTGCGTTGAGCGGCGCGAGCGGGGAGAGGTCGAGCCGCTTGATGGCAGGATACACCGCCACCCGGTCGCCATCCTTGAGCAGGCGTGAAAAGCTCGCGGGCTCGCCATTGACGAAGATGTACGCCACCTCGGTATGCGGCACGCCGCAGGCCTCGATCATGTGCTTGGTCGTCGCGGCGCGGGCGAGTTTGACGACGAAATCCCGCTGCCGCCGTTCGAGCGGCAGGAAGGCGTTGAGCTCGGCATAGAAGCGAAAGGTGGCGCTGGCCATGGGTGCATTACTCTAAGGAAACGCTGAATAAGTTGCTGCGCGGGCGCATCGCTGCGTTGCGCGGTGTTGGCTTCGGCCGCTTCGCTTAACCTCGGCAAAGCCGAGGTTAGCCTTCGCCGCAACTTCGTTGTCTCTCCCTCGCCTAACTCCATGTTATGTCTCGGTCGCTGCGCACCAAACGCCTTGCGCTACATCCCGCTCGCGGCCTTCTTCAGCGTTTCCCCTAACCCGCCTGCTAGGGGCGGAGATGACGAGCAAATCGAACTCGATCACTGCCCCAACGGACGTGGCGGCATAGAAGCGTCCTATTCCCACCCAAAATCTAACAATGGGGCGAATCGGCAGGGGTCGATATACTTTTTTTCGTCTCGAAATCGTAGGTCTGTCGCCCATGCCCATCACGTCAGAACACGAACCGGCGCGCTTGCTCATCAAGGATTCCGAGCTCGGCAGGTTTCTTGGCGACCTCGACTGCCAGGTCTTGGCCACCGTCATGGAAGTGCGCGAACTGACGGATGGCGAGGTGTTGGTGCGCGAGGGCGACGAGGATTACACGCTTTTCATCGTCACCGCCGGCAGTCTCAAAGTGAGCAGCAAGGTCAATGGCCGTAACCGGATCGTGAATACGATGAAGGCCGGCGATTGTGCCGGCATCCGCTGTTTCGTCGAGCGCACGCCACGCCAGGTGACCTTGCAGGCCAAGGGGCCGACGGTGGTGTATGCCGTGCGGCCGGACGATTTCGAGCTCTTGATCGAAACTCATCCGCGCCAGGTCTACAATTTCATGCGTGGCCTGTTCCGCATGCTCAACATCAATCTCGAACGGATGCACGAGAAGATTCGCCGCTTGGCGATCACGCCACGCTAGTTTTCTTCCGGCACCATCTTGATCGCTCCGCACGGACATTCCGCCGCGCACAGCCCGCAGCCCTTGCAATAGTCGTAATTGAATTCGAAGCGCTTGCCAGGGCCGAGCTTGATCACCGCATTGTCCGGGCAGACGCCGTAACAGTTGTCGCATTCGAAGCAGTTGCCGCAGGATAAGCAGCGGCGTGCTTCGAACAGGGCATTCGATTCATCCAGCCCCTGCACCACTTCGTCGAACGTGGACTGGCGGCGCAGGATGTCGAGCGTCGGCCGCACCTGATGCGGCGCCTCGGAGTAATACCAGGTGTTGAGCTTGTCGAAGGTGGCAGGCTCATGCTTGGGGGGCGGAAGATAGGTTTCGCCTTTCAGCCAGGCGTCGATGTGGCGCGCGGCCTGTCTGCCGTGGCCGACCGCGACCGTCACGGTACGCTCGGAGGGCACCATGTCGCCGCCGGCGAAGATGCCGGGGCGACCGGTCATCATGTTCGGGCCGACCTGCACGACGCCGTCTTTCACCTCCAGCCCGGGCACCTTCTCGAGCAGCGACAGGTCCACGTCCTGGCCGAGCGCCATCACCACCGAATCCGCCGCCAGCGTCTCGAATTCGCCGGTCGGCTGCGGGAAGCCTTTGTCGTCGAGCACCATCTTCTCGATGGTGATTTCGCCGGCGTCGGCATGCTTGATCGTCGCCAGCCACTTGATCATCACGCCTTCCTCGAGCGCTTCTTCGATCTCGGAATCGTGCGCCGGCGCCTTGTCGCGGGTGCGGCGATAGACGATCACCGGCTCGGCGCCCAGGCGCTTCACCGAGCGGGCGACGTCGATCGCCGTGTTGCCGCCGCCATAGACGACGACACGGCGGCCGAGCTGCGGCTTCTCGTCGCCTGCTAGCGAACGCAGCACCGAGACCGCATCGAGCATCTTTGCGGCGGTGCCGGCCGGAATGTAGGCGCGCTTGCCGATGTGCGCGCCGACGGCGAGAAAGGCGGCATCGAAACCTTCCTGCATCGCCGCTTCGAGATCGCCGACCTTGGCGTTGAGCTTCAGGGTGACGCCCAACTCGAGGATGCGCGCGACTTCGGCGTCGATCACCTCGCGCGGCAGGCGGTATTTCGGGATGCCGAAGCGCATCATGCCGCCGGGATAGGGAGCGGCTTCGCGAATTTCTACTTGGTGGCCCAGCCGGGCGAGGTGATAGGCGCAGGAAAGACCCGATGGCCCGGCGCCTACGACCAGCACCTTCTTGCCGCTTTTCGTCTCGGGTTTGGCAAAACGCCAGCCGCGTTTGATCGCCTCGTCGCCGAGGAAGCGTTCGACCGAATTGATGCCGACCGCCTCATCCAGATGCTGACGGTTGCAGGCGCCCTCGCAGGGATGGTAGCAGACGCGGCCCATGATCGCGGGCAGCGGGTTGTTTTCCACCAGCGCGCGCCAGGCCGCTTCGTAGTCGCCGGCTTCGGCATGATAGAGCCAGCCCTGGATGTTTTCCCCGGCCGGGCAGGCGGCATTGCACGGCGGCAGACGGTCGACATACACCGGCCGGAAAGTGCGCCATGAGCCGGTGCGGTTGGCGAGCGAGGAGCCGGGATCGAGGGTGATGGCAAAGGGCTTGTCCATGTCACATTCCTTCGAGCAGCTTGTATTTCCGGATGTTGCGATCGGCGAGCGCCTGCAGCCGGGCGATCGCCTCGGTGCGCAGCTTCGGCGCGAACAGGTGAGCAAAGCGTTTCTGCGGCTTCAGATATTCCTCGACGGGCAGGGGGTGCCGTATCGCCAGCGCCGACTTTTGCTCGCCGTATTCGGCTTCGAAGACCGGAAACAAGCCCGTCTCCTTGGCGAGCCGCGCCATCTTGATCGTCTCGTTCGGCTGCGTGCCCCAGCCGAGCGGGCAGGGCACGAGGATGTGCAGATAGCGCGCGCCGTGAAATTCCATCGCGCGGCGCACCTTGGCTTCGAGGTCTCTGAGATCGGCGACCGTCGCGGTGGCCACATAAGGAATCTCGTGCGCCATCGCGATCGCCGGCACGAACTTGCCCTGACCGAACGGATTGCCCGGCTCGGGCCCGGCCGCCGGCGTGGTCGTGGTGCGCGCCGCCGGCGGCGTGGCGGAGGAGCGCTGCACGCCGGTGTTCATGTAGCCGTTGTTGTCATAGCAGATGTAAAGCACGTCGTCGTTGCGCTCGAACATGCCGGAGAGACAGCCGAAGCCGATGTCGGTGGTGCCGCCATCGCCGCCCTGGGCGACGACACGGATGTGGCGGCGCTCGCCTTTGTGCATCTTCACCTTGAGCGCTGCGGCGATCCCGGTCGCCACCGCCGCGGTGTTGCCGAACAGCGAATGGAGCCACGGCACCTGCCAGCTCGTTTCCGGATAGGGTGTCGAGAACACTTCCAGACAGCCAGTGGCGTTGGCGCAGATCACCCGACCGTTGGTTGCTTCCATCGCCGCGTCGATCGCATAGCGTGCGCCGAGCGCCTCGCCGCAGCCCTGGCAGGCGCGGTGACCGGAGTTGATCGAGTTGTAGCGCTTGACCTGCGCCTGCACGCTGCGCTGTTCCGGCGGCAGCAGGCGGTTGCCGACCGTGAAGGTGCCGGTCTGGTAGAACTTGATCGGTTGGTAGGACATGGAGTTCTCCCTCAATGTTGCCAGGCTGCAAATGATCTCGAGAGCCGTTGGCAGTCGGCATGGGCAGGGCGGCTCATGGTTCGCGGCTGGGGCAGCCGTTGGGCTTGGGCGTGGTGCGCCCACGACTCGCAATGCTCGGACAAGCGGGCGCCGTATCCACGCCCTGCGCCGACGGCTGCCGACACCCGCTGGCAAATCGCTGCCTGTCCATACCGCATGCCTGCCTCAATAGTTTCTCGCCGCGACGACGCCGATGTCGCGCAGCAGGTTCTCGGCCACCGGGCCGCAGCGGCGGTGCGCCTTCTCCCGTTCGAGCTGCTTGTTGACCATCGCCCAGTCGAGGTCGAGGAAAGTGACGTGTTCGAGCGTGTCTTTCTCTGCCTTGAGGAACAGTTCCGTCAGCGACTTCTTGGTGATCGCACGGCCGCCCAGCCCGGCGATGACCGTATAGCCGTGCATGTGCAAGCCCGACAGCGCCATGCGCACGTTGGTCGAGAGTATCCCGCCCAGCCCCACGGCCATGCTCTTCTCGATCACCACGACGCGCTTCGCCCCCGCCAGACCCGCACGCACGCCCTCGAGCGGGAAGGGGCGGAACAGCGTGATCCCCAAGGCGCCGATCTTGTGGCCCTGGGCACGCATTTCATCGACGACGTCCTTGATCGTGCCGAGCACCGAACCCATCGCGACGACGATGGTCTCGGCGTCTTCGCAGCGATAGGTGTGTGTGAGGCCGCCCGAATCGCGACCGAAGATGCTGCAAAACTCTGCCGCATACGCCGGGATCAGCTTCAGCGCCTCCATCTGTTTGGCATGGGCGAGATAGCGCACCTCCATGAAGGCCTCGGGGCCGACCATCGCGCCGATCGACACCGGCTCGGCCGGATCGAGCACCTGGCGCGGCTCGTATTTCGGCAGGTAGGCGTCCACCTGTTCCTGCGTCGGCATATCCACGCGCTCGTAGGCGTGAGTGAGGATGAAGCCGTCCATGCACACCATTACCGGCAAGCTGAGTTCCTCGCCGAGGCGGAAGGCCTGGATGTGCAGATCCAGCGCTTCCTGATTGTTCTCGGCAAATAGCTGGATCCAGCCGGCGTCGCGCATCGCCAGCGCATCCGAGTGGTCGTTCCAGATGTTGATCGGCGCGCCGATCGCCCGATTGGCCACCGTCATCACGATCGGCAGCCCCAGGCCGGAAGCGTTGAATACGGCTTCAGCCATGAACAGCAGGCCCTGCGAGGCGGTGGCCGTGTAGCTGCGCGCGCCGGCAGCAGAGGCGCCGATCGCCACCGACATCGCGGCGAATTCGGATTCGACGTTGATGAACTCACAGGGGCTGAGCGTGCCTGCCTTGACCATCTCGCCCAGCGCTTCGACGATGTGCGTCTGCGGCGAAATCGGATAAGCGCAGACCACCTCGGGGCGACACAGCGCCACCGCCTCGGCGACGGCGCGCGAACCTTCACACTGTTTCAACATGGGCGGCAGCCTCCATTTTTTGCCTGGCGAGCTCGAAAGCTTCGGCAGCCGCGGCGATATTGCCGCTGGCAACCTTGCCGGAGAATTTCTCACGGATCGCCTTGAGCACCGAATCGAGCCGGACGATGCCGGTGACGGCGGCGAAGGCGCCCAAGAGCGGCACATTGGGCACCGGCCGGCCGACATGCTTCAAGGCCAGCTCGGTGGCGGGCAGGGTGCACAGCCGCTCTGGGCGGTAGTTCGCCACGAATTCGCCCAGCCCAAGTTCGGCAAAGCTCTTGCCGGTGTTGATCAGGATGTAGCCGTCGGGCTTGAGACCCGCGAAACAGTCCACCTGATGCAGGAGCGTGGGGTCCTGGATGATCAGCGCATCGGGCGCAGTGACCGGTTCGCGCAGACGGATTTCCTTGTCGTCGATGCGGCAGAAGGCGACCACGGGCGCTCCGGTGCGTTCCGAGCCGAAGCTGGGAAAGGCCTGGGCATGGCGGCCTTCGTCGAAGGCGGCGATGGAGAGCATCTCCGCTGCGGTGACGACCCCTTGACCACCGCGGCCGTGAAAGCGAGCCTGGAACATGCTGCGTTCTCCTCGTGATGGATCGGGCCTGCTGTGGCGTTCATGGTGCACTGCCCGATTGCGAGGGTGAGTTTAACCCTTTAACATCGGCAGCGCCGCCTACCCGGCGGCCTATACGAACAACCGCTTCGCGCACCCCGCGAAGCCCGATTCCATCGCTCCATACAGGAGGAGATATGTCCGAGGTTCAGTCTGGTGCGGCTTCCGTTTTGGCCGCCCGCGGTGATGATGCCGATTCGCAGGAGACACAGGAGTGGCTCGATGCGCTGGAGGCCGTCATCGAGCAGGAAGGCGCCGAGCGCGCCCACTACCTGATCGAGCAACTGATCACGCTGGGACGGCGTGCCGGCATCAACCTACCGTATTCCGCCAACACCGATTACGTCAATACCATTCCGGTCGACCGCCAGCCGCTCGCGCCCGGCGACTATGCGATCGAAAACCGCATCCGTTCCTATGTGCGCTGGAACGCGCTGGCGATGGTGCTGCGCGCCAACCGCGACAAGTCGAACCTGGGTGGTCACATCGCGAGCTTCGCCTCGGCCGCGACCCTCTATGACGTCGGTTTCCAGCATTTCTGGCGCGGCCCGAATCATCCTTCGGGCGGCGACTTGATCTATTTCCAGGGCCATTCCGCCCCCGGCATCTATGCGCGCGCTTTCCTGCTCGGTCGGCTCACCGAAGAGCAGCTCGACGGCTTTCGGCGCGAGGTGGATGGCAAGGGACTGCCTTCCTATCCGCACCCTTGGCTCATGCCGGAGTTCTGGCAGTTCCCCACCGTATCGATGGGCCTGGGGCCTTTGCAGGCGATCTATCAGGCGCGCTTCATGAAATACCTCGAAGATCGCGGGCTGGCCAAGACCACCGACCGCAAGGTGTGGGCCTTCATGGGCGATGGTGAGATGGACGAGCCGGAATCGATGGGCGCGATCGGCATGGCCGGCCGCGAGCGGCTCGACAACTTGATCTTCGTGGTCAACTGCAATCTGCAACGCCTCGACGGGCCGGTGCGCGGCAACGGCAAGATCATCCAGGAACTGGAGGCCGAATTCCGCGGCGCCGGCTGGAACGTGATCAAGGTGATCTGGGGCAGCTACTGGGATTCCCTGCTGGCGCAGGACAAGAAGGGACTGCTCAGGAAGCGCATGATGGAATGCGTCGACGGCGATTACCAGACCTTCAAGTCGAAGGACGGCGCCTACGTGCGCGAGCATTTCTTCAACACGCCGGAATTGAAGGCGATGGTCGCCAACTGGACCGACGACGACATTTGGCGCCTCAACCGTGGCGGACACGATCCGCACAAGATCTATGCCGCCTACAAGGCCGCGATGGAGCATGCCGGGCAGCCGACGGTGATCCTCGCCAAGACCATCAAGGGCTATGGCATGGGCGAATCGGGCCAGGCGCAGAACATCACCCATCAGCAGAAGAAGATGGGCACCACGTCGCTGAAGGCCTTCCGCGACCGCTTCCGTTTGCCGATCGCCGACGAAGACCTCGAGAAGCTGCCCTATCTGAAATTCCCCGAAGGCTCGGCCGAGCTCGAATACATGAGGAGCCGGCGGCTGGCGCTGGGCGGCTATCTGCCGCAACGGCGACGCCGGGTCGAGCCATTGCCGGTACCGCCGCTGTCGGCATTCGAGTCGCTGCTGAAGGCTTCCGGCGAAGGGCGTGAATTCTCGACGACGATGGCCTTCGTGCGCTTGCTCGGCTTGCTGATCAAGGACAAACAGCTTGGGCGGCGCATCGTGCCGATCGTGCCGGACGAATCGCGCACCTTCGGCATGGAGGGTCTGTTCCGCCAGATCGGCATCTGGAACCAGGAAGGGCAAAAGTACGTGCCGCAGGATGCCGACCAGCTGATGTTCTACAAGGAATCGAAAGACGGCCAGATTCTTCAGGAGGGGATCAACGAGGCCGGTGCGATGGCCGACTGGATCGCCGCGGCGACGAGCTATTCGACGCATGGCGTGCAGATGATTCCCTTCTACATCTTCTATTCGATGTTCGGCCTGCAGCGCACGATGGATCTGGCTTGGGCCGCGGGCGATTCGCGTGCGCGCGGCTTTTTGATCGGCGGCACCGCCGGGCGCACGACGCTCAATGGCGAGGGGCTGCAGCATGAGGATGGCCATTCGCAGCTGCTCGCCGCGGCGATCCCGAACTGCCTCTCCTATGATCCGACCTTTGCCTACGAGCTGGCGGTGATCATCCAGGATGGTCTGCGGCGCATGGTGGCCGAGCAGCAAGACGTGTTCTATTACATCACGGTGATGAACGAGAACTACGAGCATCCGGCCCTGCCGGAAGGCGTCGAGCAAGACATCGTCAAGGGCATGTATCTGTTCAGGAAGGGCGCCAGCAGCAACGGCCCGCGCGTGCAATTGCTCGGTTCCGGGACGATCTTCCGCGAGGTGATCGCCGCCGCCGAGCTGTTGAAGGCCGACTGGGGCATCGAGGCCGATCTGTGGAGCTGCCCGAGCTTTACCGAGCTGGCGCGCGATGGCCACGCTTGCACGCGCTACCGCCTGCTGCATCCGGACGAGCCGAAGCCGGTCTGCCATGCCAAGAAGCTGCTCGCCGACACGCGCGGGCCGATCGTTGCCGCGACCGATTATGTGCGCCTGTATGCCGAGCAGATCCGTCCTTTCATCACCGAAGGCGGGCGTCGCTACACGGTGCTCGGCACCGACGGCTTCGGTCGTTCCGATACGCGCGAGAAGCTGCGCGACTTCTTCGAGGTGGATCGCCGCTGGATCGCGCTGGCGGCGCTGTCGGCGCTTCTCGAAGACGGGGCGATCGAGGTGGCTACCGTGAAGGCGGCGATCGTGAAATATGGCCTCGATCCGGCCAAACCGAATCCGCTGGGAGTCTGAGGCGATGGACATCCAAGTTCCCGACATCGGTGATTTCAAGGACGTTCCGGTCATCGAGATCCACGTCAAACCGGGCGATGAGGTCAAGGCCGAAGATGCGCTGATCACGCTCGAATCGGACAAGGCGACGATGGACGTGCCCAGCCCCGCCGCGGGCATCGTCAAGGAAGTCAAGGTCAAGCTCGGCGACAAGGTCAGCGAAGGGACGTCGATCGTCGTGCTCGAACCGGCCGCCCAAGCGCCAGCGCCCGCAACACCAGCGGCCCCGGCGCCCGAGGCCGCCGCACGGACTCCCGAGGCCGCAGCCGCACAGACTCCCGAGGCCGCCGCCGCACGGACTCCCGAGGCCGTGCCGGCGCCGGTCGTTGCGCCGTCTGCGTCAGCCGGCCCCGTGCCGCCGACGCCGACCATCGCGATCCTGCCGCCACCCGTGCGCCTGCCATCGCCGGCCGAGATCGTCGCCGAGCTCGATGGCGTCAAGCCGCACGCCAGCCCTTCGGTGCGCCGCTTCGCGCGCGAACTGGGCGTCGACATCGCGCAGGTGAAAGGCAGCGGGCCGAAAGGGCGCATTACGCATCAGGACGTCCAGGCCTTCGTGAAAGCCGCGCTCGCCGGTGGTGCCGTCCCGTCAGCGCCGAGTTTGGGGGCAGGGCTGAATCTGCCGCCCTGGCCGCAGGTCGATTTCGCCAAGTTCGGCCCGGTCGAGAGAAAGCCCTTGTCGCGCATCAAGAAGATTTCCGGGCCGAATTTGGCCCGCAACTGGGTGATGATCCCGGCAGTGACCTATCACGAGGATGCCGACGTCACCGAGCTCGAAGCCTTGCGCGTGACGCTCAACAAGGAAAACGAGAAAACCGGCATCAAGATCACGATGCTCGCCTTCATCATCAAGGCAGCCGTCGCGGCGCTGAAGAAATATCCCGAGCTCAACGGCTCGCTCGACGGCGACGAGATCGTCTATAAAAACTACTGGCACATCGGCTTTGCTGCCGACACGCCGAACGGCCTGGTCGTGCCGGTGCTGAAAGAGGCCGACAAGAAGGGGGTCATCGAGATCGCGCAGGAAACCGCCGAGCTTGCGAAAAAGGCGCGCGAAGGCAAGCTTTCCCCCACCGAGATGCAGGGCGCGAGCTTCACCATTTCGAGCGTTGGCGGCATCGGCGGCACCGCATTCTCGCCGATCGTCAATGCGCCGGAGGTGGCGATCCTCGGCGTCAGCAAGGCCAGCATCAAGCCGGTGTGGAATGGCCAGGAGTTCGTGCCGCGTCTGATCCTGCCGCTGTCGCTCTCCGCCGATCATCGCGTCATCGACGGCGCGTTGGCGACGCGCTTCAACGCTTATCTGGCCCAATTGCTCGGCGACTTCCGGAGGGTGCTGCTGTGAATGCGCCGATCGAGACCGAACTGCTGGTGCTCGGCGCAGGCCCCGGCGGCTATTCGGCGGCCTTCCGCGCCGCCGATCTCGGCATGAAAACCGTGCTGGTCGAGCGTTATCCGACCTTGGGCGGCGTCTGCCTCAATGTCGGCTGCATTCCGTCGAAGGCGCTCTTGCACATCGCCGCGGTGATCGAGGAAGCGCAGCGCGTCTCCTCTGCTGGTGTCGACTTCGCTGCCCCGCAGATCGACATCGGCAAGCTGCGCGCACATAAAGAGAAGGTGGTCGGCAAGCTGACCCAAGGCCTTGCTGGCATGGCGAAAGCCCGCAAGGTCGAGGTGGTGCGCGGCTACGGCCATTTCCTCGACGCGCATCATCTCGAAGTCGAGGAAACCGCGGGGCCGGCGCAGGAAAAGACGGGCCACAAGCGCGTCATCCGCTTCGAGAAGTGCATCATCGCCGCGGGTTCGGCCGCCGTGCATCTGCCCTTCCTGCCCGATGATCCGCGCATCGTCGATTCGACCGGGGCGCTCGCATTGCCGCGCGCGCCCCAGAAGATGCTCGTCATCGGCGGCGGCATCATCGGGCTGGAGATGGCCACCGTCTATTCGACGCTGGGCGCTCGCGTCGATGTCGTCGAGATGATGGACGGCCTGATGCAAGGCCCCGACCGCGACGCAGTGAAGGTGTGGGAAAAGCACAATGCCCATCGCTTCGACCGGATCATGCTGAAGACGAAGACCACCACCGTTAAGGCGCGCGACGATGGGCTATGGGTGACGTTTGAAGGCGAGCATGCGCCCAATGAGCCGCAGCGCTACGACCTGATTCTGCAGGCCGCCGGCCGCAGCCCGAACGGCAAGAAGATCGGCGCGGAAAAAGCGGGTGTCGCGGTCGATGCGCGCGGCTTCATCGCCGTCGATACCCAGATGCGCACCAATGTGCCGCACATCTTCGCGATCGGCGACATCGTCGGCCAGCCGATGCTCGCGCACAAGGCGGTGCATCAGGGCCATGTCGCCGCCGAAGCCGCTGCCGGGCAAAAGGCGCATTTCGATGCGACGGTGATACCGGGCGTGGCCTACACACACCCGGAAGTTGCCTGGGTGGGACTGGGCGAGGACGAAGCGAAGAAGCAGGGGAGGGCGGTCGAGGTGGCGAAATTCCCCTGGGCCGCCTCCGGCCGCGCGATCGCCAATGGCGCCGAGTATGGTTTCACGAAGCTCATCTTCGATGCCGAAACCCATCGCATCGTCGGCGGCACGATCGTCGGCCCGTCGGCAGGCGACATGATCGGCGAGATCGCGCTGGCGATCGAAATGGGCGCCGATGCGATCGATATCGGCAAGACCATCCATCCGCATCCGACGCTCGGTGAATCCATCGGCCTGGCGGCCGAAGTGGCGCATGGTTCCTGCACCGATCTGCCGCCGCTGAAGAAACGCTGAAATTCGGCGGCTTACACGAAGGCATTCGACTATTTCGATCACAAGCCCGGCTCGACCGGGCGCTGCAAGGAGGAAACACGCATGGCAACGCAGGACGAGCTGAAACAGGCCGTCGCCCAGGCGGCGGCGGACTTTGTCGCGCAAAACGTGCCGGCCGGCAGCATCATCGGTGTGGGCACCGGCTCGACGGCCAATTTCTTCATCGACGCGCTGGCGAAGATCAAGCATCACATCGCCGCGACGGTGGCCAGTTCCGAGGCGACGAAAAAGCGTCTCGAGGGTCACGGCATCGAGGTGCTGGACCTCAACGAGGTCACCGCGATGCCGGTCTATGTCGATGGCGCCGACGAGATCACCGCAAGGCTCGAGATGGTCAAGGGCGGCGGCGGGGCGCTCACCCGCGAGAAGATCGTCGCCGCGGTGGCCGAAAGATTCGTTTGCATCTGCGATGAATCGAAGCTCGTCGCCAAGCTCGGCAAGTTTCCGCTGCCCATCGAGGTGATCCCGATGGCGCGCGCCTACGTCGCGCGCGAGATCGTCAAGCTCGGCGGCGAGCCGAAGCTGCGCGAAGGCTTCGTCACCGACAACGGCAACGTGATCCTCGACGTGCATGGCTGGCAGATCGATGATCCGGCTGGGCTGGAGACGACGCTCAACCAGATCGTCGGCGTCGTCACCAACGGTTTGTTCGCGCGTCGCGGTGCCGACCTATTGCTGTTGGCGACACCCGAGGGCGTGCGAAAGCTGACGAAATAGCCGATCAACTTCGCGGCGGCACGTAGCGATTAGCTTCGCGGCGGAACGTAGCAATTAGCTTCGCGGCGGAACGTAGCCCTGAACACGGTCGGCGCCGGAGCCGAAGAAGTGCTTTTGGCTTCGGCCGCTCGGCTGTTCGCCTCGCTTAACGTTCGCTTGCGCTCACGTTAGCCTACGCCGAAAGCACTTTGCTCTTCGCAAGACCTTTGTCAGCTACGCGGAGGAACGTAACCCTGAACACGGTCGGCGCCGGAGCCGAAGAAGTGCTTTTCAACCTGCTCGGCGAGGTATTTGCGGTGCGAGGGGTCGGCGAGGTTCAGTCGATTTTCGTTGATGATCATCGTCTGCATGCGGATCCACTGCTGCCAGGCTTCCTTCGAGACGTTTTCGAAGATGCGCTTACCGAGCTCGCCGGGCATCGGCGGGAAATCGAGACCTTCGGCCTCGCGGCCGAGTTTGACGCATTTGACGGTTCTAGCCATGGGGAAATCCTCTTCGTATCGTTGGGCAGGTCATTCTACAGATTCTTCACCAGCACCTTCGAGCGCCGCTGGAAGTTGTAGAGCTCGCGGCGTTGTTCGGGTAGTTCGCCGACATCGGTGGGAACGAAGCCGCGTTCGGTGAACCAGTGCGCGGTGCGGGTCGTCAGCACGAACAGGCGTTTGATGCCCAGCTGTTTCGCCCGCTGCTCGATGTGACGCCGCAGCCGGTCGCCATAGCCGATCTCGCGGTATTCTGGCATCACCGCCAGGCAAGCGAGTTCGCCAGCCTTGGCATCCGAAAACGGATAAAGCGCGGCGCAGCCGACCACCGTGCCGTCGAGTTCCAGCACCGAGAAGCGCTCGATCTCCATCTCGATGCGCTCGCGGCCGCGCTTGACCAGCGTGCCGTCGGCTTCCAGCGGCGCGATCAACGCGAGGATCGCGGCGACGTCGTGGATCGTCGCGCCGCGGATGCGCTCGAGCGGCGCATGGGTGAGCACGGTGCCGATGCCATCGCGCGTGAAGAATTCCATCAGCATCGCGCCGTCGCGGCGCCGGTCGAGGAAATGCACGCGGCCCACCTTGCCGCCGCGCACCGCGCGCAGCGCGCCCGGCAGCACGCGGGTCACTTCGGGCGACTGTTTGATGCGTTTCTTGAGCAGCGCTTCGCCCTCGTCGGCGGTGAGCGCGTCGATGCGCTCGCCCTTGCGATCGAGAAGACCTGGGGCGTCGACCAGGAAGATCAGCTTGTCGGCGTGGATGGCGCAGGCGACGGCTTCGGCGACTTCTTCCCAGGCGAGATTGAAGATTTCCCCGGACGGTGAGGCGCCAATCGGCGAGATCAGCACGACGTTTTCCTGGGCGAGGTCGGCCTGGATTTCCTCGGCGATGACGTTGCGCACCGCCCCGGTGTAGTGATGGTCGATGCCATCGACGACGCCGACCGGCTTGGCAGAGATGAAGTTGCCGCCGGTCACACGCAGGAAGCCGCCGGCCAGCGGCGTGTTCGGCAGCCCCTGCGAGAGCATCGCCTCGATCTCGATGCGGGTGACGCCGAGCGCGCGCTTGACGCATTCGAGCGCGGCGGCGTCGGTGATGCGCAGACCCTTGTGGAAGCGGGGCGGGAGGCCGCGCGCCGCCATTTCGGCGTCGATCTGCGGCCGCGCGCCGTGCACCAGCACGAGGCGGATGCCCATGCTGTCCAAAAGCGCGATGTCGTGGATCAGCGCCTGCGCGCTGGCCCGGTCTTCGAGCGCTTCGCCGCCGAAGGCGATCACGAAAGTGCGGCCGCGAAAGGCATGGATGTACGGCGCCGCCTGGCGTACCCAGGCGACCAGCCGTTCGTCAGTGAGCGTGGTTTCGTTCGATTCCATCATTGCCGGCCTTTCTTTCCTTTGCCGCCGACGCCCGCGGGGTTTTTTCCTTCCAGCGCAGCGGAAAGCCGCTCGCAGAGGGTACGCAATACCTTGACGCGCGCATAGGCCTTGTCTTCCGCCGCGATGAGCGTCCACGGCGCCGTGCCGGTGCTGGTGCGGTCGACCATGTCGCACACCGCGCGGTGGTAGTCGTCCCATTTCTCGCGATTGCGCCAGTCCTCGTCGGTGATCTTGAAACGCTTGTAGTCGGTCTGTTCGCGCGCCTTGAAGCGCTTGAGCTGCTCTTCCTTGCTGATCTGCAGCCAGAACTTGACGATGACGGCACCGGCCTGTGCCAGCTCGTGTTCGAAATCGTTGATTTCCGAATAGGCACGCAGCCAGTCGGCCTCGGCGCAGAAGCCTTCGATGCGTTCGACCAGCACACGGCCATACCAGGAACGGTCGAAGATCGTCACGCGCCCCGTGCGTGGCACATGCCGCCAGAAACGCCACAGATAGGGCTGAGCGCGCTCTTCCTCGGTGGGCGCTGCCACCGGCACGATCTGGTACTGGCGGGCATCCATCGCCGCGGCGACACGGCGGATCGTCCCACCCTTGCCAGCGGCATCGACGCCTTCGAAGACACAGATCAGCGAATGCTTCTTGAAGCGCGGATCGCGCACCAATTCGGACAGGCGTCCCTGCCAGTGTGCGAGCTGGGTCTCATACTGCTTCCTGGTCAGCTTTTGGGTCAGATCGAGCTCGCTGATCACATCGCGCCCGTCGATGTTCGGCTGGATCGGCGGAGTGACGGGCGATGACGATCGTTCGCCATCGGCCAGACGGGCGCGCAGCGCATCGAAAATGATCTTGCCGACGGTGAGGCTGCGGTAGCGGTCGTCTTCGCCCGCGACGATGATCCACGGCGCCCAGGGCGTGTTGGTCATGCGCAACACATGGCCGGCGACTTCCTGGAGCTGATCGTAGGTCTTCAGCCGCTCCCAGTTCCATTTCGTCACGCGCCAGGCGGTGCGCGGGTCCTTTTCCAGTGCCTTGAGACGCCGCTTCTGCCCTGCCTTGGTGAGGTGGAGCCAGAATTTCAGCACCAGCGCGCCCTCGTTGACGAGCATCTGCTCGAAGCGGTTGATCTGGTCGATACGCGCATCGAGCGCCGCCTGCTTGATCGTTCCAGCGATGCGCTCATGGATCGGATTCGAATACCACGAGCCGGCGAAAATGCCGATGCGCCCTTTGGGCGGCAGCGCCCGCCAGTAGCGCCACATCACCGGACGTTCGCGTTCTTCGTCGGTGGGCTCGGAAAACGCCAGCGTCGAGAGAAAGCGCGGATCCATCCATTCGTAGAGCAGGTTGATCGTCTCGCCCTTGCCGGCACCATCCTGGCCGGAAATCAGCACGATGACCGAGAACCTGCTCTGTTCCTTGAGCTCGTATTGCGCGTCGAGCAAATCGGTGCGCAGCTGCGGCACCGTGCTCTTCCAGGTGGCCTTGTCGATCTGGTGGCCGATCTCGGCGGATTCGAACATGGATGTCTCCCCTTCGATTCAGATTATCCATTGAGAGCGGGCTGATGCGCCATGAGCATTTGATACGGTCATTTCATCGCCCACACGGCGGCTTTCGGGCTGCGGGCGGGCCCTTTGCGCCCCCGCGTATCGCCAGACACGGTTATTGGCTCGTCGCGCGGACGCAAATCGCCTCGCCCTCGCCTCGAAATCGCCTTGCGCCCTAATGGACAATCTGGGTTCAAAAGTCTCCCCACAGCGCCTGCAGCGCCGCCAACAGCGCCGCGCCGGCGGTCTCGGTGCGCAGCACGCGCGGGCCAAGGCGCACCCGGGCGAAACCCGCCGCCTGCGCGGCGATGATCTCCCCGTCGTCCCAGCCGCCTTCGGGCCCGACCATCACCACGATCGGCGCCGTGGGCCTCGCTAGCGAGCGGAGCGTGTCCTCGCCTTGTGGCGCGAGCAGCAGACGGCAGGCATTCTGCGCCTGCGCCGTCGCCAGATATTGATGCAGGTCAAGCACCGGCGCGACGATCGGGACACGGTTGCGGCCACATTGTTCGCAGGCCGCGGCGGCGATCGCATTCCAGTGTTGCACGCGGCGTGCCATGCGTTCCAGAGAAAGCCTCATCACGCTGCGCTTCGCGGCGAGCGGCTGGATCGCCGCCACCCCCAGCTCGACGCATTTTTCGACGATCCAGTCCATCTTGTCGCCGGCGGGCAGCGCCTGGGCAAGCGTGACCTGTAAAGGGGATTCGCGCTCGATCGGGTCGAATTCACCCAACAGCGCTTGTGCCGTGCCGCCAGCGCCGACTTTGAGCGTCGCCTGCCACTCGCCGCCATTGCCGTCGAAGAGGATGAGACGATCACCGTTTCTCATGCGCAGCACGCGCAGGGCATGATGGCAAACCGTCTCGGGCAGCTCGACGAGCGCCCCGGGGGCCAGCGGAGGGGGGCAGTGGAAGCGCGGTATCATTGGCTCATTATTTCATAACGATGGAGGCATTATGGTCAGCACCCCCACCCCTGTCTGCGATTTTGGCTGGAAGGCGGTCGATTTCGACCTGCCCGGCGTCGATGGCAAGCGCTACAACCTCGATGCCGTGCGCGGGCAAAACGGCTTGTTGGTGATGTTCATCTGCAACCACTGCCCGTATGTCAAGGCGGTGATCGACCGCATCGTCCGCGACACCAAAGAACTCAAGCAATACGGCATCGGCTCGATCGCGATCATGTCCAACGATCCGACCGACTATCCCGAGGATTCCTGGGACAACATGGTAAAGATCGCCCGCGAGAAGCAGTTTCCCTTCCCCTATGTGCTCGACGAGACACAGGCGGTCGCCCGCGCCTACGGCGCGGTATGCACGCCCGACTTCTTCGGTTTCAATGCCCAGCTCGAGCTGCAATATCGCGGCCGGCTCGACGAGTCGCGCAAGGAGACCGCACCGGAAGGCGTGCGCCGCGACCTGTTCGAGGCGATGAAGCAGATCGCCCAGACCGGGCAGGGCCCGCGCGAGCAGATTCCGAGCATCGGTTGTTCGATCAAGTGGAAAGCCGAATGAAGCGCATCCTGCTCGCCGCGCTGGCGCTGTGCTTTGGCATCTTGCCGGCGCTTGCCGAGGACAACGTGCTGCTGGTACAGCAAGGGGCGCAAGGTTTCGTCGTTTGGCACGGCGAAGGCGAGAGCAAGCTCGACGACGACACGGCCCTCGAGCTGATGGCGAGCGCGACGCCGGAAGGCGGGCCGGAGCGTTCGACCGAGTTCGGCCCGGCGCGCGCCTATGAGCTACCGGAAGGCGTGCTGATCCGGCTGCCGGCCGCAGCGAAAGACCGGGCACTGCTCGTCGACCGCGATGCCTGCGGCCACATCAAGCTCTGGCATGCCGAGGGTGCGACGCGGCTTACCGATGCGCAACTGACCGACATCGTCCTGTCCGCATTGCCCGAAGGTGGGCCGCGGCTGCGTCTCGACGGACTGTATGCCAAGGCTTTCGTCGGCAAGCTCGGCGTGACCGTCACGCTGTGGAAGGCGCCGCCAAGAAAATAGGTGCCCTCTATCCAGCGCTGATTCTCAGTGCGCGGTTTTTCCGCCCATCAGCGCCGGCGCCTCGTCGAGCAGGAAGGCGCGGAAGGCTGCGGCGAGCGGGAGCAGCTCCTTCTCGGCGCGCTGCACGACGAACCAGCGGCGCATCACCGGCGTGCCGGCGACCGGCAGCTGGACCAGCCGGCCGACCTCGCATTCGAGCGCGACGCTGTGCCCAGAGATGAAGGCTAGTCCCAGGCCGGCCATCACGGCCTGTTTGATCGTTTCGTTGTTGCCGGCGAGTTCAAGGAGCTGGCGCGGTGCGATGCCGGCATCGGCAAAGAAGCGTTCCATCGTCGCGCGGGTGCCGGAGCCGGGCTCGCGGATCAGAAAGGTTTCCTCGGCGAGTTCCGCGGCCGTGATGCGCTTGCGCGCGGCGAGCGGATGATCGGGTGCGGCGACGATGACGAGCGGATGATCGGCGAAGGCGGCCGAGACGGTGGCGAATTCCCGTGGCGGCTGACCCATGATCGCCAGATCGATCTCGTTGTCGGCGAGTTGATGCACCACCGTCTCGCGATTGCCGACGCGCAGATCCAGCATGATGCCGTCATGACGACGGCGGAACTCGGCCAAGAGGCGCGGTGCGAAATACTTCGCCGTGCTGACGACGCCGATCGACAGACGGCCGCCCTTGACGCCTTTCAAGGCATCGAGCGCTTCTTCGGCCTCACGCAATTGTTGGGCGATGCGCCGGGCATGACGCGCGACTTCTTCCCCCGCCTGGGTGAGATAGACCTTCTTGCCGATCATCTCGGTGAGCGGCAGTCCTGCCAGCTCTTCGAGCTGCTTGACCTGCATCGACACGGCCGGTTGAGTCAGATGCAGTTCTTCCGCCGCGCGTGAGAACGACAGATGACGCGCGACGGATTCGAAGACTCTGAGCTGGCGCAAGGTGACATGTTTCATTTCATCCACTCCTGGCTGCCGGTGCCGTCTCGCCAGCGCCGATTCTATGCCTGCGATCTTATCATTGGAATAAGAAAACTTGACTGTCACTTATGATTGTGGATGGCTATCTTCCCCGGCATGGAAGCACTGCAAGCCCTGATCTTCGACGTCGATGGCACGCTGGCCGATACCGAGCGCGACGGTCATCGTCTGGCTTTCAATGCCGCGTTCGAGGCGGTCGGTCTGCCCTGGCGCTGGGATGCCGCGCTCTACGGTGAGCTCCTTCAAGTGACCGGCGGCAAGGAACGCATCCGCTACTTCTGCGAAAAATACGCTCCGGAGTTCTTGCGCCGGCCGGATGCCGATGAGGCGATCCGCGCCTTGCATGCCGCGAAGACGAAACACTATCTCGACCTCGTCGCCAAGGGAGGCATCCCATTGCAGCCCGGCGTCGCGCGCTTGATGCGCGAAGCGCGATTGGCGGGGTTACGGCTGGCGATCGCCACGACGACGACGCCCGCGAATGTCACGAGTCTGCTCAAGGCAAGTCTCGCGCCAGAGGCCGAGTCCTGGTTCGAGGTGATCGGCGCCGGCGACGTGGTGCCGAAGAAAAAGCCGGCGCCCGACATCTATCTCTGGGTCCTCGACAAACTGCATCTCCCACCTTCTGCCTGCATCGCTTTCGAGGATTCCGCCAACGGCTTGAGAGCGAGCCTCGCGGCCGGTTTGCCGACCCTGGTGACCGAGAGCGAATACACGCTCGATCACGATTTCACGGGCGCTTTCGCAGTACTCTCCGACCTGGGCGAACCCGACAAACCTTGCGAGGTACGACGTGGCGACATGCATGGCAAGACTTTCGTCGATGTCGAGCTGCTACGCCTCTGGCACGAGGAGATCATCAGAAATCGATGATGGTCACGATAAAAACACGTGACTGTTATTTATGAACCATTTGCTTAAGATGCTTGCATTGTTTCACTGAAAACGACACACCACCACTTACGGAGGAAACCCACGATGGCACTCGATCAATCCAGCCGCTACGCCGATCTCTCGCTCAAGGAAGAAGACCTGATCAAGGGCGGCAAACACATTCTCTGCGCCTACAAGATGAAGCCGAAGGCCGGCTACGGTTATCTCGAGGCCGCCGCGCACTTCGCCGCCGAATCCTCTACCGGCACCAACGTCGAGGTGTGCACCACCGACGATTTCACCAAGGGTGTCGATGCGCTGGTCTATCACATCGATGAAGCCACCGAAGAGATGCGCATCGCTTATCCGCTCGATCTGTTCGACCGCAACGTCACCGACGGTCGCATGATGATGGTCTCGTTCCTGACGCTGACCATCGGCAACAACCAGGGCATGGGCGACATCGAATACGCGAAGATGTATGACTTCTACATGCCCAAGCGCGCCATCGAGCTATTCGACGGCCCGGCCAAGGACATTTCCGACCTGTGGCGCATCCTCGGCCGCCCGATCAAGGATGGCGGCTACATCGCCGGCACGATCATCAAGCCCAAGCTCGGCCTGCGGCCCGAGCCCTTCGCCCAGGCGGCCTATCAATTCTGGCTCGGCGGCGACTTCATCAAGAACGACGAACCGCAGGGCAATCAGGTGTTCTGCCCGATGAAGAAGGTCATCCCGCTCGTCTATGACGCGATGAAGCGCGCGATGGACGAGACCGGCGAGGCGAAAATCTTCTCCGCCAACATCACCGCCGACGATCACGACGAAATGATCGCCCGAGGCGAATACATCCTCGAAACCTTCGGCCCCGATGCCGACAAGGTCGCCTTCCTGGTCGATGGTTACGTCGGCGGCCCCGGCATGATCACGACGGCCCGCCGTTGGTTCCCGAACCAGTATCTGCACTACCACCGTGCCGGTCACGGCGCGGTCACCTCGCCGCAGAGCAAGCGTGGTTACACCGCCTATGTGCTGGCCAAGATGGCCCGCCTGCAAGGCGCCTCCGGCATCCACGTCGGCACGATGGGTTACGGCAAGATGGAGGGAGACAAGGATGACCGTGCGATCGCCTACATCATCGAGCGTGACGAGTTCCAGGGGCCGGCCTACTACCAGAAATGGTATGGCATGAAGCCGACCACGCCGATCATCTCCGGCGGCATGAACGCGCTGAGGCTTCCCGGCTTCTTCGAGAACCTCGGCCACGGCAACGTCATCAACACCGCTGGCGGCGGCTCCTACGGTCACATCGATTCCCCGGCCGCCGGCGCCAAGAGCCTGCGCCAGGCCTACGAGTGCTGGAAGGCCAAGGCCGATCCGATCGAATGGGCGAAGGAACACAAGGAATTCGCCCGCGCCTTCGAATCCTTCCCGCACGATGCCGACAAGCTCTATCCGGGCTGGCGCGAAAAGCTCGGCATCCACAAGTAAGTCGATTTCGGGCACGATCCCCGCTGCGGCGGGGATTTTTCGCTGGCTATTCCTGACTTTTCTGATCGGATAACGGGATGATCGACAAGACGCAATACCTCGTCAAGCAGGAACCCTTCTACCAGCCGCAGGGCAGGGAGGTCGAGCTCTTCACGGCGGCCTATGCCGCGCGTCTACCGGTGATGGTCAAGGGTCCCACCGGCTGCGGCAAGAGCCGCTTCGTCGAATACATGGCCTGGAAGCTCGGCAAGCCCTTGATCACGGTGGCCTGCAACGAGGACATGACGGCTTCCGACCTGGTCGGCCGCTGGCTTTTGGATGCCAATGGCACGCGCTGGCTGGATGGCCCTTTGACCGTCGCGGCACGCATCGGCGCGATCTGTTATCTCGATGAGATCGTCGAAGCGCGCCAGGACACCACGGTCGTCATCCACCCGCTCACCGACCATCGCCGCGTGCTGCCGCTGGACAAGAAGGGCGAACTCGTCGAGGCGCATCCCGATTTCCAGCTGGTGATCTCCTACAACCCCGGCTACCAGTCGTTGATGAAGGACTTGAAGCAATCGACCAAGCAACGCTTTACCGCCTTCGATTTCGACTACCCGCCGCCCGAGCTCGAAACGGCGATCATCGCCAAGGAAACCGGCCTGGCCGAGGGCACGGCGGCGAAGTTGGTGAAGATCGGTCAGGTCGGACGCAATCTCAAAGGACATGGTCTGGATGAGGGCATCTCGACGCGCCTGTTGGTCTATGCCGCGACCTTGATCCGCCGCGGCGTGCCGGAGGTGGATGCCTGTCGCATGGCGCTGGTGCGGCCGATCACCGACGACGCCGACATCCGCGCCACGCTCGACCACGCCATCGACGCCACGTTCGTTTGAGGTGGCTGTGTCGCCCGCCGATCCGGCGCTCTCCGACTACCAGCACCCGCTGATGCGGGAATACTGGGCGCGGCTCGATACGCGCTTTCCGCAAGTCGCCGAGGTATTCGAGGAAATGATGGCGGAGGCCCTGCTCGTCATCGAGCGCTCCGACTTCGATGCCTATCTCGATGCGGCGCGATACCTCGGCAAGCTCGGCCGCGGCCCGGAACCGATGCTGATCTTCCTCGAGGAATGGCCGTCGGTCGTGCGCGCAGTCGGTATGACGGCCTTGCCCGCCGTGATGGACTTCGTGCGGGCGATGCAGAAATCCCCCAACGGCAAGGCGATCGCCGGCTTCCTGCAGACTCTCGCTGCCGTGGCGCGGCGGCTGCAATCGCAGCAACAGCTCGAAGCTTATCTCGCCATCGCGCGCGATCTGATGATGCGTACCACCGGCTCTATCCACGGTCGCCACGCAACCTTCCCAAGCCCGGGGCTGCCGCATTTCTTCGAACAGGCGCCTAGGCTGCTCGATCTACTGAGCCTGAAAGGGCTCAAGAACTGGGTCGAATACGGCATCCGCAACTACAGCCACCATCCGGAACGGCAGGTGGACTATTTCGCGCTGCGGCTGGCCGATAGCAAGGCGGTCTTGCAGCGCGAGCGCCACGGCACTCTGTTCGCCGACGTCGAACGCCAGCTCGATCTCTACTTGCGCGGCTTGTGGCGCGATGCCGACCATCTGGTTCCCTATTCGACCGCCTTCGATGAGCTGCGCAAGCCGCAGCCCTATTACGACAAGCTGGGTTTGCGCGTTCCCGACGTCTATGACGACGCCCGGGGCGTGGCCGGCATCGACCGCTATCGGGCGACGCTGGCTCACATGGTCGGCCACCGCCGTTGGAGCCAGGCCCAGATCGCCGACAACTGGAGCCCGTTCCAGCGGCTGGCCGTCGAGTTCCTCGAAGATGCACGCATCGATTGCTTGCTGATGCGCGAATATCCGGGCCTGGCGCGCATTTTTCTGGCGCTGCATCCAAAGCCGATCGAAGATGCCTGCGATCCAGAAACCACCTCTTGCCTGCGCCATCGGCTGGCGATGCTCTCGCGCGCCTGTCTCGATCCCGACCACGGCTATCGCGATGCGGCGATCCAGGAGACGGTGGCGCGCTTTCATGCGCTGCTGGCAAAGGGCGCATCGAGTACGGCCGCGGTGGCCGAGCTGGCGCTGGCCTACGTCGCAAAGACGCGCCGCCAGAGCGATCAGCTGCCCAAGGTGCGTTTCGAAGACACCGAGGTCGATTACCGCGACGACAACCGGCATCTGTGGCGCTACATCGAGGATTCCGACGACGAGGAGTTCTTCGACGATTCCGACAAGCGGCTGGCGAAGGAGTCCGAAATCCTCGGCCTGCCGCCGCGCCACTATCACGAGTGGGATTACAGCTCGAAGACCTACCGCCCCGACTGGGTGAGTGTCTATGAAACGTTGCATCCGTCGGGCAATCCGGCGGACATCGACCGCTTGCTCGCCAAACATGCCGCGCTCGCCAAGCATCTCAAACGCTTGCTGGATATGCTCAAGCCGCAGGACAAGGTGCGTATCCGCTATCAGGAGGAGGGCAGCGAGCTCGATCTCGACGTGGCGATCCGCTCCTTGATCGACTTCAAGGCCGGCAGCCAGCCCGATCCGCGCATCAACATGAGCCACCGCACCGATGGCCGCGACATCGCCGTGCTATTGCTGGTCGATCTGTCCGAGTCGTTGAACCATAAAGTCGGCGCTGGTGGGACGGCACAGACGATCCTCGAGCTCGGCCAAGAGGCGGTCGCGCTGCTGGCCTGGGCGATCGACCGCTTGGGCGACCCGCTGGCGATCGCCGGGTTTCATTCGAATACGCGCCACGAGGTGCGCTATCTGCACCTCAAGGGTTTTGCGGAGCGTTGGAACGACACGGTGAAAGGGCGCATCGCTGCGATGCAGGCGCGCTTTTCCACCCGTATGGGCGCGGCGCTCAGGCATGCCGGCCATTATCTTTCCGCCCGCAAGGCCGATCGCCGTATCCTGCTCTTGCTCACCGACGGTGAGCCGGCCGACATCGATGTCACCGATGCCGAACATCTGAAAGCGGATGCGAAGAAAGCCGTCGAAGAGCTCGATGCGCAAGGCGTGATCCCTTTCTGCCTATCACTCGATGCCAAGGCCGACGACTACGTGCGCGAAATCTTCGGCCATCGCTGGCGGGTGCTCGACCGGATCGAACGCCTGCCGGAGCAGCTGCCGATGCTCTATCTCGCTTTGACGCGATGAGCGCTGGAATGCTGCGCTGCAGCGGCAATCGTCTTATTCACACCATAAGAAAAAGTGACTTGTCCTTATGGGTGACGTTCTTTAGAGTCCGCTCATCTGCACGGCAGCCCTGCTCGAGTCGGGTTCGAACAGCAGGCCGTCGGCAAACCGTTTCTCCACTCCCTCTGGCGTTTAGCCAGTTTTGCCCCGCCCCCTCCTTTTGGCGGGGGCGGGGATTTTTCTTGGAGCTGAGAAATGCGGCCTGCAGATACTTAAAATAAATCGTTTTTCACTGGCGGCCAACGATTAGGAGGGGAACATGGAAGCAGGGCGCGTCACGCTGTCCCAGTTCATGAACGAGTATCAGCGGAAGATTCCCGGCGCGACCGGGGATTTCACCGGTCTGATCACCGATATCGCGACGGCGAGCAAGGTCATCGCCAATGTCGTCAGCAAGGGCGCGCTGATCGCCGCCGGCAAGGAACTGAACCAGAAACTCGAGGCGCTCGCCAACGACGTGATGCTCCAGGCGGCGATGGCGACCGGGCATCTCGCCGCGATGGCTTCCGAGGATATCGATGGCATCGTCCAGGCCCAGCCGCGCGGCAAGTACCTGTTGGCCTTCGATCCCCTGAACGGCTCGGGCAATCTCGACATCAATTTTCAGACCGGCACGATCTTTTCGATCCTGCGGGCACCCGATCCGAAGCGCAAACCGAAAGAAGAAGATTTCCTGCAGCCGGGCAAGGAGCTGCTTGCCGCCGGCATCGTCCAATATGGCGCGTCGACGCGCCTGATCCTCACCACCGGCCATGGTGTGGATGGCTTCACGCTCGACCGCGAGATCGGCGAGTACATCCTCACCCATCCGCAGATCAGGATTCCTGCCCAGGCCTCGACGTTTGCGATCAACGCGTCGAACGAGAAATACTGGGAGCCGCCGGTGCGGCGTTACGTGCATGAGTGCATGCAGGGCAAGGATGGGCCCCGCGGCAAGGATTTCGGCATGCGCTGGGTCGCCTCCTTGGTCGCCGAGGCTTACCGTATCCTGATGCGCGGCGGCGTGTTCCTCTATCCGCACGACGAGCGCACCCGCGAGCAGGGCGGTCGTCTGGGTCTGATCTATGAGACCAGCCCGATCGCCTTCATCATCGAACAAGCGGGCGGCGCGGCAATCACTGGCCGCAATCCGATTCTCGAAATCAAGCCGAAAGAGCTGCATCAGCGCGCACCGTTCATCTTCGGTTCGAAGGAAGAGGTCGAGCGCATCCACCGCTATCATCAGGAATACATCGAAGGCAAGGACGTGGACAGCTACGATATGCCGCTGTTCTCGACGCGCAGCCTGTTCCGCTAGGATTCGTTTCATTTCTCCAGGAGACGCACATGTCGGTCAAGCACCCCATCATCGCCATCACCGGCTCGTCCGGCGCAGGCACGTCCACGGTGACGAAATCCTTCCAGCATGTTTTTCGCCGTGAAAAGATCACCGCTGCGATCATCGAGGGTGATTCCTTCCACAAATACGACCGCAAGGCCATGAAGGAGGCTGCTGCCAAGGCGGCGGCGGAGGGCAACAACCACTTCAGCCATTTCGGCCCCGATGCCAACGAGCTCGAGCTGCTCGAAGCGCTGTTCAAGCAGTATGGCGAAACCGGTACCGGCAAGCGCCGTTACTACCTGCACAACCACGAGGAAGCCGCGCCCTGGGGACAGGAGCCGGGCACCTTCACGCCCTGGCAGGATCTGCCGCCCTCCGACCTGTTGTTCTATGAAGGCTTGCATGGCGCCGTGGTCACCGACAAGGTGAATGTCGCCCAGCATGCCGACCTCTTGGTCGGCGTGGTGCCGATCATCAACCTCGAATGGATCCAGAAGTTGATCCGCGACAAAGGCGCCCGCGGCTATTCGACCGAGGCGGTGGTCGACACGATCTTGCGCCGCATGCCCGACTACGTGAACTACATCACGCCGCAGTTCTCGCGCACCCACGTGAACTTCCAGCGCGTGCCGACGGTCGATACCTCGAACCCGTTCATCGCCCAGGACATTCCGACGCCGGACGAGAGCTTCGTCGTGATCCGCTTCGCCAACCCGAAGGGCATCGACTTCCCGTATCTGCTGTCGATGATCCACGACTCCTTCATGTCGCGGCCGAACGTCATCGTCGTGCCGGGCGGCAAAATGGAGCTGGCGATGCAGCTGATCTTCACGCCGATGATCCTGCGCCTGATGGAAAACAAGCGTCGCGCGATGGCGATCTGAACCGGAACACGCAAACCACGAACGACGGGAATCGCGCATAATTGCACGTTTGCCCGGGAGGAAACCACATGTCTGCAACCTTCAGCGATTTCGAACCCCCTGTCTTCAACAACCTCACCAGCGCGATTCGTGCCCTTGCGATGGACGCCGTCGAAAAGGCCAAGTCAGGCCATCCCGGCGCGCCGATGGGCATGGCCGAGATCGCCGAGGTGCTGTGGAATCACCATCTGAAACACAATCCGGCCAACCCGAAGTGGCCGAACCGCGATCGCTTCGTGCTCTCCAATGGCCACGGCTCGATGCTGCTCTATGCGCTGTTGCATCTGACCGGCTACGATCTGACGATCGAGGACATCAAGCAGTTCCGCCAGCTGCATAGCAAGACGCCGGGTCACCCGGAATACGGCTATACCCCGGGCGTCGAGACCACCACCGGCCCCCTCGGCCAGGGCATCACCAACGCCGTCGGTATGGCGATGGCAGAAAAACTGCTTGCCGCCGAGTTCAACCGTCCGGGCCACGAGATCGTCGATCACCGCACTTGGGTGTTCCTCGGCGACGGCTGCCTGATGGAGGGGATTTCGCACGAAGCCTGTTCGCTTGCCGGTACCTGGGGGCTGGGCAAACTGACCGCCTTCTGGGACGACAATGGGATCTCGATCGACGGTCACGTCGAAGGCTGGTTCACTGACGACACTTGCAAGCGCTTCGAAGCTTATGGCTGGCACGTGATCCCGAACGTCAATGGTCATGACCCGGAGGCGATCCACAAGGCCATCGAGGAAGCGAAGAGCGTCACCGACCGGCCGACCTTCATCCAGTGCAAGACGATCATCGGCGCGGGCAGCCCGAACAAGGCCGGCACCCACGACGTGCATGGCGCGCCGCTGGGCGAGGCCGAAATCGCTGCCGTCCGTCCGCACATCGGCTGGAACTTCCCACCATTCGAGATCCCGCAGGAAGTCTATGAGGCCTGGGATGCGCGCAAGAAAGGGGCGGCGCTCGAGGAAGATTGGAATCGCAGGTTCGAGCACTACGCGAAGGCCTATCCGGCAGAGGCTGCCGAATTCAAGCGCCGCATGGCCGGCGAGCTGCCCGCCAACTGGCCCGAGATCGCGCGGCAAGCCATCGAGGCGATCAACGCCAAGGCCGAGACCGTCGCGACGCGCAAGGCAAGCCAGATCGCGATCAATGCACTGGCGCCGCATCTTCCCGAATTCGTCGGCGGCTCGGCCGATCTGACCGGCTCGAACCTGACCAATTGGAGCGGCTGCAAGCACGTCTTCCAGAAGCAGCCGGGCAACTACATCTCGTATGGCGTGCGCGAATTCGGCATGGCGCACATCATGAACGGCATGGCGCTGCATGGCGGCATCCTGCCCTTCGGCGGCACCTTCCTGATGTTCTCCGAATACATGAGGAACGCCATCCGCATGTCGGCGCTGATGAAGCAGCGCGTGATCTACGTATTTACGCATGATTCGATCGGTCTCGGCGAAGATGGCCCGACGCACCAACCGATCGAGCAGATCGCTACGCTGCGTATGATCCCGAACATGGACGTCTGGCGGCCGTGCGATACCGTCGAGACCATCGTCGCCTGGACAAAGGCCGTCGAGAAGCAAAACGGCCCCACCGCGCTGTGCCTGTCGCGTCAGAATCTGCCGTTCATCAAGCGCGATGCCACCACCATCGCGCTGATCGAGAAGGGCGGTTACATCCTTTCGCCAGCCAATGGAAATGTGCGGGCCGTGATCATCGCCACCGGCTCCGAAGTCGATCTGGCCTTGAAAGCCCAGGAGGCGCTGGCGCAGCAGGAGATCCACGTCAATGTCGTATCGATGCCTTCGACCAACGTGTTCGACCGTCAGGATCAGGCCTACAAGGACAGCGTGCTGCCCCCTGGCCTGCCGAAGATCGTCGTCGAGGCCGGTGTCACCGACGGCTGGTGGAAATACATCCGCGGCGAGGGTGCCGTGATCGGCATCGACCGTTTCGGCGAATCTGCGCCGGCGGGTGTGTTGTTCAAGGAGTTCGGTTTCACCGTCGCAAACGTCGTGAAGGCCGTCGAGCAATTCATCTGATTCCCATTGATCAACAAGGAGAACCTCTCATGACCATCAAAGTCGGTATCAACGGATTCGGCCGCATCGGCCGCATGGCTTTTCGCGCCATCGCCAAGGAATTTCCTCAGCTCGAGGTCGTCGCCATCAATGACCTGCTCGAGCCTGGCTATCTCGCCTACATGCTCAAGTATGACTCCGTGCATGGCCGCTTCAATGGCGATATCGCCGTCGAGGGCAATCATCTGGTGGTCAATGGCAAGAAAATCCGCCTGACCGCGGAGAAAGATCCTGCCAACCTCAAGTGGGGCGAGGTCGGCGTCGATGTCGTGATCGAATCCACCGGTTTCTTCCTGACCAAGGAAACCTGCCAGAAGCATCTGGATGCGGGTGCGAAGAAAGTCGTTCAATCCGCACCGTCCAAGGATGACACGCCGATGTTCGTCTATGGCGTCAATCACGAAAAATATGCCGGCGAGACCATCGTCTCGGCCGCCTCCTGCACCACCAACTGCCTGGCGCCGGTGGCCAAGGTGCTGCACGACAAGTTTGGCATCAAGCGCGGTCTGATGAGCACCGTGCATGCCGCCACCGCGACGCAAAAGACCGTCGATGGCCCATCCTCGAAGGATTGGCGTGGCGGTCGCGGTATTCTCGAGAACATCATCCCCTCCTCGACCGGCGCTGCCAAGGCCGTCGGCAAAGTCATCCCCGAGCTCAACAAGAAGCTCACCGGGATGGCCTTCCGCGTGCCAACCTCCGACGTCTCCGTGGTCGACCTCACCGTCGAGCTCCTCAAGGAAGCCACTTACGAAGACATCTGCAAGGCGATGAAGGAAGCCTCGGAATCCGGCCCGCTGAAGGGTGTGCTCGCCTACACCGACGAGAAGGTCGTGTCGACCGACTTCCGCGGCTGCGCCCAGCCCTCGATCTTCGATGCCGAAGCCGGCATCCAGCTCGACCCGACCTTCGTCAAGGTCGTTGCCTGGTATGACAACGAGTACGGCTACACCTGCAACATGTTGCGCTTCGTCCAGCACGTCGCCAGCAAGTAACAAGGCAGCCACAGAGATCCGCCATCCAAGCGTTGCGCTGTCATCACGGCGCAGCGCTTCAGTGGTTGATTTCGAAAAAGACTCGGGAGACAAACATGGCCAAATTCATCCGCATGACCGACCTCGATCTCAAGGGCAAGCGCGTCTTCATCCGCGCCGACCTGAACGTGCCTGTCAAGGACGGCAAGGTGACCTCCGACGCACGCATCACCGCCTCGCTGCCGACCATCGAATTCGCGCTGCAGGCCGGCGCCCGGGTGATGGTGACCTCGCATCTGGGCCGGCCGACCGAAGGCGAGTTCAAGCCCGAAGATTCCCTGGCGCCGGTCGCCGAGGTGATGTCCGCGAAGCTCGGCAAGCCGGTGCGCCTGATCCAGAACTGGGTCGATGGCGGTTTCGACGTGGCCGAAGGCGAAGTCGTGCTGTTGGAGAACTGCCGCGTCAATAAGGGCGAGAAGAAGAACCTCGAAGAGACCGCGAAGAAATACGCCGCGCTGTGCGACGTATTCGTCATGGATGCCTTCGGCACCGCCCACCGCGCCGAAGCCTCGACCTACGGCATCGCGCAATTCGCGCCGGTGGCCTGCGCCGGCATCCTCGTCTCCCAAGAGCTCGAAGCGCTCGACAAGGCGCTCGCCAATCCGGCGCGGCCGATGGTCGCCATCGTCGGCGGCTCGAAGGTTTCCACCAAGCTGACCGTGCTCGAAGCGCTGTCCGAAAAGGTCGATCAACTGGTCGTCGGCGGCGGCATCGCCAACACCTTCCTTGCCGCGACCGGCAAGAACGTCGGCAAGTCGCTGTGCGAGCACGAGCTGATCCCGACGGCCAAGGCGCTGATCGAGAAAATGGAAAAGCGCGGCGCTTCGATCCCGATCGCCGTCGATGTCGTCGTCGGCAAGAAGTTCGACGCCAACGAGCCGGCGGTGCTGAAGAACGCCGATGAAGTGGCGGAGGACGACATGATCTTCGACATCGGCCCGCGAAGCGCCCAGCAGCTTGCCGACATCATCATGACGGCGGGCACCGTGGTCTGGAACGGCCCGGTCGGTGTGTTCGAATTCGATCAGTTCGGCAATGGCACCAAGAAGCTCGCCGAGGCGATCGCCGCCACCCAGGCCTTTACGCTCGCTGGCGGTGGCGACACGATCGCCGCGATCCAGAAGTACGGGATTTACGACAAGGTATCCTACATCTCCACCGCCGGCGGCGCCTTCCTCGAATATCTCGAAGGCAAAGTGCTGCCGGCCGTCGAGATTCTCGAAAAGCGCGCCCAAGGCTGAAACCATCCGCACAAATGGGCCGCCGCCGTGCGGCCCGTCACCGCTCCCATGCAACGTGCCACCAAAATCGTCGCGACGCTCGGCCCGGCCTCAACCGATGCCGAGACGATCGACAGGCTGGTTGTCGCTGGTATCGACATCGTACGCCTGAACTTTTCGCACGGCAGTCTCGACGATCACCGCCAGCGTCTCGAACGCTTGCATGAAGCCTCGCGCAAGCATGGCCGCACCATCGCGGTGATGGCCGACCTGCAAGGGCCGAAGATTCGCATCGGCAAATTCGCCGGCAGCAAGATCGTGCTCAAGCCGGGCCAGCGCTTCATTCTCGATGCCGAATGCACGCTGGGCGATAGCGAGCGTGTCGGTCTCGATTACCCTGAACTGGTCGACGATGTCGTGCCGGGCGATATCCTGCTGCTCGACGACGGCCGCATCGTGATGGAGGTGCAATCCGTCCAGGACGCCGAGATCCACTGCGTGGTGCGTCAGGGCGGCGAGCTGTCGAACAACAAGGGCATCAACAAGCAGGGCGGTGGGCTTTCCGCGCCCGCGCTGACGCCCAAGGACATGGAAGACATCCAGAACGCGGCGATGCTCCAGGTCGACTACGTCGCCGTCTCGTTTCCGAAGAGCGGTGCCGATCTGCGTCTGGCGCGCAAGCTGCTCGGCAAGGCGGGCTCCCAGGCATTGGTGATCGCCAAGATCGAGCGCCGCGAGGCGATCGACAACCTCGACGATATCCTCAATGCCTGTGACGGCGTGATGGTGGCGCGCGGCGATCTGGCCGTCGAGGTCGGCGATGCCGCCGTGCCTGCGCTGCAGAAAAAAATCATCCGCCAAGCGCGCGCAATGAACAAGTTCGCGATTACCGCCACGCAGATGATGGAATCGATGATCCACTCGCCGGTGCCGACGCGCGCGGAAGTTTCCGACGTCGCCAATGCGGTGCTCGATGGCACCGATGCGGTGATGCTCTCCGGCGAGACCGCTGCCGGCGAATATCCGGTAGCGACCGTGCAGGCAATGGCGCGCATCTGTTACGAGGCAGAAAAATCGATGGATCCGGCCGCGCTCGATCGCCATTTCCTCGATCTGGTGTTCACGCGCATCGATCAGTCGATCGCGATGGCCGCGCTGTTTATTGCCCACCACCTGAAAGTGAAGGCGATCGCCGCACTGACGCAGACCGGCTCCACCGCGCTGTGGATTTCCCGGCTCAGTTGCAATGTACCGATCTATGCCTTGACGAACGACATCCGCACGCGTTACAAAGTCAGTGTCTATCGCGGCGTCTATCCGCTGATGACCCGTTACCAGGGACACGATCGCGACGAGCAACTGTTCGAAGCGGAGGAAGAGCTGATCCGTGCCGGCGCCGTCGAGGTGGGCGATCTGATCGTCATCACCTGCGGCGAGCCGATCGGCCAGCCCGGCGGCACGAATACCCTGAAAATCGTTCGGGTCGGCGAGCACCGGCCCGCCTAGTCAACCGTATCGCAACCCAATCGAAGAGGAGACTTCCATGCCACTCGTATCCATGCGCCAACTGCTGGACCATGCCGCCGAACACGGCTATGGTCTGCCCGCCTTCAACGTCAACAATCTCGAACAGATCCAGGCCATCATGGAGGCCGCCGAGGAAACCAACAGCCCGGTGATCATGCAAGGCTCGGCCGGCGCGCGTAAATACGCCGGCGAAGCCTACTTGCGCAAGCTGATCGAGGCCGCGATCGAGACCCACCCCGACATCCCGATCGTGATGCACCAGGACCACGGCGCGAGCCCGGCGATCTGCATCCAGGCGATCCGCTCGGGCTTTTCCAGCGTGATGATGGATGGCTCGCTGATGGAAGATGCGAAGACGCCCTCCACCTTCCAGTACAACGTCGAGGTCACCCGCAAGGTGGTCGAGATGTCGCACGCGATCGGTGTTTCCGTCGAGGGCGAGCTGGGCTGTCTGGGGTCGCTCGAGACCGGTCAGGGCGAGAAGGAAGACGGCCACGGCGCCGAAGGCAAGCTCTCGCACGACCAGCTGCTCACCGATCCGAACGAAGCCGCCGAGTTCGTCAAACTCACCGGCGTCGATGCGCTGGCGATCGCGATCGGCACCTCGCACGGCGCCTACAAGTTCACCCGTCCGCCCACGGGCGCTGTGCTCAGGATCGACCGCATCAAGGAAATCCATGCCAAGCTTCCCAACACCCACCTGGTGATGCATGGCTCATCGAGCGTGCCGCAGGACTGGCTGAAGATCATCAACGAGAACGGCGGCGAGATGGGCGCCACCTACGGCGTGCCGGTCGAGGAAATCGTCGAAGGCATCAAGAACGGGGTACGCAAAGTGAACATCGACACCGATCTGCGCATGGCCTCCACCGGTGCGATCCGTCGTTATCTCAACACCGACCGCAAGAACTTCGACCCGCGCAAGTATCTCGCCGAAGCCCGCAAGGCGATGAAAGAAATCTGCAAGGCGCGTTACGAAGCGTTTGGTTGCGCCGGCATGGCGAGCAAGATCAAGGCGATCCCGCTCGAAAAGATGGCCGAGCGTTACAAGAAGGGCGAGCTGACTGCAGTGATCAAGTAAGACTCAAGTAAGACGCACCATTCGCATCACGGGGCCGCGTCAGCGGCCCTTTTGTTTCACATTCCGAACAGCCGCGAAAGTTCCGCCCCCGGAGAGGGTGCGCGCATGAAGGCTTCGCCGACCAGGAAGGCATGCACACCCTGGGCCTTCATCGATGCGACGTCGGCGGGGGTCTGGATGCCGGATTCGGTGACGACGATGCGATCGGCTGGGATGCGGGAAAGCTGTGAGAGCGTGGTATCGAGGCTCACCTCGAAAGTGCGCAGATTGCGGTTGTTGATGCCGATGAGCGGTGTCTCAAGTCGAAGCGCCCGGTCGATTTCGCCGGCATCGTGGCTTTCCACCAGCACCGCCATCCCTAGGCTGAAGGCGATTTCTTCGAGTTCCGCCATCTGCGAGTCTTCGAGTGCGGCGACGATCAAGAGGATCGCATCCGCCCCCATCGCACGGGCTTCATAGACCTGATACGGGTCGATCACGAAATCCTTGCGCAGCACCGGCAAGCTGCAGGCGGCCCGTGCCTGTTGCAGATATTCGGGCGCGCCTTGGAAGAATCGCCGGTCGGTGAGCACCGATAGACAGGTAGCGCCATGCCTTTCATAGTCGGCGGCGATCTGGGCGGGATGGAAGTCCGGACGGATCACGCCTTGCGAGGGGCTGGCCTTCTTGATCTCGGCGATGACTGCCGTCCCGCCAGCGCCGACTGTCCGAGGCGAGTCGGCGCCCGGCAGGACGTTACCATTTCCACCAGCGCCGATTTTCGTGCGCATGCTGCCGACGAAGTCGCGCGGCGCGGGCTGCGCCCGTGCTTCGTCACGGATCGCAGCAAAGGGTTTGGCGGCTTTCGCGGCGGCGACTTCCTCGCGCTTGACGGCGAGGATCCTGTTCAGGATGTCGCTCATAACGAATTCGTGACGCGAACAAATGCCTCGAGCTTCGCCAGGGCACGGCCGCTTTCGATCGTCTCGCGTGCGATGGCGATGCCGGCACCGATGTCCGGGGCTAGATTGGCGGCGTACAGGGCCGCGCCGGCATTGAGGCAGACGATCTCCAGCGCCGGGCCGGGCTGGTTCTTCAACACGCCGAGGATGCGTCCCTTCGATTCGGCGGCATCCGCGACGCGCAGGTTGCGGGTGGCGATCATCTGCATGCCGAAGTCTTCGGGATGGATTTCGTATTCGCGGATCTCGCCGTCCTTCAGTTCGCCGACCAGTGTTGCGGCGCCGAGCGAGATTTCATCCATGCCATCCTTGCCGTGGACGACCAACACGTGCTGGGCGCCGAGCTCTTTCATCACGCGCACGCAGATGCCGACCAGATCCGGATGGAACACGCCGAGCAGCGAGTTGGGTGCGCTCGCCGGATTGGTGAGCGGCCCGAGGATGTTGAAGATCGTGCGCACGCCCATCTCGCGGCGCACGGGCGCTACGTTCTTCATCGCCGGATGGTGATTGGGCGCGAACATGAAGCCCATGCCGGTTTGTTTGATGCACTCGGCGACCTGCGGCGCCAGGAGATCGATCTTCGCGCCCAGCGCTTCGAGAACGTCGGCGGCGCCGGATTTCGACGAGACGCCGCGGTTGCCGTGCTTGGCTACCGTCGCCCCGGCTGCGGCGGCGACGAACGCCGCGGCGGTCGAGATGTTGAAGGTGTGCGAAGCATCGCCGCCGGTGCCGACGATATCGACGAAATGCGAGTTGGGGGGCACGTCGACCTTCGTGGCGAGCTCGCGCATCACCTTCGCGGCGGCGGTGATCTCGCCGATGGTTTCTTTCTTGACGCGTAAGCCCGTGAGGATCGCGGCGATCATCACCGGCGAGACCTCGCCCTTCATGATCTGCCGCATCAAGTGCAGCATCTCGTCGTGGAAGATCTCGCGGTGCTCGATGGTGCGCTGGAGCGCTTGTTGTGGCGTGATCATGTCATTTCCCTTCGAGGAAGTTCTTGAGTAGTCGATAGCCATGCTCGGTCATGATGGATTCGGGATGGAATTGCACGCCCTGGATGGCGAATGCCTTGTGACGCACGCCCATGATCTCGCCGTCGTCGGTCCAGGCGGTGACTTCGAGACAGCCGGGCAGCGTCTCACGACGGATCGCCAGCGAATGGTAGCGCGTGGCGTTGAAAGGATTGGGCAGACCACTGAAGATGCCGACATCGGCGTGATGCACCGGCGAAATCTTGCCGTGCATCAGTTGCTTGGCGTGCACGATCTCGCCGCCAAAGGCATAGCCGATGCTCTGGTGCCCGAGACAGACGCCGAGGATCGGCAGCTTGCCGGCGAACGTCCTGATCGCATCGACCGAGATGCCCGCTTCCTTCGGCGAGCAGGGCCCCGGCGAGATCACCAGGTAATCGGGCGCCATCGCGGCGATCTCTTCGAGCGTGATCGCATCATTGCGGAACACCCGCACCGGCTCACCCAACTCACCGAAATACTGCACGAGGTTGTAGGTGAAAGAGTCGTAATTGTCGATCATCAGCAGCATGGGGTGGCGCCTTTCGTGCGCGTCGGGATGTAACAGGCTGTTGAAAAACTACTGCGGTGGCCATCTGCGGCGTTGCGCGGTGTTGGCTTCGGCCGCTTCGCTTAACCTCGGTCGGCAAAACCGAGGTTAGCCTTCGCCGCAACTTCGTTGTCGCTCCCTCGCCTATCTGTTTGATATGTCTCGGTCGCTGCGCTCCGTGCGCCTTGCATCTGGCCATCCTCGTGACGTTTTTCAACGGCCTGGTAAAGCTGCCATTTTCCCTCAGAAACGGACTCGATGGCAGCCCGGATTCATTGCCCGCCTTGTTTGAAGCGCGCCGGATCGAGATCGTGGCGCGCCAGTAGCTTGTAAAACTCGGTGCGGTTGCGGCGGGCGATGCGCGCGGCTTGGGCGACATTGCCACAAGTGGATTTCAGCAGTTGCACGAGGTAGTCGTATTCGAACGCCCGGCGCGCGTCATCGAAGGCGGCCATTTCCCGTGCGTTTTCCTCTGCCAGCAGGCGTCTGACCAGCGAGGCGGGGACGAGCGGGGTGACCGCCAGCGCCAGCGCCTGTTCGACGATGCTGCGCAGCTGACGCACGTTGCCGGGCCAAGGCGCCTCGCAGAGCAGGCTCATCGCCTCGGGGGAGAACGCCTGGGCGGTCTTGCCGCCCGCCTGTGCGGCGAAATGCGCGACGAGCAGCGGAATGTCGCCACGCCGCGCAGCCAGACCGGGAACTGTCAGCATGTTGCGCATCAAGCCGTAGTAGAGATCGGCACGAAAGCGCCCTTCATGGACGGCGGCTTCCAGCGTTTGTCCTGCCGTCGCGATCAAGCGCACGTTCGTGCGCCTGCCCCCGAACAGGTCGGTCGTGCCGATGCGCGCCTGCAGCCGGGCTTGCAGGTTCGCTGGCAGGCGTTCGATGTCGTCGAGCAGCAAGCTGCCCTCGTGATCGAGCGCAGCATCGAAGCGTGCGCTGGCGTCGGCGTCGGCGCTGGCGGCGCAGGGCAGGATCCGAAACGGCTGAGCGGCGCGCGCACCGCAGCGGTGGATCGCGCGCGCCAGCAATTCCTTGCCGCTGCCCGGCGGTCCTTTGAGCAGCAACGGCCGCGGGTCGTCGGCAAGACGATGGGCGGCGCGCAGCAGCTCGTCCATCGCCGGATCGGCGGAGACGATCCCGCCGCGCCAGGCTGCATTGGCGCGTTCCGGTGCGATCGGCGGCGACAGGGCGATCGCTGCGGCGATGCGCGCCAATAACTCGCGGCCATCGAAAGGCTTGGTGAGAAAGCTGAACACGCCGCGCTGTGTGGCTGCGACCGCATCGGGAATGGTGCCGTGGGCGGTGAGGATGATCACCGGCACGCTCGGCGCTTCGGCATGCAGGCGCTCGAACAGCGCATGGCCATCCATGCCTTCCATGCGCAGATCGGTGACGACGGCACGCGGCCGTTCGGCACGGAAGATCTCCAGCGCTTCCTTTCCGGATGCTGCCTTGGCAACCGTATAACCCGCCGAAGAAAGTCGCATGCCGATCAGCGCGAGAAGATCGGGGTCGTCGTCGACGACCAGGATGCGGGCGCCTTGTACCGTGCTCATCGGCGGATCGCCCTTTTCAGGGTTTCGCGGTCGATGCGCCGCAATGCCTCGACCTTCTTTTCGAGGTCGGCGACCTTGGCTTCGAGCATCTCGACCTTGCGCTGCTCATCACGCAGCCGGCGCTGACGTTCGGCCAGCTGATCATGCAACTTCTGTTTTTCTTCTTCGTCCCGGTGTTGGAGCTCGGCGAGCTGTTGCAGGAGTTGCAGCTTTTCGTCTTCGGCTTTGCGCAGCGCTTCGCGTAGCCTTTGCGACTCGTCCGGCATCGCATCGCCCTGGCCGGGCAGATTGGTGCAGCCACCTCCCAGCAGCAGGACAGCCAAGCAAAGGATGCGCAGGGGGCTCATGGCAATTCGGCGGTGAGGGGCAGGGTGACGCGGAAATGCGTGGCTGCCTCGTCGGAAAGATATTCGAGCATGCCGCGATGGGCGACGGCGAGCTCGCGGGCGATCGCGAGACCGAGGCCGACGCCGGCGACCGATTTCGCCGCCGTCCCGCGGTAGAACGGCTCGAAGATCATTTTACGCTCCTCCTCGGGCACGCCCGGCCCTTCGTCGAAGACGTCGAGCACCGCATTCTGCATGTTGCGGGAGAGCTCGATGCGCACCGTGCCGCGCGGTGGTGAGAACTTGACGGCGTTTGACAGCAGGTTGTCGATGATGGTGGTGATCTCCTCGCGGCCGCCGACGAGGGTCAGCGGCGCGAGCCGGCCGGTGATGCGCAGATGCTTGTCGCGCGCGGCGAGCTTGTGGGTCGCCAAAATCTGCTGGACCAGCTCGTCGAGCCGCAGGCTCACGGGTTCGATGCGCTCGCGCACGTGCTCGGCCTGCTGCAATTTGAGCAGGCCGTCGATCAGCGCCTGCAGCCGCAGCACGTTGCCCTGCATGATCGCGGCGATCTGATCCTGCTGGATCGACAGTGGTCCGGCGACGCCATCGGCGAGCAGGCTGCTGCCCTCGCGCAGCGCGGCGAGCGGGGTTTTCAGCTCGTGCGAGACGTGACGCAGGATGCGCGTGCGCTCTTCCTCCAGGGCGAGCATGCGCCGGCGCAGCCACTCGAGCCGCTTGCCGATCCAGCGCAGATCGTTGGTGCCCTTGAGCTCGATCGGCCGTTCCAGCAGGTTGTTGCCCAACGCGATTACGGCGCGCTCGACGCCACGAAACAGTTGCGCGACCGTGCGCTGCCCCGCCCAGAACAGCAACAGCGCGGCAAGTAGCGCCAGCGCGATGGCGATCAGCAGCTGCTGTTGCAGCCGTTCTGCTTCGTTGCGGAAGGTCTGGCGTTCTGCTTCGCTGAGCCGGTCGATCTCCTTGATCAGGCCGCTGATACGGTTTTTGAGGGCCTCGAATGTGTTCAGCATCGGCTCTACGTCAGGTGCGTCGGCCAACAGCGGGGGCTGTGCGGTGGCTTCGAGTGTGCGTATGGCGCTTACCTCGTCGCTCAGCGAAGCAAGCAGCGGCAGACGGACGAGTTCATCCAGATGCGAGCTCCATTCCTTTTGTGCCAGCAGATAGTCGTCGATCAGCGACCGGTCCTGCAATGCCTCGTATTGCCGCAGCAGGCGCTCCATCGTGAGGATGTCCTCGTCGAGTTCCCAGGCCAGCCGCGCGGCTTCGGCCGTCTCGAGCATCGAAATTGCGCTGCGTTCGCTCAGTCCTTTCAGGCTCACCGAGGCGAAGGCGATCGCAATCAGGAGCGGCAGGGCCGTCAGCAGCCAGCCGGTCAGGATCAGACGCAGGAAGGAGCGCGGATACAGGTTCATCGGCTCGCAATGGTAGGAAAACGACTCGCCCGGAAAAAGTGTCGGGTATCGACGACAGTGGCAACACTTTACCGCATCGCTCAGGATGCGCTCCGCGGCCTGCTGCCAGGAAGGCCGTCCTCTGCCGCTCGGATACGAGCGGCGTTCGTCACATCGAGAAAAAGGAGTCGTCATGAAACGAAGAAAAATCTTGTGCGCATGGGCATGCAGCCTGGCCTGTCTGCCCGCACTGAGCCAGACCGCTCTCGCCGCCCCGCCGGCCGGGCGCTTGCTCGCCTCGAACTGCTTCCAGTGCCACGGCACCAATGGCAGCGGCGGTGTGGAGAAGCTCGCCGGCAAGTCGGCCAGCGAAATCGTCAAGGAGCTCAAGGAAATGCAGCTGAAATCGACACCGAAGATGATGGACAAGCACGCGCGCGGCTATACCGATGCCGAGATCAACCAGCTCGCCAATTACCTGGCGACGCTCCGCTGAGGGGGGAACGGACCATGATCGATCGCAGGAAATTCATCCAATGGGCCGGCGCCTCGGGCATCGCGTTTTCCTCTGTCGGCTGGAGCCTGCTGGCCCGCGCGGACAGCAAGAAGAAGAACTCCACCAAGACCGGTACATCGACCGGTGTGCCTGCCAATACCGGCATCAAGGGGCGGGTGGTCGTGATCGGCGGCGGTATGGCCGGTGCAACGGTGGCCAAATATCTGCGCTTGTGGGGCGGCACCGGTGTCGCCGTCACGCTGATCGAGCGTGATTCGGCCTATACCTCGAACATCATGAGCAACCTGGTGCTCAACGGCAGCCGCACGATCGGCTCGCTGCAATACGGCTATGGCAATTTGTCGAGCCGTTATGGTGTGAAGGTCGTCCAGGGCGAGGTGCTGACCATCGATCCGGTCGGCAAGAAGGTCGTCCTCGCCGGCGGCACCAGCCATGCCTATGACCGGCTGGTGATCGCGCCGGGTGTCGATTTCGACATCCTGCCCGGCCTGGAATCCTCCGCTGCGCAGGCGAAGGTGCCGCATGCCTGGAAGGCCGGCCCGCAAACCACCGCGTTGCGCAACATGATCACCGCGATGCCCAACGGCGGCGTCTTCGTGATGAGCATCCCGGCCAAGCCCTACCGCTGTCCACCCGGCCCCTACGAGCGCGCCTGCGTCGTCGCCGATTGGCTGAAGACTAACCGGCCGGGCTCGAAGGTGATCGTGCTCGATGCCAACCCGGGCATCACCGCCGAAGTGAATGCCTTCACCGACGCCTTCTACAACGTCCATGCCGACGTGATCGAGTATCAACCAGGGGTGACGATCACCAGCGTCGATGCGACGACGATGACGGTCGATACCAGCATCGGCAACATCCGCGCCAACGTGCTCAATCTGATTCCGCCGCATCGCGCCGGCAAGGTGATTTCGGCCAACGGCCTCACCAACACCGCGGACGGGCGCTGGACCAAGGTCGATGTGCTGTCCTACGAATCGACGACCGCGCCGGGCATCCACGTCATCGGCGACGCCTCGGCGACGACACAACCCAAGGCCGGCCACATCGCCAACCAGGAAGCCAAGGTTTGCGCCGACGCGATCCTGCGTTTGCTCTCCGGCCTGGCGCTCGATCCGTCGCCGCACACCAACTCGGCCTGTTACTCGCCGATCACCGCGACGACCGCTTCCTGGCTGACGGCGAACTACCGCTACGATGCCGCGACGGCGTCGATGGTGCCGGTGCCCGCCTCCTCTGGCGAAGCGGCGGCGCGGTCGACGAAGAACTTCGACGAGATGGGCAAGTGGTTTGCCGCGCTGATGGGAGACACCTTCGCATGAGGCATACGCGCGGCTTCACGCTCCTCGAACTGCTGGTGGTGGTCGCCATCATCGGTCTGCTCGTCGCCTACGTGGGGCCGCGCTATGCCGCCCAGCTCGGCAAGTCCGAGATCACCGCGGCCCGCGCCCAGATGGAGGCGCTAGCCAAGGCGCTCGATACTTACCGTCTCGATACCGGCCATTATCCTTCTGCGGCGCAGGGGCTCGCGGCTCTTCGCGAGCGGCCGGCCGGCGAGGCGAAGTGGAACGGTCCCTATCTGCAAAAGGACGTGCCGGCCGATCCTTGGGGCCGGCCTTATGTCTATCGGGTGCCCGGCCGCAAGGGCGATTACGAGCTGCTCTCGTTGGGCCGTGACGGCGTGCCTGGCGGCACGGGCGACAACGCGGACATCGCATACTGAGATGCGCTTCGCGGTGCGTGCCCTCGCCGATCGACGTATCGTCAGCCTCGACGTGGAGGCCGCCGATGCGGCGGCGGCACGCGCGCAGGTGTTGGCGCAGGCGCTGCGCCCCTTGTCGGTCGTGCCGGTGCAAGGCTTGCTCGCGAGGCGGCGCAGCGTCTTTCCGCTGGCCTTGTTCAGCCAGGAGCTGCTCGCGCTGCTCGAAGCCGGCCTGACACTGACGGAAGCCATCGAGGCCTTGTGCGACAAGGAAGCACGCAGCGAAACACGCGCCGTGTTCGAACGGCTGCTGCGCGATCTGCGGGAAGGGCAACGTTTTTCCACGGCCCTGGAACGTCAGCCGGAGCATTTCCCGGCGCTCTACATCGGCCTGATGCGGGCAGCGGAACGCACGTCGAGCTTGCCGGTCTCGCTGGCGCGATATCTCGAATACCATGGCCAGCTCGACGCCGTGCGGAGTCGCGTGGTCAGCGCGATGATCTACCCGGCGATCCTGATGGTGGTCGGCGGCGCGGTCGCGGCCTTCCTGCTCGGCCACGTCGTGCCGCGCTTTGCCGGCATTTACCAAGGCACCGGCCGCGAGCTGCCTTGGCTATCGCAGCAGCTGATGGCCTGGGGCAATTTCGCTGCCGCGCATGGGCGGGAGCTGGCGCTCGCCGCAATGTTTCTCCTGGCCGTATCGATCGTCGGCGCCAGAGCTTGGTGGCTGAGCGGTGCCGCGCAACGCTTCGCGCGCCGTCTGCCCGGCATCGGCGCGACGCTCGTCATGGTCGAGCTCTCTCGGCTCTATCTCGCGCTCGGCACGCTGCTCGAAGCTGGCTTGCCGATCCTTCAGGCGCTGCGGCTCAGCGAGGGGCTGCTGACGCCGGAAACATTGTTGCGCCATCGCGCCGCCACCGCCGCGATCGAACGCGGCGAGAGCGTCTCGCAAGCCTTTGCAGCCACCGGACTCGCGACACCGGTCGCATTGCGCCTGTTGCGCGTCGGCGAGCGCAGTGGCCGGTTGGGCGAAATGCTCGGCCGCGCGGCGCGCTTCCACGACGGCGAGATCGCCCGCCGCATCGATGTCTTCGCGCGCGCGTTCGAGCCGCTGCTGATGGCGGCGATCGGTCTCATCGTCGGTACCATCGTCGTGCTACTCTACCTGCCGATATTCGATCTCGCCGAAAGCCTGCAATGAACGCGCCGCTCGAGGCCCAGCTCCGCGAAGAGATCGATTTCCCGATCCTCTCGCTTTATCAACTGCACCGGCTGCAGCCGTTGTTCGGCCGCGTGCCTCTCAGTGAGGCCCGGGCGCGACGCTGTGCGCTGTTGCGCGACGGCCGGCGGGTCGTCGGCGTTTCCGACGATCCGCTCGATGCCGACCGACAGCGTTGGCTCGAGGCGCGCGCCGGCCGCCCGCTCGAGTGGTATCTCGCCCGACCGGAAGACCTCACCGCCTGGCTCGACAGACAGGCGGAAGCGACGAGTTCATTGGCAGACCTCGCCCAGGAGAAACTCGGCGCTGGCAAGACGGCACCCCGCGAGGCAGAGGTTGACGCGGCCCATGCCGCTGATGAGGCGAGCCCCATCGTGCGGCTCATCAATGCGACGTTGCACGATGCGCTGCGGCTCGGTGCCAGCGACGTCCATATCGAGGCGACGCCGCACGGCCTGGTGGTGCGTTACCGCATCGACGGCGTGCTCGAACGGATCGCCGAGGCGGCCGGCCGCGATACCGCCGAGCAGGCGATCTCGCGTCTCAAAGTGCTCGCCGAGCTGGACATCGCCGAGCGGCGCATCCCGCAAGACGGCCGTTTCACGGTGCGCTTCGCCGGCCGACGCGTCGATCTGCGGCTGTCGATCATGCCGAGCATCCACGGCGAGGATGCCGTGTTGCGTATCCTCGACAAACGCCGGCTGGTGGCCGACGGCGAAACGCTGAGCCTCGAACGGCTCGGCTTCGCTGCCGACGAGCTGGCCCAAATGCGTGCTCTGGCGGTGCTGCCTTACGGGATGCTGCTGGTCACGGGACCCACCGGCAGCGGCAAGACGACGACGCTCTACGGCGTGCTGGCGGAGATCCACGACGGTCGCGACAAGGTGATCACGATCGAGGACCCGGTCGAATACGAGCTTCCCGGCGTGCTGCAGATTCCCGTCAATGAAAAGAAAGGGCTCACCTTCGCCCGCGGCCTGCGCTCGATCCTGCGCCACGATCCGGACAAGATCATGATCGGCGAGATTCGCGACGCCGAGACCGCCGAGATCGCCGTGCAATCGGCGCTGACCGGGCACCTGGTGCTCTCGACGGTGCATGCCAACGATGTCTTCGACGTCTTCAACCGCTTCGCCCATCTGGGCATCGATCCCTATGCCCTGACTTCGGCGCTCAACGGTGTCTGGGCGCAGCGCCTGCTGCGCACTGTCTGCCCGCACTGCGCCGAAGCCGCGACACCTTCCTCACGCGCGCTCGCCGCATTGCGCCTGCCTGCACAAGCCGCCTGGGATGGCTTGCGCCGGGGCAGGGGATGCGGCGAGTGTCGCGGTACCGGCTATCGGGGCCGTCGGGCGGTCGCCGAGATCCTGGCGCTCGACGATCGTCTGCGAGCCCTGATAGCCCAACGGGCGCCGCTGGCCGAGATCAAGGCCGAGGCGCGCCGACAGGGCATGCGTAGCCTGCGCGATGCCGCCTTGCAGCTGGCCCGTGCCGGGCAGACGACCCTCGAAGAGGTGGCGCGTGTCACGCTTCAGACCTGAACCCGTCGAATGGCACGTGCCGCGGCGCGGCGCGCTGCCGCTCAGCGACCCGCCGCGGCCCGGGGCGGCCATCGAGATCAGCGTCTCGGATGCGCTGGCCCGTTACTGGATCCTCGATTGCCCCGCGGGGCTCGCCAGCGTGGCCGAACTCGACCTTTATGCCGCGGAACGTTTTGCCGCGCTCTTTGGCGAGGATCCCGCCCGCTGGGTGCTGCGTTACGATCCCGACCCGACCGCGCGCGCCTGGCTCGCCTGCGCATTGCCGGCGGCAGTGGCCGTCGATCTGCCGCGTCGGGCGGCCGAGCGAGGTTGGCGGCCGCGCCGCATCCAGCCGCAATTCGTGCGCGCCTACAACCGGCATTGCCGCCGCCTCGAGCGCACGGTGGCGTTTTGCCTGGCGGGAGAAGAGAGCACGACGATCGGCCTGATCGTCGATGGCTGCTGGCGCAACGTGCGCGTCCATCCGCCGCTCGATCGCAGCCGGGCCGACTTCGCCACGTTGTTGCGCCGCGATTGCCGGCAGGCGGGCCTGGCCGAAATTTGCCCGCCGCCGGTGATCGTTGGCCCACTCGCGCAGGTGACGGCATGAAGCCTTTGGCCATCGACTTCGCTCCGCCGCCGCCGGTATCCACGCGGATGCGCTGGATCGCCGGTGCCTTCGGCATGCTGGTGGTGATCATCGGCGCCTCGGTTTGGGGGCTGACCAGCCCGGTCGAGGCCAGCCACATGGCGCAAGCCCAGCCGCCCAGCCTGCCGGCCAGCGAGGCCGTGCAGGCGGCCGACCGGGCGATCCGCGAACTCAACCTGCCTTGGCCGGAAGTGCTCGCCGTGTTGGCGGATCATTTCGGGACGCCGCACGCAGCCGTGCTGGAACGCGCCGAGGCGGATATCGCGCATGCCAGCGTCCGCTTGAGCGGCGAGGCTCGTAGCCAGGCGGTCGTTCAGGCCTTGCCCGGGCACTTGCGTAGCGCGACGCCGATCGCCGAGGCCACCCTGCTCGGCGTCGAGCGCAGCGAAGACCCCGACTGGCCGGTGCGTTTTTCCCTCGAGCTGCATATCCGGGAGGCGCGGTGAAGTTCCGTCTTGCCTGTCAGCTCGTCTGGCGCCGCTACCGCTGGCCGGGGCTTTTCTCTATTACGGCCTTGCTGGCGCTGCCGACCTTGGCCTTGACCGGTCTCACGGCGCCGGGGCCGGCGATCGTCGCGGCCAGCGACGACGGCAGCCAACGCAGCCAGGCGCATTACCTCGCCTTCCGTGCCCTGCTGATCCCGCGCAGCGAGCTCGAAGCGCGGCAAAACGCAGTCATCGATCTGGCTCTGCAGCATGGCCTCAAGCCCGGCCGCATCGAGTTCGGTGTCGAGCGCGACGACGCCGGCGGCTTCGAGCGCGCGACGCTGGCCTTGCCGCTGCGCGGCGATTATGTCGATTTGCAGAAGTTCCTTGGCGCCGCGCTGTTCGCCGAGCCGGCGCTGGGCGTCGCGGAACTCGTGCTGCAACGGGATGTGACCGCCCGTGGCGTCGATGCCCGGCTGCGTCTCGTGTTCCTCCTGCAAGCCACCGAGAACGGTCGCCCATGAGCTCGTCGCGTCTGCCCTGGCTCGCCCTGACGCTGATCGCGGTGGCGCTCGTCGCGGCCTATGGTGAAGCTTCCACGCCAACTCCGTCATCCGCGCAGGCCGAGCGCCTGCCCTACCTGCGGGCATTGGCAGCGCGCAAGGCCCTGCCCGCGGCGAGCGGCGACCCCTTTGCCACGGCCGCCATCGCGCCTGTGCCGGCGGCGGCGACGGAAGACCTGCCGGGTGCCGTCGCACCAGCGCCGAATCTTGCACCGAGCCTGCCGTGGCGCGTGATCGGCAAGCAACATGACGAGCGCGACGGCTGGGCGGTATTCCTCGCGCGCGGCGCGGAAACCCTCGTGGTGCGCGTCGGCGATACCTTCGACGCGCGCTATCGGGTGGTCGCGATCCAGCCCCCGGCACTGACCTTGCAATCGCTCGACCGCCACGAGCGGCTCACCCTCGACATCGGAGAAGCCCAGGAATGAAGCATCTTTCCGCCCTTTGCGTCACCCTCGCCCTGCTCACCGGCTGCGCGACGACCTCGGCACCCCTGCAGGAAGGCCGCCGCCTCGCCGAGCAGGGCCGGCTCGAAGAAGCCCTGCCGCATTTCGAAGCCGCCTTGCGTGAAGCGCCGGACCGTGCCGAGGCGCGTATGGCCGTGGCGACGACGCGCGAGCGTCTGGCCGCGCGCTGGCTGCATGAGGCCGAAGTGGCGATCGAGGCCGGGCGGCGCGCCGAGGCCGATGCGCAGCTGGCGCGCGTGCTGGCGCTCGATCCGGGCAACGAACGCGCCCGCAAACTCGTTGCGACGGCCCGGCAGGAACGACGCCGCGCCCAATGGCAAGCCGAGGCCGAGGCCGCCTGGGCGCGTGGCGACGCCGAAGCCGCCCTCACCCGGCTGCAGGAGATCCTCGTCGAAGCACCGCGTGACGAGGCGGCGCTCAAGCTGCGCGAGACCATCGAGGCGACGCTGGCGAGCAAGCCGCCCGCGCAGGATGCCAAGCTCGGCGCAGCACTGGCCCGGCCGGTATCGATCGAATTCAAGGACGCTTCGTTAAAGCAAGTGTTCGAGGTGCTCGCCCGGACCTCCGGCATCAACTTCGTGTTCGACAAGGATGTCCGGGTCGACGCACCGACGACGATCTACCTGCGTCACGCGACGGTGAAAGAGATCCTCGATGCCGTGCTGCTGGCGCACCAGCTCGAGCGGCGCATGCTCGACGACGGCACCTTGCTCGTCTATCCGAACACGCCGGCCAAGGCGCGCGACCATCAGGTCTTGACGATCAAGACCTTTTACCTCGCCAATACCGAGTCGAAGACCGCGCTGGCAACGTTGCGCACCATCCTGAAGGCGAAGGACGTCGTCGCCGACGAGAAGCAGAACCTGCTGGTGATGCGCGACACCCCCGAGATGATCCGTCTCGCCGGCAAGCTGCTCGCGGTGCATGACCTGCCCGAGCCGGAAGTGATGCTCGACGTCGAGATCCTCGAAGTGAAACGCAGCCGCCTGCTCGATTTGGGCATCCGCTGGCCGGACTTGTTGACGCTGACGCCGCTGGCCAGCGCGGCCAACGGCCTGCTGACGCTTGCCGACATCAAAAACGCCACCTCGCGCACGCTCGGCGCGACGATCACGCCGCTGAGCATCTCGGCCGGCCAGGGCGATGCCGACATCAACCTACTCGCCAATCCTCGCATCCGCACGCGCAACCGCGAGACGGCCAAGATCATGATCGGCGATCGCGTGCCGAACATCACCACCACGGCGACCGCGACCGGCTTCGTCGCCGAGTCGGTGCAGTATGTCGAGGTCGGTCTCAAGCTCGAGGTGCAGCCGACCATCTACCTCGACAACGAAATTGCCATTCGCATCAATCTGGAGGTGAGCAACATCGTCGATCAGGTGAAGACCAAGACCGGCACGCTCGCCTACCAGATCGGCACGCGCAATGCCTCGACGGTGCTGCGCCTGCGCGATGGCGAGAACCAGGTGCTCGCCGGCCTGATCAGCGATTCGGAACGCAGCAGCGCGAACAAGGTGCCGGGCCTGGGCGAGATTCCCATCCTCGGTCACTTGTTCAGTGGTCGCACCGAGGATGGTCAAAAGACCGAGCTGATCCTTTCGATCACGCCGCGGCTGGTGCGCGGCATGACACGCCCGGCGCTGGCGCGCAGCGAATTCGATTCCGGGCCGGAGGGCAGTCTGCGCGCACCGGCGGCCGACCTTTCCACCTACACCGAGGTCGTACCGGCCCAGGCGCAGCCTGCAGCGGCCGAGGAGCAGGCCAAATGAGACGGCTTTCCGGCTTCACGCTGATCGAGCTGGTCGCCGTGCTGGCGATCCTCGGTGTGCTCGCCGGCATCGCGCTGCCGCTCGCCGAGGTGTCGGTGCAGCGTCAGAAAGAACAGGAATTGCGCCGCGCGCTGCGCGAGATTCGCGATGCCCTCGACGCTTACAAGCGGGCCGCCGACGAGGGGCGCATCGTCCTGCCCGCCGGCGCGAGCGGTTATCCGCCCAATCTGCAGGTCCTGGTCGCCGGCATCGAGGATGCCAAGGATGCGCGCCGACGCAAAATTTATTTCCTGCGCCGTCTGCCGCGCGACCCACTGTACCCCGATCCAACGGCCGAGGCCGCGGCGACCTGGGGCAAGCGCAGTTACGCCAGCGAGCCAGATATGCCGAAGGAAGGAAATGACGTCTATGACGTCTTTTCCCGCTCCCCGGCGATCGGACTCAATGGCGTCCCTTACCGCGAATGGTGAAGCCAAGATGTATGGGCGCGGCTTCACGCTGATCGAGCTGCTCGTCGTGCTGGCGATCCTTGCCCTGCTGCTGTCGTTGGCCTCGCCGAAATACGTGCGCAGCGTCGATGCCGCGAAAGAGGCCGTGCTCGCGGAAAACCTGCGCATCACGCGCGCGGCGATCGACCGCTTCCATGCCGACCGCGGCCGTTATCCGGCCTCGCTCGACGAGCTGGTCGCCCGCCGCTATCTGCGCGACTTGCCGGTCGATCCGCTGCTGGACAGCGCTACCACCTGGCGGCTGGTCATCGTTCAGAGCGAGAACGGCGACACCGGCGTCATCGACCTGAAAAGCCGCGCCAGCGGGATCGGCCGGAATGGCAAACCCTATGCGCAGTGGTAACGGGCAAGCCGGCTTTACCTATGTCGGGCTGCTGATCGCCGTCGCGCTGATCGCGCTGACGGGGATGACGGTGCTGGAGGTTGGCACGCAACTGCAGCGGCGCGCGCAGGAAGCGGAGCTGCTGGCGATCGGTCAGGAATTCCGCGCGGCGCTGAAAAGTTATGCCGAGGCCACGCCGCTGGGCCAGCCCGATGCGCCGCAGGAGCTCGCCGAGCTGTTGCGCGATCCACGTCATCCCGGCACCAAACGCCATTTGCGGCGCATCTATCCCGATCCGCTCACCGGCAACAAGACCTGGGGAGTGGTGCGCGCCCCGGACGGGCGCGTCCTCGGCATCCATAGCCTCGACACGACGCCAACCCTGCGGCGCAGCGGGTTTCCCGTCGGGCTGGAGGCGTTCGCGCAGGCCCACCGTCATGACGAATGGGTCTTCGCGTTGCAGCCTGTTCCCATCGGCGCAGCGGCCAGTGTGACAGTGGCACGGCACTGAAAGCCGCATCGGCGCTTCGTCTTGTCGTGGTTTGGCGACAGTGGCGGCTGGCCGTTCGAACGCGCAAGATCGCAGCAGCTTCGGTTTTTGCTTGCGTGTGGCGCCAACGACAGGAGAGTTCGATGACAGCCCGACTACCCACTTCCCTTGCAACCCCGCCGCGGGCCGCGGTCTTGCAAATGCCGGCGCGTGTGCCGGATGGTCTGGACACGGATGCGTTGATGCGGCTCGTGCAGGACAATCTCGAGGCGGCACGACGGCAGGGCGCGAGCGATGTCCATTTCGAAGCGACAGGGCTCGGCCTGGTCGTGCGCCAGCGCATCGATGGCGTGCTCGAAACCGTCTGCGAACTGGCTGGACGCGAAATCGCGGCGCAGGCGATCGCGCGGCTGAAGACGTTGCTCGGCATCGTCAATGGTGCAGTGCGCGAGGGGCATGGCGAGATACGGCTGAACGGTCTGCGCGTGCCAGTGCGGTTGTCCATCCTGTCCGGCCGGCACGGTGAGGACGCGATCCTGAGCATTCGCGACAAGCCCCGGCTGGTGCCTGCCGGCGAGGCGCTGGAGATCGAACGGCTCGGTTTCGCCAGCACCGAACGCGCCCACCTGCATGCGCTCGCTGCGCAGCCTTACGGGCTGGTGCTCGTCGCCGGCCCGTCGGGCAGCGGTCGCACGACTACGCTCTACGCGATGCTCGCCGAATGCGACGGCGGCCGCGAAAAAACCATCTGCATCGAAGCATCGGCTGGTCCTGCGATGCCGGGCATTCTGCAGACTGCGGTTGTCGGCGGCCGGCAAGGCGGGATGAGCGCTGCGCTGCGTGCCGCGCTGCGCCACGATCCCGACCGGATCGCGATCGATCCGCTCATCGATGCCGCGAGTGCCGAACTGGCGCTGACCGCGGCTCAGGACGGTCGGCGTGTGCTCGCGGCGGTGGGTGGCAACCATGTCCTCGATGCGCTGAACCGTTTCTTGCATTTCGGTGTCGATGCGACGGCGCTGGGCGAGGCACTCAATGGCATCGTCGCCCAGCGGCTGCTGCGCACGGTCTGTCCGCATTGCGCCGAACCGGTCGTGCCCTCGGCCGCCGAGCTCGCGGCGCTCGCGTTGCCGACCGAAGCGGCGATCGGCGCCTTCCGTCGCGGCCGCGGCTGTGGCGCTTGCCGCACGACCGGCTATCTCGGCCGGCGGGCGATCGCCGAGATTCTCGTGCTCGACGAAGGCTTGCGCACGCTGATCATCGAGCGTGCGCCACTGGCCACGATCAAAGCCGAGGCACGCCGGCAGGGCATGCACAGTCTACGCGAGGCCGCTTTGCAGCTGGCACGCGCCGGGCTCACCACGCTGGACGAAGTGGCACGCGTCACGCGCCAAGTATGACGGAGCGGGGAATCAGCCGATTTCCGCGGCGATGAACGCTTGCGCTGCGGCGGTGCGCGGCTGGTGGAAGAATTCCGCTGCCGGCGTCTGCTCGACGAGCCGGCCGTTTTCCAGATAGATCACCTCGTCGGCAAGCCGCCTGGCCTGGCCGAGATTGTGCGTGGTCAGCACGATCTTCGTGCCGCTGGCGGCGATTTCGGCGATGATGCGCTCGACTTCGCGGCTGCTTGCCGGGTCGAGGCTGGCGGTGGGTTCGTCGAGAAACAACACTTCGGGCGCCAGCGCCCAGGCGCGCGCCAGCGCGATGCGCTGCTGCTCGCCACCCGATAGGCGCCGTGCCTGACGCTGGGCGAGATGCGCGAGACCGACGCGTTCGAGTACTTCTTGCGTGCGGCGCCGGCGCTCGTCCGCCGGGACACCGCGCAGCTTCAGTCCGTAGCCGACGTTCGCCGACACGCGGCAGCGCAGCATCACCGGGCGCTGGAACACCATGCCTTGGGTCCGCGGTTGCGGCCAGATCACGCGACCGGCGCTAGGACGCAACAGTCCGTGCATCAGCCGCAGCAGGGTGCTCTTGCCGGCGCCGTTGGGGCCAAGGATTGCCGTGCGGCCAGCGCCGAGTTTTGCATCGATGCCGGCAACCCGCGTGATGCCGCGCTCGATCAGCGTGAGGCCGTCGAGGACGAGCCAAGGGCGAGTCTGGTCGTTCATCCCCAGCGCCGTTGCGCCCATTGCCGGAAGCCGTAGGCGACGGTATTCAGCGCCAGCGCCAGGGCGACGAGGATGAAGCCGAGCGCCAGCGCGAGCGGCAGGTCGCCCTTGCTGGTTTCCAGTGCGATCGTGGTGGTCATCACGCGCGTCACCCCTTCGATGTTGCCGCCGACGATCATCACCGCGCCGACCTCGGCGATGGCGCGGCCGAAGCCGGCCAAGGCAGCGGTGGTGAGCGAGAAGCGCGCATTCCACAGCAGCGTGAGACTGGCCCGCAGCCGGGGGGCGCCGAGGCTGCGCAGCTGTTCGCGATATTCGCGCCATTCGTCCTCGATCACCTGGCGCGTCAGCGCGGCGACGATCGGCGTGATCAGCAGGGTCTGCGCGACGATCATCGCCGGCGGCGTGAATAACAGCCCGAGGCTGCCCAGTGGTCCGGCGCGCGAGAGCAGCAGATAGACGAGCAGGCCGACGACCACGGGTGGCAGGCCCATCAGGCCGTTGATCAGCACGATCAGGCTACGCCGCCCCGGGAAACGCCCGACCGCCAACAGCGCACCGAACGGCATGCCGATCAGACAGGCGAGCAGCGTGGCACTCAGACTGACCTCGAGGCTCAAGGCGACGATCGCGGCAAGGCGGGCATCGCCGTCGAGGATCAGCGCGCCGGCGAGCGCGAAACTGTCCGCAATCGTGCTCATGGCTTGGCGTTCGGAAAGAACACCTGCTCACCGCCGATCCGGTAGTCGGCGATCGCCTGCTGGCCTGCTGGCGAGACGAGCCAATCGATGAACAGCTGCCCCTCGCGCCACTTGACGTGCGGATGCCGGGCAGGGTCGACGAGAATGACGCCGTATTGGTTGCAAAGGCGTCTATCCTGTGCGACGAGGATCGCCAGCTCGCCGCGGTTTTTGAAATTGAGCCAGCTGCCGCGATCGGCGAGCAGATAGGCATCGAGCGCGCTGGCGATGTTGAGTGCCGCGCCCATGCTGGCGCCGGTATCGCGGTACCACGGCCCTTTGACCCGCTCGAGATCGACGCCCGCCAGCTGCCAGTAGCGCAATTCGGCTGCGTGGGTGCCGCTTCTGTCGCCGCGTGAGACGAATGGCGCCCGGGCCTTGGCAATGCGGCGCAAGGCGGCGAGGATGTCCCGGCCGGCGGCACCGGCCGGATCGCGCTGCGGGCCGACGAGGATGAAGTCGTTGTACATCACTTCCAGCCGCTTCACACCATGACCTTCGGCGATGAACTTCTCTTCGGCGGCCCGGTCGTGCACGAACACCACATCGGCATCGCCGCGTCGCGCCAGATCGAGCGCCTGGCCGGTGCCGAGGGCGACGACGCGCACATGGATGCCGCTGGCCTTTTCGAAGGCTGGCAGCAGATGGCCGAACAGGCCCGACTGTTCGGTCGAGGTGGTCGAAGCGACGGTGATGAACGCTACCTCACCCCAGGCCAGGCCAGCCCAGCCCAGCAGCGCAAGACAGGCCAGGATCAGTCGAGACGGGTATCCAGTCCGCATTCGGCCATGTCGGCGGCGCGTAGCTGCGCTCTTGCCTTGTTGAGCGTCTCCTGCCATTCGGCTTGCGGATCGGAGTCGGCGACGATGCCCGCGCCGGCCTGCACGAAGATGCGGCCGTCCTTGACGATCGCGGTGCGAATGGCGATGGCCAGATCCATGTCGCCGGTAAAGCCCAGATAGCCGACCGCACCGGCATAGATGCCGCGCTTCGTCGGTTCCAGCTCGTCGATGATCTCCATCGCGCGCACCTTCGGCGCGCCGGAGACGGTGCCGGCCGGGAAGGTGGCCTTCAAGACCGAGACCGGCCCCTCGTCGTCTTTGAGCTCGCCTTCGACGTTGGAAACGATGTGCATCACGTGCGAGTAGCGCTCGATGATGTAGCTGTCGGTGACCTTCACCGAGCCGATCTTCGCGATCCGGCCGATATCGTTCCGGCCCAGATCGAGCAGTTGCAAATGCTCGGCACGTTCCTTCGGATCGGCCAGCAGCTCGGCGGCGAGCGCGGCATCTTCCGCCGCGCTGGCGCCGCGCTTGCGGGTGCCGGCGATCGGCCGCACGGTGACCTTGCGCCTGCCATCCTCGGTTTCGAGACGCACGAGGATTTCCGGCGAGGCCCCGACCACCTGGAAGTCGCCGAAATCGAAGAAGAACATGTACGGCGATGGGTTGAGCGTTCTCAAGGCTCGATAGAGCGCCAGGGGACTCGCTGCAAAAGGGCGGCTCATGCGCTGCGAGAGCACCACCTGCATGATGTCGCCGTCGATGATGTATTGCTTTGCCCGCCGCACCGCATCCTGGAAGGCTTGTTCGGAGAATTCGAAACTCGGCGCTTGCGGCACGGCATGGCAATCCGCCGGCAGTTTCACCGGCGCGCGCAGCCGGCCGATGAGCTCCTTGAGCCTGGCTTGCGCCTGTTTCCAGGCACCGGGAAAGCCGGGTTCGGCATAGACGACCAGGGTGAGTTTTCCCGAGAGGTTGTCGACGATCGCGATCTCCTCGCATAACAGGAGCAAGATGTCGGGCACGCCGAGTGGATCGGCCTTTTGCACATCGGCGAGTTTCGGCTCGATGTAACGCACCGTGTCGTAGCCGAAATAGCCGACCAGCCCGCCGGTGAAGCGCGGCAGATTGGGCATCTCCGGCACCTTGAAGCGCGCCATGAACTCGGAAATGTAGGACATCGGGTTGGTATGCTCGCGCCGCTCGGCCACCCGGTTGCCGGTGAGCAGCAAAATCGTCGAACCGGTCACGGCGATGCGCGTCGGCGTGGTCAGCCCGATGAACGAATAGCGGCCGAAACGCTCACCGCCTTGCACCGATTCGAGCAGAAACGAGTGCGGGCCGTCGGCGAGCTTCAGATAGATCGACAGCGGGGTGTCGAGATCGGCGAAGGTCTCGAGGGTGACCGGGATGCGGTTGTAGCCCGCGCGGGCCAGACGGTCGAAATCGGCTTCATTCATGAGGACAGGCGTTGTGCGGCAGCGATGAGGCTTTCGACTATAGCATCGGCCGAAAGCCCGCGCACATCCTGTCCTTCGTTGTAGCCGTAGGGCACCAAAAAGATCTTGCACGCTGCCGCTCGGGCGGCATGGAAATCATGCACTGAATCGCCGATCATCAGCGTATCGGCCGGTGAAACATCGAGACGCCCGCAGGCCCAGACGAGCGGCATCGGGTCGGGTTTGGGCTTGGGCAGCATGTCGCCGGCCACGGTGACGGAGAAATATGGCGCCAGATGCGTGCGTTCGAGCAGCGGCAAGGTGAAATCCTTCGCCTTGTTGGTGATGACGCCCAACGGCAGTCCCATGGCCTTGAGCGCGGCAAGCCCCTCGATCGCGCCGGGAAAGGGTTTGGCGGCGCGGCCGTTGAAATGGGCGTAATGCTTCTTGAAACTCGCCAGCGCCTCGGGGGGGGGCGGTGTCGGATCGTCCGCCGCTTCGAGATTGCCGGCGAGCACGCGCTTGACGAGGTTCGCAATGCCGCGGCCGACATAGGCGCGAATGTCCTCGATGGCCACTGGCGGGCGGCCGAGATCGGCGAGCATGCCGCAGGCGGCGGCATGCAGATCCAGCACGGTGTCGAGCAGCGTACCGTCCAGATCGATCAGGACGGCCTTGATCGCGGGCATCAGACCTTTGCTAGCTCGGCGCGCATCTCGCCGATGATCGAGTCGTAACGGTGTGGGTCGTTGGGGTTACGCCTGCCGAACACGGCCGAGCCGGCGACGAAAGTGTCGACGCCGGCGCGGGCGACTTCGGCGATGTTCGCCGGCCCCACGCCGCCGTCGATCTCGAGCTCGGTGGCCAAGCCCCGCTCCTCGATCATCTTGCGTACGCGGCGGGCCTTTTCGAGCACGTAAGGGATGAACTTTTGCCCGCCGAAGCCGGGGTTGACCGACATCAACAGCACCATGTCGAGCTTTTCGATCGTCCATTCGAGCACGTCGAGCGGTGTGGCCGGATTGAACACCAGGCCCGGCTTGCAGCCGGAATCGCGGATCAGTCCGATGGTGCGGTCGATGTGCTCGGAGGCTTCCGGATGGAAGGTGATGTAGGTCGCGCCCGCCTTGGCGAAGTCGGGGATGATGCGGTCGACCGGTTTGACCATCAAATGCACGTCGATCGGCGCGGTGACGCCATGCTTTCTGAGCGCCTCGCAGACCAGCGGGCCGATGGTCAGATTCGGCACGTAGTGGTTGTCCATCACGTCGAAATGCACGATGTCGGCGCCGGAGGCGAGCACGTCATCGACTTCCTCGCCGAGTCTGGCGAAGTTGGCCGAAAGGATCGAGGGAGCGATGCGATAAGTGGGCTTAAGCATGGCGATTCTCCTGGGAGGATTAGAATGCGATCGATTGTAGCGGCGCCGTCCATCAGGGCGGCTAACAATTTTTGATGGCAGGTATAAGTCGATGGCAGAGTCCAAAAAATACGAAATCGAAGTCCTGGTCGAAACACAGTATCTGCCCGAGCAGTCGGATCCAGAGGCCGACCGCTATTTCTTCGCCTATCGCATCCACATCACCAACGTCGGCAGCCAGGCCGCGCAGCTGATCTCGCGGCACTGGATCATTACCGATGCCGAAGGACATGTCGAGGAAGTGCGCGGCTTGGGCGTCGTTGGCAACCAGCCGTTCCTGCGGCCCGGCGAATCCTTCGAATACACGAGCAGTTGCCCGTTGACGACCCCGGTTGGGACGATGCGCGGCAGCTATCAGATGGTCGCCGAAGATGGCACGCGCTTCGATGCACCGATTTCAGAGTTCGTCCTGGCGATGCCCAGAATCTTGCATTGAACCTAAAAACCCCAGTTGACCGCTCCTGTAGGCAAAAAATGCCTTTGAGAATCAGAGCTTGCCACACTTTTCCCGCTCACCGAGTCGGTGACCCCGCTACGCACCCGCTAGCGCGCCCCGGCGGCGCCTGGCTTTGTTGCTCCTCCTTGCAGGCATGAGCCTGCTGCGTCGTCGCGTCGCGCCATGCACCCGCCGGGACGCACCATCGGGCGCGTCCAACTGAGGTTTTTAGGTTGAACGCTCCATCAATGCCTTCGCTTCCTCGGTCTTGAGCCATTTCCAGGGCAGCGGAATCAGTCCCGGCACGCGCCGTCGATATTCCCGGTAAACCGCGCCGTAGTGCGCTTCGAGCTTCTTCTCCTCGAGCCGCGAGCCGATGACGAGATAGAGCGTGACAATGATCGCCGAGACGAGGAGCGGCGGATTCATTTCGCGCGTCCAGATCAGCACGAGGCCGAGGCAATACCACGGGTGGCGCACGAAACGGTGCAGCGGCGAAATGCGGAAGGCATCGTGCTCGGCGGCATCGGTGCGCTTTTCCCTGAGTGGCTTGATGCCGAGAAACTCGCTCATGTCGTAAGCGCCGCTCGAAAACCACAGCGCGACGAGCGCAGCTAGCGCGAGCCCGTTGGCAAGCCATATCCACATTCCTGTCCAGCGCCACAACGGCTCGCCGTCGAGCGCGAAGGTCGCTTTGATGAGCGGCAGAACCAAAAGCAACGCGAGCAGGTTGTAAGTCAACCGGTAATACGGCGCAACAGCAGGCCAGCGCCGCGTCACCCAGGTCTTGACGGTGAGCGCGGCGAGCAGCGAATGCACGACGCCATAGGCCAGCCAGCCCAGCGCGAGCCAGAGCAATTGAGGTGCGAAAGACAAAGCGATCGTCACTGGCGCGGATGGCTCGTCATCGGCACGAAGACGACACGCAGCACGTTGCGCTCGCTGAGTGTGCCATCGGGGTCTTTGCGCACCAGCTTGAGCTGCTGGATCTCGCCGGGCGACCCGACCGGGATCACCAGCCTGCCGCCGGGTTTGAGCTGATCGAGCAGCGCGGGTGGGATCCGCGGCGCCGCTGCGGTGACGATGATGCCATCGAAGGGCGCATGTTCTGCCCAGCCCTGGTGACCGTCGCCGTGACGGATGAAAACGTTGGCATAACCGAGACGGGCGAGCCGCGCCCGCGCCTGCTCGGCGAGTGCGGCGATGATCTCGACGCTATACACTGCGTGCGCCAGTTCCGCCAGCACGGCGGTCTGATAGCCCGAGCCGGTGCCGATTTCCAGGATCTTGTCGTCGGGCTGTAAAGCGAGGAGGTCGGTCATCAGCGCGACGATGAACGGTTGCGAGATGGTCTGGCCGTGGCCGATCGGCAACGGGCCGTCGGCGAACGCGAATCGGCGTTCCGTCGCCGGCACGAACAGTTCGCGTGGCACCCGACCGAGCGCCGCCATCACCCGCGCATCGAGCGCCTCCTTGCCGATCTCCTGCCGTGTCCAGGCGACTTCGTCGGCGATGTCGCGCAACATCGCCTCGCGCTCGGCGCGCAGTGCATCGTCTTTCCCTGCGGCCTCTTCGGTCGCCAAGCGTCCTTCGGCAGCATGGCTCATGTCGCCCATCCTGCGTGTCTGGGGCCTGATTCCGCTGTCAGCGCTGGTTCAACCCAGTCAATGATCTTCGATGTGTGGCGCAAACTCTTCGGCGGGCAGGCCGGTGTCGGGATCGATCCAGCCGTTGATGCCGATTTCGTCCTCGACTTCAGCAATCGATTCACTGACATCGAGGTCTTCGTCGCCGCCGGATTCCATGTCGGCGACGGCTTCCGCCCGTGTCGCAAAAGGCCCGATTTCCATGCCGCTGTCGGGATCCAGCCAGTAGAACCCGTCGGGGTGTTCGATGACACGGGTGTCTTCGGCGGTCTCAATGGTTTTTCGAACGGTTGCCATTCAAATCCTCCCGTGAATGGGTTCAGTCGGTTTTCGTCGAGCAAAGATAACACCGATCGCGGTGTTGCGTGCGCATTGACTGCACCGGCTATGTGGTCTAGACAAAGAAAAGAAACATTGCGCTTGCAAGCGGTGATGGAGGAACATCATGCAGACGGTCATCGAACCCGATGAACGGGTGAGTAAAGAGCTCTCGGCGGTGATCGAGGCAATCGCCAATGAGCCCGACTGCACGATGCCGGTGACGCTGGGTGTGGTGCGTGATCGGTTGCGCCATGTGCTGGCCGGTTTCGCCGAGGCCGATCGGGTTCACGGTTTCGGTGACGAGGAAATGCTCAGCGCCGAAGTCGAGGCGCTGATCGACGAATATGGTGAGGATGCGCTGGCCACCGAGCTCACCAGCGTCAAGGCCAGCGAGGCGCTGTCGACGGTCATCGAAACCGTGCTCGACGAGAGCGAGGAGGATGTCGTGCCGACGCTCGGGAAGGTGCGCCGGGCGATGCAGGAAGGTCTGGTGGCGCGGCTCGTCGGCGCGGGATTGCTCGAAGCGGAGGACGAACAGCCGCTCGAAGCCGAGATCGAGGCGCTGATCGAGCGGCTGGGCGAGGACGAGCCGGCGGAGAACGTGCTGCGCTACGAATGAGCCGACGGTTCAGCTGCGATAGTCGGCATTGATCTTGACGTAGTCATGACTGAGGTCGCAGGTCCAAACCTTGGCCATCTGGCTGCCGCGACCGAGGTCGATGCGTACGGAAATCTCCGCGGCCTTCATGATGCGTGCGCCGTCTTCCTCACGATAGCTCGCCGCGCGGCCGCCGTTTTCGGCGACCAGCACTTCCTCGCCGCAGCTGGCCAGCCAGACCTTCACCTTCGTGTCGTCGAGGTCGCGCAAGGCCGGATCGTTGTTCCAGGCATAGCCGATCGCGGCGAGGATGCGGCCGAGGTTCGGATCGGAGGCGAAGAAGGCGGTCTTCACCAGCGGCGAATGGGCGATCGCGTAGCCGACTGCCTTGCATTCGGCGACCGTACGGCCGCCTTCGACGGCGATTTCGATGTATTTCGTGGCGCCTTCGCCATCGCGCACGATCGCCTGCGCGAGCTCGCGCGCGACGTCGATGACGGCCTGCTTGAATTCCTGCCAGCCGGGGGCGTCGATGGTGTCGAATTTCGCCTTGCCTTGGCCGGTGGCGATCACCACGAAGGAATCGTTCGTCGAGGTATCGCCATCGACGGTGATGCAGTTGAAGGATTCGTCGGCGGCCTCCTTGACCAGGCGCTCGAGCATCGGCTGACTGATTGCCGCGTCGGTGGCGACGAAGCCGAGCATCGTCGCCATGTTCGGCCGGATCATGCCGGCGCCTTTGGCGATGCCGGTGATCACGGCTGCCGTCCGATCCTCGCCGACTTTGCGGCTGGCGGCTTTGGCCACGGTGTCGGTGGTCATGATCGCATGCGCGGCTTCATACCAGCCATCCGGTTTCAACGCGGCAAGCGCGGCGGGAAGGCCCGCCTTCAACCGTTCCACCGGCAGCGGTTCGAGGATCACGCCGGTCGAGAACGGCAGCACTTGTTCTGCACGCAAGTCCAGCAACTTCGCCACTGCGGCGCAGGACTGCAGCGCGGCCGCAAGGCCCGGCGCTCCGGTGCCGGCATTGGCGATGCCGGTGTTGATCACCAGCGCGCGAATCTCGCCGCTTTTCAGATGTTGGCGGCAGATGTGCACCGGAGCGGCGCAAAAGCGGTTTTGCGTGAATACCCCGGCCACCCGGCTGCCGGGGGCGAGGGCGATCAGCGTCAGATCGCGGCGGCCTGCCTTGCGGATGCCGGCTTCAGCGGTGCCGAGCCTGACGCCGGCGACGGGAAACAGTTGGTCGGGCGTGGGCGTGGCGTAATCGACGGGCATGTCATTCTCCAAAGACGTGTTTCCAGAGCGCGCGCACCTTGGCGATGCGCGCGGCGTGCGGTGCGGCTGGGACGCGGGAATCGAGGTTGTTCAGCCGGCGCAGATGTTGCAGACGGCGGTATTCGCGATAGGCCTCGCGCGCGGCCTCGGCGAGATCGGCGGGAATCAGCCCGCAGTCGGCGGCGATCTTCAACAAGGCGATGTTGCCGAGGTTGCCGGCAAGCTGCGGATGCTCGCAGGCGTAGGCGAGGATCAGGTATTGGACGATGAATTCGACATCGACGAGACCACCAAAATCGTGCTTGAGGTCGAATAGATCGGATGTGCCTCGGGTGCCGAGGTTTTCGTGCATCTTGGCGCGCATCGCCAGAACTTCCTCGCGCAGTTTGGCGCGGTCGCGTCGCTGGCAGAGGATCTCGCGGCGGATGGCTTCGAAAGCGGCGCCGATCGCAGGATCGCCGGCGATTGAGCGGGCGCGCGTCAAGGCCTGGTGTTCCCAGACCCAGGCGCTCTCGAACTGATATTTGCGGAAAGCTTCCAGCGAGCTGGCAACGAGGCCCGCATCGCCGTTGGGCCGCAACCTGAGGTCGGTCTCGAATAGGATGCCGGCGGCGGTGCGCGTCGATAGCCAGGAAGAAAGCCGCGTGGCGAGCTTGGCGTAGATGGCGGCGGCATCGGGAGCGGGGTCGTCGTAGAGATAGACGAGATCGAGATCGGAGGCATAGCCGAGCTCCTTGCCGCCGAGCTTGCCGTAGCCGATCACCGCGAAGGCCGGTTGCTCGCGGTGTTTCCTCGAGAGCTTGCGCCAGGCGAGGGTCAAGGCACGATCGACCATGATGTCGGCGAGTTCCGAGAGATGGTCGGAGAGCCGCTCCACGGTGAGCAGCCCGGCGATGTCCTGGCCGAGCAGCCGAAACACCTGGGCATGGTGCGCCTCGCGCAGCGCATCCATCTGCGCTTCGGTATCCGGCTCCAGGGCATCGGTCTGCTCGGCGAGATGTTGGCGGAAGGCTTGCCAGTCGGGCGCCATCTGCAAGGCGCGCGCATCGAGCAATTCGTCGAGCAGGATCGGGTGATTGAGCAGATATTCTGCCGCCCAGGAGGAGGCGCTGACGATTTTCGCCACCTGTTCGAGCGCCTGGGGGTATTGCAGCAGCAACGCCAGATAGGCGGCGCGCCGGCCGATCGCTTCGATGAGGTCGAGCATGCGCGCAAGCGTCTCATCCGGATTGGGCATCCTGGCGGCGGCCTCGATCGCGCGCGGCACCAGCGCATCGAAGCGGTTGCGCGCCTGTTCCCCCATCTGCTGGTAACGCGTGCCGTTGCGGATTGCCGCCAGTCGCGCGCACAACGGTGCCGGGTCTCGATAGCCGAGTTTGGTAAGTTCCGCCGCCTGACCGTCGGCCTGGTGCCAGACCGTGTCGAGCGTGTGATTGCGTTCCCCGGGCGCGGCGAAGATGGCGGCGAAATGGCGGGCGACGTTCTGGCGGTGGTCGTCGAGTTCCGCGAGCAGCGCCGGGTAATCGGCAAAGCCCATCGCCTGCGCGACGCGCTGCTGATCCTCCGGGTTTTCTGGCAGCGCATGGGTCTGGGCATCGTCGAGGTATTGCAGGCGATGTTCGAGCCGGCGCAGGAAGCGGTAGGCCGCGGACAATTCGACCACCGCATCGAGTTCGAGCTGGCCGCGGTCGACCAAGAGCTTCAGAACCTCGAGCGTGGGCCTGGCCTGCAGCGCCGGATCGCGCCCGCCGCGGATCAGCTGGAACACCTGGGCGATGAATTCGATCTCGCGAATGCCGCCCGGCCCGAGCTTGATGTTGGTGGCCATGTCCTTCTTCGCCACTTCGCGGCGAATCTGCGCGTGCAGCTCGCGCATCGCCTCGATCGTGCCGAAGTCGAGATACTTGCGGAATACGAAGGGCTGGCGGATCGCTTCCAGCTCTTCCCAGCGTTCTCCGGTCAGCGGTCGCGCCTTGATCCATGCATAGCGCTCCCATTCGCGGCCTTGGGTGTAGAAGTAGTTCTCCAGCATCTCGAAGGAGCCGACCAGCGGGCCGGAATCGCCGTTGGGTCTGAGTCGCATGTCGACGCGGAACACCTGGCCATCCGCGGTGATGTCGGAAAGCGCGTTGATCAGCGCCCGCCCCAGGCGGGTGAAGAATTCGAAATTCGAGATCGGCCGCGCGCCATCCGTTTCGCCGTCTTCGGGATAGACGAAGATCAGGTCGATGTCGGAAGAGACGTTGAGCTCGCGCCCGCCGAGCTTGCCCATGCCGATGACGATCAGCTGCTGGCGCTCGCCCGCGGCATTCTTGGGTTCGCCATAGCGCGCGATCAGCGCCGCCTCGGTGACGGAGAGTGCGGCGGCGATGGCCGTCTCGGCGATCACGGTCATGCTCTCGACGACTTCGGCGAGATCGGCGCGACCGGAAAGATCGCGGCTCATGATGCGCGCCATCGCGCGTTGCTTGAGACGCCGCAACACCGGCTTGAGACTTTCTTCGTCGAGCGGCTGTTCATTCAGCCAGGCTTGGGCCAGGGCGGCGGTCAGCGGCGCTTCGGCGCACAGCTCGTCGGCGAGCTCGGGGCGGGCCTGCAGCAGCCGGGCGAGATAGCGCGAGTAGTCGGGCGGGGAAAGGGGGAAAGGCATGGGCGGTAGAATTGGCGTCGTTTCGGCCCATTTTAGTCCGCCCCGACCCCTTGCCCATCCTGTCTTCATCCTCTGCCGGCATCCTCCGTTCCGTGTTGCGCTCGAGCGGCCGGCTTTTGCTGGCCGCGTATTTCGCCGCGGCGAGCCTGATCCTGGTCGGACGCTACTGGCTGATGCCCGAGATCGACCGCTGGCGTCCGGCAATCGAGCAGCAGATTTCCAGAGCCATCGGCCTGCCGGTCGAGATCGGGGAACTTTCCGCCGACTGGCCTGGGCTGCATCCGCATCTCGTCGTCGGCCAGCTGCGCGTCCATGACCGCACGGGGCGCGAGGCGCTGTTGCTCGAACGCGTCGAGGCCGAGATCGGCTGGACCTCGCTGCTGTTTCTCGAACCGCGCCTGCATCGCCTCGAAATTTTTGCGCCGGTGCTCGAAATCCGGCGCGACGCCGCCGGCAATCTCTTCGTCGCCGGCCTGCCGGTGCGCGCCGAAGGCGATAGCCGTTTTACCGCCTGGCTGCTCGAACAGTATCGCATCGTCGTGCGCGAGGCCCGCGTCGTCTGGCGCGACGAGTTGCGCGCTGCACCGCCACTCGAACTGTCCCACCTCGACTTCGTGCTGCACAACCTCGGCCATCATCATGACTTCGCTCTGGTCGCCGTGCCCTCCGGCGACATTGCGGCGAGCATCGATCTGCGCGGCAAAGTCAGCGGCCGCAGCCTGAGCGATCTCTCTGGCTGGGACGGGCAACTGTATCTGGATGCCAAGGCGCTCGACATCGCCGCGGCTGCGCCATGGGTCACGCTGCCGCTGGAAATGACGCAGGGCAGAGGCGATGTGCGCCTCTGGCTCGATCTTGCCGACGCCCAGCCGAGCGGGGCAACCGCCGACCTGCGGCTTGCCGATCTGCGCGTGCGCCTGCAGCCCGACCTGCCGCCACTGGCCATGACCCATCTCGATGGGCGCCTCATTGCACGGCGAACCAAAGAGGGCTATGCCGGCGAATTGAGGCGCTTTCGACTGGCGACCGTGGCTGGCATCGAACTTCCCGTCACCGACGCGAGCCTGCGGCTCAAGGCTGCCGGAGGCGGCGGCGAGCTGATCGCCAACCGCCTCGAGCTCGATCAGCTCGTGGCGTTGATGGCGTTTGTCCCGGTGCCGCAGCCATTGCGCGAACGCCTCGAAGCGCTTGCGCCACGAGGACGGCTCCGGAACCTCGAGGTGGCCTGGCAGGGGGCGCTCGAGACACCGCAAAGCTTTCGCATCCGCGGCGATTTCAGCGAGCTCTCCCTCGCCGCATGGAAGACCCTGCCTGGATTCGGCGGCATTTCCGGCCATGTCGATGGCGACCACCTATCCGGACGGCTGACGCTTGCCGGCAGCGATGCGCGGCTCGAATTGCCGGCCGTGTTCCCCGAGCCGACCCTGGCGCTCGGCCGGCTCGAAGCCGAAATCGGCTGGCGCGCAAAGACCGGGGCCACGGAGTTTCTCATCCAGCGCGCCAGTTTCAGCAACGACGATGCCAAGGGCGAGGCGCTCGGCAGTTATCGTTACACCGGCGAGGGCCCCGGCGAGATCGATCTGACCGCGAAGCTGACCGATGCCGCCGGCAGCGCGGTGTGGCGCTATCTACCGCGCGTGGTGAGCAAGGATGCGCGCGACTGGCTCAAGGCCAGCATCCGCGGCGGCCGCGCCGAGAACACGACGCTGCGCCTCAAAGGCCCGCTGGCACAGTTTCCGTTTCGGGGCGGCAAGGGTGGCATCTTCCAGGTGAGGGGAAGATTCCACGGCGTCGGCCTCGACTATGCGCCCGGCTGGCCAGCGATCGACGGTATCGACGGCGAGCTGCTGTTCGAGAACGAACGCATGGTGATTCACGGCCAGCGGGCGGCGATCATGGGGGTGGCGTTGTCCGAGGTGCGCGCGGAGATCCCCGACCTCGAAGCTTTGGAAGAACGGCTCATCGTGACCGGGCGCGCGCAGGGCGACACCCAACGCTTCTTCGATTTCATCGAGGCAAGTCCGGTCGGCGAACGCATCGACCATTTCACCGCGGACATGGCCGCCCAAGGCACGGGAACGCTCGACCTCAAGCTCGTCATCCCGCTCCGCCACACGGACAAGACCGAAGTGCAGGGGCGCTATCGTTTCGCGGGCAATCGCATCGAGGCATTGGCCGGACTGCCCGCATTCACGGAAGCGCAGGGAGAGCTGACATTCAGCACGGAACGCTTGCAGGCGAAGAATCTGCGCGCGCGTTTCCTCGACCAGCCGGTGACCATCGAGATCGCCACGCAGTCGGGCGGTGCGGTGCGCATTGCCGCCAGCGGCGGTCTCGCAGCGAACGCCTTGCGGCGCCATTACGGCTGGCCGGCGCTCGACCATCTGTCGGGCGAGACGCCCTGGCGCGGCGTGCTGACAGTGAAAAAAACCGCCGCCGAGCTGCGCCTCGAATCGGATCTGCGCGGGCTGGCCTCCAGCCTGCCCGAGCCGCTCAACAAGCCGGGGCTCGAAGCTTTGCCACTTCTCGTCGAGGGTCGCCTCGAGCCGCAACGGGGGCAGTGGTCGGCGACGCTGGGACGCGTCGCCCGCCTGGTGTTGCAACGCGCGAATGCGCCCTGGCGCGGCCGCTTGAGTATCGGCGAGAAAGCCGTCGCGCAGGCTTCACCGCTGCCGGCGCAGGGGCTGGCGCTGGCAGCGGATCTGGCGAGGATCGATGCCGATGCGTGGCGCGTACTGGTCAAGGACGGGACGGAAAACGGCAGCGACGGTGCTTTGGCGGTGACGGCCATCGAGGTGCGCAGCCCGGTGCTGCGCGCGCTGCGCCGCGATTTCCACGAGGCGCGCCTTTCTGGCACGCGCAACATGGGGCGCTGGCAGCTCATGCTTTCGAGCCGCGAAGTGCAGGGCGATCTCATCTGGGAGATGGCCGGGGCGGGCCGTATCAGCGGCCATTTCAGCCGTCTGCACCTCCCCGCGATCGAGGAGGCAGTGGAGACGGCGAGCGAGAGCGGCGGCGACACGACACGCGAATTGCCGGCGCTCGATCTCGCGATCGACAGTTTCCGCGTCGGCGAAAAGGCATTCGGCGAACTACGCCTGGCGGCGGAAAATCGCGCCGGAACGTGGCAGGGGAGATTCGAGCTGAAGAACGATGCGGCGAAGCTCTCGGGTGAGGGGCGCTGGCGGCCGGGGCGCGCCGCGGCCGAGACGGCGCTCGACTTCAAGCTGGACGTCGGCAATGCGGAAAAGCTGCTCCAACGCTTGAAGTTGCCCGATGCCGTGCGGCGTGGCGAAGGAAAACTCAGTGGCGACGTGCGCTGGCGGGGCAGTCCCTTGAGCTTCGATCTCAAAAGCCTTGCCGGCAGCATCGAGGTCGATTTCGGCACGGGTCAGTTCAAGAAGCTCGAGCCCGGCGTCGGCCGCCTGCTCGGCGTGCTGTCGCTACAAGCGCTGCCGCGCCGCATCACGCTCGATTTTCGTGACATCTTCAGCGAGGGCTTCGCCTTCGACCGTATCGGCGGCGCAGCGAGGATCGCTCGGGGTGTGATGGCCACCGACGAGCTGCGCATCCAGGGGCCGGCCGCGAAAGTATCGATCTCCGGCCAGATCGATCTGGTGACCGAGACACAGCAGCTGAAGGTGCGCGTGCAGCCAGCGATCGGCGAGTCGCTCGCGGTCGGTGCGATGCTCGCCCACCCGGTGGCCGGCGCCGTCGCCTGGGCGGCGCAAAAGATTCTGAAAGACCCGCTCGACCAGATTTTCGCCTACGAATATGCGGTGCGCGGTTCCTGGAGCGATCCCCAGGTCGAGAAGCTGACCCACAAAGCCCCCGATACCCCCCCGATCACCCCCGGTTCGACACAATGAGCGAAACCCTTACCCTGGCCGCGATCCAGATGATTTCGACGCCCGAGGTCGCGGCAAATCTCGCCACCGCGGCGCGCTTGATCGCCCAGGCCGCGGCACGCGGCGCGCAACTCGTCGCCCTGCCGGAATATTTCCCGATCATCGGCGGCACCGATGCCGACCGCCTCGCGGTGCGCGAGACCAAGGGCAGCGGGCCGATCCAGGACTTTCTCGCCGAGACGGCGGCGCGGCATGGCCTGTGGCTCGTCGGCGGTTCGATTCCGCTGACAGCGGAAGATCCGGCGAAACTCAGGAACAGTTGCCTGGTCTTCGATCCGGCCGGCAGACGCATCGCGCGCTACGACAAGATCCACCTGTTTGGCTTCCAGAAGGGCGCAGAGCGCTATGACGAGGCGGAGACCATCGAAGCCGGTCCGCCGGCTCCCGTGGTGGTCGAGGCGCTGGGCCTGCGCGTCGGGCTGGGCATCTGCTACGACCTGCGCTTTCCCGAGCTGTTCCGCGCGATGGGCACGCTCGATCTGATCGTGCTGCCGGCGGCGTTTACCGACACCACTGGCCAGGCGCACTGGGAACTGCTGCTGCGCGTGCGCGCCGTCGAGAACCAGTGCTATGTGCTCGCGTCAGCGCAAGGCGGGCGCCATCCGACCGGGCGCATGACCCACGGCCACAGCATGGTCATCGACCCCTGGGGCGAGATCGTGGCGGGCATGGAATATGGTGAAGGTGTGGTGGTTGCCGAACTCGACCCGGCGCGCACCGCCGAAGTGAGAGCGAGTCTGCCGGCGCTGCGCCATAGAAGATTGTAAATTTGCCCCCATATCGTCCAAACCCGGCGCTGGCGACACGGCACGGCGCCACATCCTGCATTCGACCCAACCCCATGGATACCATGACCCATTTCGCCACCGCTGAACGTCATCTCCTGACGCCCTACGACTTGGATGCTGGCCAGCTTTCCCGGGTGTTCGGCGAACTGTTCGGCCACCGCATCGACTATGCCGATCTCTACTTCCAGTTCTCCCGCTCGGAGGCCTGGAGCCTCGAGGAAGGCATCGTCAAGTCCGGCAGCTTCAACATCGAGCAGGGCGTCGGGGTGCGCGCGGTGAGCGGCGACAAGACCGCCTTCGCCTATTCCGACGACATCAGTCTGGCCGCGCTGCTCGATGCCGCGCGCGCCGTGCGCGCCATCGCCGCAGCTGGCGGCAGCAGCAGCTTGCCGCTGCTCAAACGTCATTCGCTCGTCCCGTTGTATGCCCCTGACGATCCGCTGGCCTCTCTGCCCGATGCGGAAAAAGTGCGCCTCTTGGAGCGGCTCGAGGCTTTGGCGCGCGCCGCCGATCCACGGGTGACCCAGGTGATGGCGCACATCGCCGGCAGTTGGGAGACGATCCTCGTCGCGCGTTCCGATGGCCGGCTTGCCGCCGATGTGCGGCCGCTCTCCCGCGTCTCGCTCACCGTGATCCTGGAAGAAAACGGTCGGCGCGAACAGGGTTCCGCTGGCGGCGGCGGGCGTTTCGACTATGCGTATTTCACTGACGCGGTGTTGCAGGACTATGCGGAAAAGGCCGTGCATCAGGCGCGCGTCAATCTCGCCGCCATGCCTGCGCCCGCCGGTGAGATGACCGTGGTGCTCGGCCCCGGCTGGCCGGGCATCCTGCTGCACGAGGCGATCGGCCACGGCCTGGAAGGCGACTTCAACCGCAAGGGCAGCTCCGCGTTCTCGGGCCGGATCGGCGAGCGCGTCGCCGCGAAGGGCGTCACCGTCGTCGACGACGGCACGCTGTCCAATCGGCGCGGCTCGCTATCGATCGACGACGAAGGCGTCCCAACGCAGCGCACCGTGCTGATCGAGGACGGCATCCTCGTCGGCTACCTGCAGGACACGCTCAATGCGCGGCTGATGGGTGTTACGCCCACCGGCAACGGCCGGCGTGAATCCTTCGCCCATCTACCGATTCCGCGCATGACCAATACGACGATGGAAGCCGGCGACAAGGATCCGCAGGAGATCATCGCCTCGGTGAAGAAGGGGCTTTATGCCGCCAATTTCGGCGGCGGGCAGGTCGATATCACCAGCGGCAAGTTCGTCTTCTCGGCCGCCGAGGCGTATCTGATCGAAAACGGCAAGATCACCCGGCCGGTGAAGGGCGCGACGCTGATCGGCAACGGCCCGGACGTGCTCACCCGCGTGTCGATGATCGGCAACGATCTCGCCCTCGATCCAGGTGTCGGCACCTGCGGCAAGGAAGGCCAGAGCGTGCCGGTCGGCGTTGGCCAGCCGACGCTGCGCATCGACGGCATGACGGTGGGCGGTACCGGCTAGCCTGTCGGACTCGATCCGTTGCGCGCTTCGGGCCGCGCAGCAGAATATTTCACCGCCAGAAATTCCTGCGCAACGCCGCAGACCGCCCGCGCAGCCGGTTCCGAAGGGGCATGAGCCTTTCAGTCGCCTTTCAGTCGTCGCGTTCCACGACGGGCTTCTTGTGTGCGACCCCCTTGTGGCACTCGATACAGGGCGGCTGCGGGTTCTTTTGTGCCGCCTGTTGCATCTTTTCGCTGGCGCGCTGGCCCTGCTTCTCGAAGTGCATCGCGTCGAAGGAATGGCAGTTACGGCATTCGCGTGAGTTGTTCTCCGTCATTTCCTTCCAGACGCGCTCGGCCATTTCGAGACGATGCGCCTCGAACTTCTCGGGCGTGTCTACCGTGCCGATCAGCTTGTGATACAGCTCGTTCGAAGCCTTGATCTTGCGGATCAGCTTGTGTGTCCAGTCTTTGGGGACGTGACAGTCGGAACAGATCGCCCGCACGCCGGAGGGATTCTTGTAATGCACGCTCTGCTTGTATTCCTGGTAGACGAGCTGCTCCATCTCGTGGCAGGAGACACAGAATTCGAGCGTGTTGGTGGCTTCCATCGCGGTGTTGAAGCCGCCCCAGAAAATGATGCCGACGACGCCGGCCACCAGTAGCATCGCACCGCTGTGGGTCGGACTTTTCAACCAAAGCTTGATCTTCTTGAACATACGTAACTTCTTTTTGCAGAAAACAAAACAGAAAGCAAAATGGGCAGGCACGCCAAGTGCACTGCCCATCGATGTGAGTCTGCGTGTGGCTTACTGCTTGGGCAGTTGCGACAGATAGCTGACGATATCGACGGCGATCTGCGGGTCGAGCGCGCGCAGCGCCGGCATGCTCTCACCCGGCTGGCCATTCAACACCTTGTGCAGCATCTCATAAGGATTGTCGGCAACAGAGCCCAGCGGCGGCGCATCCTTGATCTTCTTGCCGTCCTTGCCATGGCAGCCAGCGCAGATGGTATTGAAATAGACTTCGCCCTTGGCGGGGTTGCCCTTGGCCTTCTTGTCGGCGACATACTTGCTCATGTCGATCTGGCCCTTGCTGACGAACAGGGCGAGATCCTGCGCGTCCTGCGCGGAAAGCTGCTTCTCGCTGTAGCCGTGCTTGGCATCGCGGAAAATCGCGGCGATCGCGGCCGGATCCTTGCCGGCGGCGCCGTTGATGCCCTTGATGCCGGTGGCGTGGCCGCCGCTGGCGTAAGCGCCATCCTTGCCCTTGTAGTCCCAGCCGTGGCATTCCTTGCAGCGCCAGGAAGCATCCTTGCCATACTTGCCCCCCTTGTTCGGATAACTGGGGTGATCGGCGTCGGGCTTGGCCGTGTTGTTCTCCTTGAAGAACTTGTCGTAAAGACGGCCACCGCGGGCGATCGCCGATTCGGTTTCCGCTGCCGCGGCAAAACCGGAGATGAGGCCGAACATGCCTGCTGTGATGGTGATGAGCAGCTTGCGGTGTGTGCGATGCATGATGATCTCCTTTGAAAATTGACAGATGATTGGCTGGGAACCATTCTCCGCGTGGGCTTGGCGTGATCAAGGGGCTTCGGGCGCGATTCCGTCAGACTTTGGTCTGATCGCTGCCCGGTACCAAAGTGATAGGATTGTGTTATGCACGAGTTGATTTCACTGCGATCGATTGCCGCGCCAAGCGCCACGTCGTTGCCCCATACGCCCTTCGAGCGTCTCAGCTTGTCGCGACAATTCCTCATCGGCAGCGCCCTGCTGCTGGCGCTCGGCGCCGCGATCATTGGTTCGTGGATCAGCCGCGAGATCGAGCAGAATGCAGTGAATCGCGCTGCGGCGATTGCCGCCGTCTATGTCGAAAGTATCCTGGCGGCGCAACTGGGCGATGCGACGCCCGAGCAGATGGCCAGTCGCGAAGTGCATGCCGCGCTCGACCGCATCTTCAACGAGGGGCCGCTGGGCCGCAAGGTCGTGCGCTTCAAACTGTGGGATGCCACCGGGGTGATTCGCTACAGCAGCGACCACGACCAGATCGGCCGCCGGTTTCCGCTCGATGCTTCGCTCGCTGCCGCCTTCAGCGGCACGGTGCACTCGCAGATGAGCGATCTGAACGAAGCCGCGCATGCTGCTGAGCGCAGCCAATGGGAACGACTGCTCGAAGTCCATGTGCCGGTGCGAGCAGGTCCGCACGGCCGAGTGGTCGCGGTCGCGGAGTTCTATCATTCGACCGACAGCATCGAACGCGACATCCAGAGCGCGCAGCAGCGCAGCTGGGCCTTGCTGGCGGCCGTCACGCTGGCGATCTTCTTCCTGTTGTTCCTGCAAGTGCGTCGCGCCAACGAGACGATTCGCCGCCAGCGCAACGATTTGCGTGTCCAGCTGCAGCAGCTGCAAACCGCCTTCGCCGAGAACGAGCGCATGCGCGCCCGCCTGGCAGAGGCCGGCGCCGCAACGACCGCGCTCAATGAGCGGCTGCTCCATCGCATCGCCGCCGACTTGCACGATGCGCCGGCGCAGACGCTCGCTTTTGCCCTGATGAGCCTGGAGGAAATGGCGGCCAGTTGTGCATGTCAGATGCCCGGCGACGTGCTGCAGCCGAATCTGCAAACCATCGTCGCCGCCTTGCGTTCATCGCTCGAAGATCTGCGCAATATCGCTGCCGGCCTGGGCATCCCGGGGTTGGCGGAATTGTCGTTGTCCGAAACGGTGCGCCGTGCCTTGCGCGATGCCGAGCGCCTGACCGGCATGCCGGTGACGGCGCAGGTCGAGGCGAATCTGCCGGACGCGCCTCTGGCGGTCAAGATCACCGTCTATCGCCTGTTGCAGGAATCGCTCCACAATTGCCGCAAGCATGCGCCGAACGCGCATGTCGCCGTTCACGTCGGCCACGTCGGGGAGATGCTGCGCATCGAGGTCAGCGACGATGGTCCGGGCTTCGATCCGCAAGCGGTTGCCGGCCGCCTCGGTCTGAGCTTCATGCAGGAGCGCGTGCGGCTGCTCGGTGGTCAATGCGAGGTGATCGCGGCGCCGGGGCAGGGCACGCGCATTGCCGCCAGTCTGCCGCTCGTCCGGCGAAAAGCCGCCCATGCCTGAGCCAATCCGCATTCTGGTGGCCGACGATCATCCGCTGTTCCGCGAAGGCGTTGCCGCCTCGCTGACTGCCGGTGGTGATTTCACCGTCGTCGGCCAGGCCGGCAGTGGCGAGGAAGCGGTGGCGCTTACCGAAGAATTGCAGCCCGACATGGTACTGCTCGACATCAGCATGCCGGGCATGGGCGGTATCGAAGCGGCCCGTCAGATCGCCGCCCGGCATACCGCGATGCGCATCATGATGCTCACCGTATCCAACGATACGGAGAATCTGCTGGCGGCGTTCAAAGCCGGGGCGCATGGCTACGTACTCAAAGGCATCACCGCGCACGAGCTGCGCACCATCATGCGCAGCGTCGCCGCGGGGGAGGCTTATGTTACCCCGGCATTAGCGGCGGAGATGCTTGCCGAGTTCCTGCGGCCACGCCATCCCGATGTCTTCGAGACGCTAACCACGCGCGAAATCGAGGTGCTGGAACTGCTGAGCCAGGGACTGAACAATCGTGAAATCGGCGAGCGCCTGCATCTGGCGGAAAAGACCGTCAAGCATTACATGACCATCATTCTGCAGAAGCTGCACGTGCGCTCGCGTACCGAAGCCGCCCTGTTGGCGCTGCAACATGGCGTTGGCAACCGCGCGGACAAGAGTGCCTGAGACGCGATTCGCCGTACAGCGCAGCGGCGCAGGTTGGTCCGTTTAGCAGGCCGTTGAAAAACTCCGGCGGTGAGCCATCTGCGGCATTGCGTGATGTTGGCTTCGGTCGCTTCGCTTAATCTCGGCTACGCCTAAGGTTGGCCTGCGCCGCAACTGCGTTGTCGCCCCCTCGCCTATCTATTTGATAGGTCTCGGTCGCTGCGCTCAGTGCGCCTTGCCTCTGGCCATCCTCGTGACGTTTTTCAACGGCCGGTTAGATGTCGTCAGAATGTCAACTTTTCATGTCGCTAGATATCAGACTCTGGTCGCAACGGTTGGCTCCGCCGAGGCGGGCGGCGGGCAAGCCTGGGAAGTGCCGCTGGAGCCTGCCACGGCCGGATTGACGCGCTGCGATAGAATTCGTTTCCGCATCACCTCGGGTCGCCCTCATCATGAAACACATCGTCGATGACGTCCGCATCAAAGAAATCAAGGAGCTCTCCCCCCCCGGCCATATCTTGCGCGAGTATCCCGCCAGCGAGAAGGCTGCGCGGACGACGTTCGAGGCGCGTGCGGCGATCCATCGCATTTTGCATGGCGCCGACGACCGGCTGCTGGTGATCGTCGGGCCTTGCTCGATCCACGATTTCGATTCCGCGCGCGAATATGCCGACCGCTTGAAGGCCGAACACGACCGGCTGCACGAAGACCTCTTGATCGTGATGCGCGTCTATTTCGAAAAGCCGCGCACCACGGTGGGCTGGAAAGGTCTGATCAACGATCCGCGTCTCGACGGCAGCTACAAGATCAACGAAGGCTTGCGGCTTGCCCGTCGTCTGCTCTGGGAGCTGACCGAGATGGGGCTGCCGTGCGCGACCGAGTTCCTCGACACGATCACGCCGCAATACACCGCGGACCTGATCAGCTGGGGCGCGATCGGCGCGCGCACCACCGAGTCGCAGGTGCATCGCGAGCTCGCTTCGGGTCTTTCCTGCCCGGTCGGGTTCAAGAACGGCACCGATGGCAACATCAAGATCGCCGTCGATGCGATCCGCGCCGCGCAGGCGCCGCACCATTTCCTCTCGGTGACCAAGGCCGGCCATTCGGCGATCGTCTCGACCCACGGCAACGAGGATTGCCACCTCATCCTGCGTGGCGGAAGACAGCCCAACTATGATCACGCCAGCATCGAGGCCGCCTGCATCGAGCTGGGCAAGGCCGGCCTGCCGGCGCGGGTGATGGTCGACTTCTCGCACGGCAACAGCCGCAAGGATTACAAGCGGCAGCTCGAGGTGGCCGCCGATGTCGCCGCACAGATCGCCGCCGGCGAGGAGCGCATCTTCGGCGTGATGATCGAATCGAATCTCAACGAGGGGCGCCAGGATCTGAAACCCGGTAAGCCGCTTGCCTACGGGGTGTCGATCACCGACGCCTGCCTGGGTTGGGACGATACCGTCGTCGTGCTCGACCAGCTGGCCGAAGCGGTGCGGCAGCGGCGCGCCGCCATTGCCGCGCGATAAGCTGCCGATGCCCATCACGTCCGGCCGCTTTTTCCTCGCCGCTGCCGGGCTGACGCTCATTTTCCGTTTCTGGCTGGCCGCCGCCTTGCCGATGACCGGCGACGAGGCGTATTTCTACTGGTGGGGGCGGCAGCCCGATTGGGGCTTCTACGATCACCCGCCGATGATCGGCTGGTGGCTCGCCGTACTGCTGACGGTGAGCGATGCGGCATGGTGGCTGCGCCTGCCGCAGATCATTCAGCCGCTGCTGCTTGCGCTGGCAGTGCGCTTGGTCTGGCCACGCCTCTTTCCACAGGCGGCTGGGCAGCGCGATGCAGTGGCGTCGGTGATCCTGCTCGCGCCACCCTTCGTCTGGAACGTGCTGGTCACCACCGATACCGCGCTGGTCTATTGCGCAGTGCTCTCCGGCTTGGCCTGGCTGCGGGCAGCTCAAGATGATGATTGGCGCTGGTACCTGCTTGCCGGCCTGCTGCTCGCCGGCGCGGTGCTGTCCAAATACTTCGCCGCGCTGCTCGGTTTCGGTTATCTGGTCGATGCTGCGCGCCGGCGCAAGACTTCGGCCTGGCAGGGACTTGCCATCGTCTATGCCTGCTGCATTCCGGCGTTGGGGCTGATGGCCTGGTGGAACAGCGGACACTGCTGGACGAACTATCTGTTCAACTTCGTCAATCGCCACAGCGGGGCGAATATCGGCTTCAATTTGCGGACGCCGCTTTTGTATCTGGTGACGCTGCTCTATGTGCTGACGCCGCCAATCGTCTGGATGTCGTGGTGGAAGGCGCCGGCGTGCCGTTCCACCAGCGCCGAATCTGCGACCGAGCGCAGTCTGAGCCTGCTCGCCGCGGTGCCGCTGATGCTGTTCGCCCTGCTGTCGTTCTTCAAGACCATTGGTCTGCACTGGGTGCTGTCTTTCGTGCCATTCGCGCTGCTGCTGGCGGTCCGCCGCGCAGCGTCTGGCGGGCTGGAAAAGCTCGTGCGGTTTTGCGCCGGCTTCGCCGCATTGCATGTCGTGTTGTTTGCGGTGCTGGTCAGCCTGCCGCTGGAAACCTGGCGTTCGCTGAATGTCTATCCGAGCATGGTGCTGACCTTCGATGGGCGAGAGCTGGTCGAACGATCGCGCATCGGCGCAACCCTGCTCGCCTCGGACGGCTATTCGAATGCGGCGATCCTCGGCTACCTTGAGCGCCGTCATGTGCCGGTGCTCGGCCCCGGGTCGGGACATGCGCGCCATGACGACATCCTCACCGACTGGCGTGAGCTGGATGGCCGCGACATCACCGTGCTGCGCAAGACCGAGCCAAATCCGGGCGAATACGACGGTTGGTTCCGCCGCGTTGCGATCGATGACTTCGAATATCGGGGTGCGCGCTTCTGGGTGGTGCGCGGCGAGGGTTTCGACTATGCCAGCTTCCGCGACACGGTGCTGGAGGGCGTCCGCCGCCAGTATTATGTGGTGCCGGCGTGGCTGCCGCTTTCTGGCTGCTACTTCTGCGACCGTTATTTCCCGGAACGATCATGCCGCCGCTGATCCAGTTACTCCGCCCGCACCAGTGGCTGAAAAACGGCTTCGTGCTGGTGGGTCTGCTGTTCGGCCATGCCTGGTCGAATGCGGAGATGCACACGCAGGCGCTCGCTGCCTTCGTCGCCTTCTGCCTGATTTCTTCGGCGGTGTATGTGATGAACGACATCCTCGACCGCGAGGCCGACCGGCGGCATCCGCAAAAGTGCTTGCGGCCGATCGCCAGCGGCCGGGTGGGCATCGGCATGGCGCTCGCGCTTGCCGCCGTCTGTCTGGTCGTCGGCCTGGGGCTCATCTCCGGGCTGTTCGGCCTGCCGGCATCGAAGGCACCGTGGGTCTTCGTTTCGTATGTGCTGATGAACGTCGCCTACAGCCTCGGCCTCAAGCATGTGGTGATCCTCGACGTCTTCATCATCGCCGCCGGCTTCATGCTGCGCATCTTTGCCGGCACGCTCGGCATCGGCATCGCGCCGTCGCACTGGCTGGTGCTCACTGGCCTGATGCTGACGCTGTTCCTCGGCTTCGCCAAACGTCGTGCCGAGATCGAGGTACCGAGCACGAGCGAGCAGCCACACCGGCGCGTGCTCGAACAGTATTCACTGCCCTTGCTCGACCAGTTCATCACGCTGACGGCCGGCGCGACGGTGATCACCTACAGCCTCTACACCGTCAGCGAGGAGACCATCGCGTTGCACGGCACGCGCTGGCTGATCGTCACGGTGCCCTGCGTTCTCTATGGCCTGCTGCGCTATCTCTATCGTCTGCATCGCCGTGGCGGCGGCGGCGATCCGGTGCGCGAACTGCTGCGCGACCCGCATCTGATGGGCGTCGCGCTGCTGTGGCTGGGACTGGTGATTGGCTTGCTGGCGTAAGATTCAGGCGTTGAGTCCCTTTTGCCATAACACATCGCCATGACCGGCCGTTTTATTCAACCAGCGCGCGAGCACGAAGAGGAGGTCGGAGAGGCGGTTCAGATACTGGCGCGCCGCCTCGGTCACCGTTTCGTGCTGGGCGAGCGTGACCAGAGCACGCTCGGCGCGGCGGCAGACGGTGCGCGCGAGATGGGTCAGTGCCGCGGCGCGTGTGCCGCCGGGTAGGATGAATTCCTTGAGAGGCGCAAGTTCCGCATTGAAGCGGTCGATTGCGACCTCCAGCCGCGCCGGCTGTGTGTCCTTGAGAAACGCGCCGCCGGGCACGGAGAGCTCGCCGCCGAGATCGAAGAGATCATGCTGCACGCCCAGCAACAACGTGCGCACCTCGCTGGGCATCTCCTCGCACAGCATGAGGCCGATCACGGCATTCAGTTCGTCGACCTCGCCCAGTGCCGCGATACGCGGCGCATCCTTGTTGACGCGCGAGCCGTCGCCCAGCCCAGTGGTGCCGGCATCGCCGGTGCGGGTATAGATTTTGGAAAGTCGGTAGCCCATGATAGTCAGCAGAATCAAAACGGCACTGGCAGATTGCCCTGTTCATCGACCTGACTGTGCGTACCGGGAAAACCCGGGATTTTGCCGACGTAAAGCCCGGTTTGCGGGCAGCGTTCGATGACTGCCATGTACTGTTTTGCCATGATGCTTCCCTGCCGGTTTATGGAAATGCTGATGGCGCAGCGGTGGCGAAAGTTTATCCTCTCGCCGCCAATAGATGTTCGAGGAAAGCCTGTTATCTGTTAATGGGCAATCTGGGCTAGACTCGCTGCACCAGGTTATTTTATCCATCCGATGGACATCCGCTCCCACAGTTTCGATCGCCTACGGCATGCCTTCAGCCGCGGTCTCGATCTGGTCGAATATCTTGGTCTGATGGTGATCGGCATCGCCACTGCGGTGGCGATGTATCACGAGGTGCTGGTGATGGTCCACGCCAGTCGGGTGCAGCTTGCCGATCTGCTGCTGATGTTTCTCTATCTCGAAGTGCTGGCGATGATCGGCCAGTATTTCAAGTCCGGCCAGCTGCCGGTGCGCTTTCCGATGTACATCGCCATCGTCGCATTGGCGCGCTATCTGATCCTCGACATCAAGGAGATGACCGAATGGCGCATGCTGGCCGTTGCATTCGCCATCTTCCTTTTGACGCTCGGCGTGCTCTTGATCCGCTACGGCCATGTGCGTTTTCCCTACCGCGAGGATGCCGAGACGGCAGGCACAGAGAAGCCCTTCGTCAAAGAGTGAAGCGGGCTTCTATGCTTGTTTATTCACCGCCTCGATGAGCGCTTCGGGTTCCGGCGGACGTTTGACGACCAGCACCGCGCAGGCAAGCCCACCGATGACGCGATCAGTGGTCTGCCCAGCGAGTGTGCGGGCCAAACCCTTGCGCTGATCGTTGCCGATCACGACGAGGTCGGCGCCGATGTCCTGCGCCGTTTCGATGATTGCCTCGGTCGGCGGCCTTGCGACGATCAGGCTCTCGGCCGTCACGCCTTCGATCTTCATCAGGCCGATCTTCTCGGCGAGGTCCTGCTCGGCGCGGGCACGCTCGGCGTCGGTGGTCGCGGCGGCGAGCACTGTGACCGGGAGGTTCATGGCCTTGGCGATTTGTGTAGCGACTTCGGCAGCGGTGGTGGAAATCAATGAACCGTCACTGGCGACGAGAATGCGGCGGCTGATCGGCTGCGCTTGCCAGTTGGCGATCAGCACATGGCAGGGCGACTGGATCAGGATCTGCTGGGCGATGTCGCCGACGAGGCGCTCCTTGATGTTGCCACGAGGCGGCCGCCGGCCGATGACGAGGATGTTGCTGTCGGCAGCTCGCGCCGCGGCGACCACCTCGACGCACGGCTGCTTGCCATAACGCACGAGGGGTTCGCAGGCGACACCGGCGAGATTGGCCTTGCGTTCGGTTTGCGCCAGGCGCGCATGGGCGATCTCGTCGTCGGCGGGAGATTCGACCATCGTCATCACGTCGAGCGTGACGCCGAAGCTCTTGGCGATCTGGATCGCGATTTCCTCCGGCGCATGGCTGAATTCGCTGCCGTCGGTGGCGAGCATGAGGCGCTGGCGGCGGAAGCCATCGGGCAGGATGCCGCTATTGCATTCCTTGAAGATGCGCGTCTTGCAGGTGCGACAGACATTCGGATCAAGCGTCCAGTAGAGCGCGCCGGTGACGTTGGTCATCACCGGGAAGAAAGCGCCGGCGCCGATTTCATCGACATAGCCGCCCTGGCGCAGGAGCGCCATGTTGGTCTGGTTGAGGCGGTAAAAGTAAAGCCCGCCACCCAGCCGCCGGCGCCGCCGTGCTTCCTGCGCCAGCACCTCCGCGCCGGCGATGTCGATGTAGGAAAGCCCCGAGCAGGTGAGCAGCACCGACTTTTGCAGCGGGTTGTCCTCGTCGATCTGTTGCAGCACGGCTTGCACGTGGCTGGCGGCACCGAAATAGAGCGAGCCGGTGACGCGCAGGATCCTGAGCTGCGGACATTCCGGCCGCCCCTTCGCGCGCACGAAGTGATACGCCCCTTCTTCGGGCGCCGGCACCACCGGGATCATCTCCGGTTTCGAGGTGCGGTAGAGGAACATCAACAGCGACAGGAAGATGCCGAGGAAGATGCCAGCCTCGAGATTGACCAGCGTGCCGATGAGCGAGGTGGCGAGGATCGCCGATTCCGCCTTGCTGGTATGCCAGATATGGGTGATGTGAGTAAAGTCGATCAGCCCCCAGGCGACCAAAAACAGGATGCCGGCCATTGCCGCGGTGGGCAGATAGGCGGCCAAGGGCGCTACCGCGAGCAGGATCAATACCAGCGAAAGCGAGGCGAACACCGAAGCGAGCGGGGTCTTGGCGCCGGCCTCGTAATTGACGCCGGAACGGTTGAACGAACCGGACGAAGCGTAGGCGGAGAAGAAGCTGCCGACGATGTTCGACAAGCCCTGGCCGATGAATTCCTGGTTGCCATCGATGCGCTGCTCCGAGCGCACGGCGATCGCGCGCGCGATCGAGACCGCTTCGGTGAGCGCCAGCATCGTGATCACCAATGCCGGCGCGAGCGTGGCTTTGATGGCGGCGGGTGAAAAGTCGGGCAGCGACAATGGCGGCAGGCCGGCCGGCAGCGCGCCGACCGTCTTGATGCCGGTGACCTCCTGCCCCTGCCAGAGATTGAGCGCCTCGGCAAACAGCGAGCCGACGATCATCGCCGCGATCATGTAGGGGATCTTCTTGAAGTATTTCTTGGTCAGGATGCCCGTGGCCAGCGTGACGAGGCTGACCGACAGGACCCACGGGTTGATCGCGAAAAACTGCACGAACAGCTGGTGGAGGATTTCGTAAAACGGCGTGCCGCGCGGGATCGGGATGCCGAAGAAGTTCTTCACCTGGCTGGCGGCGATCAGGATCGCCGCGCCTGCGGTGAAGCCGATCACGACGCTGTGCGAGATGAAATTGACCAGTGCGCCCAGACGCGCCAATCCCAGAATGAGCTCGAAGACGCCCACCAGGAAAGTGAGTGTCAGGACCAACTGGATGTATTGCGGCGAGCCGGGCTCGGCAGTGTGGGAGAGTGCGGCGAAGACGGCGATCGAGATTGCCGTGGTCGGGCCCGAGACCAGGTGCCAGGAAGAGCCGAACAGTGCACCGACGATCGCCGGCACCATCGCGGCATAGAGACCATATTGCGGCGGCAGTCCGGCGATGATCGCGAAGGCGACCCCCTGCGGCAGCACGATCAAGGCGCCGGTGATCCCCGCGATCAGATCGTCACGCAGGGTTTGTTTCGTGACCAGCGGCCACCAGCGGAGGAAGGGGAAGATGCGGGAAAGGCGGACAATAGCGTTGGGCATGGTGGGGAATATTCAGAAATGCTGAAACGGGAAAAGGCGAATTATCCCCGCGTTTCGTGAAGGCAATGTCAAATCTGCGCCGCGCCACCAGACTTCGAAAAAATCACTTCGACGATAAAGCCCTTTTCTGGCACATGGGTCAGCTGCAATGAAAAGCCGGCCAGCTCGCAGATGCGCGCGACCAACGCAAGCCCGATGCCGGCGCCACGGCTTTCTGGGCCGCGCCAGTAGCGCTCTTGAGCATGGGCGAGCTCTTCTTCGCTCATCCCAGGGCCGTCGTCGCGCAACTTCAGTGCCGTTTCGGTCAACTCGATGTCGACGCGGCTTTGCGCATGTTCGCAGGCATTGCGCAGCAGGTTGCCGATGAGGATGGCCAATAGTGGTGCCGCGATCGGTAGCTTCAGCGTCTGTGGCGCACTCAACGCGACGCGCAAGCGGCGTTGCTGACAAAGCGCGGCATGGCGCTCGCATGTTTCATGCGCCACGACGACGGCATCGCACTCGCCGCGGGTCGTCTCTTCGCGCGCGAGCAGCAACAAGGCTTCGACGAGCTCGGCGAGCCGCTGGCAAGCGCGTTCGATCCGCGCAGCGCGCTCGCGTTGCGTTGTCGAAAGCGTCTCATCATGGGCGAGCAATTCGGCTGCGCCCTGGATCACCGCCAGCGGCGTGCGCAGCTCGTGGCTCGCGTCGGCGGTGAAGGCGCGTTCGCGCTCGACGAAGCGCTGCAGCCGTGTCTGGTAGCGCCGGAAGGCTTCGGCCAGCGTGTGCAGCTCGTCGGCGGGATCGCCGCTATCCGGCAGGACGGGCGGTCGATCGACATCGGCCTGCGCGATCGCGGCCGTCAAGCTTGAGAGCGGTGCCAGTGCCCGACCCGCCAGATGCCAGGCGCCGAGAAAGGCCAGCAGGATCACCGCAAGCGCGCCGCCAACGAGCCAGGCAGTAAAGCGCGCCTCGCGCCGTTTCTGTCTTGTTTCATCGAACAGGATCACATAACGCCAGCCGTCGCGCACTTCGATGGCGACACGATATGGCGTGCCCTCGAAAACGATTTCATGGCGGCCTGGCGGCAGCGCTCGCACGGCCGGCGGCTGCCGTTCGTCGCTGGCGTCGCTGGGCGAGATGAAGCCGCGCAAGCCCACGGCGGATGGCGGCAGCGAGGCGGGATTGCGAGCACGCCGAGCGATGTAGTCCTCGATCTCGGCGGAAAGCGTCTGATCCATCAGTCGACGGGCGACGTCGTGGGCACCATAGGCGATCGCCAGCGACAGCACGACCACGACGAAGGCGCCAAAGGCAGCGAAGCTGAGCGCCAGCCGCGCGCGCAGGCTAAGGAAACGCTGAATTAGTTGCTGCGCGGGCGCCTCGCTGCGTTGCGCGGTGTTGGCTTCGGCCGCTTCGCTTGACCTCGGCAAAGCCAAAGTGAGCCTTCGCCGCAACTTCGTTGTCGCTCCCGCGCCTAACTCATTGTTAGGTGGTTCTGGCATAACTTGCGCATCGCTCCTGTTAGCCTGCACCGAAACTTCGCCTTCGGCTCGTTTTCTCAGTCGCTGCGCTCACTGCGCCTTGCGCTGCATCCCGCTCGCGGCCTTCTTCAGCGTTTCCCTAATCCGTTGCTGCATCGGTGGTAGGAACGGTCAGCCGCCAGCCGATGCCGCGCACGGTCTCGATCGTCGCATCCGGCGCGCCGGCCGCCGCAAGCGTGCTGCGCAGGGCATAGAGATGGCTGCGCAGCGCATCGGAGGGGGTCGGCGCATTGCCCCACAACGCGCGTTCGAGCTCGCCGCGGCGCACCACACGGGGACTGGCGCGCATCAGCATTTCCAGGATGCGCAAGGGAATCGGCGCCAGATCGAGCGGCCGGCCCCGGTAGGCGGCGCGCAGGCTGATGCTGTCATAGACGAGTTCGCCGCAACGGATGCGCGTCTTCGCCACTGCTTGGCGCGCGCGGCGCACCAGCGCCAGCACACGTGCCTCGGCTTCGGCGAGCGCGAAAGGCTTGACGAGATAATCGTCGGCACCGACGCCTAATCCCGCGATGCGCTCAGCCACGGTGTCGCGCGCCGAAATCACCAGGATCGGCGTGGTGCGGCCGATCTCCTCGCGCAAGCGGCGGATCAGCTCGAGGCCATCGACTCCGGGTAGCACCAGATCGAGCAGGAGCGCATCGAAGTTTTCGGTCGCTGCGAGATGCAATCCGGCCTTGCCGTCGGCGGCGACATCGACGAAATGTCCGCGCGCCGTGAAATGATCCGAGAGGTTGGCGGCGAGATCGGCGTCGTCTTCGATGATCAGCAGTTTCAGCGGCGGTTTCGGCATGCTCCCATTATCGTCCAAGACCGCCGTGTCGAAACTCGGCGCTGGCGAGACGGCACTGGCTTCACCGCACGACCAATACCGGCCGATCCGCCAAACCGATCACCCGCTCCGCCACCGAACCCAACAGTAGCCGCTCGAGACCGGTGCGGCCGTGGCTGCCGATGACGACGAGTGCTGCCTCGTGCTGGCGCATCGCTTCGAGGATGGCCTCATGCGCCCTGCCACTGGCGACGATGCCTTTGAGCAGCGGCAAAGCGTCCTTGAAAGCGGTCTCGGCGCGCTCGACGGCAGCGACCGCCTCGCGCCGGCGTGCATCGGTTTGGTCGGGCAATACCGCGGAGACGACGATCAGTCCGCGCCCGAGCCGTTGGGCGAGCTTGCCGGCATACCAGGCCGCCGCATCGCCATGACGCGAGCCGTCGGTGGCCGCGAGCAGCGGGCCGCTGCCAAGATCTGCGCTGCGCGGGCAGACCAGCACCGGACAGCTGGCATGGCCGATCACCTTGGCGGTGGCATCGCCGATCAGGTCGCGCGCCAGCCCCCGTTTGCCGCGCCGGCCGATCGCGATCAGGTCGGCGCGCGCTTCTTCGGCCGCCTCGACGATACCGCGATAAGGATCCTCGGCTTCGACGACGAGCTGGCTGCGTTGGGCGGCGCCGGCTCGTTCCCGTCCGGCGCGCGCCGCGGCTTCGGCCCGCTCGAGGGCTGTGGCGCGCAGCTCCGGCACTGCGGTGGCGTATTCCGGATTGACCACGGCGACCGAGACGACCAGTAGTTCCGCGTCGAGCGCCTGTGCCAGCCGATCGGCGGTGACGAGCGCGCCTTGGCTGTATTCGGAGCCATCATGGGCGATCAGGATGCGGCCGATCCGCGCCGCCGGTTCGATCGGTTTGGCGGCGGGGGCCAGGCGGGCGAGGCTGGCTTCGAGCTCGCGCTGCATTTCGAGCTTGCGATGCTCGGCGATGCCACGGGTCAGCGAAGTGAGCACGCTGACCGCGCCAAGGATCAGCGCCACCGCGAGCACCGAATCGCCGAGCGTCTTCAACGTGCCGACCGTCTCATGGGAGAGCGTCTCGATCAGGGAAAGCTCGGAGAGATAGCCGGGCAGGTAGAAAAAGCGTGAAAACAGCACCGTGAGCATGATCACCGCCATCACGCGCTTGACCTGATAGTCCTTGACGTAGGTGGTGCCGATCGCGCCGAGCTGGATGCCGAACAACGAGCCGAGCAGGATCAGCATCGACAGGCGTACATCGACCGCGCCTTCGAGGCCGTAGAAGATCGCGCCGCCCAGCCCCATCACGAAGGCAGTCACGAGCTCGGTGGCCGAGGCCATCAAGGCCGGCACACCGAGCAGATAGATCATCGCCGGCACGCCGATGAAGCCACCGACGGCGATCGTCGCGGCCAGCATGCCGGTCAAGAATCCGATCGGGATCACGAACAGGAGTGATAGCTCGGCCTGGGCGCTCGGAAAATAGATCATCGTGCCGGGAATGCGCACCGACTGCACCCAGCGGGCGAGCTTCGGCGTCTCGCTGATCGGGAGCTCGCCTTTCTCGTCGAGCCGTTTGAGGCGTCGGTAATCGCGCAACACATAGCCACCGACGATCGCCAGCACGACGATGAACACCGCCGAAACATACAGGTTCGTGCCGGCGGTGCCGAAGTGCTGCTTGATCGTGGTCATCACGTGCTTGCCACTGAGCATGCCGGCTTCGGCGAAGACGCCGAGGATCACGCCGAGCTTGACATCGACCTGCCCGTATTTGTGGCGCTTGACTGCGCCGACCAAGGCTTTCGGGAACTTGTGACAGATGTTCGAGGCCACCGCCACCATCGCCGGCGCGCCGAGCGACATCATCGCCGGCGTCAGCACGAAGGCGCCGCCGGAGCCGATGAAGCCGGAGACCATGCCGCCGATGAAGCCGATCAAGACGAGCAGGAATACCGTCGCGGCGTTCAGTTCGATGAATTGGAGCTGTTCCATCGCTCACTCCTGTCCTGCCGTCTGGGGCGCCTTACTCTTCGGCGCCGCTTTGAGGCCCATGACCTCCCAAAACAGGCCCGTGAAGGCGCCATGCGTGAAGGAAATGGCAAAGGCGATCGCGATCGGTACCAGTACCTGCCAAGGATGCTCGCGCGCGGTGCGCGAAAGCTCGATCACCCGATCGGATTCGATGAACAGCAACGTGTAGAGCAGGGCGGTCACGGCGCCCCAGAAAATCGTTTTCGCCCAAAGGCGTCGGTCGTGAACCATGGCAAAACCTCCCCTCGAATGTGGCGATTGGCCGCTCTGATCCTGGGATAAGCAGGCTTGAAACGCTTTGCTGACGACTTGGGTAATATCACCGGATTAGTGAAATGAGCGTGAAGACTATGATGGCGAACATCTCCCCTCGTCTGCAACGCTTCCTGCCCTTCCTGCGCTGGCTGCCCTATCGCGGTGGTGCGAAAACGGTGGTCGCGGTGCGCTTCGACGGACGGCTGTATTTCGCCAACGTCGCCTGGTTCGAGGACGCGGTGCTCGAAGCGGTGGCCGAGCATCCACAGATGAAATACCTGATCGTCGTCGGCGATGCGATCAACGAGATCGATGCCTCGGGCGAAGAGGTGATCCACCATCTCGTCGAACGTCTGCGCACCAATGGCGTGACTCTGCTCTTTGGCGGCCTCAAGAAACAGGTGCGCGATGTGATGCAAGCCACCGGCCTGATGGAGGCGATCGGCGCCGAGAAGTCTTCGGCACTGTCGAAGCCGCGATCGAGGAAGCCTACCGCCGCGCCGCCGCCGGCATCGAAGCCCGCGGCACGCTGTTGCGCCAAGCCACATGATCCTCCGCTGCCGTCTTGCCAGCGCCGACCTTCCACTTTGAGCATGACTCCATGAAGAAAAATCTCAAGCCCATCATCGCCGCTGCGATTTTTTTCCTCGTCTGGCTCGTCGTCGCCAGCCTCGTGCCGTCGCGTGAAATCGCCGTCGTGTTCGGCATCCTGATGCTCACCGTCTATCTGTTCGCGTTCGAGGTGGTCGGTGTCGACGTCGCCGCCGTGACGGTGATGGTGTTCCTCGGCCTGGTGAGCCACTTTCACGATTGGCTCGGGCTTGCCCGTCCGCTGGTGCAGGGGGCGGAGCTGTTCCGCGGCTTTTCCGGCAACGCGGTAGTCTCGATCATCGCGGTGATGATCATCGGCGCTGGGCTCGACAAGACGGGCCTGATGGGTCAGGTGGCCGGCTTCATCCTGCGCGTCGCCGGTCGTACCGAAGCACGCATCATTCCGGCCATTTCCGGTACCGTCGGCTTCATTTCCAGCTTCATGCAGAACGTCGGTGCAGCGGCGCTCTTCCTGCCGGTGGTCGCGCGCATCTCGGCGCGCACCGGGCTGCCGATGTCGCGCTTGTTGATGCCGATGGGCTTTAGCGCGATCCTCGGCGGCACCATCACGATGGTTGGCTCGTCCCCGTTGATTCTCCTCAATGACCTGATCCTTGCCTCGAACAAGGCGTTGCCGCCGGATCAGCAGATGCAGACCTGGCCATTGTTCACCGTCACGCCGATCGGGCTGGCGCTGCTCGCTTCCGGTATCGCCTATTTCGTGCTCGCCGGCCGTTACGTGTTGCCGGCCAAGGCCGAAGAGGACATGACCAGCGGCGCGAGCACCATGGATTATTACCGCGAGGTCTATGGCCTCGATTACGCGCTGCGAGAGGTCGAGGTGCCGGCGGGCAGTCCCTTGGTCGGCAAGACGCTCGAAGAGATCGAAAAGCCATGGCGGCTGCGCGTCATCGCCATGCTGCGCGGTGCAGACGATCTGCGCATTGGTCCTGGCGGAGTGGCGCGCGACGTCGCCATCGAGGCGGGCTGCGTGCTGGGTGTGTTGGGCGCGCCGGAGAAACTCGATGCCTTCGCCGCCGAGCATGGACTGGTTTTCCGGCCCGAACTCGTCGCCTTTGCCGATACGCTGGCGCCCAACAAGGCCGGGATCGCCGAAGTGGTCATCCCGCCCGGCTCGGATCTGATCGGCAAGAGTGCGCGTGACGTCTGGTTGAGAAAAACCTATGGTCTTGCGCTGGTGGCGCTGCATCGCGCGGGGCAAACGCTCCGCGAGGGCGATGGCATTCGCGACCTGCCGTTCCAGGCAGGTGATGCGCTGATCGTGCACACGCCTTGGGCGGCGCTTGCGCACATCGAGAAAGATCGCAACTTCGTCGTCGTCACCACCGAATATCCGCACGAAGAGCTGCGGCCACACAAGGTCAGGGCGGCGTTGATCTGTTTCGGCATCGCACTCGGCCTGATCCTCTCGACCAAGATCACGCTGTCAGTCGCCCTGATGACCGGCGCGATCGGCATGATCCTCAGCCGCGTGCTGAACATCGAGGAAGCCTACCGGGCGGTGAGCTGGAAGTCGGTGTTCCTGCTCGCGAGCCTGATTCCCCTCGGCCTGGCGGTAGAGACGAGCGGTACGGCGAAGTGGATCGCCGAGCAGACGCTGACGCTGCTCGGCGGCACACCGGTGTGGGTGATCCAGCTCGCCATCGCGGTGCTGGCGACGTTCTTCACGCTGGTGATGTCCAACGTCGGCGCCACCGTGCTGCTGGTGCCGCTGGCGGTGAATATCGCGATCGGCGCCGGCGCCAATCCGGCGGTGTTCGCGCTCACCGTGGCGCTGGCGACCTCGAACTCTTTCTTCCTGCCCACCCACCAGGTGAATGCGTTATTGATGGGGCCGGGCGGTTACCGCGTCGCCGACTACATGCGCGCCGGCGGCATCATGACCGTATTGTTCATCGCGGTGCTGATGGTGATGCTTAACCTCGTCTTTTGAAGTCGGATAGAATCGTGGCTTTTCCGAGCGCAAGGTCATGATTCGCAAAAATCCCAGCGGCGATCTGCCGATCGTGCATGAGTCGGCCTTCGTCGACCCCACGGCGATCCTCTGCGGCAAGGTGATCGTCGAAGAAAACGTCTTCATTGGCCCCTACGCGGTGATCCGCGCCGACGAGGTGGATGAAAAGGGCGAGATGGAGCCGATCGTCATCAAGGCCGGCTCCAACATCCAGGACGGCGTGGTGATCCACTGCAAGGCCGGCGGCGGGGTGACGATCGGCCGCGCGACTTCGATCGCGCACCGTTCCATCGTCCATGGGCCTTGCACGGTCGGCGACAAGGTCTTCATTGGCTTCAACTCGGTGTTGTTCAATTGTACGGTCGGCGACGGCTCGGTCGTGCGCCACAACTCGGTGGTCGAAGGTTGCCACGTGCCACCCGGCTTCTACATCCCCTCGACGACCAACGTCCATTCGGATGCCGATCTCGCCAACATCCAGCGCGTCACCGGTGACGCAACGAGTTTTTCCGAAAGCGTGGTGATGGCGAATCTCTCCTTGGTGCAAGGGTACAACCGCATCCGCAACGAATTCTGATCCATCCGCCGTGATCGCCATCGACGCTCTGCTGATTGCCGCCGGCCTGTGGCTGACGCTGGGCTTCATCGGGCTCGTCAAGGGGCGGAGTCTGCGTTTCGTCGGCACGGTGGTATTTCCGCTGGGCGCCTTGGTCGGCATCGCCGTCGGTGCCGTGGCGCTCTTCGCACTCGGCGGTGGAGTGGAAACCGCCCGTCTGGCCATCGGCCTGCCCAACCTGCCTTTCCATCTGCGCCTCGACGCGCTTGCCGCGGTCTTCCTGCTCCTGCTCGGGCTGGTGTCGGCCGGCATCTCCTTCTATGCGGCCGGTTATTTCAGCCATGATCACGGCATCAACCTCGGCGCCCTGTGTCTGGAATATCACGTGTTCCTCGCCAGCATGCTGATGGTGCTGTTGGCGGACGATGCTTACGCCTTCATGGTGGCCTGGGAAACGATGGCGCTGTCTTCCTTCCTGCTGGTGACCACCGATCACAAGCATGCTGCGATCCGGCACGCGGGCTTTCTCTATCTACTCGTCGCCCATGTCGGTGCGATCGCGATCCTGCTCTCGTTCGGCGTGATGACCGGTGGGGCGGGGGATTACAGCTTTGCCGGTATGCGCGCGCAGAAGCTGTCGCCGTTCTGGGCATCGATCGCCTACCTTTTGGCGCTGTTCGGTTTCGGCGCCAAGGCGGGGCTCTTGCCGGTGCATGTCTGGCTGCCCGAGGCGCACCCGGCCGCGCCCTCGCCGGTCTCGGCCTTGATGAGCGGCGTGATGCTGAAGACCGCGATCTACGGCCTGCTGCGCGTCAGTTTCGATCTGGCTGGCATGACGCTGTGGTGGTGGGGACTGGCGGCGCTCATCCTTGGGCTGGCGACCGCCTTGTTCGGCGTGCTCTATGCGACGGTGCAATCCGACATGAAACGCCTGCTGGCTTACTCGTCGATCGAGAACATCGGTCTGGTCGTCGTCGCGATCGGCCTGGCGTTGATCTTCCATGCATACGGAATGGAGGCGCTCGCCGCGCTGGCGCTCACCGCGGTGTTCTATCACTGCCTGGCGCATGCCGGTTTCAAGAGCCTGCTGTTTCTGGCCACCGGCTCGGTGCTGCATGCGACGAAGGAGCGCAGCCTCGGTAAGCTCGGCGGCTTGATCCACCGCATGCCCTGGGTCGCCTGGCTCGCGCTGGTCGGTGTGCTCGCCGGTGCTGGTCTGCCGCCGCTGTCCGGCTTCATTTCCGAATGGCTGCTCCTGCAGGGCTTTTTGTTCTCGCCGGGGCTGCCGCAGAGTTGGCTGAACATGACGGTGCCGGTCGCTGCCGCCGCGGTGGTGCTCGTCGCGGCGATGGCCGGCTTCGCGATGGTCAAGTTCTACGGCATCATCTTTCTCGGCCAGATGCGCGAGCCGGCACTCAAGGATGCGCACGATGCTGGTAGTCGCGAGCGTCTCGGCCTTTTCTGGCTGGTGCTGCTCACCTTGCTGCTCGGTCTTTTCCCTGGCTCGATCATCCTGCAGATCGACAGCGCCACACAGCAGCTCCTTGGCAAGGGGCTCGCCGAGCGCGTCATCGCACAGGGCTGGTGGCTGCTGGCACCGATCTCGCCCGAGCGCGCCAGCTACGAGCCGCTGGTCTTCTTCATGATCGTCACCGCCAGCGTGCTGTTGGGCGGCTGGGTGGTCAAGCGCCTCTATCATGGCCGGCTGCGCCGCTCGCCGGCCTGGGATTGCGGCTACCACTTCCAGGGGCCGCGCGCGCAGGACACCGCCGAAGGCTTTTCCCAGCCGATCCGGCGCATCTTCGCACCGATGTTTCGCATGCAGCGGCATTTTCCGAGCCTCCGCGACCGCGAACCGTATTTCGACGTCAAGGTCGAGGATCATTTCTGGTATGGGCTGTATCTGCCGATCGCGCGGCTTGCCGCACGCCTGTCCGCGCTGGTCACCAACCTGCAGGGCGGACGCATCGCCGTGTATCTGATGTACAGCTTCTTCACGCTGATCTTGCTCATCCTGGTGGCGCGGCCATGAGTGCGACCGGATTCTTTGGCCAGCTGTTCGCCCTCGTCCTGGCGCTCCTCCTCGCGCCGCTGTTGACCGGCTGGGTCAACCAGTGCCGTGCTTGGCTGCAGAATCGTGCCGCGCCGCCGCTGCTGCAGCAGTATTACCTGCTGCACAAGCTGTTCCACAAGGATGTCGTGCTCGCCCACGGCGCATCCCCCTTGTTCCGCTTCGCCCCTTATGCCGTATTCGGTTGCATGCTGCTCGCCAGCGCGATCATTCCCAGCCTGTCGACCGATCTGCCACTCGCGCCGGCCGCCGATGCGCTGGCACTGGTGGGCGTGTTCGGTCTGGCGCGGGTATTTATCTCGCTGGCGGCGATGGATGTCGGCACCTCGTTTGGTACCCTCGGCGGTCGGCGCGAAATGATGATCGGCTTTTTGGCCGAGCCGGCGCTGTTGATCGTGATCTTCACCGTCGCGCTGATCGCGCAGTCCACCTCGCTGGCGACGATCGTCGAGACGCTGGCACACCGCGCGCTCAATATCTATCCGAGCATCGCTTTTGCCGGTCTCGCCTTCACGATGGTCTCTTTTGCCGAGAACGCCCGCGTGCCGGTCGACAATCCCGCCACCCATCTGGAGCTGACGATGATCCACGAGGCGATGATCCTCGAATACTCGGGACGTCACCTCGCGCTCATCGAATGGGCCGCCAGTCTCAAGCTGTATGCCTTTTCCTGCCTCGGCCTGGCGCTGTTCTTCCCTTGGGGCATCGCCGAGCGCGACAACGTCTTCGCGCTCATGGCCGCCGTACCGCTGCTGGTGGTCAAGCTGGCGATCGGCGGCGCGGTCCTGGCGCTGATCGAAACCGTGAATGCGAAGATGCGCATCTTCCGCGCGCCGGAATTCCTCGGCACCGCCTTTCTGCTGGCGGTGCTCGGCATGCTGGTGAATCTGCTGCTGGAGTCATGAACCTCATCGCCCACTATGCCAGCCAACTGATCAATCTGTGCGCCGCGGTGATGCTGCTGCTCGCCTTTGCGATGCTCGCGCAGCGCCGCGTCATCCACGTCATCGATCTGTTCGCGTTGCAGGGCTTGGCGCTGTTTTTATCCACCATGGTCGTCGCGTTCAAGACCGGCCAGACACATCTTTATTATTCCGCCGCGCTGACCCTGAGCTTGAAAGTCCTGTTGCTGCCGTGGATCCTCCATCGGCTGGTGCGCATGCTGCACATCAAGCGCGAGGTCGAGGCGCTGATCAACATTCCGACCACGATGCTGATCGGCATCGTGCTGGTGGTCGTCGCCTTCAACGTCGCCTTGCCGATTGCCCAGCTGTCTGCGAGTGTCGCGCGCGGCATGCTCGGCATCGCGCTGGCCACGGTGCTGCTCGCCTTCCTGATGATGATCACGCGCAGGAAGGCGATCACCCAGGTGGTCGGTTTCCTGGCGATGGAAAACGGCTTGTTCCTCGCTGCCACCTCCGCCACCTATGGCATGCCGATGGTGGTCGAGCTGGGCATCGCGCTCGACGTGCTGATCGGCGTGATCATCCTCGGCGTGTTCTTCTTCCAGATCCGCGACCAGTTCGACAGTCTCGACATCCATCACATGGAAAAGCTGAAAGAGCACTGATGGATTTATTCGTCGCCACCCTCGCCATACCGCTCATCTCCGGCATCCTGCTCGCCAAGCTGGGCGAGCGCGACTGGGCGCCGCACCTGAACATCATCGCCAGCAGCGGCACCTTCCTCGCCGCCGCCGGGCTGACCCTCGAAATCGTCGCCCACGGGCCGCGTTTCGCCTTCGGCGAGCATTTCTTCATCGATTCGCTGAATGTCTTCTTCGTCACGCTCACCGCCTTCGTCGGCATGACGACGAGCATCTTCTCCGACCCCTACATGAAGAACGAGCGCGCCCACGGCAAGCTCAACCGGCCACGCCTGCGCCTTTACAAGAGCATGTATCAGCTGTTCATGTTCACGATGCTGGTGGCGCTGACCACCAACAACATGGGGATTCTCTGGGTGGCGATGGAGGCGGCCACACTGACCACCGTACTGCTCGTCTCGCTCTACCGCACGCCGGCGAGCCTCGAAGCGGCGTGGAAATACTTCATCCTCTGCGGCGTCGGCATCGCCCAGGCGCTGTTCGGCACCATCCTGCTCTACTTCGCCGCCGAGCGCGTACTCGGCGAAACCGGCACCGCGCTGTTGTGGACGCATCTCATCGGCGTCAAGCAGCACCTCGACCCGACCATCATGGCGCTCGCCTTCATCTTCCTGTTCGTCGGCTATGGCACCAAGGTGGGCTTGGCCCCCTTGCACAACTGGCTCCCGGATGCCCACGCCGAGGGCCCCACACCGGTTTCCGCGGTGCTCTCCGGCCTTTTGCTCAACGTCGCCCTGTATGCGATCCTGCGCAGCAAGGTGCTCGCCGACGGCGCGATCGGCGTGGCCTTCGCCGGCAATCTGATGATGGGCTTCGGTCTATTCACGCTGCTGGTCGCCGCATTCTTCCTCGGCCGGCAAAAAGACATCAAGCGCATGTTCGCCTACTCGTCGATCGAGCACATGGGGCTGATCACCTTCGCCTTCGGCATGGGCGGCACGGTGGCCAATTTCGCCGGCTTGCTGCACATGACGATGCATTCGCTGACCAAGTCGGCGATCTTTTTCGCCGTCGGCCACGCCGCGCAGAAGACCGGCACACAGCTGATGGAAAACATCCGCGGCCTGATCAGGATCAACCCACTGATCGGCTGGGGACTGCTGCTCGGCGCGCTCGCCATCCTCGGCATGCCGCCCTTCGGCGTCTTCGCCAGCGAGTTCATGATCCTCACCCATGCGATGAAATATCACCCCTGGGCGACGCCGCTTTTGCTCCTGGCGCTCGGAGTCGCCTTCGCCGCCATCTTCGGCAAGGTGCAGCCGATGGTGTTCGGTGAGCCTGCTGCCCGACGCCTGCCGCACGCGCCGGCGATCACTCCGGTGTTCGTGCATCTGGGGCTGGTCTTGATGCTGGGCCTGTGGATTCCGCCTTATCTGACGCGCTGGTTCCACGAAGCGGCGCGTATGCTGGGGTAGCGTGATGTTCCTGTTCGACGATATCCCGATCGATTTCGCGTTGCAGCCCGGTCTCGGTTCGCCGGTCTGGCGCGGACGCAGCAACGATGCCGATGATCTCAAGGATTTCGCTGCCTCGGTACATCTGGCCGGCGGGCGGCTTTCGGCCCTGTGGGGTTCCGACTGCCGCGATATTGGACAGGGATTCCGTCTCGACGTCGTGTTCGGCCTCAACGAAGGACATGCCTGGCTGCGGATCGACCTGCCCGAGGAGGCGCCGGTCTATCCGGATATTTCAAGCATCTTCCCGGCGGCCAACCGTATGCAGCGCGCCGCGCGCGATCTCACCGGTATCCGCCAGGCAGGCGGCGATCAGCGTCCCTGGCTGCGTCACGGCGGCTGGCCCGCCGACTGGTATCCGCTCCGCCATGATGCCAGCGTACCGCCGGAGAGTGAGAATGCGCCGACCGACTACCCCTTCGTCGTCGTCGCCGGCGATGGCGTGCATGAGATTCCGGTCGGCCCCATCCATGCCGGAATCATCGAGCCGGGGCATTTCCGTTTCTCGGTGGTCGGCGAGCGCATCCTGCGGCTCGAAGAACGGCTCGGCTACCAGCACAAGGGAATCGAGCAGCGCGCGCGCGGCGCCGATCTTGCCACCGGCGCGCTGCTCGTCGGCCGCGTCAGTGGTGATTCCACCGTCGCCTTTGCCTGGGCCTACGCGGCTGCTCTCGAGGCCGCCTGTGGCATCGAGCCCAGCCCGCGCGCCTTGGTGCTGCGCGCGCTGCTTCTGGAACGCGAGCGCGTCGCCAACCATCTCGGCGATCTGGGCGCGCTCGGCAACGATGCGGCGCTGGCCTTTGGTCTTGCGCAGTTCATGCGGCTCAAGGAAGACTGGCTGCGGCTCAATGCCGCGCTCTTTGGTCATCGCTACCTGATGGATCGCATCGTGCCCGGCGGGGTGGCCTGCGATCTCGACGCTGCGGCGGCGGCAGCGCTCCTGGTGCAATGCGATGCGATCGAGCGCGAGGTGCGGGAACTGCGTGCCATCTATGACGAACATTCCGGTCTGCAGGATCGCTTCGTGACCACCGGCGCAATCGATGCCGCTCTGGCGCGGGAGCTGTCGCTGACCGGTTTTGCCGCGCGGGCCGCCGGCTTGATCCTCGACGGTCGCGCGCACCGGCATGGTTATACGCCCCCGCCGCCCTATGCTTCCTTGGGCGTGCGTCCGGCAACGCGCGAAGAAGGCGATGTCGCCGCGCGCGCTGCGGTGCGCTTCGACGAGATCTTCGAATCGCTGCGTCTTTTGCGCCGGCTCGTCACCGAACTGCCGACAGGCGAGCTGCGCCGCGAGCTGGCCCCCGTGCCCAATGCCGAGGGCCTCGGCGTGATCGAAGGCTGGCGCGGCGAGGTGATCGTCGGCGTGCGCCTCGATGCGACTGGACGGATCGCCCGTCTGCATCCGCACGATCCGTCCTGGCAAGGCTGGCCGGCGCTCGAGCATGCGGTGATGAAAGACATCGTGCCGGACTTCCCGCTGATCAACAAATCGTTCAATCTCTCCTACTCAGGTCAGGACATCTGATGCTCGCGCTCCTCAAACGCATCGCCAAGACCGGCATCGTCAGCGAGCCTGCGCCCGAGGCGGGCGAGGCAAAAAGGGAAATCGACCGGCTCCATGACGAGATCCTCGCCATCCTCGGCCGCGCGCTGACGATCCGCGAGGTCGATGCCGGCTCCTGCAACGCCTGCGAGCTGGAAATCCACGCCCTCAACAACCCTTATTACAACCTCGAAGGGCGCGGCATCAAATTCGTCGCCAGCCCCAGGCATGCCGACATGCTCTTGGTCACCGGCCCGGTCACCAAGAACATGGAGAACGCATTGAAGATCGCCTACGAGTGCACACCCGATCCGAAACTCGTCGTCGCGGTCGGCGACTGTGGCTGCGGCTGTGGCGAGGTCGGTCGGCTCTTCGGCCCGAACTATGCGACGGTCGGGCCCATCGAGGCGGTCATCCCGGTCGATGTCAAGGTGCCCGGCTGTCCGCCGACGCCGACCGCGCTGCTGCAGGGCATTCTCGCGGCGGTGAGGCGGCGCTGACGCCTGCTGCCTTCATTTCATAGTCGCTCCTCGAGGATACGGACGATTTCTTCGTCGGAGAGCTCGACCGGGTTGGTCTGCATGCTGCTGCCGCGGCAATTCGCGACGATGCGCGGAAAGTCGGCGCTGGTGAGGCGGCACGCCGACAGCCGCGGGATGCCGAGCTCGCGTTCCCATTGCCGCAGGGTGTCGAGCAGGAAGGCGCGGGCAGCATTGCCGTTCAAGCCCTTCTGCATCGCGAAACGCCGGCCGATCTCGGCGTATTTCGGCAGCGCCGGGCTGTCGGGGGCGCGCTCCTTGAGCGCGGCGATGTTCATGGCCGTCGCGGCAGCAAGCAAAGTGCCGCAAGCGATGCCATGAGGGATCGGGAAAAAAGCCCCCAGCGGCGCGGCCAGCCCATGCACGGCGCCCAAGCCCGTATTGGCGAGGCAAATGCCCGAAACGAGCGCGGCATAGGCCATCTTTTCGCGCGCCGCGGCGTTGTGCGGATCGCGGTAAAAGGGCAGCAGAGCGTCCTTCACCGCCATGATGCCGCTTCTGGCCAGCGCGTCGGTGAGTGGATTCGCACGCCGCGAGACGAAGCTCTCCAGAAGCTGCGTGAAGGCGTCCATGCCGTCGGCGGCAATGAGCGCCGGCGGGCAGCTGGTGAGCAGATCAGGATCGACGATCGCCCAGGCGGCGACCAATTTTTCGTCGCGGAAGGATTTCTTGAACTTGCCCGGCTCGCCGATCACAGCGTTCTTGGTCGCCTCCGAGCCGGTGCCGGCGGTCGTGGGTACGGCGATGAAGGGCGTGGCCGGGCCGCGATAAGGCAGTTGCGGGCCGACTCCTTCGAGATGGTCGAGCACCGAGTTGCCGGGTTTGAGCAGCCCCGCGATCGCTTTCGCAGCATCGAGCACACTGCCGCCGCCGATGCCGATCACCGCGGCGAAATGCTCACCGCGCAGGCTGGCGACCGTCTCATCGATGAAACTTGCGGTCGGCTCATGAGCGACTTTCACGGTCTCCCAGTTGCAGCCCAGGCTGCGCAGTGCCGCGAACAACGGCGGCGCATGCAAAGATTCGAGGAAGCTCTGCTTCCCCGTGACGAGGAGCAGACGCTTGCCGAAAGCAGCGGCGATGCCGGGAACTTTTTGCAGTGTGCCGCTGCCGAATTCGATCCGCGGCAGATGGCCGATGGAAAAGGATGAAAGCATACGCGTATTATCCCGCCGATCAGCGAAAAACGAGAAGCAGACATGTCCGTTGCCAAAGCCTCTGACCGCCGCTTGCCCAACCCCCTCGCGATGCGCGGCTTGACCAGCAATACGCTGATACTGCTGGCCGTCGTATGGGTGGTCGGCGTTGCCAACCTCAGTTTTTTCGGCAACGTGCTGAAGACCTACGGTACGACGCCGGCCAAGCTGCCGGCATTGCTATCGCTGATGCTGGCATTCGGCGCGCTGAATGTGTTGCTGGCGGGATTGGTGGCCTTCGGCCGCGCGACCAAGCTCGCATTGATCTTCTTCCTGTTGCTGTCGTCGCTGACCGCCTATTTCATGGACAGCTTCGGCGTCGTCATCAACGACGAGATGCTGAACAACGTCGTGCAGACCAATCCGGCCGAAGCGCGTGATCTGATCAATCTGCGGCTGTTTGGCTATCTACTGGGTCTGGGCGTCCTGCCGGCCTGGTTCGTGGGCCGAATACCGCTCGTCTGGCGCGGCTGGCGCATCGAGCTCATCGCGCGGCTCAGACTGCTCGCCCTGGCGCTCATCGCGATCGTCGGGCCGGTGCTGCTGTTCGGCGGCTTCTATGCCTCTTTCGTGCGCGAGCACAAGCCGCTGCGCTCCTATGCGAACCCGGCCTATCCGCTTTATTCGCTCGTCAAGTATGCGCGTGGCCGTCTCGGCTCGAAGGCTGACAAGACGATCCAGCCGATCGGCCTGGATGCGCGCATCCCGCGCGCCGATCCGCATCGCGAACTGGTGATCCTCGTCGTCGGCGAGACCGCGCGCGCGGATCATTTCTCGCTCAATGGCTATGGGCGCGAAACCAATCCGCTGCTCAGCCAAGAGCCGGGCGTGATCAGCTTCGGCGATTTCCATGCCTGCGGAACCTCGACGGCAGTTTCCGTGCCGTGCATGTTTTCGCTGCAGGGCAGCAACGGTAACGCGGAAGGGCAGGAGAGTCTGCTCGACGTCGTCAAGCGCGCCGGCGTTGCTGTGCTGTGGCTCGACAACAATTCCGATTCGAAGGGAGTCGCGCTGCGGGTGCCTTACCAGGACTACCGATCGCCCGAGGTGAATACCGTCTGCGATATCGAATGCCGCGACGAAGGCATGCTCATGCCGCTGCAGGCGTACATCGACAGCCATCCGCAAGGCGACATCCTGATCGTGCTGCATCAGATGGGCAATCACGGCCCGGCCTATTACAAGCGCTATCCGGCGGCCTTCGAACGCTTCAAGCCGACCTGCCAGAACAACGATTTGAGCCAGTGCACGGCACAGGAGATCATCAATGCCTATGACAATGCGCTGCTCTATACCGATTATTTCCTGGCCAAGACCATCGAATTATTGAAACGCAACAGCGATCGCTTCGAGACCGCGCTGTTCTACGTCAGCGATCATGGCGAATCGCTCGGTGAAGGCGGCACATGGTTGCACGGTCTGCCGCGCGCGATCGCGCCGCGGGCGCAGCTGCACGTGCCCGCGTTGATGTGGTTCGGCGGGCACCACCATGAAGTGGATGTCGCGGCGCTGCGCGCGAAGCGCAATGCCCCCTACAGCCACGATCATCTCTTCCACACCGTGTTGGGTTTTTTCGAGATCGAGACGGCGATTTACCGGCCGGAGCTGGATATCCTGACCGATGCGCGCAAGGGCGACTGGTGAGGCGCCTCATGAGCAGCGGCGCAGATCACGCCGCGACGTCGTCTCACACCACGGTGAATTTCTCCGTCGATTCGTTGTAGCGCACCAGCGCATACCACAGCAGCAGCAGAGCGCCGGCGATCAGCAGCGTCGGCGCCCAGCCGCCGAGCATGTCCGGCCAATAAGCCTGGTAACCGACGGCGGTGATTTCGAAATCGGCGTCGCTGTCGGGGTTGGAGCGCGTCAGCCCGGACATTTTCAGGATCGCGCTGACGGTCGAGCCCATCCAGGCGAAGAAGAACATCGCCACCCAGAGCTTGAGATGCCCTTCGCCCATGCGCCACAGCGAACCGGAAGCACAGCCGCCGGCGAAGACCATGCCGATGCCGAAAATCACGCCACCGATCAACGAGCCGATCCAGAATGCCGCCGGAATCCCGGCGAACGGATCGATCATTTTGCGCTGGAACAGGAAGGCGGCCATCGGGATCGCGATCGCCAGCGCGAGGATGATCGCCTTGGTCATGTCGCCTTCGGCGGTCATGAACGGTTCGCGGAAGGCGCGCGCGAAACACAGACGCGAGCGGTGCATCACGAAACCGATCGCGAAGCCGAGCACGACGATTACCGCGCGGCTCGCCCAGACGCGGTCGTCGGAGTGATACCAGTTGTAAGCCCAGACGACGATGCCGAGGATGATCAGGAAACCGAGCAGCGGGTAGTTCTTCACCAGACCGGCGGGTGCATTGAGCGTCGGCGGCGCCTCCATGCCCCAGCTGATGTGCTCGAGTGTCCACAGCAGCAATTTGAGCCCGATCACGGCGCCGATCAGCAGGCCGCCGGCCATTACCCAGCCGGTCGGCGAGGAGTGCACGACCGGATTGAAGAACCCGCCGGTAGTGCAGCCGCCGGCAAACGAAGCGCCGGTGCCCATCAATGTGCCGCCGAGCGCGGCCCAAAGGAATTCGAGCTTGGGCGGACGGTTGATCTGGAACTGACGCGACATCAGCGCGGCGGTGAACGCGCCGAGCAGCAGCATGATGTTCATCAATGACATGCGGTGGGTAAGCAGGCCCTCTTCCGGCACCTGAATTTCCAGCAGGGGGGTGAGACCCAGCAAGCCGTTGATCCGGTCGCCCCAATAGCGCACCCCGCCGAATACACCCCATACCGTGCCATTGACCATCATCGCCATGATGATCATCACCAGCAGGATGGCACCGAGATAATGCGACCATTCCTCGACGAAGATTTTTTCGTAGTCGGCCTTGAAGCCGGCAAACCCGTTACTCATGGATGAATGCTCCCTGACTAAAATGTTTGAAGCAGCACACCGCGCTCAGTCCCTGTGGCCGGCAGGCCATCCCCTTTGGACGGACGCAAAATTACGTTAGCACCAAAGTCATTCCGCCGCGACTAGCCAAATGGGTAGGGTGAATGTCTAACTATAAGAAATTACTAATAAACTGATATGCGATCCGCAAATGCGGGAGTGCAACGCCGAGTCGGTGGGTCGAAAAACCCTACTCCAGAGGAGTAATTGTGAAGCGCCACGCATGCTTCTAGGATTCAGGAAATGCCACGAAAAGAGGAAGTCGCCATGCAACGCAAGCATCACATCGTCAAGGTGCTGTTCATCGGCTGGCTGGCCATGACGGCCGGCAGTTTCACACTAGCCGCCGATCAGCCGAAGGCCGGTAGCACCGCCGATCACAGCAAGTTCAAGGAACTGCAGCAGGAGTTCCAGTCCGGCCCGGAAGTGACCAAGGCCTGCCTGTCCTGCCATACCGAGGCGGCCAAGCAGATCATGCATACCGAGCACTGGAGGTGGGAATACCTCAATCCGAAGACCGGTCAGAAGCTCGGCAAGATCCATATCATCAACAACTTCTGCACTTCTTCCCAATCGAACCTGAAGGCCTGCGCCAGCTGCCACATCGGCTATGCGGCGATGACCGACAAAGGCGTGAATGATGATGAAACTCTCGTCGATTGCCTCGCTTGCCATGACACGACCGGAGCCTATGCGAAGCCCTCTGGCCTTGGCGGGATGGTCTATGCCCACGATGTCGAGGTGGGTGGCAAGCGCATCAGGGGCGAGAATCTGCAAAAAATGGCCCAGAAGGTCGGCAAGACCAGCCGCAAGACCTGCGGCGCCTGCCACTTCAACGGCGGTGGTGGGGACGGGGTCAAGCACGGCGATCTTGACAGCTCGCTCGAGGATCCCGACAAGAAGCTCGACGTCCATATGGACTCTGAAGGCCTCAACTTCACCTGCGCCACCTGCCACAAGACCGACGGCCACAACGTGCCGGGCAGTCGCTATGCGCCGACCGCGGTCGACAAGCAAGGGGTGATGATCCGCGGCAAGGAGAAGGATCGCAATCCGGCGACCTGCCAGTCCTGTCACGGCCAGAAGCCGCACAAAGACAAGAACGCCGCGAAGCTGAACAACCATACCAACAAGCTCGCCTGCCAGAGCTGTCACGTGCCGGCCTTCGCGCGCGGTGAGATCCCGACCAAGATGTTCTGGGACTGGTCGACCGCCGGCAAGCGCGACGAGAGTGGCAAGCCGCTGGTGATCAAGGATGAAAACGGCCATGCCATCTACATGGGCATCAAGGGCGACTTCAAGTATGGTGAGAACGTCAAGCCCGACTATGTCTGGTTCAACGGTGACGTCGAATACACGCTGCGCGACACCAAGGTCGACAAGGCGCAACAGCCGGTTTGGATCAACAAGTTCGAAGGCAGCCCTCATGATGGCCGTTCGCGCATCTGGCCGGTCAAGACCTTCCGCGGCAAGCAGCCATTCGATGCCGAATACAAGACCCTGGTCGTCACCCATCTAGCGGGCGCCGACGACACTGCCTTCTGGACCAACCTCGATTGGGAAAAGGCCATCGAATCCGGCATGAAGGCCGCCGGTCTGCCGTTCTCGGGCAAGATCGACTTCATCGAGACCATCAGCCAATGGCCGATCACGCACATGGTTGCGCCGAAGGACCAGGCCGTCGCCTGTCACGAATGTCACAGCCAAGGCGGTCGCCTCGAAGGCGTGCTCGGCGTCTATCTGCCCGGCCGCGACCGGATCGAATGGCTCGACAACGCCGTCAAGGTGTTCGCCTTATTGACGCTGCTCGGCGTGCTTGGCCACGGTCTGTTGCGCATCTTCACCAGCAAGAAACATTGAGGGGAACCGTCATGTCCGAAAAGATTTACATCTTCAAGCGCTTCGAACGATTCTGGCACTGGGGGCAGGCAGGGCTGATCATCTTCCTGATGATCACCGGCTTCGAGATCCATGGCCTCTACAGCAACTTCGGCTTCGAAAAGGCGGTGAATCTGCACACCCTCGCTGCCTGGTCTTTGATCGGGCTGTGGCTGTTCGCGATCTTCTGGCACTTCACGACCGGCGAGTGGAAGCAGTACATCCCCACTACCAAGAACGTCGCGGCGATGGCGAACTACTATCTGTTCGGCATCTTCAGGAACGCGCCGCACCCGCACCGTCAGACCCAGCTTTCCAAGCACAATCCGCTGCAACGGCTGGCGTACCTCTTCATCCTGGTGATCGTCGGGCCGCTGATCTGGGTGACGGGCTTGCTCTACCTGTTCTATGACCAGTGGCTGGTTTGGGGGCTGGACGGCAAGCTCACACTCGACCTCGTCGCGCTCGGCCACCTGATCGGTGCCTATATGATGCTGTTGTTCTTGATCGCCCACGTCTACCTGACGACCACGGGCGCGACGCCGCTATCACACATCAAGGCGATGATCACCGGCTGGGAAGAAGTGCACTGATTGCAAGTTGGTTGATGGCCTCAAATCGATCCCCGCTGCGGCGGGGATTTTTTTGCCTTTGGCCGACGTCACCCGGAAGGTGCCGTGCTACCAGCGCCGAATTCATTGCGCAGAGGGTAAACCAAAACGGCGGCCCGCAGGCCGCCGTATCGGAAGAAGACGCGATTTAGCAACCGGCGGTCTTCTTGAACGAGGAGCTCAGGTTGTTCTGGCCGTCATCATACTTCACGCGGACTTCGTCGCCCTTGACGATGCGCTTGTCCTTGAACTTGTCGAGCGTCAGGTCATCCTTGATCAGCACGGTGACTTCCGCGCCACCCTTGACGTTCTTCAGGACGACGGTGGCCGACTTGCCGTCGGGCGCCATTTTGATTTCCTGCACCGTGCCGACCATCTTGACATTGGCGGCCGAAGCGATGGGCGAGAACGCGACGACGGAGGCGGCGAGTACGGCGGCTACGGCAAACTTCTTCAGCATGGTTGGAATCCTCCAGAAAGGAAATTACGCAAGCATTAACGCGACCGGCATCGCAAAGTTTACACTGCCGACCGCAAAGCGACAAATCAGAACCTCACTTCCAGTGTGCCGTAGAGATCGTAAGCCTTGGAAAGCGGCGCCATGGTCATCATCTGGCCATTCACGTCGGAAATCTTGACCGGGGCGCCGACCCAGTTGTTGCTGCCGGTGTACTTGAAGTCGTAGTACTGGAAGCCGAGGCGGAAGAAACTCTTCGCCTGAGCCGAGGCGATCGGCTTGGCGTCGAATTCCTGGATCAGATAGACCTCATAGACGTTACCGCGCGTGCCAACCTTCGAGGTCCACATGTCGGCCGCTGCCGGCGCGAAAGTGATCCAATTCTTGCTGCCGTGGTTGTACTCGAAGCCGAGCTTGGTTTTCGACGGCAGGTCGTAGCGCAAGCCGAGGAACACCGCGCCGCCAGTTTTGTCCTTCGGTGCTTCGGGATTGAAGAACCCGCCGGTCAGCAGGCCCTGGAAGCCGAACTGGGCAGAGACGTTGTCGTTCGGATGGGTGCGGCTCAAGCCCAGATCGGCGAAGTAATATAGCTCGCCCTTGCCGACGTTCTTGACCTTGCCCATGATGCCGGCGCCGAGCCAGTCGATGTCGCCGAGGTTGGTCTTCGGCATCGTCGTGCCGAAATAGGTATTCTGCATCTTCGGCGCGTCGAAGATGTTCATGCCGCGGTTCCATTGCAGCCAGACGCGCGTCGCACCGGTGTCGATCGGCACGAGGGCGATGCCGACCATGTCGGTATCCTCGAGCGAATTGCCGGGCGGCCACTTGAAGCCGCTCTCGAAGCCGCGACCATAACACAGTTTGGCATAGCCGCCGGGAAGCGCATCGCTGTCGAAGCCATAGCCGAGCGTCATGCCATCGAAGGCATAATCGACTAGCAGCGCCGGCGTGCCGCCGCGGCCCGGCCATTCGCCGTTGTATTTCAGGTTCAGCGGCGCGCCGTTGGTCGAGGGACGGCGGCCGACCGAGAACCAGATGTCCTCGTCGAACAGGTTGTTCCAGGTGACATAGGCGCGGTCGACGTTCAGGTAGCTGTCGGAGGGCACATGGGAGAGCGTGCCATCGAACACGCCGACACGATCGGCGAAGTAGGGTGTGTTCGGTGCGTTCGAGATCGCATCGAGGCTCTGGTCGCCGAAGGTCTTGTACATCATCAGCCGCGTGGTCAGCGAGACGTCCTGCGCGACCTTGGCATGCAGGTCGAGGCCGAAGCGGTGGGTGTAGAGCGTGTCGTTTTTGGGTTTGGAGGCAGCAATACGTGGATCAATGTTGTATGTGCTCATCAACCCACCCAGTGAAGCGAGAGCTGCGGGTGCAAAAGAAGCGGCTTGATTGTAAGTTGTGATTGCTGACATCTGTTGATTGAAGGCAATCAGCTGCCCAATCGTGCCAGCACCGAGCATTGCATTCTGCAATCCTTCAAAAGCTGTGAAGACATCAGAATAATTCTTTGTCTCGCCCTTCATGCTATCGATGCGGAACTGATAATCGCCGCCGATATCCAGCCACTTGCCGAGCGACTTGCTCTCGGCGACCTCGACCTTGTCGGCGACCTGCTGGGTGGCTTTCTGCTGCGCAGCCACCTGCGCCTTCAGCGCTTCGACTTCCTTGGTCAGCGCCTCGAGTTTCTGGAGAAGTTCGGCTTCGGTCGTGGCCTGGGCGCCGACGGGCAGGAAAATGCCCGAGACCAGCGCGGCGAGCAGGGATCGCTTGATCTGCTGTCGTTTCATGGAATGCCCCCTGTTTGAACGAAATGATGAAAAACCTGTCCGGTCTTTCCTGCAGCATCGAGCTGGCTACTGGCCCGATCGGGCAGGGCTCAGCAAAGTTTAGTAATCCTCAATATTCTTATATTGATGTGTATCAATAGTTTTGCTTTGGCTAAACGGTCGGGCAATGATTCGCCGTCTGTCTGTGAGGCGCCCCACAATTTTCTTGGCGCTTTTCGGTATCATCAGCAAAACGATAATTACGAATGTAACGAGGAGACAGCCCCATGTCCCTGCCTCTGACCCTTTCGCGCGCGGCGCAGTTGCTCGGCGTGCCGCGCGCGGTGCTGCAAAAGCACATCGCCGCTGGCGAGCTGCCGTCCCATGACGGTATGGTGCTGAGCGAGGATCTGGAAAGGCTCTACCCCGACATCAAGCTCGAGGATTCCGGCGCCTTCGAGCGCATCATGCAGATCAAGGAGCAGGCGTTCGCGAAACGCGTGCGCGAACGCATCCTGCCCAACCAGGAAATCCTCGCCCAGCGCCTGGCGGTGCAGAGCGAGGAGCTCGAAGAAGTGCGCCGGCATCTGGCCGAGTATCATCGCCTCGTCGAGGCGCTCAGCAGGCGCATCGACGAAATGCAGAAAACGGCGCCTTCCCCACAGCTTGCCGAGCTGGCCCGCATGCTCGACGCCGGCCTGGCCGCGGTGCTGGCCAGCGAAGAACCCGCCGATCGATTGGAGGTACTCGATGATGTGTTGCGTGTCATGACGGCGCAGGTCAAGGTGCGGCCCTCGGGTCGCGAGTTTTTCGTCGAAGGCAACGAATCGGTGCTGGAAGCCGCGCTGCGTGCCGGGCTGGCGCCATCTTATGGCTGTCGCAACGGCAATTGCGGGCTGTGCAAGGCACGCATCGTTTCCGGCCAGATCAAGCAGATCCATCCTTTCGACTATCCGCTCTCGGCCAGCGAGCGCGCCCAGGGCCATGCGCTCTTGTGTTCCAACACCGCGGTCACCGATCTGGTGATCGAGATGATCGAGGCCAATCTGCCCAGCGACATCCCCGAACAGGAGGTGACGGCCAAGGTGAAGCAAGTGGCGCCGCTGTCCAGCGACATCCTGCTGCTGCATCTACAGACGCCGCGCAGTCAGCGTTTGCGTTTCCTCGCCGGCCAGTCGGTGACGTTGTCGGTCTCGGGCAGCTCGACCAATTTTCGCGGCGACTATCCGATCGCCTCCTGCCCTTGCGACGATCGCAACCTGCTCTTTCACATCCGCCGCGATGACAACGATCCATTTGCGCAACGGCTGTTTTCCGATCCGTTCAAACCCGGCGATCTCATCAGCGTATTCGGGCCGTTCGGCGAATTCGTGCTGCAGAAGGACACCAACGCCGACATCTTGTTCCTCGCCTGCGACACCGGCTTTGCGCCGATCAAGAGCCTGATCGAGAATGCCGCCGCCGCCGACTTGCCTGGCCTGTTGCAGCTCGTTTGGGCGGCGACCCGTGCCGATGGCCATTATCTGGAAAACCAGTGCCGCGCCTGGGCCGAGGCGCTGGAAACCTTCAGCTACGCGACGCTGGTCGCGACCGACCCCGCTGCTGCCGGCACGGCGGTGGCCGACAAGGTGTTGGCAATGCCGGATTTCACCCGGCGCGAGGTTTATGTCGCCGGTCCGGCCGGATTCGTCGAAACCGCGACGAACACCCTGAAAACGGCGGGGCTGCCTGCCGGCCAACTGAGATACGAGACGATCTGATGCGCCCTGCCCAACTCGCTTACATCCTCGACCGCGAATTTGCAAGTACCGCCGCTGGCCATCACACGCCGGTGATGCTGTGGGGGCCGCCGGGGGTGGGCAAATCGCAGCTCGTCGCGCAGGTCGCGGCCCGCCACGGCGTGCCGGTGATCGACATCCGCCTGTCGCAGATGGAGCCTTCCGATCTGCGCGGCATCCCGTTCCGCATCGAAAATCGCGTCGAGTGGGCGGTGCCGGCGATGCTGCCGGATGCCGAGCGTCACTGGCCGGCCGGCATCCTGTTCCTCGACGAGATCACCTCGGCGCCGCCCGCCGTCTCGGCGGCCGCCTACCAGCTGATCCTCGATCGGCGGCTGGGCGAATACCGCGTGCCGCCGGGCTGGGCGATCTTCGCCGCCGGCAACCGCCAGGGCGACCGTGGCGTCACCTACGCGATGCCGGCGCCCTTGGCCAACCGCTTCTCGCACTTCGAGGTCGATGTCAATCTCGACGACTGGGTGACCTGGGCCTACGCCAATGGCATCGACGAGCGGATCATCGCCTTTCTGCGTTTCAAGCCCGAGCTGATCTTCGCTTTCGATCCGGTGAAGAACGCCGGCGGCGAGATGGCCTTCCCCAGCCCGCGCTCGTGGGAATTCGCCCACCGCGCGCTCAGGAAGTTCGGCGATCATGCCGAGCTTTTGCCCGGTGCCCTGGCGGCTTGCGTCGGCCATGCGGCCGGTATCGAATGCGCGGCGTTCATCGATAGCCTCGACCGGCTGCCCGATCTCGACGCGATCTGCGCCGGCGCCGACGTGCCGGTGCCGCAGGAGATCGATCTGCAATACGCGGTGGCCGCGGCGCTCGCCGGCCGCGCCTTGCGCGCGCGCGGCACTCCGCAGGCAGCAGAGATCTGGGGTCATATCCTCGATTACGCGCAGAGGTTCCCGCAACGCGAGATGGGCGTGATGCTGGTCTCCGACATGCATCGCGGCATCGGCCAGCCGCTCTTTGCCGTGCCGCAGTTTGCCGAATGGGCCAACGCGGTTGCCGCCTTGATGCTGTATGAATGAGGTCGAAACCAAACTCGCGGCGGCCAAGACGCGCCTGATCCTCGACAAGCCGTTTCTCGGCGCCCTGGTGCTGCGCCTGCCGCTCAAGGCCGCGACTTGGTGTCGCACCACCGCGACCGATGCGCGCACGCTCTACTACAACCCGCGCTGGATCGAAGGCCTTTCTGCCGGAGAGGTTCAGTTCGCGCTCGCGCACGAGGCGCTGCATTGCGCGCTCGGCCATTTCGCGCGGCGTGGCCACCGCATCCAGCGCAAGTGGGATCTGGCCTGCGACTTCGCAGTGAATCCGATCCTCGTCGATGAAGGGCTCACGCCGCCCGCCGAGGCGCTGGTGCTCGACGTCTATCGCGGCATGGCGGCCGAGGAGATCTATCCCTGCATCGACGATAGCAATGACGACAGCCGGATGATGGACGAGCATGTCTGGGACGGTGCGGAGGGCGGCGATGGCGGCGGACAGGGGAAGCAGAACGAAGCGCAGGGCAAGGGCAAAAGCCGCGCCGAAAAGATCGATGCTCATGCCGGCGGCAGCAACCAACAGAAAGTCGGCGCTGGCGAGACGGCAGGGGATGGGGAAAACGACCCGCCGCCGCCCCTTTCCGCCCGTGAGAAAGAGCAGCTCAAGGAACAATGGCAGCGCCATCTGGCCGTCGCCGCGCAGCGCGCCCGCGAGGCCGGCAAGCTCTCCGGCCAGCTCGCGCGGCTCGCCGATGCGGCGCTCGCCGCGCAGGTCTCCTGGCGCGCGCTGCTGGCGCAATACCTGTCGCAAATCGCCCGTGACGACTACACCTGGCAGCGTCCGTCGCGCCGCGAAGGCGAAGTGATCTGGCCTTCCTTACGCAGCCACGGCGGCGACCTCCATGTCGCGCTCGATATTTCCGGCTCGGTGACGGAAAAGGATCTGGCCGACTTCCTCGGTGAGCTGAATGCGCTGAAGGGTGCGTTGCCAGTGCGCATCACGCTCCATGCCTGCGACAGTGCGCTGGCGGAAGGCGGCCCGTGGTTCTTCGAGCCTTGGGACGAATTGCGGCTGCCCAGACAGTTTTCCGGCGGCGGCGGCACGGTATTCACGCCGGTGTTCGAGTGGATCGAACGCGCCGGCGCGCAACCCGACGCGCTGATCTATTTCACCGATGCGGATGGCGAATTTCCCAGGCAAGCGCCGAATTATCCGGTGCTCTGGCTCGTCAAGGGCAAGGCGCCCGTGCCGTTTGGACGCAGGATCCAGCTAAACTGAATTAATCCCGGATTGTCCATTGAGAGCGGGCTGATGCGCCATGAGCATCCGATACGATCATTGCAACGCCCTTCGCGGCGGTTTTCGAGCTGCGGGCGGCATCTTTGTGCGCCCCCGCGTATCGCCAGACACGGTTATTGGCTCGTCGCGGAGACCCAAACCTGCTCGCCCTCGCTTTTGATACTCGCTCGCGTTCCAATGGACAATCTGGGTTAATTGCTTTCCCGCGCTGTTCGTTTCAGGGTTGTCTGGCACGGGTGTAGAGTGTGAGAGTCTCAACTGCGATGGCAGGAACTTTTGGGTGATCGTGCCATCCAATGAATGATGGTTCGGCTTTACCGAGCGCAATGAATGACGGTTCGGCTTTACCGAGCGATGCCAACGCGAAGAAAACGTGTTCCGAAAGTTGCGGCGATGAATTGGCTGAGTAAGCTGATCGACGCCCTGCGTCGATTCATGAACGAGAACAAGCGTGCTCACGCGAAGGGACAGTCGTCGGGTTGTTGTTCGTCACCACCGCCCGGGGCAGGAAAGACTTGATACAGGTGGCAACCCGCCGTCTGTACCCGGCATGACATGAGAGAGGGATTTCATGAGTAAATCGATGACCATGTTTTTAGCGACTGCGTTTGTTGCCACTGCGTCGTGGGCCGAAAGCCTGCCGCCGGTGGACGTCTACAAAAGCCCTTCCTGCGGCTGCTGTAATTCGTGGGTCGCGCACATGCGTTCCGCCGGATTCGAGGTGCGCGTGCATGATACGAACGACGTCACTCCGTACAAGAAGAAGTTCGGCATACCCTACGGCTATGGTTCATGTCACACCGCCCGGGTTGGCGACTATGTGATCGAAGGCCACGTGCCGGCCGAGCAGGTCAAGCGCCTGCTGGCTTCGCATGCGCAGGTCCGGGGGCTGATCGTGCCGGGCATGCCGGCTACGTCGCCGGGGATGGAAGGCCAGAGCGACCGCAAGGATCATTACGATGTCTTGCTGCTCGGCTCAGAGGGTGGCCTGAGCCGTTATGCGCATTACTGAGCGTGCCGCGACGATACAACCAAGGAAAAATCATGAAGAAGAAAGTGTTATGGGGGGTGGCCACGAGTGTTGCTTTGGTGGCGGCGTTGGCATTTGCGCAAATGGGCATGCAAGGTGGTATGGGCATGGGAAGGGGGCCAGGCATGATGGGACATGGCCCGATGGCGGTATCGATGGTGCGCCATCGCTATGTCATGATGACGGGCGTCGACGCCGCCTATGCCGAGGCACGCAATCCGCTTGCTGCGAGTGAGGGAAATCTGAAAGCCGGGAAAGCCCTTTTCGACAAGAATTGCGCGACCTGTCACGGCACATCCGGGCGTGGCGACGGCCCGGCTGCGCAGGGTCTTGATCCGCCACCGGCCGACCTGACCGTAGCGATGCGGATGCCGATCGCCAGCGATGCTTATCTTGCCTGGACCATCCTGGAGGGCGGTGTGCCGGTGCACAGTGCGATGCCACCGTTCAAGACGGTTCTCTCCCAGGAAGACGTCTGGAAACTGGTGCTTTATCTGCGCACTTTGTGAGCAGCAAGCCACTCATTCGGAGGAAATATCCATGTACGGATTTTCGATCACTCTCGATGCACCTTTCGATGCGACGGTGGCCAAGGTCACCGAAGCGCTGAAACAGGAAGGCTTCGGCGTGCTGACCGACATCGACGTCCAGGCCACCATGAAGGCGAAGCTGGGAATCGAGGGAAAACCCTATCGCATTCTCGGTGCCTGCAATCCGCCGCTGGCGCACCAGGCGATCAGCGCCGATCCTGACATCGGCTTGCTGTTGCCGTGCAACGTCGTGGTGCGCGCAGCCGAGAACGGCGTCGTGGTGGCGTTCATGGACCCGGCGGCCATCCTACAGCTGGTCGACATCCCCGGCGTGCATGAGCTCGGCCAGGAGGTCAAGAAGCGCTTGGAACGTGTGCGCGACGCCTTGCGCGCCGAGTGAAACCCTGCCGGCGACCAGGCAATGGCGGCATAAACAAACCTCATGCATCACCCGGGGCGAGCGGTGCTATGTTCGGGCCATGATCCCGACCAGCGATCCGTTGGCGCCCGAAGACGCCCTGCGCCTCAACGTGCTCTTGGCCGGCGAGGTGCATGCGGTACGCATCGACGAGGGGACACGCACGCTCTGGGCGCTGACACCGAAGGGCGAGGCGCGCATCGTGCTCAATCCCATCGGCCGCGCCGAGCGTTACTTCCAGCGCGTGCGTGAAGTGCTCGCCGGGCACGCGCTCGGCTCGCCGGGTGGCTATCCGGTCTATCTGCGCCGCTGGACGCGCATGGGGCAGGCGAGCGAGAAGAATCTCGAGGCGCTGCTCAAGCTCGGCGAACCCGAGGCGGTACTGGCCGTCGCCCACGCCGCGGGGCTCACCGACGAGCTGGCGCGGCGCGCCTGGTGGGCCGGACAGTCGCTGGCGACGACGGAGCTCGCGCGCGTGATGCTGATGCATCCGGCGGTGCGCGACGGCCAGATGGGGCCGGTGCTGACCCGGCATCTGATCGACTATCTGCCCTTCGAGAGCGATCCGGTCGCCGCGATGCAGACGGTACGCGTGGCGCTCGCCGCCGGGTTGCTGGCGCCGGAAGAACGCCTGCAGCTGTGGGCGAAGGCCAAACGTCGGCCGCACTATCTGGTCGGCTTTCTCGAACACTTGCCCGATGATCTGCCGCCCGAGCCGGCGCGCCCGTTGCCGCAAGGCTTGCCCGCTACCCCGGTGGCGCAATTGTTGGCGCGCTGCTATTCGGGCGCCGGGCAAGGCTTTCTGCAGGCGGCCGAGCTGGCGCTCGACAAGGCGCCGACGCACGAGGCGGTGTATCTGCTGCTCGACCTCGTCGGCCGCTATTTCACCGCTGGGCAGGATGCCGCCTCATTGCCGGTGCCGGAGGCCGAAGCGCAAGCGCTGGAATCGCTCGCGCGGTTGTCTCAAGACGATGCGGCGCCGATCCTGACCCGCACCACCGCGGTGGGGCCGTTGATGCGACGCCATCTCGAACCGCTATTGAGGCCTATCATTGGCCATCTGCGTGTGTTGAGGGGAGCAGGATGAAAGGCGGCGTCTATCTCGATGCGGAAGTGCCGCATCTGGTGCAACAGCATTTCGCGCTGGTGCGGGCGGGCAAGGCCAAGCGCCAGCGTTTTCCAGAAAACGTCGTCGAGCTGGTCGACTCGGCCGCGGTTGCCCTGCAGCGGCAGGATCCGGCGCAGAACCTTTACGCCGCCGAAGTGATGGGCCCCTCGCGCTCTTCCGAGGGATTTCGCTTGTATTACCTGGTCAGATGGCTCGAATGAACGAAATCAAGAAAGCCTTCCCGATTCCCGTCGTCGGGGAGAACGAAACCGATGCCGCGCTCGACCATTGTAGCGGCGCGGAACCCTTCGCGCTGATGGTGCTCGGCGACAGCATGGAGCCGGAATTCGTCGAGGGCGAGATCATCGTCGTCGAGCCCGAGGGGCTGGCGAAGGACGGCTCCTTCGTGATGGCCTGGCTCGATGGCGAATGGATCTTCCGCCAGCTCGTCGGCGGCCCCGGGGGCTGGAAATTGCGCCCCTTGAACCCCAAGTATCCGACGGCGAGCATCCCCGACCTTTCGGTCATCAAGGGGGTGATCATCCAGAAATCCAAGCCCGGCCGCAGAAAAGCGGCAAAACGTTACGTCGATTGACCAAGCCAAGGGATGCCATGCCTTACTACATCTACCGCATCACCCAGGTCGGCCCGGTGAAGAATTTCGAAAAGCTCACCGAGTTCGCCAAGTTCAAGGACGCCTCCGCCGCCGCGAAGGAAATGCGCAAGACCACCGATCTGACCCAGTGCAAGATCCAGGTGGTGTTCGGCGAAAACGAGCTCCAGGCCGAAGAGGCGCTCAACACCGTGCGGCCGGCCGAGCCGCTGACCGGCGACGACTGGTAGGCGGCAAAACCAGCGCCGATGGACGAGCAAAGCTACCGGATAACGCGCCAGCAGATCAACCCGCTGCCCTGCGTGTTCGAGAAGGCGTTGCTTAGCCGGGTGGCGGCTTGCGAGGCGGCTTCGCGCGCGCTGCTGGCCGAGCGCGAGATGTTTGCCTGCCGCGACCCGCTGGTGCGCGCTGCCTGCGGCCAGTTGCTGCTGCTTTTGCGCCAGAACGCCGCCTTCGCGCTGAAGGTCAAGGATACGCAGCGCATCCTGCCGCACGCGATGATGATGAAGGTGCAGTGCGGCGGTCTCATCGGCCTGAAAGACCTGCTCGATCCCGAGGCTCTTGCCCCCGACGTGAAAAAGCTCGTCATGCGCGCCCAGGCCGAATACGGCGCGCTGGAAAACCTGCCGTTCTCGCGCATCGTGCAGGGCATCAGCCACTGGCAGATCCGCAAGCGCGGCCCGCCACGATCATGATCCCCGATTTCGACCGCCTCGTCGCCGCCGTGCAGAAGAACTGCCACATCGCCGACGCCCGCCATGCGCGCGGCATGACGCTGTGCACGTATCTGTTGGCGATGCGCGAGTTCTACCGCTGGGAGGCGGGCATCGCGCCGGGCGCGCCGCTCGAGCGTGCCGCGGTGGGCGCCTGGCTGAATGCCCGCGAGGCGCTCTGGGAAACGCTCGAAGGCGAGGATTTCGCTCCCCTGCCGGTCGGCGACGAGGAATTTGCCCCGTTCGAGGTCGCGGCGATCAACCATCTGCTGGCAGCGCACGGCCTCGTCTATGGCGCAGGTGTCGGCCGTTTCGGCCGGCCGCATTTCTTTCTCGGCGAGCTCGAGCGCCATGAGGTGCGCGACGGGCTGACCGTGTTGGTCAGCGGCCGCGAGCATGCGCGCGATCTGGGTGCGTTGCCCGCTGCGTTGCAGGGCGATACCGCGTTCGTGCGAAGCGAGGCGCTGCGCCAGTGGCTGTGGGAAAAGGCCGAGGCTTGGATGATGAAGCGCTCGCCCGGGCCGATGGCCGAGGCGTTGGCGGCGCATGGTTTCGAAACCGATCCCCACGCCGCGCTCGAGCGCATGCTCGCAGCCGAACTCGAAACCGCGATCCTGCATGAGTGCGGCGAGCATGCCGCCGGACGGCTGCTGGGCGCGGGCTGGGAAGAACGCCTCGCCTGCGGCAGCTCCCGCCGCGCCGAAATCCTGATGCGTGCGGTGCGCGACCACCTCGCCGACAGCCTCGTCACCCTGCCGACCTTGCTCGAACGCGAAGCCTGGCCGTCGCTGCTGTTCTGGCTCGCCAACCTCGACGGCATGCGCCGCGCGCTGTGGCCGGCGCTGGCAGGCTTCGAGATTGCGAAAGTCGGCGCTGGGAAGACGGCACTGCCGGCGATGATCCGGCGCGGCGCCGAGCATTTCGAGCATGTTGCCCGCCGGCTGCTGGCGGTGGATGATCAGGCCGTCGAAGCGTTGTCGCACGACGTGGCTGCGCTGGCTCTGGGATAATCCTTTCCCATGCCCCTCCAGTTTTCCGCCAATCTGTCCCTGCTGTTTCAGGAACACGACTTCCTCGACCGATTCGCGGCGGCAGCGCGCGCGGGTTTTGCTGGCGTCGAGTTCCACTTCCCTTATGCGCACGAGAAGGCCGCGCTGGTCGAAGTGGCGCTCACTGCCAACGTCGAGGTCGTGCTGTTCAATCTGCCGGCAGGTGACTGGGCGGCTGGTGAGCGCGGGCTAGCCTGCCAGCCTTCCCGCAAGGCCGAGTTCCAGGACGGCGTCGGTCTGGCGATCGAATATGCCGAGGCCCTCGGCTGCACGCGGCTCAACTGCCTGGCCGGCATTCCGGAGGGTGATCGCGCCAAGGCGATCGAAACCCTGATCGACAACCTCGCCTTCGCTGCCGCGGTGACGCAGCGCGCCGGCATCCGGCTGATGTTGGAGCCGCTCAATACCCGCGATGTGCCGGGCTTTCTGATCGCGACGACGGCCCAGGCGATGGAAGTCATCGACGCGGTAGGCAGCAAGAACCTCTTTTTGCAATACGACGTCTATCACGCACAGCGGATGGAAGGGGAGCTCGCCGCCACCCTCGAACGGTGGCTTCCGAAGATCGGCCACATCCAGATCGCCGACAATCCCGGCCGCCATGAGCCGGGCAGCGGCGAAATCAATTTTCCATTTCTCTTTCGTCGTCTGGAAGCGCTCGGCTATGCCGGCTGGATCGGCTGCGAATATCGGCCGAGCGGCGCGACTGCCGACAGTTTCTCCTGGCTGGAACCCTATCGATGAGCCATTCCCCATCATCGGCCGACGTGCCCGAAGTGCCGGCCGAGGCGCTTGAAGCGCTGCTTCATGAGCTGGCGGCCTTTTTGCCGCCCGCCGCGCTGATCACCCACCCCGAAGAGCTCAAGCCCTATGAGTGTGACGGGCTCACCGCCTATCGTCAGATGCCCTGGCTGGTGACGCTGCCCGAGACCGAAGAACAGGTGGTCGCGATCCTGAAAGCCTGCCATCGCCACCGCGTGCCGGTGGTGGCGCGCGGCGCCGGCACCGGGCTTTCGGGCGGGGCAACGCCGGTCGCCGGCGGGGTGATCCTGTCGCTAGCCAAGTTCATGCACATCCTGGCGGTCGATCCGCAAGCGTGCACGGCGCGCGTGCAACCCGGGGTGAGGAATCTCGCCATCTCGGAGGCGGCCGCGCCGTATGGCCTCTATTACGCGCCGGATCCCTCCTCGCAGATCGCCTGCACGATCGGCGGCAACGTCGCCGAGAACTCCGGCGGCGTGCATTGCCTGAAATACGGCCTCACGGTGCACAACATCCTAAGGCTGCGCATCGCGCTGATCGATGGCACGATCGTCGAGATCGGCTCGGAGGCGTTCGACAGCCCTGGCTACGACCTGCTCGCACTGCTCATCGGCTCCGAGGGCATGCTCGCGGTGGTGCTGGAAGTGACGGTGAAGCTCACGCCGAAGCCGCAGCTGGCGCGCGTGGTGATGGCTTCGTTCGACGATCTCACCCAGGCGGGCAATGCGGTGGCCGACATCATCGCCGCCGGCATCATTCCCGCCGGGCTCGAGATGATGGACAAGCCGGCCACTGCGGCAGTCGAGGATTTCGTCCATGCCGGCTACGATCTTTCGGCCGAGGCGATTTTGCTCGCCGAATCCGACGGCACGCCGGAAGAAGTCGAGGAAGAGATCGCGGCGATGAAGACGGTGCTGGAGAAGGCCGGCGCGCGCAGCCTGCGCATCTCGCAGAATGAGGCCGAGCGCCTGCTGTTCTGGGCCGGCCGCAAGGCCGCCTTTCCGGCGGTGGGGCGGCTTACGCCGGATTATCTGTGCATGGATGGCACGATCCCGAGGAAGCATCTCGCCACGGTCCTGACGCGCATCGGCGAGCTCTCCGAGCGCTATGGCCTGCGCTGCGCCAACGTCTTCCATGCCGGCGATGGCAACCTGCATCCGCTCATCATGTTCGATGCCAACCGGCCGGGCGAGCTGGAACGCGCCACCGCCTTCGGCGCGCGCATCCTCGAGCTCTCGGTCGATGTCGGCGGCACGATCACCGGCGAGCATGGCGTCGGCATCGAAAAGATCGGCCAGATGTGCGTGCAGTTCACGCCCGACGAGCTCACTGCCTTCCATGCCGTGAAGGCCGCCTTCGACCCGCAGGGGTTGCTCAATCCGGGCAAGGCGGTGCCCACACCGCGGCGCTGTTCCGAATATCGGCTGACGGGGACGGCGCGATGAACGATCTGAGCCAACGATTCATCGAGCACGTGAAGAGCGCCACGGCCCCGCTTTGCATCCGCGGCGCTGGCAGCAAGGACTGGTATGGCAACGCGCCGCGCGGCGAAGTGCTCGAGGTGCGCGCTCATCGCGGCATCGTCGCCTATGAGCCGAGCGAGCTGGTGATCACTGCGCGCGCGGGCACGCCGCTTGCCGAAATCGAGGCCGTGCTCGCGCAGAAAGGCCAATGCCTGCCCTTCGAGCCACCGCGTTTTTCCGCCGATTCGACCATCGGCGGCGTCGTCGCGGCGGGGCTTTCCGGACCGCGGCGGGTGAGCGCCGGCAGTCTGCGCGATTATCTGCTCGGTGTGAAGCTGATCGACGGCCAGGGGCATGAACTGGTCTTCGGCGGCCAGGTGATGAAGAACGTCGCCGGCTACGACGTCGCGCGCCTGATGGCTGGCAGCCTCGGTACGCTGGGGCTGTTGCTCGAGGTGTCGCTGAAGGTGATGCCGCGGCCGGTCGCCGTCGCGACCGTGAGGTTTGCCCTCTCACAGGCCGAGGCGCTCGAACGGTTGAACCGTTGGGCGGCGCAACCCTTGCCGATCGTCGCCAGCGCCTGGCATGAAAGTGTGCTGACGCTCAAGCTCGCCGGTGCGCGCGCGGCGGTCGAGGCGGCATGCGCAAAACTCGGCGCTGATGACACGGCAGATGATGGTTTCTGGGACGACTTGCGCGACCAGCGGCTGCCGTTCTTTGCCGCCGAGACGCTCTGGCGGCTCTCCGTGCCGCCGACCACGCCGCCGCTCGATCTTCCGGGCGAGTCGCTGATCGAATGGCGCGGCGGCCTGCGCTGGCTGAAAACCGATCTGCCGGCGGAAATGATCCGCGCCGCGGCGGCTACCGTCGGCGGCCACGCGACATTGTGGCGCGCGCCGCCCGAACTCAAAGAGCGCATCGGCGCCTTCGCGCCGCTGCCTGCGCCGCTGCTGACATTGCACAAGAACCTCAAGGCCGCCTTCGACCCGCGCGGCATCTTCAATCCCGGCCGCCTCTATCCGGAGCTCTGATGGAAACGCATCTGGCCGATTTCATTCGCGACACCGCGGCGGGCCGCGAAGCGGAAGCGATTCTCCGCAAGTGCGTGCATTGCGGCTTCTGCACCGCGACCTGCCCGACCTATCAGCTCCTGGGTGACGAGCTCGACGGCCCGCGCGGGCGCATCTACCTGATCAAGCAGCTGCTCGAAGGCGCCGAAGTGACGGAAAAGACGCGCCTGCATCTGGACCGCTGCCTGACCTGCCGTTCCTGCGAGACCACCTGCCCGTCGGGCGTACGCTACGCGCGTTTGCTCGATATCGGCCGCGAGCTCATCGAAGCCCGCCTGCCGCGCCAAGGGGCGGACAAGCTGATGCGCATCGCATTGCGCGAAGGGCTGCCGCGCCCAAGGCTGTTCGGCAGCGCGCTGCGCCTGGGGCAGCTGGTGCGACCCTTTTTGCCCTCCGCCTTGAAAGCCAAGGTGCCGCCGATCGCGTCGAGCGGGCCGGAGCCGGTCGTCGCGCCACAGTCCCGTCGCATGGTGGCCTTGGCCGGCTGCGCCCAGCCGTCGATGTATCCCAACATCAACGGCGCGGCAAAGCGTGTGCTGGCACGGCTCGGCATCCACCTGTTCGAAGCGGCCGGGGCCGGCTGCTGCGGCGCGGTGCGGCTCCATCTGGGGGATGCCGAAGGCGCGCGCGAAAATGCGCGGCGCAACATCGATGCCTGGTGGCCTCATCTCGAAGCCGGTGCCGAGGCCATCGTCATCACCGCCTCCGGCTGCGGCGTCGAGGTCAAGGACTATGGTCATCTGCTCCAGGACGATCCGGCCTATGCGGCGAAGGCATCCCGCGTCGGCGCGCTGGCGCGCGACATAGCCGAGGTCGTCGCCGCGGAAAAGGATGCCCTCCTGAAGCTGCTCGAAAACTCGGCGCCTCATTTGCCAACATGGGGACGGCACAAGATGGCCTTCCACGCGCCGTGCAGCCTGCAGCATGGCCTGAAACTGCGCGGCGTGGTCGAAGCGCTGCTCACCGCCGCCGGTTTCGATCTGACGCCGGTCGCCGATGCCCATCTCTGCTGCGGCTCGGCCGGCACCTATTCGATTCTGCAGCCGGAGCTCTCGCAGCGTCTGCGCGGCCGCAAGCTCGCGGCCTTGCTCGCTGGCCAGCCCGCAATGATCGCCAGCGCCAACATCGGCTGCATCGCGCATCTGGCCGCCGGCACCGCGGTGCCGATCAAGCACTGGATCGAGTGGCTCGACGAGCGCCTTGCCGGCTAACGCGCCCAACGGGCACTCTCGCTCGCGCGCCCACATCCTGTAGGGGCGGGTCTTGTGCCCGCCCGATATGCGGGTCTTGTGCCCGCCCGATGTGCGGGTCTTGTGCTCGCCCGATGTGCGGGCGTTGTGCCCGCCCTATGGGCGGGTTGACGGGTAGGCACAAGGGGGTAGGCACAAGGCCTACCCCTACGGCGTGTGCGCGGCTTTCGCCGCGAGGGTGATCTTCCGGTCGTGTGGCGATCGTCGAGGGCATGGCTGATCGTATTTCACGTTAACCGTTGTTCTTCACCAACAGCTTGGCAGTAGCCTCGGCGACCACGGTGCCGTCCTGGTTCTTGCAGACGCCGGAAAAGCTCACTACGCCACCATCGTGTTTCGGCTTGTCTTCCTTGGCGGTGACCGTCCAGGCGACATGCAGCGTATCGCCGGGTTTGACTGGCGCGGTGAATTTGATCGCATGTTCGAGATAGGCGATCGCCGTGCCGTAGAGCAGCATGCCGAACTGCGCCGCCATCACGTTGCTGGTCAGATAGCCATGCGCGATGCGGGTGCCGAATCTGCCTTTCTTCGCCCAGCTTTCATTGACGTGCAGGGGATTGAAGTCGCCGAACAGCCCGGCGCCGAGGACGACATGCGTTTCGGTCAGGGTCATCGCGGACTCAAAGACATCGCCGAGGCTCAGTTCGTTGTAACCACGTCCGGGCAGCATTTGTATTCTCCTTCAGGACAGAATGGAAGCCAATATAATCAAAAAATGCCCTTCATCCTCGAAACCTGCAGCGCGCAGCATATCGGTGACCGCGACGAGCAGCAGGACCGCATCGGCCTGTTCGCCCATCCGACCCGCAAGGGCGCTTTGCTCGCGGTGGTCGCCGACGGCATGGGCGGACATACGGGCGGCGCACTTGCAGCCGAGCAGGTGGTGCATTCCGCACGTACCAATTTCGTTAGCAGTGCGCTGGAGGCCGGCGAGATCCGCGACATCCTCGCTGGCAGCATCAACGATGCCCATGCCGCGATCCGGCTGGTGCATCTGACGAGCGAACAGGAGCCGCACAGCACCGCCTGTCTGCTGATCATCCATCATGGCAAGGCCGACTGGGCCCATTGCGGCGATTCGCGCGTCTATCATTTCCGCTCGGGCAAGCTGATCGCAAAAACCTGGGACCATTCCCATGTGATGAATCTGGTCAAAGAGGGTTATCTGACCGAGGCGCAGGCGCGCGAACATCCGCAGAAGAATCTGCTCATCTCTTGCCTCGGCGACGAGGCGCCGCCGCAAATCGAATTCGGCAGCGCCGATCCGCTCGCCGAAGGCGACAGCTTCCTGCTGTGCTCCGATGGCCTGTGGGCGTATTTTTCCGACCAGGAGCTCGGCCAACTGCTCTCGGAGCTTTCGCCGCGCGAGGCGGCCGAACGCCTGATCCAGGGCGCGCGGGAACGCGCCGCCGGACGGGGCGACAACGTCTCGTGTATCGTCCTGCGCGTCAAGTACGTTGCCGAACAACGACCGGTGCCGCCTTGGCGGCGGACACCGCCGAAGCAAGCAGAATAAGGAGAATCGAAATGCCATTGACGATCGGCGTGCCCAGGGAAACCACCCCGGGTGAGAAACGCGTCGCGACGGTTCCCGAAGTCGTCGAAAAACTGATCAAGCTCGGCTTTGCCGTCGCGATCGAGCATGATGCCGGCGCGGCCGCCAATTTCAGCGATGCGGCGTACCAGGCTGCCGGGGCGCAGGTGCTTCCCGATGCGGCAAGCCTGTGGGCGGCCGCGGACATCGTTTTCAAGGTGCGCCCGCCCAGCTTGGCCGAGATCGCCTCGATGAAGGAAGGCGCGACGTTGATCGGCTTCATTTGGCCGGCGCAGAACCCGCAGCTGATGGAGACGCTTGCCGCGAAAAAAGCCACCGTGCTGGCGCTGGATTGTCTGCCGCGCCAGCTCTCCCGCGCGCAGAAGATGGATGCGCTCACCTCGATGGCCAGCATCGCCGGCTACCGCGCGGTGATCGAGGCGGCCAATGCCTTCGGCCGTTTCTTTGCCGGCCAGGTCACCGCCGCCGGCAAGATTCCGCCGGCCAAGGTGTTCATCGCCGGCGCGGGAGTGGCGGGACTGGCGGCGATCGGCACCGCGGCGAATCTCGGCGCGATCGTGCGCGCCAACGATACGCGCTCGGAAGTCGCCGACCAGGTGAAATCGCTCGGTGGCGAGTTCGTCAAGGTCGATTACGAGGAAGAGGGCGCCGGTGCCGGCGGCTATGCGAAAGAGATGTCGGAAGGCTTCAAGGCCGCGCAGCGGGCGATGTATGCGCGTGAGGTCAAGGATGCCGACATCGTCATCACCACCGCACTGATTCCGGGCAAGCCGGCGCCGAAGCTGATCACCGCCGAGATGGTGCAGACGATGCGCCCGGGCAGCGTGATCGTCGATATGGCCGCCGAGCAGGGCGGCAACTGCGAGCTGACCGTGCCCGGCGAGGCGGTGGTGCGCCACGGCGTGACGATCATCGGCTACACCGATCTGCCCTCGCGGCTTTCGCGCCAGGCCTCGACGCTGTATGCCACCAACCTGTTGCGGCTCGCCGAGGAGCTGTGCAAGAACAAGGACGGCACGATCGATGTGAATTTCGACGACGACGCGATCCGCGGCCTGACCGTGATCAAGAACGGCGAGATCACCTGGCCGGCGCCGCCGCCGAAGCTGCCTGCCGCGGCGCCGAAACCCGCCCCGGCGTCTGCGCCAAAGCCTGCGGCGGCAGGGCATGGCGCGGGAGGGCCGATGGCGGGCAAGACGCTCGCCATCCTGTTCGCGATCGGCGCCGTGCTGTTTGGGTTGATCGGAGCGTTTGCGCCGGCCTCTTTCCTGTCGCATTTCACCGTTTTCGTGCTGGCCTGCTTCGTCGGCTACATGGTGATCTGGAACGTCACACCTTCGCTGCATACGCCGTTGATGAGCGTCACCAACGCGATCTCTTCGATCATCGCGATCGGCGCGCTGATCCAAATCGCACCGCCCGAGTCCGGCTTGGCCGACCGGCCCGATGCCCTCATCCGCGGTCTGGCGTTCGTCGCCGTGCTGCTGGTGGCGATCAACATGTTCGGCGGCTTTGCCGTCACCCGCCGCATGCTGGCGATGTTCAGGAAGTGAGGTCGTCCCGATGAGCGCAAATCTTTCCGCCGTCGCCTATCTGGGCGCCACCATCCTGTTCATCCTCAGTCTCGGAGGGCTGTCGAACCCGGAAACCGCGCGGCGCGGCAATCTCTACGGCATCACTGGCATGGCGATCGCGGTGCTCGCCACCGTTTTCGGCCCGCGCGTGACGCTCGCCGGGCTGCCCTGGATCGTCGCAGCGATGGTCGTTGGCGGCTCGATCGGCCTCTACGCGGCGAAGATCGTCAAGATGACGCAGATGCCGGAGCTGGTTGCGTTGATGCACAGCCTGGTGGGCCTGGCCGCCTGTCTGGTGGGTTTTGCCAGCTACATCGACACCTCGCAGCCGCTCGCCGGCGCCGAAAAGCTGATCCATGAGCTGGAAATCTATGTCGGTATCTACATCGGCGCGGTGACCTTCTCCGGCTCGCTCGTCGCCTTCGCCAAGCTCTCCGGCAAGATTTCCGGCAAGCCGCTGCTGCTGCCGGGCCGCCATGCGCTCAATCTCGTGCTGGCGCTGATGGTGATCTACTTTGGCTATGCCTTCTTGCACGCAGACAGCATTGCCGCGGGCATGACGCCGCTGATCGTGATGACCGTGATTGGCCTCTTGTTCGGCATCCACATGGTGATGGCGATCGGCGGTGCCGACATGCCGGTGGTCGTCTCGATGCTCAACTCCTACTCGGGCTGGGCGGCGGCCGCCACCGGTTTCATGCTGTCGAATGACCTATTGATCGTCGTCGGCGCGTTGGTGGGTTCGAGCGGCGCGATCCTCTCCTACATCATGTGCCGGGCGATGAACCGCAACTTCCTCTCGGTGATCGCCGGCGGCTTCGGCACCGGGGAAGGGCAGAAAATCGGCGCTGGGGAAGCGGCACCGGCCGGTGAGGTGAATCCGATCACGGCCGCCGAGACTGCCGAGCTACTGAAAGAAGCGAAGAACGTGATCATCGTGCCTGGCTACGGCATGGCGGTGGCGCAAGCGCAGCACACCGTCTCCGAGATCGTCCGGCTACTGCGCGAGAAGGGCGTCAATGTGCGCTTCGGCATCCACCCGGTGGCCGGGCGCATGCCGGGACACATGAACGTGTTGCTGGCCGAAGCCAAGGTGCCCTACGACATCGTGCTGGAGATGGACGAGATCAACCCGGACTTTCCGGACACCGACGTCGCGCTGGTGATCGGCGCCAACGACATCGTCAATCCGGCGGCGCAGGAAGTGCCCGGCAGCCCGATCGCGGGCATGCCGGTGCTCGAAGTCTGGAAGGCGAAGACCTCGATCGTGATGAAGCGCTCGATGGCCTCCGGCTATGCCGGCGTCGACAATCCGCTGTTCTACAAGGAGAACAACCGGATGCTGTTCGGCGATGCGAAGAAGACGCTGGATGAGGTGCTGGCGGCGTTGAAAGGCTGAGATTCCGGCACGGGCGACGCCCGCGCCGGGGAGCGCTCATTCGACGCGAATCTCGATACGCTTCGGTTGCGCGTGTGCCGCCTTCGGGATGCGCAGCTTCAGCACGCCGTTGGTGAATTCGGCGCCGACCTTGTCGCTGTCGAGCTCCTTGGAGAGCGTGAACACCCGCCGGTAACGCGGCAGATTCACCTCGGCGTGCAGCGATTCCATGCCCTCCGGCATGGTGAGCGCCACTTCCCCTTCGATGGTCAGCGTATCCGCTTCCACCAGCAGGTTCAGCTTGTCTTTCGGCACGCCGGGCAGATCCGCCGTCAGCGTGATGCCGTTCGCATCCTCGATGACATTCACCGGCGGCAGCAGGCTGGCCTCGGGCTGGGTCGTCTTGCCTTGGGTCTTTTCGATGGCTGTCGTCATGGCGCATTCCTCCTTGTCACTGGATCGCGATGCGGCGCGGAATCGCGGCTTCCTGGCGGGCGATGCTGATGTGCAGCACGCCGTCGCGATACTTCGCCGTCGCGCTGTTCGGGTCGATGTCGTCCGGCAGGGTGATCACGCGGCGGAAACGGCCGGCGAAACGTTCGCCGATGTGCAGCGTCGCTTTTTCCGGCAAGGTCTCCTCGGCGCGTTCGCCGGCGATGGTGAGCACGCCCTTCTCGATCTGTACCTCGATCGCCGCCGGGTCGATGCCCGGCGCGAAGGCGTAGATCTCGACCGATTGCGGCGTGCTGCCGATGTTCAGCGCCGGAAAACCACCGCGCGCACCGCCACGGATGCTTAGATCGAATGCCTGCTGCATGTCACGCTGCAGGCGCTCCAGTTCCGCGAACAGGTCGCGGGGAAACAGTGTGCGATAGACCATGCGTTTTCTCCTCGATAGGTTGGGTGACGGCAGCGGCTGCCGCCTCATGCCGCCGATATGTGCGCTGGTGGGAAAACTTCAAGGGGAGGTCACGGGTACAGGAGGAAGGCTTCCCTGGCCTTCCGCCAGGCTGCTTCGTCAGGATCGGCCAAGGCGTCGAGATCGGCCGGTGTCGCGGCCGGGTCGTCGACCCACTCGCGCAGCAAGGGCGAGCCGTTGATCACGTCGATGGCCAGCCGTTCGGTTTCGTATTCGTACGGGAAGTCGCGCCAGAGGGGATAGTCGGGATAGAGCCGGCGGATCGCCTTGAAGGCGAGTGCCATAAGCCGCCAGGGCTTGAAGCGTCGATGATCGTAGTGCGCCGGATCATCGACGTGGATCTGGATGCCGGCGCACAGCACCCCGGCATGCTTGTGAAAAGTCGGCTCGAACCAGCAGGGACGCAAGGCGCAGCCGGAAAGCCACTGTGGGGCTAGCCGCTGCATTTCGGCGAGTAGCCGTGCGGTGTCGATGTCGGGCGCGCCGAAGAGTTCCAGCGGCCGGGTCGTGCCGCGTCCTTCGGACAGTGTCGTGCCTTCCAGCATCACGGTGCCGGCGTAGCAGCGCGCCATCGACAGATTCGGTGCGTTGGGGCTGGGGTTGATCCAGCTGCGCGTCAAGAGCGGCCAGCCATGGCCGGGCGCGGCCTGCGGCTGCCAGTCGATCATCTCGATCACCTTCAGCTCGACATCCAGAGCAAGGGTCGCGACGAACCAGCGCGCTAGTTCGCCGAACGTCAAGCCGTGGCGCATCGGCATGGGGCCGGCGCCGACGAAGCTTTCCCATCCCGGCCGCAAGAGAAGCCCCTCGACGGGACGGCCGACCGGATTGGGGCGGTCGAGCACCCAGACCGCCTTGCCATGCTGCGCACAAGCTTCGAGCACATAGCGCAGCGTGGTGACGAAGGTGTAGATGCGGCAGCCCAGATCCTGCAGATCGACGAGCAGCGTGTCGAAAGTCTCCATCATCGCGTCGGTCGGTCGCCGCACCGCGCCGTAGAGGCTGAAGATCGGGATGCCGTGGGTCGGATCGACGCAGTCCGGCGATTCGATCATGTTGTCCTGCTTGTCGCCCTTGAGGCCATGCTGCGGACCGAAGGCCGCGGTGAGCTGGATTTCCGGCAGCGCCGACAGGGCATCGAGCGCATGGGTCAGCTCGCGCGACGTCGAGGCCGGGTGAGCAAGCAGCGCGACGCGGCGACCGGCAAGTGGGGCGCGCAGGGCGGCATCTTCGATCAGGCGGTCGAGACCGAATTTCATCCGGGATCAGGAAGCGACCACTGTCTGGCACTGCTCGCCCAGCCCTTCGACGCAGATCCTGACGACGTCGCCGGCCTTGAGGAAGCGTGGCGGCTTCATGCCCATCCCGACGCCGGCGGGCGTGCCGGTGCAGATCACGTCGCCGGGATTGAGCGTCATGAACTGCGAGATGTAGCTCACCAGATACGCGACCGGGAAGATCATGTCGGCCGTGTTGCCGTCCTGGCGCCGCTCGCCGTTGACTTCGCACCAGACCCGCAGGGATTGCGGATCGGGGATCTCGTCGTGCGTGACCAGCCAGGGACCGATCGGCGCGAAGCTGTCGCAGCCCTTGCCCTTGTCCCAGCTGCCACCACGGTTCTTCTGGAAGTCGCGTTCGGAGACATCGTGGAAGGTGACATAGCCGGCGACATGGGAGAGCGCCTGGCTTTCCTCGACGTAACGTGCCGTCTTGCCGACCACCACGCCGAGCTCCGCTTCCCAGTCGGTGTGCGTCGAACCGCGCGGCAGCACGATGTCATCGAAGGGGCCGTTGATCGCAGTGGTGGCCTTCATGAACAACACCGGTTCGGTCGGGATCGCCGCGCCGGTCTCTTTGGCATGGTCGCGGTAATTGAGGCCGACGCCGACGATCTTGCTGATGCCCGTGAAGGGCACGCCCAGCCGCGGCTTGCCTCTGACGACGGGCAGCGTGGCGGGATCGATGCGGGACAGTCGTTTGAGGCCGGCGGGTGACAGCTCCTCCCAGCCGATCGTGGCGCAGTGGGGGGACAGGTCGCGCAGACGACCCTCCCGGTCGATCAGGCCGGGTTTTTCGCGGCCCTTCGAGCCGAAGCGGACGAGTTTCATGCAGGATTCTCCGGTTTCTTGGCAAAGCCGCCCAAGAGGGCGGCGACGGGGCGCAGGGGGCGGCTGGGATGCCGCTGTGCCAGCGCCGATTTTGTTTCCTTCGGCGATGCGGCAGGGACTTCCTTCGGCGTGTAGGGCTTGGAAAAATCGAAGCCGTCTGCGGCGATCATTGGCTGCTTCGGCACGCGCGGCAGATGCGCGGCGGGGTCGGGTAGATGGTCGATCGGCGCCTTCGGCCCGTGGCTGGCGCGTCTGTCCTGCTTGTGCCCGTGCCCGCGGCCAGCGCGCCCCATTCGTTCCTCGCGTTCGACCGCGGGGGCAGCCGCACCGGGCTCGAAGCCCGGGACGACGACGCGTTCGATCGTAAAGCGCGTGAGTTTCTCGATTTCGGCCAGCTGCTTCATCTCTTCGGGGGCGACCAGCGAAGTCGCCTCGCCGGGCTTGCCGGCGCGGCCGGTGCGGCCGATGCGGTGCACGTAGTCCTCGGCGACGCGCGGCAGCTCGTAATTGATCACGTGCGGCAGGTCGTCGATGTCGAGGCCGCGCGCGGCGACGTCGGTGGCGACCAGCACGCGCGCCGCGCCCGATTTGAAGGCTTCGAGAGCGCGGGTTCTCTCTTGCTGGCTCTTGTCGCCATGGATCGCGGTGGCCTGGATACCCTGGCGTTCGAGCCAGGAGGCGAGCCGCGCGGCGCCGAACTTGGTGCCGACGAAGACCAGCACCTGGCACATCGCCGGATCCTCGAGCAGATGCTTGAGTAGGTAACGTTTCCGCTCGGCGGCGACCGGGTGCACGCGGTGGGTGATGGTCTCGGACACCGTGTTGCGGCGCGCGACCTCGATCAACAGCGGGCTTTTCAACATCGCGTCGGCGAGCTTCTTGATCTCGTCCGAGAAGGTCGCCGAGAACAAGAGACTCTGGCGCGTCGTCGGCAAGAGTTTCAGGATGCGCTTGATGTCCGGAATGAAGCCCATGTCGAGCATGCGGTCGGCTTCGTCGAGCACGAGGAATTCGACGGCGCCGAAATTCACCGTCCTCTGCTCGACGTGGTCGAGCAGGCGGCCGGGGGTCGCAACGACGATCTCGCGCCCTTCCTTGAGCGCATTGATCTGGGCCTTCATGTCCACGCCGCCATAGATGCACACCGAACGCAACGGCAGATACTTGCCGTAGGTCTTGACCGATTCCTCGACCTGCATCGCCAGTTCGCGCGTCGGCGTCAGGATCAGCGCGCGCACCGGATGGCGGGCGGGGGAAGGGCTGGTGTTGGCGTGGCGGGCGAGCTTGTGCAAAAGCGGCAGGGTGAAGCTGGCGGTCTTGCCGGTGCCGGTCTGCGCGCCGCCCATCACGTCATGGCCGGCGAGCACGGCGGGAATCGCCTGAGCCTGGATCGGCGTCGGTTCGAGATAGCCGGCATCCTGCACGGCCCGCAATATTTCGGGCGAGAGCCCAAGGTCGGTGAATTTCATCGGTGCTCCGGTTGTAGTCGCGCGCCAGATCGTCCAGAGACTGCGCCGGTTCAGGCAGGGCGACGATGCGGAGGTGAAGCGGGTCCAACCGGCGGGACCGGCGTCGATTCTACGGCAGTTCAAGTAGATCTGCGCGCTGGCGCTGCCGGGGCGTCGCTCGGGGATGCCGCGGCCGGGCTGGGCTTCGCCTTCGCAGCGGACTCGTCCGTTGCGGGTTTGTCCTCGGCGGGCTTGCGCGCTGAGCTCGAACTGCTCGGCACGATCGGGATGTTGTTCTCGCGCATGTAGGCGTCCATGTCGCGCCAGCCGGCATAGATCGCCGCCTTCGAGGCCTTCGGGTTGAGCTTGTAGCAATCTTCGAGCGCCCGGCCGCTGTGCCGGCAGGCGCCGCCGATCGCGCGTCCTTCGGCCTCGCGGGCCGCTTCCACTTTGGCGGGATCGGGAAAACCGAGCTGCTCACAGCCGGCGGCGAGCAGGCAGCCGAGCAGGACGGGGACGAAATTGCGGAAAAATTGCGCCATCACGTCCGCAGTTTACGGCAAATACGCACTTGCCCTGTCGCTGGAATAGATGGTGGAAATGCGCGGCTTCTGTCGCGTTACACTGCGCGTTTTCCTTCCGCTCGATTGGAAACGATGAAACGCAGTTTGCTCTCTCTGGCCGCTGGCGTGCTGCTGGCCATGCCTGGTTTGCTCCAGGCAGCCCCCAAGACGAAGCACGCCGCCGCGCCGGTGGCGCCCACGCCGCCTCAGGAAATCGTCTTGCGCCACGCGCTGTCCGGGCCGCCGCTCGATGCGCTCGCCACCCTGGTGGTGCGCTTCAACGATAACGAGGCCAAGCTCAAAAGCGGTGCCGGGCGCATCGTGCTCGAGGATGTCCAAGGGGTTACCGACCGTGCGCGGCTGCCACATCTGGCCTTGTTCGACCAGGACGACGCCCTGGCCATGTTCGGCACCCGGCCGCGTTTTCTGCCGCTTTCGGTCGTGATGAAGACAGGGAAACAGTCTTTCGATGCCAAGGCGTTCTACCCACAGGTGTTCGATGCCGTCGATGACCTCGCCGGCCGGATGGTGGCCTTGCCGCTGGCGCTGTCGGTGCCGGTGCTGTTCTACAACAAGACGGCTTTCACCCAGGCGGGGCTGAATCCGGACACCCCTCCGAAAACCTGGTGGGAGGTGCAGGAAGCCGCCGGCAAGCTGCGTGAGGCCGGATGGAAATGCCCGCTCACCAGCTCGCGCTTTGCCTGGATCCATGTCGAGAACATCGCCGCGCAGCACGGTGAGCCGATCACCCTGAAAGAGGGCAAGCAGGACCGGCTGGCGATCAACAACATGGTCAATGTCAAGCACATGGCATTGCTGACGAGCTGGCAGAAGAGCCTGTACTTCGTCTATTCCGGCCCGGGCCGAGAAGGCGACGAGCGTTTCGCCCAAGGCGAATGCGCGATGCTCACCGGGGAGTCGTCTCTATATGCGCTGCTCAAACGCCTGCAGCCTGAATTCCCGCTCGGCGTCGCTGCGCTGCCCTATTACGATGATGTCTATGGCGCGAAGCCCAAACAGGTGCTGCCGGACGGCGCTGCGCTGTGGGTGCTGGCAGCGGACAAGAAACCACAACGGCAAGTCATTGCGCGCTTCATCGCCTTCCTGATGCGCCCCGAGGTGCAGCGCGACTGGGTGCGCGCCACCGGTTTTCTGCCGATGACTCCGGCGGCCATGCAGGCGCTGCGCGAATCCGGCCTCTCGCCGGCGATTCTCGCCGAGGCCGAGGCGCGCTTGATGATGCAAAAACGCGATGCCGCGCGCACCAAGAGCGGTTTCGGCAAGAGCCGCATCCGCGCGATCCTCGACGAGGAAATCGAATACGTCTGGGGCAACCAAAAGCCGCCGAAAGCTGCGCTCGACGCCGCGGTGGCGCGCGCGGCGCCGATCCTTGCGCCGATGACGGCCAAACCGTGATCCGCTATCCAAGAATCATCGCGCACCGCTGCGGCGGACATCTGGCGATGGAAAACTCCATTGCCGGCCTGCTGGCCGCAAAGCACGCCGGCTGCCGGGCGGTCGAGTTCGACGTGATGCTCACGCGCGATGCCGTGCCGATCCTGATGCACGACGCCACCCTCGACCGCACCACGCGCTGCCAGGGCGTGGTGGCCGACATGACACTGGCCGAGATTCGCGCCTGCGATGCGCGTGTGCCGACGCTCGGTGAGGCGATCGGCATGTGTGAGCGGCTCGGCCTGTGGGCGAACGTCGAGCTCAAGCCCGCGACAGGTCGCGCGACGGAGACGGGCGCGGTCGTCGGCCGGTGGTTGGCGCGTCACTGGCATGGCAATGGGGTTGTGTCTTCATTCAGCGAAGATGCGGCGGCTCGAGCTCGGCACGAACTGCCGAACGCGGCCTTCGCGCTCTTGTGCGATCGGCTGCCCGAGGACTGGCAGGCACGGCGGGAGCGTCTCGGTGCGGTGGCCGTGCATCTGAATGCAGCCCATGCGGACGAGGCGATGGCACACGACTTGGCCAGCGCGGGCATTGCCTGGGCGGCGTGGACGGTGAATGATGCCGCGCTGGCGCAGCGGATGTTTTCACTCGGCGCGGCGGCAATTTTCACCGACCGGCCCGACCTGTGCTAGCCCAGGCATTGAAACAATTGCTTGCAATCGGCTCATGGCGCACTTACAACTTTCTGCGGTAATGCGCAGTGTGGGATGTCCCATGCCAATCAAAGGAGAGAAAACCATGAAAATCCACCCGCTTGCCGCCGCCGTCATCGCCTCGATCGCTTTTTCCGCTTTTGCTCAGACCGCCACGCCGGGCATCGACCAGCGCCAGATGAACCAGGAGCGGCGTATCGATCAGGGCATCGCCTCCGGCCAATTGACCGCGCGCGAAGCCGCCCGCCTCGAGCGCGGCCAGGACCGCATCGATGCGATGGAGAATCGCGCCAAGGGCGACGGCGTGGTCACCGCCCGCGAGCGCGCCCGCATCCAGTATGCCCAGAACGTCGAGAGCCGCCGCATCTATCGCCAGAAGCATGACCGTCAGCATCGCTGAGCCAGTGCCTGCCGAGTCGTCGCAGCCCGCCGCCGGCGGGCTTTTTGTTGTCTGCTTCGCGTAGAATCCACTGCCACGTCAAGCACTTCCGGGCAAGGCCATGAAAAGCGCAGAAATCCGCGAAAAGTTCCTCAAGTTCTTCGAGTCCAAGGGCCACACCATCGTGCCGTCGTCGTCGCTGGTGCCGTTCGACGACCCGACGCTGCTGTTTACCAACGCCGGCATGAACCAGTTCAAGGATGTCTTCCTCGGCTTCGACAAGCGGCCCTATACGCGCGCCACCACCGCGCAGAAATGCGTGCGCGCCGGCGGCAAGCACAATGACCTGGAGAACGTCGGCTATACCGCGCGGCATCACACCTTCTTCGAAATGCTCGGCAACTTCAGCTTCGGTGATTACTTCAAGCGGGACGCGATCAAATATGCCTGGGAGCTCTTGACCGAGGTCTACAAGCTGCCGGCCGAGAAGCTGTGGGTCACCGTCTATGCCGAGGACGACGAGGCCTATGACATCTGGACCAGGGAAGTCGGCGTGCCCATCGAGCGCACGGTGCGCATCGGCGACAACAAGGGCGGCCGCTACATGTCCGACAACTTCTGGATGATGGGCGATACCGGTCCCTGCGGCCCCTGCACCGAGATCTTCTACGACCACGGCCCTGGCATTCCCGGCGGGCCGCCCGGCTCGCCCGACGAAGACGGCGACCGTTACATCGAGATCTGGAATCTCGTCTTCATGCAGTTCAACCGCGACGAGGCCGGCGTGATGCACCCGCTGCCCAAGCCTTCCGTCGACACCGGCATGGGCCTCGAGCGCATCGCCGCGGTGCTGCAGGGCGTGCACAGCAATTACGAGATCGATCTGATGCAGGCGCTGGTCAAGGCCGCGGCACGCGAAACCGGACAGACGAACCCCGACCAGCCCTCCTTGCGCGTTCTGGCCGATCACATCCGCGCATCGAGCTTCCTCTTGGCCGACGGCGTGATTCCCGGCAATGAAGGCCGCGGCTTCGTCCTGCGGCGCATCATCCGCCGCGCGATCCGCCACGGCTGGAAACTCGGCGTACGGCAGCCGTTCTTCCATCGTCTGGTGCCCGATCTGGTCGCCGAGATGGGCGCTGCCTATCCGGAACTCGCGGCAGCGCAGGCGAAGGTGATGGAGATGCTGAAGCTCGAAGAAGAGCGCTTCTTCGCCACCATCGAGCATGGCATGGCGATCGTCGAGGGCCAGCTCGACGCAATGAAGCAGCAGGGCGCCAAGGTGTTCGATGGTGCGACGGCCTTCAAGCTGCACGACACCTACGGCTTCCCGCTGGATCTGACCGCCGACATCTGCCGCGAGCAGGGCATGACGGTCGATGCCGCCGCCTTCGACGCCGCGATGGCCCAGCAGAAGGCGCAGGCCCGTGCGGCCGGCAAGTTCAAGATGGCCGCCCAGCTCGATTACGAAGGGCCGGCGACGCACTTTCGCGGTTACGAGACGCTCGAAGCCAAAGGCAACATCCTCGCGCTCTACAAGGAAGGCGCGCCGGTCAATGAGCTCGATGAGGGTGAGCAGGGCGTGGTGGTGCTGGACGAGACGCCGTTCTATGCCGAGTCCGGCGGCCAGGTCGGCGACCGCGGCGTGTTTCAGTCGGTGCATGGCATCTTCGCCGTCGAGGACACGCAGAAGATCCAAGCCAACGTTTTTGGCCATCATGGCATCGTCAAGACTGGCAAACTCACCGTCGGCAATGGCGTGACGGCGAAAGTCGACATTCAGGCGCGAAGTCGCACCATGCGCCACCATTCGGCCACCCACCTGATGCACAAGGCGCTGCGCGAAGTGCTCGGGCCCCATGTGCAGCAGAAGGGGTCATTGGTCGACCCGGACAAGACGCGCTTCGATTTCGCGCACAACGCGCCCCTGACGACGGATGAAATCCGCAAGGTCGAAGCCCTCGTCAATGCCGAGATCCTCGCCAACCTAGCCACCGAAGCGCGCGTGATGCCGTTGGCCCAGGCGCAAAAGAGCGGCGCGATGATGCTGTTCGGCGAGAAATACGGCGATGAAGTGCGCGTGCTGACGATCGGTTCGTCGCTGGAACTCTGTGGCGGCACGCACGTTTCCCGCACCGGCGATATCGGTCTGTTCAAGATCGTCAGTGAAAGCGGGGTAGCCGCTGGCATCCGCCGCATCGAGGCCGTGTGCGGCGACGTCGCGCTCGCTTGGGTCCAGGCGCAACAGGCCACGCTCGACGCAGTCATGGCCGTTGTGAAGGCGCAGCCACAGGAAGTCGCCCAGAAGGTCGCGCAGGCCGTCGAGCATGCGCGTGCCCTGGAGAAGGAGCTGGCGAGGCTCAAGGCGAAGCTCGCCGCTGCCCAGGGCGACGATCTCGCATCCCGGGCCGTCGAGGTCAAAGGCATCAAGGTGCTGGCCGCGACGCTCGAAGGCGCCGACGTGCCGGCCTTGCGCGAGACGCTGGACAAGCTGAAGGACAGGCTCAAGTCCGCCGTCATCGTGCTGGCCTCGGTTCTCGATCGCAAGGTGAGCCTGATCGCTGGCGTCACCAACGATCTCACTGCGAAGCTGAAAGCCGGCGAGCTGGTCAATGCGGTGGCGCAGCAGGTCGGCGGCAAGGGCGGCGGCCGGCCCGACATGGCGCAGGCCGGCGGCACGCAGCCAGAGCATCTGCCGGCGGCGCTGGCGAGCGTCAAGCGCTGGGTCGAAGCAAAGCTTTGAAGATCGGCGCTGGCAGGACGGCAAGGTTTCAGACTTGACCCGCATCAAGGAACTTCACAGCGCGGGCTCCTAAAGTGACGCCGCCACGGTTGGTGGCGGCAAATACACAAGGGGGCCCATATGAGCGAAGCATTCACTACCTCGACTGCCCGGAACATCTTCTACGGCGGGACGCTGTTCTTCCTGCTGGTGTTCCTGGCGCTGACCTATCAGACCGAGCAGAGCATTCCAGCACGCGACAAGCGCGAAATGCTCGCGGATGCGAAGGTCGTCGCCGGCAAGAAGATCTGGGAGACCAACAACTGCATCGGCTGCCACACGCTGCTCGGCGAAGGCGCCTATTTCGCACCCGAGCTGGGCAATGTCGTCAAGCGTTTGGGCAGCGAAGAGGCGGTCAAGGCGTTCATCAAGAGCCGACCGCCCGAAGGCGTTCCGGGACGGCGCAGCATGCCGCAGTTCAACTTCACGGATCAGCAACTCGACGAGATCGCCGCGTTCCTGAAGTACGTGTCCGAGATCAACACCGCCAAGTGGCCGCCCAACATCCAGGGCTGACCGGCCAACGACGAGGAGAATGAATATGCAATATCAATCCCAAGCCGTCGCGAAGCCGTATTTCATCGCGGCCATCGCGCTGTTCGTCGCGCAGATCCTGTTCGGCCTGATCATGGGCCTGCAGTATGTCGTCGGCGACTTCTTGTTTCCCTACATTCCCTTCAACGTCGCGCGCATGGTGCATACCAACGCGCTGATCGTCTGGCTGTTGATGGGCTTCATGGGGGCTGCCTACTATCTGATTCCAGAGGAATCGGAAACCGAGCTCTACAGCCCGAAGCTGGCGCTGGCGATGTTCTGGATCTTCCTCGTCGCCGCGGGCCTGACCGTGGTCGGCTATCTGACCGTGCCTTATGCGCGGCTGGCGGCGATGACCGGCAACGATCTCTTGCCGACGATGGGCCGCGAGTTCCTCGAACAGCCGACGATCACCAAGCTGGGCATCGTCGTCGTCGCGCTGGCCTTTCTGTTCAACCTGACGATGACGGTGCTCAAGGGCCGCAAGACCGCGGTCAACACCGTGCTGCTGATCGGCCTGTGGGGTCTGGCGGTGCTGTTCCTGTTCTCGTTCGTGAACCCTCACAACGTCGTGCGCGACAAGTTCTACTGGTGGTGGGTCGTGCACCTGTGGGTGGAAGGCGTCTGGGAGCTGATCCTCGGCTCGATTCTCGCCTTCGTGCTGATCAAGGTGACGGGTGTCGACCGTGAAGTGATCGAGAAGTGGCTGTATGTGATCATCACGCTGACGCTGGTCACTGGCATCCTCGGCACCGGCCACCACTACTACTGGATCGGCACGCCGGAATACTGGCAGCTGATCGGCTCGATCTTCTCTGCTTTGGAGCCGATCCCGTTCTTCGCGATGACCCTGTTCGCCTTCAACATGGTCAACCGTCGTCGTCGCGAGCATCCGAACAAGGCGGCCACATTGTGGGCGCTGGGCACCGGCGTGATGGCCTTCCTCGGCGCGGGCGTGTGGGGCTTCCTGCATACTCTTTCGCCGGTGAACTACTACACGCATGGCACGCAGATCACCGCGGCGCATGGTCACATGGCTTTCTATGGCGCCTACGTGATGGCCAACATCACGATGATCAGCTACGCGATGCCGATCCTGCGCGGCCGCGCCGCCAACTCGAACCGCTCGCAGGTCGCCGAGATGTGGGGTTTCTGGCTGATGACGATCTCGATCGTGTTCATCACGCTGTTCCTCACCGCCGCCGGCATCCTGCAAGTCTGGCTGCAGCGCGTCTCCGACAGTCCGTTGCCCTTCATGGTAGCCCAGGAAAACGTCAGCCTGTTCTACTGGATGCGCGAGTGGACCGGCGTGATCTTCCTGATTGGTCTTTTGGTCTATATCTGGAGCTTCTTCATCCCAGGCGAGGGAAAAGCCGCCGCCTGACGATGAACCGCGGAAAGCCGGTGCCGCTCCTCCAGCGCCGACTTTCCGCTTTTTCCCGTTGATTCTTCCCTGTCATGACCGTCCGGCAGCACGGGCACCCGTTGCGCCCCTATCCGCCCGGTGATCTCGCGATCTGGGTGTTCATCCTCGCTGAACTCTCTGCCTTCTTCGCGCTGTTCGCCGCCTATGCCTTCACGCGCCTCAAACATCTCGAGCTGTTCAACGTGATGCAGCGCACGCTGGATACCGACGCCGGCATGATCAACACGCTGCTGTTGATCACCGGCAGCTGGGCAGTGGCGCGCGCGGTCGCGGCGATCAAGGCGAACCATGTGCGCGCCAGCGCAAACTGGCTCCTGATGGCGATCGGCAGTGGGGCCGGCTTTTTGATCGTCAAGTATTTCGAATACGGCGCGAAGTTCGCCGCCGGTATCACGCTGGAAACCAATCTGTTCTTCACCTTTTACATCTCGCTGACGATGTTCCACGCGCTGCATGTCGTGCTGGGCATGGTGATCCTCGGCTTCGTCTGGAAAAAGGCCCGCCGTGGCGGCTACTCGGCGCACGATCACCACGGCATGGAGACCGGCGCCTCTTACTGGCACATGGTCGACCTGGTCTGGATCGTGCTGTTTCCGCTCGTCTATGTGATGCGATGAATACCCATCTGCTGAACGTGCTCTGGGTCGCGCTGCTGGTCGCGACCGTGCTCACCTGGCTGATCGGCAAGACTGCCCATGCCGGCCCGGCAGCGGTGAGCGCCATCCTCGTCATCGCCGCGCTCAAGGGCTGGATGATCATCCAGGATTTCATGGGCTTACGCCGCGTCAAGCTGCTCTGGCGCGGCCTGGTCCTCGGCTGGCTACTGGTGACGCTGGCCGTCATTCTGATCGCTTATTGGCTGGGTCTGAAATAAGCAAATATTGACCGCCATCAACGCCGGCCCCGGCCGGTTTACGCTCCAATAGGAGCATGTTCCGCATCTCCCAGTTCATGCAGGAAATCGCCGCGCCGACCCCGCTTGTGCCGGTGCGCCCGCCGCCGGGCCCGGTGGTGATCTGGAACCTGATCCGGCGCTGCAACCTGACCTGTAAGCATTGCTACTCGATTTCCGCCGACAAGGATTTCGCCGGCGAGCTTGCGACCGACGAGGTCTTCCGCGTCCTAGAAGACCTCAAGGCGTTCAAGGTGCCAGCGCTGATCCTCTCCGGTGGCGAGCCGCTGCTGCGACCGGATTTCTTCGCGATCGCGCGCCAGTGCAAGGCGATGGGCTTCTTCACCGCGCTGTCGTCGAACGGCACGCTGATCGACGCGGCGATGATGGAAAAAATCGTGCCGATCGGCTTCGACTATGTCGGCATCAGTCTCGATGGGCTCAAGCACACCCATGATCGCTTCCGTCGCATGGCCGGCGCCTTCGACAAGTCCCTCACCGCGATCCGCCTGTGCCGCGACGCCGGGCTCAAGGTCGGCGTGCGCTTTACCCTCACCCAGGACAACTTCGCCGATCTGCCGGGATTGCTCGCGCTCATCGACGACGAGGGCATCGACCGCTTCTACTTTTCGCACCTCAATTACGCCGGGCGCGGCAACAAGAACCGCAAGGACGACGCGCAGCACCGCATGACGCGGGCAGCGATGGATCTCTTGTTCGACACCTGCTGGGCCGACCAGCAAAAGGGGCTGAAGAAGGAATTCACTAGCGGCAACAACGACGCCGACGGCGTTTATCTGCTCCACTGGGTGCGGCGCCGTTTCCCTGACAAGGCTAAACACATCGAAGCGAAATTGAAGCAATGGGGCGGCAATGCCTCCGCTGTCCATGTCGCCAACATCGACAATCTCGGCAACGTGCATCCGGACACGATGTGGTGGCATCACACGCTCGGCAATGTGCGTGAAAGGCCATTCGGGGAAATCTGGCAGGACGTTTCCGATCCGCTGATGGCAGGACTCAAGCAGCGGCCGCGGCCGGTGAAGGGGCGCTGCGCAGGCTGCGCCTATCTTTCCATCTGCAACGGCAACACCCGCGTGCGCGCCCAGCAGCTGACGGGTGACCCATGGGCCGAAGATCCGGGCTGTTATCTCCTCGATGAGGAAATCGCATGAACAAGTTCGTCTTTGCATTCGGCATCGCACTCGCCGCTGCCGTGCTGCCTGCGCCGAGTTTCGCGGCCGGGCCGCAAGCGCTCTTCCAGGAACACTGCGCTTCCTGTCACGCTCCCGACCGTCTCGGCCTCACCGGCCCGGCGCTGCTGCCGGAAAGCCTGGCTCGATTGAGGAAGGCCGACGCGGTGAAAACCATCACGCAAGGTCGCGCCGCGACGCAGATGCAGGGCTTTGCCGACAAACTGACCCAGGACGAAATCGCCGCGCTGGTCGATTGGATCTACACGCCGGTCGAGCCTGCGCCCAGCTGGAGCGAAGCGCAGATTCGCGCCTCGCGCATCGTGCATCGCACCGGCTTGCCCGACCATCCTGCCGCAGTTTTCCAAGGCGTGGACATGATGAACCTGTTCATCGTCGTCGAGACCGGCGATCACCATGTGACGGTGCTCGATGGCGACCGGCTCGAACCGATCGCGCGCGTGCCGACGCGCTATGCGCTGCACGGTGGGCCGAAATTCACCCCAGACGGCCGTTATGTGTTCTTCGCCTCGCGCGATGGCTGGATCAGCAAGTTCGATCTGTGGAACCTCGAGACCGTCACCGAGATCCGCGCCGGCCTCAATACGCGCAACGTCGCCGTCTCCGGCGACGGGAAATACGTGGCAGTGGCAAACTATCTGCCGCATACGCTGGTGCTGCTCGATGCCGATCTCAACCTGATCAAGGTGCTTCCGGCCGTGACACTCGACGGTAAAGCCGAATCACGTGTCTCCGCCGTCTACGACGCCGCGCCGCGTAAGAGTTTCGTCGCCGCGTTGAAGGACATCCCGGAACTGTGGGAAATTTCCTACGATCCGCAGGCGCCGCTGATCTTCGATGGTTACGTACATGACTACAAGATGGCCGAAGGGCTTGCCAAACCCGGTTTTCTCAACGTGCGCCGGACGCTGCTGGGAACACCGCTCGATGACTTCTTTTTCGATGCTTCCTATGCGAACGTGATGGGGGCCAGTCGCAGCGGCAAGTCACAGGTGGTCAACCTCGATATCCATAGCAAAATCGCCGACCTTGATCTGCCCGGTATGCCGCACCTCGGTTCCGGCATCGCATGGCAGTGGCAGGGGCGGTCGGTGATGGCGACTCCTGACCTCAAGGAAAACCTGGTCTCGGTGATCGACATGCAGACTTGGAAGTTGGTGAAGCGGATCCCTACCCCTGGCCCCGGCTTCTTCCTGCGCAGCCACGAAAACACGCCCTATGCCTGGGCAGACGCGATGATGGACAAAAAAAACAAGGATACGCTGACGGTGATCGACAAGGGTTCGCTCGAGGTCGTTGCGCAGGTGAACACCGATCCGGGTAGGACCTTGGCGCACATCGAGTTCGACCGTTACGGAAGGTATGCGCTGGCGAGCCTGATGGAACGCAAAGCGGATGGCGGCGCCATCATCGTCTTCGACGCGCAGACCTTCAAGGAGATCAAGCGCATCCCGATGGACAAGCCGGTCGGCAAGTACAACCTCTTCAACAAGATCAGCCGTTCGGAGGGCACATCACATTGATGACGATGGCCGATCTGCGATGGGCACGTTTCTGGCTTGGCACGTCGCTGTTGCTCGTGTCGTTGATCGGTGCCGCCAAGGCCGCTGTGCCCAACGCCGTGATGCTTTCCATTCCGTGCGGCGGTTGTCACGGCACACTCGGCAGCAGTGCCGGGCCGAGCATTCCGAGTCTCGCCGGTATGCCGAAAGATTACTTCGTCGCCTCCATGCAGCGCTTCAAGCGCGATGGGCGCGCGACGATCATGGCGCGCCTGGCTCGCGCTTATTCGGATATCCAGATCGAAACCATGGCGGAATTCTTTGCCCGTCTGCGGCCGATGCCGCAAAACGGCCCGCTCGACAGTGCGTTGGTGAAACGCGGGGCGAGCGTCTTTTACAAGCTGTGCCGAACTTGCCATCTCGACAAGGGGGCGCTGTGGCGACAGATTCATCAATCCCGGGAATTCGACCGCGAGTGCTTACGGTGCCATCAGGACTATGGTGCGGAGAAAACCATACCGTTACCCATGATCGCCGGGCAGTGGCCCGAGTATCTGAAACTCGAGCTGCAAAATTTCAAGCGTGGGGTGCGTGGGATGTCGAAACGCAAGGCTCAGAAGCTGGAAGCCCTCGCGCCGGAAGACATCGATGCCGTGGCGCAGTTCTACGCCAGCCAGAAGGATGTCGAACGCTGGTCGCAATGACATGCCCGACGTTTTCCGACGGACAATGAACAGCGGCACGATCATTTTGCAGGAAATTGACCCTTGTCAAGGTAAGGACGTGCGTTCGAGAGGATGCTTATCAATGTAGGCGATGGGTGCGCCTATGTTCATTCACTTGTCCCGGGAGGATTCAGATGAAGCAGTTCAAATTCAAGCACTTCGCGCTGGGGGTTCTGCCAATGGCGATGGCTGCCGCATTCGGTCAGGCGGCCGCCGAGGAAGGTCACAAGGGGGTTACCGCGGCCGAGGCGCAATATCAGACCGGCGGCTCACCGCTCGCCGGCGTCGAGATGTACCACGACATCAACCCGAAAGCGCCACCGATGACCAAGGCGGAGTTCGAGAAGGGCAAGCAGATCTTCTTCCAGCGCTGTGCCGGCTGTCACGGGGTGCTGCGCAAGGGGGCCACCGGCAAGCCACTGACGCCGGACATCACGATCAACCGCGGTAGCGAGTATCTAAAGACCTTCATCACCTACGGATCGCCTGCGGGCATGCCGAACTGGGGAACCTCTGGCGAGCTGACGCCCGAGGAAGTCGACATCATGGTGCGCTACGTTCAGCAGACGCCGCCCGCACCGCCAGAGTTCGGCATGAAGGAAATGATGGCAAGCTGGAAGGTCATCGTGCCGCCCGAGCAGCGGCCGAAGAAGAAGATGAACAACTACAATCTGTCGAACCTGTTCTCGGTGACGTTGCGCGACGCCGGCGAGGTGGCATTGATCGATGGCGACACCAAGAAGATCATCAACATCGTCAAGACCGGCTATGCGGTGCATATCTCACGTCTGTCGGCCTCCGGCCGCTACCTCTATGTCATCGGCCGCGATGCCAAGCTGAACCTGATCGATCTGTGGATGGAGAAGCCCGACAATGTCGCCGAACTCAAGATCGGCCTCGAGGCGCGTTCTGTCGAGACTTCGAAATACAAGGGCTACGAGGACAAGTATGCGATCGCTGGTTCCTACTGGCCGCCGCAATACGTGATCATGGAAGGCGACACGCTCAAGCCCCTCAAGATCGTCAGCACGCGCGGCATGACGGTCGATGGCGAATACCACCCCGAACCCCGCGTCGCTGCCATCGTCGCCTCGCACTTCCATCCCGAATTCGTCGTCAATGCCAAGGAAACCGGTAAGGTGCTGATGGTCAATTACACCGACCTGAACAACCTGAGGGTCACCGCCATCGATGCGGCGAAGTTCCTCCATGACGGCGGTTATGAGTCGACCCATCGTTACTTCATGGATGCGGCCAATGCCTCCAACAAGATCGCGGTGATCGATACCAAGGAGGATAAGCTCGTCAAGCTGATCGAGGTCGGCAAGACGCCACATCCTGGTCGCGGCGCGAACTTCATCGATCCGAAGTATGGTCCGGTCTGGGCGACCACTCACCTGGGCGACGAGACCATCTCGGTGATCGGCACCGACCCGGTGAAGCACAAGGAATACGCCTGGAAGGTGGTGCGCACGTTGAAACACAACGGCGGCGGTTCGTTGTTCATCAAGACCAATCCGAAGTCCCGCAACCTGTGGGTCGATGCGCCGCTCAACCCGGATCCGAAGGTCAGTCAGTCCATCTGCGTGTTCGATATCGGCAATCTCGACAAGGGCTGCGAGACGCTGCCGATCGCGGAATGGGCAGGACTCAGCGATGATGGCGCCAAGCGCGTCGTTGAGCCGGAGTACAATGCCGCCGGCGACGAAGTCTGGTTCTCCGTCTGGAGCGCTAAAAACAAGCAGTCGGCGGTCGTCGTGGTCGATGACAAGACGCGTAAGCTGAAGACGGTGATCAAGGATCCGCAGCTGATCACGCCGACCGGCAAGTTCAACGTCAACAACACGCAGCACGACATCTATTGAGCATCGTTCGCAACGCGGCAACGGGAAACATTTGCCGCGTTGCCTCTGGCGGGTGGCATGGCTGGACTTGCAACCATCCAGAATCTTGCCATCCGCCGATCCGGCGAGCCGAAAGCGGCAAAGCGGTAACATATCGGCAATGCCGTTCTGGCAGTGTCGATGCTGTTCCGCTTAGCGACGAAGATGATGAGAAATGTGTATGTTTCCCTTCTTGCCGGTGCGTTTGTCTGGTGCCGGTTTCTGTTCTAGCGGGGAAGACTTGATTTTGGAGAAACTTTCCCCGGCGACGCGCCAAGAGATCGAGATGCGCTGCGCCCCCTGTCACGGTGTCGAGAAAGAGAGTGCCAACGCGATCTACCCACGCCTGACTGCGCAGTATCCGAACTATCTGGTCACTCAGCTCAAGGACTTCGGCAAGCGCGAGCGCACCAACGACAATGCCGTGATGCACAGCATCGCCAGCAAGCTCACCGAGCTCGAAATGCACGCCGTCGCCGTCTATCTCGGTGGCCAGCAGTAGGCAGACGCGATGCGCATCCCTGTCCTGCTCCTCGCCCTGTGGTTCCCCGCCTGGGCGTTTGCCGGCAGCGCGGAACCCGTGTCGTCGGAGATGATTCGTCTGGTGCGCCAGGATTGCGGCGCCTGCCACGGCATGACGCTCAAAGGGGGGTTGGGCAAACCGCTCACCCGCGAGGCGCTTTCCGGCTTTTCGCCCGAGGCGCTCACTGTGATCATCCTCCACGGCAAGGAAGGCACGGCGATGCCGCCGTGGAAATCGCTGCTTTCCGAAGCCCAGGCGCGCTGGATCGCCGAGCAGCTGCTCGCCGGCTTTCCCGAGGAGGCGCAGCCATGAGGCGCTGGTTGCTCACCCTCTGCTGCATCTTCCTGGCGGCCTGCGCACAGACGCCGCCGTCGGCGTTGCGCGGCAGCGGCGATTTGGGTCTCATCATCGAGCGCGCCAGCGGCAGTGTCGTGGTGGTCGAGACGACGCACAAGCGCGCGTTGGGCCGCATCGAGGGCTTGGGCGATCTGTCGCATGCCTCGACGGTGTTCTCGCGCGACGGCCGCTATGCCTATGTCTTCGGCCGCGATGGCGGGCTCAGCAGAGTCGATCTGCTCGAGCAGAAGATCGTCAAGCGCGTGATGCAGGCGGGCAACAGCATCGGCGGTGCGATTTCCCAGGATGGGCGTCTGGTCGTCGCGCAGAATTACGAGCCGGGCGGCATCAAGGTCTTCGATGCCGAAACACTCGAGCTGCTCTCCGAAGTCCCGGCGGGCTCGAAGGTCGTGGGCTTGGTGGATCTGCCCGGGCAGAAATTCGCCTATGCGCTGTTCGACAAGGGCGAGATCTGGGTCACCGATCTCGCCGATCCGCGTGCGCCGAAAACGCAGAAATTCCCGGCCGGTCGGCAACCCTACGACGGTCTGGTGACGCCGGATGGCCGCTACTATCTCGCCGGGCTGTTCGGCGAGGATGGCGTCGCGCTGCTCGACACCTGGCGGATGGATCTGGGCACGCGCAAGATCCTCGAAAACTACGGCAAGGGCGAGCAGAAGCTGCCGGTGTTCAAGATGCCGCACCTGCGGGGTTGGGCCGTGGCGGGCGATTATGTCTATCTGCCGGCGATCGGCCGCCACGAGGTGCTGGTCGTCGACCGGCGCGACTGGCGCGAGGTCGGGCGCATCGCGGTGAAAAGCCAGCCGGTGTTCGTGATGGCGCGCCCCGATGGCCGGCAGATCTGGGTGAATTTCGCCCACCCCGACAATGGCTGGGTGCAGGTGATCGATACCCTGTCCGGCAAGGTGGTGGCAACCCTGCAACCGGGCAGGGCGATCCTGCACATGGAATTCACGCCGCGCGGCGAAGCCGTTTGGCTGTCGGCGCGCGATGATCATCGCGTGATCGTTTTCGACACGCAGCATTTCGAGCGGTTGGCGGAACTGCCGGCGAAGAGCCCGTCGGGCATTTTCTTCACCAGCCGTGCGGCGAGGATGGGATTCTGATGAACGCGCCCTCGCCCGCCCAGCAGCAGCTCGAGATCCGTCTGCTCAACGACTTCCAGCACGATTTCCCGCTCGTGCCGGCGCCGTTTTCCGCGCTCGCGCGCCGGCTCGACAGCGACGAGGCGACGGTGCTCGCCGCTTGCCGCCGCTTGCAGGAAACCGGCGCGATCAGCCGCATCGGCGCGGTGTTCGCGCCACGCAGCGTGGGCGCCAGCACGCTCGCTGCGCTGGCGGTGCCGCCCGAACGGCTCGATGCCGTCGCTGCGCTGGTCAATGCTCATCCCGGCGTGAATCACAACTACGAGCGCGAGCACCGCTTCAACCTCTGGTTCGTCGCCACGGCGGCCGACGCCCCTGCGCTCGAAGCCTTGCTGACCGAGATTCACGCCGAGACGGGGTTGGAGCCGATCGCGCTGCCGCTCGTCGAGGAATACCACATCGATCTCGGCTTCGATCTGCTGCACGGCGGCAAGAGACCGCGGTCGCCGGCGCGGCCTTGTCTCCCGGTCGAGACCTCCGCGCTCGATCGCCGGCTGATCGCCGCGCTGCAGCCGGGGCTGCCGCTCGTGCCGCATCCCTTCGCGGAGCTTGCCGCCAAGATCGGGATCACGGAATCGGCGCTGATCGAACGGCTCGACCAATGGCTGGAAGCTGGCTGCATCAAGCGCTTCGGCATCGTCGTGCGCCATCACGAGCTGGGTTTCACGGCCAACGCGATGGTGGTGTTCGACGTGCCGGACGATCGAGTCGCCGAGATCGGCAGGCGTCTGGCACGCGAGCCGGAGGTGACGCTGTGCTACCGGCGCGCGCGCCATCTGCCCGAATGGTCCGCCAATCTCTATTGCATGGTGCATGGCCGCTCGCGCGGCGAGGTCGAGCAGGTGATCGAACGCCTGCGCGCGATCGCCGCTCATCCAGCCCAGGCGCTGTTTTCCCGGCGGCGCTTCAAGCAGTGCGGCGCGAGATATTTCGATGCCGCAGCGGGATGACATCGCGCTCGACGCGACCGACCGGGCGCTGATCAATGCGCTGCAAGGCGGCTTTCCGCTGTGCGATGAGCCCTACCGCGCAGTGGGCGAATCCTTGGGACTTTCCGAGAGCGAAGTCATCGCGCGGCTTGCCGCGCTGCTCGAGCGCAGGGTGCTCACCCGTTTCGGCCCGCTCTATCAGATCGAAAAGCTCGGCGGCGCCTTCGTGCTCGCCGCGCTGAAAGTGCCGGAAGAGCGTTTCGACGAGGTCGCCGCCGCGGTGAATGCGCTGCCCGAGGTGGCGCACAATTATCGCCGCGAACATGCGTTCAACATGTGGTTCGTACTGGCCACCGAAACGCCGGAGGGAATCGCTGCGGCGATCGAGAAGATCGAGTCCGACACCGGTCTGACCGTATTCGCCTTCCCGAAGGAGCGCGAATATTTCGTGGAGCTGAAGCTCGATGCCGGATGAGACCGACCGTCGCCTGATCCTCGCGACTCAGGCCGGCCTGCCGCTGGTGCCGCGGCCCTGGCAGGCGCTCGCCGACATGCTCGGCATTGCGCCGCAGGAGGTCAAGGCGCGTCTGGCGGCGATGCTGGCTACAGGCGCGATCCGCCGCATCGGCGCGGTGCCGAACCATTACGCGCTCGGCTATCGCTTCAATGGCATGACGGTCTGGGATGTCGACGATGCCGACGTCGACCGGCTCGGCAGACAGGTCGGCGCACTGCCGTTCGTCAGCCACTGCTATCGGCGACCGCGCCATCTGCCCGACTGGCCTTACAACCTGTTCGCGATGGTGCACGCCAAAAGTCGAGAAGCCGCGCTGGCGCAGGTCGAACGCATCGCCGCGCTGCTCGGCTCGGCCTGTCGCGCACACGATGTGCTGTTCAGCAGCCGCATCCTAAAGAAGACCGGCCTCCGTCTCGCCGAGTGAGCGGCTGCTGCGACCGAATGTCGCAGCCCAGGGACGCGAGCCTTTCCGCATCCTGGCGGATAATTCGTCCATGCAGAACCATGAAATCCAGCGTCTGACGACGATCCGCCGCCGGCTGGCGCTGCTGCGCTGGTGGCTGATCGGTGCGCTCACCCTGGCGGTGCTGGCGGGGCCGACCTTACTCGACATCGCGCTGCCGTTGTCGCCCCTGCTGTCCTTGCTGGCCCTCCTGGCGGTCTTCAATCTGGTCATCCAGGTCTGGGGCGGCGAAGAGGACTTCCGCCCGCTGGATCTCGCCGGGCAGCTCGCGGTGGATCTCGTCGCGATGGGCGTGATGCTTTATCTCACCGGCGGGGCGACCAATCCGCTGATCTCGCTGCTCCTCTTGCCGGTGGCGGTCGCGGCGTTCGCCTTGCCGGCACGCTGGGCGGTCGGGCTGGCCACGCTGGCGATCGGCATCTATTCACTGTTGATGCTCTATTCGCTGCCGCTGCCGGTAGCCGATGTCGCACGCGCGACACGCCTGCACCTTTCCGGCATGTGGCTGACCTTCGTCGTCTCGGTGCTATTGCTGGTCTGGTTCGTCACGCGGATGACCCAGGCATTGCGCGAGCGCGATCTCGAACTGGCGGCCGCGCGTGAGGAGGCGCTGCGTGACGCGCAGGTCGTCGCGCTCGGCCAGCTGGCCGCCGGTGCCGCTCACGAGCTGGGCACGCCGCTGGCGACGATGAACGTGCTCGCCGGCGAGCTCGCCGCTGATCCCCGCCTGCCCGAGGAGGCGCGCGCCGATCTCGATCTGCTGCGCCGGCAGATCGGCATCTGCAAGGAGATCGTCGGCGGGCTGACCCAAAAGGCCGGCATCGAACGCGCGCAGCAGCTCATGGCCGCGGACGTTTGGCTGGAGAATCTGCTCGCCCGCTGGCGCACGCTGTGGCCGAGCGCGGTCTGCACGCTAAAGATCGAGACGCCCGGGACGCCGCCACGGCTGATGCCCGAGGCGGCGATCGAACAGGCGATCACCAACCTGCTCAACAATGCGGCGAAGATCGCGCCCCAGCAGATCCGTGTGCTGCTCGGTTGGAATGACCAGAGGCTGATCATCGCCGTCCAGGATCGCGGCCCGGGCTTCCCGTCCGAGGTGTTGCGCCGCTGCGGCGCCGAACCACTGGCGCCGGTGGCCGAGGGCAGCGGCATCGGCCTGTGGCTGACGCGCGCCGCCGTCGAGCGTCGCGGCGGCCGGCTCCGGCTGGAAAATCGCGAGGGTGGGCAGGCGACCATCGAACTGCCATTGGGAGAAACTGCATGAGTGAATCGGTGCTGGTCATCGATGATGACACCACTTTCAACGCCGTGCTGACGCGCGCCCTGACGCGGCGCGGCTATGAAGCCAGGGGCGCGACGGATGCCGAATCGGCCTTGATCCTGGCGCGGCAGTCGCCACTCGATGCCGTGGTACTCGACCTCAACCTCGGCAGCAGTTCTGGCCTGCAGCTGATTCGCCCGCTGCTCGAGATTGCGCCGCACTGTCGCATCGTCGTGCTGACCGGTTATGCGAGCATCGCCACGGCGGTCGAGGCCATCAAGCTCGGTGCGGTGCAATATTTCGCCAAGCCCGTCGAGGTCGAGGCGATCATCGCTGCATTCGCCGCGACCGAGGGCGAGCCAGCCGCGGCGGCCGAGGTGCCGAGTGATCCGCTCTCGGTCAGCCGGCTCGAATGGGAGCACATCCAGCGCGTGCTGCATGAGCATGACGGTAACATCTCCGCCACCGCGCGGGCCCTGAAGATGCATCGGCGTACCCTGCAGCGCAAGCTGGCCAAGCGGCCGGCGAGGCTCTGATCGTGCGACGGGACCGGCGGGGGAGGTGCCGTCCCACCCGCGCCGATTTGGGAGCGCGCGAAAAAACGCTTGGCGAATCGAAAGATTTTGCTAGAATGCGCGACTCGATCCATCGAGAGCCGATGCGTCGAGAACCGATGCGGAGTGGTAGTTCAGTCGGTTAGAATACCGGCCTGTCACGCCGGGGGTCGCGGGTTCGAGTCCCGTCCACTCCGCCAACGAACGTTCCCAGGGGTGCCTGAGCGATCTGGCACCCTTTCTCGTTTCTGGAGCCCACACATGCCGGTCATTACCCTGCCCGATGGTTCGCAACGCAGTTTCGTTGAGCCGCCCACGGTGGCCGAGGTGGCTGCGTCGATCGGTGCGGGTCTGGCCAAGGCGGCGCTGGCCGGCAAGGTCGATGGCAAGCTGGTCGATACCTCGTATCGGATCGATCATGACGCCAGGCTCGCGATCGTCACCGACAAGGATCCCGAAGGTCTCGAGATCATCCGTCACTCGACCGCGCATCTGCTCGCCTATGCGCTGAAGGAGCTGATCCCCGAAGCCCAGGTGACGATCGGTCCGGTGATCGAAAACGGCTTCTACTACGACTTCGCCTGCCGGCCGCTCACCCCCGAAGACCTCGCCGCGATCGAAAAGCGCATGATGGAGCTTTCGAAGAAGGACTACCCGGTGACTCGCGAAGTCTGGCCACGCGACAAGGCGGCCGAGTTCTTCGAGTCGATCGGTGAGCACTACAAGGCCGAGCTGATCGCCGCGATTCCGCAAGGCGAGGAGGTCTCTCTTTACCGCGAGGGTGATTTCGTCGATCTGTGCCGCGGCCCACACGTGCCCTCGACCGGCAAGCTCAAGCACTTCAAACTGATGAAGGTGGCCGGTGCCTATTGGCGGGGGGACGCGAAGAACGAGCAGCTGCAGCGCGTCTATGGCACGGCCTGGGCGACGAAACAGGAGCTGGACGCCTATCTGACGATGCTCGAAGAGGCCGAGAAGCGCGACCATCGCAAGCTCGGCCAACAGCTCGACCTGTTTCACTTCCAGGAAGAAGCGCCGGGCGCGGTGTTCTGGCATCCGCATGGCTGGCGGCTGTTCCAGGATCTGATCGGTTACATGCGCGCGCGCCAGGAAGCCGCCGGCTATGTCGAGGTGAATACGCCCGACGTGATGGATCGCAGCCTCTGGGAGGTCTCCGGCCACTGGTTCAATTACCGCGAGCACATGTTCACGACGCAGACCGAGGACGAACGCGTGTTTGCCCTGAAGCCGATGAACTGCCCGGGCAGCATGCTGCTGTTCAAGCAGGGCGTGAAGAGCTACCGCGACTTGCCGCTACGCATGGCCGAATTCGGCAAGGTGCATCGATATGAACCCTCCGGCGCGCTGCATGGCCTGTTGCGTGTGCGTCATTTCACCCAGGACGACGCGCACATCTTTTGCACCGAAGAGCAGATGGAAGAGGAGTGCAAGGACGTCGTCGCGCTGATCCTCGACATCTACAAGGACTTCGGCTTCACCGACGTGCGCATCAAGCTCTCGACCCGTCCCGAGAAGCGCATCGGCTCGGACGAGACCTGGGACAAGCTCGAGGCAGCGCTCGCGAATGCGCTCGAACACATGGGCATGCGCTATGAGCTCTTTCCCGGCGAAGGCGCGTTTTACGGGCCCAAGCTGGAATTCGTGCTGCGCGATGCGATCGGCCGCGACTGGCAGTGCGGTACCCTGCAGGTCGACATGAACCTGCCGGAGCGCTTCGATATCCACTACGTGGCCGCCGACAACGCGCATCGCCGGCCGGTGATGCTGCACCGCGCCTTGTTCGGCTCGCTGGAGCGTTTTGCCGGCATCCTCATCGAGCATCACGCCGGCGCGCTGCCGCTGTGGCTATCGCCGGTGCAGGCGGTGGTGATGAACATTTCGGCAGGACAGGCCGATTACGCCGCCGATGTGGCGCAAAAGCTGCGGGATGCGGGCTTGCGCGTCGAATGCGATTTGCGCGGTGAAAAAATCAACTATAAAATCCGCGAACATAGTTTGTTGAAGCGGCCGTATCTCGTCGTCGTCGGCGACAAGGAAAAGGCTGCCGGGTTGGTCGCCTTGCGTGCTCGAGGCAATCGGGATCTCGGGCAGATGTCCCTCGATCGGTTGATTGACCGTCTGCAGCGGGAAATCCGCAGCAAGGGCGAGGCGGCCTGATTTTCGATTTTTGTAGGAGACTTGCACCATCGCCCAGGAAAAGACGCAGCGCGTCAACGAAGAAATCACAGCCCCCGAGATCCGTTTGATCGGGGCCGACGGTGAGCAGCTCGGCATCGTATCCGTTCGTCAGGCGCTGCAAATGGCGGAAGACGCCGGGGTCGACCTGGTCGAGATCGCACCACAGGCCACTCCGCCGGTGTGTCGTCTGATGGATTTCGGCAAGTTCAAGTATCAGGAAGCGAAACGCGCTGCTGAAGCCAAGAAAAAGCAGAAGATCGTCGAGGTCAAGGAAGTCAAGTTCCGTCCCGGCACTGACGAGAACGACTACCAGATCAAGATGCGCAACGTGGTCAAGTTTCTCGGCGAGGGCGACAAGGCGAAGATCACCTTGCGCTTTCGCGGTCGGGAGATGGCCCACCAGGAAATCGGCATGCGGGTGCTGGAACGCATCCGTAGCGAACTCGCCGATCGGGCCGTGGTGGAGCAGTTTCCGAAGATGGAAGGTCGCCAGCTGATCATGGTGCTGGCGCCGTCGAAAAAGCAGGCGAAGCCGGCCAAGGCGACATCGGCAGCGCCTGCACAGAAGTAGCACGATGGTTTGAGAAGCGGTCGTGGGTCGTCGAAGCGTTCCCGGGTCGGGAGCCACCCAGCGCCGTGAAATAAACGAACGCCTTACTTGCCGGCCAGGGACACAGTTGCGCGGTCTATGGCGTCACTGAAACGAGGCCGGCGATGCGGCGTTGGAAAGGAGAACTTCGATGCCGAAGATGAAGACGAAGAGTGGAGCCGCCAAGCGCTTCAAGGTGCGCGGCTCTGGCAGCATCAAGCGCGCCTGCGCGTTCAAGCGCCACATCCTCACCAAGAAATCCACCAAGGTAAAGCGCCAGCTGCGCGGCATGCAGACCGTGCACGAGTCGGACGTCAAGGCCGTCCGCGCCATGTTGCCGAACGCTTAAGGAGACGACACCATGCCACGAGTCAAACGCGGTGTGACGGCGCGTGCGCGCCACAAGAAAATCCTCGACGCTGCCAAGGGCTATCGCGGCCGGCGGAAAAACGTCTATCGCATCGCCAAAGAAGCGGTGATGAAGGCGGGGCAGTACCAGTATCGCGACCGCCGCCAGAGAAAGCGTCAGTTTCGTGCCCTGTGGATCGCGCGGATCAATGCCGGGGCGCGCGAGCTGGGCATGAAGTACAGCACACTGATGAACGGCCTCAAGAAGGCGTCGATCGACATCGACCGCAAGATGCTCGCCGATCTGGCCGTGTTCGACAAGCCGGCTTTCGCCGCTTTGGCGAACCAGGCCAAGGCCCATCTCGGCGGCTGATCGCAACCTGGACGAAAAAGGGAGGTCCTCGGTTGCAACGGGGCCTCCCTTTTTTCTGATCGGCATGGAAAATCTGGAACAACTCGTCGCCCAAGCCACGGCGGCCTTCGCGGCCGCCACCGAGCCCTCGCGCCTCGAAGCCGTCAAGGCTGCCTACCTCGGCAAGGATGGCGCACTGACCGCGCTGCTCAAAGGCTTGGGCAAACTGCCGCCCGAGGAGCGCCGAAACGCCGGAGCGGCGATCAATGCGGCAAAGGCGCAGATCGAGGCCGCGCTGGCGGCCCGGCGCGAGGCGCTCAGGAACGCCCAGCTCGATGCCCAGCTCAAAGCAACCGCGCTGGATGTCACGCTGCCGGGGCGCGGCCAGGCGCGCGGCACGCTGCATCCGGTGATGCGCACGCTCGAGCGCATCGAGGAGCTGTTCCGCTCGATCGGCTTCGAGGTGTCCGATGGCCCGGAGATCGAAACCGACTGGCACAATTTCACGGCGCTGAATACGCCCAAGAATCATCCGGCGCGCTCGATGCACGACACCTTCTACCTGCTCGACGAACAGGGCCGGGTGCGCGAGGACGTGCTGCTGCGCACCCACACCAGCCCAGTGCAGATCCGCACGATGCTCGCCCATGTCGAGAAATACAAGTATCTCGATGTCATGCCGGAAATCCGCGTCATCTGTCCAGGCCGGGTCTATCGGGTCGATTCCGACGCCACCCATTCACCGATGTTTCACCAGGTCGAGGGGCTGTGGGTGGGCGAGAACGTCAGCTTCGCCGATCTGAAGGGCGTGGTCGCCGACTTCCTGCGTCGCTTCTTCGAAAGTGACGATCTGAAAGTGCGTTTCCGTCCTTCCTTCTTCCCCTTCACCGAACCATCGGCGGAGATCGACGTCGCCTTCATGGGCGGGGCGCTGGAAGGGCGCTGGCTCGAGATCGCCGGTTGCGGCATGGTGCATCCGAACGTGCTGCGCGCAGGCAACATCGATCCAGAAAAATACACCGGTTTTGCCTTCGGCATGGGCCCGGACCGGCTGACCATGCTGCGCTATGGCATCAACGATCTGCGCCTGTTCTTCGACGGCGATTTGCGCTTCCTCAGTCAATTCCAATAAGCCATGCAATTCCCCGAATCCTGGCTGCGTTCCCTCGTCGATCCGCCATTGTCGACCGCCGAGTTGTGCCATCTGCTGACCATGGCCGGGCTGGAGGTCGAGGAGTGCCGTCCCGAAGCCGCCGAGTTTTCGCAGGTCGTCGTCGCCCGCATCCTGAGCGCCGAAAAACACCCCGATGCCGACCGACTGAAACTGTGCCGCGTCGATGCCGGTGCACACGGCGTGCTGCAGATCGTCTGCGGTGCGCCGAATGCGGCCGCCGGCATGAATGTGCCCTGTGCGCTGGTTGGCGCCAAGCTGCCGGGCATCGAGATCAAAAAGGCCAAGGTGCGTGGTGTCGAGAGTTCCGGCATGCTTTGCTCGGCACGCGAGCTGGGGCTATCCGATGATCACGGCGGCCTCATGGTGCTGCCGGAGGATGCGCCGATCGGCGAGGATCTGCGCGAGTATCTGAACCTCGACGACAGTTTGATCACGCTGAAGCTCACGCCCAACCGCGCCGACTGTCTGTCGCTCGCCGGCATCGCGCGCGAAGTGGCGGCGTTGACCGGTGCGCCGCTGCGGCTACCCGTTTGCGAGCCGATCGCACCGGAGCACGAGGAAGTGCGTCGCATCGTGCTCGATGCGCCGGCTGCCTGCCCGCGCTATTGCGGGCGCATCTTGCGCGGCGTGAATGCCAAGGCGCCGACGCCTCCGTGGATGAAGCAGCGCCTCGAACGTTGCGGCGTGCGCTCGATTTCCGCACTCGTCGATATCACCAACTACGTGATGCTGGAACTCGGCCAGCCGCTGCATGCCTTCGACGCTGCCAAGCTCGCCGGCGCGATCCATGTGCGCTACCCGCGACCCGGCGAGCAATTACTGCTGCTCAATGGCCAAACCGTGACACCGAGTACGGAGACGGCGCTGATCGCCGACGACGAGAAAGCGCTCGCCTTGGCCGGCATCATGGGGGGCGAGCATTCCGGCATCCATGAGACGACCACCGACCTGTTCCTCGAATCCGCCTTCTTCGCGCCCGACGCGATCGCCGGCAAGGCGCGTGCACTGGGCTTTTCCACCGATGCCTCCTACCGCTACGAGCGTGGTGTCGATTTCGAACTGCAGCACAAGGCGATCGAGCGGGCAACACAACTGATCGTCGCGATATGCGGTGGACATCCCGGTCCCGTCGTCGAGGCCGTCGCGGCCGAGCATCTGCCCGCCCGTACGCCCGTGCGGCTGCGCATCCCGCGCGCCGCCAAACTGCTCGGCATCGACCTGGGCGAGTCTCGAATCGAGGTATTGATGCGCGGCTTGGGCTTTCCTTTCGAACGTGCCGGGGAAGTGCTGACCGTCATGCCGCCTTCGTGGCGTTTCGACATCGCGATCGAAGAAGACTTGATCGAGGAGATCGCTCGCCTGCACGGCTATGACAACATCCCGGCCGCGTCGCCGCGCGCACGCCTTGCGATGCTGCCGCGGCAGGAGACACAGCGCACACCGATGCAGGTGCGCCGCCTGCTCGCCGAGCGCGGCTATCACGAAGTCGTCACTTACAGCTTCGTGCCGACGGAATGGGAGGCCGATTTTGCCGGCAATGCCGCACCGCTTCGTCTCGCCAACCCGATCGCCAGCCAGATGGGGGTGATGCGCTCGAGCCTCATCGGCGGCCTCATCGGTGTGCTGGCCGGCAATCTCAAGCGCCAGATCGAGCGCGTGCGCGTCTTCGAACTTGGCCGCGTCTTCTTTGCCGATGCGCAGGCCGAGACCGGCTATCGTCAGCCGCTGCGCCTTGCCTTCCTCGCCGCCGGGCCGGTGCTGCCCGAACAATGGGGTGCGCCGCGCAGAGAAGTCGATTTCTATGACGTCAAAGGCGACCTCGAAGCGCTCTGTGCGCCACGCCGCTTGCAATTCATCCGCGCCGAACACCCGGCGCTGCATCCGGGACGCAGCGCCCGCGTGCTGCTCGATGACCGCGAAGTCGGCTTCCTCGGCGAGCTCCATCCGCGTTGGGTGCAGCGTTATGAACTCGGTCGCCCGCCGGTACTGTGCGAAATCGAACTCGCGCTGCTGCTGGAGGCGCCGCTGCCGAGTTACGCCGAGGTTTCCCGCCACCCAGCGGTGCAGCGCGACATCGCACTGGTCGTGCCGCAAGACTGCCAGGCCGCCAAGCTGACCGATGCTCTCTGGAGCGTAGCCTCTGAGAGCGTGCGCGAAATCCAGCTGTTCGATGTCTATCAGGGCAAGGGCATCGCGGCAGACATGAAGAGCCTTGCCTTCCGCATCTTGATGCAAGATACTCGCCGGACGCTGTCCGACGGCGAAGCAGACGAGATCATCGCTCGCTTGCTGGCGGCAGCGCGGGAACGTTGCGGTGCCGTGTTGCGCAGCTAGCAGGCCGTTGTTTGAATCAGGGGAGAAACACGCAATGACGATGACGAAGGCGGAGCTCGCTGACCTGCTGTTCGAAAAGGTCGGCCTGAACAAGCGTGAAGCGAAGGACATGGTCGAGGCTTTCTTCGAGGAAGTGCGCACCGCGCTCGAACAGGGCGAAGGCGTCAAGCTGTCCGGCTTCGGCAATTTCCAGCTGCGCGACAAACCGCAGCGACCGGGCCGCAACCCGAAGACCGGCGAGGAAATCCCGATCAGCGCCCGGCGCGTCGTCACTTTTCATGCCAGCCACAAGCTGAAATCCCTCGTCGAGGCGGCCACCCATGGCAACGTCCACCCGGCCCAAGGCTGAGCTGCCGCCGATTCCGGCGAAGCGCTACTTCACCATTGGTGAAGTCAGCGAGTTGTGCGGCGTCAAGCCGCACGTGCTGCGCTACTGGGAACAGGAGTTCACCCAGCTGAAACCGGTGAAAAGGCGTGGCAACCGGCGCTATTACCAGCATCACGAAGTGCTGCTGGTGCGGCGCATCCGTCAGCTGCTCTACGAAGAAGGCTTCACGATCAGTGGCGCCCGCAACCGCCTCGACGAAAGCGGCGAAAAGACGGCAGTACCCCATGCTGTGCCGAAGGCGGAAAGTTTTTCGCTGCGTGCCGAACTGCTCGGCATCATCGAGCTGCTGCGGGTTTGATTGCGCTATAATCCGTTCCCAGTCGGGGCGTAGCGCAGCCTGGTAGCGCACTTGCATGGGGTGCAAGGGGTCGCGAGTTCGAATCCCGCCGCCCCGACCAACCGATCCGCCACCAAAGCCAGCCAGCCGGGCTGGCCTTGGTGTTTTCAGTGGCCCAGGATCTTGGAAAGAAATAGCTGCGCGCGTTCCGAACGCGGCGTGCCGAAGAAGGCTTCCTTGCGGGTGTCCTCGATGATGCGCCCCTGGTCCATGAAGACGACACGGTGGGCGACCTTGCGCGCGAAACCCATCTCATGGGTGACCACCATCATCGTCATGCCTTCGGTGGCCAGTTCGACCATCACATCGAGCACTTCGTTGATCATCTCCGGATCGAGCGCCGAGGTGGGCTCATCGAACAGCATGCAGATCGGGTCCATGGCCAGCGCACGGGCGATCGCGACGCGCTGCTGCTGCCCGCCGGAAAGCTGGCCGGGATATTTCGCTGCCTGCGAGCGCAGGCCGACCCGGTCGAGCAGCTTGAGACCGCGCTCGCGGGCCTCATCGCGGCTGCGGCCGAGCACCTTGACCTGACCGATTTCCAGATTCTCGGTGATGGTCAGGTGCGGGAACAGTTCGAAGTGCTGGAACACCATGCCGACATGGGCGCGCAGCTTGGAAAGATTGGTCTTCGGGTCGCCGACGGAGATGCCATTGACGATCACCTCGCCTTGCTGGAACGATTCGAGGCCATTGACGCACTTGATCAGCGTCGATTTGCCCGAGCCGGATGGGCCGCAGACGACGACCACCTCGCCCTTTTTGATCTTTGTGCTGCAGTCGGTGAGCACCTGGAACTGGCCGTACCACTTGCTGACGTTACGGATTTCGATCATGGGGATTACCGGATGATGGAGATGTGGGTCTGCAGCCGCTTGACCAGGGTCGACAGGGAGAAGCTGATGACGAAATAGAGCGCCGCCGCCACCAGGTAGGTTTCGACCGGACGGTTGAAGTTCTTGCCGACCAGTTCGAAGCCTTTCAACAAGTCGTAGGCGCCGATTGCATAAACCAGCGAAGTGTCTTGGAACAGGATGATGGTCTGGGTGAGGAGCACCGGCAACATGTTGCGGTATGCCTGGGGCAGCACGACGAGACGCATCGTCTGCGCATAGGTCATGCCCAGCGCGTAACCGGCGAAGATTTGGCCGCGAGGGATGCTTTGAATGCCGGCACGCATGATTTCGGAATAGTAGGCGGCCTCGAACAGCGTGAACGTGATCAACGCGGACATCTCCGCACCCAGCGGCCGGCCGGTGATCAGCGGGATGAGCAGGAAAAACCACAAGATCACCATTACCAGCGGGACGCTGCGCATGATATTGACGTAGGCAGCGGCGGGCATCACCAGCCAGGCGCGGCCGGATAGGCGCATCAACGCGAGCAAGGTGCCTAGCGCGATGCCACCCAGCATTGCGATGAAAGTCAGCTGCACCGAGAACAGGAAGCCCTTGACGACATAGACGGAGAGGACATCCGGCGTCAAAAAGCCGAAATCAAGGTTGAGCATCAGCGGCTACCCCCGATCATGCCGGGAATCTGCACGCGGACTTCGATCGCATGGAGGATGCGGTTGATCGCAAATGCGGAGAGGAAGTACAACGCGGTGACCGCCAGGTAGATTTCGACGCCGCGCGACGTTTCTTCCTGCGCTTGCAGCGCGAACATCGTCAGCTCCGAGATGCTGACCGCGAACGCTACCGAAGAATTCTTGATGATGTTCATCGACTCGCTGGTCAGCGGCGGAATGATGATTCTGAAGGCGACCGGCAGCAGCACGTAGCGGTAGGTCTGCGGCAGCGTGAATCCTAGCGCCAGGCCCGCCATGCGCTGGCCACGCGAGAGCGACTGGATGCCGGCACGTACCTGTTCGGAAATGCGTGCCGAGGTGAATAGGCCCAGTCCCATCACGACCAGCAGGAAACTGGGCACCGCGCGCAAGGGCGGCAACAGGGCGGGCAGCACGTGATACCAGAGAAAGATCTGCACCAAGAGAGGAATGTTGCGGAACAATTCCGTCCACGCAGTGCCGAGGAGCACCAAGCCGCGGTGTGGCGTGGTGCGCAGGATGCCCATCAGCGCTCCGAACAGTAGCGCCACCAGCAGGGCGAGCAACGAGACGGACAATGTCCATCCCCAGGCGGACAGCATCCAGTCGAGATAGGTAATTTCGCCACCGCTGCCGAAGCAACGCGGCATCACTTCACCGTCGAGAGTATTTTTGCAAAAGACCTGCCAGTCCCAGTTCAAGCGCCCGCTCCTTGCGGTTCGAGGTGATGAAGAAAGGCGCGCCGAGATGTTTCATCGCCGCGCCTTTTCGAATCGGCAGAGACAATTACTTCTTGGCGTACTCTTCCATCGGCTTGTCGTTGGGGTTGGCCCAGGCGGCCTTGGTCGCTTCCGAGGCGGGCAGACCGATCGGCTTGTTGGCCGGCGGGATCGGCTGCATGAAGTATTTGTCGTAGATCTTGGCGATCTCGCCCGACTTCATCAGTGCTTTCAGGCTGTCATCAACCGCCTTTTTGAACGCCGGATCGTCCTTGCGCATCATGATCGCGATCGGTTCGACGGACAGCACTTCGTTGAGGAACTTGAAATCGGCCGGGTTCTTCGACTTGGCGATGTTGCCGGCGAGGATCTGGCCATCCATCACGAAGGCATCGGCGCGACCGGAATCGAGCAGCAGGAAGCTGTCGGCGTGATCCTTGCCATACACCTCCTTGAAATCGACGCCGTGGGCGCGCTCGTGCTTCCTCAGATGCTGCACCGAGGTCGTGCCGGTCGTCGTGGCGACCGTCTTACCGTTCAAATCGGCCAGCGAATTGATGCCTGAATTGGCCTTGACGGCGACACGCACCTCTTCGACATAGGTGGTGACGGCGAAGGCGACGTCCTTCTGGCGCGCCAGGTTGTTGGTGGTCGAACCGCACTCGATGTCGATCGTGCCGTTTTGCATCAGCGGAATGCGGTTTTGCGAGGTGACCGGCTGATATTTGATTTCCAGCTTCGCCAGGCCGAGCTGTTTCTGGATGTCGTGCAGTGCGCGTTCGCACAGCTCGACGTGGAAGCCGGCGAACTTACCGTCGCCGACGGTGAAGGACAGTCCGCCGGAAGATTCGCGAACGCCCATCGTGACGCTGCCGCTAGCTTTGATCTTGTCGAGCGTGTTGGCCGCGGCAGGCTGGGCGAGGGCGAGTGCGGCGGCGAGGGTCAGACCGAGGGTCAAGGTCGTTTTCATTTTCAAGGCCTCCTGTGAAGGGTATCGGGGATGCAAACTATACGCTTGCCGCAACGGCGTTGCGTTCTTCCTGCTGCTGCAGCGCCCACATCTGGGCATAGGCGCCACCGCGTTCGAGCAAGTCGCGGTGGGTGCCGCGCTCGACGATGCGGCCAGCGTCGAGCACGACGATCTCGTCGGCGTTCATCACCGTCGACAGCCGGTGGGCGATGATCAGCGTGGTGCGCCCGATGGCCGCCTGTTCGAGTTCGGCCTGGATGGCTTTCTCGGTCTTGGAATCGAGCGCCGAGGTGGCCTCGTCGAAGATCAGGATCGGTGGATTCTTCAGCAGGGCACGGGCGATCGCGACACGCTGCTTTTCGCCGCCGGAGAGCTTGAGACCGCGCTCGCCGACGCGGGTGTCGTAACCATCCGGCAGCCGCTCGATGAATTCCGCCAGATGCGCGGCGCGCGCCGCTGCCCGTACTTCCTCGAAGCTCGCCGTCGGCCGACCGTAGCGGATGTTGTATTCGATCGTGTCGTTGAACAGCACCGTGTCCTGCGGCACGATGCCGATCGCAGCACGCAAGGACGCCTGGGTCAGTTGGCGGATGTCGTGACCGTTGATGCGGATCGCGCCGCTGCCGACGTCGTAGAAGCGGAACATGAGCCGCGCGAGCGTGCTCTTGCCCGAGCCGCTGTGGCCGACGACGGCTAGCGTGCGGCCGGCGGAGATTTCGAAGCTGACATCGTGGAGGATCTGCCGGCGCGGCTCGTAGGCGAAGCCGACGTTCTCGAAGCGCACCGCGCACGGGCCGGGTTCGAGCACGCGCGCGTCCGGGGCATCCTGGATCTCGCGGTTTTCCTTGAGCAGCGCGAACAGGCGCTCGATGTCGGTGAGCGACTGGCGGATCTCGCGATACAGCACGCCGAGGAAGTTGAGCGGGATGTAGAGCTGGATCAGGAAGGCATTGACCAGCACGATGTCGCCGACCGTCATGCTGCCGTCCATCACGCCGAGGGCGGCGCGCCACATCATCAATGTCACGCCGGCGGCGATGATCAATGACTGGCCGAGGTTCAGATACGAAAGCGAAATCTGGCTCTTGATCTGCGCGGCTTCCCACTTCTGCATCTGCTGGTCGTAGCGCGCCTTTTCCCAGGCTTCGTTGTTGAAATACTTGACCGTCTCGTAATTGAGTAGGCTGTCGATCGCGCGCGTGTTGGCGGCGGAATCGAGCTCGTTGACTTCGCGCCGCAGATGCACGCGCCAGTTCGACAGCACGATGGTGTAGGCGACATAGACGACGAGCGTGGCGGCGGCGATCAGCGCGAAACTCGGTTCGTAACGCGCCGCGAGGATGCCGAGCACCAGCGCGACTTCGACGATCGTCGGCAGCACCGAGAAGATCGTGTAACTGATCAGCGTGCCGATCGCGCGCGTGCCGCGTTCGATGTCGCGCGTGAGCCCGCCGGTCTGGCGTTCGAGGTGGAAGCGCAACGACAGCGCGTGCAGATGTTCGAACACCTGCAGCGCGATGGTGCGTACCGCGCGCTGGGTGACGCGGGTGAATAGCAGCTCGCGCAGCTCGGTGAACAATGACACGCCGAAGCGCAGCACGCCATAGGCGGCGATCAGCGCCAGCGGCGCGATCAGGAAGGCCTGCGCCGGCGTGGCCGGCGTGAAGCCGTCGACGATCTGTTTGAAGACGATCGGCACCGCGACGTTGGCGAGTTTGGCGCCGACCAGGCAGGCGAGCGCGAGCAGGACGCGGCCGCGCCAATGCCAGAGGTAAGGGAACAGGGTCTTGATGGTTTGCCAGTCGTGGCGTTCCGCCGGGGGCGGGGCCGGCAGGGCGATGTCACGGCGCATGTGCCGATTCTATCAATCCCCGGGTATGATCGGCGCCATGAATGGTCAGCCTGACAATGTGGTCTTGCCCGATGACGAGCCGGTGTTGCGCGTGATGCCGTTGCCGCGCGATGTCAATGCGGCCGGCGATGTGTTCGGCGGCTGGGTGATGGCGCAGGTCGATATCGCCGGCGCGATTCCGGCGATGCGCCGCGCGCGCGGCCGCATCGCGACCGTGGCGGTCAATTCCTTCCTGTTCAAGCAGCCGATTTCCGTCGGCGACGTGGTGAGCTTCTACGCGAAGATCGTCAAGACCGGACGGACGTCGATCACCGTCGATGTGCAGGTATTCGCCGAACGCAATCCCGCCCAGCCAGTGGTCGTCAAGGTGACCGAGGCCACCCTGACCTATGTGTGTCTCAATGCCGATGGCAGCAAGCGGGAAGTGCCACCGGCGGCATGAGCGCGTTCAACCCAGATTGTCCATTGGAACGCGAGCGAGTATCAAAAGCGAGGGCGAGCAGGTTTGGGTCTCCGCGACGAGCCAATAACCGTGTCTGGCGATACGCGGGGGCGCGAAGATGCCGTCCGCAGCCCGAAAGCCGCCGCGTAGGGCGATGAAATGATCGTATCGAATGCTCATGGCGAATCAGCCCGCTCTCAATGGATAATCTGGGTTCAATGTTGCGCGGTGGCCTCGGGGTGCCGCCCCGCCAGCGCCGACTTTTCGAAGCGAGTCGGCGCCCGGCGGGGCGTCGTCGATTCCGCCAGCGCCGACTTTTGCGCAGCCAGTCGGGCTTCCTGTTCCTCGAAAGCGTCGATCTCCGGTTGGATGATGGTGCGGGTGACCTTCGAGCGTTCCGGAGTGATCTTGAACTGGCGCGGTTGCAGGACATCGATCAGAGAGATGCGGGTGCGGTTCATACTGCCTTTCCTTTCAAACTGCGGAAGAAAACGATCCGACCCGTTCCAGGTGAGAGGGTTCCCTGCCGCGAAGACGAAATTTGTAACCAGATATGAGTGGCAATATCGGGATTTCAACCTCGATGCGCAACGCGCTGAGCTCAAGGTATGGAAATCGATTTGATCGATTGGCGTGAGGTGCTGCTTCTGTTCGTGGGGCTGGCGCTCGGTTACCTGCTTTCGCAGTTGTTCCGCCGCTGGCAGGCGGCAAGGGCCGATAAGGCCGGGGCCACGAAAGCCACCGAGAATGAAGAGGATGCCGCGTCGGTCGCCACTTTCGGTCAGCAGCTCGCCGAGCATCTCGCACGCTACGATCTGGAGCTCGAAGTGAGTAGGTTGCGCGAAGATGTATCGAAATTGCGCGAAGAAATAGCCGAATTGCGGGCTGCCCGCAATGTCTCGCCGCAGTATGCCGAAGCGCTTGGCTTGGCCCGGCGCGGTTTGAGCGCGCAGCAGATCGCCGACCGGATGGGTATTTCGCTCGCCGAGGCCGAGCTGGTGCATGCCTTGAGCCGCGGCGAAGAGCTTTTCAAAGAACCCGGTTTCGACGAGCTGGACAGACCGCCGCGATGAGTCTCATGGCTCGCCTGCCGGGGCGATAATGCGCTTTTTTGTGGAGTGAACATGGACCGTCAGATCATCAGTACCCCGAATGCCCCCGCCGCCATCGGCACCTATTCCCAGGCCGTGAAGGTCGGCGACACCGTCTATCTTTCCGGCCAGATCGGCCTCGACCCGGCGACGATGCAGCTGGTCGAGGGGATCGACGCGCAGATCGTGCGCGTCTTCGAGAATCTCAAGGCGGTGGCTGCCGCCGCGGGGACGACGCTCGATGCCGCGGTGAAGGTCAATATCTATCTCACCGATCTGGCCCACTTCGCCAAGGTGAACGAGACGATGGCGAAGTATTTCCGGCAGCCCTATCCGGCACGCGCCGCCGTCGGCGTCAAGGAATTGCCGCGCGGGGCGCTCATCGAAGCGGATGCCGTGCTCGCGCTTGGCTGAAAAAATTCCCGGGGCGACCCCGCTCGTCGCCGACAAGCTGAAAACGTTTGGCATCAACCGCCAGGCCGATCTCGTCTTGCACCTGCCGCTTCGGTTCGAGGACGAGACGCGCATCACCCCGATCGCCGCCGCCGTGCCGGGCGAGACGGCCCAGTTCGAAGTCGAGGTCGTCTCCACGCAGATCGAATACCGGCCGCGGCGCCAGCTCGTCTGCCGTGTCGCCGACGGTTCGGGCACGCTGGTGCTGCGTTTCCTGAATTTCTATCCGAGCCAGCAAAAGGCGCTGCAGCCAGGTGCGCGGCTGCGCGTGTTCGGCGAGGTGCGCGGCGGTTTCTGGGGCAGCGAGGTCATCCACCCCCGTTTCCGGGCGTTGCGCGGCGAGGAGCCGTTGCCGACGGCCTTGACGCCCGTCTATCCTACCACCGCCGGGCTTCCCCAGGCCACGCTGCGCCGTCTTATCGGCTGCGCCCTCGATGAGGTCGATTTGTCCGAAACCCTGCCCGATGCGTTGCTGGCGCGGCTTTCTCTGCCTGGTTTTGCCGCCAGCGTGCGCGCACTGCATGCGCCACCGGCGGGGCTCGATGCGCAGGCGCTGGAACGCTGGCAGCAGCCTTTCTGGCGTCGCATCGCCTTCGATGAGCTCCTTGCCCAGCAGATTTCGTTGCGCCAGGCCTATGCTGCGAGGCGGAAGAAGGGAGCGCCGGTGCTCGTCGGCGATGGCCGCCTGACCGAGGCCTTGATCGCGAGATTGCCGTTTCGGCTCACCGCGGCGCAACAGCGCGTCTGGTGTGAGATTGCCGCCGACCTCGCCCAGCCGTATCCGATGCAACGCCTGCTCCAGGGCGACGTCGGCAGCGGCAAGACCGTGGTGGCTGCGTTGGCCATGCTGCGGGCAGTGGAGGCGGGCCATCAAGCCGCGCTGATGGCGCCGACCGAGATCCTCGCCGAGCAGCACTGGCGCAAGCTTTCCGGCTGGCTGGCCCCGCTGGGCATCGAAGTCGCCTGGCTCTCCGGCAGCCAGAAGAAAAAGGACAAACAGGCGATCATCGCCAAAGTCTCTGCTTCCGAGACGGCACTGATCGTGGGCACACATGCGCTGATCGAAGATAACATCGCCTTCGCCCGACTCGGGCTGGCGATCGTCGATGAGCAGCATCGCTTCGGCGTGCGCCAGCGCCTGGCGCTCATGCAGAAAGGGGGTGGGGTGCATCAGCTGGCGATGTCGGCCACGCCGATCCCGCGCACGCTGGCGATGAGCTACTACGCCGATCTCGACGTTTCGGTGATCGATGAACTGCCGCCGGGGCGCACACCAGTGCTCACCAAGTTGGTCAGCGCCACGCGGCGAGGCGAAATCATCGAGCGTGTGCGCGCTCTGTGTCGCGCCGGCCGGCAAGTCTATTGGGTCTGCCCGTTGATCGAGGAATCCGAGGCGCTGCAGCTGCAGACCGCGCAGGAAACCTTCGAACATCTCTCCAATGAGCTGCCCGAGCTGTCGATCGGCCTCGTGCATGGGCGTCTCAAGCCGGACGAGAAAGCCGCGGTGATGGAGGGTTTCGTCAGGAACGAGATTCAGCTGCTCGTCGCCACGACGGTGATCGAAGTCGGCGTCGATGTGCCGAATGCGAGCCTGATGGTGATCGAACACGCCGAGCGCTTCGGTCTGGCGCAATTGCACCAGTTGCGCGGCCGCGTCGGCCGCGGCGCCGCGGAATCCGCTTGCATCCTGCTCTTCGGGCAGCCGCTGTCGGAGACGGCGCGGCAGCGGCTCAGGATCATCTTCGAGAACCACGACGGCTTCGAGATCGCCCGGCAGGATCTGCTTTTGCGCGGGCCGGGCGAATTCATCGGCAGCCGGCAAAGCGGGCTGCCGCTGCTGCGCTTCGCCGACCTCGAAGACACGGCACTGGTCGAGGCCGCGCGCGCGGCCGCCGATCAGATGCTGGTGCGCTGGCCCGACCATGCCGAACGCCATTTGACGCGCTGGCTGGCCGGGCGCGCCGAATTGCTCAAAGCGTAGGAAGGCGCCGAATCTGCGGCGTTTCCGTAGAATCCGGACATGGCAAGCCTCACCCTCATCAAGGAACGCCTCGACCAATACGAGAAGCTGATGCGGCTCGACAAGCCGATCGGCATCCTGCTGTTGTTGTGGCCAACACTCTGGGCGGTGTGGATCGCCTCGGGCGGGCGGCCGCAGTGGATGTTTCTCGCCATCTTCGTGCTGGGTACGGTGCTGATGCGCTCGGCCGGCTGCGTGATCAACGATTATGCCGATCGCGAGTTCGACCCGCATGTCGAGCGCACCAAAGCCCGGCCGCTGGCCGCTGGCACGGTCACGGTGCGCGAAGCCTTCATCCTCGCTGGTTTTCTCGTCCTCTGCGCCTTCTTGCTGATCGTGCCGATCCTTTCGCCGCTTCTGTTCGGCCTCGCAGTGGCCGCATTGTTTCTGGCGGCAAGCTATCCCTTTACCAAGCGCTTTTTCGCGATCCCGCAGGCCTATCTCGGCGTGGCCTTCGGCTTCGGCATCCCGATGGCCTTCGCCGCGATCGAAGGGAGCGTGCCCGCGTTTGCCTGGCAGATGCTGGCGGCCAACATCTTCTGGGCGATCGCCTACGATACGGAATACGCGCTGGTCGACATCGAGGACGACAAGAAGATCGGCATCAAGACCTCGGCGCTGACCTTTGGCCGTTTCGCCGTCGCGGCGATCATGGTCTGTTACGCTGCGGCCTTGCTGGTCCTCGCCTACGTCGGCGTCTTGCTGCATTTTGGCTGGCTGTATTTCGCCGGCCTTGTTGTTGCGGCCGCCATCGCGCTCTACCACTACACGCTGATCAGGGAGCGCGAGCGCATGAAGTGCTTCAAAGCCTTTCTGCACAACAACTGGTTCGGCGCCGCGATCTTCGCCGGCATCGTCCTCGATTACTGGATCGCCCCATGAATGCTGCCCTGGATCTGCGCGAATTCATCAGTCGTCTCGAAACGCGCGGCGAGTTGAAACGCATCGCCGTGCCGGTCGACCCGAAGCTCGAGATGACCGAGATCGCCGACCGCGTGCTGCGAACCGGGGGGCCCGCCCTGCTGTTCGAAAAACCTACAGCGGGACAGATGCCAGTGCTGGCGAATCTCTTCGGCACGCCGCAGCGCGTCGCGCTGGGCATGGGTCAGAGCGAGGACTGGCAGAGCGCGTTGCGCGAAGTCGGCCGGCTGCTCGCCTACCTGAAGGAACCCGAGCCGCCCAAGGGCTTCAAGGATGCCTGGGAAAAGCTGCCGATTCTGAGGCAGGTGCTCAACATGGCGCCGAAGATGGTGCGCGCTGCGCCCTGTCAGGAAATCGTCTGGGAGGGTCAGGATGTCGATCTGTCGCGCCTGCCGGTGATGACTTGCTGGCCGGGCGACGTCGCGCCCTTGATCACCTGGGGCTTGACCGTGACGCGCGGGCCGAACAAGCCACGCCAAAACCTGGGCATCTACCGCCAGCAGGTGATCGCGCCGAACAAGGTGATCATGCGCTGGCTCGCCCACCGGGGCGGCGCGCTCGATTTCCGCGATCACTGCCAGAAAAACCCTGGCCAGCCCTTCCCGGTCGCCGTGGTGCTGGGCTGCGACCCGGCGACGATCCTCGGTGCGGTCACTCCCGTGCCGGATACCTTGTCCGAATACCAGTTTGCAGGACTCTTGCGCGGTGGCAAGACGGAGCTCGTAAAGTGCATCGGCAACGACCTCGCTGTGCCGGCGCGCGCCGAGATCGTGCTCGAAGGCGTGATCCATCCGGATGAAACGGCGCTGGAAGGGCCCTATGGCGATCACACGGGTTACTACAACGAGCAGGCCGAATTTCCGGTATTCACGATCGAACGCATCACGATGCGGCGCGAGCCGATTTATCACAGCACCTATACCGGCAAGCCGCCGGACGAGCCGGCGATGCTGGGTGTTGCGCTGAATGAAGTGTTCGTGCCGCTGTTGCAGAAGCAGTTTCCGGAAATTGCCGATTTTTATCTGCCGCCCGAGGGCTGCTCGTATCGCCTCGCGGTGGTGAGCTTGAAGAAGCAGTATCCGGGCCACGCCAAGCGCGTGATGTTCGGCATCTGGAGCTTTCTGCGCCAGTTCATGTACACCAAGTTCATCATCGTCGTCGATGACGACATCGACATCCGCTCATGGCCCGAAGTGATCTGGGCGCTGACAACAAGGGTGGATGCCGCGCGCGATACGCTGATCGCCGAGAACACGCCGATCGACTATCTCGATTTCGCCTCGCCGGTCGCGGGCTTGGGCAGCAAGATGGGCATCGACGCGACGAACAAATGGCCGGGCGAGACGAACCGTGAGTGGGGACGGCCGATCGTGATGGACGCCGCCGTCAAGCGGCGCGTCGATGAGCTGTGGAATCGACTGGGACTATGAGGGGACACGCATGGCCGACTACGATCAACAGGGTGAAATCATCGATGGTGGCCATCTCGACGGCCAGCGCGCCTGGTGCCACATCATGTACGGCCTGCATGCGCTCTCGGCGCTCTCGGGCATCCTCACTTCGGCCTCGATCGCCGGCGCCTTCGTCTTCGGCTGGCCGTCGATCATCGCGGTGATCATCAACTATGCGACGCGTTCGAACGTGCGTGGCACGTGGATCGAGACGCACTGGCGCTGGCAGTTGCGCACCTTTTGGTTCGCTGCGCTTTGGCTGCTCGTCGCCGGCCTGCTGGCATTCACGCTGATCGGCATCCCGGCCGCGATCGTGGTGATCGTCGTCACCGGCCTTTGGGTGCTCTACCGCGTGGTGCGCGGCTGGCTGGCGCTCGTCGATCGGCGCGCGCTGCCGCTGCCCGACTGAAAATCGGCGCTGGTGGGACGGCACCTTCCCGGGGCGCTATCCCGCTGGCAAACCGCTACGCCAGACCCGATCGAGCAAGGCGTCGAAGGCCGGCTGCGCCGCGCCGGCGTTGGGGTGATTGACGAGGAAGACGACGATCCAGCGCCTGCCGCCGCGGTCGAGGAGATAGCCGGCGATGCCGCGCACGCCTTCGAGCGAGCCGGTTTTCAGGTGCCCCCGTCCTCTATAGGCGACGCCGTCGTAACGTTTCTTCGTCGTGCCATCGACAGCGACGATCGGCAGCGAGGCGACCAATTCCGGCATGATCGGGCTTTCCCAGACGGCGGTCAGCAATTGGGCGAGGTGTTCGGCGCTAATGCGCGCATCGCGGGACAGCCCCGCACCGTTGTCTACCACCAGCTCAGGAAAGTCCAGCCCTTTTTGTGTAAGCCAACGCTTCACCACCTGCCCGGCGCTTGCCGTATCGCCAGCGCCGAATTTGGTGCCGAGCGTGAGATACAGCTGCCGCGCCATCACGTTGTTCGAAAACTTGTTGATGTCGCGCACTAGTTCGGAAAGCGGCGGCGAGGTGCTGGTCGCCAAAAGGACGGCTTGGGCGGGGGTGGCGCCCTCACGCCAACGGCCAGAGAATTCACCGCCCAGCTCGCGCCACAGGCGCGTGAAGACGCCGGCCAAGAACTCGCCATTCGGCAAGCCGGCCAGATGCCAATGTTTTTCGCCACAGGGACGCGGGTAGTCGCCGACGAGGATCAGTTGGCCCGGCAGGAAGCTCGCGGTCAGCGCTTCGCGCCACTCGGCGGGGCAAAGCTTGCCCTCGATGACGCGCAGGCGATTGACGATCGTCAGCTCCGTCGGCAGCGGTTCGGCCAGCACGCGCACCCCGCCATTTTCCGGGATCAGCGTCAAGCTCATGGCGGTGAAGTTGAACAGCAAGGCGTCCGGCCCGACGTTGTAAGGGCGCTGCGGTTTGCCGTCGAAGGCGGCCGGATCGTGATCGACCGGCGCGAAGGCCGTGCGGTCGAGCACCAGCGCACCACGAATCTCCTTGAGGCCGCGACCGCGCAGCTCCCGGAGCAGCAGCCAGAGGCGATCGTAGGTGAGTTTCGGATCGCCGCTGCCGCGCAGATAGAGATCGCCGGCGAGCACGCCCGCGTGATCCGGCGGTGCATCGGCCAGCACCTCGGTGCGCCAAGTGAAGGCGGGGCCGAGCATTTCGAGTGCGGCGCTGGTGGTGAGAAGCTTCATCAAGGATGCCGGATTCAGCGGCTGACGAGCATTCACGGCGAGCCGTGGCGTTCGCTCGGCGACGCCATGCACGACGATCCCGACTGCGCTCATTGGAATGCCCGCGGCTTGCAGCGCTGCCGCCACCGCAGCGGGCGGGGTATTGGCCGGCTCGGCCGCGGTAGCGCGAGAGAGCAACAGGGCAGCGACGCAAAGCGCCAAAAACGAGCGGACCATCAGATGACGATGAAGTGACGCGCCGTCTCGAAGCGTTCGAGGGCGCGGCGCACCTCGGCATGATCGATCTGGACGAGCAAGACCACCCACTGGCGGGGATCGCGGCTGATCAGCCGGCAAAAATGCAGCATATCGCCTTCGCTGGCGTCGTTGCGGATGATGCCGGTGCGATCGACACACAGCTCGATCGGCTCCAGACGCAACAGCGCTTCGGGCGCGTTCAGCGAATCGACGAGGGTTTCGAGCAGCCGTTGCGGCTGCAGCGCATCGGCGGTGGCGGCCAATCGTTCCTGCAAGCCTGCCAGCCGGCGGCCATGCACCGCCTGTCCGGCGCGCAGCTGTGCCGCGGCGAAGGCTTTTTCCTGATCGAGCCCCGCCCGTTCCGCGCGTACGCCCTCGACGTGTTCGGCGATCGCCTTGATCATGCCGTCGAACATGGCATCGGCAAGGCGCTGACGCGCGCTCGCTTCGTCCGGCGCTGGCTCGGCCAGCGTGTGATCCGAGAAATACAACGTCTTTTGCGGTACGTCGCTGCGCACGATTTCACCCTCCAACTGCGTGCCGAAACTGGCTTTTTCGTGCAAACGCATGCCGAGCAGCGCGCAGCAGCGGTCGGTGTGCATGATCATCTGCGCAAAGTGCTCGCGCACGCACTGGCTGGTCGCGAACATTTGTTCGATCGCATCGGCGCTGGCGAACAAGGCATGGACGAGCGGATCGCTGCCGAATGCGGCGCGGCTGATCTCGATCGGGCCGGGGATGCGTGCGGCGACGTCGACGCAGTGGGCGAGGGCATGGCGAACCGCGGGGGCGAGTTTGCGCTCATAACCGGCGACCTGCTTGATCCGCGGATCGATCGCCTGCACGGCCTGGTCGATGTGCGCCTGCACGGCAGGGTCGGGCGGCGGTGCGGGCTTGAGCCAATCGAAAAGTCCCATGACGGCGATTATCACCTCAAAAAAATCTCGCCGCGCATATTGAAAATCCCGCAGCGCGTCATTATTATTAGCACTCGTTGGCGATGAGTGCTAACAGCCCATTGCCGCAATGTTTGCAAACCCCTCGAAGCGCCGCTCGTGCGGCTTTGTCCAGAAGGAGAAATCTTCATGAAAATCCGTCCCTTGCATGATCGTGTGATCGTCAAGCGCGTTGAAGCCGAACGCACCACCGCCTCCGGCATCGTCATTCCCGACACCGCTGGTGAAAAGCCGGACCAGGGCGAGGTGATCGCCGTGGGCAATGGCAAGATCCTGGATGATGGCAAGGTGCGTCCGATGGCCGTCAAGGTCGGCGATCGCGTGCTCTTCGGCAAGTATGCCGGCCAGACCGTCAAGGTCGAAGGCGAAGAGCTGCTCGTGATGCGCGAAGAAGACATCATGGGCGTGATCGAGTCCTGACGGCTTGATTTTCCGATTAAAACCCACTGGAGATTGAACGATGACTGCTAAAGAAGTTCTGTTTGGCGATTCCGCCCGGAGCCGCATGGTGCGCGGCGTCAACATCCTCGCCGACGCCGTGAAGGTCACCCTTGGCCCGAAGGGCCGCAACGTCGTGCTCGAGCGCTCCTTCGGGGCGCCGACCGTCACCAAGGATGGCGTTTCCGTTGCCAAGGAAATCGAACTGAAGGACAAGTTCGAGAACATGGGCGCGCAGATGGTCAAGGAAGTCGCCTCCAAGACCTCCGATGTCGCCGGTGACGGCACCACGACCGCGACCGTGCTGGCCCAATCGATCGTCCGCGAAGGCATGAAGTATGTCGCCGCGGGCATGAACCCGATGGATCTGAAGCGTGGCATCGACAGGGCGGTCGCCGCGATCGTCGAAGAGCTGAAGAAGATTTCCAAGCCCTGCACGACCAGCAAGGAAATCGCCCAGGTCGGCGCGATCTCCGCGAACTCCGATGCCGACGTCGGCCAGATCATCGCCGATGCGATGGACAAGGTCGGCAAGGAAGGCGTGATCACCGTCGAGGACGGCAAGTCCCTGCAAAACGAGCTCGAGGTCGTCGAGGGCATGCAGTTCGACCGCGGCTATCTGTCGCCCTACTTCATCAACAACCCTGACAAGCAGATCGCCGTCCTGGAGAACCCGTACATCCTCCTCCATGACAAGAAAATCTCCAACATCCGCGACTTGCTGCCGGTCCTCGAACAAGTCGCCAAGGCCAGCCGTCCGCTGTTGATCATCGCCGAAGACGTCGAAGGCGAAGCGCTCGCCACCCTGGTGGTCAACAACCTGCGCGGCATCCTGAAGACCGTCGCCGTCAAGGCGCCGGGCTTCGGCGATCGTCGCAAGGCGATGCTCGAAGACATCGCGATCCTCACCGGTGGCACGGTGATCGCCGAGGAAGTGGGGCTGACGCTCGAGAAAGCCACGCTGAAGGACCTCGGCCAGGCCAAGCGCGTCGAAGTGGCGAAGGAAAACACCACGATCATCGACGGCGCCGGCTCCGAAGATGCGATCAAGGCGCGTGTCGCCCAGATCCGTGTCCAGATCGAGGAAGCCACCAGCGACTACGACAAGGAAAAGCTGCAGGAACGTGTCGCCAAACTCGCCGGCGGCGTGGCGGTGATCAAGGTCGGTGCTGCCACCGAAGTCGAGATGAAGGAGAAGAAAGCCCGCGTCGAAGACGCGCTGCATGCCACGCGCGCCGCGGTCGAAGAAGGTATCGTGCCAGGGGGTGGTGTCGCGCTGCTGCGCGCACGTGCCGCCGTCAATATCAAGGGCGACAACCACGACCAGGATGCCGGCATCAAGATCGTGATGCGCGCCCTCGAGCAGCCGATCCGTGAGATCGTCGCCAATGCCGGTGACGAGCCCTCGGTGGTCGTCAACAAGGTCGTCGAAGGCAAGGGCAACTTCGGCTACAACGCCGCCACCGGCGAATACGGCGACATGGTGGCAATGGGCGTGCTCGACCCGACCAAGGTCACGCGTACCGCGCTGCAGAACGCCGCTTCCGTTGCCGGCCTGATGCTCACTACCGACTGCATGGTGGCCGAGCTGGTCGAAGAGAAACCCGCCGCGCCGGCTGCCGGCATGGGTGGCATGGGCGGCATGGGTGGCATGGACATGATGTAATCCGAAGCCACGGATAGCATCGCTTCATCGACAACGCCCCGCACGGGAAACCGTGCGGGGCGTTTTTACATCGCAAGGCTTACTTCGCGTCGTTTTTCCGCCGTGTGGCGACGAGATGCGCTTGCCGGCTGAGGATGAAATCGAAGATGAGCTTCATCCAGATCGTCGAGCCGGCGATGGCCGTCCAGCTGCCGTAGTCGAGCAATCCGCTGACGACGCCGAAAATCACGAAGATCAGGATGGTGGCAGCGACGAGGTTGAAGGCAACCGCCCATGGCGCGTATTTCTCCGGATTGGGCGGTGGCTCGCCGCGCTTCAAAGCGACCTCGGAAAAATCGCGCTTGACGACGATGCGCCAGACACGCCGCAGCCAGTAATAGGTGATCGGAAACAAGGCAAGAAACAGTATCCACGTCAGCGCGACGCTGATATCGAAAACCATGAGGTGCTCCAAACAAAAAGCCCCGCCAGTTTAATCCGGCGGGGCCAGTGATCAACCCGGCCTGGGCCGGGTTGTGCGCAGAGGTTACCGCTTAGTGGGCGTGTGCGCCATCCACGGGCTTCGAGCCGCGCGGGATGCGCACGTTCTCGACCATATGCTGGATGTGCTCCGGCGGTTCCTTGGTGACCTTATCGACCAGGAAGGCGACGATGAAATTCACCATTGCGCCAACTGCGCCGAAGGCTTCCGGCGTGATGCCAAAGAAGCTGTTGGCACCGCCGATCAGGTTCAGATACTCGGTGCCCTTGATGAAGAAGATGCCCTTGTGCGCGAACACGTAGAACAGCGTCACGAACAGCCCTGCCAGCATGCCGGCCATTGCGCCTTCCTTGTTCATCTTCTTCGAGAAGATGCCCATCATGATCGCCGGGAACAGCGACGAGGCGGCGATACCGAAGGCCAGCGCCACCGTGCCGGCTGCGAAGCCAGGCGGGTTCAAGCCCAGGTAGCCGGCGACGATGATCGAGCAAGCCATCGCGATCTTGCCGGCCAACAGTTCGCCTTTCTCGCTGATGTTCGGCGCGAAGACGCCTTTTACCAGGTCATGGGAGATCGCGGCCGAGATCGCCATCAGCAGGCCGGCCGCGGTCGACAGCGCGGCGGCAAGACCACCTGCGGCGACCAGTGCGATCACCCAGTTGGGCAGCAAGGCGATTTCAGGGTTGGCCAGCACGATGATGTCGGCGTTGACATTCAGTTCGTTGCCCTTCCAGCCGGCGGCTTCGGCCTTCTTCTTGAAGTCTTCGTTCTTTGTCTTGTCGTTGTAGTACTGGATGCGGCCGTCGCCATTCTTGTCCTCGAACTTGAGCAGGCCGGTCTTCTCCCAGCGCTTCATCCAGTCGGGACGCTCTTCATACTTGAGGCTCGCTTCCGGTGCGAAAACGTCGGCATTGGCCTTCACCTTCGCCGAATCGATCTTCAGGCCCCCCGCCGGGTCGCTTTGCACACCGACGGCGCTATTGAGCGTGCCGTGCAGGTTCATGCGCGCCATCGCCGCAACCGCCGGGGCGGTGGTGTAGAGAATGGCGATGAACACCAGCGCCCAGCCGGCCGACGAGCGTGCGGCGGCGACATTCGGCACCGTGAAGAAGCGCATGATCACGTGCGGTAGCCCTGCCGTGCCGATCATCAGCGACATCGTATAGACGAACATGTTGAGCGTGCTGCCGGGCAGCTGGCTGGTGTATTTGCCGAAGCCCAGGTCATTGATCACCTGGTCCAGGCGCGTGAGCAGCGGGACATCAGTGCCGTTGATGTCGGAGCCGAGGCCAAGCTGCGGGATCGGATTGCCGGTGATGGCCAACGATATGAAGATCGCCGGGATCACGTAGGCAAAGATCAGCACGGTGTATTGCGCCACCTGGGTGTAAGTGATGCCCTTCATGCCGCCGAACACCGCGTAGGTGAACACGATCGCCATACCGACATAGACGCCCATTTCCTTCGACACGCCGAGGAAACGCGAAAAGGCTACCCCGACGCCGGTCATCTGACCGATGATGTAGGTCAGCGAGGCGACCAAAAGGCAGATCACCGCCACCGTCGAGGCCGTCTTCGAGTAGAAGCGGTCGCCGATGAACTGCGGCACGGTAAACTTGCCGAACTTGCGCAGGTAAGGAGCAAGCAGGCAGGCGAGCAACACGTAGCCGCCGGTCCAGCCCATCAGGAACAGGCCGCCGCCGTAGCCCATGTTGGAGATCAGGCCGGCCATCGAGATGAACGAGGCCGCGCTCATCCAGTCCGCGGCGGTCGCCATGCCATTGAGCACCGGATGCACGCCGCCGCCGGCGGCGTAGTACTCGCTGGTGGAGCCGGCGCGCGACCAGATCGCAATGCCGATGTAGAGCGCGAAGGTCGCGCCGACGACGAGGTAAATGGTGGTTTGCAGATCCATGTCCTAGCGCTCCTTCAGTCTTCGTGAACGTCGAATTCGCGATCGATGTCGCCCATCTTCTTCGCGTACCAGAAGATCAGCGCGATGAAGATGTAGATCGACCCTTGGTGGGCGAACCAGAAGCCGAGCGGGTAGCCGCCGAGATGGATGCCGTTGAGCACGTCGGCGAACAGGATGCCGGCGCCGAACGAAGCCAGGAACCAAATCACCAGCACCTTGGTGATCAGGCCCAGCGTGGCTTTCCAGTAGCCTTGCGCGTCATGTTTGTATTGCATTGCGTCCTCCTTTTTAGGAATGAGAAACGTGTCAAAACCCCACTTTGACCTCGCGCATTGTGGGCGCGCAAGCTTACCGATACCTTACAGAAGTCTGGTGCGGCGGCTGGGTTTCGTTCGCGAAGGCCGAAAATCGGCGCTGGCGGAACGGCACGCTCAAAGACGGTAATCGAGCCGGATGCGTCCTTGCAGCTTCTTGGCTTGCTTGAGCGCTTCCCGGAGGATGAAGCGGTCGAGCTCGTTGAGCCGATCAGGATCGACGCGGTTGGCCCGTCCTGCCGGCGTGCCTTCCTGTTGGGCGCGCAGCCGCAGCTGTTGGATGAAGAAAAAGCCGCGCAGCATCGCCTCGACGTCTTCGCCTCCCAGCTTGCCCAAGGCTGCGGCGGCGCGCAAGCGTTCGGCGGTGCTGGTCTCACTGATGCCATTGGCGAGAGCGAGGATGCGCGCGACATCGACGAACAGCCGTGAGCCGCTGGCTTTGAGATCGATGGTGTGCGGGAAGCGCTTGTCGCCGTCGAAGCTGAAGGCGCGGACCAGACCCAGCGGCGGGCGCACGCGCAGCGCGTTTTCGGCCATGAAGCGCAAGAACAATGTCGCGGCCGGAATGTGCTGGCGCAGCCAGTCGCGCAATCGTTCGGCCAAAGACTCGTCGCCGTAAATCGCCCGGAAATCGAAATAGATCGTTGCCTCGAGCAGGGCTTGCGGCGTCGATGAACGCAGCCAGCTGGCAAAGCGCTGCTGCCACTCTTCGACCGTCAGACACAGCTGCGGGTTGCTGGCCATCACGTTGCCCTTGCACAGCGGAAAGCCGCAGGCATCGAGACGCTGATTGACCTCGCGCGCGAATGGCAGCAGCGCCTGGCGCACCGTTTCTGCCTCGGTCAACGGTGCGGCAAACACGATGCCATTGTCCTGGTCGGTGGACAGCGTCTGCTCGAAGCGGCCTTCAGAGCCGAAGGCGAGCCAGCTCCAGGGCACCTTGGGCAGGCTGAATTCCTCGGCAGTCAGTTCGATCAGCCGCACGGTGAGGTGGTCGTTGAGCGTCGAGATCATTTGCGTCAGCGGCTCGGCGGCGCCGCCTTCGGCGAGCGTGCGCTGGGCGAGTCGGCGGATCTCCTCGGCGGCAGCGATCAAGGCCGGCAGCTCCCGGGCGCTGCGGATCGCACCGGAGATCGCCTTGCCGCCGCCGCTTTGCAGCTCGTAGATGTCTTCCTGCGAGACGACCCCTTTCAGTTTGCCCGCTGCGTCGACGACGATCACATGGTGGATGCCGTGGCGCGCCATCACCAGCGCGGCCTGATAGACGGTGGCGCGCCAGTTGAGCATCTGCAAGCCGGAATCGCTCATCAGCGCCATGACCATCTGGTCCAGATCGCAGGATTTCGCCGCCACCTTGTGCAACAGGTCGCGCAGCGTGAAGATACCGAGCGGACGGCCGCTTTCCGGCTCGACGACGATGATCGAACCCACCCGGTTCTCGGACATCGCCAAGACTGCTTCGCGCAGCGTGCTCTCGGGCGTGGCAGTAATGGGCGCGCGCTTGATCAACGCGGCCAATGGACTATGCAGGGTGGGACGGGCAGCCATGATCGGAAAGGGGTGGATGGTGCATTGCAATAAATGATAGCGCGGCGGTCAGCCGGCCGGCGGTAAAATTCGCGCCGTCATGAGGATCCTCATCGCCGAAGACGACCGGATGATTGCCGATGGGCTGGTGCGCGCCCTGAAGAAATCCGGCTACGCCGTCGATCACGTCGCCGATGGTGCCGCGGCCGACACCGCGTTGGTGAGCCAATGCTACGATCTGCTGATCCTCGATTTGGGGCTACCGCGCCTTGCGGGGATCGAAGTCTTGAAGCGATTGCGCGCACGCAAGAACCCCATGCCGGTACTGATCCTCACCGCGCAGGACGGTCTGGAGGACCGTGTGCGGGGTCTGGATGCCGGCGCCGATGATTACCTGACCAAACCGTTTGCGCTGCCGGAGCTGGAGGCGCGCGTGCGCGCACTCACCCGTCGTGGCACCGCGCAATCGAAGCTGATCGAGTTCGGCTGTCTCAGTTTCGATCAAAGCGAACGCATCGCACGCTGCAATGGCCATCTGCTCGATCTTTCGGCGCGTGAGCTCGCTTTGCTCGAAATCCTGCTGTTGCGGGTCGGCCGGTTGGTCAGCAAGGATCAACTGGTCGATCATCTGTGCGGCTGGGGCGAGGAGGTGAGCACCAATGCGATCGAGGTGTATATCCACCGTCTGCGCAAGAAACTCGAACCCGAAGGGATTCGCATCGCGACGGTGCGTGGACTGGGGTATTGCCTCGACAAGCCGCCAGGAGAAGCGCTTGGCAGCGCCTGAAGATTCCGGCAAGCGGCGGGCGTCGGTTTTCAGCGATCCCAATCCGGTTCCCAATTCGCTGTTCGGGGAAATCCTCGACTGGATGCTGGCGCCTTTATTGCTGGTTTGGCCGATCTCGGTGGCGGTAACTCATCATGTTGCCGAGCGGATTGCCGACCAGGCCTATGACCATGTCTTGGTCGAGCATCTGGACCGGGTTCTCAACCACGTGAAGACGACCCCCACCGGCATTCAGGTGACCTTACCGCCTCCCCGGCCGCCGGCCGTCGATGATCAAGCCGATCGTCAGTATTATCAGGTGGCGCTCGCCGAGGGAGAGCTGATCGCCGGTAGTCCGGACGTCCCACCGCTCAAAGGGGGCGATGAGCGCGCACTGGGCACGACCCATTTCCGCAACGGCTATCTACAAGGCGAGGTGGTGCGTATCGCCTACCGGCTGCTGCCTTCGCCCGACGATGCGCGGCCGATTCTCGTTCAGGTCGCCGAAACACGCAACCAGCGCAAGGCGCTGTCCTCGCGCATCATCTCTGGCGTGCTGTTTCCGCAGTTTGCGATCATTCCGATCGCGGTGGTGCTGGTCTGGTTCGGCCTCACGCGCGGGCTGGCACCGCTTGCCCGCCTGCAAGCGCTGATCCGGCGCCGTCGTCCTGACGATCTTTCGCCGATCGATCTCAATTCCGCACCCGAAGAGCTGCAGCCGATTCTGGCGGCGATGAACGATTTGATGGCCCGTTTGCAAGACAATCTACAAGCCCAGCAACGCTTCATCGCCGCTGCGGCGCATCAATTGAAGACGCCGCTCACGGGGCTCAAAACCCAGACCGAGCTGGCCTTGCGCGAAGCCGATCACCAGCAGCTGCACGAATATCTGCACCGGATCGCCACCGGGGTGGATCGTGCCGCGCATCTGACGCATCAGTTGCTGCGGCTCGCGCGTGCCGAGGCGAGTCACGATAGCGCGCAGCCGATGGAGCGCGTCGATCTCGAAACGCTGGTGCGGGAGATCATGGGCCGTTGGGTGTCTCGTGCGCTGGAACGCAACATCGACCTTGGCTTCGAAAGCCACGACAAAGTGGCGCCAGCAGCTTTGGTGTTCGGGGTGCCATTGCTACTGTCCGAAATGATCGACAATCTGATCGACAATGCGATCAAATACACTCCATCCGGTGGGCATGTCACCGTGCGCTTGCGCAGTGACCGCACCCCGGTGCTGGAAATCGAGGATAGCGGCATCGGTATTCCGGTCGCAGAGCGTGAGCGGATTTTCGAACGCTTTTACCGCATCCTGGGCACCGATGCCGAGGGGAGTGGGCTGGGTTTGGCGATCGTGCGCGAGATCGCCGATTTGCACCGCGTTCGTATCGAACTTCGTGACAATCCGGCCGGCAAAGGCACGCTGTTTCGCTTGCATTTTCCTGCGGTAGCGAAAGTCGAGACCGATGCTGGCGCAGATGCCTGATCCAGATCCGTCAGTTCCCTGTCAGCTTGCTGGACGACTATTTACAATTTGCGCCATCCCGGCCGAGCGAATGCCATGACCTCATGAAGCTGACGGAAAAACATCGTGAATATTGGCGCAGGAATCTACGCATCACCACGATGCTGCTCATGATCTGGTTCGTCGTCACCTTCGTTGCCGGCTGGTTTGCCCGCGAACTGAATGAAATCGTCATCATCGGCCCCTTGGGGTTCTACCTGGGCGCTCAGGGCGCACCGTTCATCTATTTGTTGATCATCGGCTATTACGCAAGATATATGAACCGCCTCGATCGGCGCTATGGTGTTCAGGAAGGCGAGGACGAGTGATGGCAGCGCCAGCCAGTCAGCACCAGCGTTTCTTCCGGCAACTGGGCAAGTATTACCTCGTTTATACCGGCAGCTTCGTCGCCTTCGTGGTGTTCGCCGGCGTGCTCGAGCGGGTGGGGGTGCCGAACAGCATCCTCGGTTATCTGTTCTTGTTTGCGACGATCGTGCTTTATGCCGCGATCGGCTTCATGTCGAAGACGGCCGAGGTATCGGAATACTATGTCGCCGGGCGTCGTGTGCCGGCGCTGTTCAACGGCATGGCCACCGGCGCCGACTGGATGTCCGCCGCATCTTTCATCGGTTTGGCCGGCACGCTGTATCACAATGGTTACGACGGTCTGGCCTTCGTGATGGGCTGGACCGGCGGCTATTGTCTGGTAGCGCTGTTCCTGGCACCCTATTTGCGCAAGTTCGGGCAATTCACGATCCCCGACTTTCTTGGCGCGCGCTATGGCGGCAACATTCCACGCTTCATCGGCATCGTTGCCACGATCGTCTGTTCGTTTACCTACGTGGTGGCGCAGATCTATGGGGTCGGGATCATCACCAGCCGCTTCACCGGCCTCGAATTCAGCATCGGCGTTTTCGTCGGTCTGGCCGGTATTCTCGTCTGTTCATTCCTCGGCGGCATGAAGGCGGTCACCTGGACGCAGGTGGCGCAATACATCATCCTGATCTTGGCCTATCTGATTCCGGTGGTTTGGCTGTCGGTCAAACATACCGGCAGCCCGCTGCCGCAGATCACCGCTTACACCACCGCTTTGCCCAAGGTGTCGGCGCTGGAAAAGGAATTCAACGACCCGATGGCGCCGAAAGGTGCCGCAGAAGAATCGGTGCGTGCGATTTTCCGGGAACGTGCCGCGCAAGCGCAAGCGCGGCTCGATGCGTTGGAGCGTGGCGGCGCACGTTGGCTGGCGGAAGAGAAGCAACGGCTGGAGAAGGCGCTCGCTGCTACCAATGCGAGCGAGCCGGCCGATATCCGCCGTGTCGATACGCTCGCGAAAGCGCTGCGAGATTTTCCCGCCGATCCCGATCTGGCGCGAACCCGTTGGCAAGCCGAAAAAGCGGCTGCTCTCGCCCGCGCAGTCCCCGTGAGGGCCCATACCGAACCTTTTCCGGCCCAAGATGAAGCGGGGCGGTTTGCTGCCAAGAAGAACTTTCTGGCGTTGATCTTTTGCCTGATGGTCGGTACCGCCGCGCTGCCGCACATCCTGATGCGTTACTACACCACCCCTTCGGTCAAGCAGGCGCGCGAATCGGTGTTCTGGTCGTTGTTCTTTATCCTCCTGCTTTATTTCACCGCGCCGGCGCTGGCGATCCTCGTCAAATACGAGGTCTATCACAACCTCGTCGGCTCTGCGTTCGCGCAGCTTCCCGCCTGGGTCAGCAACTGGGCGGCGGTGGACAAGACGCTGATGGCGATCACCGACATCAACCGCGACGGCATCGTGCAATTGGCCGAGATCACCCTGGGCGGTGATCTCGTCGTGCTGGCCACGCCGGAAATCGCCGGCCTTCCTTATGTCGTCTCCGGGCTCGTCGCCGCCGGTGGTCTTGCTGCGGCGCTCTCCACCGCCGATGGACTGCTGCTCACCATCGCCAATGCACTCTCGCACGACCTTTATTACAAGATGATCGACCCGCGTGCGCCGACCCTGCGCCGGCTCGCCGTTTCCAAGGGGCTGCTGCTGGTCGTCGCCGTGATTGCTGCCTACGTGACCAGTCTCAAACCTGGTGACATCCTATTCCTCGTCGGCGCGGCATTTTCGATCGCCGCCTCGGCTTTCTTCCCTGCCCTCGTATTGGGCGTGTTCTGGAAGAGGGCCAATGCAACCGGCGCCATACTCGGCATGGTGCTGGGTCTGGGCATCTGCCTTTATTACATCTACCGCTCCCACCCATTCTTCGGCATCAATGCACCACTGTGGTGGGACATCAACCCGATATCCGCAGGTATCTTCGGTATTCCCGTGGGGTTTCTCGGCGTGATCGTCGGCTCTTTTCTGGCGCCGGCACCACGCAAGGAAATCCAGCAATTGGTTGATCACGTGCGCTATCCGAACCTGGAGGGCAGCATCGAAACCCGCGTGAAAGGGAGCGTTGGCCCTTCATGAATCACCCGGAACTTTTTCTCATTGGCATCTTGCGCGCTCTCGTCGAAGTGGCGATGTATTGCCTGCTCGGCCAGGGCGTGCTGGCGCTTTTGGCCGGCAACAAACGGCACAGCAACGGCATTTATAAACTTTTCGTCCTGATTGTCTCGCCAGTGATCAAACTGGTGCGCTTCATCACCCCACCGCAGATCCTCGACCGCCATTTGCCCTTCGTTGCTTTTTTCGTGCTGTTCTGGGCCTGGATCGGTCTTGCCTGGTTGAAGCGGACCTACTGTGAGGCGCATCAGCTGCAATGCTTTTGATCCCGAGACGGCAAGAAGTTTTTGACGCAAGGATCGAGGCTACCTATAATTCGCGCTTTCCATTCGCGGGCCAGGTAGCTCAGTGGGTAGAGCAGCGGACTGACAACCCGGCCGCGCAGCGGATGGGTTGCGGTGCAGGGTAACGTGAGCGGAGCGAACGTTGGCCGGAACCACAACCTGAAGCAAAACGGGGGTTGCGGTGCAGGGTAACGTGAGCGGAGCGAACGTTGGCCGGAACCACAACCTGAAGCAAAACGGGGGTTGCGGTGCAGGGTAACGTGAGCGGAGCGAACGTTGGCCGGAACCACAACCTGAAGCAAAACGGGTTGCGGTGCAGGGTAACGTGAGCGGAGCGAACGTTAGCCGGAACCAAAATCCGCGTGCTGCGGTAGTTTTGGGCCAGGTAGCTCAGTTGGTAGAGCAGCGGACTGAAAATCCGCGTGTCGGCAGTTCGATTCTGCCCCTGGCCACCAATATACAATATATAAAGGTCAACCGTTCTCGGTTGGGGTTTTTTCTTGCGCACTCCCGCGTGCCTGCGCGGGTTCGTGAGAATCCGTGTGGACTTCCTGCCTCGGCGCTCGCGCCCACCTCGGGGAACATTTCGCTCTCTCCAGGCCGTTCTTCTCTCCAGCCTCGCTCGCCGGCTAAGGGCCGAAGTCCGCAGAGGCCGCAACGCGGACCCATGCAGATCAATGGGTTACGCGCTGACGAATCAAACGGTTGGATTACGGTATCGCTTAACCGAATGATTTATGCTTCATCGGTTCTGACACGGCCATCTTATGAAGATCGTCGAATGACAAACGAGTCGGAGTAGTCGGATACCGTGTGCCGCCTGAGGGAATGTTTCCGATCCGCTTTCTCACCTTCCGTGCGCTGCCGGGCCACGCAGCGTCATGATCGTACCTGCCGCTAGGGCGACCTGCTTGCCGTCTTCGCGAATAATTTCGCATTGGTAGTGCGAAACAGTGCGTCCACGCCTTACAGGACTTGCCTTCGCCATGAGCGTGGCTCTCCAGACGGGGCGGAAGAAGTTGATGCGCAGGTCGATGCTTGTGAAACTTTCATCCCCTTCGACAACGGTCGAATGCGCGGTGCCAATGGCTGCGTCAGCCAACTCGCTCAGCAACCCGCCATGGACCGTGCCCTGTTGGTTGCCGTGGATCTCTGCGTCGGCCCCATTTCCAGACAGGCATGTGCCTTGCCAAGGCTGAGCACTCGGAATCCAAGCAGTCGGGAAATGGCGGTCGGGTAGTTCATGCGACAAGTCGCATGCGGAGGAAGCGTGCCGTCGATCTGCCGTTGCAAGTATTCCAAAACAGTCGGAAGGCTGGACGGGTCTGCCTCATGAACGACATGGAGCTCGACATTGGCGCGGGTGACGACGACAGCTACTACGAGCTTGACGAAGCCGACGCGTAGCGCGAGCGATTCAGATTAAACCAAAAGATCACCCATTTACACCCATTCTAAGACTGGCTAGCTTCAAAATGGGTGTTAATGGGTGTAGTATAAGTTGCATGCTACGTTCAGACACACTCCAGATCACCCCCGAGATCCTGAGCCTGATTGCCCGGATCGACGAATTCAAAGGCGCATGGCGGGCCTTGGGAACCCTCGCGCCCGAGCGTCTTTCAGCGCTGCGGCGGGTGGCGACCATCGAAAGCATCGGATCCTCCACCCGTATCGAGGGCAGCAAGCTGACTGACCGCGAGGTAGAGCGCTTGCTTTCCAACCTGGCCATTCAATCCTTCGCCACTCGCGACGAGCAGGAAGTGGCCGGTTACGCCGAGCTGATGGATCTGGTGTTCAGCTCGTGGCAGGAGATCCCGTTCAACGAGAACCACATCAAGCAACTGCACCAGATCCTGCTGCGCCACAGCGAGAAGGATGCGCGCCACCGGGGACAGTACAAGACCCATTCGAACAGCGTCGCCGCCTTCGATGAAAACGGAACCCAGATCGGGATCGTCTTCGAGACCGCCACGCCGTTCGATACGCCACGGCTGATGGCCGAATTGGTGTCGTGGGTGAATGATGAGCGGGACAAGGGGCATCTGCACCCCTTGTTGATCATCGCGATCTTCGTGGTGGTGTTTCTGGAGATTCACCCCTTTCAGGATGGCAATGGGCGTTTGAGCCGGGTCCTGACGACCCTGCTGCTGATTCAGGCCGGGTACGCCTATGTGCCGTACAGCTCGCTGGAGAGTGTGATCGAGCTGAACAAGGAAGCATATTACCTGGCCCTGCGTCAGACCCAAGGCACCATCCGCACGGAAGCGCCCAACTGGCAGCCATGGCTGGTGTTCTTCCTGCGCTCGCTGGCCGAGCAGGTGCGGCGTCTGGAGAAGAAGGTCGAGCGCGAAAAGATCGTGCTGGCCGCGCTGCCCGAACTGTCGCTGCAGATCGTGGAATTCGCCCGAGAGCACGGGCGCGTCACGATGATGGATGCTATCAAACTGACCGGAGCCAGCCGCAATACTCTGAAGCAACACTTCCGCGACCTGACCGAGCGCAACCATCTGGAGCAGCACGGCAGCGGACGCGGTGTGTGGTACGGGTTGAAGTGACTTGGGCCCTATCCTGTGCGTGTTCCTGCGGGTTCGGCGCAAAACGGACAAACGCCCGAAACCCTCCGCTCTGGCCCGAAGGATTGCGCAGGGGTTTGGGAAACGAGTTCGAAATTGGTGGTAGACTTCACCACTACCACCATTCAACGCCCAACCTTCTTCGGTTGGGCGTTTTCATTTCCGGCTTTCGCGACACCACGCGGGGTTCGGCGCCGATCTGCGTGTGCCGCCGGTCGCCGACGTCAGCGCCAGAACACGCGCAGTTCGACTCTCTTTTGCCCTCAGTTCTCTCAAAACCCGCGCCAACGTCTCGCGGGAAGCACACGCAGACGGCCTTTTGCGTCAACGACTTGCACGTGGGTCACTGGGAGCGGTTGTCCATCGCGCTTGGATGACCAGAGCATCATGACGAAGGGTTGGCGCGCATGGCCTCGACTGCCACATTGATGAAGGCCCTGACCTTGGGAGTCAGGTAGCGCGCACTGGCAAACACGGCGTGCACAGGAACTGTCGGCAGTGACCAGTCCGTCAGCACGCCGCGCAACTGTCCCGCGCGCACGGCGGCGTCGGCGACCACCATGGGCAGTTGCGCGATGCCCAGACCCGCCACCGCCGCATCGCGCACGGCGAACACGTTGTTGGCCTTGAGTCGGGGTTGCACGGTCACGCGCTCGACCCGTTGGCCATGCGAGAGGGTCCAGGTGGCCTGATGGCTGCCGCCTGAGAACGCCAAGGTTTCATGACTGGCCAGATCCGCAGGCCGTGCCGGAGCGCCATACCGGGCCAGGTAGCCCGGCGCAGCATACAGGTCATAGCCCAACTCACCCAGCTTGCGCGCGGTCAGCGTGGAGTCGGCCAGCGGTCCGACACGGATGGCCAGGTCGAAGCCTTCGTGCACGATGTCCACCAGGCGGCCCGTGAAATCGGCATCGACCCGCACCTGCGGGTATCGCGCGAGGTAGTCGCTGATCCAGCCGCTCACCGCAATCATGCCGAACTCCACGCCGCAGGTGAGTTTGAGTACGCCGCGCGGCTCGCCCTGCGCCTTCTGCACGGCGCGCTCGGCCTCCTCGACCGACGCCAGGATGCCCACGGCGCGTTCGAAGAACTCGCGTCCGATCTCGGTCAGTGATAACGACCTCGTCGTGCGCTCCAGCAGCCGCGCGCCCAGTTCTTTTTCCAACTGGATCACCACGCGCGAGAGGTAAGCCTTCTGGATGTTCAGAGCCTCGGCCGCACGCGTGAAGCTGCCGGTTTGCACGACCTTGACAAAGGCGCGAAGCGTCGCAAGTTCCATTGTTATCTCGAAAATCAACAGATAGTCATATTAGAGGGTATTTTTCTATTCCGCAGCAAGTCTCAGACTCGAGCCATCGTCAACCAACCCCGGAGCCCGAGATGAGCCTGAAAGACCCCAACCCCGTCAAGCCGAACGCCAAGAAGCGCGTCGCCATCGTCGTTGCCAACCCGGCCGTGTCCAGTACCACTGGCTGGCCCGTGGGCTTCTGGTGGAGCGAGCTGACCCACCCCTGGTACGTGTTCACCGAGGCCGGCTATGAAGTCCAGGTGTTCAGCCCGGCCGGCGGCCGGTGCCAGGCCGACGCGATGAGCGACCCCAACGATCCAAGCGGCTACAGCAAGACGGACCTGATCACCCAGGGCTTCATCCACACGCCCGAACTCAAGGCGCTGGTGGACGACACGAAGAAGGTGGCCGACATAGGCATAGCCCGCTTCGATGCCATCCTCGTCGCGGGCGGCCAGGCGCCGATGTTCACCTTCGAGCAGACTACCGATCTGCACAAGAAGCTCGTCGAGTTCTACGAGGCCGGCAAGGTGGCGGCAGCGCTGTGCCACGGCGTGGCCGTGCTGGCCTACGCGAAGAACAGCCATGGTGAATACATCGCCAAGGGCAAGACCGTCACCGGCTTTGCCAACTGCGAGGAGGACTTCGCCGACCACGCGGTGTGGAGCTATAACATGCTTCCGCGCGGCACCCACATCATGCCCTGGCGCATCGAGGACCGGATGCGCGAGATCGGCGCCAACTACGTGCAGGCCGGTCTGTGGCGCAGCTTCGCGGTGCGCGACGGCAACCTCATCACCGGGCAGCAGAACTTCTCCGGTGAGGAGACAGCGCGGCTGGTGGTCGAGGCGCTGGGTCGTTGAAGGAGGCACACGTCATGAAAGACATTTCAACGATTCTCGTGACAGGCGCCACCGGGAACATCGGTCGCGCGTTGGTCGAGATCTTGCAAACGACACCATCCTCGCTATCGACGATCGCCGCATCGCCATCGGGCCAGTCCGTGGCCGGCGCGCCGGGTCGCCCGTTGAACCTGCTCAATACCGCGTCCACGCGAGCGGCGATGCAGGGCATCGAACGCCTGTTCCTGCTCACCCCGGCACATCCAGAAATGGAGGCCATGACCGCGAACGCGGTGCGCGCTGCGCAGGCCGCCGGCGTGCAGCACATCGTGCGCGTCTCGGGCGCTGGCGCCGATCCCAAGTCGGAGATCGCCATCGCCCGGCTGCAAGGCAGCTGCGACCAGATCGTCATCGACTCCGGCATCGCCTACACGCTGCTGCGGCCGAAGAACTTCATGCAGAACTTCACCACGTTCCTGCGCGACATGATCCGCAGCGGCGCGGTGTATTCCTCGCAAGGCGAGGGCCGGGTGCCCTTCATCGATGCGCGCGATATTGCCGCCGTGGCCGCGCAGGTGTTGCGTGATCCGCAGGCGCACGCAAGTCAGGTCTATACGCTCACAGGTCCACAAGCGCTCACCAATGCCGAGGCATTGGCGGTAATTGCCGAACACATTGGACGACCGATTCAGCTGGTGTCGATCAGCGAGGAGCAGGCGGTGGAGGGAATGCGCCAAGCGGGCATGCCCGAGCCGCTGGTGCAGGCGATGTCCAGCCTCAACCGCATCATCGCCGCGGGTTGGGTAGCCGAGGTGACGGACGACGTGCCGCGCCTGCTCGGCCGACCCGCGACCGCCTGGGCCGACTTCGTGGCCGAGCACCGCCACGTCTGGCAATGATTCTTCGAAGATACAGGAGCACATCACCATGAGCATTTCCATCATTGGAGCTGGCAATGTCGGCATGGCGCTGGGGCAGGCGTTCACCCAGCGCGGCCAGACCGTCATCTATGGCGTCCCCGAACCCGCCAAATACGCGGACGCAGTCGCCACGCTGGGCAACAATGCGCGCGTCACCACCACACAAGAGGCCATCGCCGCCAGCGACACCGTCATCCTGGCGGTGCCCTACGCCGCCGTAGCGGCCATCGCGCAAAGCGTGCCCGACTGGCAGGGCAAGGTGTTGATCGACGCCACCAACCCGTTGGCGCCGGGGCTCTCAGGTCTTTTGGTGGGCACCACCACCTCGGGCGCGGAAGAATTGGCCAAACTCGCCCGCGGGGCGCGCGTGGTCAAGGCCTTCAACACCACCGGCGCCGAGAACATGGCCGACAGCCGCTATCCGCAGGGCGCGCCGATGATGCCGGTGTGTGGCGACGACGCCCAGGCGCGGCAGCACGCGATGATGCTGGCGACGCTGATCGGGTTCGAGGCGGTGGACATGGGCCCGCTGATGGCAGCACGCTACCTGGAGCCGTTTGCCATGACGTGGATACACCTGGCGATCAAGCAGGGCCATGGGCGTCGGTTTGCATTCGCCATGCTCCGACGCGGGTAAGCGAAGGATCTGGCCATCGCCAATCCCGATGCCGCTGCGCAAGGCATCGAGTACAAGCCCGCGCGCTTCTGCGTGACCACGAGCGCGCGGTAGGCGGCCAGCGGTCTCTCGACTTCGGGCTTGCCCTTGTCGCGCGCCTTGACCTTGAGCACGTCGCTGGGCTTGGCGCTCTCCAGCCCCCCACGCCGCATGATCTGCTCCGCTGTACGAGGCTCGCCTTTGAACGACCAAAGAGCCTCGAACACCGCGGCCTGCGCCTCGGTCAGCCGGATCGGGCCGTGCGGCCAGACGTCGGGAAGCGCGACCCAGCGGAAGTCGGCCGAGAACGGCCCATGCACGGGCGCGGCTGAATCGAGAGTCTGCGAGGCGGGCGGCTACCGCTTCGAGCGCGCCTCAGCCGCCGGGCCGAAGTATGGGCTGCCCGGGCTGTGGTTCTCGGCGGACGAAGCCTATGCGCTACTCGCTGCGCACAAGCTGCTCGCCGAGATCGAGCCCGGTGTGCTGGCCGCGCATCTGGCGCCCTTGCAGGCGCGCCTCGCGGCCTTGCTGGAAGGATCGGGGCATGGGGCAGGGCAAGTACCCAAGACTGGTCCGAATCCTGCCTGCGGCTGGTCCGGGCGCTGTGCGTCGAAACCCACGAGACCTGGCTGGAGGACAGCCGTTACCTGAACATGACGCTGCTCGCAGAGCAGAAAAAGAAGGCATTGAGACTGGCCGCCTGAAGCGACCGCGCAGTTGGCGCCCCTACGGGCTACGTCCTTCGTGCCGTCAACTGCGCAAACAGATTCAACCAATTACCTGATCAGCATTTTGCACAACTACACACAACTGGTTATGCGAGACGGTTATAGGTAAGTGGTAAGGAAGCTGGTTTCTCATGAAATATCCGGTTTAGTGGGTTACCACGTTGACAACAATCTAATTATCGTTAGACTATTGATATGAGCCGAAACCTAAAAAACCTTCTTTACGAGCAAGTGGCCCGGGTTGGCAAAGCTTTGTCCAGCCCTAAGCGTCTGGAAATTCTCGAACTGCTTGCCCAGGGCGAGAAGCCGGTGGAGGTGCTGGCCAGTGAGGCTGCCATTGACATGAAACTCGCCAGTGCCCATCTGCGGGTGCTCAAGGAGTCGCGTGTCGTCGAGGCGAGACGGGAGGGTCGCTTCATCTACTACCGTTTGGCGGGCGATGATGTGGCCGGACTCTGGGCCAACCTGCATGCCGTGGCGACCGAACACCTCGTGGAGTTGCAAGTCGCCCTAAGTCAGATCGTGTCCGGCCCTGAACGGCTGACAGAGGAAACCCGCTTGTCCTTGCTTGACAAGGCCGAGAAGGGCGATGTCTTCGTTCTGGATGTTCGTCCCGAAGCCGAATACCAGGTCGCTCATTTGCCGTATGCCCGTTCGATTCCCCTTTCCGAACTCAAGCGCCGCCTTGACGAACTTCCCAAGGATAAGGAAATCGTCGCCTATTGTCGCGGACCGTTTTGTCTGATGTCGAACGAAGCGGTGGCGTTGCTCAAACAGCGTGGCTTCAAAGCCCGCAAGATCAGCGACGGCGTGGCGGAATGGTTCGCTGCTGGTTTGCCCCTCGAAGAAGAAACATCTGGGACTTGATCGGAGATCGCCATGAAATATCTGTTCATCCTCAACGATGCGCCCTATGGCACCGAACGCAGCTACAACGCGCTACGGCTCGCTCGCAACTTGCTGAAGAAAGGCGTAGGGCAGGTCGAATTGAAAGTGTTTCTGCTCGGTGATGCGGTCGCATGCGCCAAGGCTGGGCAAAAAGTTCCCCAGGGTTTCTACAACATCGGCGATATGCTCGGCATGGTCTGCCGTGCCGGGGGGCAAATCGCCGCGTGTGGCACCTGCATGGATGCACGAGGCATTGCCGCGGCAGATCTGATCGATGGGGTGAATCGCGGCACGCTCGACGAGCTCACCGAGTGGGCACTCTGGTCCGACAAAGAGTTCGTTTTCTGAACCCCCACAAGGCAAACGAGGAGGAGATATGTTTTTCCGTCAACTGGCTACGAAAGAAGCCACTCTGTCCTATCTCTTTGGCTGCGGCAGTTGCCATGTCGCCGTGGTCGTCGATCCTGTTCTGGGTGACGAGGAATGGTTCCTCACTGAGGCCAAGAAACAGGACGTCAAGATTACCCACGTGATCGATACGCACGTCCATGCCGATCACTACTCGGGCGGACGTGCCTTGGCGGAAAAGTGCGGCGGTCTGTACTGCCTCCATGAATCCAATGCCAGTCGTGTCCAGTTTCCGTTCGAGCCCCTGCGAGACAAACAGCACATCGTGGTGGGCAACGTCGTGGTCGAAGTGATGCATACGCCGGGCCACACACCTGACAGCATCAGCCTCGTCGTTACCGACAAGCGGCGAGCCGACGCACCTTGGTTCGTGCTGACCGGCGATACGATGTTCGTTGGCGCCATTGGCCGCCCCGACTTGGCGGGCAAGGAAAGGGAGATGGCGAGCGAGCTTTATGACTCGATCCATCAGCGCATTCTGACCCTTCCGCCCGAGGTCGAGCTGTATGCCGGCCATTGTGCCGGCAGTGTCTGCGGCGCCGGCATCTCCGGCAAGCCTGGTTCGACGCTTGGCTTCGAGAAGCGCTGGAACCCACTGCTGAACATGGAACGTGAGGCTTTCATCGAAGCGCTGACCAAAGAAATCCCTCCCAAGCCTGCGCAAATGGAGCAATGGCTTACCTTCAATCTGGGCGCAGCATGAGCCTCACCGAAGACATTCAACACGGCATTCGGCCGAATCTCGGACAGTTTTTGCACCAGATCTTCCAAGTGCTGCTGGTCGGCATGACCATCGGCATGACGCGCACCGTCGTGCCGGCGCTAGCGGAGAGTGAGTTTGGCGTACCCCGTGGCTCGTTTGCCCTGTTGGTCGCCTTCGTCGTCGGCTTCGGTTTCGTCAAAGGCACGCTCAACTTCGTCGCCGGCCGCCTCGCAGAATCCTGGGGAAGGCGGAGCGTCCTGCTGCTCGGCTGGGTTACGGCCATCCCGATCCCGTTGCTGATCTACTTTGCGCCGTCGTGGGACTGGATCGTCGTCGCCACGCTGCTGCTCGGCGTCAACCAAGGCTTCACCTGGTCGATGACCCAGACCGCCAAGCTCGACCTGACGCGTCCCGATCAGCGCGGCCTGACCATTGGCTTCAATGAGTTCGCCGGCTATATCGGCGTTGCCATCGCCGGCATCGTCACCGGCTATCTGGCGGCAGACATGGGGCCACGCAACGGCCTGCTGATCTTTGGCCTCGCGGTCATCGGCACAGCCACCCTGACGACGGCATTGTTCATCAAGGACACGCTGCCTTGGGCGCGCAAGGAAAAGCCCATGGCGGCGGCGAGCGGAGCAACCCTGCATCCGCGCTATCCCGCAGGTGTTTCTGCCAAGCCCTCGACACGTGAGATCTTCACCCTGGTGACCTGGCGCGACCGACGTTTCTTCGCCATCTGCCAAGCTGGCCTGGTCGAGAAGTTCGTCGATGCGCTGATCTGGGTGTTCTACCCGGTGTTTCTCTATTCGAAGGGTGTCTCGCTGCCCGGTATCGGCTGGATCGTCGGCGTTTATGGTTTCACGTGGGGCGCCTCCCAACTAGTCACGGGGCGTCTTTCAGACCATTGGGGACGGCAGAAGCTCAATGTCGCCGGCATGTGGTTCTGCGGTGCCGGCGTGGCGATGATGCTGCTTGGCGAAGGTTCGGCGTGGTGGTCGATCAGCGCTGCCGTGTCAGGCGTGGGTATGGCCATGCTCTACCCGAATCTCTCGGCCGCCATCGCCGACATTTCTGCACCCCACTGGCGCGCGTCGGCCATCGGTACCTATCGCTTCTGGCGGGATCTGGGCTACGGCATTGGCGCACTTGGCCTCGGGTTGGCGGCGGCATCCACACAGTCCATCGAAGGGGCTTTCTGGTTCGTTGCAGCGGCGATGATGCTCTCCGGCCTGGGGCTTGCGATCCTCGGCGAGGAGACTCACCCACGCCTGAATCCAGCCCATTCGATGCCAGATGCTGTCCTGCCACCATCGACATCAGCACCGAGCGAGATGCCCATGGCCACGGATTCCCCTCAATCTGGCTTAACAGCAGGCCAATACAACCATCCGATGGCGTGATCGTCATGCCGGGCGACATCCTGGCCATCTTGGGTGCCGACAATATCGCCCCCCTGGAGATCAAAGAAGCGCTCGATGCCGAAGTGGACAAGATGCTGAACGAAGGGTGGGGAGTGTCATGCTGACCTGGGCTTTGCTTTCCGGTGTGTTGACAGGGCTTGCGCTGGGGGTTTTCGGCAGCGGTGGTGGCATTGTTGTGGTGCCGGCGCTGATCTACCTGCTGCACTTGCCGCCCAAGGAAGCCATCGCCATGGGCCTGGGCATTATCGCCATCACCGCCGTGCTCTCCGCCTGGGACCACTGGCGGGCAGGCAACGTAGACCTGCGGGCGGCGGCCACTTTTGGTCCGCTCGGTGTGGCTGGAACCTATGCCGGTGCCCGCTTGGGCGCCACGGTGCCGGTCACATTCCAACTCGGACTCTTTGCGGTTGTGATGTATGTCGCCGCCTATCGGATGCTTCGCAAGAAAGCGGGCAACCATCAAAACACTGAGCGCAGCGACAGGGCACGGGTGATTCTTCTCATCGTTTCCGGCAGCGGCGTGGGCCTGCTCGCGGGCGTCGTAGGTGTCGGGGGCGGATTCCTCATCGTGCCGGCCATGGTGCTGCTGGCCGGCATCCCGATGAAACGGGCGATCGGCACATCGCTGGCAGTCGTGTCGCTGAACTCGCTCAGCGGCTTCGTCGGCTACCTAGGTTCCGTGACAGTCAATTATTCGGTCATGGGCGCCTTCGCCGGGGTGACAGTCCTCTCCAGTCTGACGGGCGCTCGGCTGGCCCGTCGCTGGTCGGGTGAAGCCCTGCGGCAGGGCTTTGCCTGGGGATTGATGATCGTTGCGACCTACATCATCATCAAGAGTGTGGTTTTATGAAGCGCGTCTCCATTATCGGCGCTGGCTTTGCCGCGCTCGCCGCAGCACGCAGGCTGCGTCAGATCGACAGCCAAGTCGAGATTACCGTCATAGCACCCAGGTCCGAACTTATCTTCCTGCCCGGCCTGATCTGGATTCCTTCAGGCTGGCGTCGTCCGGAGGACTTGGTAGTTCCTTTGGGTCGTTTTTTCGGCAAGCAGCATATCCATTAGTTGTGTATCGTTCTTTCTGTAAATTCCGTTTTGCCTGTTGTCTGCTGGGCGGGGGACGCAGGCGCGTAGCGCCGGAGGTTCCCGCCCAGCAGGCGGTGCGCTGGTGAGTCTGACGCCATGACCTCGAGAAAGGAGTGTATCCCTCATGGTGATGCGTGTCGAAACGAATCCTTTGGAAGTCGCCTATGCCGTCTTGCTTGAAAATGGCTTGGACGGCGCCGGCGAAGCCCTGCGTATCCTCATCAATGAAGCTGCCAAGATCGAACGAAGCGAGTTCATCGGCGCCCGCCCCTACGAGCGCGCCGAAACACGGCGCGATTACGCCAACGGCTTCAAACCCAAAACCATGCTCACCCGGCTGGGTGAATTGACCTTCCAGGTGCTAGCCAAGTGCGATCCGGCGACTTTTACCCTTCCGCCTTGGAGAAGGGCACCCGCACCGACCTGGCAGCCCATCTGGCGCTCGCCGAGACGTATGTGCAAGGCGTCTCCACCCGCCGCGTCATCGACGTGCTGCAACGGCTGCTGGGCCCCGAGATTGCGCTCTCTTCCGCCCAGGTCAGCCGCGCTGCCGCCAAGCACGACGAAGGACTCAAAGCCTGGCGGGAACGCCCCTTGGGCGGAGTGCCTTACCTCTTCTTGGATGCCCGATACGAGAAAGTGCGCCTGGAAGGCCGGATCGTCGATTGCGCGGTGCTCATCGCCGTCGGCATCGAGGCTTCGGGCAAACGCCGCGTACTGGGCTGCGAGATCGCCACCTCGGAGGCCGAGATAAAAAAGCGGCGCTTCCTGGAAAGCCTGCTCGCCCGGGGACCCAAGGGCGTCAAGCTCATCGTCGCCGACGATCATGCCGGACTCAAGGCCGCCCGCCGGGCCGTGCTCTCCTCTGTGCCCTGGCAGCGTTACCAGTTCCATCTGCAACAGAACGCCGCTCAGTTCGTCACGCGCCAAGAGGCCAGAAAAACGGTCGCGGCTCAACTGCGCGCCCTCTTCAATGCCCCCGACCGAACAGAAGCCGAACGCCTCTTGAAGGCATTTCTGGATGTCTGGCGCAAGGAACATCCCAAGCTCGCCCAATGGGCCGAGGAAGCCGTCCCAGAAAGCCTGACCATCTTCGAAAACGAAGTTTCGGCGCAGGCTCACGTGAGCGTTGCGAACGTGAAGCCGCGAAGCGGCGGCCGAAGCCACTTCCCGCTCTCTCATCGGATCCGGCTGCGCACCACCAGGCCTTACACGCATCAATCGGGAATTGCGCCGACGAGCGCGGGTGGTGAGCATCTTCCCCAACCCCGATTCCTGCCTGCGCCCCGTCTCCGCTCTCTTCGCCGAACTCGATGACGAGTGGATGACCGGCAAGGTCTACCTCAACCTCAACCCGTAACCCGAGCGTCATGACCACCGCTGAGGAAATTTACAGAAAAGGGGTTGCACAATCGGATGAACAAAGGGCCATCCGCGAAATGACTCGGGCGGCCAGGCAGCGGCTAGCCCTTGGTCTGCTCAACCGGCACAGTCTCCTCTATCTCTCCAAAGGAGTTAAGCAGACAGGGAGTTACGCGGAGGCGCGCTGGCATTCCTCCGCCGAGGCTCGTGCATTGCTGGAGAAGGCTGGATGCGAGGATGTTTCGGTCAGGAACGCAGGGTTCCTTCCCGATGGCGGGGCGATGGCCCGAATGGTTGAGACGTGCTTGCCATCACGGATTATTCCCTTAGGCGGCTTTCTGGCGGTTGCTGCTACTCGGCTCCCAGACACGAGCTATCAGGCGCTGTCATGAGCATGAAGAGAAGCCTCCGCTTGCACGTATTCGCAGCTCTGCTGGCCGGGCTATCGCTACACGGTCACGCGAACGACGACATTGCATGGCGCTATCAAGCCCGGCATGGCGACGTGGTGCTGACTGCCAATCCACAGGCTCCGGCACCCCTCTCGGCGTTCTACGCCGCCAGGGGCTTTGCGGCCGAAGCGATTCGCCCCTACGCGAACTCCTGCGGCTTTTCTTTTGGCATGCGGAATGGCGGACCAATTCCGATCCTGACCCGACTTGCCGATTGGCGTGTCGCTGACGCCAAAGGCCGCAGGATCGGCTTTCGATTGCCGGAGTCATGGGATGCTGATTGGGCCCTGGCAAAGGTGCCGCAATCCGCTAGGATTGCCTTCCGCTGGGCGCAGTTCCAGACGGAGAACAGCTTCGAACCCGGCGACTGGATCATGGGCATGGCAACGCTGGAGTCGGTACCGGCCGCTCCTTTCCGCCTCATTGCCCGCTATCACGACAACAAGGGAGATCATGAAATCGTCCTCGACCAACTGGAATGCGCCCATGACTGATCGACATTGTAACCGGCGCCATTTCATTGCCGCCCTCGGCTTGCTGGCTGTGCTGCCGTCAGCCTGGGCCCAGGGCAGGGGCATGACCGCCGTGCCCACCGTCTCGCCAGCGCCGACTTTGCGGTTGATGGATACCGACGACAAGATCGTCGATCTGGCGCAGTACAAGGGGCGCGTCGTGCTCATCAACTTCTGGGCAACCTGGTGTCCGCCCTGCCGCAAGGAGTTTCCGTCGCTGAGCCGCGTGCGCAAACTCTTCAAGCCAGCCGAATTCGAGGTCATCGCGGTCAATGTCGGCGAGGATCCGGATTCGGCCTTCTCATTCGCGGGGATTACCGACTTTCCCGTTGTGTTCGACCGTGATTCGAAGACCATGGCCGCCTGGGCGGTGAAGGGGCTGCCGACGACATTCCTGGTGGATCGCAACGGGCAGATTGCCTATCGCGCCACCGGAGGGCGCGAATTCGACGATCCCGACATTGTCGCCACCATCAAACAACTGCTGAAACCGTGAGGAGGAGAACAAAATGAAAGACGCACTGGCCACACGCTGCATCCACGCCGGAGAAATCGACGACGCACATGGGTCGCCGCATACCCCGATCTACACCACGACCACCTTCAAGTTCGCCTCAACCGCCGATCTACTTGATGTCGTGGACGGGCGGAAGTCCGGCAGCCTCTATACGCGCTATGGACTCAATCCGACCATCGCCAGTATCGAGCAGAAACTGGCCTCGCTCGAAGGTGCCGAGATGGCATGGGCCTTCTGCTCCGGCATGGCCGCCGAGGCAGCACTGTTCCTATCCCACGGCCGCAAGGGTATCGTCTGCCTCGGCGACGCCTATGGTGGCACGCTGGAACTCATTTCATCCCAACTGCCGCTTCTGGGCATCCCCGGTCATTTCCTGCTGGGCAATGAGTTGGCCCGTCTCGATGAACTGCTGTCGCAAGGCGTGAGCCTGGTGTTCCTGGAAACGCCAACCAACCCGACGCTGGAGATTTTCGACATCCATGCCATCGCCAAGATGGCCCATGCCCACGGCGCACTGGTGGCGGTGGACAATACCTTCGCCTCGCCAGTCAACCAGAACCCGCTGGCGCTCGGTGCCGATTTCGTAGTGCACTCCTGCACCAAGTATCTCGGCGGTCACTCGGACATCACGGCCGGCGCCCTGATGGGTTCCAAGGACTTGCTGATGCCGGTGTGGAACTGGCGCAAGAACCTCGGTACGGCGATTGCTCCGGAAATCGCCAGCCAGCTCGCCCGCAGCATCCGCAGCCTGCCAGTGCGCGTACATGCCCAGAACGCTTCTGCGCAAAACATTGCCGAGGCGATGGCGAAGCATCCCAAGGTCAGCCGCGTGCTCTATCCCGGCTTGCCGGACTTCCCCGGTCATGCGCTGGCGAAGAGGCAGATGAGCGGTTTCGGCGGCATGCTGACCATTGAGGTCAAAGGGAATGGCGACGATGCCACTCGTGTTGCCGACAAGCTTAAGCTCTTCGCGCTGGCGCCCAGTCTTGGCGGTGTCGAGAGTCTGGTGACCCAGCCATGTACGACGACGCACCACGGCCTGACGCCGGAGGAGCGCACGCGGCGCGGCATCTCGGATGCCATGTTGCGTCTTTCCGTGGGCCTGGAAGATCCTGCCGATCTGATTGCCGATCTGAATCAAGCACTGGGGTAATCGTCATGTCGGAAAATGTCCTCTTCGACGAGACCCTGCGCGACCGGTTCGCCAATCGGCGTCTTGATGAGCCATGCCCCTATCTTGCGCATGGGTATTTCATCCTCCGCGGGTGGGCATGGCGATCATGCGCGTTGGGTTGAACCTAAAAACCCCAGTTGACCGCTTCTCAAGGTGAAGAATGCCTTCGGAAATCAGAACTTGCCTCACCTTCACAGCTCACCGAAAAGGTGACCCCGCTACGCGCCCCCTGGCAATTCCTAAGCGGGCGCCTGGCATTAACCCAGATTGTCCATTAGACCGTCCTGTCACCGGATGAACGTGAGCAAGCCTTTTCATTCTGGACTGCGCGGGCGCTTCCGGTCTGCGGGCGGGCCCTTTGCGCCCGCGCTCCTCGCCAATAGACGAGGGTTTTGGCTCATCGCGCAAACGCAAATCGCCTCGCCCTCGCCTCGAAATCGCCTCGCGCCCTAATGAACAATCTGTGATTAAAGCTCCTCCTTGCAGGCATGAGCCTGCCGCCTCGATGCGTCGCGCCATGCACCCGCCGGGACGCACCATCGGGCGCGTCCAACTGAGGTTTTTAGGTTGAATCGGCAGGGCAGATCGGACAGGAAATGCTCAGAAAGCGCGCTTTGCATGGCTCCTCTAGCTACTCGCCAGATTTGGCGGGCATCAACAACATGAACCGGGTCGATTGGTCTGCGGAAGTCACATGGACGTCCCCTCCATGTGCGCGGAGAATCGAGCGGGTAATCGCCAGACCTAATCCAGCTCCCTCCGTCGTCCTGTTCCGAGCGCTGTCTGCTCGGTAAAAACGGTCGAATAGACGCTCGAGGTGCTCAGGAGGAATGGCTGGACCGGAATTTTCGACGCTGAGACCGACTCGCTCCTGATCACTGTCATGGATCCGGATGGCGATACTGCCATCCTCCGGGGTATGACGGATGGCGTTGGACAGGAGATTGCTGATTGCCCGCCGGAGCATCAAGCGATCGCCGTTGACGACGCCATTCCCCGACACTGAAAGGTGCAAGCGCTTTTCTTCGGCGAGGATTTCGTAATATTCCAGGAGGCTGTGAACCTCTTCGGCCAGGTCGACGGGCTCGAGGTTCGGAATGATCTGGTTGTTGTCAGCCTTGGCCAGGAAAAGCATGTCGGAAATCATGCGCGACAGACGCTCGAACTCTTCGGCGTTGGAGGCCAGCACGTCGCAGTATTCGTCGGCTGAACGCGCCCTCGAAAGCATGACCTGGGTCTGCGTGAGGAGATTGCTGATCGGCGTACGCAGCTCATGTGCGAGGTTCGAGGAAAAGTCGGCGAGCCGCTGAAAAGACTCTTCCAACCTGGAGAGCATGCCGTTCAGCGTATCGGTCAGCTCGGCCAGTTCTCGGGGAATCGCCTCGGAGGGCAGACGAAAGTGCAAGTTATTTGCGGTGATCGCCGCTGCCCGCTGCTTGATTGCCTTCAATGGAGACAGGCCACGTTGGGCGACGAACCATCCGAGCATGCCCATGACGAGGGCTGCCGTTGCTACGAATGACCACAAGGTGTGCCGAAACGATTTCATGAAATGTTCGTGATGGTCGATCTCGGTAGCAATTCCAACGGTAAGCATGGTCCCGTCCTCGGCCGTCTCGGCAGAAGCCACGATGCCACGCATGGGCAGACCGTTGCCGGCAATCCATTTGACGGGCCGCCCGCCTTCGGCTGCTCCGGCCTTCGAGAGATCGGACGGAAAAGCGCGCATGTCGTTCGTGAAAACGATCCGGCCATCCGCTGCCCGAATGGTGACGGCCAGTCCGTGATGTCCGGTCAAGGCATCATCCAGTTCTTGGGTCACCGTTGGATTCGGCCAAGGCCCCTTCGATCGAGCGAGGATGTGCCGGACGAGTTCCATCTTGCCCGAAAGCAGTTCGATGTCCTGTTCCTCGAAATGCTTTTCCACGGCATCGCCGATGATCAGCCCGAGCAGGAAGAGGACCAGCACCGAGGCCAGCGCGAACGACAGCGTCAGGCGAAGCGTGAGGGAGGGGCCTTGCCGCGTCGTCAATCCGCCACCTCCAGCACATAGCCCATGCCGCGCACCGTTCGGATCAGCTTGGGCTCGAAGCCTTCGTCGATCTTGAGCCGCAGGCGCTTGATCGCCACCTCGATGACGTTGGTGTCGCTGTTGAAATTCATGTCCCAGACCTGGGAGGCGATCAGCGAGCGTGGCAGCACTTCGCCCTGCCGGCGCAGCAGCAACTCCAACAGGGCAAACTCCTTGGCGGTCAGGTCAATGCGTTTGCCGGCGCGGCTGACACGCCGGCGCAGGAGGTCGAGCTCGAGATCGGCAGCGCGCAGAAACTCGGATTCCTTCGACTTGCCGCCGCGCCGCAGCAGGGTACGCACGCGGGCCAGCAGTTCGGAAAAGGCAAACGGCTTCACCAGATAGTCGTCCGCCCCCAATTCCAGTCCCTTGACCCGATCGTCCACCTGATCACGTGCGGTCAGGAAGAGCACGGGCATCTCCTTGCCGGCTCGCCGTATGCCCTGCAACACCTGCCAGCCGTCGATGCCCGGCAGCATGACGTCGAGGATGGCCAGGTCGTAGGCTTCGCTCAGCGCTTGATGCAGTCCATCAAGGCCGTTGGTGGATAAATCAACGACGAAGCCGGCTTCGTCCAGACCCTGTTTCAAATAGGTTCCCGTTTTGGGTTCGTCTTCCACGACCAGAATCTTCATCACCTTTCTCCAACGACGGCGCCTGCCGATGACACATTTTCCGCCGTATCCATGCGCAAGTATCCAGATTACAGAAATGTAATCCGCAGGTCAGATTGTCGTTGGTCAGGCGCGGGCAAGATGGCGGCCAATCCAATCAACCTTGAGCAAGGATGACGATTTTGAGATTCATGAAGCTATCGCGGGCCCTCGCAGGAGGGCTGCTGCTGGCCGTCCTGCCCCTCCATGCCTGGGCCGATCCCACCCTACGCGAGGCGCTGGATCGGGCTTGGGAACGAGCCACGCAGGGCAGAGCAGCCGAAGCACGGCGTGGCGAAGCCGAGGCCAGCAAGGCGATCGCCGACGGTTGGTTTCCTGAACCTCCTTCCCTCGCTGTGGCGGAAAAGAATGACCGACTCAACAAGAACGAAGGGATTCGCGAGCGCGAAGTCGAGCTGACCCTGCCGCTCTGGGTTCCCGGACAGCGCAAGGCACACCAGGCATTCGCGGCCAAGGATGCGGCCGATGCACAGGCGGCGATCGCTGCCGCACGTCTGGCCATTGCCGGCGAGCTGCGGACATCGATCTGGAACGTGGCGTTGGCCAGGTCGGAACTGGAGATTGCACGCGAACGCCTGGTGACGGCGGAGAAGCTCGCAGCCGATATCGCCCGGCGCGAGAGAGTCGGCGATCTCGCACGCACCGACTTGCTGCTCGCAAAAGAGGAGGCCCTGGCCGCAAAGATCGCTTTGGCCGAGGCCGGTACGCGCGAGCAGCAGGCGTTGGAGCGTTATCGCGTGCTGACCGGCTTCGATCGCCTGCCCGTCCCGATCGAGGAGGTGGTCGCGGCGCCGACAACGGCCGAGCATCCGCGCCTGCGTCTGGCTCGGACTGCTGTGGAGCGGGCGCGTGCCGAGATGCAGGTGGCGCATGAAGACAGGCGCAATCCGCCCGAACTCTCCCTTGGCCTGCTGCAGGCGCGCGACGGATTCGGGGCAGCGAACGTCAACACGGTACGCATCGGGATACGTATTCCTTTCGCCAGCGAGGCCCGCAATGCGCCGAAGATCGCCGCCGCCAACTCCGGATTGATCCGTGCTGAAGCGGAATATCGCCAAGTGGTCGCCGAATTGGCGGCCGCACAGCGCGAAGCGCAAGTCGCCCTGGACAACGCCGAGGCCGCTCATCAGGCCGCGCAGGTCCGCGCCGGACTGGCATCGGAGCGTCTGGCGTTGCAGGAAAAGGCCTTCGCACTCGGCGAACTGGGTCTGGCTGAATTCATGCGCGTGCGCGCCGCTGCCAATGAGGCGCGGCTCGATCTGCTCCGTGCGACGCATGCGTTGGCGGCCGCCCGTGCCCAGGTCAATCAAGCGAGGGGAATCCTGCCATGAGAGTTTTCATCAAGCGAATCGTCGTTCTGGGTTTGCTGGGCCTGGGCGTGCTGGGCAGCACCGGCGCCAGTGCGCACGGCGGCGAAGACCACGGCGATGAAGCCAAAGCGCCGGCGCCGACCGTTGCCATCGCCCCACGTGCCAGCGCGCAGAGCGAGGATTTCGAACTGGTCGCGGTACTGGAGGAGGCCAAGCCGGAAGGCAGACGGCTGAGACTGTTCCTCGACCGTTTTGCCACCAACGAACCGATCCTTGGGGCCAAACTCGAAGTCGACGCTGGCGGACAGAGCGCGCTCGCCCAGGAAACCAGTCCCGGTGTCTATGTGGCGCCGTTTGGCGTGCCGGCAAACGGCGCTCCAGGAACGAAGTTGCCGCTGACGATTTCCATCGAAGCGGGCGATGTCACCGATCTCTTGACGACGACACTGGAAATTCCGGTGCCGCCTGATGGCGTTGCCGCTCATGTTCATGGTTGGGGTGAAATCGTCACCTGGCTCACCGCCGCCGTCATGGGGCTGACGGCCGTTGCACTGCTGATCGTTCGTCGCCGTCGCCAAACAAAGGGAGTGAAGTAATGGTTCCGGGAGCAACACGCTTGATCGCCATCCTGCTGGCACTGGCCGCAGCCGACGTGTATGCCCACGGCGGCGAGGATCATGGCGATGGGATTGCCAAGGCGCCCGCACCCGTAGGCGCCGGTGCTGCAGTGTCCCTCGCCCAAGAGGGGCCGCAACGGCTGACCGACGGCAGTCTGTTCGTGCCCAAGTCCGTGCAACGACGTCTCGGCATCCGTACCGTCCAGGTGCGCACGGGTGAGCTGGCGGCCGGCATCGAGCTCAACGGCACCGTCATTGCCGATCCGGAAACCAGTGGTCGCGTGCAAGCGCCTTTTGCCGGCAGCGTCCAGCCAGGTCCCAAGGGCATGCCGGTCGGGGGCAGGAAGGTCGTCAAGGGTGAAGTGCTGGCCTATCTGAAGCCGGTGGCCAACGCCATCGAGCAAGGCAACCAGAAGGCGCAGCTGGCCGAACTGGAGGCGCAGCTGGCGATCGCCGACCAACGGGTGAAACGCTACGAGCAGCTCGAGGGCGCCGTGCCCCAAAAGGAAATCGAAGCGGCAAGGATCGAGCGCGCCGCGCTCCAGCGCCGGCGCGCCTTCGTCGCCGCCAGCCTGGATAGCCCAATGCCGCTGCGCGCGCCGGCAACCGGCGTGATCAGCGCCTCGCACCATCTAGTGGCCGGGCAGATCGTCGATGCCCGCGAGATTCTCTTCGAGATCGTCGATCCGACGCGCCTTGCCGTCGAGGCGCTGGCCTACGATCCGGGAATCGTGGGCACTCTCGAGTCGGCCAGCGCTCTGGCCGGAAAAACGGCGCTGGCACTGAACTTTGTCGGCGGCGGGCGGCAGCTGCGCGAGCAGGCGCTGCCCCTGCTGTTTCGCATCATCGAGCCGAATGCTTCCATCGCCGTGGGACAACCGGTCAAGGTCGTGGTGCGTACCGCGCAGGGAATCAAGGGCGAGGCCGTGCCGCTGCAGGCCATGGTAAAAGTCGGCGCTGGCGAGACGGCAGTCTGGGTGCATGCCGAAGCCGAGCGCTTCATCGCGCGCAAGGTGCGCACCCAGCCGCTGGATGCGGCCAACGTGGCCGTGATCGACGGCCTGCATGACGGCGACCGCGTGGTCACCGAGGGCGCCAGCCTGCTGTCTCAGGTGCGCTAATCATGTTCGATTTCATCATTCGCGCCTGCCTTAAGCAGCGACTCTTGGTGCTGGGCGTCGCGCTGCTGCTGATGATCTACGGCGCGCTGACCCTGCGCCAGGTACCGGTCGATGTCTTTCCCGACCTGAACAAACCGACGGTGACCCTGATGACCGAAGCCGGCGGCATGGCGCCGGAAGAGGTCGAACAGCTCGTCACCTTCCCGATCGAATCGGCCATGAACGGCATGCCGGGAGTTACCCGTGTGCGCTCGGTCTCCGGCATCGGCTTGTCGGTTGTGTATGTCGAGTTCGAGTGGGGTTCCGACATCTACCGCAACCGTCAGCAGATCTCCGAACGGCTCAATCTGGTGCGCGAACAGTTGCCGCCGGGCATTGTTCCGCAAATGGGGCCGATCTCATCGATCATGGGCGAAATCCTGCTGATCGCCCTGCCTATCGATACCGCTGCCGGCCCGGACAGGGCCAGTCCGATGGCGGTGCGCGAGTATGCCGACTGGGTGATGCGGCCGCGTCTGTTGACCATTCCGGGTATCGCCCAGGTGATCCCGATCGGCGGCGAGGTCAGGCAATATCGCGTCGAGCCGAAGCCGGCCCAATTGCAAGCCCTCGGCATCGAGCGCGAGAAGCTCGACGCGGCGCTACGCGATTTCGGCGCCAACACCAGCGGTGGCTTTCTCGAAGCGCAGGGGCGCGAATTCCTCATCCGCGCCATCGGCCGCACCAGTCGCATCGAGGACCTGCAAAACTTGGTCGTGGCCGTCAAGAACGGTCAGCCGGTGCTGCTCAAGCAGCTGGCCGATGTTCGCCTCGCGTCCGCCATCAAGCGCGGCGACGGTAGCTACCAGGGCAAGCCGGCCGTGATCCTGTCGGTGCAGAAGCAACCGTCTGCCGACAGCGTGACCCTGACCCGCGAGGTCGAGAAGGCGGTGGACGAACTGGCGAAGAGCCGGCCGCCGGGCGTGGCCGCGCCCGCCTTCCTGTTCAAACAGGCCGATTTCATCGAGCACTCGGTGACCAACGTCGAGGAGGCCTTGCGCGACGGTGCGTTGATGGTCGCGGTGATCCTCTTCCTGTTCCTGCTCAACGTGCGGACCACGGTGATCTCGCTGATGGCGATTCCCGTCTCCCTGCTGGTAACGGCCTTGGTGTTCCGTTACTTCGGCCTGTCGATCAACACCATGACGCTGGGCGGGCTGGCGATCGCCATCGGTGAACTGGTCGACGATGCGGTGGTCGGCGTCGAGAACGTGTTGCGCCGCCTCAAGATCAATCGAGCCGGATCTTCGCCACGGCCGGTGATCGAGGTGATCGCAGCGGCGACGCTGGAAGTGCGCTCCGCGATCGTCTATGCGACGGTGATCATCGTCCTGGTATTCGTGCCGCTGTTCGTGCTGCCCGGCATCGAGGGTCGGTTGTTTACGCCGCTGGGCGTCGCCTACATCGTTTCGATCCTCGCCAGCATGATCGTCTCGGTGACGCTGACCCCGGTGATGGCCTATTACCTGCTGCCCCGGATGAAGCAGCTGCACGCGGGCGATAGCCCGCTGGTGATCTGGCTCAAGCGTCAGGACGCGCGCCTGCTGCACTGGTCGTTCGCCCATGCGCGCACCCTGCTGGCCGTCGCGCTGGTCGCGGTCCTGCTGGTCGGCGCCAGCGTGCCGTTCTTTTCGCGCTCCTTCCTGCCCCCGTTCAACGAAGGCACGCTTACCGTGAACGTGCTGCTCAATCCCGGCACCTCGCTGGCCGAATCGAATCGCATCGGCACCCTGGCCGAGGAACTCGTCCTGCAGGTGCCCGAGGTGACCCAGGTCGGCCGGCGCACCGGTCGCGCCGAACTGGACGAACACGCCGAAGGCGTGCATTACACCGAGATGGAAGTCGACCTCAAGACGTCGGAGCGCAGCCGTGAGGCCGTCATCGCCGACATCCGTAGCCGCCTGGCCACCCTGCCGGCCGTCTCCAGCGTCGGCCAGCCGATCTCGCACCGTCTCGATCATCTGCTCTCCGGCGTGCGCGCTCAGATCGCCCTGAAGATCTACGGCGACGACCTGGACACCCTGCGCGGTCTGGCGGGTGGCTTGCGGGAACGGCTGGCGAAGATTCCCGGCATCACCGATCTGCAAATCGAGAAGCAGGTGCTGATCCCGCAGATCAAGATCCATCTCGACTATACCGAGGCTGCACGTTACGGCGTCGCGCCGGGCAATCTGCTGCGCAGCCTGGAACAGATGGTCGCGGGCGAGCGCATCACCCAGATCGTCGAGGGCAACCGCCGCTTCGACCTGCTGGTGCGCCTGCCGGAAGACGCCCGCGGGCCGCAGGCGCTGGCGAACTTGATGATCGAAACGCCCAACGGCTTCGTGCCGCTGTCAAAGATCGCCCGCGTCGAGGAGAGCGACGGGCCCAATCAGATCAGCCGCGAGAACTCGCGCCGGCGCATCGTGCTTTCAGCCAATACCAACGGCCGGGACATGGCGCAGGTGATCGCCGACATTCGCGCCGAACTGGCAGCCAACCCGCTGCCGGAAGGCTACTTCACGGCGCTCGAGGGCCAGTTCCAGGCGCAGGAGCAGGCAGCCCGGCTGATCACCCTGCTGGCCCTGATTTCGCTGACGATGATCTTCATGGTGCTCTACAGCCGCTACCGTTCGGCGACGCTGACTTTCATCATCATGGGCAACATTCCCCTGGCCCTGGTGGGGAGCGTGATCGCGCTGTGGATTTCCGGCCAGCCGCTGTCGGTCGCCGCGCTGGTGGGATTCATTACCTTGACCGGCATCGCCACGCGCAACGGCATTCTCAAGATCAGTCACTACATCAACCTGTGCGCCTTCGAGGGCGAGAGCTTCGGCCAGCACATGATCGTGCGCGGCTCGCTCGAACGCCTGACGCCGGTATTGATGACCGCGCTGGTCGCGGCCTTCGCGCTGCTGCCCCTGCTGCTCGCGGCCGATGCGCCGGGCAAGGAGGTGCTGCATCCGGTCGCCGTCGTCATCTTTGGCGGCCTGGTGAGCTCCACCCTGCTCGACACCGTGCTGACGCCGCTGATGTTCTGGCTCTGGGGCGAGAAGCCGCTCAAGCGACTGCTCGCCGAGCATGGCCGGGACAGCTTCTGATCCGACCCACTTCACAACGACCCAGGAGAACCAAGATGTTTCGCAAGACCCTGATCACTGTCGCCGCTGCTGCCAGCCTGTTTTCCCTTTCCACCAGCGCTGCCCTGGCGCATTCCGACGAATACCTGGACACGCAGGCCGCGCCCCACGGCGGTCAACTGCGCATGGCGGGCATTTACCACTTCGAACTGGTCGTGGCCAAAGACAGCAAAGAGGCGAAAGACAACCCCGTGATTGTCTATGTCACCGACCACGCCGGCACCAAGGTGCCGACGACGGGCGCCAAAGGTACGGTGACCATTCTGTCTGGCAAGGCCAAGACCACGGTCGATCTGGCTCCGGATGGCGACAATCGGCTCAAGGGATCGGGGGTGTATGCCTCGACGCCCGACATGAAGGCGGTGGTGTCGATCACGCTGCCCGGGAAAGCCGCCGAGCAGGCGCGCTTTACGCCGTTGGCGAAAGCTGCGGCCATGGCGCAAGACGGCCACTCCGGGCACATGATGCATTGAACCCAGATTATCCATTAGACCGGGCTGATTCGTCATGAACATCCGATACGATCATTTCAACGCCCTACGCGGCGGTTTTCGGTCTGCGGGCGGCATCTTTGCGCCCCCGCGTATCGCCAGACACTGTTATTGGCTCGTCGCGGAGACCCAAACCTGCTCGCCCTCGCTTTCGATACCCGCTCGCGTTCCAATGGACAATCTGGGTTGAACGACCTTGGCACCTCGCAATGCGCAGATGACAGCAATGTAATCTTGCGGTCAGACTGGCGTAGGTGTTTGTACTTCATACTGGATTCATCGAATCAGAAAGGAGTCTCTCATGAAACCAGCAATCCGCGCCGCCGTCCTGTTTGCACTGCTCACGCCAGCCGCCTGGGCCGCAGCCTCCCTGCCGACTGTCGAGGTATACAAAAGCCCGACCTGCGGCTGCTGCGGCAAATGGGTGGAGCACATGAAGGCGAACGGCTTTAAGGTCGTCACCCACGAAATGAACGATGTCACGCCGCACAAGCAGCGGCTGGGCGTGCCAGTCGGTATGGGTTCCTGTCACACCGCCGAGGTCGGCGGCTATCTGGTCGAGGGCCACGTTCCGGCGGATGACGTCAAGCGCCTGCTGACAGAAAAGCCGAAGGCGAAGGGTCTCGTCTCGCCTGGTATGCCGCAAAGCGCGCCCGGCATGGACATGCCCGGCAAGCAGCCCTACGAAATCTTCCTCGTGCGCCAGGACGGCAGCACGTCGTCCTTCGCCCGTCATTGAAACTTCAGCAAAGGAGCAACACCATGAAAACGATCACACTTTCCGCTATCGCTGCCTCCATCGTCTTGGCCATGCCGGCGCTTGCCGATGATGCACACCACCCATCGCAACCCGGTGGGGCACAAACTGCACAGGCACAGCCGGATGGCAAGACCGTGCAGAAGATGCTGGACAACCTGGGCCGAATGCGCATCCAACTCGAACGGCTGGCGAAGGCGAAGACCGCCGAAGAACGCCAGAAGATCATGGACGAGCACATGCAGACCATGCAGGAGAACATGGGCATGGCCCGGGGCATGCAATCGGCCATGATGGGTTGTCCGATGATGCAGGGGGGCATGGGCATGCCGGGTGGCGGCATGGGCATGATGGGTGGCGGCATGGGCATGATGGGTGGCGGCATGGGCATGATGGGTGGCGGCATGGGCATGATGGGTGGCGGCATGGGCATGATGGGGCAAGGCAAGGTTGCCCCGGACGACATGATGTCCAAGCGCATGGAGATGATGGAGAAGCGCATGGACATGATGCAGATGATGATGCAGGGCCGCATGGGCATGCCGCCGGGCGAGCCCACGAAACCAGCCAATTGAGCACATTTATGGACAGCTGCAGTGCTTCAGCTCGTTGACAACCCGAACATCGAGCCTCTCGCCGCCATAGTGCGCGGGAAACTGGAGCGGATCATGCAGGCGATCTGATCTGACGCATGCCCCGAAAGTCGGGGCTGGCAGGACGGCGCATTACCTGCACGCTACATATTTTCAGCATCTCCATGTGCTACCTTGACAGGAGAGACCCATGACCAGGAAACCTGAAACGAGCCGCGACCCGGTGTGTGGGATGATTGTAGGCGTTATCGCATCGCCATACTCGACGACATGGCAAGGGATCGAATTCCATTTCTGTTCGGCGCAATGCCTCGAACGCTTCATTGCCAATCCATCGCTCTACACCTCACCGGAAGGCGTCAAAAATGTCGTCCCCATCGTCAAACGGCGCAAGATTCGCTTCATCGCGCCGAAACAGGAGACGCTTCGTGCCACGTGCGGCATGCTCCTCGGCATGATGGGAGTCACAACTGCCGTTCCGGGGGCGGATGATCTCACTGTCGAATATGACCTGCGCCAGGTGACATTCGCACAAATCGAAGCCGTCGTTGCCGGGGCGGGCCTCGTTCTCCGCGGCGGTTTGCATCGCTGGCGCCGCAGCCTGTGGAAGTTCATCGAGGGCAATGAAATCGAAAACGAGGCGCATCCGATGAGCGGCGCTTGCTGCAACCATCCGCCGGCGCGGTTGCGCTGAGGGATAGCCCAGTCCCACTGACGTGAATGTCACTTCCAGGTCATGTTGGCATAGGGTTGTCGCGAGCAAGGTAAGAGTGACGCATAACTCTTGGCATATTCGATGGAAGCACATGACCATTCCGCGCACCGAGACAACCATCAGGACAAAACGACGCTCCCGTTGAGTCTTCGGTGGCTATGCGCTCCTTGCGGTTCTGCTCCTGGCCTTCGAGCACCGGATGCACTTGTCCGGCTTGCTCGGCTGGCTGCCCTATCTGATCCTGCTGGCCTGCCCGCAGACCGAAAGCACTTGCGCAGTCCAGGATGACAAGGCTTGCTCACGCTCATCCGAGCCAGCCCGGTCCAATGGACGATTTGGGTTCAACTTCCTCGCTCCTTCCAGTTTGCCGGGGCGTCATAGCCCATCTCCTGGAAGACGAAATTTCAGGGGAAGCTCAGCCTTGTGCCTACCCGTTCAGCCGCCCATAGGGCGGGCACAAGACCCGCCCCTACAGGATGTGGGCGGGTGTTTGTTCTTGCGCATGGGAATTTCATCTTCCGCAGATGGGCGTTAGTGGCGCATTGCGGCAGCGAGGCAAAAAAAACAGCCGCCAAGAGGCGGCTGTTTCGAGCTTCGATCGAGGGAAATCGATCAGAAGGTGTGGCGGACGCCGACGACGAAGGCTTTGCTGTTGCCGCCAGGGGTCGGGGCCAGGATGCCCGCGGTGCCCCCCGTCAGATTGTCGCCATCGTTGCTGGTGTAGTTGTAACCCGCATAACCCGTGGTGCGCTTGGAGAAGCCATGCGTATAGGCCAGCGTCCAGCTCTTGGCATCGTCCGAAGCGGCGGTGGATTTGAGGTTGTACTTGCCATAGGCGAGATGAACGTTGCCTGCGCCGACCGGCACGACCACGCCAAGTTGCCAGATGTTGTCGCGCTTGGTGGCCGGATCGGTCAGACCGCCGCCAGAGTTCTTCTGGTTCTGGTACGAGCCGAGCACCTTGACCATACCGAAGTCGTAGGACGCGCCGATCATGTGCTCGGAGCGGTTCGGGAAATCGACATTGGCTGTGTTATTAGCCGTGACGTTCGTGACATGATGGAAAACATAGCCGACGGCTAGCGGGCCGTTCGCATAGTTCAGGCCCAGGCCCTGCACGCTTTCCTTCTCGGCGCCTTGCGTGTTTTCTTCACCCGAGCCAAAAGCGACGACGGCGGAGAAGCCGTTGAAATTCGGCGACATATAGGCAATGGTATTGTTCACGCGGCCATTGTTGTTCGGGGCGATCGTCGCACCGGATTTACCCGACAGGATGGACTGCGGGCTGATCGTCGAGGAGGCCAGGGCGTCGAACTTGCCGATGTAGTAGCCGGGCGTCTGCAGGCGGCCGACAACGACGGTGCCGAAGCCGCCACCGAGACCGACATAGGACTGGCGGGTGCCATTGATACCGTTCCCACCGTTAGTGGTATCTTGTTTGTTGATGGCTTGAGTGGCGTCCTTGGCAGTATTGTCGAGGTTGAAGCCAAGCTCATATTCGAACACGGCCTTGAGCCCCCCGCCCAGATCCTCGGAACCGCGCAGACCGATGCGGGAGCCGGACAGACCGCCGGAGTTGAAGTAGTTGTTGGACATCATGCCGTCGGCGGAGAGGCGGCCATAGTAGCCGTCGGCGACGCCATAGACCGTCACGTTCGACTGAGCGAACGCCGCGCCGGAAACGAGGCCGGCGACGGCCAGAGCGATGATTTTCTTCTGCATATGAATCTCCTTTGGTTGAGAAGGTGTTGCAAAGGTGTTTCAAAGATGTGTTGTAAAGGTGTTTCAGACGGCTCCAATGGCTCCACGTGGTCGGCCACTGACTCCGCGGGAACTCCCCAAGCGGGAAGCTGGCGCCATTATCGCCAAAGCCACCGTCGAGCTGGGCCACGATTGCACTTTGGCGGGTTCTTGACGACGCAGGTGTTGGGTTTTTGCAACATCCAAGCTGCCCAAGCGGGAGAGGGATCTGGCGGGCCAGCCGCGCTTTGCAGGCCGGATGGATGGTGAGGGACGAAAAGCTGCGCTACCATGCGCCGGTGCGTCACTACGTGGGGTCTCGATCAATGGTCTATCGGCTCGATGCGGCAAGCGTCTATCGGCTCGATGCGGCAGGCGGCCTTTATGGCCGCGACGAGGTCTTCGAGCTTTCCGGCACGTTGGCAAGCGCCGCGGTGCCGGAGGTGACGATCGACTGGAACACGCTGCCGGCGGAGGAAGGATGACCGACCGCGCAACCTCGCGGCGTGCGCGCGCCAGCGCGGCCGGGACATGACGCAGGGGGCGATCTTGGCACCGCTCGCGGCCGTCGCGGCGGCGGGTGACGAGGGCGATCCGGTATGCTAGGGTTCGTGTTCTCGATGTTTCTCGAATCGGAGTCGTCCTATGCCGCTTGCCGCCGAAATCCTGCCCGTCGCCCCGGAAGACTATCTGAGACACGAGGCCGAAAGCCCGATCAAGCACGAATATCTCGATGGACGCATCGTCGCGATGGCCGGCGCCGGCGAGCGGCACAACCGCATCGCGTTGAATGCCGCCTTCCGTTTCCGCCTTGCCTCGCGTGGCACGCGCTGCGGGGTGTTCATCAGCGACATGAAGCTGCGCATCGAGGCGGCCAATGCGTTCTATTACCCGGACGTGATGCTGGTGTGCGAGACGGATACGCACCCGCAGTACAAGAGTAGTCCGTGCATCGTCGTCGAGGTGCTCTCGCCTTCGACGGCGGCGATCGACCGCCGCGAGAAATGGCTCGCTTACCGGACGCTGCCAAGCCTTCATGCCTATCTGCTGGTCGATAGCGAGCAGCGCGCGGTGGAGTATTGGCTGCGCGAGGCCGGCGGGCCGTGGCGGCCGGGGACGCTCGAGGAGGACGAGGTGCTGACACTGTCCTGCCCGCCGTTGTCGATCGCGGTCTCGCTCGATGACTTCTACGAGGATGTGGCCGGGCTGGAGGCGGGATGACCGACCGTTACGCGGTGATCGGCAACCCGATCGCCCATTCGAAATCGCCGCTGATCCACGCCGCTTTCGCACGGCAGACCGGGCAGGACGTGTCCTACGAGGCGATCCTCGCGCCGCTGGAGGACTTCGCGGCCACGGTATCGGCGTTCCGCGCCGCCGGCGGGCGCGGCGCAAACGTCACGGTGCCATTCAAGCTGGAGGCGCTGGCCTTGGCCGACAAACCGACCGAGCGGGCTCGGCTGGCCGGCGCGGCGAATACGCTGCGCTTCGATGCGGACGGCATCTTCGCCGACAACACCGACGGCATCGGGCTGGTGCGCGATCTGGAAGAGCGGCTGGGCGTGCATCTTGCCGGCCGGCGGGTGCTGATTCTCGGCGCTGGCGGGGCGGCACGGGGAGTGATTCCGGCGCTCTTGGAACGCTCGCCGGCGCTCTTGGCGGTCGCCAACCGCAGCGTCGAGAAGGCTTGCGAGCTGCGCGAACGTTTTGCATCCTACGGGCGGATCGAGGCCGGCGGCTTCGACGCTTTCGCGGGTGGGGCCTTCGACGTCGTGATCAATGCGACCTCGGCCGGCCTGGGCGGGGCGCAGCTCCCGCTGCCGCAGGGGCTGTTCGCCCCCGACGCCCTGGCGTACGACATGGTCTATGGCCCCAGCGAGACGCCGTTCATGATCCAGGCGCGAGGGTTGGGCGCATCCTGCGTCGCCGATGGACTGGGGATGCTGGTCGAGCAGGCGGCCGAGTCGTTCTTCCTCTGGCGCGGCGTGCGGCCCGAGACGGCGCCGGTGCTGGCGATGTTGCGGGATGGCTGAGCGGCGGTGAAAAATTCTGCAGCGCATCCCGAAGGCGGCTGTATACTTTGACCGACCGGTCTATCTACTGGTCGATGGTGGGGGTGAAGCGATGACGACATACGTGGAAATAGGGGCTTACGAGGCGAAGACGCATCTCGCCGATTTTCTGCGCAAGGTCCAGGCCGGCGCGGCCTATCGCATCACCCAGCGCGGTAAGCCGGTGGCCGATCTGGTTCCCGCGGCGACGCTCGAAAAGCGCGCTTGCGCCGAAGCCGCCGCGCGGCTGCGGCGTTTCATGCATGAGCGTGCCGCAGGGCAAGGGGTCGATGTGCGCGCGCTGATCGAAGAGGGCCGCGACTGATGCGGCTCGTGCTGGACAATTCGGTCGTGATGCGCTGGCTGTTCGGCGATGGCAGCGAGGCCGACCGCCGCTATGCCGAAGAGGTGCTGGCCTGTTTCGAGCAGGAAGAAACCGTCGCGCTCGTTCCCGCCGTCTGGCCGCTCGAGGTCGGCAATGTCGTGGTGCGCGCCGAGGCGAAAGGCTTGCTCCAGGAGGCGCGCAGTATCGCCTTCCTTTCGTTGTTGCGCGACATGGCGATCGAGATCGACCCGGCCTCGAACCGCCTTGCGCTATCGGATACCTTGCAGTTGGCGCGCCGCTATGGGCTTTCGACTTATGATGCTTCATACCTCGAACTGGCCTTGCGTGAGGATCTGCCGTTGGCGACCATCGATGCAGATTTGCGCAAGGCGTTGAAGAAAGCGGGCGGGCGTCTCGCACTCGAAAAGGATTGATGGGTCATGCAGATCGAAGAATGTGTGTTCATCGTCACTGGCGGGGCTTCGGGCCTGGGCGCCGGGGCGGCGCGGTTTCTGGCAGGGCGTGGCGGCAAGGTGGTCATTGCCGATCCGAATCATGCCGCGGGCGAGGCGTTGGCCGCGGAACTGGGGGCGAATGCCCGCTTCGTTGCCACCGACGTCGCCGACGAAGGGAGCGCACGAGACTGCATCGCGGCGGCGCGGGAGGCTTTCGGCGCGGTGCATGGCCTGGTCGGCTGCGCCGGCATCGTGCTGGGCGAGAAGACGGTGGGCAAGGAAGGGCCGCATCAGCTCGCAAGCTTCAAGCGCGTGATCGAGGTGAATCTGGTCGGCACCTTCAACATGATTCGGCTGGCCGCCGCGGCGATGGGCGAGAACGCGCCGAACGAGGAGGGCGAGCGCGGCGTGATCGTCAATACCGCCTCGGTGGCGGCATTCGACGGCCAGATCGGTCAGGCGGCCTATGCGGCATCGAAAGGCGGCATCGTCGGCATGACATTGCCGATCGCCCGCGATCTGGCGCGCATGGGCATCCGCGTGATGACGATCGCGCCGGGGATCATGGAAACGCCGATGATGGCCGGCATGAGCGACGAGGTGAGGGATGCGCTCGGCAAGATGGTGCCTTTCCCGCCGCGCCTGGGCCGGCCGGCCGAGTTCGCTTCGCTCGTCGGGCAGATCATCGAGAATCCGTATCTGAACGGCGAGACGATCCGCCTCGACGGCGCGATCCGCATGCAGCCGAAATAAGCCCTTGGCCAGCGAACACGACTGCTATCACTGCGGCCTGCCGGTGCCGCCGGGCGTCGATTTCACGGTCGAGATCGATGGCGTGCCGCGCCAGATGTGCTGCGCCGGCTGCCAGGCCGTGGCGCAGGCGATCGTCGCCAACGGACTGACCGATTACTACAAGCACCGCGACGCGCTGCCGGAAAGCCCGCGCGAGGCGTTGCCCGCCGCCTTGCAGGAGCTGGGGCTCTTCGACCATCCCGAGGTGCAGAAGAATTTCGTGCGGCCGATCGGCGCGCACGAGCGCGAGGCGAGCCTGATCCTCGAAGGCATCACCTGCGCGGCCTGCGTTTGGCTCAACGAGGCGCATCTTTCGAAACAGCCGGGTGTGACCGCCGTGGACATCAACTATGCGACGCGGCGCGCGCGGGTGCGCTGGGACGAGCGCGTGACCAAGCTCTCCGCGCTGCTCGAGGCGATCCAGGCGATCGGCTATCGCGCGCATCCATACGATGCGACGAAGTCCGAGCAACTGGCGAAAAAGGAACGGCGCAGCGCGCAGTGGCGGCTGTTCGTCGCCGGTTTCGGCATGATGCAGGTGATGATGTATGCGGTACCGATGTATTTGGCGGACATCGGCGAGAGCGGCGACATGCCCTTGGACATCGCGCAACTGATGCGCTGGGCGAGTTTTCTGCTCACCGTGCCGGTGATCGGCTATTCGGCGGCGCCGTTCTTCACCAGCGCCTGGCGCGATTTGAAGTTCCGCCGCGTCGGCATGGACGTGCCGGTGGCCCTCGGCGTCGGCAGCGCGTTTCTCGCCAGCGTCTGGGCGACGCTCACGGCTTCGGGCGAGGTGTATTTCGATTCGGTGACGATGTTCGTGTTCTTCCTGCTCACCGGACGCTATCTGGAGATGATGGCGCGACAGAAGGCCACCCGCGGGATCGAGGCGCTGGCGCGCGCGATTCCGGCGTTCGCCGAGCGGCTGCCCCATTGGCCGGCCGTTGATGCCGAGCGCGTCGCGGTCGCGCATCTGACCGTCGGCGATGTGGTGCGCGTCAAGCCCGGCGAGACGATCCCCGGCGATGGCATCGTCGTCGATGGCGAAAGCAGCGCCGACGAATCGCTGCTCACCGGTGAGAGCCGCCCGGTGACCAAGGGCATCGGGGATGCGGTGACGGGCGGCAGCGTCAATGTCGGCAGCCCCCTGACGATCCGGCTCGAACGGGTCGGCGAGGCGACGAGACTCGCGTCGATCCGCCGGCTGATGGAGCAGGCCGCGGCGGAAAAACCGACCCTGGTGCAGACGGCGGATCGCATCGCGCAGCGTTTCGTCTGGGCACTGTTGGCACTGGCGCTGGCGACCGGCATTTACTGGTTCAACGTCGATCCGGCCAATGCCTTGTGGATCTGCGTCGCGGTGCTGGTGGTCAGCTGCCCGTGCGCGCTTTCGCTCGCTACGCCCGCGGCGCTGACCGTGGCCACCGGCGCGCTGGCGAAGGCAGGCGTGCTGGTCACGCGCGGTCATGCGATCGAGACGCTCTCGCGCGCCGATCACTGGATTTTCGACAAGACGGGCACACTCACCTTGGGGCGGCCGACGGTGGTCGATCTGCGCTTGGCCGAGGGGTTGAGCGAGACCGAGGTGTTCGCGCAGGTAAGGGCGCTGGAGCAGGCATCGGAACATCCGCTGGCCAAGGCGCTGTGTGAGAAAGTCGGCGCTGGTGAGACGGCGACACTTGCGCAGCTGCGCGCCGTGACCGGCAAGGGGATCGAGGCCCGGGATGCCGAGGGCAGGGCAGTGCGCATCGGCGTGCCGGCCTTCGTCGCCGAATTGCATGGACGGCCGTTACCGGAGGACGTCGTCGGCTGGCGGGCGGGCGGCGATACGGTGATCGCATTGGGCGACGATCGTGGGGATCGCGCCTGGTTTCGCATCAGCGATGGCTTGCGGCCAGGCGTGCGCGAAGCGCTGTCGCGCATCGCGGCGACGGGCGCGAAACTGACCATCCTTTCCGGCGATGCGCCCGAGACGGTGGCGGCGGTGGCGTGCGCGCTCGGCGTCGAGGATTACCGCGGTGGGATGACCCCGGAGGCAAAACACGCCGCAGTGCGTGAGATCCAGCACAGCGGCGCCACCGTGGCGATGGTCGGCGATGGCGTCAATGACGCGCCGGTGCTGGCGCAGGCGCACGTCTCGGTGGCGATGGGCGGCGGCACGGATCTCGCGCGCAGTCAGGCCGACGTGGTGCTGCTTTCCGACGATCTTGGCCATCTCGCCGATGGCATTGCGCTGGCGCGACAAACCTTGCGGATCATCCGTCAGAACCTCGCTTGGGCCTTTGCCTATAATCTGGTAGCGATCCCGCTGGCGATGACCGGCTGGGTGACGCCGTGGATGGCCGGCATCGGCATGTCGGCCAGCTCGCTGCTCGTGGTCATGAATGCCTTGCGGCTGCAGAAAGGCGTGGCATGGAAAGCCTCTATCTCCTGATCCCCGTCTCCGTATTGCTGGTCTTCGCGATCGGCGTGGTGTTCTGGTGGTCGCTGAGAAGCGGTCAGCTGGACGATCTCGAAGGCCCGGCCTACCGGGTGCTGATGGACGACGATACGCCGCGCGAGGATTCCCCGAAAACCCCACAGACGACATCGCCATCTGTTGATCCAGATCAAAGTAAGTGAGGATCAACCGGACGATACTACGCCTCGATCGTTCGGCTGTTGGGTCTCATCTGCGCTGGGCGAGGGTTTCAAGGTTTCACGGTTAGTCTCTCTGTTGGGGTTGGGGGTGCGCGTTTCGCGCACCCTTTTTTTTGCTTTGACATTAGTCAAACTGATAACAACATCAAATATTCTGACTTTAATAAAAGTTGACCTGAATCAATTTCTGTCGGTGATACTGCAGTATCCTCCGTCACGATTTTGATCCGAGTCAATTTGTCGCAGGGATTTCTGCTGCGCCGATGGCCTGGTCGGGGTGGCGGGAGTTGAAGCGGAGTTTCATTGGGCAGGCAGTTTTCAATCAGTGAGAGAGGTGAAATCCATCATGCAATCGCAAGCGACTTACAACTACAAAGTCGTGCGCCAGTTCGCCGTGATGACCGTGATCTGGGGCATCGTCGGCATGCTGGTCGGCGTCATCGTCGCCGCCCAGCTGGTCTGGCCACAATTGAGCATCTATGAATGGCTGTCCTACGGGCGTTTGCGGCCGCTGCATACCAATGCGGTGATCTTCGCCTTCGGCGGCAGCGCGCTGTTCGCCACCTCCTACTATGTCGTGCAGCGCACCTGCCATACGACGCTGTTCGCGCCGGGGCTAGCCACTTTCACCTTCTGGGCCTGGCAACTGGTCATCGTGCTGGCTGCCTTGTCGCTGCCGCTGGGCTTTACCACTGGCAAGGAATACGCCGAGCTCGAATGGCCGATCGACCTCTTGATCACCGTGATCTGGGTTGCCTACGCGATCGTCTTCTTCGGCACGATCGGCACGCGCAAGACCAAGCACATCTATGTGGCCAACTGGTTCTACGGCGCGTTCATCATCGCGGTGGCGCTGCTGCACATCTTCAATAGCGCCGAGATTCCGGTCTTCGAGGCCGGCATCCTGACGCCGAAGTCCTACTCGGCTTACGCCGGCGTACAGGACGCGATGGTGCAGTGGTGGTATGGCCACAACGCCGTCGGCTTCTTCCTGACCGCTGCCTTCCTCGGCATGATGTATTACTTCGTGCCGAAGCAGGCCGGCCGCCCGGTGTATTCCTATCGCCTGTCGGTGGTGCACTTCTGGGCGCTGATCTTCACCTACATGTGGGCCGGCCCGCACCATCTGCACTACACCGCGCTGCCCGACTGGACCCAGTCGATCGGCATGATCTTTTCGCTGATCCTGCTGGCGCCCTCCTGGGGTGGCATGATCAACGGCATCATGACGCTCTCGGGTGCCTGGCACAAGCTGCGTGACGACCCGATCCTCAAGTTCCTCGTCACCTCGCTGTCGTTCTACGGCATGTCGACCTTCGAGGGTCCGATGATGTCGATCAAGACCGTCAATGCCCTGTCGCACTACACCGACTGGACGGTCGGTCATGTGCACTCGGGCGCGCTGGGCTGGGTCGGCATGGTCTCGATCGGATCCATGTACTACCTGATCCCGCGCCTCTTCGGCAAGACCGAGATGTATTCGGTGCGCTTGATCAACGTGCATTTCTGGCTGGCCACGCTCGGTACCGTGCTCTACATCGCCGCGCTGTGGATCTCCGGCGTGATGCAGGGTCTGATGTGGCGCGCCACCAACCCGGACGGCACGCTCACCTATGCTTTCGTCGAAGCCGTCAAGGCGTCCTATCCGTTCTGGACCATCCGCGTCGTCGGCGGTCTCCTGTATCTGACGGGCATGGTGTTGATGGCCTGGAACATGTTCAAGACGATCGCCAGCGGCAAGGCGGTGGACAATGCCCCCGTACTCGCCCCCGCCGGCGCCCACTGATCGCAAGGGAGACAAGACATCATGGCATTGACGCATGAAAAAATCGAAACCAGCAATACGCTGCTGATCATCCTCACCACTTTGGTGGTGAGCGTGGGCGGGTTGCTGGAAATCGTGCCGCTGTTTTTCCAGAAATCCACGACCACGCCGGTCAATGAGCTGGTCAAGCCTTACGACGCGCTGCGTCTTGCCGGGCGGGACATCTACATCCGCGAAGGCTGCTACAACTGCCATTCGCAGATGATCCGTCCCTTCCGCGCCGAGACCGAGCGTTATGGCCACTACTCGGTCGCCGGCGAGTTTGTTTACGATCACCCGTTCCAGTGGGGGTCGAAGCGCACCGGCCCGGATCTGGCACGCGTCGGCGGCCGCTATTCCGACCAGTGGCACCGCATCCACCTCTTGAATCCGCGTGATGTCGTGCCCGAGTCGAACATGCCGGCTTATTACTGGCTGGACCGTCCGCTCAAGGATCCGCACATCGGCGCGAAGATGGCGGCGCTGCGCAAGGTGGGCGTGCCCTACACCGACCAGGAGATCGCCGAAGCGCCCAAGGCGCTGGAAGGCAAGACCGAGCTCGATGCGGTGATTGCCTACCTGCAGGGTCTGGGGCTGGCACTCAAGCAGGTGCGCTGAGCACATGGACATCAACGACCTGCGCTCCCTGTTCACGGTCCTGGTGATCGTCCTGTTCGCCGGGATCGTCTGGTGGGCTTACTCGGCAAAGCAGAAGGCGCCGTTCGACGAGGCCGCTCGATCGGTGCTCGACGACGACCTGCCTGCGGCGGACAAGGGCGCGGGTCAAACGCACAACTGAAAGGAATTCGTCATGGATTTCAACTTTACGAGCGACTTGGTGGGGTTCTGGAACCTCTTCGTCGTCGTGATCGTCGCCGTCAGCGTCATCGGCTGCGCGGTTTTCCTCTGGGTGCAAGGTTCGGCCAAATTCAAACCGGGCGAGGTCACCGGCCACGTCTGGGATGAAACGCTCGAGGAATACAGCAACCCGCTGCCGAACTGGTGGCGTTGGATGTTCTACATCACGGTGGTGTTCGCCATCGCCTATCTGGCGCTCTATCCTGGCCTCGGCAACAACCGCGGGATGTTCGGCTGGACGATGCGTGGGCAGTATGATGAAGAGATGAAAACCGCCGAAGCGAAGTACGGCCCGATCTTCAACAAGTTCCTGCAGCAGGACGTGATGGCCGTCGCCGCCAACCCCGAGGCGCGCGAAATGGGTCAGCGGCTGTTCCTCACCTACTGCGCGCAATGCCACGGCTCCGACGCCGGTGGTGGCCCGGGCTTTCCGAACCTGAAGGACGGTGACTGGCTGTGGGGCGGCACACCCGAAAAGATCAAGGAAACCATCACCAATGGCCGCATGGGGGTCATGACGCCGAAGGGCGTGAAGCCCGACATGGATGCCGAGCAGGTGAAGGATGTCGTGCATTACGTGCGTTCGCTTTCCGGCCTGTCGCATGATGCCGCACGCGCGCAGCGCGGTGCCGAGCTTTTCCCGCAAGCCTGCGCGGCCTGCCACGGGCCTGATGCGAAGGGCAATCAGGAAGCCGGCTATCCGAACCTGACCGACAAGGTCTGGCTCTACGGCTCACGTGAAGAGACGATGATCGAGACGGTCACCAAGGGTCGTCAGAACCAGATGCCTGCGTTCGGCGAGTTTCTCGGCCCGGCGAAAGTGCATCTCTTGACCGCCTATGTTTGGGGCCTCGGTGGCGGCGTCAAGCCTGCTCCGGCGCCTGCTCCGGCAGAAGCCGCACCTGCTAGCTCGCAGGAGGCCGCTCCGGCTGAACAACAGAAGTGATCTCGCCGCCGCCCGCGCCTGCCTGGCGTGGGCGGCATTCCCGCCCAACAGGGGGTCGTCGTTGCTGGCGACGGGCGGCTTCGACACGCGGAACCTTCGAGGGTAGGGGCCGTGAAGTAAGATAGCGCATCGCCTTTGTACAACCGAAGACCTCGACCCGACCCAATGAACCCACCCGCAGAGAAAAGTAACGCCGCAGCTCCGGCGGAAGAAGTCGTCACCCTCTACAAGTCCCGCAAGAAAATCCACCCACGCTCGGTGACCGGGCGTTTCGCCAACTGGCGCTGGGTATTCGTCTGGCTGACCCAGCTGATCTATTACGGCTTGCCCTGGATTCCCTGGGGTGATCGGCAGGCCTTCCTGCTCGACATCGTCAATCGCAAGTTCTATGTCTTCGATCTGGTGCTCTGGCCGCAGGATGTGGTTTTCCTCGCCATCATCCTGATCATCTCGGCTTATGCGCTGTTTTTGTTCACGGCGGTGGCCGGGCGGCTGTGGTGCGGCTATTCCTGCCCGCAGACCGTCTATACGGAAATCTTCATGTGGATCGAGAAGATGGTCGAGGGCGAGCGCCCCGCTCGGATCAAGCTCGACCAAGCGCCGATGGATGCGCGCAAGTTCCGCCTCAGAGCGACGAAATACCTCCTCTGGGTGTTGTTTGCCTGGTGGACGGGCTTTACCTTCGTCGGTTACTTCACGCCGATCCACGAGCTGTGGGTCGAATTCTGGAGCTGGAACCTCGGCCCGTGGGAGACCTTCTGGATGTTCTTCTACGCGGGGTTCACTTATCTCTTTGCCGGCCATCTGCGCGAGCAGGTCTGTCTCTACATGTGCCCCTACGCCCGCTTCCAGAGCGTGATGTTCGACCCGGACACCTTGATCATCACCTACGACGTCGAGCGCGGCGAGCCGCGCGGCGCGCGCAGGAAGGGGGTCGATCCGAAGAGCATCGGCAAGGGCGACTGCATCGACTGCGGCATCTGTGTGCAAGTCTGCCCGACCGGCATCGACATCAGGAACGGGCTGCAATATGAATGCATCGGCTGCGCTGCCTGTATCGACGGCTGCGACGAGGTGATGGACAAGATGGGCTATCCGCGCGGTCTGATCCGCTACACGACCGAGCATGCGATGGAACGGCACTGGGGCAGGAAGGAAATCCTGCGCCATGTCGTACGCCCGCGCATCATCGTCTATACCGTGATCCTGCTCGCGATCGTCTCCGGCCTGATCTGGGGCATCGCTCACAAACCGGATCTGCGCGTGAATGTGATCCGCGACCGCGGTGTGCTTGCGCGGGAAGTCGAGGGCGGCCTGGTCGAAAACATCTATCGCCTGCAGGTGATGAACGTCTCCGAGCAACCGCACCGCTATCGGATCACGGTGAGCGGGCTCGAAGGCATCCAGCTCGAAGGCGGGCCGGTGGTCGAAGTCGAGCCGGCGACGACGAAGAGCTTTTCCTTTGCCGTGCGCGTGCCGCCCGATGCGGCGCCAAAGGGCTCGCACACGATCTATTTCGATGTGAAGGCGGAAGGCGACGAGAAGATGGCCGTGCATGAGAAGGCCACGTTCCTGATGCCCTGAGGGATGCGACATGAATGCACCGACACGCCAGCCCACCGTCAAACCCTGGTACCGCGAACCGTGGCCGTGGTTCCTGATGTCTGGCCCGATCATCGTGATCATCGCGGCGTTCGTATCGGCATGGATCGCGATCAGGAGCAACGATGGCCTGGTCAGCGAGGATTATTACAAACAGGGGCTGGCGGCCGGCGAAACGCTGGCAAAGAGCAAGCTTGCCGAGACCCTGGGCATTACGGTCGCGATGCGGCTGGAAGGCGACCGTGTGCGCGTACGCCTAGGCAGCCGCGACGCTTCCGTGTCGCCAACCGCACTGTATTTGACCTTGTCTCACCCGACCCGGGCCGGCATCGATCAGCACGCGATATTGAAGCCCCTGGGCGCGGAATACGTCGGCGAGCTGAATCTGCCCGCTTCTGGCCACTGGCTGCTGATCATCGAGGACGAGGCGAAGACCTGGCGGGTGATGGGGGGGGTGATGTTGCCGGCAAGCAACGATGTGGTGATCGGCGCCAGCGGCAAGGGTTGAGCGGGCGCCGGTCGGTTTTTGTTCGTCAACTAGGGGAGAACTGGCATGCAAGCACTGAAACTGCTGTTCAGTACCGATATCGGTCTGCTGAGTACGTTCACCGTCGTTTTCGCGATCGGCATGATCATCTTTCTGTACAACTTCTTTAAGAAGCACGCAGAAGAAGACGCCAGGAAAGCGGGTAAGTAACTTTTGAGCCACCGGCGTCCGCGATCCAGGCGGGCGCCGCGTGCATTCACCGTTTCGGCAAAGCTCAACCCCGCCGTCGGCAAAGCTCAACCCCGCCGTGAGCCCGTGTGCGTCGGGCCAACGCCAATCGGCGGCGGAGCGAGATTGACGATGCGGGAAAACAAGTCGCGAAACTCATGCTCGGGCTTGGGCCCGAAACGTTGATCGTCTTTGCCAGCGAAGGCGTCGGTGATTTCGAGCCAGTCTTGGGCAGTCAGATATTTCTTCGCCAACGGAATCACCACTTTTTCTTCGAGTAGCATGTGCTGACGCGCGGCATCGAGATGGGCCTCGACGGCAGCAGCGAAGGCGTCGAGGCTGCCGGGAACGCCGGCCTCGACCTGACCGAGCAGCCGTTCGAGTTCCTGGATATGCCGTGCGCTTTCTGCATGCTGCCGTTCGAGCAACGTCAGGGTCTCGTCGGCTTCCCGGGTACGCGCTCTGAGGCGAGCGAACAGCAGTGCTTCCTCGCGCGGATCGTGCAGCCGCTGCGAGAAGGCGTCCATGTAATAGAGCATCGCCCAGAGCAACTTGAAATCGGGCTCTTTGCCTTTCTCGCGGGCCTCGCGGACGAGGAAGTGCAGCCCATGCAATACCGCGCCCAGTGAGCGGTGCTCGTCGTGAAGGATGGCCAGCGCGCGATTGTGCATGTCAGCGATAGACCAGCACCGGAATCTTCGAATGGGTGAGGACTTTCTGGGTCTCCGAGCCGAGCAGCAGGGCGCCCAGGCCGCGCCGACCGTGCGAGGCCATGAAGATCAAATCGCAACCAGCGGCATCGGCGGCCTCGATGATCGCCTCATAGGGGATATCGCTGGTCTTGCTGCGGGTCGCGCATTCGACGCCCTCGGCAGCGGCGAGCTTGGTGCAGGCATCGAGGATCTCTTTCGCCTGCTGCTCCGCCATCTGCGCAAACTTTTCAGGCGTCGTCGGGTCGATCAGCGCTCCCTCGCCATAGAAGGCGACCGGATATTCCGGTTTGGCGTAGAAAAAGGTGATACGCGCACCGGTTTCCTTTGCAAAGGTGATGGCGCGCATGACTGCTTCCTGCGATAGTTGCGAACCGTCGGTCGGAACGAGAATGTGCTTGAACATGATGCGCTCCTTTTGACAAGGGGCTTGACGCATATCAACATCGCGGACGGCGAGCCCTTGCAGAATCATAGCGCATCGGGAAAACGAAAATGGCAACGAACAGAGCACTGGGAGTCACGGTTACGCCCCAACAGGTTTTTCAGGTCTTGCGCCAGGCTGCGCAGACGAGCATCGATCCGCTTGGCATGGTGATGCCGCTATCCAATGCGCAGTGGGCATGGCTGACACACCCGCAGGAGCTGGCCGAAACGACGGCAGGCTTCTATGCCCGCATGGTCGAATTGCAGCAGCATTCCTGGCAGCGCATGCTGGGATTGCCAGGAGAGGACGTCGAGCTGCCGCATCCGGACGACAACCGCTTCGCCGATCCGGTTTGGACCGAGTCGGCAACCTGGGATCTGACGAAGGAGTGGTACCTTGCCTTCACCCACCAGATCCAGGACATGCTTTATCAGACGCCGGGGCTGCCCAGCCGCGAGCGGCGGCGCGCCGCTTTCTGGTGGCGCAAGTGGCTCAACGCGATGGCGCCGACGAATTTCCTGCTCACCAATCCGGTGGCGATGCGCAAGGCTGTCGAAAGTCACGGCGAGAGCCTTTGGCGCGGTTGGGCGAATTTCATCGCCGACTGGCAGGCCGGCGAGATTCGCATGACGCGGCCGGACGATTTCAAGGTCGGTGTCAATCTCGCCACGACCCCCGGCAAGGTGGTGATGCGCAACCGGCTCGTCGAGCTGATCCACTATGCGCCGACCGCCACCCAGGTGCACCGGGTGCCGCTTCTGATCGTCACGCCGTGGATCAACAAGTTCTACATCCTCGATCTCACGCCCAAGAAGAGCCTGGTCAAGTTTCTGCTCGACCAGGGCTTCGACGTCTATATCACGAGCTGGAGGAACCCGGACGAGACCATGGCGGACGTGGGCTTCGACGATTACCTCACCGAGGGCATCGAGGCTGCGATCGGGACGATGCGCGGCATCTCGAAGTCCGACAGGGTCAACGCCGTCGGTTACTGCATCGGCGGCACCGCGCTGGCGATCTATCTCGCCTGGGCGAATCGCAAATACGCGCCACAGGATGTGCCGGTGGGTTGTGCGACGTTCTTTACCACGCTGGTCGATTTCCACAAGCCGGGCGACATCGAGGTGTTTCTCGACGAGGGCAGTTACCGCTATCTGGTCGCGAAAATGGAGGCCAGAGGCTATCTCGACGGCAAGGAGATGGCCGCGGCATTTCGCCTGCTGCGCTCGAACAGCCTGATCTGGCATTACGTCGTGCATGGCTATCTGTATGGCGAGACGCCGCCGCCCTTCGACGTGCTCTACTGGAACATGGACACGACGCGCATGCCGGCCAGGATGCACGCCTGGTATCTGCGCAACCTCTACCTCGACAACCAGCTGATCAAAAAGGATGCTCTGACACTCGCTGGCCAGCCGCTCGACCTGACGCGCATCGTTCAGCCGGTGTATGCGGTCGCGGCAGCGGACGATCACATCGCTCCCTGGCGGCAGGCTTACCGCCTCATGAATTATGTTTCCGGGCCGAAGCGTTTCGTCCTGTCGAGCTCGGGTCACATCCTCGGCATCGTCAATCCGCCCGTGCATCCGCCCAAGCGCGAATACCGTGTCGGCGCCGCCGAACGGCACGACAATCCCGATGTCTGGCAGGAACGGGCCGAAGCGCAGCCGGGCAGCTGGTGGCAGGATTGGGTCACCTGGCTGCGGGTGCATTCCGGAGCGCTCGTCAAGCCGGGGCCGGTGGCCAGCCGCGCGCATCCGGCGCTCGCCGATGCGCCGGGAACCTACGTGCTCGAATGCTGACAGTCGGCGCTGGCGGAAAATGGAACGCCCGCCGGGCGCCGGCCCGCCTCGAAAAGTCGGCGGCTTCGGGACGGCACGGGGTATCATTATGGCCTGTGATTGGGGCTGCCAAAGGCGGCCGGGATAGCGAACATGAAATGCGTGGATGATTTCCGCCTGCGCCTGGGCAAACATGAGCTGGTGCCCATCGTCATCGGCGGGATGGGGGTGGATATCTCGACGACCGAGCTCGCGCTCGAGGCGGCGCGGCTGGGCGGGGTCGGGCACATCTCCGATGCGATGGTGCCGACCGTTTCCGACCGACGCTACAACACCAAATACGTCAAGGACAAGCTGCGCCAGTACAAATACAACGTCGCCAACAGCAACAAGTCCGACGTGCAGTTCGATCTCGCTCTGCTCGCCGAGGCCACCGAGGCGCACGTGCGTCACACGATGGAAAGGAAGCGCGGTAACGGACTGATCTTCATCAACTGCATGGAAAAGCTGACGATGAACGCGCCGAAGGAAACGCTGCGCGTGCGGCTGCGCTCGGCGCTCGATGCCGGCATCGACGGCATCACGCTCGCCGCTGGCCTGCATCTTGGCTCATTCGCGCTGATGGAAGATCACCCGCGTTTTCGTGACGTCAAGCTCGGCATCATCGTCTCTTCCTTGCGCGCCCTGCAGCTGTTCATCAAGAAGAGCGCGCGCACGCAACGGCTGCCGGATTATGTCGTCGTCGAAGGGCCGCTCGCCGGCGGCCACCTCGGTTTCGGCATGGATTGGGCGGATTACGATCTGGCGAGCATCGTCGCCGAGATCCGCGCCTGGCTGGATGCGGAAGGATTGGCGATCCCGCTGATTCCCGCCGGCGGCATCTTCACCGGCAGCGATGCGGTGCGTTTTCTCGAAAACGGCGCCGCGGCAGTGCAGGTGGCCACCCGTTTCACCGTCTCCAAAGAGTGCGGCCTGCCCGACGACGTGAAGCAGGAATATTTCAAGGCCGAGGAAGACGACATCGAAGTGAACATGATTTCGCCGACTGGCTACCCGATGCGCATGCTGAAGAACAGCCCAGCGATCGGTGACGGCATCCGCCCGAACTGCGAGGCCTATGGCTATCTGCTCGACGCCAACGGCCGTTGTTCCTACATCGACGCCTACAACCGCGAGGTCGCCGCGCATCCTGGCGCGAAGAAGATCCACGTCTGGGACAAGACCTGCCTTTGCACGCAGATGCGCAATTTCGACCTGTGGACCTGTGGCCATTACACCTACCGCCTCAAGCACACCTCGCGGCGCCGGCCGGACGGCAGCTGGCAGCTGCTGAGCGCCGAGCACGTCTTCAACGACTACCGCTACAGCAAGGACGATGCGATCGCGCTGCCGCCCGCGGAGGTTGCCGAGGAAACCTTGGCGGCGATTTGATGTTCGTCAAGGCGATGGTCGGCGTAAGCAAAGAGAATCGATGCTGCTTTTACCGAAACGAGCTGCCGATGCCTTCCCTGACCGAACCGCTGCGCCATCATCATCAACATTGCGACGATCTGTTCGTCGCCGCCGAAAATGCCGTGCGCGCCGGCGATTGGCCGGGCGCCAATGCTGCGTTGTCTGGTTTCCTCGCCGCAATGGAAACCCATTTCGCGGCCGAGGAAGAGACGCTGTTTCCGGCATTCGAGGCCGCCACAGGCATGAGCATGGGGCCGACGCGCGTGATGCGCCATGAACATGCGCAGATGCGCGAATTGTTCAAGCAGATGGAGGCTGGGTGTGCGGACCGCGATGCCGAGGCCTATGCCAGCGCGGCCGATACCCTCCTGGTGATGTTGCAGCAGCACAACCTGAAGGAAGAAAACATCCTCTACCCGATGTGCGATCAGCGACTCGATGCCGAAGCGGCGGCGTTGGCGCCGACATTGCGCGAGCGTCTGGAGGCGGCGTGACGGCTGCGAGTCCAGCCACGCGCGTCATCGATGGCCGGGAAATGCAGCCGCCCGAGCCGCTGGAGCGCACGCTCGAGGCGCTCGATACCCTGCCGCGCGGCGAGGAGCTCAGGCTGTTGCTCTACTGCCACCCGCTGCCGCTGTTCAACATCCTGCGCAATCATGGCTACGTCTGGCAGGAGGAGATCTTCGAGGACGGCACGCACGAGATCCGCATCCGTCACGGTTGACCCCTTTCGAGACGAGAACCATGCACCCTGATCTCTCCTTCGATCAGGCGCCGCCGATCGACGTCCCGTTCCGTTTCTTCCTGACCGCGCCGCTGTTCGGCATCGCGGCGGGGTTGCTGCTCGCGATCGTCGGCGGCGAGATGTTCGCTTCGCGCTGGATGCCGAGTGCATTGGCGGGCACCCATCTTCTGGTGCTCGGTTTCATGCTGCAGACGATGTGCGGCGCCTTGCTGCAATTCCTGCCGGTGGCCGCCGGGGCGAACGTCTGGCGTCCGCGCCTGGTGGCCGGGGTGGTGCACCCGCTACTGATCGTCTCGGCCGTACTGCTGGTTACCGCCTTCCTGGGTCAGCAGCCAGGGTTTTTCATGGCCGCGGCACATGGGCTGGCGTTGGCGCTGGGCTTCTTCGCCATCGTGACGGGGATTGCCCTCTTGCGCACGCCGGCCCGCGGCGCGACAGTCATGGCACTGCGGCTGGCCCTGGTCGCCCTCGTGGCGACAGTGAGTCTGGGCATCGTCCTGGCGACCGGGCTTGCGCGCGGCAGCGAGTTGCCGTTATTGGCGCTCACCGATCTGCATGCGGCGTGGGGTTTGGGCGGCTGGGCGTTGATTCTGCTGGCTGGCGTCTCTTACTACGTGGTGCCGATGTTCCAGTTGACGCCCGCTTATCCGGCCTGGCTGGCGCGCAGCTTTCCGTTCGCCCTGATCGCGGTGCTGCTAGGCTGGTCGCTGCTGTTCGACCCTCAGGTTCCGACCCGGCAGCAAGTGGCGTTCATCGGCGGTGTCGTTCTTAGCGGCGTGTTTGCGCTCGCCACGCTCCGTCTGCAAAGTCGCCGCCGCCGCAAGGTGAGGGATGCCACCTTCCTGTTTTTCCGCACCGCGATGTTGGCCCTGCTCGCGGTGATCGTTTCGGTGCTGGTCATCACCTGGCTGCCGGCCCTGCAGGGCGAGCCGCGCGGGGCGGTTTGGATCGGCCTGCTGGCGATCGTCGGCGTTTTCGTCTCGGCGATCAACGGCATGCTCTACAAGATCGTGCCGTTTTTGAACTGGCTGCATCTGCAGAATCTGTGCGGCATGCGCATGATGCCGCCGACGATGCACCAGATGATCCCGGAAAAGCGCATGCTCGGGCAGTTCCGCCTGCATCTGGCGGCTCTAGCCTTCCTTCTCGCGGCGGTCTTCTGGCCGCTGCTGGCCCGGCTGGCCGGTTTGCTGTTCGCGGCCTCCTGCGCCTGGCTGGGCTATAACCTGCTCGGCGCGGTGGGCGTCTATCGGGACTTCAAAACTCGTATTCGCGTAGCCGCTTGAGATCGCCGATCTTGATGTGCTTGCCGTGCATTTCGATCAGCCGCGCTTCGGCCAGGTCGTGCAGGATGCGCGAGAGGGTTTCCGGCGTCAGGTTGAGCCGCGAGGCGATCACCTGCTTCGAGGTCGGCAGGGTGATCTCCACGCTGCTTTCCCAGCGCTCATCCGGGCAGTGCTGCAGCAGATAGCCGATGACGCGCTGCGCGCTGGAGCGCAGTGAATAGGATTCGACGTCCTGGATCAGCGAATGCAGGCGCATCGCCAGCCCGGCAAGCATGTTGCGCGCGAACGCGATGTCCTTTTCGAGCAACTCGAAGATTGCGTCGCGGGGGATGTAGAGCAACAGGGTGTCGGCCAGCGCCTGGGCAAAGACGGGGTAGGGCCGCTGGGCAAAGACCGCGGCCTCGCCGAAGCTCTGGCGCGGGCCGAGGATTTCGACCACTTTTTCGTTGCCGCTCGACGACGGGAAGGCGAGTTTGACCTGTCCGAAAACGATGAAATAGAAGCCGTGCGCGACATCGCCGCGCTGGAACAGCATCTCGCCCTTCGGCAGGCGCTTGGCGCGCGTATGTGCGGCCAGATGCGCGATCTGCTCGGGGGTGAGCTCCTGGAACAGCGGCAGGCGCACCAGCAGCGCCGGAATGTCGATTCGTGTGTCGTGGGTTTCTTGCGACGTCATGTCGGGAGCAGCTCCTTTCAGGTGCGCCGTTCGGACAACAGTTTTTTGAGTCCGGCGACATCGAGGATACGGATGTGCTTCTGATGCACCGCAATGAGCCCCTCTTCCTGGAAGCGCGAGAAGGCGCGGCTGACGGTTTCGAGCTTCAGGCCGAGATAGGAGCCGATTTCGTTGCGCGTCATGCGCAGGTTGAACTCGGTCGGCGAATAGCCGCGCGCGGTGAAGCGCTGCGAGAGGTTGAGCAGGAAGGCAGCCAGACGCTCCTCGGCGCGCATGATGCCCAACAACATCATCACTCCGTGATCGCGCACGATCTCACGGCTCATCACCTTGTGGAAATGATGCTGCAGCGCACCGATCGAGCGGGAGTAGTTTTCGAGGTCGGAAAACGGAATGACGCAGACTTCGCTGTCTTCGAGCGCGATCGCATTGCACGAGTGCTTTTCGCTACCGATGCCGTCGAGGCCGAGGATTTCGCCCGCCATCTGGAAACCGGTGACCTGTTCGCGGCCATCCTCGAGCAGCACATCGGTTTTGAAAAAGCCGGTCTTGACGGCATAAATCGCTTCGAAGGGGTCGCCGCTGCGAAACAGCGGCTGCCCACGCAGGATGCGGCGCCGGATCGTGACGAGCTCGTCGAGCCGGCCGAGCTCTTCTTCCGAGAGCCCGACCGGCAGGCATAGCTCCCGTAGGTTGCATTGCGAGCAAGCTTCGCGTAGCGCCGGCACCGATAGATGGGCTAGTTTGGCCGGCATGGCATGTCATTCAGAGGTGCTTTGATCTGCGTCAACGTGGGCCGGGCGCACTTGTTGCATCCTGCCAGTCTCGTCCGGTCGGGGCAAGCTCTGGTCGAGCGTGGTATTTTCATCGCGTCGCATTTATTGCTGCAAGTCGTGAGCCATTATCAAGAACTGATTTTCGATCCGCAGGTCATCCGTCGCTTCGACGTTTCCGGCCCGCGTTATACGTCTTATCCGACGGCCGACCGCTTCGTCGAGGCTTTCGATGATGCCGCCTACCGTTCCTGGCTGGGCAAGCGCACGATCGGCGGGATCGGCAGGCCGCTTTCATTATACTTTCACATCCCTTTCTGCAACACGATCTGCTATTACTGCGCCTGCAACAAGATCATCACCAAGGATCACGGGCGCTCGGCGAAGTATCTGAAGTATCTCGGCAAGGAACTCGCGTTGCAGTCGGCGGCGCTGGATGGCCCGCACGACGTGGTGCAGTTGCACTGGGGCGGCGGCACGCCGACCTTCCTGTCGCACGACGAGATGCGCCGCCTGATGGAAATGACGCAGAAGCATTTCCGTCTGCTGCCGGACGGCGAATATTCGATCGAGGTCGATCCGCGCAAGGTCGACCGCGAAACCGTCAAGCTGCTCGCCGAGCTCGGCTTCAACCGTATGAGCGTCGGTGTGCAGGATTTCGATCCGCGCGTGCAGGCCGCGGTGAATCGCATCCAGACGCTCGACGAGACGCGCGTCGTCATCGAGGCGGCGCGCGAGTTCGGCTTCAAGGGCATTTCGGTCGATCTGATCTACGGTCTTCCGAAGCAGAACGTGATCAGCTTCAACCACACGCTCGACGAGGTGCTGAAACTCGGCCCCGACCGGCTGTCGATCTACAACTACGCGCATCTGCCCAATCTCGCCAAGCCGCAGCGCCGCATCCAGGAGGCCGATCTGCCGAGCCCGGAGGCCAAGCTGCAGATCATCCAGCTGGCGATCCGGCGGCTCACCGATGCCGACTATGTCTTCATCGGCATGGATCACTTCGCCAAGCCGGATGACGAGCTCGCCATCGCGCAGCGTCAAGGACGCCTGCATCGCAACTTCCAAGGTTATTCGACGCATGCCGAAGCCGATCTGTTGGCCTTCGGCGTCTCGGCGATCGGCAAGGTCGGGCCGACCTATGCTCAAAACTATCGCACCCTCGATGAGTATTACGATGCGCTCGACCAGGGGCGGCTACCGGTGATGCGCGGGCTAGAGCTCACCGCGGATGATCTGTTGCGCCGCTCGATCATCCAGGCCTTGATGTGTCATTTCGAGCTGTCGATCGAATCGATCGAGATCGCGCATTTGATCGACTTCAAGTCCTATTTCGCGCCGGAGCTCGCCGATTTGCGCGAAATGGAAAAAGCCGGGCTGCTGACGATCGACGACCAGTGGATCACGGTCGAGCCCAAGGGCCGCATCCTGGTGCGCGTGATCGCGATGGTGTTCGACAAGTATCTGCGCGCCGACCGCGAGCGCATCCGCTATTCCAAAGTCATCTGACTCGGGCACGAAGTCGGCGCTGACAGGACGGCACCCCGCCCGTGGATAACTCGTTTTTCGCGCTGTTCATCGTCGGCCTGCTCGGCGGCGGCCATTGCGCCGGCATGTGCGGCGGCATCGTCGGCGCCCTCTCGCTGCAAGCGCCAAAGCAGGGTGCGGCGGCGCTCGCCGTGCAGCTTGCTTACAACCTCGGCCGCATCACCAGTTACGTCTTCGCCGGTCTGATCGCCGGCTGGCTGGGGCAGCAGGCCGGCAACCTGCTTCTGCTCCAAAACGGCCTGTATCTCTTCGCCAGCCTGATGTTGATCGCGATGGGCCTGTATCTGCTCGGGCTGACCCAATTGCTCGCCCCGCTGGAGCGTGGCGGTCAAACGCTGTGGCGGCGCATCCAGCCGCTGACGAAACGCTTCCTGCCGGTGCGCGGGATTGCCCAAGCGCTGCCGTTGGGGCTCTTGTGGGGATGGCTGCCCTGTGGACTGGTCTATAGCGCGCTGACCACGGCGCTCGCCAGCGGCACGGCGACACGCGGGGCGCTCTCGATGCTCGCCTTCGGGCTGGGCACCTTGCCCAATCTGTTGCTCGCTGGGCTCTTGCTCGCGCGCTTCACGCGTTTTGCACAAGCCCGCGTCGTGCGTGTGGTTTCTGGCCTCCTGGTGCTCGGTTACGGGATAATGGGCTTCGTCAATTATTTCCGTGGCTGAAATGGAAACGAAAAACGAAGTCTGTGAGACGGTCGAGCTTTCGATCGGCGGCATGACCTGCGCCGCCTGCGCATCGCGCATCGAGCGGCAACTGAACAAGCTGCCGGGCGTCGAGGCGGTGGTGAATCTGCCGGCCGAGCGCGCCCACATCCGCTTCGATCCACAAGCGGCCGATGTCGATAAACTGATCGCGACGATCGTCAAGACCGGTTTCACGGCCACGCCCTCGACCGCTGACACGCGCGCCGAAGAGAAGGCGCGCAAGGAGGCACTCTTCCGTGCCGAAGTGAAGCGTTTCTGGATCGCGCTGGCACTCACCGCACCGCTGATCGCGCAGATGCCGTTCATGTTCGCCGCGGGCGGTAATGTTCATGCCGACATCCTGCCGCGCTGGCTGCAGTTTCTGCTTGCCACCCCCGTGCAGTTCTGGATCGGCTGGCGTTTCTATGTCGGCGGCTGGAACGCGCTGCGCGGCGGTTCGGGCAACATGGACGTGTTAGTCGCCCTCGGCACGACGATGGCTTGGGCTTACAGCACCGTCGTGCTGCTGTTCGGTTTGCATCAGCACGTCTATTTCGAGGCGTCGGCGACGGTGATCACGTTGGTGCTGCTCGGCAAGATTCTGGAGGCGCGCGCCAAGGCGAAGACCGGCGCGGCGATCGAGGCGCTGATGAAGCTCGCCCCCTCGACCGCGCATGTCGAGCGCCTCATCGATGGTCAAAGCCAACTCATCGAGCTGCCGGTCAAGAGCCTGATTCCCGGCGACATCGTGATCGTGCGGCCAGGCGAGGCGGTGCCGGTCGATGGCGAGGTGGTTGCGGGTGAGTCGAGCCTCGATGAGGCGATGCTCACCGGCGAGAGCCTGCCGGTTGCGAAACGGCCCGGTGACAAGGTGTTCGCGGCGACGGTGAATGGCGAGGGCCTTCTGCGCATCAAAGCGACCGGCGTCGGCGCGCACACGCTGCTTTCCGGCATCATCCGGCTGGTCGAGCAGGCGCAGGGATCGAAGGCACCGGTGCAGCGGCTCGCCGACAAGGTGGCGGCGATCTTCGTGCCGGTGGTGGTGACGATCGCGCTGATCACCTTTGTCGCCTGGTGGTGGCTTGCCGGCGACTTCACTCGGGCGCTGATCGATGCGGTCGCAGTGCTGGTGATTGCCTGTCCCTGTGCCCTGGGGCTGGCGACGCCGACTGCGATCATGGTCGGCACTGGCCTTGGCGCGAGGGCAGGCATCCTGATCAGGAACGCTCAGGCGCTGGAACTGGCGGAGAAGATCGCCGTGCTGGCGGTCGACAAGACTGGTACGCTTACGGAAGGCAAGCCGGTGGTGGTCGATGTGAAAGTCGGCGCCGACGGGACGGCACCCGAGGTGCTGAGGCTCGCCGCCAGTTTGGAGCAAGGCTCGACGCATCCGCTCGCCGCCGCCGTGGTGGCTGCCGCGAAGGCGCAGGGGCTTGCGCTCGAATTGCCGCAAGACGTCAAGGTCGAGTCCGGCAAAGGGATCCGTGGCAAGGTCGCCGGTAAAGCCGTGCGGGTCGGTTCGCCTGACTGGCTGGGCGCGGGGGCTAGCGAATCGGCAGGCAGTCAGATTGCCGTCGAGGTCGATGGCAAGGTTCTCGGCATCATCATCGTCGCCGATCCGCTGCGCGAAAGCTCGAGGGCGGCGGTGGCGCGACTGCGGAAACTGGGCGTCGAGGTGGTGATGCTCACCGGCGACAATGCCGCCACCGCAGCCGAGATCGCCCGTCAGGCCGGAGTGGATCGTTTCGAGGCGAATGTGCTGCCCGCCGACAAGGCGCGCCACGTCACGGCGCTCAAAGCCGGCGGCAAGATCGTCGGCATGGCCGGCGATGGCATCAACGATGCGCCGGCGCTGGCGGCGGCGGACGTTTCCTTCGCGATGGGCGCGGGCGCGGACGTGGCGATGCAGGCCGCCGATGTCACGCTGATGCGCAATGACTTGAATGGTGTGGCCGATGCGATCTCGCTGTCACGCGCCACACTCGCCAAGATTCGCCAGAATCTGTTCTGGGCCTTCATCTACAATGTGATCGGCATTCCCGCGGCGGCCCTCGGTTTCCTCAGCCCGGTGGTAGCCGGCGCGGCGATGGCGATGAGCTCGGTTTCGGTGGTGAGCAATTCTTTGCTGCTGAAACGCTGGAAACCAGGAGGGTGAAATGGAAACGACATTGATCAAGATCACCGGCATGTCCTGCGGCGGCTGCACCGCCAGCGTGACGAAGGTGCTTTCCGAAACGCCGGGGGTGGCGAAGGTCGAGGTGCAGCTTTCCCCCGGTCAGGCGACCGTGGAATTCGATCCGGCCAAGGTGACGCGGGAAGCGCTGTGCGCGGCGATCGAAGATGCCGGGTTCGGCGCCGAATGATTGCTGTGGCGCACCTTATAATACGGCGTTTTTGACAGGAGTCAGCCGTGGCCTTGAACAACGTTCCTTCCGGCAAGGATCTGCCGAACGATTTCAATGTGATCATCGAGATTTCGATGCATTCGGAGCCGATCAAATACGAAGTCGATAAGGATTCCGGTGCGATCTTCGTCGATCGCTTCATGTCCACGGCGATGCATTATCCGTGCAATTACGGCTATATCCCGCACACCATCGCCGGCGATGGTGATCCGGTCGATGTGCTGGTCGTCACCCAGTTCGCGCTGCCGCCCGGTGTCGTCGTGCGCTGCCGGCCGGTGGGCATGCTGAAGATGAGCGACGAGGCCGGTGAGGATGCCAAGCTGTTGGCCGTGCCGGTCGACAAGCTGACGCCGATGTATCGCGACATCGAATCGCCGCGCGATTTCCCGCAGGTGGTCCTCGATGCCATCGCCCACTTTTTCGCGCATTACAAGGATCTCGAGCCGGGCAAGTTCGTGCGCGTCGAAGGCTGGGTCGGCGCCGAGGAGGCCAAACAGGAGATCATCGCCGGTGTCGCGCGCTTCAACGAGGCCAAGCAAAAGCCCGCGTTCTGATTTTCCGGCACCGGCATGAGCCTCAAAATAGCCGTCGCGCAGATCGACTGCACGGTCGGCGACCTAGCCGGCAATGCCGCCCGCATCCTGGCGGCCGCCGATGAGGCGCATGCCCAGGGCGCCGATCTTTTGCTGACGCCCGAACTGGCGCTCGCCGGCTATCCGCCCGAGGATCTGCTGCTGCGGCCGGATTTCCATCGTGCCTGCGCGCGCGAATTGTCGGCGCTGGCGGCACGGCTGCCGCTGCCGGCCGTCGTCGGTCATCCCGAGATGCGCGGCGGACTGCGCTTCAATGCCGCCTCATTGCTGCGCGAGGGGCGCGTCGAGCTGACCTACCACAAGCAGCGCCTGCCCAACAGCGAGGTATTCGACGAGGAACGCTATTTCGCCGCCGGTACTGCCCCATGCGTGTTTTCGCTCGGCGAAGCGAATATCGGCCTGGCGATCTGTGAGGACATCTGGCTGCCGGGCACGGTCGAGGCGACCCGCGCGGCCGGCGCCGAGCTGTTGCTGGCGTTGAACGCCTCGCCTTTCCACATGAACAAGGCGGCGACCCGCCAGGCGGTGCTGCGCAGCCGCATCGCCGGCACCGGCATACCGGCGATCTACTGTAATCTGGTGGGCGGCCAGGACGAGCTGGTGTTCGATGGCGCGTCCTTCGCGCTCGATGCGCAAGGGCGGCTCACCCACCAGTTGCCCGCGTTCGAAGAGGCGCTGGCGATCGTCGAATATGCCGATGGCCATTTGCTGCCGGGCCTGCTGGCCCCCCCCTCGTCGCTCGAGGCCTCGGTGTATTCCGCGCTGTGTCTTGGGGTGCGCGACTATCTCGGCAAGAACGGTTTCCCCGGCGCGATCATCGGTCTTTCCGGCGGCATCGATTCGGCACTCACCTTGGCCATCGCCGTCGATGCGCTGGGCGCGGACAAGGTGCGCGCAGTGATGATGCCTTCGCCCTATACCGCGCAGATGAGCCTGACCGATGCGCGCGAGATGGCGCACCGCCTGGGTGTGCAGTATGACGAGATTCCGATCGCCACCGCGATGGAGCAATTCTCCACCCTGCTCGCGCCGGTGTTCGCGCCGCTGGGAGCGAAGCCCGCCTGGGACACCACCGAGGAAAACATCCAGGCGCGCATCCGCGGGCTTTTGCTGATGGCGATCTCGAACCGCACCGGATGCATCCTTCTCACCACCGGCAACAAGAGCGAGATGGCGGTCGGCTACGCGACGCTCTACGGCGACATGGCCGGCGGCTTCGCGGTGCTCAAGGATGTCTTCAAGACCTTCGTCTATCGCCTGGCGCACTACCGCAATGCCCGCTCCGAAGTGATCCCGCACAACATCATCACGCGTGCGCCTTCGGCCGAGCTCAAGGCCAATCAAACCGACCAGGATTCCCTGCCTCCTTACGAGATACTCGACGCGATCATCGAAGCCTACATGGAGCGCGACCTTTCGCCGCGCGAGATCATCGCGCAGGGCATCCCGGAAGCCGATGTGCGGCGGGTGATCATGCTGCTGAAGAAGAACGAATACAAGCGCCGCCAGGCGCCGCCGGGCGTGCGCGTAACAAGGCGCGCCTTCGGCAAGGATTGGCGCTATCCGATAACATCACACTATCCCGACGAGTGGAGCTGAGCCATGAAGAAAATCGAAGCGATCATCAAACCGTTCAAGCTCGACGAGGTGCGCGAAGCCCTCTCCGAAATCGGCGTCACCGGGCTGACCGTCACCGAGGTGAAAGGTTTCGGCCGTCAGAAAGGGCATACCGAGCTGTATCGCGGCGCCGAATACGTCGTCGATTTCCTGCCCAAGATCAAGATCGAGCTGGTCGTCGCCGAAGCCACGGTCGAGCCGGCCATCGAAGCGATCATCAAGGCGGCGCGCACCGGCAAGATCGGCGACGGCAAGATCTTCGTGATGCCGGTCGAGCAGGTGGTGCGTATCCGCACCGGCGAGACCGACGCCGCGGCGATTTGAGGCGCCCGGATGGATGCACCCCTCTCGAAGGAAGCGCAGCGCAAGCAGCGCTTCAGCCATTACTGGCAGAACGACCTCGATCCCGTCTTCACCGATGTCGCCAGCTATTACGATCGCGCCAATCAGGTTGCCAGTCTCGGCCTGTGGAACTGGTTCCTGCGCCATCACCTGGACCTGGTGGAGACAAGACCGGGGATGCGCGCGCTCGACATCTGTGCCGGCACCAATGCGGTCGGCATCGCACTCTTGAAACGCGAGCCGACACTCGAAGCCTATGCGCTCGATCGCAACGTCGCGATGCAGACCGTCGGCCGCCAGCGCGCCCAGGAGCGCGGCATGGTGATCCGCGCGACGATCGGCGACGTGCACCAGCTGCCTTATCCCGACGATCATTTCGACATCGTCACGCTGCAGTGGGCGTCGCGCCATCTGCGCCTCGACGAGGTGTTCGAGGAAGTGCGCCGCGTGCTCAAGCCAGGCGGGCATTTCCATCACTGCGACATGCTGCGTCCGCCGCACCCGCGTGTGGCGAAGCTGTATTTCGGCTATCTGCGCTTCTGTCTGAATTTCACCGCGGCGCTGTTCCGCAGCGGTGAACCGGCGCTCAACTGCCGCCAATACTTCATCGACGCGCTCGACAACTTCTATTCACCAGAGGAGTTTTCCGATCTGCTGCGCGCCCACGGCATGGTGAAAGTCGTCCATAAGAGCCTGCTGGCGGGCATGATCGGCGTGCATCGAGCGCAGAAACCGCTCTGAAAGAAATGCACAAGGCGAGGCTGCTCGCGGCGCTGAACCGGCAGCTACTCGAAACCTATAGCCGGCGCACCACGGCGGCCATCAGCGCGCGGCTGCCATTGCCTGCGGCGCTGCCGTGGCTGGATCGCCTGCTGGCGAGCAATGTCGCCAAGGAAGTGCGCAAGGATGCCGAGGTGATACACAGCGCAGCGCGAGCGGCAGTGCATCAGCAGGCGATCGATGATGCCGAGGTGGAACGTCTGTTACGGGTTGCCGCCGCCATCGACCGTGATTTCCTCATGACTGCACGCGGGCCGCTGGAAATCCCGATTCCCTACGAGCGGATCAATCCAGTGCGTCGAGCGCGCATCCGCCGTTTGTTCGAGGCCGTGCAACGCGTCTGCGCGGCCTGGCCGACGGGGCGCGGCCTGCGCGAGGCGCTCGCCGCAGCGTATCCAGGCGATGCCCTGGAGCGCCTGGTCGCCGATCTGCTGCTCTCGTATGCCCAGGAAACCCGCATCCTGGGCGAGGCGGTGCGAATGCCGGCGCTGCTGATGCCACTGCGCCAGCGCGTGCTCTCCGGGCTTTACGCGACGATGGAAAAAACCGCGCTGGCTCTGGCGCGAGAAGCGGCGAGCCTGTCGCGGCCTAAAGCTTTCCCTCGTCCAATTTGAACGGCATGTCCTGGGTGATCTGATCGAAACGCAGGATCCGTTTTCCCTTGTGCTCTTTCAGGAATTCCTCGGCATCCGCCTGACTGGCGAGCGGCACGAACTCGTGCCCCATCGGCCCGAGCACATCGGAGCCAATCACGTAAAAGGCCTTCTGCGCGTCGATCGACTGCAGGTTGTAGTAATCGGTGACGACCATCTGCGCGATCATCGCGCGGGAATGGTTGGGCGCATATTTCGGGGGGTCGAACCAGAATTTGAACATGTCCTTCGCGCCATCGAAGAAGTGCGTATGGCCATCCTTATAAACGATGGTCGCTACCCAATGCGGGTATTTCGAGACCAACATGCCGCAGACCGGACAGGTATCCTTCGGCCCTGGCTTGGGCAGCCGATCCAACGGTAGCGGCGCTTGCGCGGGCGAGTGCGCCGTCTGCGCGGCCGCCAAGGCCGCCCAGCCGCAAGCGCAGGCGCTGAGCAGGAATTGCCGGCGCGAAGGCATCAGTGGTGATGCTCCATCGCTTTGCCTTGCTGTTCCATCATCTTCTTGCGCCGCTCGGCGCGCAACTTGCGGATGCGAGCGACATCCTTGGCCATGTCGGTATAGGCCGCGAGCAATGCGCCATTGAAGTCGGTCAGCTCGCCGCCATTGGCGGCCTGCGCCGCCTTCGCCGCATCGGCATTGCCGTACGCAACCTTGCTGCGCGCGGTCATCACACCCGGAATCTTGCTGCCGACGAGGAAAGTCGCCTTATCGACTTCGACGAGCGGCTTGATGTCACCCGCGGCGGCATTGTCGCCGGCCCAGATCGCTTTCGGTTCGCGGTCGATGTTCAGCGACAGCGAGATCGCCGCGCAGTGCAAAGAGCAGGTGCCGTCCGCCAAGTCGTCCGAGTACTGAATCAGCATGCGCGAATGGTGGAACTGCTTGCGATCCATGCCACAGTAGGGGCACTTCGGATATTTCTCGATGTCATTGACGTGGGCCTGCGGGTCGGCCGGTTTCTTCGGGATGAACTGCATCGGGGTGCCATCGCCCTCGCAGACGGCGGCGTGGGCGGACTGTCCGCCCGCGGCGAGACCAGCGCCGGCGAGCAGGGTCAACTTGAGCGCTTCGCGACGATCCATGATGCTTCTCCTTCAGAGTTGATCATGCAATGCAATATAAGCGGTTCCGAACTGGATGGGATGCGACAAAATGTCGCAGAAGAGGCGGGATGGTCAGCACAGCCAAAGCCAGACGATGCCAGTCGTCATCGATGTCACCGGCACGCCGATCGCGCCGAGCAGCGCAGCTCCTGCACGGTCGAGCTTGAGCCTGGGCGGCCCGCCCAGGAACATTCCCAGATAGACGGGCGCGAAGATCGCGACGATGCCCCAGTCGGAAGGCAGATGATCGAGTGTCATGAGGCGCGGATTCTGTCCCGGAGGCAATGTCGGTTAAGTCTGGCTTAAGCCGGCTTTCATCGTCATTTAAGCGCGGGGCGGCAGACTCTCGCCATGTTCATCACCAAACAGGAGTCTGCCCATGAAAGCTTTCCCGTTGGTCATCCTCTCGCTTGCCGCCAGCACTGCCTTGGCCGCCACCCCTGCCGAGCTTCTGGCGACTTATCGTGCCGAAGCTGCCAAGGTGGCGCCGAATTTTCAACCTTCTGCCGGGCGCGGTGCCGAGTTCTTCGCGCGGCGTTTCGGGATATCCGCCAAGATGCCGGCCTGCACCAGTTGCCATACCGAGAAACCGACTCAAGCTGGCCGCCATGTCGTCACCGACAAGGCGATCAAGCCCATGGCGCCTGCCGCCAATTCGCAGCGCTTCACGGATCTGGCCAAGACCGAGAAGTGGTTCGGTCGCAACTGCAAGGAGGTCGTCGGCCGTGAATGCACGGCCGCGGAGAAGGCCGATTTCGTCGCCTTCATGATGGAGGCGCGGCCATGAAAATAAAAAATTTCTTCATCGGCATCGTGCTCGTCTCGCTCTCTGCCACGGCGCTGGCCGACAAGCATGGTCTGCCCGCCGATGCGCCGCCGGCCTATCAGGCCGAATGCGCGAGCTGCCATGTCGCTTATCCGCCTCGGCTTCTGACTGCCGACGATTGGCGGCGCGTGATGGCGAGCCTCGACAAACACTACGGCGACAACGCCAGCCTCGATGAGCCGACGCGGCGCGCCATCGAAGGCTTCCTCATCCGCAATGCCGGCAGCCCGTCGAAAGTCGGCGCTCGCAAGACGGCATCCGCTAGCGCGCTGCCGCGGCTCACTGCCACGCCCTGGTTCGAGCGCAAGCACCGCGAGGTGTCGCGCCGCGACTGGGCCCACCCCAAGGTGAAGACGCCGGCCAACTGCGCCGCCTGCCACACCCAAGCCGCGCAAGGCAGTTACCGCGAACGCGAGATCGTGATGCCGAGCGGCCGCCGCTGGGAAGGAGATTGAAATGGAGAAGATCCTCGTCTGGGATTGGCCGGTGCGGATCGGCCACTGGCTGATGGTCGGGGCCTTCGCCATTGCCTGGCTGACCGGCGATAGCGAAGAATGGCGGCTCATTCATGCGATGGCAGGCGGCACGCTGGTCGGCGCGATGCTGTTTCGTCTCCTGTGGGGTTTCATCGGCACTCGGCATGCGCGCTTTGCCAGCTTCGTGAGGGGCCCGATGGCCGCCTTCGCCTATCTCAAGGGATTGGTCACGGGCCATGCCGCGCATACCACCGGCCACAATCCGGCCGGCGGCTGGGCGATCCTGCTGCTCATCGCGCTGGGGCTGGCGACCGGCGGCACGGGTTGGTTGATCTACAACGATTGGGGTGGCCATTGGCTCGAGGAGCTGCACGAAGGGCTCGCGAATACCATGTTGACGGTCGTCGGTGTGCATGTGGCGGGCGTGGTGGTGGGCAGCCTCGCCCATCGCGAAAATCTGGTGCGGGCGATGATCACCGGCGAAAAACTGGGCGAAGTCTCCGAGGCGATCGCTTCCTCACGCGCCTGGGCGGTGCCCCTGTTGCTAGCCACCGCTTTGACCGCCGGCTGGTGGTTGTCACGCTAAACTGGTCCCATGCGCATATTGCTCGCCGAAGACGATCCGCAGCTGGGCGACGGCCTGATGGTGGGCTTGCGCCAGGAGGGCTACGCCGTCGATTGGGTGAAGGACGGCGCGACGGCCGATCTGGCGCTCAAAACCGAAGCCTATGATCTCCTCGTCCTCGATCTGGGTCTGCCGCGTCAAACGGGCATGGAGGTGCTCGCCGCCTTGCGCGCGCGCGGTCAGACGCTGCCAGTGCTGATTCTCACCGCGCGTGATGCGACCAGCGACAAGGTGCAAGGACTCGATGCCGGCGCCGACGATTACCTCGTCAAGCCGGTCGATCTCTATGAGCTCGCAGCCCGGGTGCGGGCGCTCGCCCGCCGCGCTGCGGGCCGCGCTCAACCAGTGCTCGAGGTAGGCGATCTGGCGCTCGATCCCGCCGCGCGGCAGGTGAGGCTGGCTGGAGCGCCGATCGAACTTTCCGCGCGGGAACTTGCGCTGTTGCAACTGTTGATGGAAAACGCAGGCCGGGTGATGACGCGCGCCCAGCTGGAGGCATCGCTCTACGGCTGGCGGGATGAGCCCGACAGCAATGCGCTCGAAGTGCATATCCACAATCTGAGAAAGAAGCTCGGCGCCGAACGCATCAAGACCCTGCGCGGCATCGGCTACACGATGCCGAAATGAACACACGCTGGTTTTCGCTGCGTCGCCGTCTGCTCACCTGGCTGCTCGCTGGCGTCACCGCCGGCTGGCTGGGAGCGGTTGGTTTTGCCTATGTCGAGACGCGCGAAGAGGTGCTGGAAATGCTCGAAAAGCGCGGTCATGACGACAAGCGCCTCGAACGACATGTGCACGAGGAGCTCGCCGAGCATCTGCTGAAAACGATGCTCACGCCGTTGCTGTTTGGCCTGCCGATCCTCGGCGCATGGATCTGGTTTGCCACCCGCCACGGTTTTCGCCCGCTCGACCAGATCGCCGCCGAGGTCGCCTGCCGCACGCCGGACCGGCTCGATCCGCTCGCGCCCGAGGCGGCGCCGGGCGAGATCCGCCCGCTCATCGATGCGATCAATGATCTGTTCGCGCGTCTGGCCAACTCGCTCGAGGCCGAGCGGCGCTTCACGAGTGATGCCGCCCACGAGCTGCGCACGCCGCTCGCCGCAATCGTCACGCAGGCGCAGGTGGCTGCGCGCGCCCGTGATGCGGCCGAGCGCGATCATGCCCTCGCGCAGTTGGTCACCGGCGCGCAACGGGCGCGCCACTTGGTCGAGCAGCTCCTGACGCTGGCGCGGCTCGATCCGGCGGCCGATCTGCCGATGAGTGAATTGCGCCTCGATCGGCTCGCCGCCGAAGTCTGCGCCGAGCATGGCGCGGCGGCGCTGGAGAAGAACATCGCGCTCACCCTCGATGCGCCGCAGGCGGTGACGCTCACCGGCGTCGATGCGATGCTGCGCGTGCTGCTCAGAAACCTGCTCGACAACGCGATCCGTTACACACCCGCAGGCGGCAAAGTCGGCGTTGGCGTGGCGGCACGGGGTGGACAAATCGAGCTTCGCGTCGCCGATGATGGGCCGGGCATTCCAGCGGATCAACACGCGCAAGCGCTGCGCCGCCTGCATCGTCTGGCCGGTCAGGACATCGAAGGCTGTGGGCTGGGCTTGTCGATCGTCGCACGCATCGCCGAGCTGCACCATGCTCGGCTCGAAATGGGCGAGGGCTTGGAGGGCAGGGGGTTGAGCGTCACGGTGAAATTCGGCGCATAGGAATATTCCGGCGCGGAAAATCGGAACCCGCCCAATCGGCAAGTCGGCTGCGGCTCGGTAGCATGCCGGGCATCGCATCCCGATGGAGCAGCCAGCCATGTCTTGCCTGGAATTGCGGGGAATCCCCTTCTTTTCGGAACTGCCAGCGGCCTTGCTGACCGAGTTGGCCGCTGCGACACGGGAGAAACGTTACGAAAAGGATGAACTGATCATCATCAAAGGCGATCGTCCGACCGGCATGTATGCAGTACTTTCCGGCGTCGTCAAGTTGGCTTGCCAGTCGCCGGCCGGCGAGGAGCGGGTCATCGATTTGGTAGGCAGCGGCGAAGTGTTCGGCGTTTCGACCGTCCTGCTCGGCAATGCCTACCCTTACCTGGCGGCTGCGCTTTCCCCGACGCGGCTGTTGCATATCGATGCCGAGGCCGTACTCGCTTTGTCCGGTCGCTCGGCGCAGTTCGCCAAACGTCTGCTCGTCAAGCTTTCCATGCGACTCTATGCCCGCATGCGCGACCTCGAAGATTTCCGCTTGCATCCACCTGTGAAAAGGCTGGCCAGTTATCTGGTCAACGAGGGTGCCGAATCCTGTGGTGACGGCACGGTGATCAGCTTTTGCGCACCGAAGCACGTCATCGCGTCGCGGCTAGGCATGACGCCCGAGGCACTATCGCGTTGTCTGCGCGAACTATCGGACAGCGGTGCGATTTCGGTTGGCAGCGATCACGTGCGGGTGCTCGATGCCCAGCGCCTGCGCGAAATCAGCGCCAGACAGTAAATCGCAGAGTTTGTCATCGCTTGCCGTCCCGCCGGCGCCGACTTTCGCTACTCGGCCGTCGGTTCGCTGACGAAGCCGATCCTGACCATGCCGGCTTTCGCCGCCGCGGCCATTACCTGAGCTACCTTTTCGTAATGCACGAGCCGGTCGGCGCGGATGTGCAATTCGGGCTGCGGCTGTTTCGCCGCCTCGAGCGCGAAACGCGCCGGCAAAGCCTCCAGCGGGACTGGCTCGCCGTTCCAGAACAGGCTGCCGTCTTCGCGGATGCCGAATTCGATGTGCTCCGGCTTCGTGATATTGGCCTGGCTCGACGCCTTGGGCAGATCGATCTTCACCGCATGGGTGAGGATCGGCGCGGTGACGATGAAGATCACCAACAGCACCAGCATCACGTCGACCAGCGGCACGACGTTCATCGTTGCCATCGGCTCGTCGTGATGGCGGCGCGAGATGTCAGCCTTGGCCATGTTGCACCGCCAGTTCGAGATAGAGCCGATGGGCGAAGGATTCGAGACGATTGAGCCACAGGCGGTTCCTGCGCTGGAAGGCGTTGTAGGCCAGCACCGCCGGAATCGCCACCGCCAGACCCAGCGCGGTCATGATCAGCGCTTCGCCCACGGGGCCGGCCACCTTGTCGAGCGTGCCCTGGCCACTCATGCCGATCTGCACCAGCGCGTGATAGATGCCCCAGACCGTGCCGAACAGACCGATGTAGGGTGCGGCCGATCCAGCGGTGGCGAGGATCGTCAGGCCATGCTCGGCGCGCATCATTTCGGCATCGATCGCGTTGTTGAGGCTGCGGGTGAGCACCTCCTCGAAAGCGGCATCGTTTTTCTTGCCCGCGCAGCGGCTTATGACGGATCTCGCTTCCGCCACGAGCCGGGCGAGCGCATGGGGCTCATCGTCCGGCAGGGCATCGAGCGTCTTTGTGCTGTCGAAGCGCGCTTCATAGGCTTGCGCGCGCCGCTTGGCGAGCCAGTTGTCGAGCGTGCGGGTGACGATCAGATACCAGCTGGCGACCGAGAGAAGCAACAGCAGCGCCAGCACCGTCTTGCCGACGCCATCGCATTGCGCGAGAAAGTGGGCAAAGCCGAAGCCGTCGAAATGATTCGGTTCCATGAATGATGTTCCTTACTCCAGGTAGGCGTCAGAATTGACAGGTTATGCTTACTGCGGATAATAGGTAAGGGAAACGCTGAATAAGTTGCTGCGCGGGCGCATCGCTGCGTTGCGCGGTGCTCGCTCCCTCGCCTATCTTATTGATATGTCTCGGTCGCTGCGCTCCGTGCGCCTTGCGCTGCATCCCGCTCGCGGCCTTCTTCAGCGTTTCCTAAGAGTTAATGGGACTCCTATGCTTGCTACCGTTACCGATAAAGGCCAGGTCACCGTGCCGAAGGCAATTCGCGATCGCATCGGCATCGTGCCGGGCAGCCGGCTCGATTTCGAGCTCATGAGCGATGGCAGCCTGCGGGTGCGGGTACTCGCGCACGGCGCCGACAATCTGTTCGGCCTGCTGCAGCGACCGGGTATCGAGGCGCAAAGCATCGAAGCGATGGATGCGGGCATCGCCGCGGCGGCCCGGGATCGCAATGCGCAGGCAAAGCGGTGATCGCCCTCGATACCAACGTGCTGGTGCGCCTTCTGACGCGCGATGATGAGGCGCAAGCGCAGCGTGCCAAGGCGGCCTTCGATGCCCATGCGCGAGAAGGAAGCTTGTTCGTTTCCGACATCGTGCTGGTCGAGCTGTGCTGGGTGCTTACGCGCAGCTACGGAATGATGCGAGCCGACATCTCCCGCGCGGTGCGGGCTTTGTTGGACAATGCCAGCATCACGCTCGAATCGCCCAAAGCCGTCCAAGATGCGCTGACCCATTTCGAAGCGGGCGGCCCGGATTTTCCCGATTGCTTGATCGTCGCCAAGGCCAATCACGCTGGCTGCCGCGCCATCTTGAGTTTCGATCGTCGCATGATCGGGCTTGCCGGCGTCGAAATACTGTAGCGCGATCATTGCAGCAAGAATTTGAAGGGTTGCAGCGCCACCGCGCGCACCGGCTGGCCATTGCGGCGGGCCGGCTCGCAGCGCCAGGTTTTCACGGCCGCGAGCGCGGCCTCGTCGAGGCGTGAAAACCCGCTGCTGGTCTTGACTTGTGCCGAGACTACCGCGCCGGTTTCATCGAGTTCGACGCGCAGCACCACCGTGCCTTCCTCGCCCAGTCGCCGGGCGATCGCCGGATAGCTGGGTGGCGTGCGCTCGGGACAGGCAACGGAAAGCTCGCTGCCCAAGGCGACCGGTCCGGCCGGCAATGCGGGCGCCGGCGCGGGTGGGGGAGGCGGCGCGAGGGGCGCCTCGATGCGTGGCGGCTCCGGAGGCGGTGGCGGGGCGACGTAGTCCGTGGGGGCGACGATGGGCGTTTGGGCGACCAGCCTGGGCGCGGGCTGTGGCGTCGGTTTGGGCTTCGTAACTTTCGGGGGCGGCGATGGTTCGGGCTTTTTCACGGGCGCGGGCGGCGCGATGAAATTCACGAACAACGTCATCGCCTCGTGCGGGGCGGGAATCAGCCGGTGCTGCCAGAGCGCCCAGAGGATCGCGGCATGCAGGAGCAGGACGAAAGACAGGCTGAACACGCGTTGCATTGCCAAGCGATGTCGTGAGAAGACGAACGCCGGCGCGAGGCCGGCGTCGCAATGGTAAATCGAAATATTACGCCGTTCAGAACGTGTAGTTGAAGCCGGCATAGAGCGAGCGCCCCGGGCCGGGCACTGCGGTGCCCCACTGCGGATAGTTGGGCAGGGCCGGATTGGTCATCGTCGTGCCTTGGCCAGTGTAGGCGCCGCCGGTCGGCAGGTAGTAGAGCCGGTCGAACAGGTTCTCGACGCCGAAATCCACGCGTGCCTGCTTCCACGAGTAGCTCGCGCGCAGATTGACGAGACTGTAGCCCGGCGTCTTGATTTCGTTCCTGACGTCGGAGACCTTGTCCTTGCCCTTGACCATCACGAGTTCCACGGCGTTGTCCCAACCAGCGTACTTGTGGGTGAGCGTCAGCTTCGCGTTGAGCGGCATGATGTTGTAGAGATCATCCCCCGTATCGCGGTTCTTGCCGTTGGTGTAGTTGATGAGGCCCTTGAGCCCCCATTCGCCGAAGCCGGTCTTGCCGAGCGGCAGCTTGCCGGAGAGGTCCAGGCCATAGAGCCGCGCATCCTGGTTCATGTATTTGAGGACGGTGAAGCGATTGGTGAGCAAAGGCGTTTGCGGCGCGTTGGTCGTGGCGTTCCACTGCACGGCATCGATGTAGTCGGCGACTCGCGTGTAGTAAGGCGTCGCCTTGAACTCCCAGGCTCGGTCCTGCGCGTGCCAGTCGAAGGTGGCGGAGAGCGTGTTCGCTTTTTCCTTCTTCAGATCGAGATTGCCGACATAGCCGTTGCCGTCGCCGACGAAATTGTTCATCAGCGCCGCCATCTGCCAGGTCGACCACGGATAGAGCTCGTAGAGGCTCGGCGCGCGCTCTTTGTGCGCGAAGCCGAATTCGATCTCCTGCGTCGTGCTCGGCGTGTAGCGGGCCAGCAGCGTCATGTCCCAGTTGTCGAAGCTGCGCTTGTGGTCGCGGGCGTTGAATGCATCACCGTCGCGTTTTTGATAGTTGAGATTCGGCGCCGTGCCGTTCGTATTGGGGTTATAACCACTTGCCGCGCCGGCATCGGTCGTCACGTGCTCATAGCGCAGCCCGGCGAGCGTCATCCATTGCGGAGAAAGCTTCGCCTCCCATTCGCCGAACAGCGCCGTGCGGTCGCGTTGGCCGTCGCGGATGTTCCAGAAGGTGCCCGGCCACATGCCGCCGCCGGAGGGCGGCCACCAGTCGTCGAGCCGGTAGCGATGGAGCTCGGCGCCGACGCGCAGCAGATCTTTCTGCGACAGCGCGATGTCGGCCGCAAGCTTGGCGCCATCGGCCTTGCTCTGCGTATACATCGGCATTCCCGTGGCGCAGGTTGACCCGATGGGCGAGCAGGGCGTGCCGTTGAAAGCCGCGCTGCCGCCGGAAGCCGTGCCATACCAATAGCGCTTGTCCTCGCCGAAGTCCATGAAGTGATCGACGTCTTCGTGCCAGACGCGCGCATCGAACCGGCCCCAGGCGAAGCGGCCGAGATAATGCAGGTTGATCTTGGTGCTCTCGTTGTCGAGCATGTCCATGCGCTGGTTCGGATAGAGCTGGTAAGGCATGTCCTGGACATTCAGCTTGGCCTCGACGAGATGGTTGCCGCCCTTGAAGGCCACGCCCAGCGTGTGGTTGCGCGTTTCATAGGCGGTGGAGCCGACCTTGTCGCGCCCCAGTGTGTGGCCGATGCGACCGGTGAAATCGTAGTTCTTGAAATCACCGCCGGCCTTGTAGTCGTCCGACTTGGCGATCGCGCCGCTATAGCTGACATTCAAAGACTCGGTGGCGTAGCTCGCCGAGAGGTTGGCGCCGCTGGCATTGCCGTTGCTGCGGTAGAACGCCCCGACTTCGCCGCCGAAGAGGCTGCCCTGGCCGGGCGCGGCGAATTTGGGCGGCGGGCTGTCGACCTGGATCGCGCCGCCGATCGCATCGCCGCCGGTGGAGACCGGCGCAATACCTGCCCAGACCTTGATCGCGCCGACCTGGGTCGGGTCGATGTAGGAGAGCGGCGTGTTCATGTGGTTCGGGCAAGCGGCATAGAGGTCCATGCCGTCGACAGTCAGCCGCAACCGCTCGTCGGCCAGGCCATGCACGATCGGCAGTGAGGAGACGCCGCCGGCGCCTTGCAGACTGACGCCGGGAATGTCGCGCAATAGTTGCGCCGTGTCACTGGTGGCCGGGCGCAGGGTTTGCAAAGTGTCGAAGCCCACCTTGCCGGCAGCGGTTTCTTCCTTGGCGCCGGTGACGACGACGGTCGACAGCGTGGTGTCGGCGGCCTGGACCGCAAAGGATAGTGCCGCGAGCGCGGCGGCGAGGGTTGCGCGTTTCAATGACATCCCGATCTCCTGGAAGCGTGCAAAAAACCAGCACGGATTCTAGGAAGCCGAGCGCGCTGTCCTCTGCGACATATCGTCGCAGCTTGGCGCTTTTCTGCGGATGTTCTTGACATCGATCAAGCCATGCCGCCCTGCCAGCGCCGGTTTCACGACGGTTGCGACAAACTGCCGCGCGACGATTTGTCCAATTTCCAGCATCAGACAGAGCGCCTAGCATTGGGAAAAATCAAAGAGGAATGCTGCGATGACGAGGAAATCTCTGATGAAATCTCTTTTGATGGCGGGCGTGGTGATCCAAGCCTTGGCGGCTTTCCATGCGCAAGCGGGTGAGCCACGAGAAGCCGAGTTCTACCGCGCGGCGAAGCTGCATTTCGCCGGCGAAACCGCAGCGGCGGTGCAGATCTGGAAGAAATGGGCCGAGCAGGGCGATGTCGATGCCGCCTACAATCTCGCGGTGATCCACCAGCATGCCGATGGCGTGGCCTACGACCCCGCCCAGGCGCTCGCCTGGTATCGCATCGCCGCGGAGCGCGGTGACAAGGCGGCGCAATATGCGCTCGGCCAGATGTACTTGAAAGGCGAGGGTGTAGCGGCCGATGAAGCGAAGGCGCACGAATGGTTTACCGCCAACCGCCGCCATCACCTGCATCATCTGCACACCCCGCAATTCCAGCAATGGCGCAAACAGGCGCAAGCCCTGATCGAAGAACGCGATCGGCGCGAGGCTTTTGTGCGCTCACGGCAGAACGACGCGCAGATTCTTGCCGACCTGCAACGGCGGGCAGGCATCGGCGCCGCGCAGTCCGCCGTTGCCGCCAGGATAGAGCTCGCGGCACATGTCAATTCGCCGGCGGACGAGTCAGAACGGCAATAACCGGCGCATGCCCAACAGGATCAGGCCGTTGCGTCGTTGGAATCGGACGCACACTTGGCGCTCATTGCGCTTTGCAGAGCAAGACATCGTTTCGCCTCCCGTTGCGATTCATCGAAGAGGGGCGAAGCCTATGACTTTGGTGCGAGGCCGAGAAGTGACAAAACGTCGCAGGGAGCAGGGTTTTTGCGGCCTGGCTTGATTTCGATCAAGCCGGGCGGGTCAACCCACCAGCCGCGACATGACGAGGAAGTAGCGCAGCCCTTGCCAGAAGGTCGACACGCCGAGCGCGATGACGGTGAGCGCGGCGGCTTTGAGCAACCCGCCGCGCAAGGCGGGCCCGAGCTTGCCGAACAGCAGTGAAGCCGACAGCATCGAGGGCAGCGTGCCGGCGCCGAAGGCGAGCATCAGCAGCATGCCTTCGGGCGGCGTAGGGGCGGTGGTGGCCTTGACGGCCATCGCCAGCGTCATCGAGCAGGGCATCAGGCCGTTGATCGCGCCACCGATCAGGCTGCCGACGATGGGTCCCTTTTGCGTCGCGGTCATGAACTGCCGGCGCAGCCAGGAAAGCGGCGCAAAGCCGAAGGCGTTGCGGATCGGCGCCAGACCCAAGAGGTCGAGGCCGAGCAGGATGACGATGAGGCCGGCGACGATCTGCAAGGCGCCCTGCGCTAGTCCCAGGCGGCCGGTGGAGACGAGCGCGCTGCCCAGCAGCGCGGCGATCAGGCCAATGGTGGCATAGACCGCGATGCGGCCGGTGTGGTAGCCGAGATAGGGCCACGGCCCGCGTGCGTTCAGTTTCAGGAAGAAAGCCGAAACCAGCCCGCCACACATGCCCAGGCAGTGTCCGCTGCCCAAGAGGCCCACCATGAAGGCGGCTCCAAAGGAGATGTCCATCGCGAACGCCGGCTATTTCCGCTGCAAGCGCAGCGAGTTGGTGACCACCGAAACCGAGCTCATCGCCATCGCAGCGGCGGCGATCATCGGGTTCAAACGCCCGGCCGCCGCGACGGGGATGGCGACGAGGTTGTAACCGAGCGCCCAGAAGAGATTCTGGCGCACGATGGCCATCGTGCGGCGCGAGAGCTCGATGGCAGCGGCGAGGCGGGCGATGTCGCCGCCCAGGATCGTCACGTCGGCGGCTTCCACCGTGATGTCGGCACCGCCGCCGATCGCAAAACCGACCGCCGCCGCCGCGAGCGCCGGCGCGTCGTTGATGCCGTCGCCGATCATGCCGACCTTGCGGCCTTCCGATTCGAGTCGTTCGACGAGGGCGAGCTTGTCGGCGGGCGTCGCGCGCGCCATCACCTCATCGATGCCCACTTCCCGGGCGACATGGCGTGCGGCTGCCTCGACATCCCCGGTCGCCATGATCGTTCTGAGCCCTAAGCGGTGAAGCAGCGCGATCGCCGCTTTCGCTCCTTCGCGCGGCGTGTCGGCGATCGCGAATAGCGCCACGCAAGTCTCATCGAGGGCGACGAACACCGGCGTCTTGCCTTGGGCGGCAAAAGCGTCGGCCTGCGCGGCAAAGGCCGCGCAGTCGATGCCTGCGGCCTCCAGGAAAGCGGCATTGCCGATGCGGATCGTGCCTGACTCGCTCTTTGCCATGACGCCGAGGCCGGGGGTGGCGACGAAGTCGACCGTCGGCGCTGGCGACACGGCACGCGCCTGGCAATAAGCGCCGAGTGCGCGGGCGAGGAAGTGTTCGGAACGCTGCTCGGCGCCGGCGACGAGGGCGAGCAGCCGGCTGGCGTCGATGTCGGCGGCGGGTAGAAAGTCGGTGACGACGGGATGGCCCGCCGTGATCGTGCCGGTCTTGTCGAACACCAGTGTGTCGAGCGTGGCGGCCGTCTCCAGCGCCTCGCCGTTGCGGATATAGATACCGCGCCGCGCCGCTTCGCCCATGCCGACCATGATCGCGGTCGGCGTGGCGAGCCCCAGCGCACAGGGACAGGCGATCAGGAGCACCGCGACGGCGTGCGAGAGCGCCCGCGCCAGCGGATGGCCAGCGGCGAGCCAGCCGAGGAAAGTGGCGCCGGCGATCATGCCGACGGCCGGCACGAAGCGCGCCGAGATGCGGTCGGCGAGCTTTTGCACCGGCAGCTTGCTGCCTTGCGCATGATCGACGAGCCGGACGATGCCGGCGAGCACGGTGTCCGTGCCGGTGGCGGTGACGCGCAGCGTGAAGCTGCCGGCGACGTTCAACGTGCCGCCGACCACCGGATCGCCGGCACGCTTGCTCACCGGCAGCGGCTCGCCGCTGACGAGCGACTCATCGACGCTGCCGGAACCCTCGCTGACGAGGCCATCGGTCGGCACCTTGTCGCCGGGGCGCACGCGCAGCACATCGCCGACTTTCACGTCATCGATGCTCACCACGGCGTCGCCGGCGTCGGTCACCCGGATCGCGGTGTTGGGCTGCAGCTCGATCAGCTTGCGGATCGCTTCCGACGCCTTGCCTTTCGCGCGCTCTTCCATGTAGCGACCGCCGAGCACGAAGCTGACGATCGCCGCCGCCGATTCGAAATAGACATGATGCTGCGCCGAGAAGACGCCCGGCAGGCTGTAGAGATAAGCTGCGCCGGCGCCTAGCGCGATCAGCGTGTCCATGTTCGCCTCGCGCTCTTTGGCAAGTGCCCAGGCCTTTTTGAAGATCTCACCGCCGGGGCCGGCGAGCACGTAGGTCGATAGCGCGAGCTCGAGAACACGCAGCGGCAGCAAGCGGTGCATCGCCATGCCGGAGAGCATCACCGGCACAGTGGCGATGGCGGCGTAAAGCAGCTTGCGCTTGGCGGTGGTCAAACGTTCCTTCTCGCGCTCGACGAGCAGCCGCCGCTGCGCCAGCGTATCCATTGGCCGGGCGGCATAGCCGAGCTTCCTTATGGCGGCGAAGAGCTCCTCTTTCGTGATGCGGCCTTTCACCGTCACGGTCTCAGCGGCGTAATTGACGGCGGCGAGCTCGATACGCGGATCGCGCTTGAGCGAGAGCTCGATGAGCGCCGCGCAGGAGGCGCAGGTCATGCCCTCCACGGCGGCGAGACATTCCTGAACGGGTTGGGTCGGATCGACGGCCAAAGTCGGCGGCTCCAAGACGGCACGCCTGGCCGGCGCGGCGACGAGGTTGCCGATCACCGCATCGACGAGTGCGACGAGGCGGGGTTCGGGTAACAGCGCCGCGTCGTATTGAATCGTCAGCGAGCCGATCTCCTGCACGCAGCGCACCTGGCGAATCGCCGCGTGCTTGCGCAGCAGGATTTCCACCAGGTAGCAGCGTTCCGGGTTCTTGACGAGCGGCGGGGCGATCAGGCGCAGGCGCCAGGGCAGCCGATGGACGATGCGGAAATGCTTCACGTCTTGCGGTAGCGGACCAGCAGGAAGACGAGATAGAACACCGTCAGCCAGGCATTCGCGTATTTGACCGGATCCTTGATCCAGCGATTGACGATCAAGTCCCAATGCACCTTGATCAGGTAGAAGGCGACGATGTCGTTCGCAAAGTTGGTGAGCGCCTTCTCGGTCGTCGCAGTCTCGACGAGCGGACGGAAACGCGCCGGTGCGGCGGCGATCAGCCGCTCGCGCAGGTCGCCGAGGCGTTCGGCGAGCCCGGGCGCGGGTTCCGCAGCCGCCACGGCAGCCGGCGCAGTCTCGGGCAGATCGGCGACGAGCATCTTGATGCGGCGGGCGATTTCGGCATGGGTGAGGCGCTGTGGATCGAAACGGATCGCCAGCTTGCCCTCGACCGTCAGCCAGGTGATGCGCTCGATGCCGGCAAGCACGGACAGGCCGCTTTCGAGCATCGCGCCGACCTGAGCACTACGGCAGGCGGCCGGCAGGCGCAGCCGCAGATAGCCGCTGTCGCGCTGCAAGACCTCGATGCTGCGGGCATCCATCGGGCTTACTCTTGGCTCGCGGCCGGCGCCGAGGTGGCGGCCGAAGCCGGGTCGGCGGAGGTGGCCGCTGGGGATTTCGTCTCGGCGATCAAGTCGTCGAGGTTCTCCTTCTGGTGGGCGATGAAGTCCCTGCCCATGCCGGTGAGCTTCGTCGCGGTCTCGACGATTTCTTTTTGGTAGCGAAACAGCAGATAGCCGGCGGCAACCCCCGCGGCGAGCACCACCAAGGGGTTTCTCAACAGACCAAAGAGCGCGCCTTTGCCGGCTGCATAGCCGCCGGCGGCCAGCATCGCGCCGGTCGACATCGGGTGGGCCATCAGTTGGCCGACGTTGCCCATCATGCTGCCCATCATCTGTGGCGCCTCGCGCGCCGCTTCCATCATCTGGGTGTTCATGGCGATTTCCTTTCATCGTGGGATAGGGATGAATCATTCTGCGCCTGGCGCGGCGCCTCGGCAATGTCGTGGATCATCATCCAGATGCCACGGCAGCCTTCACAGCAAAAATGCAGCGTCTTTTCCGGCGTGACGAGCTCGAAGGGCTTGGTGCCACAATCGAGTGCGCACAGATCGCAGGCGATCATTTCAGTAGCGCCTGGATATGGCGTTCGAACAGCGCCTCGTCGGCTTCGCCGACGATCTTGCCGCGCACCACGCCCTTCGCATCGACGAAGAAGGTCGTCGGCAAGCCCACCACGCCGTACGACTTGGCAATCTTCGCCTGCTCATCCATCAGAGAAAGATAGCCGACGCCGAGCTTGGCCATGAAGTCGGTGACGGTCTTTTTGTCCTGGCCGACGTTGATCGCGATCACCGCGAGGCGCCTGTCGCGATAGCGGGCCGCAACGCGGTCGAGCAGCTTCATCTCTGGCGCGCAATAGCGGCACCAGTCGGCCCAGAAGCGGATCACCACCGGCTGGCCGGTCCAGGCGGCGGGAAAGTGCGCCGCCATGCCATCCATGCGCACGGTCTGGAAGGTCGGCGCGATGTCGCCGACATTCACGTTCTTCGGCGGCTCGCCAGCGCCGCAGGCGGCGAGCAGCAAGGCCAACAAAAGAGAGGTCAGGGTCTTCATCCAAGCAGCACCAGGTTGGAGTGCCAGATCATGAAGCTGGCGACGAGTAGGAATAGCGCGTAGCCGAAGGCCGCGACCGTCGCCAGCCGCGCGGTCAAGTTGGGGATTACCTGGGCAAGACTCGGCCGACGCGAGAAAAAGCGCAAGCTTCCGGCGCCCAGGCCGGCGGCCGTGGCGGCAAACAGCGGAAGGTAAAGCGCATAGCCCTGGTAATCGTATTCGGGCTTGAGCAGGCAAAACGGGCAGTGGTGGTGCGGATGCTCATAGACATAGAGCGAGACGAAGGCGAGGATCCCGCCGATGCTGGCAAGGAATGCCCCTAGTGCAGTCAGCCCCGTCAGAAAACCGCTCGCATCGTCGCGTCGCTGCCGATGCCACAGCGAAACCGCGCAGGCGATGATGAGCGAAGCGTAAAACAGGAGCATCGCCGGCTTGGGTTCCAAGGCGCTGACCTCACTGGCGACATTCGATGCGCCTTCCGAGAACATGCTGCCGCAGCAGGAAGTGATCACGTCGGCCTTCAGACCAAGAAAATACCGCCATTGCAGCCACAGGCTCAGGGCAAACAGCGGCAAGGCGCCAATGAGCAGCGCGTATTTGAGCTTGACGAGCGGATAGTCGCGCGCGTGGCTATCGGCATGGTTGATGGCAAGCCAAGTCGTGGCGAGGAAGAAGAGGCCCAGCTGCGCATACAGGGCCGGAAAGCCGTAATCATTGACGTTGAGGGCCCCCACCGCGCACATCGCGCCGACGAACATCACCGAGAGCTTGTCGGCATTGAAGACGAACAGCAGCGCGGCGGCGATCTGCATCACGCAGACGAAGGCGACCAGCGTCGAAAACAGATAGGTGAGCCGTTCGAGCTTGAGTTGCCTTTCGCTGCCGCTCGTGATGTCCCAGTGGCGGATCACCTGCAGCGCGAATGGCGATGCGGCGAGCAGCATGAGGAGGCTTAAGCTCGCCGCGAGCAGAAGGGCGATGATGGCGGGCTGAAAGATCATGCTGAAACGAGACGCTGGCTAGTCGGCACTATTTCTGATCCACGATGCGCCCATCGCGCAGCGTGACGACATGATCGACCAGGCTCGATTCGACCACCAGCGGGTCGTGGCTGGTGAGGATGATCGTGCGGCCCTGGCCGGCGAGTTTTTCGAGGATACCGAGGAATTCTTTCGCGAGCTTCGTGTCGAGGTTCGCGGTCGGCTCGTCGGCGATGAGGATCTGCGGATCGTTGATCAGCGCGCGGCAGATCGCGATGCGCTGCTGCTCACCGCCGGAGAGCCATTCCACCTGCTGCGCGCGGCGCTGGGCGAGATCGACACTGTTCAAAAGTGCCTCGGCCTTTTCCAGCAATTCCTTGCGCGGCTGACCGAGCGGATAAGCCGGCAGGATGACGTTTTCGATCGCCGAGAGGCCACGGATGAGGTTGAACTGCTGGAAGACGAAGCCAAAGGTCTTGCGGCGAATCTCGGTCAAAAAACGCTCCGGCAGACCGGAGATCTCCTCGCCGTTGAGTCTTACCCGGCCCTCGGTGGGGCGCGCAAGACAACCGAGGATGGTGAGCAGCGTCGTCTTGCCGGAGCCAGAGGGCCCTTTGAGCGCGGTGACCTGTCGGTCCGGGATCGTCAGGTCGATGCCGGACAAGGCCCAATATTCGTTGTGCTGGCCCTGGTTGAAGGCCTTGCGGATGCCGGACAGTTCGATCATGAGCGCATCACCGTATCCGGATCGGTGGTGGCCGCGCGCCATATCGGCACCAGCACCGCCGCGGTATAGGGCACGACGGTGAAGAAGAACAGCGTGGCGATCTGCAGGCCGTCGATGTGCGGCGGCAAGGAAAACCGTGGATAGAGCACGGCCCAGCCTTTCAACACCGGCTCGAACAGACTCGCGCCGAGATGAAAGACGTGCGCATAGGCAGCCGTATAGCCGGTGAAGAAAGCGGTGAGCGAAATCAAAAGGCCCTCCCAGAACTTCATCTTGATCACATCGCCCGTTTCCCAGCCGATCGCCTTGAGGATGCCGATCTCGCGGCGTTCCTCGGCAGACAGCCCAGCGGCCTTTTCCCAGGCGAAGATGCCGAAGGCGAGGATCGCGGCGGACAGCAGCGCCAGCAGCAGGCCTTCGCGCCAGTCGAAGATGGAGGCATAGGTGCGCAGCACCTCGTCGCGCAGGATCGGGCGCGAGTCGGGGAGTGTCGTCAGGAGTTTGATCGCGACGTTGCGCACTTCCTGCGGGTTGGCGACCGACAGCGCGATGTCGTTGTAATGACCGGGCGGGATCTTGAAAAAGGCGCGGAAGTCGTCCTCGTGCATCAGCACCAGATCGGCGCTCATCAGCTCGGAAGCTTCGGGCAGCACATCGGCGACGATGAAGGTGTGCAACTCACCGGTATAGGCACGAAACGAGATGCCATTGCCGGCGGCCAGTCCCCGCGAGCGTTCCAGCGCCGGGCCGACGACGATCTCGCCGCGCTCGATCTTCATGTCGCGCGGCACCATGAAAGTGTAGTTGGCCTTCACTACGCTGTCGTAGTAATAGCCCCACAGCCGTCCCTCGATTTTCTGCACGCCGCGGATACGGCCGATCTTTTCCAGATAGCCGGGTGGGATCAGATCATGCCGGCCGGCCACCAGCCGCTGCAGGACGATCTCCGGGCTGCCGGCGAGCACCTTTTGCGCCTCGAAGCGCAGCGCATGGGTATAAAGCGCCACCGAGGCGAGCACGAAGACCAGCAACGTGTAGATGACGAAGAGCCCGAGGTTCTTCGTCTTCCTGCGCGCAAGGGATGCCAGCGTGAAGTCAATCAGATGGCGCTGTTTTTCGATCCAGCTGTTCATAGGCGGCGAGGATGCCGGCAGGCGGCGGGATGAGCGAGCCGCTCGGGAAGTGTTCGAACGCGACCGGATGGTCCTGGAAGGCCGACTGCAGATCGGCCTGGGTCGGATGGCGCGTGTAGCGTGCCTCGGTAAACAACACCGGGTCGGTCAGTCCCAGCCGCTTTACGAGCCGGGCCGTCACGGCGCTTTCCTGCGCCCGGGCATCGCGCAGGTGGGCGGCATCGACGAAGGTCAGCGCGAAAGCGCCCCCGGCGAGGGCAAGGACGAGGAAAGCGAAATGGGCTGGACGCATCGGCGGCATGAGCAAAGGACTCGACCCGCGGAACGTGCGCCGCGGCCGCTGCATTATCGCAAAGCCTATCGCAAAGCCGCGCGGAACGACTGCGTCACAGATGATTCGCGGCGCGCATCAGAGCCCCGCGTAGCGCGATCGTCAGGCTCGATCCCAGACCGATGCGCTGTGCGACGGCCGGCAGCAGGATCAGCGAAGCGAGGGCGAAGCCGGCGCCCAGCAGCAGCGAACTCATCTCGGGCTGGGCGACGTTTTTTGGCTGGAGTGCATCGTTGCTCATGGCGCGGGTTCCTTGATAGCCGATGTGGAAAATCTACGCCCTTGTCGTCACCAGGGGAATGCGACAGATTGTCGCAGGCCGGCAGGCTGTTGCGATGGCGGATTCCGCTAGCCGGTTGCCGGCAAAGGGCTTTTCGTCTTTAATGATGGGTTGGCACATTCACGAACAGGCACCGTGCAGCTCTACGCCCTCGGTATCAACCACCATACCGCCCCGCTCGAGATTCGCGAGCAGGTGGCGTTTGCGCCGACGCGGCTTACGCAGGCGCTGCACGACCTGTTGCGCGGCCGGCCGGTGCGCGAGGCGGCAATCCTGTCGACGTGCAACCGCACCGAGCTGTATTGCGCCACCGACGAACCGGCGGCGGCGATCGACTGGCTGGCCGAATATCACATGCTGCCGCCGCGGCGCATCGAGCCGTATCTCTACCGCCATCCGCAGCGCGAGGCGGTGCGCCACATGTTCCGGGTAGCCTCGGGGCTCGATTCGATGGTGGTCGGCGAGCCGCAGATCCTCGGCCAGATGAAACAGGCGGCGCGGGTGGCCGAACAGGCGGGCACCCTTGGCACGCTGCTTGGCAAGCTGTTTCAGCGCACTTTTGCGGTGGCCAAGGAAGTGCGCTCGACGACGGCGATCGGCGCCAACATCGTTTCGATGGCCGCCGCCGCCGTGCATCTATCCGAGCGGATTTTCGAGCGCCTCAGCGAACAGCGCGTGCTGTTCGTCGGCGCCGGTGAGATGATCGAGCTGTGCGCGGCCCATTTCGCCGGCGCGCGGCCCAAGCGCTTATCGATCGCCAACCGCACGCCGGAGCGCGCCAGGGTGATCGCCGAGCGTTTCGGCGGCGATGTGATGCTTCTCAACGAAATCAGCGAGCGGCTTGCCGAGTACGACATTGTCGTTTCCTGCACGGCAGCCACGCTGCCGATCATCGGCCTGGGAATGGTCGAACGCGCCGTCAAGGTGCGGCGCCACCGGCCGATGGTGATGGTCGATCTGGCGGTGCCGCGTGACATCGAGGCCGAGGTGGCACGGCTCGACGATGTCTTTCTCTACACGCTCGACGATCTGGCGCAGATCGTCGAATCCGGCCTGGAATCGCGCCAGGCGGCGATCGTCGAGGCCGAGCAAATCATCTCCCGGCGCGTTGACGATTTTTTGCACTGGATGGAAGCGCGCGAGGCGGTGCCCTTGATCCGCGCGCTGCGCGATACCGCCGAGCGCATGCGCCGTCACGAGCTCGAACATGCGATGAAACGCCTGCAGCGCGGCGAGGACCCGGCCCAGGTGCTCGAAGCGATGTCCAAGGGGCTGACCAACAAGCTACTGCATCCGCCTACCGAGGCGCTGAATCTCGCCGAAGGCACGGAACGCGGCGATATCGCGCGCCTGATCTCGCGCATCTGGCGCCTGCACCCCGAGCAGTAGCGCGATGAAAGCCAGTCTACGCCAGCGCCTGACGCGGCTGGCCGAACGTCTTGCCGAACTCGATGGGCTTCTCGGCCAGGAAGAGGTGACGCGTGACATGGAAGCCTACCGGCGCCTGCAACGCGAACGTGCCGAGATCGCCGAGATCGTCGAGCTTTTTGACGCCTGGCGGCGCGCCGCGGCCGATCTGGAAACGGCGCGGACGATGGAGAGCGATCCGGAGCTGCGCGAATTCGCCAGGAACGAGGCCGAAGCCGCGCAAGCCGAGCTCATGCGTCTCGAAGATGCGCTGCAACGGGCGCTCTTGCCGCGCGATCCGGATGACGAGAAAAACGTTTTCCTCGAGATTCGCGCCGGCACCGGCGGCGAGGAGTCGGCCTTGTTCGCCGCCGACCTATTCCGCATGTACGTGCGTTATGCCGAGCGGCAGGGTTGGCACGTCGAGGTGGTGTCGCAGAACGAATCCGATTTGGGCGGCTACCGCGAGATCATCGCGCGCATCGTCGGTAGCGGCGTGTATGCGAAGCTGAAGTACGAATCGGGTGGCCATCGCGTGCAGCGCGTGCCGGCGACCGAAGCGCAGGGGCGCATCCATACTTCGGCATGCACCGTCGCCGTGCTCCCGGAAGCGGATGCCATCGGCGAGGTCGAGATCAATCCGGCCGACCTGCGCATCGATACCTTTCGCGCCTCCGGCGCCGGCGGGCAGCACATCAACAAGACCGACTCGGCGGTGCGCATCACCCATCTGCCGACCGGCTTGGTGGTCGAATGTCAGGACGACCGCTCGCAGCACCGCAACAAGGCGCAGGCGCTCGCCGTGCTCGCTGCGCGCCTCAAGGACAGGCAGCAGCGCGAACGACAGCAGAAGATCGCCAGCACGCGCAAATCGCTGGTGGGCAGCGGCGATCGCTCCGAACGCATCCGCACCTATAACTTCCCGCAGGGGCGGGTGACGGATCACCGCATCAACCTGACGCTTTACAAGATCGACGCGATCATGGATGGCGAGCTCGACGAGCTGATCGGCGCGCTGGCGGCCGCGCATCAGGCCGAACAGCTCGCAGCGTTAGCAGGCGGCGCATGAGGACGGTCGCCGCCCTGCTTGCCGCGGCGCGGAAGATCTTGCCCGCCGGCGAGGCGCGCGTGCTGCTCGCGCACGTGCTCGACCGCAATACCGCTTGGCTCGAAGCCCACTGCGACGAGCCGCTCGCCGAGCATGCCGCCCTGCGCTTCCAAACGTTGGTGGAACGCCGCGCGGCCGGCGAGCCGACCGCCTATCTGATCGGCCGGCGCGAGTTCTATGGCCGCGACTTCATCGTGACGCCCGAGGTGTTGATCCCGCGCCCGGAAACCGAGTTGCTGGTCGATCTCGCCCTGGAAACGTTGGGCGGCAAAGTCGGCTCGGGTGGTACGGCACGCATCCTCGATCTGGGCACCGGCAGCGGCTGTCTGGCGATCACGCTGGCGCTGGAGCTGCCAGGTGTGCAGGTGTCGGCGGTCGATGTCTCAGCGGCGGCGCTGGCCGTCGCGCGCAGGAACGCTGCGCGGCTCGACGCAGAAGTTGGTTTTTTCGAGAGTGACTGGTTTGCCTCGTTGCCGCCGCAAAGCTTCGATCTGATCGTCGCCAATCCACCCTACGTCGCCGCGAGTGATCCGCATCTGACGCAAGGCGACCTGCGTTTCGAGCCCGTCGTCGCGCTGACCGACCATGCCGATGGCTTGAGCGCGATCCGTCGGGTCGTCGCCGAGGCTCCGCGCTGGCTAGCCGAGGGCGGCGGGCTGTTTTTCGAGCACGGCTGGGATCAGGGGGATGCCGCGCGGGATCTTTTGAGCGCTGCCGGTTTCGAAGCCATCGAACAGCGGCAGGATCTCGCTGGCATCGTGCGGGTAAGCGGCGGCCGCAAGCCGCAGTCGGTGGTTTCCGTTCCCCTTGTCTCGGCCGTAAATAACCAATAAAATCACGCCCTTTTCCATAGCCGGATTTTTCGAGGAACCTTTATGGTCGTGATTCGTCTTGCCCGCAGCGGCGCCAAGAAGCGCCCGTTCTACAACATGGTCGTCACCGACTCGCGCAACCGCCGCGACGGTCGTTTCGTCGAGCGTATCGGTTACTACAACCCCAAGGCCGCCGAAAACGAGAAGGCGCTGTCGATCGATGCCGAGCGTCTGGCCTACTGGCAGGGCAAAGGCGCCCAGCTGTCGCCGACCGCTCAACGTCTGGTCAAGCAGGCTGCCGCCGCGCCGACTGCGTAATCACCGCGGAAAGAATGATCGTTCTGGGGCGGATCACTGCCCCATACGGGGTGAAAGGCTGGTTGCGGCTCTTCCCCTTCGGTGATGATCCCGGGCGCTGGCTTGAGATGCCGCGCTGGTGGCTGGGCAAGGATGAGAAGGAGACCTCCGGCTGGCGCCCCTTCGCCGTTCAGGACATGCGCATCCACGGCAAAGGCTGGCTGGTCAAGCTGGCGGGTGTCGACGACCGCACCGCGGCCGAGCAGCTGGTTGGGCATTTCTTCGGCGCGCCCCGTGAAGCGCTGCCGGCGACGGAAGAAGACGAGTTTTACTGGGCCGACCTGGTCGGCCTGCAGGTGGTCAATGAGCGGCAGGAAACGCTCGGACGCGTGAAGGAATTGATCGAGTCCGGCGCCCATGCCGTGCTGGTGGTGACGGAAGGCGAAGGCGAAACGGCGCGCGAGCGTCTGTTGCCCTTCGTCGGCCAGGTGGTGAAGGATGTGGATGTGCCGGCCGGCATGATCCATGTCGCCTGGGAACGGGACTGGTAGAGGAGGGCTGCGGATGCTGCGCTTCGATGTCGTGACTCTGTTCCCGGAGATGTTCGCGGCGGTGACGGAATCCGGCATCACGCGGCGGGCGCTGGAGCGCGGATTGTGGCAGATCGCTTGCTGGAATCCGCGTCAGTGGGCGGGCAATGCCTATGGCTCGGTCGATGACCGGCCTTTCGGCGGCGGTCCCGGCATGGTGATGCGCGCCGAGCCGCTGGAGAAGGCGATCGGCGCCGCGAAAGCGGCGCGCGGTGGAACGGGAAAGGTGATCTACCTTTCCCCACAGGGGCAGCCGCTGACGCATGCCCGGGTGAAGAGCCTGGCGGGAAGCGACGGCGCGATCCTGCTGTGCGGTCGCTATGAAGGGATCGACGAGCGCGTGATCGCGCGCTGCGTCGATGAGGAAGTGTCGCTGGGGGATTTCGTCTTGTCCGGCGGCGAGATCGCCGCCCTGGCGCTGATCGATGCGACGGTGCGGCAGCTGCCCGGGGCCCTGAACGACGAGGCTTCGGCGGCGGAGGATTCGTTCGCCGACGGGCTGCTGGATTGCCCGCACTACACACGGCCGGAGGTGTATGAAGGCATGCCGGTGCCGGAAGTGTTGCTCTCCGGTCACCACGAGAACATCCGCCGCTGGCGACTGAAGCAGTCGCTGGCGCGGACCCGGGAGCGCCGCCCGGAGCTGTTTGCCAAATGGCTGGCGCAAAGAGTTGCTCGCGGTTTGAGCAAGATTGAGGCGCAACTGCTGCGGGAGATCGAAGCCGAATCGAACGCCGCAGCTCTGCGGTCGTCATAATATTTCGACAAGGAAATACGACATGAACCTGATTCAGCAACTGGAAAAAGAGGAAATCGAACGGCTGGGCAAGACCATTCCCGAGTTCGCTCCCGGCGACACCGTGGTGGTGAACGTGAATGTGGTGGAAGGCGAAAGAAAGCGCGTCCAGGCCTATGAAGGCGTGGTGATCGCCAAGAGGAATCGCGGCCTGAATTCGAGCTTCACCGTGCGCAAGATTTCATCCGGCGAAGGCGTCGAACGCACCTTCCAGACCTATTCGCCGTTGATCGCGAGCATCGAGGTGAAGAGGAAGGGCGACGTGCGTCGTGCCAAGCTCTATTACTTGCGCGAGCGCTCCGGCAAGTCGGCGCGGATCAAGGAGAAGCTTACCAGGAAGGGTGGCGAGTCCAAGGAATGAACCTCGCCACCGGCAACGAAAAAGGACGCCTTGGCGTCCTTTTTCGTTTGCAACCGCTACTCGCGGCGGGTTTTGTCGCGCTCGATGAGCGCGTAGGCGGAGTGGTTGTGGATCGACTCGAAATTTTGGCTTCGGCCGCGCTGCGCGCTTAACCTCGCTTGAGCGAGGTTAGCCTACGCCGAAATTTCGAGTTCTGAAGCGCGGCTAGCGTTGGGTTTTATCCCGCTCGATGAGCGCGTAGGCCGAATGGTTGTGGATCGACTCGAAATTTTGGCTTCGGCCGCGCTGCGCGCTTAACCTCGCTTGGGCGAGGTTAGCCTACGCCGAAATTTCGAGTTCCGAAGCGCTACTCGCGGCGGGTTTTGTTCCGCGCGATGAGCGCGTAGGCGGAGTGGTTGTGGATCGACTCGAAATTTTGGTTTCGGCCGCGCTGCGCGCTTAACCTCGCTTGAGCGAGGTTAGCCTACGCCGAAATTTCGAGTTCCGAAGCGCTACTCGGGCGGGTTTTGTCGCGCTCGATGAGCGCGTAGGCCGAATGGTTGTGGATCGACTCGAAATTTTGGCTTCGGCCGCGCTGCGCGCTTAACCTCGCTTGGGCGAGGTTAGCCTACGCCGAAATTTCGAGTTCCGAAGCGCTACTCGCGGCGGGTTTTGTCGCGCTCGATGAGCGCGTAGGCCGAATGGTTGTGGATCGACTCGAAATTTTGGCTTCGGCCGCGCTGCGCGCTTAACCTCGCTTGGGCGAGGTTAGCCTACGCCGAAATTTCGAGTTCCGAAGCGCTACTCGCGGCGGGTTTTGTCGCGCTCGATGAGCGCGTAGGCCGAATGGTTGTGGATCGACTCGAAATTTTCCGATTCCACGATGTAGGCGTCGATGCGCGGATCGGCATTGAGCAGGCCGGCGACATCGCGTACGATGTCCTCGACGAACTTCGGATTGTCGTAAGCACGCTCGGTGACATGCTTTTCGTCGGGACGCTTCAATAAACCAAAGAGCTCGCAGGAGGCTTGGCTTTCGGCCATCTGCACGAGTTCTTCGATCCAGACGAAGCTGTTGGTGGTGGCGGTGATCGTGATGTGCGAGCGCTGGTTGTGGGCGCCGCGCTCGGAAATCTTCTTCGAGCAGGGGCACAGGCTGGTGGCAGGCACGACGACGCGCGTGGTCTGCCGGTAGCCGTCGTTCTCGACGATCTCGCCGATGAAGGTGACGTCGTAATCGAGCAGGCTCTTCACCTTCGAGACCGGCGCCTCCTTGTTGATGAAGTAGGGGAAGCTCATCTCCAGGTGGCCGGTCTTGGCTTCCAGCTTCTTCACCATCTCGCGCAGCATCGGCTCATAATTCTCGACCGAGATCTCGCGCTCGTGGGCGTTGAGAATCTCGACGAAGCGAGACATGTGCGTGCCCTTGAAGTTGTGCGGCAGGCCGACGTACATGTTGAAGGTGGCGATCGTGTGCTGCACGCCGCCGCTCTTGTCCAGCACCTTCACCGGATGGCGGATGGATTTGATGCCGACCTTGTCGATTGGTAGCTGGCGGGCATCGTGGCTCGATTGGACGTCAGGAATGGCCATGGTGATGTCTCTCAGGTTCATGGGAATGTCTCCGTGGGGTTGGCGTGTGGCCTGGTCTTTGCCAGGCGCTCCTTTTGGAGCCCTTTATAACATTCCCGACTAATTTCCTCAAGTAAAGGTGGTAAGGAAATGCCTGATCCGCTCGGCCATCGCCGCTGCGTTCAGGCCCAGTTCGGCGAGCATCTGGCCTTGCTCGCCATGTTCGATGAAACGATCCGGCAGCCCGAGGCGCAGCAGAGGCTTCGTTTGCCCCTCATTTTCGAGCACTCGGGCGACTTCCGCGCCGGCGCCGCCGATGACTGCATTTTCCTCGACGGTGACCAGCGCGTCATGGCCCTCGGCGAGTTGCCGCACCAGATCGGTATCGAGCGGCTTGACGAAGCGCATGTTGGCCACGGTCGCATCGAGCGCCTCGCCGGCTTCCAGGGCGGCGGAAAGCAGGGTACCGAAAGCGAGGATCGCCACCTTCTTGCCCTGGCGGCGCAGTTCGCCCTTGCCGATTTCGATGGCGTCCAAAGTCGGCGCAGGCGGAACGGCAGGTCCGGCGCCGCGCGGATAGCGCACCGCCGCGGGACCCGGGTAGTGGTAGGCCGTGGTCAACATGCGCCGGCATTCGGCCTCGTCGGCCGGCGCCATCACGACCATGTTCGGGATGCAGGTGAGATACGAAAGGTCGAAGGCGCCCTGATGGGTGGCCCCGTCGGCGCCGACGATGCCGCCGCGGTCGATCGCGAAGGTGACATCGAGATTCTGCAGCGCGACATCGTGGATCAGTTGGTCGTAAGCGCGCTGCAGGAAGGTCGAGTAGATGGCCACCACCGGTTTCATGCCGCCGCAGGCCAAGCCCGCCGCAAAGGTCACCGCGTGCTGCTCGGCGATGCCGACATCGTGGAAGCGTTGCGGGAAGGCTTTGGCGAAGCGCGTCATGCCGGAGCCTTCGCACATCGCCGGCGTGATGGCGACGAGCCGGTCATCGGCTTTGGCCATGTCGCACAGCCAGTCGCCGAACACCTGCGTGAAGGTGAGTTTGCCGGCGCCCTTGGCGCTCTGGATGCCGTTGGCGGCATCGAACTTCGACACGCCGTGGTAGAGCACCGGGTCGGCCTCGGCGAGTTTGTAGCCCTGACCTTTCTTGGTGATGATGTGCAAAAACTGCGGCCCTTTCAGCGCGCGCAGGTTTTCTAGTGTCGGGATCAGGCTGTCGAGATCGTGGCCGTCGATCGGGCCGATGTAGTTGAAACCGAATTCCTCGAACAGCGTGCCCGGCACGAACATGCCTTTGACGTGCTCCTCGGCGCGCTTGGCCAGTTCCAGCAGCGAGGGAGCGACGGAGAGCATCTTCTCGCCTGCCTTGCGCGCGGCGTTGAAGGTGCGGCCGGAAAACAGCCGCGCCAGATACTTGTTGAGCGCGCCGACCGGCGGCGAGATCGACATGTCGTTGTCGTTGAGGATGACGAGCAGGTTGGCCTCCGTGACGCCGGCGTTGTTGAGCGCCTCGAAGGCCTGGCCGGCGGACATCGCGCCATCACCGATGATCGCGACGACGTGTCTGTCTTCGCCGCGATCGCGCGCGGCGATCGCCATCCCCAGCGCCGCCGAGATCGAGGTCGAGGAATGGCCGACGCCGAACGTGTCATAGGGACTCTCATCGCGGCGCGGGAAACCGGAGATGCCATCCTTCATCCTCAGCCGTGCCATCGCCGTGCGGCGGCCGGTGAGGATCTTGTGCGCGTAAGTCTGATGGCCGACGTCCCAGACCAACAGATCGCGCGGCGTATCGAATACCGTGTGCAGCGCGATGGTCAGCTCGACGGTGCCGAGATTCGACGACAGATGACCGCCGGTCTTCGAAACCGTTTCGAGCAGGAAGGCGCGCAGCTCGGCGGCGAGCTCGGGCAGCCGCTCGCGCGGCAGGGCGCGCAGCGCGGCGGGGTCGTCGATGGTTTCGAGCAGCGGATAAGCGGTCATCAGAAGCTGCGCTCGGCGATGAAGCGGGTGAGTCGACTCAGGCGCGCGGTGTCGAACGGGCAGGCTGCCAATGCCTCCTGCGCCTCGTCGAGCAGCTCGGCGGCGAGCGCCTTGGCGCGCGGCAGGCCCAGCATGCTGACATAGGTCGGCTTGTCCTGCGCGGCATCCTTGCCGGCGGTCTTGCCGAGAGTGACCGTGCTGCCTTCGGCGTCGAGGATGTCGTCGACGACTTGGAACAGGAGACCGGCGCGGTTGGCGTAGTGACCGAGTGAAGTGAGCGTCACCTCGTCGGCCTCGCCGCAATGTGCGCCCAATAGCACGGCGGCGCGGATCAAAGCGCCGGTCTTGCGGATATGCATGAATTCGAGCTCTTCGAGCGTCAATGTCGCGCCGACGGCGGCCAGATCGAGCGCCTGCCCGCCGGCCATGCCGCGTGAGCCCGTCGCCTGGGCGAGCAGGGCGGTCATCGAAAGTCGGCGCTGGCAGGACGGCACGGGCGATTCGGCCAGCACCTGGAAAGCCAGGGTTTGCAGCGCATCGCCGACCAAGAGCGCGGTGGCCTCGTCGTATTCGACATGGCAGGTGGGTCGGCCGCGCCGCAGCACGTCATTGTCCATGCAGGGCAGGTCGTCATGCACCAGCGAATAGGCGTGGATCAGCTCGACCGCGCAGGCGGCGGCATCGAGCGCTGGCAAGTCGGCGCCGAGCGCCTCACCAGCGGCGTGACACAACAGCGGGCGCATGCGCTTGCCGCCGCCGAGCACGCTGTAACGCATCGCCGTGTGCAGGCGCTGCGGCGCGGTGCCCGCTGGTGGCAGCCAGTGATCGAGCGCCGCTTCGGTGCGCCGTTGGATGTCGCCCATCCAGTGCAAGAAGGCGTCGTTCATCGTGGGAGCGTCTCCGGCGTGGCGGATGATGCGGACTGTGCGCCGTCGAGGATGCGGATGCGCTGCTCGGCGCAGGCCAGGGTTTCCTGACAAAACTTGAGCAGCGCCATACCGCGCTCATAGGCGGCGAGCGACTCTTCGAGCGGCAGATTGCCGTTTTCCAGCGTCTGGACCAGACGTTCGAGTTCTTGCAGCGCGGTCTCGAAAGAAGTGGGTGATTCGGATGCGATCGAATTCATCGGCGTGGGCAGTTTCGCGAACCCTGCAAAATAGCCGATGCTGCCCCCCGAGGTCAAATGCACTATACTTTCCCGTTCTCGTTCCAAGCCATTTCCTGGCATTGCAAGGTGCCGGTCTGGCGCATTTTTCCTGGAGGTTGATGGATATGTCCGAGATCGCAACGCGGGCGCGGCTGGCCCCGGGGGCTTCCCAGTTTCCCGTCGAATGGTATTTCGACGAAAAGCTCTTCGAACTGGAGAAAAAGCTCCTCTTCGATGCCGGTCCCGGCTATGTCGGGCACGAATTGATGGTTCCGGAGCTCTACGACTATCGCTCGACCGAATGGAGCGACCATTCGCACCTCATCACGCATCAGCCCGATGGCTATTACCTGATGTCCAATGTCTGCCGCCATCGGCAGGCGATCATGCTGCAAGGTTCGGGCAAAGCCGACAAGACCATCGTCTGTCCGATCCATCGCTGGACCTACGACACCGCAGGGCAGCTGATCGGGGCGCCGCATTTTCCCGCCAATCCGTGCCTGAACCTCGACAAGGTCGCGCTGGAGCGCTGGAACGGCTTGTTGTTCAAGGGGCCGCGCTCGGCCAATGCCGATCTGGCCGGGATGAAAGTGGCGGATGAATTCGATTTCACCGGCTACAAGCTCGACCATGTCGAGCTGCATCAGTGCAACTACAACTGGAAGACTTTCATCGAGGTCTATCTCGAGGACTATCACGTCGTGCCCTACCATCCGGGCCTGGGCAATTTCGTCACCTGCGATGATCTGACCTGGCAATTCGCCGAATGGTATTCGGTGCAGAAGGTCGGCATCACCTCGCTCGCCAAGCCCGGCAGCCCGACCTACGCCAAATGGCACAAGGCGGTGCTCGATTACTACAACGGCGAACTGCCCAAGCAGGGCGCCGTGTGGCTCACCTACTACCCGAACATCATGGTCGAGTGGTATCCGCATGTGCTGGTGGTCTCGACGCTGATCCCGCAGGACGTGCAAAAGACCTTGAACGTCGTCGAGTTCTACTATCCCGAAGACATCGCGCTGTTCGAGCCGGAGTTCGTCAAGGCCGAACAGGCCGCCTACATGGAAACCGCGCTCGAGGACGACGACATCGGCGAGCGCATGGATCGCGGCCGCTGGGCACTCTTGAAGCAGGGCAGGAGCGAGATCGGGCCCTATCAATCGCCGATGGAGGATGGCATGCAGCACTTCCACGAGTTCTACCGGCGCCTCATGGCGGAGGCGCTGGCTGACAAATGATTACCGTCGATCACGATGCGCAAACCGTGACTCTCGCCGTGATCGGCGAGTTCACCCTCGCGGACTTCACCGAGTTCGAGGAATACCTGATCGCCAACGATCTGTTCGACGGCTCTCACAACCTGCTCTTCGATCTCACCGAAATGGCGGGGTTCACCGTCGATGTCGCACTCGAGGAAATCAAGTTCACGCGCCTGCACGGCGGGGATTTCAAGAAGATCGCCGTCGTCACCGACAGTCAGTGGCTGGCCTGGAGCGCCTGGCTGGAAAAGGCTTTCGTCGCCGCCGAGCTGCGCGTCTTCGACGATGTCAATGATGCGCGCGCCTGGCTTGCCGAGGAGCAGGCGTGATGTTCGACAAGCTGGTCGATGTCGATACGCTCGCCGCGCATCTCGATGACCCGAGCTGGGTGGTGTTCGACTGTCGCCATGACCTGGCGAATACCGAGTATGGCGCGCAGGCCTGGGCGAAGGCGCACGTTCCCGGCGCGCTGTTCCTGCATTGCGACCGCGATCTGTCCGGGCCGATGACTGGCAAGAACGGCCGCCATCCGCTGCCGGACATCGAGACCTTCGCGCGTCGCATGGGCGAATGCGGCATTACGCCCGACACCCAGGTGGTGGCTTACGACAACGAGGCGAGCGCCTTTGCATCGCGCCTGTGGTGGCTGCTCAAATGGCTGGGCCACGACAAGGTGGCGGTGCTCGACGGGGGGCTACCCGGCTGGCGGCGCGCGAAGCTGCCGCTCGACACCACGGTGAGAACCGTGACGCCGGCACAGTTCGTGCCACAGCCGCGTGCCGAGATGCTCGTCGATAGCGACTATGTCCTGCAGCATCTGCATCGTCCCGAGATGCTGCTGATCGATGCGCGCAGCGAAGATCGTTATGCCGGCGAGAACGAGCGGCTCGATCCGGTCGCCGGCCACATTCCGGGCGCGCTCAACCGTTTCTACTACGACTGTCTCGACGACGCGGCGATCTACTTCAAGCCCGCCGATGAACTGCGGGCGGAATTCATCGACCTGATCGGGGATCGCGATCCGCGCACCGTCGTGCATATGTGCGGCTCGGGGGTGACTGCCTGCGTCAATGTGCTCGGCATGGAGATCGCGGGCCTGCCGGGCTCGAAGCTCTATGTCGGCTCCTGGAGCGAGTGGTGCGCCGATCCAGCGCGGCCCTATGTCACCGGGGATCAGCCGGGATAGCGCGACAAGGCCCAGGCCACATGCTCGCGCACCAGCGCGGACGGGTGATCCATGCGCGTTTGCAATGCCGACTTCGCCGCCGGATCGGGCGCGGCGTTGCCCAGGGCGACGGCGATGTTCCTCAGCCAGCGCTCGTAACCGATGCGCCGGATCGGTGAACCCGCCAGCCGGTCGTTGAAGTCGCTCTCGCTCCACGCGAACAGGTCGATGAGTCTTGTCTTGTCCAGGTCGTGGCGCGGCAGGAAATCGGCTTCTCGGGTCGTCGGCGCGAAGCGGTTCCACGGACAGACCAGCTGGCAGTCGTCGCAACCGTAGATGCGGTTGCCGAGCATCGGACGCAGCTTTTCGGGGATGCTGCCTTTGAGTTCGATGGTGAGATAGGAAATGCAGCGGCGCGCATCGAGCCGGTAGGGGCCGAGAAAGGCGCCGGTCGGGCAGGCATCGAGGCAAGCCCGGCAAGTGCCGCAATGCGCGTCGATCGGCGCATCGGGTGGCAGCGGCAGATCGACGAACAGCTCGCCGAGGAAAAACCACGAACCGCTGCGCGAAAGCAGCAGCGTATGCTTGCCGCGCCAGCCCAAGCCCGCGTTTTTGGCGAGCTCCACTTCCATCACCGGCGCCGAATCGGTGAAGGCCCGATAAGCAAACTCGCCGACCTCGGCGCCGATGCGCAACGCCAATCTTTGCAAACGCTGGCGCAACACCTTGTGGTAGTCGCGGCCGAGTGCATAGCGCGAGATGACCGCCTGCTGCGGATGTGGAAAGTCGGCCCCCGCGGGACGGCACCCATAATCCATCCGGCAGCAAATCACCGCGCGCGTGCCGGGCACCAAATCGGCCGGTCGCGCTCGCATCAGCCCGTGGCGGGCCATATAATCCATCTCGCCATGCAAGCCCGCGGCGAGCCAATCGAAGAGCCGCCGATCCGCGCTGCCGAGATCGACGCCGGCAAAGCCGACAGCGGTAAAACCCAGCTCCCGGCCCCAGTCGCGGATCTTTTCCTTGAGGGCAGTCCAGTCGTGCATTGGGGGATGATACTTCCCGTCGGACGCTTGATTTTCGGGAAGGTAGTTTGTATGGTAAGAAAGTAATGATTTTCTTACTAGAGATACCTATGCTTGCCATCGCCAAGATCACCGCCAAGGGACAAACCACCATTCCACACGAGGTGCGCGCCGCGCTACAGGTCGCACCAGGCGATTTGATCGCTTGGGAAATCGGCGCCGACGGAACGGCGACGGTACGCCGCGTGCAACCGCTCGATCTCGATTATCTGCGTGCGATTGAGGGCACGCTTTCCGAATGGGCCGGCAGCGCCGATGAGGAAGCCTATCGTGACCTTTGATCGCTTCGCGGTCGTGCGGGTGCCGTTTCCGTTTACCGACCGCTGCGCAGTGAAGAACCGGCCTGCCTTGGTGCTTTCGTCGGCCGAACGGTTCAATGCTCCGACGGGTCATGCAGTGATGGCGATGATTACCTCTGCGGCCAATGCGCCGTGGGCGCTCGATTGCCCGATCGAAGATCTTTCTGCCGCCGGCTTGCCGGCCCCATCCAAAGTGCGTTTCAAGCTTTTTACCCTCGATTGCCGACTGGTGCGCGGGGAGCTTGGCAAACTCTCGAACGAAGACATCGAGCGCGTGCGAACACGGTTGGAGGCGCTGCTGGGTGGCTGATGCCCGTGCCAAGCGCGAATTTGCGTTAGCCGACGAGGCGGCGACTTTGGCCTTGGGCGCATGGCTTGCCCAGATTTTGCCTAAGGAAACGCTGAAGAAGGCCGCGAGCGGGATGCAGCGCAAGGCGTTTGGTGCGCAGCGACCGAGAAAACGAGCCGAAGGCGAAGTTCCGGTGCAGGCCAACAGGAGCGAAGCGGCCGAAGCCAACACCGCGCAACGCGGCGATGCGCCCGCGCAGCAACTTATTCAGCATTTCCCTAAAGACCTGAGCCCTGCGGCCGTCATATATCTCGAAGGCGATCTCGGTGCCGGCAAGACCACGCTGGTGCGCGGACTGTTGCAGAAACTCCACCCCGGCCAGGCAGTGAAGAGCCCGACCTTCACATTGGTTGAACCTTATGTAATTTCTGGATTACACTTATATCACTTTGATTTTTATAGGTTCAATTTTCCGGAAGAATTTCTCGATGCGGGACTGGACGAATACTTCGCCGCCGAAGGTGTGTGCCTGGTCGAATGGCCGGCGCGCGCGGCGCCGTATTTGCCTGCGCCAGACCTTTGCATTCGGCTCAAGCATGCAGGAAGCGGTCGTCTGGCCAGCGTCGAGGCAGCATCGGAACGGGGGCGGCGATGGCTAGCAAGCTCGCCGGCCTTACCCGCCGTGAGTTCATCCGCGCCGGCGGCGCCGTCCTGACCCTGCTGGTGATGCCGCTGGCTCGGGCGGCGGCGCCGACGCTGATCGGCGTGCGCGTCTGGCCGGCACCCGATTACACGCGCGTGACGATCGAGCACGATCAACCGCTCGAGTTCCGGCAGATGATGCTGAAAGACCCGGACCGGCTGGTGCTCGATCTCGAAGGGGTGGAATTCAATTCGGTGCTCGCCAGCCTGCCGGGCAAGATTCTCGACGATGATCCGCAAATCAAGCTGATCCGCGCCGGCCGTTTCAAACCCGGCGTGGTGCGCATCGTCATCGAGCTGAAGGGCGAGGTGAAGCCGCAGCTCTTTGCCCTCAAGCCGATCGGCAGCTATGGCCATCGGCTGGTGATCGATCTCTACCCGGCAGTGCCCCCCGATCCGCTGCTGGCGCTGCTGGAAAAACGCGCTCAAGACGATCCATTCGCCCCTGCCGATCCGGCCACGACTGCCGATCGTAAGCCTCGTGCCGAGGTGTCCGACATCACGCGCCTCGTCACGGTGGTCATCGATCCGGGGCACGGCGGCGAAGATCCGGGTGCGATCGGCGCCGGCGGCAGCCGCGAAAAAGAGGTCACCTTGGCGATCGCCCGTCGCCTCAAGGCGAAGATCGATGCGCAGCCCAATATGCGTGCGCTCTTGACGCGCGACGGCGATTACTTCATTCCGCTCCACCAGCGCGTGGCGAAGGCGCGGCGCGTCAAGGCCGACCTGTTCGTCTCGGTGCATGCCGATGCGTTCATGAAGCCGACCGCACGGGGTTCGTCGGTGTTCGTTTTGTCGGAGAACGGCGCTTCCTCGTCGGCCGCGCGCTGGCTCGCCGACCGGGAGAATGCCGCCGACCTGATCGGCGGCGTGAATCTCGGCAACAAGGATCCGCATCTGGCGCGCACGCTGCTCGATCTGTCGCAGACGGCGACGATCAACGACAGCTTCAAACTCGCTCGCGCCGTGCTCAACGAGATCGGCGGCATCAACGACCTGCACAAAGGGCATGTCGAGCAGGCCGGCTTCGCCGTGCTCAAGGCGCCGGACATTCCCTCGATCCTCGTCGAGACCGCCTTCATTTCCAATCCCGAGGAAGAGAAACGTCTCACCGACGAGGCTTACCAGAACCAGATGGCCGAGGCGCTGCTTGCCGGCATGAAGCGCTATTTCGCGCAGAATCCGCCCGCGGCGAAATCGAAGCTGGCAAAACTCTACTGATACAATCGGGCGTTTTCCAAGCGCCTGCAAGAATGCAGTTCTTCCGCACCATTCCCGCGCAAGCGACCTCGTCCCGGGTGCTCGCCATCGGTAATTTCGACGGCGTGCATCTCGGGCACCGTGCCTTGCTCGAACGCCTCACCGCCACGGCCCGCCAGCTCGGCCTGCCGGCAGCGGTGATGACCTTCGAGCCGCATCCGCGCGAGCTCATCGCGCCTGATCAGGCGCCGGCGCGGCTCACCAGCTTGCGCGAGAAACTCGGCCTGCTCGATGCCTGTGGTATCGACGAAGTGCATCTGCTGCATTTTTCCCGCAAGCTCGCCAGCCTCACCGCCGAGGAATTCATCGAGCGGCTCTTGGTGCGCGGTTTGGGCGTGCGGCATCTGATCATCGGTGACGATTTCCGCTTCGGCAAGGGCCGCGCCGGCGACTTTGGCATGCTGCAGGCTGCCGGTCAGCGTTTCGGTTTCACGGTCGAGGCGATGCACACGATCGAAATCGACGGTGAGCGCGTTTCCAGCTCTGCGGTGCGCGAGGCATTGGGCAGCGGCGATCTCGAACATGCCGCGCGTCTGTTGGGGCGCCCCTACTGCATTTCCGGCCGGGTGGTGCATGGCGACAAGATCGGCCGCAAGATCGGCTGGCCGACCGCGAACATCCAGCTCAAACGCAAGCGTCTGCCGCTCACCGGTGTCTTTGCCGCGACCGTCTCGGGATTGGACAAGCGCCATTTGCCCGGCGCGGCGAGCCTGGGCGTGAGGCCGACGCTGGGGCTGGGGCTGCGGCCAGTGCTGGAAGTCCATCTGTTCGATTTCGATCAAGAGATCTATGGCGCGCACGTCACCGTGCATTTCTTGCACAGGCTGCGCGAAGAGATGAAATTCGATTCGTTCGATGCGCTTGCTGCCCAGATCGCCTGCGACGTGGCGGTAACGCAGAAATATTTCAGCTGCAGGCAGATGGTTTGACCGACAGGTAAAAGATGGCCAATTACAAGAAAACGCTCAACATGCCCGACACGCCCTTCCCGATGCGTGGCGATTTGGCGCGCCGCGAACCGGCTTGGGTGAAGGAATGGCAGGACAAGCAACTTTATCGGAAGATTCGCGAGGCTTGCCGTGGCCGGCCACGCTTTACGCTGCACGACGGACCGCCCTATGCCAATGGCGACATCCACATCGGCCATGCGGTCAACAAAATCCTCAAGGACATCATCGTTCGCTCGAAGACGCTCGCCGGCTTCGATGCGCCTTATGTGCCGGGCTGGGACTGCCACGGCCTGCCGATCGAGCACCAGATCGAAAAGACGCACGGCAAGCACCTCGAAGGCAATCAGGCGCGCGCGCTGTGCCGTGCCTATGCCGAGGCGCAGATCGAACGGCAGAAGAAGGATTTCATCCGCTTGGGCGTCCTGGGCGACTGGGAGCACCCCTACAAGACGATGGATTTTGCGACCGAGGCGGCGGAGATTCGCGCGCTTGCCGAGCTGTATCGCAAGGGCTATCTCTACAAGGGCCTCAAACCCGTCAATTGGTGCTTCGATTGCCGCTCAGCACTCGCCGAGGCCGAGGTCGAGTATGCCGACAAGAAGAGCCCGGCGATCGACGTCGCCTTCCCGCTCGATCCTGCCGAGCGCGTTCGCCTTGCCGGCGCCTTCGGTTTGGCCGCTGTGCCGCAGGCGCCCGTCTATGCGGTGATCTGGACCACCACGCCGTGGACCATTCCGGCCAACCAGGCCCTGAACGTGCATCCCGATTTCGTCTATGAGCTCGTCGATACCGAAAAGGGGCTTTTGATCCTCGCCGCCGAGCTCAGAGCGCTTGCGCTGGCGCGTTACGGTCTCGAAGGCAAGGTGCTGGGCGCCTGCCGAGGGCTGGCCCTGGATCGCCTCGAGTTTCGTCATCCGTTCTACGACCGCGCCTCCCCCGTGTTTCTCGGCGAATACGTGACGCTCGATACCGGCACCGGCATCGTGCATAGCGCGCCGGCCTATGGCGTCGAGGACTATGAATCCTGCAAGCGCGCCGGGATGCAAAACGACGAGATCCTCACCCCGGTGCAGGCAGATGGCCGTTTTGCGGAAAGTTTGCCTTTCTTTGGCGGCATGGACGTCTGGCAGGCGAATGCGAAGATCATCGACAAGCTTGCCGAAGTCGGTTGTCTCTTGGCCAGTGGCGAGATCACGCACAGCTACATGCACTGCTGGCGCCACAAGACGCCGGTCATCTACCGCGCCACGACGCAATGGTTCGTCGGCATGGAGGTCAGAGGGCGTGACGAAGGCAAGACCTTGCGCGAGATGGCGCTGGCGGCGGTGGAGGCGACGGCATTCTTCCCGCCCTGGGGCAAGGCGCGCCTGCATGCGATGATCGCCAACCGGCCCGACTGGTGTGTTTCGCGCCAGAGAAACTGGGGCGTGCCGATCCCGTTCTTCCTGCACAAGGAAACCGGCGAGCCGCACCCGCGCACACTGGAACTCCTCGAAGCGGTGGCCAAGCGTGTCGAAGCGGGCGGCATCGAAGCCTGGTTCTCGCTCGATCCCAAAGAGCTGCTCGGCGACGAGGCGGCGCAATACGAGAAGATGAACGACACCCTCGACGTCTGGTTCGATTCCGGCACCACGCACTGGAGCGTGATGCGCGGCTCGCATGCAGCCGAGTGCGCCTATCCTGCCGATCTGTATCTCGAAGGCTCCGACCAGCATCGCGGCTGGTTCCACTCCAGTTTGCTCACCGGTTGCTGCATCGACGGCCGTGCGCCCTACAAGGGGCTCTTGACCCACGGCTTCGTCGTCGATGGCAAGGGCCAGAAGATGAGCAAGTCGAAAGGCAACGTCGTCGCGCCGCAGCAAGTCGCCGACAAGCTCGGCGCCGAAATCCTGCGCCTGTGGGTCGCGGCGACCGATTATTCCGGAGAGCTGTCGATCTCGCAGGAGATCCTCGACCGCGTCGTCGAGGTCTATCGGCGGCTGCGCAACACCTTGAAGTTTCTGCTCGCCAATACGGCGGATTTCGATCCGCTCCAGCACATGCTGCCGGTCGAGGACTGGCTGGAAATCGACCGCTATGCGCTCTTCCTCGTGCATGCGCTGCAAAAGACGTGCACTACCGCCTATGAACGCTATGAGTTCCACAAGGTGGTGCAGGCGCTGATGAACTTCTGCGCCGAGGATCTGGGCGCGTTCTATCTCGACATCCTCAAAGATCGCCTCTACACCACGCCGGCCGCTGGGCGGCCGCGCCGCTCGGCGCAATCTGCGCTGTGGCACATCACCGAGAGCCTGACCCGGCTGATGGCGCCGATCCTCGCCTTCACCGCCGAGGAGATTCGCGCGGTGCAAGGCAAGGACAGCGTGATGCTGGAGACCTGGCATCGGCTGCCCGAGCTGCCGCAGGCCGGACAGATCGAAGCGCGCTGGCGGCTCATCCGCTCGGTGCGCCTGGAGGCGATGAAGGCGATCGAGGCGGTGCGCAGCGCAGGCAGGATCGGCTCGTCCCTGCAAGCCGAGATCGAAATCACCGCGGCCGGGGAAGTCTTCGAGGCGCTCGCCGCTTTGGGTGAAGACCTCAAGTTCGTGCTGATCTGCTCGAAAGTTTCGCTGACGAATCTTGGCGCTGGCCAAATGGCACAGTCTACCGGTCTCACCATTCGAGTCACGCCCAGCCCGCACAAGAAATGCGCGCGCTGCTGGCACTGGCGCGAGGATGTCGGCCATGATCCTGCCCATCCAGAACTGTGCGGCCGCTGCACGACCAATCTCTTCGGCGCGGGCGAGGCGCGCGAGTTTGCGTGATTCGGTGCGCTGGTTCGCTCTGGCTGGTCTCGTGATCCTGCTCGACCAGCTCAGCAAGGCCTGGGTGCTGGCGAGCCTGCATCTTTACGAGAGCGGCGAAATCACACCGTTCTTCAATCTCGTGCTGGTGATGAATCCCGGAGCATCGTTTTCCTTCCTCGCCCAGGCGGGTGGCTGGCAGAAATGGTTCTTCATCCTGCTCGCGCTTTCCGTCTCCATTGGGCTTGTCTGGATGATCCGCAAACACGCGCAGGAAACCTTGCAACCATTGGCCTTCGCGCTGATCCTCGGCGGCGCCATCGGCAATTTGATCGACCGGCTGCGCTTTGCTGCAGTGGTCGATTTCCTCGATTTCCATGTCGCCGGCTGGCACTGGCCGGCCTTCAACCTCGCCGATTCGGCCATCACCATCGGTGTCATACTGCTGCTCTGGCAGCAACTCAGGCACACGCCCCATGACTGAACGCGTCAAGCTCGACGACCTCGTGACCCTCCACTACCGCGTCGCCACCGCCGACGATATCGAGATCGTCTCGACCTTCGGCGCGACACCCGCCACCTTGCAGCTGGGCAGCGGCGAGCTCGCGCCCACCCTCGAGGCCTGCCTCGACGGCCTGCCCGTCGGCGAGCGGCACGTCTTCCTGCTCGAAGCGCATCAAGCCTTCGGCCCGCACAATCCCGAACTCATGAAACGCATCCCGAAAGCCGAACTGCCCAACGGCGGAGCCGATATCGGCGTGCTCACTCTCGTCGAGTTCGCGGCACCCAATGGCCAGACCTTCGCCGGGCTGGTGCGCGAAATGGACGACGAAACGGCGCTCGTCGACTTCAACCATCCGCTGGCCGGCAAATCGATCCGCTTCGAGGTCGAAGTGATCGGAGTGCTATGATCCTAAAAACCTCAGTTGACCGCTCCTGTAGGCAAAAAATGCCTTTGAGAATCATAGGTTGCCACACCTCCCCCGCTCACCGAGTCGGTGACCCCGCTACACACCCGCTGGCACACCCCGGCGGGCGCTTGGCTTTGTTGCTCCTCCTTGCAGGCATGAGCCTGCAGCGTCGTCGCGTCGCGCCATGCACCCGCCGGGCCGCACCATCGGGCGCGTCCAACCGAGGTTTTTAGGATGATGCAAATCCTGCTCGCCAACCCCCGCGGTTTTTGTGCCGGCGTCGAGCGGGCGATCAGTATCGTCGAGCGCGCCCTCGAAAAGTTCGGCGCGCCGATCTACGTGCGCCATGAGGTCGTGCACAACCGCTTCGTCGTCGATGGGTTGCGCGCCAAGGGTGCGATCTTCGTCCACGAGCTCGACGAGGTGCCCGATGGCGCGACGGTGATCTTTTCCGCCCACGGCGTGCCAAAGAGCGTGCGCGCCGAGGCCGCTCGGCGCCACCTGACGGTCTTCGACGCCACCTGCCCGCTGGTGACCAAGGTGCATTTCGAAGTCGAGCGTCATCGCAAGGCTGGTCGCGAGGTGATCATGATCGGCCACAAGGGGCATCCGGAAGTCGAGGGCACGATGGGGCAATGGCCGGATGGCATGTATCTGGTCGAAAACGTTGCCGATGTGGCTACGCTGAAAGTCGGCGCTGGTGGAAATGAAGACGTCCCGCCGGGCGCCGACTCACCTCGCAAAGTCGGCGCTGGCGGGGCGGCACCCCCGGCACCCCCCTTGGCCTACGTTACCCAGACCACCCTCTCGGTCGATGACGCGGCGGCGATCGTCGCGGCGCTCAAATGCCGCTTTCCGAACATCGTCGGTCCGAAGAAGGACGACATCTGCTATGCGACGCAAAATCGCCAGGATGCCGTGCGCCGACTCGCACAGCAGTGCGATGTGATCCTCGTCGTCGGCTCGAAGAACAGCTCGAACTCCAATCGCCTACGCGAAGTGGCCGAGCAGCAAGGCGCCCAAGCCTGGTTGATCGACCGCGCCGCGGAGCTTCGACCCGAATGGTTCGCTGACGCCGCAGCGGTCGGCATCACCGCTGGCGCTTCCGCTCCCGAGACGCTGGTCGCCGAAGTCGTCGCTGCCGTTGCCGCCCTCACCGGTGCGCCGCCGCCCAAGATCGCGCAGGTGGACGAAGGGGTGCGGTTTCCGTTGCCGAAAGGGCTCGGCTGACGGCGGTGCCGCCGTTCGCCGCCCATTTTCCGCCATTCGTCGGCGCACACTGGCCTCGTCGAGGCCATCGGCATAAATTCCAATCAGGGCAGAAGAGGAGCGATTTCATGAAACGGGCTCAGCGCGGATTTACCTTGATCGAAATGATGATCACCGTCGCCATCATTGCCATCCTGGCGGCCATAGCGTTGCCAGCGTACAACGATTATCTGCTGCGCGGCGCACTGTCCGAGGCGCATGGCGAGCTCGCCGCAATGCGCGCGAAAATGGAAACCTATTTCCTCGACAACCGCACCTATGTGGGCGCCTGTGCTGCAAACACCGTTGCTCCGCTGCCGACAGGGCGTTTTTTCAATTATTCCTGCCCAACCCTGACTGCAACGACTTACACGATTCAGGCGGATGGCAGAGCCGGCGAACGGACGGCTGGATTCACTTATACGATCGATCAGGACAACAATCGGGCGACGACTGCCGTTCCCTCAGGCTGGACGCTCAATGCCAACTGTTGGGTGATCAGGCGAGGTGGTACATGCTGAAAATGGGCTCGGCACGAGGTTTCACCCTCATCGAGCTGATGGTGTCGATCGCGCTGCTCGCCTTCCTGCTCCTAATCGCCTATCCAGGCTTCGTGACGATGCTCGCCAATCTACGCGTGCGGGCGGTGGCCGATGGGGTTTTGTCTGGCCTGCAATATGCCCGGACCGAAGCGCTCAAGCGCAACATGGAGATCACTTTCCGGTTCGATCCAGTCAGCGGCGTGGGTGGCGGTTGGCAAGTCATGTTGCCCGATACGACAGTGATTCAGCAGAAGTCCGCTGCCGATGGGGGTGCGGTCGAAGCGACGATTGCCGGTGGCAACGTCGATATCGTCTTCGACAATCTGGGTCGGCGCATTCTGCCCGCTTCTCCGCCTGCCGTGGTGGATATCGACATTACGAATCCAAGCGTGGACAACTGCGAAGGAGCAAGCGGCTCGATCCGTTGTTTGCGTATCACCGTGGCCGTTGGTGGCGAGGTGCGTTTGTGCGATCCGCGCCGACCGGCGGGCGATCCTCAAGCGTGTTGAAGGTGACCGGCATGAAAAAGACTCAAAATGGCGCCACCCTGCTCGAAGTGCTCGTCGCGCTGCTGTTGTTCGCCTTCGGCATCCTCGGGCTGCTCGGCATGCAGGCCGTGGCTTCGCAGATGACCGGCGAGGCCAAATACCGCGCCGAGGCGGCGATGTATGCCGACCAGCTGATCAGCCAGATGTGGACGGACGATACAGCCGCTCTGGCAGCTCAATACGACTCGACGATGGGGGGGGCGAAATTCGTCGCCTGGCGTAATCAGATCCAGGCCGCCGGCACGGGTCTGCCCGGGGCGACGGGCACGAACGAGCCGGTCGTGTCGATCGACGCCAATAATGTCGTCACGGTGACGATTTCATGGCAGGCGCCCACCGATGTTGCGCCCCATCATCATGTCGTCGTCGCTCAGATCAGGAAATGATCCATGCATTTCACCTCCCTCTCAACATCCCGTGGTTTCAGTCTGATCGAGCTCCTGGTAGCCTTGGTCATCGCGATGATCGGCACCATTGCGATCATGCAGGTCTACATACGTGGTGAAAGTGGTAAGCGCGCTCTCGGCAGCTTGGGCGAAGCGCAATCCGGCGCGATTGTCGCGCTCTATCAGATCGAACGCGAAATGCAGCGCGCCGGCTACGGCTTCCTCGATCGTCAGGTGCTTGGCTGCAGGATACGATCGAATCTCGCCTCGGGGTTGAACAATCGTTATCTGCAACCGGTCAGTATCGTGCCGGCGGGTGCGACTGCTTCCCACCTTGCCAACTTGTGGGGCATCCCACCCGGTGATCCGGGTTCGGACATGCTCGTGATCGTTGCGGGAGATGGGGCATCGATCATAGAGGGAAGTCGCCTCGCAACGCCAGCAGCGGCAGGGGATACTGTGCTTCATTTGGTGAATAAAAACGGCATTCACAGCAATCCTCCGGATTTTCTACTGGTGGGAGAGTCCGGGAGCGATTGCACCTTGACCAGAGCGAGTGGAACGATCAATCCCCCCAATGTCGATGACGAGGTGGCCATTGATTTCGCAACAGTCGCGGCCTATGGCGCCGACAATGCAATAGTCATGCATCTTGGGGGCAACCCCACATTCGTCGTGTATGCCGTTCGCAATGGTATGCTGACGCGTTGCGATTTCACCGTCTCCAACTGCGCTGATAGCACGAAAATCAATGATCTGACTGTCTGGCAGCCTATTGCCAACGATGTGGTCGCTTTGGTTGCCCAATATGGGGTCGATACCACTGCGCCGAATCGGGATCGTGTGATCGATCTTTTCTGCAAGACCCGTGTGCCACCGGGCGGGACTTGTCCGGCGAGTGATACTGGTCTGACCGATGCGCCGGGGTCGGATGCCAGCCAGACGGTGCGTGCCGAAGACGGGGCGCGTATTTTGGCGGTGCGTATCGCAGTGGTGACGCGCAGCGGCCAGGCGGAAAAGGACCCAGTCAGTCCGGCGACTCTCAAGCTGTGGGCTGACAACACGAATGCCGCTGACGGGCCACTGACCCAAGGGCCGGTCTGGAGCGTCCCGGATCAGCATTACCGCTACCGGGTCGCGAATTCGATCGTGGTGTTGCGCAACCTCCTTTGGAGCGGGGTGTAGCGATGGGCAGGCGAAAGATTCCGTCCAGACAGCGCGGCGTGATTCTCTTTCTCGCGTTGATCGTGCTCGTCGCGATGCTGCTTTCCGGCATTGCCTTGTTTCGCACCGTGGATAGTGGCATCCTGACCGCCGGCAACCTCGCCCTGCAGAAAAGCGCGGTAAGCCAGGGAGATCGCGGCATCGAAGATGCCTCATCATGGCTGGTGAGCGCCAGCGCTGTCATGCTGAATGAGGATCCGGCCGAACCGGGTTACGTCAATACGCCTTTCTACGTTGCGAATGCGCTCGATCCGAATCCCACCCCTCCCTATCATCAACCTTCTTCTAGCCAAAGCTGGCTGACCTGGTGGAATGCCTATGCTGCTACGAATACCCCGGCAGTGTTGGCGTCCGATCCGAATACCGGCCTTCAGGTGTCTTATTTGATCCAGCGCCTTTGCACGGCAAATGGCGCAGCCAATGCTGCCGGTGTCTATTGCGCCAAGACATGGGATGTGAGTCGATTGCTGCCCGGATCGAAACGCAATGATGCGGTGGCATTCTCTGGTTCGGCGCCAGCCGGGGTGTATTACCGCATCATCACCCGTATCGATGGGCCGCGCAATACGACGGCCTTCGTCGAAGCGATCGTTTCTCTTTGAATAGGGAGTTGCACAATGAACAGCTTCCGCTTTCTGCCCTTGGTTTTCTGTCTCGGCCTGCCTGCATGGCATAGTTGGGCAACCCCAACGGACATTTCGAGCGGCCCATTGATCACGCCCACCGCATCGCCCGTGAAGCCGAACCTGATGTTCCTGCTCGACGACTCGGGCTCGATGCGCTTCGATTATCTCCCCGATTGGCTTGGATATAGTGATTATAACTATTGCAAGAACAGTACTGGCGAAACCGGAACGAAGTGTTGCCGGCAACCCAGCAGCAATAGTAGTGCTTGGGTTTGCCTGCCACAGAATTCATCGGGCAATAACATCGATACCGTCTATTCCGGTGGCACTAATCAGCGCGGCATGCCGCCCTTTTTGACCCATACCACTTGGCTGTTGAAAGTGCCATCAGCCGGCGGTGGAACGCATGATGAAATCGTCAACGGGGGCTTCAACTCGGTTTATTACAACCCGACCATTGAATACCGTCCGCCAGTGAATGCCGATGGTACCAGTCGTGCCAGTTACAGTGGTAACGGGACGACCCCCTGGGATGCCTATGGGGTGATGTACGGTGCTGCGGGCATCGATCTGCGCACCGAATTTCCGGATACCGAATGGTGTACCAACACGAGCTATACCGATTGTCTGCGGGCAGACAACTATCTCGTTCCAGGCACAATCGCCGGTAAAAATTACACAACGATGCACGCAGTGCGTGCCACCGGTAGCGGAAAATTCGTTACCGGCACACCTCAGGCGCCGACGATCGATACCAATCGCGATGCCGGGCCACATTACTATGTGATGATTCCGGGCGAATTCTGTACCAACCGCAAACTGACCAACTGTGTTGCCTCCTGGGTTCCGACAACGGTCGGTGGCGTGGCTTATAACTATCCCGCTGCCTTGCGCTGGTGCAACAATACTCGTGGTCGCGACCGGCTGGTCGATGGAGGTGTGGCGGCCGCGACCGATCGCTGCCAGGCATTGAAGAATGGAACATTTAGGTATCCACGCTATCCGACGCTGCGAGTCAGCACAACCGGCCCGACGTATGCACCTGGACGTTTCATGCGTATCGACATCGTCTCTGGCAAGGCCAGCTACGGCAATCTCTGCGTCGCGGCCACGGGAACGGTCACCGAGCGTTTCGGGCCATGCAATGCCGGCGAGTTTGCGGCGCTCGACCGTTCGGGTCGGAGCGACTGCACGAACCAGCCGACGTGCAGCTATAGTGAAGAATTGAGCAATTTCGCCAACTGGTTCGCCTGGTATCGTTCCCGCATTCAGTCTACGAAAACAGCCATATCGATCGCTTTCCAGAGTGTCGATGACCGTTTTCGTGTCGGTTTCATGACCATCAATGGCAACACGACCGGAAACCGCGATCTGATCAACATCGCCGACTTCAATTTCGTCCCAGGCCCAAGCGGCCACAAGCAGGATTGGTACACCCGCCTGTTCGCAATCCGGCCGAGCGGCGGAACACCACTGCGCGAAGCACTGTCGCGGGTTGGGCGCTATTTTGCCAAGTCATCCGGCCTGGCCGGGGCGACCGATCCCATCCAATATTCATGCCAGAAAAATTTCAGCATCGTCACGACCGACGGTTATTGGAATGGTGCTGGTGGTGTGCGTCTCAATGGCAGTGGGATCGGCAATGAAGACAGCAGCGGCATGGTGATTGGGGGCGTCGGACAAGGAGATATGACAGCCAGCCCCCCTGTTCCCCCCATACCTTTTGCCGACGGTTGGAGCGGCACTCTTGCCGATGTGGCCGCCTATTACTACAAAACCGATCTGCGCGACAGCAGCCTGAACAATTGCACCGGTGCACTCGGTGTGAGCGGCGGCTCGGTCTGCACCGACAATGTGGCGACCAGGAGTGGTGTCGATATGAATACGGCTCAGCACATGGTGACCTACGGCGTGAGCCTGGGTGTCGATGGCTTGATGCAGTATCGTGCCGATTACAAAACGCCGAGCGGCGATCCGACGACGGATCCAACCGACACCGACGATTACGACGCGGTGAGCTTCAGGGTTAACGCCAGCACCGCCAATGCTGTCAATGGCATCTGCCCTTGGCAGACTTCGGGTTCCTGCAACTGGCCGCAGCCGTCGGCCGACAATCAGGCGAACATCGACGACCTCTGGCATGCCGCGGTCAACGGCCATGGTAGTTATCTGCTGGCGAAGAATCCTTTGACTCTGAGCCGTGGTTTGCGCGACATCATCAATGACATCTGGGTGGATGATGGCAGTAATGCCGCGGCAACCACCAGTAACCCCAATGTGACCGCAGGAGACAACTTCCTTTTTAGTTCGAAGTATTGGACGCAAAAATGGGTCGGTGAGCTGGTACGCGAGTCGATCAATACCATCAATGGCACGATCTTCACCGGCTCCGAGGATTGGCAGGCGCACACCCTGCTCGATGCCGCGAGCTGGTCGGCACGTAGCATCCTGACTTTCCGAGTCGGTGGAGGATCTCCGCGCGCCTTTACTTATGCAACCCTCAATCCGGGTGCCTGTAATCCGCCAGCGAGTGAACAGGGATGCTTCGACCAATCCTGGATTGCGGGTGGGCTGGCCCAATACTGTGCCATCGGGCCGCTTTGCCTTTCGGCGGCCGATCAGGCCGCAGCAGCAGGGCAGCCCTTGGTCGATTATCTGCGCGGTGACAAGAGCCACGAGGATACGACGAACACGACGGGATACTTCCGTAAGCGGGATGGAAGGATGGGCGACATCGTCAATGCCGAGGCCGTCTATGTCGGTAAATATCTTTACGATTATGGCAGCGCGGTCGGTTACCCCGCCCGTAATACCTTGCGGCCTGATCCAACATTGTACGTCGCAGCGAACGATGGCATGCTGCATGCATTCAATGCGTCGGGGGCATCCAGTGGCGGCGGGCAGGAGCGCTGGGCTTATATCCCATCGATGGTGATCCGCGACCTGTATCGTCTCGCCGACAAAGATTACGATACCAAGCATCGCTACTTTGTCGATGGCTCCCCGGTGGTGATGGATGTCAAAGACGGCGGTGTCTGGAAAACCATCCTGGTCGGCGGGCTGGCCGGTGGCGGCCCGGGCTATTATGCGCTCGACATCACGAACCAGACGGCGCCCGAAGTGTTGTGGGAGTTTCGGCAGAAACCGGGCTGCACGGCGTCGACGCCGGCCGGCGCGGCACGCTATGCCTCGTCGGGCATCGCGCGCATGATCGAGGATTGTGATCTCGGCTACAGCTTTGGCAATCCGGTGATCACCAAGCTGCCGAATGGTCAGTGGGTGGTCATGGTTACCTCGGGCTACAACAACCATGTCAATGGCGACGGACGTGGCTATCTCTATGTGCTCGATGCGATGACCGGAGCGGTGATCTACAAGGTAAGCACCGGAGCAGGTAGCACGGCGACGCCGAGTGGTCTGGCGCGCATCGCCGCTTGGGCGGACGATCCGCTCAAGGACAACACGACGAAATATGTCTATGGTGGTGACTTGCTCGGCAAGCTCTGGAAATTCGACTTCACCGGTGGTGGTGCGCCGACGGTGAGCCTTCTATACGATGCCGGGCCGAACCAGCCGATCACCGCACGGCCGGAACTCGGCGAAGTGACGAAAACCAATACCAGCGTCAAGAAACGTGTGGTGTTCTTCCCGACCGGGCGTCTGCTGGGCAACTCCGACCTAGCCAACACCCAGTCACAGAGTTTCTATGGCATCTGGGACTGGCTGGGAGGTAGTACACCGGCGAACGGGCTCGTCAATGTTCCGGTCAGTTCCGGCGGTGCCGGCCGGACGGGAACGATTTACGACATCAACGGTGACGGCAACCCGGACAGTGTGTTCGACGACGACAACAACCTTGGTTGGAAGCTCGATTTCCCGGATGCCGGCGAGCGCGGCGTGACCGACCCGATGCTGGTTTTGGGAACGCTCGTGTTTTCGACCACCAAACCGGGTACTCCTGATCCTTGTAATGCGTCGGGTTTTACGAGTTGGGTATACAACATCGACTTTCTTTCCGGCCATGTCGTGTTTGTACCTGGGACTTCAAATACGCAGATCGCGGTGCAATATTCGGGTGCTGCGACGCGGGCAAATATCTTTACCCTGCCCGGAGGGCAGGTCAAGAGCATCATCCGTTTGACCGACCAGAATGTGACGAATCAGATCAACGACGTGCGCATCAAAAGCAAGCTGAAGCGGATCAGCTGGCGCGAACTGACCAAATGAACCGGATGCGAGAAGGCGCGCTATAATGCGCGCCCGTCGCTGCCGTAGCTCAGTCGGTAGAGCAACTGATTCGTAATCAGTAGGTCGCCAGTTCGATTCCGGCCGGCAGCACCAGACCGAAGCCCCCCAGGTTTCACCTGCGGGGGCTTTTTGCTGGGGCATTACGAGCCGTTTGCCTGCCGATGGTGCGCGAGGAAGGTTTCGAAATCCGGCGCTGGTAGTGCGGCAGTGCAAAGGAAGCCTTGGTATTCCTGGCAGCCGGCGGCGATCAAGAAATCCTGCTGATCGGCGGTTTCGACGCCTTCGGCGATCACGTTGAGGCGTAGCGCGTTGGCGAGCTGGATGATCGCATTGACGATCGCCGTGTCGCTCTCTTCGACGGGCAGGTCCTGGATGAAGGAGCGGTCGATTTTCAGCCGATGGATCGGGAAGCGCTTCAGGTAGGAAAGACTCGAATAGCCGGTGCCGAAGTCGTCGATCGCCAACTGTACGCCGAGCGCGGCCAGCGCTTCGAGACGGCGCAGCGCGTCATCGACGTCCTGGATCAGGATCGATTCGGTGAGCTCCAGCTCGAGCAGCCGGGGCGGCAGGGCGTATTTTTTCAGGGTCTGACCGACACGCTCGACGAAGTCGGCCTGCTGGAACTGCAGCGGCGAGACATTGACGGCCATCATCAGCTCGAGGCCTTTCGCGTGCCAGGCAGCGCACTGGGCGACGGCGGCGTCGAGCACCCAGTGGCCGATATTGACGATCACGCCGGATTCCTCGGCGATGGGAATGAACTGGGCTGGCGGGATTTCGCCCAGCTCGGCGTCATGCCAGCGCAGCAGCGCCTCGACGCCGGTGATCGCATTATCGCTGAAACGCACCTGCGGCTGATAGTAAAGCTCGAAGCGACTTTCGGCTGTCGGATTGGCGAGCGCCTGGCGCATCGCGTGGTCGATCTTCATCCGCGAGAGCAGGCCGACGTTCATCTGCCGCTGATAGAAGCGGAAGCCGGCACGGCCGCGCTCTTTGACGTGATACATCGCCGCATCGGCGTTCTTGATCAGATCGTCCATCGTCTCGCCGTCGTCGGGATAGAGCGCGATGCCGATGCTGCAGGTGACGGTGAACGAAAAGTCGTCGAGGACGAAAGGCTGGGAGAGGCTGTTGAGGATGCGCCGGGCGATGATTTCGGCGCCACGGGCATCGGTCTTGTGCAGCAGGATCAGGAATTCGTCGCCACCCAGCCGCGCGGCGGTATCGACCTGGCGCAGACAGTCCTTGATGCGTTCGGCGACGCAGACGAGCACCCGGTCGCCGAACATGTGGCCGAGCGAGTCGTTGATCTGCTTGAAGCGGTCCAGGTCGAGGAACAGCAGCGCGAAGCCGACTTTCTCGCGATGGGCCAGGCCGAGCGCGAATTCGATGCGTTCGTTGAGCAGCAGGCGGTTCGGCAGGCCGGTGAGCGCGTCGGTGTAGGCGAGCTCCTCGATGCGCTTCTTGGCATTGACGGTTTCCGAGAGGTCCTTGAAGAAACCGATGTAATGGAGCAGCGCTCCCTCGTTGTCGAGCACGCGCACCAGCGAGGCCTGGCAGGGCAGCGTGTTGCCGGCGTGATCGCGGTGCCAGGCTTCGCCATCCCAATAGCCGTAAGTCTGCAAGGCCGTTGCCACCTGCGCGGCGAAATGTTCGCGCGAGATCATGTCGGTGAGCAGATCGTAGGTGTGCTTGCCGACCAGCTCCTCGTGAGATAGACCGGTGAGCCGTTCGCAGGCAGGATTGGCGTCGATCAGAATCATTTCCGGATCGGTGACGAAGATCGCGTCGAGGCTCGAGGCGAAGACCTTGGCGGCGAGCTGCAGGCGCGCTTCGTCGGCCACCCGCTGGGTGATGTCGCGGAAGGAATAGACACGGCCGATCGGCCGGCCACGCGCGTATTGGGGCAGGGTGACGCGCTCGAGGATCTTGCCGCTCTTCAGCACCAGCGTGTCGGTGGCCTCGAGCAGTGGCGAGCGCGCGATCATGGTCAGGCGGGCCGCGTAGGTCGTGGCATCGACGACGTTTTGTGCCATCCAGCCATGGATCGCCGCGTCATTACGTTGCGTCGTCAATTCCTGCGGCAGGTCCCAGAGTTCCGCGAAACGGCGGTTGTAGCCGCGGATCACGCCGTTCGGGTCGGTGACGAGGATGCCGTCGGCGGTCGATTCGAGTGTGGCGCGCAGCTCGGCGACGAGCTTTTCGAGTTCGTCCTCGAAGCGTCGCTCTTCGGATCGATCGCGCAGGCCGACCAGGAAGATGCTCGCCGCATCGCTCAAGGTGATGCGGCTGGCGCGCCGTTCGACCGGCAGCGTCGTCCCATCGACACGGCGCACCAGCGTTTCGGAGTGGATCTGGTCGGTGAGTCCCGCGGCGACGTCTTCCCAGAAATAGATGTCCTCTGGCGTCGCGGCGAGATCGATGACCGCCTTACCGACCAGCTCGGCCGCCGGGATGCCGAGCATCTCACTGGCGGCGCGATTGATGGCCAATATGCGTAGATCGAGCGCATCGACGATCCATACCGCTTCGAGCATGCCTTCGATCAGCGGCTGCCAGGTGCGATCTTTCATCGACTGACCCCGTGTTCATGGATCGGCATGGCTCGCTCGAAAAAGTAGCAGACGCGCTGGCGCGGCGACAGATAATCGAAGGCGGCGCGCGGCAATTGCAGTGGCTTCAAGCTCCGGCGAATACCGAGTTCCCCGGCCTGTTCGAGGTTCTCGACCAGGGCTTCGTCGCGCGGGATGCGCGGATCAAAGATGATCACGTTCGGTTTGAGAGGACGTGCGGCATTGACCGAGACGACCAGGGCGAAACGTCCGTCGGTGAGCTCGACACATGATCCAGGCGGATAGACGCCCATCATGCGGATGAAGGGCATCAGCACCTTCGGGTCGAACTGGTTGCGCATCTGCGCGAAGATCAGCCGCTGCGCTTCGTGCGGCGTGAGCGCCTGGGCCGGATGGACCGGATTGCAGAGGTTGTCGTAGAGATTGACCAGCGCGACGATGCGCGCCAGAGGGTCGATTTGCTCGCCGCTCAAGCCTTGCGGGAAACCTCGTCCATCGGCGAGCTCGTGATGCTGGGCGATGATCGCGCGTTGTTCGGTAGGCAGCCTCATCCGCTCGGCAAGCTTGATGCCATGGGGGACGTGTTCTTGATAGAGCCGTCGTTCGGCAGTGGTGAAATGCTTGTCGAACCAGCGCAGCCGCTCCGGCAGCTCGATCAGTCCGATGTCGTGCAGCAGCGCGCCATTGCCGAGTGTCTCGAGCCGAGTGTCGTCGAGGCCGAGTGCCTTGCCGAGCAGTAGGGCGATGACCGTGACGTTGATGGCATGTTGCGCGGTGCGATCGCCGACGCCTTCGGAGAGCAAGCGGATCGCGGTTTCCTGCTGGCCGAGCATCTCGTTGAGCATCGTGCCGACGATCGCGCTGGCGCGTTCGCGGGCGATTTCCGGCTGGGAGGCGACTTGTTCGCAGAGCTGGCGATAGCCGCGTGATGCGCTGGAAAACTCGCGTTCGCAGATTTCCAGGCTCTTGAGCTGATCGGCGAGCCGTTGTTGCCGCCGACGGCGTTCTTCGACACGCGCGGCTGCTTCCGCGGCGACGATTTCGCTGATTGCCTGTCGCCCTGCAGCGCTTGGGGGCTCATGTCCGTGAGCTGTTCCGTTGCCGGTTGGATTGGAAGGTGCCGTTCCGTCAGCGCCGAATTTTTGTGCGTCATCCACCGCTGGAGCATCCTCATTCCCAGCCACTGCGTTCTGGGCATTCTCGGTGCGTGGCTCGAGATCGCTCTTTTCCGGCGACCAGCGGATGCGCTTGACGCCCAGTTCGATCAGCGTGTCGATCTGGTCCTGCGAGCTGATCTTGAAGCTGTTCAGCGCGAAAGGATGTTTGATCCAGCCCAGATCGACATAGACGTACATCCCGATGCGCAGATCGGCGATGTCGATGAATTGGGCTTCGCTGTCGTGGTTGGCCATGGCTTTACCACGATATAACGACAATGCTGGCGCCGGTCTTGAGAGAACTCGTGGAAAACCCCCTGCTTTCGCAGGACGTCAGTCCTTGTTCAAACAGGGGTTTTCTCGAACCAGGCGAGTTTGTCGCGGAGCCGGACGACTTCGCCGACGATGATCAGCGTCGGTGGTTTGAGACCGGCCTGGGCGGCGAGTTCTGGCAAGGTAGCCAGCGTGCCGGTGACGGTACGCTGATTTGGGGTGGTGCCCTGCTGGACGATCGCCGCGGGCCAGTCGGGCGGCAGGCCGTGCGCGATCAGCTGTTCGCACAGGTAGGACAGGCCAGAGAGCCCCATGTAGATGATCACCGTCTGACGGCGGCGGGCGAGCCCTGGCCAGTCGAGGTTCATGCTGCCATCCTTGAGGTGACCGGTGACATAGACGCAAGCCTGGGCGTAATTGCGGTGGGTGAGCGGTATGCCGGCGTAGGCGGCGACACCGGCCGCCGCGGTGACGCCCGGCACGACCTCGAAAGGTACGCCGTTTTCGCGCAGCGTTTCGACCTCCTCGCCGCCGCGGCCGAAGGTGTAGGGATCGCCCCCCTTGAGGCGCACGACACGTTTGTTTTGCTTGGCGAGCTGCACCAGCAGTCGATTCAGGTCCTCCTGAGGCACCGCATGGTTGCCGCGTTGCTTACCGGCATAGATGCGCTCGGCCACCGGATTGACCAGACCGAGGATCGCCTCGGAGACGAGCTGATCATGAACCAAGACGTCGGCCTCGCGGATCAGCCGCAACGCGCGCAGCGTCAAGAGCTCCGGATCACCCGGTCCGGCACCGACCAGATAGACCGTGCCGGGCACGGCCGCGCCGCGGCTGGGCACTTCGGGAAGCAGGGGATGGTCCATCTCAGCCACAACCTCCCGCCGTCCCTCCGCCACAGCCACCGCAGCCGCTGCTGCGACTGGCACAGCCGCCCTCTGCGCCTGGAGCCGTTTCTCCGTGCAGGAAGACGAACTGGAATTCGCCGGGCCGCAGTTCGACGAAATCGAGCGTCGCATCGGCCAGCAGGTCGCGGCTCAAAGGTGAGATCAGCACGGTGACGCCACAGGATTCGACGACCGTATCCTGTTCGCGCTCTTCGTCGAAACCCATGCCGTAAACGATATCGCCGTCTTCGATCTTGGCCGCGACGCGCAGGCAGGGCATGTCTTCGTCATCGTTGGGGTAGGCTGCGGCGGCAGCGATGATTTGCTGGGCAGCGGCAGGGGTCAGGGTAAACATGGGACTGTCTCCAGAGTGGGAATGTTACATTGTCTAACAGGCTGTTGAAAAACTACTGCGGTGGCCATCTGCGGCGTTGCGCGGTGCTCGCTCCCTCGCCTATCTTATTGATATGTCTCGGTCGCTGCGCTCCGTGCGCCTTGCATCTGGCCATCCTCGTGACGTTTTTCAACGGCCTGCTAACGCGCATGATCACCACGCTCACCCGCAGAGGATGAAATAGCCATGCGCAAGAATAAACACCCGCCCACATCCTGTAGGGGCGGGTCTTGTGCCCGCCCTATGTGTGGGTCTTGTGCCCGCCCTATGGGCGAGTTGACGGGTAGGCACAAGGGGGTAGGCACAAGGCCTACCCCTACGGCGTGTGCGCGGCTTTCGCCTCGAGGGTGATCTTCCGGTCGAGTCACGAACGTCGAGGGCATGGCTGATCGTATTTCATGTTAACAAAGCGGATGAAGCGTGCCGGCCAGTCACAACCGGCCGTGCCGCGCAGGTGGGTGTAAGAGGCCAGCAGATTGTGGCAAAGGATGCCGTCGTGCTGGCCATCGGTGCCGTGGCCGCGTTTGACCCGATAGGCATAGCGCTGGTCGGCCGGCAGCCCGCGAATCTCGGAGTAGTGGAATTCGTGGGCGTGGATCGCAGGAAGTTCGGCGCTCGCGGGACGGCACCTCTGCGCCTGCCACCACGGATGATCCTGGGTCGGCTCGATGATCACGTAACCGCGGCCGACCGGTTTGTCGTGCATCAGAATGTCACCCGGGATCACCCCGACCATCGGCCGGGATTTGCCTTGCCAGGTGATCGAACGGGCCAAATACATCAGGCCGCCGCACTCGGCATAGGCGGGCATACCGGCTGTGATTGCGGTGCGAATCTCCTCGCGCAGGCTGGTGTTGGCGGCGAGCTCGTCGAGAAAGGACTCGGGAAAGCCGCCGCCGATCAGCAGCGCATCACAGGGCGGCAGATGCGCATCACTGAGGGTATCGAAGGGGACGAGCTCGGCACCGGCGTCCTCGAGCGCTTCGAGATCGTCGCTGTAGTAGAAGCCGAAGGCGGCATCGCGAGCGATGGCCACGCGGATTTTGGGGCTGGGCTGGGCCGGGCGGGGCGGAGGAGGGGAGAGTGCCACATCGGTCTTGGTGATGGCCAGCAGCCTGTCGAGATCGACCTGCCGGGCGACACGGTCGGCAATCGCGGCGATGGTCTCATGGGCATGAGCGGCTTCGTTCGCCGGCATCAGACCGAGATGGCGTTCGACGACCGCTAGCTGCGGATCTTCGTGGATCGCGCCAAGCACGGGCACGTGGGTGTAGTGCTCGACGACGGCGCGCAGCTTGGCTTCGTGACGGCTGCCGCCGAGGCGGTTGAGGATCACGCCGACGATGCGGATCGCTGGATCGAAGGCCTGGTAACCGAGGATCAGCGGGGCGATGCCGCGCGTCTGGCCGCGCGCGTCGAGCACCAGGATCACCGGCAGATCGAGGAGCCGGGCCAGCGCTGCGTTGCTGTTGCTGCCATCGAGCGCGAGCCCGTCGTAGAGCCCCTTGTTGCCCTCGACCAGGCAGACGTCGGCGTCATGGCCTTGGCTAAACTGGCGAAGGATCTCTTCGTGCGGGGAGAGGAAGAAGTCGAGATTGCGGCAACCTCGCCCCGCCGCTCTGGAAAGCCAGAGCGGATCGATGTAGTCCGGGCCCTTCTTGAAGGGTTGCACGGCGAGACCGCGTGCGGAGAGCGCCGCACACAGACCGATGGAAAGCGTGGTCTTGCCCGAGGACTTGTGCGCGGCGGAGATCAGGAAACGGTGCATGGAGGAAACCGTTGCCCGGCGAATCCCTGTCGGGATTCAGCCGCGCAGCATGCTTCAGTCGTGTAGCGCGCCCGATGCCTGCAACTGGGCGATGTCGTCCTGCGGCATGAAAGGCAATACATGGACGGCGAGCAGACTGAGCAGGAAATACAGGCCGAACCCGCCAATACTGAGCAGGATCTCGGGCAAGCTGGGCGTGTAGGGATCGACCACGCCATCGAAAAAGCTGCTTTTCACCTCCATGCCCGGGAAGATTTCGAGCGGATAGGCTTGCCCGCCGATGATGAATACATACAGGAAGGCCAAGCCGCCGAGGATGGTGAAAATCGACGCCAGGATGCTGGAAGAAGGTGTGTTGCGCAGCGCGGGGACGAAGACGAACAGCAGCGGCAGGAGCGTGCCGACGACGACGAAGCCGACCCAGAACAGTTGCGGATAAATGCCGCCGGAGACGAGGATGAAGTGTTCGAAGGCGGTCTGCTTCGCGTAGTAGATGTTGGTGAGATGATAGACGACGACGAAATAGGCGACCGCTGCCACGAAGGTTCCCAGCAGATTGTTGAGCCGCAGGCGGATTTCCTCATTCAGCTGGGTGCCCTGCCATTTGTACATCGCCGTTTGGAAAAGTAGGAACATCGCCAGCCCCCAGGCGAACGACATGATGATGAACATCGGGGCGATGACTGCGGAATGATAGGCCTGGCGCGCGACGACGAAACCGAAGATGGAACCGGTACCAGTGGTCATCACCAGACGCCAGATGAAGGCCGCCGTGCCCGCTGCCTTGGAATAGGCATACATCTTACGGTCGAGCAGCAGCCAGACGTAGAGGCCAACCAGGCCAAAAAACACGGGATACAGCACCATGTTCCACCCGAACACCGAGGTCCAGTTGACGTGCGTCATCGCGACGATCAGACGATCGGCACGCCCCAGGTCGAGCATGATCACGAACAGACCCGCAGCCAGCATGGTGATCGCCAGTAAACCGGAGAGCGGCCCGCGTGGTTTGTAGACCTTCTTGCCGAAGACGGTGCCGATCGAGGCGACGTTGAGCACGCCCGATGCGCCGACGATCAGGAAGATCGCGAACACGTGTGGCAAGCCCCAGAAGACCTGGTTGTTCATGCCGGTCACCTGGTGGCCGTGATGCTCCATGTAGAAGGCGGCAAGTGTGCCTGCCACGGTGAGGATGGCACCAATGGCTGCCAAGAGGTAGAAGTTCGGTATGCGCAGACGTTGGGTGAGGGCAGATTGCATGGTCGTCAGATTCCCTGGTAACGCACGCCAAGATTCAGTTTCAGATCGGCGCGCACCTGCGTGGTCTTTTCTTTCGCAATGCGCTGGGCAATTTCGCTGTTCGGGTCGTTGAGATTACCGAACAGCATGGCCTTTTCCGGGCAGGCCTCGACACAGGCCGGCTGTTGGCCGCGATCGACCCGATGCACGCAGAAGGTACAGGCTTCTACACATCCCTGGCCGCGCGGCACCAGAGGATTCTGCTCGGTGAGCGGCATATGCACCAGCGAGCGCGCCTTGTAGGGGCAAGCCATCATGCAATAGCGGCAACCGATGCAGATGTGGCGGTCGACGAGCACGATGCCATCGGCGCGTTTCATCGAGGCTCCGGTCGGGCAGACATCGACGCAGGGCGGGTGTTCGCAGTGCTGACAGAGCATCGGCAACGAATGCTCCTGCCCCGTCTTGGGATCTTTGAGATCGATCTTGCGGATCCACTGGGAGCCCTGGCGTGCGTCAGTGACGGTTTCGTTGATGCCGTTTTCAAGCGCGCAGGCCTTCACGCAGGCGTCGCAGCCGCTCGCGCACTTGCTGGTGTCGATCAGCATGCCCCAGCGCACGGCGGAAGAAGCCGGCTCACCCGGCGCTCGCTGCGCGGCACCGGCGACTTCGATCAACTTGAGGCCGGGCGCCAGCGCGGCGACGCCGATACCGGCGACGGCTGCTGCTCCGACGAAACTACGGCGCGATTTGTTCTCGATGCGGTCTTCGCTCATGGTTTCACTCCCACGGCCTGATGGTTGCCGGCCTTGGGTTGATGACAATCCCAACAATCCGGCTTGACGGCGGCGTAGGCATGGCATTCCTGGCAGAAACCGCCTGGGCCGAGCACCGAGCCGGTGGTCTTGCTGGCATGACAATTGATGCACTCGTTGAGGCTCGCCTTTTCGCCACGGATACCCTGGCGCAGGGTCCGGTCACGGGTGTGCTTCAGCATCTCCATGTGATTGCGGCGCATCTCGGGCACCGGTGCGATGCATGACCCCGGATTCTCGATCTTGAGCTGCGGCAGCGGCGTACCAGCGGCGGCGAGAGTAGGGGCAAGCAGCAGGACCGCCGCCAAACCGACGAGTAAACGCTTCACGATGACCATACTCCTCACCCCTTCTCCTCGAGGTTACTCGCCAAGGCCCATCTGGATGTAGCCAGTCGGGCAGACATCGTGACAGATGTGGCAGCCGATGCACTTGTCGTAGTCGGTGGCGACGTAGCGGCCGGTGGTCGCCTCGGTCTTCTTGACGCGATAGACCGCCGTCTGCGGGCAATAGACCACACAGTTGTCGCACTCGAAGCACAGGCCGCAACTCATGCAGCGCTTGGCCTCGGCAACGACTTGCTGATCGTTGAGCGGCTCGAGGCGTTCCTCGAAGTTGCCGAGCGCCTCTTCCTTCGTCAGATGGACGATCTTGCGCTTGTTGCGCGGCGTGTATTGGAAGTGACCAAGGAACAACTCGGTGTGCGGGATGATGTAGCGATCGGCGCGGTTGTCGAAGTTGTGGATGATGTCCTTAGACTCCGAGGAGCCGCGGATCGGGCCATGAATTTCATGGAACTCGACGCCCTTCTCGTGATACTTGCGCAGCAGGTCGAAGTAATGCACGTCGATCTTCGGCCGCTTGCCCACTTCGAGGCCCTGCAGGAATTGGTCGATGCCGTCGGCGGCGATCGCACCATGACCGATTGCGGTGGTCAAAAGATGCGGGCGGATCACGTCACCGCCGCAGAACACGCCGGGCTTGCCTTGCACCTGGTAATTCCGGTCGGCGGAGACGCCACCCTTGCCGTTGTCGAATTCGGACAGGCCAGTCAGATCGATGGTCTGGCCGATCGCCGAGACGATCAAGTCGGCCGGCAGGTCCTTCTCGGTGCCCTCGATCGGCTTGATGTCGAGGCGGCCTGCGACCATCTTGGCCTCGCATTGCTTGACACGCAACGCGGTGGCACGGCCATCCGGGCCCTTGATCACCTTGACCGGCATCCAGCCTTGCATGATCTCGATCCCTTCGGATTGCGCGTGCTCGATTTCGTGCTTGCTGGCGGTCATGAACACCGAGGTCAGCACCACGTTGGCGCCTTCTCTGCGGGAGATGTCCGCCACGTCCTGGGCGAGCTGGCCGGCGATCGCTTTCTCCCAGTCGGTCGGGTTGACCTTGTCGATGTGGCCAAGACGACGCGCCACGGTGGCGACGTCCATCGAAGTGTCGCCGCCGCCCACGACCACGACATTCTTGCCGACCGACTTCAGGCGGCCGTCGTTGAAGGCTTTCAGGAACGCGGTCGCGGTGACCACGTTCGGCGTGTTTTCCGCGCCCTCGGCGGGAAGCTGGCGGCCGCCCTGGGCGCCGAGGCCGAGGAAGACGGCGTCGAATTCCTTGCGGATCTGCTCGAGCGTGACATCGACACCGACTTTGCAGTTCAAGCGCGTCTCGACACCGAGGTTGAGGATGCGCTGGATTTCGGCATCGAGCACTTCACGCGGCGTGCGGTAGCCCGGGATGCCGTAGCGCATCATGCCACCGAGCTTGTCGTGGTCGTCGAAGATGGTGACCGAATGACCCTTCAGCGCCAGCTGGTAGGCGACCGACAGACCGGCAGGCCCACCACCGATCACGGCGACTTTCTTGCCGGTCAGTTTCTCGGGCTTCTTGAACTGCAGGTTGTTCTTGATCGCATATTCGCCCAGATAGTGTTCGACCGAGTTGATACCGACATGGTCTTCGACCTGGTTGCGGTTGCAGCCGGATTCGCAGGGCGCCGGGCAGACACGGCCCATCACTGCCGGGAAGGGGTTGGCTTCGGTCAGGCGCCGCCAGGCATATTCCTGCCACGGCATGACCGGCTTGCCATCGGCGCCTACCGGCGGTTTTTCGATGCCGCGCACGATGTTCAGGTAGCTGCGGATGTCTTCGCCCGACGGGCAGGAACCCTGACACGGGGGCGTGGACTGGATGTAGGTCGGGCACTTGTAGGACCAGCCCGCCTGGAAGATTTTTTCTTGCCAGCGCTTGTAACTATCGGGCTTTTCGCCGTCCTTGAAGTGGCGGAAGGTCAACTTTACGTTCGTCGTTTCGGGGGTCGCTGACATCGTCGTCTCCGTGTGTTTATCGGGTTGTTGGATCAATGTTCGTTGCCGAGGCGGATGGCGGTGCTGACCAGCTGGTGCACGCCGCCGACCAGCCGCATGTTGAAACCGTAATACGGCAAGACCTTGGTGAATTGGGCTTTGCAGATCGCACAGATGGTGGCCATGAAGTTCACGCCATGCCTTTCGACCACTTGCTGCAGCGCTTCCATGCGCGGAAAAGCGCCCTTGATGCGCGCTTCGATCAGCTCGTCTGTCAGGATGCCGCCACCGCCGCCGCAACAATAGGTGACCTCGCGGATCGTCTCCGGCGCCATGTCGACGAATTTGTTGGCAACCGCCTTGATGATGTTGCGCGGAATCTCGAACTGGCCGCCCGGATAGCCGCCCATGCGCGAGGCGCGGGCGACGTTGCAGGAGTCGTGGAAGGTGATGACGCGGTGGTCGTTGGCTTCCTTGTCGAACTTCAGGCGCCCTTGCTGGATCAGATCCCAAGTGAATTCGCAGATGTGCGAAGGTTGCGGATAGCGCGGATCGAGCTGCTTTTGCAGTTCGATCGAGAAGGGATCGTTACCGCCGGCACCGACACCGTTCAAGGTGTTCCAGAACGCATAGGCGACACGCCAGGCATGGCCGCATTCGCCGACGACGATGCGTTTGACGCCCAACTCCAACGCCGCCTCGCGAATGCGCATGGCGACCTTGCGCATCGTCTCATAGCTGCCATTGAACAGACCGAAGTTGCCGGCCTCCGAGGCATGTGAGGAGAGCGTCCAGGAAATCCCTGCAGCATGGAAGACCTTGCCGTAGCCGATCAATGATTCGATGTGCGGCTCGGCGAAGAAGTCGGCCGATGGGGTGACCAACAGCACTTCGGCGCCTTGGACATCGAGCGGATACTTGACGTCGACGCCGGTGTCTTCTTTGACGTCTTCTTCGAGACCCTGCAGCGTGTCCTCGAGTGCCGGGCCGGGTAGCCCCAGGTTGTTGCCGATCTTGTAGACCTTGCCGATGATTTCGTTCGAGTACTTCTGGCCGTAGCCGACCGTGTCTAGGATATGGCGCGCGGCCATCGTCACTTCGGCGGTGTCGATGCCATAGGGGCAGAACACCGAGCAGCGGCGACATTCCGAACACTGCCAGAAGTAGCTGTACCATTCGTCAAGGAGTTCGCGTGTCAGATCCTTGGCGCCCACCAGGCCGGGGAACAGCTTGCCAGCGAAAGTGAAATAGCGCCGATAGACCGAGCGCATCAACTCCTGGCGCGCCACTGGCATGTTCTTCGGGTCGCTGGTACCGATGAAATAGTGGCACTTGTCGGTGCAGGAACCGCAATGCACGCAGGCATCCATGAACACCTTGAGCGAGCGGTATTTGCCGAGCAGCTCGCCGAATTTGGCGATCGCCTTGTCGTGGGTAATTTGCCAGTCGTCATCCAGCTTGCCCTGGAAGCCGATGGCTTCCTGGATCTTTTCGCTGGCGACGTGCGGGTGCGAATGGGCCATCGCACCCGGCTGGAGCACAGGCACTTCCGGATATTCCCGGTATTTCGGAATCTGGAATTCAAGGTCGGCCATGTCAGCTCTTCTCGATCTGGGCGGCCCACGGCGCGAGATGACGTTTTTCGCGCGGGGTATCGGCCTGGTTGCGGGTCGGGCTGAAGAACACGCCCGGGGCATGCAGTAGCTTGCTGAATGGGAACAGGATCATCAGCAAGGCGACGAGAATCAGATGGATGTACAAGGCAGGGTGGTCCGGCAGCGGCTGGATGTCGAAGCGCATCAGACCAAGGAAGAAGGCCTTCACGGCGACGACATCGACATGGCTGACGAAGGTCATGCCAGCACCGGTGATGCCGATGCCGATCAATACGACAAGCCAAAGATGATCGGACGGCGTGGTGATGTAGCGGATGCGTTCGACCAGGAAACGGCGCGCCCAGAGACCAGCCAGTCCGGCCACCATCATGAATGCGGCGTATTTGCCGAAAGGTTGAATGAAGACCAGCCAGGCCGGAACATCACTGATGAAATAGCGCAGATGACGGATCAGGACGAGAAACAGTCCCATGTGGAACATCCAGCCGAACAACCAGATCCACAGGTTGCCCTTGAACAGGCTCTCGAACAGCACCACCTCGCGCGCCAAGCGGAACGCCACGCCGGCGGTGGTGGTCGGCGCCGGTGTCGTCGGGATCGACAGTGGCGCAGGAGTGCGGGCAAAGTCGTAGATCTTGTAGGCCAGGCCGACGACCAAGATGGCGAAGGCGAGGTAGAACAGGATCGCGAAGAACGTTGTCATGGACGGTGCACCACGGCGAACACAGCATTCATGAGTGCAGAGCTGCGTTGGCTGTCCTGACGTAGCCGTCGGAGCAGCCGGCGCTACTGCGGAAATCGGCGCTGGTGGCACGGCACCAGTGTGCCGTGCACCGACGGGTTATTTCTGAATCAGACGCAGCCGGTCGGCTTCGGCAGGCCGGCGATCTTGCAGGCCTGCTTGGCGGGGCCATAGGGGAACAGCTCATAGAGATACTGGCTGTTGCCTTTATCCGGGCCGAGCTTCTTGCCGATCGCCTTGGTCAGCACGCGCACGGCTGGAGCGATCTGGAACTCGTTGTAGTAGTCGCGCAGGAAGTTGATGACTTCCCAGTGCGCGTCGGTCAGGTTGACGCCTTCTTGCTCGGCCAGGTACTTGGCGACGTCTTCATTCCAGTCCGACAGGTTGACCAGGTAGCCTTCTTCGTCGGTTTCGTAGGTCTTGCCGTTGAGTTCGAATGCCATTGTTGTCTCCTAGTTGATTGATTGAAAATGGGTTACAGCCATGACTGGCAGGTTTTGTGATCCGCGACGAGATCGACGAAGCCGGCGTAATCGGTGACGGTGATGCCCTCGATCACACGATCCGCCATCCCGCGCGCTTCCAGGTCGGAAGCGAGCGCATAGATTTTGAATTTGCCCATCGCCGCCTTGATCTTGGCTTCTTCGCTGCCCCCTTTGGCGGCTGCGTAGACGGCATCCTCGATGAGGAGGATCGTGCCGCCATCGCAGGTGGCGAGGACGGAATTCAGCGCGGGACGGTCGTAGGGGGATTTGTTGACGATATGCAGCATGGTGGTTTCCTCAGAACGACAGGATCACGTCCTGCTCTTCCATCAGTTTGCCGATTTCGGCGCGGGAGAGCACTTCGACGGGCACCGCGAGATCGTCGGCGGACAAACCGCGCTCGGCCAGCGATTCCTGGGCGACGTAAAGCTTGGTGATGTCGTAATCCTCGAGCGCCCCCCAGGTCTTTTCGAAGGCCTTGGTCTCGATGCCCTTGGTGTTGTGCCCTTTCTTGAGCTGATAGACACCATCGTCGAGGAAGGTCAGCGATACATCCTGCTCGAAGGCGGCGGCGATCAACACGACTTCGAGAGCTTCCCACGCATAGATCGTGCCGTAGGGCGCCTTGCGATTGACCATCATGAATTTCTTGGTAGTCATCTGTGCGCTCCTTCAGTCACCGAACACGACCAGACGGTCGGACTGGATGCCGGCTTCGATCAGCTGACCGAGGCCGGAGATGCGGAATCCCGGCGCCAGGTTCGTGGCGTCCTTGCCGTTACGCTTCATCTCGCCCTCATCGACGATGCCACGGCGCTGCGCCGCGGCGACGCAGACGACGAGATCGAGATTGTTCTCCTGCGCGAGCTTCGACCAGCGGCTGACGATGTTGCGGTCATCCTGCGGCGGCGTGGTCAGGCGCGTGGCGTTGTTGACGCCGTCGTGATAGAAGAAGATCCGGAAGATCTCGTGTCCCTTCGCCAACACCGCCTTGGCGAACTGGTAGGCGGTGTCGGAAGCCTCGTGCGTGTAAGGACCTTCGTTGACCAGAATCGAAAACTTCATCGTGTCGGATTCCTCAGAAGCGGACGTGGTTCGAGGCGTTGAGGTTGTAACGGCTGCCGCGCCAATCGTCGATCATGTACTTGGTGAAGGGCAGACCCGTCTTTTCGAAGAAGCGCGGCCAGCCGATACGCTCGATCCAGTCGGCCATGCGCTCCCACGGACGGGCATCGGCCTTGTAGGTGTCGAGGATTTTCTTGACGATGGCGTTGACCTCCGGCCAACGCGGCGGGTTGTTGGGCAGCCCAGCGGCGACCAGCTTGTGGAAGGAGGGCTTGCTGCGCGCGTTGGAGTTCTTGCCGCCCACCCAGATCGCGAGCTTCGAGTGCTCGGGGTCGTTGATCTGCATCGGCGGGCAGGGGGGGTAGCAGGCGCCGCAGCAGACGCATTTCTTCTCGTCGACTTCCAGCGAAGGCTTGCCATTGACCAGCGCTGGGCGGATCGCCGCGACCGGGCAGCGGGCGACGACGGCGGGACGTTCGCAGACGTTGGCGACCAGGTCGTGGTTGATCTTCGGCGGCTTGGTGTGCTGGATGATCACCGCGATGTCGGCCTGGCCGCCGCAGTTGATTTCGCAGCAGGAGGTCGACAAGCGGACGCGGTTGGGCATCTCTTCCTTCTTGAAGTCTTCGAACAGCGCGTCCATCATCGACTTGACGACGCCGGAGGCATCTGTGCCCGGGATGTCGCAGTGCAGCCAGCCCTGGGTGTGGGCGACCATCGACACCGAGTTACCGGTGCCGCCGACGGGGAAGCCGTTCTTTTCCAGCGCTTCGATCAGCGGGCCGACCTTGGCTTCATCGGAGACGATGTATTCGATGTTGGAACGGATCGTGAAACGAACGCGCCCTTCGGCGTATTGGTCGGCGATGTCGCACAGCAGACGGATCGTGTGCACGTCCATCTGCCGCTGGGTGCCGGCGCGCACCGTCCAGACTTCGTCGCCAGTGTTGGAGACGTGATGCAGGACGCCAGGACGCGGACGGTCGTGGTATTTCCAGTTGCCATAGTTGGCGGCGAGTTTCGGATGGAGGAATTTCTTGTTGTCGAGGAAGTACTCGACTGGCTTGCGCATTTGAGGTTGAGCCATGAATCGTCTCCGCAGTGTAAATGGTTGCTATCTGAACAGGGTCATCTGCCTGGCCGTCGGCCGACTCCAGACGGAGTCGGCCGCCTGTCACAGGAGGAAGCTCAGGCCGCGGCCTTCTTCTTGGCGTTGATCCGCGCGACTTCTTCGTCCCAACCGTCGGTGCGCACATACGGGTTGGAACGCGGGCAGTTGACCATGTTCGCGTCGGGATCGAGGCCGATGCCTTCGAGGAAGTTGACTAGACCAATACGTTCGATCATCTCACCGGTGCGCTCATGCTCGAGAGCGTTCTCGGCGAAGAAGTCGACGATGTTCTGCGCCAGCTCGACCAGCTTGTCGTAGTCTTCTTCGGTCTTGAGGTCCATGAAGGGGACGACGACGGTGCCGAGCGTCGCGCCGATCTTCAAGTGGCCGTGGCCGCCGACCAGGATCGTCGCGCCTTTGTCCTTGCCCGGGCCGAGCGCGCCGGTCATCACGTTGATGCAGTGCATGCAGCGCACGCAGTCCTTGTTGTCGATTTCGAGCGACTGGGTGTCGTTGATCGCGACGGCGGAGATGTGTGCGTCCTTGCGCACATCCTTGGTGTCCTTGACTTGCAGGGCGCGCGTCGGGCACATATTGACGACGTCGTTGATCAGCTCGTTCATGCCGTGCTTGGCGAACCACTTCTTGCCGAGCTCGTCGTCGGTCTTCATGTTGTCACGCCAAGTACCGATCACGGCCATGTCGGCACGCTGGATGGCGTTCATGCAGTCGTTGCCGCAGCCGGAGAACTTGAACTTGAACTTGTAAGGCAGTGCCGGACGATGGATGTCGTCGAGGAAGTTGTTGATGATCTTCTGGTGAGCCAGCGCTTCGTCGTAGCAGGACTGCTCGCAGCGCGCGGCACCGACGCAGGACATCGCGGTGCGCACGGCCGGGCCGGCGCCGCCCATATCGAAGCCCATCTCGTTGATTTCGTCCCAGGCCGGCTGGACGTTCTCGGTGGTGCAGCCCTGGAACATGATGTCGCCGGACTGGCCGTGCAGCGCGATCAGGCCGGAACCATACTTTTCCCAGATGTCGCAGAATTTGCGCAGGGTGGCGGTGTCATAGTGCATGCCGGGCGGGGGCATGATGCGCAGGGTGTGGAATTCCGCAGCATCCTTGAAGACCGGCTGGCCGGTCTTTTCGTCCTTGATTTCGGTGAAGCGGGGGATCACGCCGCCGCCGTAACCGAACACGCCCACGGTGCCCCCCTTCCAGTAACCCTTGCGGGTTTCGTAAGAATGCTCGAGGTGGCCGAGCAGGTCGACGACATAATCCTTGTCCTTCGCGAGACGCTTGAGGCCAGTGACGAAGCTGGGCCACGGACCGGACTCGAGTTGGTCTAGCATAGGGGTTGGGTGAAGCTGTTTGGCCATGTTATCTCCTCGTTCGTAGGTGACTGTTGGGAACTGGTCGTTCGCTGCTGTTGTTCGTGCCGCCGTCGCCAGTCTTTGTTGGATTGAATTATCAGGACTGACCGTCCGGTTGCACCATACCTCCGGCAGGTAGAATAACCGCATTCGGAGGGGTAAGGGAACCTACCCTGATGGGGTATTCGGCTTTCTCCCATTTGGTGATGGTTCTCGCCATCTTGCGGTGCGATAGTCCGACCCCATCTCCAATGTCGTTTCAGCCTTTGCCGCAAGGTCCATGCAATCGTGGATGAGATTACCAGTCTAGACAAATTCCGGGTGCCGGTCGGTAATCAGGAAATCGAATTGCAGCACATCCGCTTCGCGGCGGGTGGCGTGCCGGTACTGCGCCTGCGCATCCGCGAGCATCGACGGTTTACGATCTTCGATATCGATCCGGTCACTGCCGGCCGCTGGGCCGCGACGATGGGGCAGTGGTCGCAGCGGCAGCTCGAGGTCCTGGGGGCTGGCCAGTCTCTAGTCGAGACGGCGACCGAGGTGGCGCTGACGGATGTCTGCCCGGAAATAGTCGATCTCCAATTCGTCCTCAAAGGCGGCAGTGTGCCGTTCGACCATGCAGATGCGCTATGGCAGGCGATCCGCCGGATCCTGCCGTGGATGGAAAACGAAGCGCTGGCCGGCGTGCATCCCCTTTCCGGCTTGAGTCCAGGGGAAGGGGTGTGGTATCTCGCGCGTCGTTCGCATTTGACGCTGCGTCTGCCGCACGGCCGACTCGCTGAGGCGCGGGCGTTGGTCGGAGCCCAGCTCGATCTCGCCGGTTCGATCCTCGAGGTTGGCGCGGCAACAGAAAAGGCGCTCCCCGAGGCGCCGGTGCTGTATTCGAAGTTCGTGACCTTCGGCGGCAGCGACGCACCGGATGAGGAATGGTTTTATACCGCCTGTCAGCGCGCCTTGGCGGCACTGCAGGTGGTTCCGCGCTCTCTCGTCTGTGGCAAACGTCAGTCGGCCAGAACGGCGGAGGGGATGTTGCACGGCTTCAGCCTGATGGTGAATGGTCTCGATGCCGAAGGCGCCCAGCGCCTGATGCGATATGGCCTCGGTATCGAACGCAAACGCGGCTGCGGTGTTTTCGTGCCGCACAAGTCGAATCCAGCGGACGCCGCAACCGCCTGATTCAACGATCATCAACTCGACAAGCCAACTGCAAGGAGGAAAAACATGGGTATCGTCATCAATGGCGTCGAAAAAGAAGTGGATGATTACGGCTATCTGCTCGAACCCGATTTCAGCGAGGAAGCGGTGCATGCCTTCGCCGAAAAGGAAGGCATCGAGCTGACCGAACAACACTGGAAGGTGATCAATTATCTCCGCCAGAAGTATCAGGAAGACGGTCATACCCCCAATCTGCGCAACCTGATCAAGGGATTGCAGGATGAAGGCGTGATGCCGGAAGCCGACAACAAGCTGATGTTCGAGCTGTTCCCGGATGGTGGTGCGGCAAAGCAGGGCTGCCGTATCGCCGGTCTGCCGCAGCCATATGGCAAGGGCGGTTATTAATTCGTGGCCATCCGTCTCAAGACCAAGTTCCACACGCCGGGACAGCGCTCTCCGGCGACACTTGCCTCGGTGGTGGCGGTGCTCGCCTGGAAGCTGGCGATCGAATCGATCAAGCGCATGCGCAAGGCCGATTACGACATCGATCCGGGGCGCCCGTACTTCGATTTCGTCTGTGAGTATCTGGCATTTCTGGCCGTGGCAGCCGACCGGGTCGCTCATCGCAAGCTCGATGCCGCGGCACGCAACGAATTCACGTCCGCGCTGGTGAAGAACATCGCCCGCTTCGTCGAGGAAAACAACATCATGCTGCTGGGCGAAGCGGTGCCGGGCGAGTCGCAGCGGCATTTCATCGATCTCTTCAACCGCCGCGTGGTGGATTACGCCGAATTCGACTACACCGAGCAAGGGCCGGATTTCGCTTTCAAACGCTTCTTCGCCGCCTGCTTGCGCGATGTTTTGCCAGAGAAGGACAAGCTCTGGGTCATCGATCAGGCGATGGACATCGAGGCTCCTGAGTCGCTGAAGATGCTCGAGAAAACCCTCGATGGCCTGTTCAATCCGGAACAGGCCAAAAGCCAGCGCCGGCAGGATCTGCGCGGCTCGATCGACTGAAAGGACACGCGATGCCCGGCCCCTTCGACCTTGCCGACACCCGCGCCTATGCCGAATGGCGCGCGCGCAAACTCGATACCGCGCCGCGGCACATCGAGGACATCATCGTCGCCCTAGATGATCCGCGCCAGCTGAAAGCAGTGGAGCGCGAGCGTCTCGTCGCTCTCAACCGGTGCTGCAACATGGCGATCTACATCAGCAAGACCGGCGCGGATCCCGACAAGGAGATTCCCCGGCGGCTCGGCGCCCAGCTTGGGATGCGCACGCTCGATGGCCACTGGCTGACCGACAGCGACGGCATTTCGCCGCTTTCGGTCACCGGCGCCGAAGCCCGTGGCGAACGCAAGGACTTCATTCCCTACACTGACCGGCCGATCAAGTGGCATACCGACGGCTATTACAACCGGCCCGAGCACACGATCCGCGGCTTGCTGCTGCACTGCGTGCAAAGCGCCGCCAGCGGCGGCGAGAATCAGCTGCTCGATCACGAGATCGCCTACCTCTTGTTGCGCGACGAGAATCCAGACTACATCCGCGCCCTGTCTCGGCCGGCGGTGATGACCATCCCGCCGCGCACCGATGACCAGGGGGTGGCGCGTGCCGCCCAACCCGGCCCGGTGTTTTCCGTCAATGAAGATGGCACGCTGCACATGCGCTACACGGCCCGCACGGTGAGTATCGTCTGGGATGCCGCCGCCAGCGCGGCGCGTGCCGCCCTCGAGCGCATCCTGGCCACGCCGACGCCGTGGACCCTGCGCGGCCGGCTCGAGCCTGGCATGGGGCTGGTGTGCAACAACGTGTTGCACGATCGCAGCGGCTTCACTGAAACGGCCGACAAGCGCCGTTTGCTCTATCGCGCCCGGTATTACGAACGCGTTGCCGCCGTTTGACCAACAGACGCTGGCGCGCTCCGTATAATCGCCGCCATCGTCCTTGGGGTGGGGTAGGGCATGCCGCAGTTGTCACCGGAACTCGAACGCAGGCTGACGGCGGCGGTCGACCGCATGCCGGCGTTTCCGAAGAGCGTGCAGACCATCCTCGCGATGACGCGGGACAGCAACTGCCTGCCCAAGCAGCTGGTCGGTGTGATCGAGAAAGACCCGGTGATGACGCTGCGCATCCTGCGCGTCATCAATTCCGCCTACTATGCCTTGCCCAACAAGATCGGCTCGGTCGGCCAGGCGGTCGTCTATCTCGGCCTCAACACGATCAAAAATCTTGCGCTGGCCTGTGCCGCCGCCGGGGCGCTGCCGCGCTTTCATACCGACTTCTTCGACAGCCAGCAATACTTGCTCCATTCGTTGGCCGTCGCCTCATTGGCGCGCCTGTTGTGCGAGAAACATACCCGCTCGGAAGCCGATCCCGGTGACTGCTATGTGGCCGGGCTGCTGCACGATTTCGGCAAGGTGGTATTCGCCCACACCATGGCGGCCGAATTCACGCTCGCACTGGGCATCGCAGCCCAGGAAGGGAAACCGCTGTATCTCGCCGAGCAGGAGGTGATCGGTGCCGACCACGCCTTCGTCGGCGCCCTGCTGGCGAAGAAATGGCAGTTCGGTGAGGCGCTCGTTGCATGCATTCGCGACCATCACGCGGCCGATGTCGCGCCGCAGGCGATGCTCGATTGCCTGCGCATGGCCGATGCGATCTGCCGCAAACAGAGCATCGGGGCAGCGGGCAATCCCTGGCGGGAGGAAGAGATGGCAGAATTGCCGACGCGCTTCGGCAGCGATCTGGACGCGGTCGTCGCGGGCTTCGGGGATTTGAACAAACATCTGGCGGAAGCGCAGACCTTCGCGCAGATCGGCATTGGGGAGAGGGGATGAGAGTGAAGATGTGGGGCGTGCGGGGATCGATCCCGTCGCCCGGTCCGCGCACGGTGCGCTATGGCGGCAACACGACTTGCATCGAGGTCAGGAGCGATGAAGACCGACTGATCATCCTCGATGCCGGTACCGGTATCTTTCCGCTGGCGCAGAGCCTGCTCGCCCGGCTTCCCGTGGAAGCCAACATCTTCATCACCCATACCCATTGGGATCACATCCAGGGGCTGCCGTTCTTCGTGCCGCTACATATTCCCGGCAATGTCGTGCGTATTCACGGTGCCTTCGATTTGATCACCCAGCAAGGGGTCGAGCACGTGATGAACGTGCAGTTGCAATACAGTTATTTCCCGATTCGCGAAGCCGAGCTCAAGGCTGCGGTCGAATACCTGACGCTGACCGTGGGGGAGCCGGTTCGGGTCGGCGATGCGACCGTGACGCCGATACTGATGAACCATCCGGTGACCAATCTCGGTTATCGCATCGAGTGCAATGGCAAAGCGCTGTTCTTCACTGGCGATCACGAGCCCTGGCGCAACATTTACGCGCCGGAGGACCCGCCTTGGGCCGAATACCAGGCGCTGATCGAACAGCGCCAGGCCGACCTGGATGCGGCGATCGGTCCGGTCGATCTGCTGATCGTCGATGCCGCCTACACGGTGGCCGAATATCCGCAGAAAATCGGCTGGGGGCATGGCACTTTCGATACCGGTCTGGAATTGGCCCGCCGCACCGGCGCCCGACGGCTGCTATGCACCCACCACGAACCGACCCGCAGCGATGACGAGCTGGAACGGGTGTTTGCCGAGGCGCTTGCCCGCCATCCGGATCCGGGTTGCGAGGTGATGCTGGCTTACGAAGGTCTGGAAATCACCCTTTGATCAGTGCGGCGAGCTCGCTTTCCGCCTGCGCGATCTGCCGATCGAGACGTTGCGCCATTTCGCTGAGCAGATCGCGCCCCTGGCGTTCGGCCAGCCGCGCGGCGGCGAAGAGCTCGTAGAGCTTCGAGCCGTAGAGCCGGTCGAGCTCGGCGCCGATGGCGGCGATACGTTGCCGGATCGCATCGCGCTGGGCGATGAGTCCCTGTCGGCGCGCAAAACTCGGCGGCTTCGGGACGGCAACGCCGGCAGCCGCTCCGGGCCCGGCGCGCCAAAGGGCAAAGATGCGCTCGAGTGCCACGGCGTCACCGGCCCGGTAGGCGCGGTTGGCTTCACTCATCAACTGCGTGCGCCAAGCGCGCTCGGCCTCGTTGGCGGCGCGATCCGGGTGGATCTTCTGCGCCAGCTGACGAAAGCGCTTCTTGAGCTCGATGTCCGGTGCGAAAGACTGGGTCTGCTCCCCTTCAGGACGGCATCTGCCGGCTTCGTATTCGCGCTGCGATTGGTCGGCGCGGGCTCGCGCCTCCTGTGCCGCCTGGACTTTGGCAGCATCCTGTGGCGTGCATTCGAGGCGCGCTGCGGCCAGTTCGGCCAGCAGCCGGTCGAGGCGGACGATACGGGCGGCAACGAGCATCTGGTAGCGGGCACCGAATGCCGCCAGCTCCCCTTGTGCGGTTGCCAGCTCGAGCTCCAGCTCGGCGAGCTCCTGGCCGAGCAGCTCGATCTGCGCCGAAAGCTGCGCGGTCTCGTCGGTAAGAACGATGCCTTGCGTTTTCCCACCGGCCCACGACAGCAGCAGGGTGTGCCGTGCCCCTGGCCAGGGGCTGCAAAGCTGAGCGGGCAATCGCCCGTCTTGCATCAGCACCACCCAATCGGTTGGCATTGCGGTGTGCTGGATGGCCTGCCAGGGGGCGATGCGCACTGGAAACAGAGCGAAGATGCCGGCCGGCGGCGCCTCGTCACGCAGATTGCGCGCCACCCAGGCGAGGCTCATCCGCCAGAGGGCATCCGCATGCCGCAGACGTTCGCGTTGTGCCGTCCAGACGGGCCCTTGGCTGTCGGCGGCGGTGCGGGAGAGTCGGCTTTTCAAGAGCGACAGTGTCGCGCGCAGCGCAATCGGACGGGCGTGGTCGGCGCCCGGCAGGACCAGACAGAGCGGACGCAGATGCAGGTCGAGGGCATTCGAGATATCCGGCAGCAGGCCATCGTCGGCAGTGACGATCGTTAAGCTGCGATCGCAGGCCAGTGCTTCGGCGGCCAGCGCCGCCAGCGCGCCGATGAGGATTTCCTGCTGCTCGGGTGCCGCTGCGTTGGCGAAACTCGGCGCTCGTACACCGGCACTGGCTTGTCCGAGCAGCTTCAGCCAGGCGGCGAGGGTCGATGAGATTTCTGACATGCGATTCATGCGGCATTCTAGTCGGGACTGACGGCGGTTCGTAGTAAAGTGCGCAATCTGTCGTCAATGGTTGCGGAGGATAAAGCGTGTTTTCGATCATTCAGGCGGCCGGCTGGCCGATCTGGTTTTTGCTGGCGGCGTCGGTGATCGCCGTGGCGCTGATCATCGAACGGGCTTTCACTTTGCGGCGCGGGCGGGTCGTGCCCACTGGCCTGTTGCAGAGCACGATCGCCGAATACCGCAAGAGCGGCGTCACCGACGACCTGCTGGCGCGGCTCGAGGCGCATTCCCCGCTCGGCAGGGTCTTCGCGGCCGGCTTGCGCAACGACAAAGCCTCGCGCGAAGTGATGAAGGAAGCCATCGAAGAAGCCGGGCGCGCTGTTGCCCACGAGCTAGAACGCTTCCTCACCAGCTTGGGCACGATCGCCTCGATCAGCCCGCTGTTGGGACTGTTCGGCACGGTCGTGGGGATGATCGAGATCTTCGGTTCGGCCACCGGCGCGGGCAACAATCCGCAGCAGCTGGCGCATGGCATTTCGGTGGCGCTCTACAACACCGGCTTCGGCCTGATCATCGCCATCCCGGCGATGATCTTCTACCGGCATTTCCGCGCCTTCGTCGACAGCTGTGTGATCGAGATGGAGCAGCAGGCGCTCAAATTGGTCGAACAGATCCATGGCGAGAGGCGGTGAATGAACTTCCAACGCGGCCGCACACGCGAAGAGCCGGAGATCAATCTGATCCCGATGATCGACGTGCTGCTGGTGATCCTCATCTTCCTGATGATCACGACGACCTACTCGAAGTTCGCCGGCCTCGAGATCAATCTGCCGACGGCGGATGCCCAGGCGCAGCAGGACAAGCCGAACGAGATCGACGTGGTGGTGACGGCTGCCGGGACGGTGCTGATCGACAAGCAGCCGGTCGCAGGCAACGTCGAGGCGCTCGCCCAGGCATTGCAGCGTGCTGCCGCAGGCGCAGCTTCACCCATCGTCGTCATCAACGCGGACGCCAAGACCGCCCATCAGAATGTCATCGACGTGATGCAGGCCGCGCGTACTGCCGGCTTGAGCCAGATCTCCTTTGCCACCCAGCAAAAACAACCGTGATGGGATGATGCGGGTCTGGCGACGCCGGGGACTCCTTGCCTGGTCGTTGCTGCCCTTCGGACTGTTGTTCTTCGCCCTGGCCGGACTGCGCCGCAAGGCATACCGGCGCGGGTGGCTGAAATCGGAGCGCTTGCCGGTACCGGTGGTGGTGGTCGGCAACATCGTCGCCGGCGGCGCAGGCAAGACCCCACTGACGCTCTGGCTGGCTGAACGGCTGCGAACTGCGGGGCGTCGTCCGGGCATCGTCAGCCGCGGCTATCGGCGCGCGACGAGCGATATTCGCATCGTCGGCGCGGACAGCACGGCAGAAGAGGTCGGCGACGAGCCGCTGCTGCTTGCGCGCCGCTGCGGCTGCCCGGTCGTCGTCGGCGCGGACCGTCTCGCCGCCGGGCGCGCCCTCCTGGCCGCCCATCCCGAATGCGATCTGCTGTTGTGCGATGACGGCCTGCAACATTACCGTCTTGCCCGCGATGTCGAGATCGCGGTGATCGACCGGCGCGGACTGATGAATGGCTGGCCGCTGCCGGCCGGGCCGCTGCGCGAGCCGCCGGCCCGTCTGCGCGAGGTCGCGGCGCTGGTGCTGCACGACTGCGCCGCGCCCGCCGTGGCTGACGTGCCGCGTTTCACGATGCGCCTCGTCGGCGAGCGGTTTTATCGTCTCGACGATCCGAAAATCCTCTGTGCGGCGGGCGAGCTGGCCGGTCTGCAGCTGCATGCCGTGGCTGGCATCGGCGAACCGCAGCGCTTCTTCGATCACCTTACCCGGCTCGGTCTCGTCTTCGAGGCGCATCCGTTTCCCGATCATCATCGCTACAGCGCGGTCGATCTCGATTTTGCCGGCGATGCGATACTGATGACCGAGAAGGACGCGCTAAAATGCGCCGGCCTCGCGCGGCTGCCGGTCTGGGTGCTACCGGTCGAGGCGCACGTCGAGCCCGATCTCGCCCGCCATGTTCTGGCCATTCTGGAGAAAACCGATGGACCCGCGTCTGCTTGAAATCCTCGTCTGCCCACTGTGCAAGGGCCCGCTCGACTATCGCAAGGCAGCCGGCGAGCTGGTCTGCAAGGCTTGCCGCCTCGCCTACCCGATCCGCGACGACATTCCGATCATGCTCGAAGACGAGGCGCGCCAGCTTGCCCCGGAAGAAGAGTAAGTGAGCGGCTTCTTCGTCGTCATCCCCGCCCGTTACGCCTCGACGCGGCTGCCCGGCAAACCGCTCCTCGATCTCGCCGGCAAACCGATGGTCGTGCGCGTCGCCGAAGCCGCGCAGCGAAGCGGCGCGCAGGAAGTGATCATCGCCACCGATGACGAACGCATCATCGCCGCGGCTGCGGCCCACGGCCATCTTGCCGTCATGACGCGCGCCGACCATGTGAGCGGCACCGATCGCGTCGCCGAGGTCGCGCGCTTCTTTGGCTGGCCTGAAGAGGCGATCGTCGTCAACGTGCAGGGCGACGAACCGCTGATCGATCCGGCCCACATCGATGCCGTGGCTGGTGCGCTGGTGATCGATCGTGAGGCGAGCATGGCTACCGCGGCGCACCGCATCCACGATCTGACCGAGTTTATGAGTCCGCACGTCGTCAAGGTGGTCACCACCTCCAACGGGCGCGCGCTCTATTTCTCGCGCGCGCCGATCCCTTGGCATCGCGATGGTCTGGCGGCGCGTCCCGCGGTGCTGCCCCCGGAATTGGAGGTGCGGCGCCATGTCGGGCTGTATGCCTATCGGGTGGGCTTCCTGCGCCGCTTTGGCTCGCTGGCGCCGGCGCCGCTCGAGCAATGGGAGGCGCTCGAACAACTGCGCGCCTTGTGGCACGGCTTTCACATCCATGTCATCGATTATGCGCATCCTCCGGTGCCAGGCGTCGATACGCCAGAAGATCTGGAACGGGTGCGCAAACAGTTTGTTGCACTGCACTAATCATGGCGGCTATCTTGGGATAGATAAAATCTAGCCAAGCCCGTGGCGGTTGGTGCGAACATTCGTTGCATTGTTTGAAGTCAGGAAATAACAACACGAGGAGATGTACGATGCGTTTGATTCTGTTGGGCCCGCCGGGCGCCGGTAAGGGCACCCAGGCCAATTTCATCAAGGAAAAATACGGCATTCCGCAGATCTCGACCGGCGACATGCTGCGCGCCGCGGTCAAGGCGGGCACGCCGCTCGGTCTGGAAGCCAAGAAGATCATGGATGCCGGCGGCCTCGTTCGCGATGACATCATCATCGGCCTGGTGAAGGATCGGCTGAAGGAACCGGATTGTCAGAACGGCTATATGTTCGACGGTTTTCCACGCACCATCCCGCAGGCCGAGGCGATGAAGGAGGCCGGTGTGCCGATCGACTACGTGCTCGAGATCGACGTGCCCGACGAGGAGATCATCAAGCGCATGAGCGGGCGGCGCGTGCACGTCGCCTCTGGGCGCACTTATCACGTGATCTTCAATCCGCCCAAGGTCGAAGGCAAGGACGACGTCACCGGCGAGCCGCTGATCCAGCGCGACGATGACAAGGAGGAAACCGTCAAAAAGCGCCTCGAGGTCTATCACCAGCAAACCGAAGCGCTGATCGACTACTACGGCAAATGGGCGGCCTCGGGCGAACCCGGTGCGCCGAAATACCGCAAGATCAATGGGCTCGGCAAGGTCGAGGAGGTGCGCGACGCTGCCTTTGCCGCCCTGAGCGAGTGAGGAGGAGAGTCATCATGGCAGCAAAGAAAATGAATGCGTTCTATGCGCAGTCGGGCGGAGTGACCGCGGTGATCAACGCCTCGGCCTGCGGCGTGATCGAGACCGCCAGGAAGCACAAGGACAAGATCGGCAAGGTCTATGCAGGACGCAATGGCATCATCGGTGCTTTGACCGAAGACCTGATCGACACCAGCAAGGAATCCGCCGCGGCGATCGCCGCGCTGCGCTATACGCCCTCCGGCGCCTTCGGCTCGTGCCGCTACAAGCTGAAGAGCCTGGAAGCGAACCAGCGCGAATACGAGCGCCTGATCGAGGTGTTCAAGGCGCACAACATCGGCTACTTCTTCTACAACGGCGGCGGCGACTCGGCCGACACCTGCTACAAGGTCTCGCAGCTGTCCGAGAAGATGGGCTACCCGGTGCAGGCGATCCATGTGCCCAAGACCGTGGATAACGACCTGCCGATCACCGACAACTGCCCGGGTTTCGGTTCGGTCGCCAAGTACATCGCCGTCTCGACGCTCGAGGCGACCTATGACGTGCGCTCGATGTGCGCGACCTCGACCAAGGTGTTCGTACTCGAGGTGATGGGACGGCACGCCGGCTGGATCGCTGCCGCCGGCGCGATGGCTTCCAGCAAGGAGCGTGAACTGCCAATCGTCGTGCTGTTCCCCGAGGTGTTGTTCGACAAGGAGAAATTCCTCGCCAAGGTCGATGCGATGGTCAAGAAGTTCGGCTATTGCACGGTCGTCGTCTCCGAGGGGTGCCATTGGCCCGACGGCAAGTTCCTCGCCGAGCAGGGCACGCGCGATGCTTTCGGCCATGCCCAACTCGGCGGTGCTGCCCCGGTGGTCGCCAACATGATCAAGGAATCGCTCGGCTACAAGTTCCACTGGGGGGTCGCCGACTATCTGCAGCGCGCCGCGCGGCACATCGCCTCGAAGTCCGACGTCGATCAGGCCTATGCGATGGGCAAGGCGGCGGTCGAGTTCGCACTGAAAGGGCACAATTCGGTGATGCCGACCGTCGAGCGTATCTCCAGCAAGCCTTATCGCTGGAAGGTTGGCATGGCGCCGCTCTCCAAGGTGGCCAATGTCGAGAAAATGATGCCGAAGAACTTCATCACCAGCGATGGTTTCGGCATCACCGACAAGTGCCGCGAATACCTCGCGCCGCTGATGAAGGGCGAGGACTATCCGCCCTACGGGCCGGATGGTCTGCCCAAGTATGTGACTTTGAAGAACGTCGCGGTGGCGAAGAAATTGCCGGAGTTCAAGTTGTGAGGATGTAAGTCGGTGAAAGCCGCAGCTTTTTTTTGGGGCGCTGCGGCTTTCGTGATCGCAGTCTGATGTTTTGACTAAAGGGGGGTGTATGTCTTCAGGTCTGATATTTGCCCTGGCCTGCGCAATCGGTGCGATTGTGTTCGGCTGGGTTTCGGCGCAATGGATTCTCGCCCAACCGACCGGCAACGATCGGATGCGCGCGATCTCGGCGGCGGTGCAGGAGGGCGCCCAAGCCTATCTCAAGCGCCAATACACGACGATTGCGATGGTGGGCATCGTGCTCGCCGTGGTGATCACCTTCTCGCTCGGTGTTGCCACTGCCGTCGGCTTCGTGCTCGGCGCGGTGCTGTCCGGCGCAGCCGGTTTCATCGGCATGAACGTCTCGGTGCGCGCCAACGTGCGCACGGCCGAGGCGGCGAGCAAGGGCCTGAACGAAGCGCTCAACGTCGCCTTCCGCGGTGGAGCGATCACCGGCATGCTGGTGGTCGGCCTGGGTCTGTTGGGGGTCGCCGGTTTCTATGCCTATCTCAAGGCCACTCAGGGTGACCAGAGCCTCGACCACATCCTGCATCCGCTCGTCGGTCTGGGTTTCGGTTCCTCACTGATCTCGATCTTCGCGCGTCTAGGCGGCGGCATCTTCACCAAGGGTGCCGACGTCGGTGCCGACCTCGTCGGCAAGGTCGAGGCAGGCATTCCCGAGGATGACCCGCGCAACCCGGCGGTGATCGCCGACAACGTCGGCGACAACGTCGGCGACTGCGCCGGCATGGCGGCCGACCTGTTCGAGACCTATGCGGTGACGACCGTCGCGACGATGCTGCTCGGCGCCCTGTTGTTCAAGGCGGGTGGCGAAGCGATGGCGAACTCCGCGGTGCTTTATCCGCTGGTACTCGGCGGTTTCGCGATCATCGCTTCGATCCTTGGCGCTTTCTTCGTCAAGGCTTCGCCAGGACAGAAGATCATGAGCGCGCTCTACAAGGGCCTGATCGTCGCCGGCCTGCTGGCGCTGGTCGTGTTTTATCCGCTGACCGGCTGGGTCGTCGATGACCATTTGCTCGATCAGGTGCTCGGCATTAGCGGCGGCTCGCAGATGCGTCTTTATGGCGCGGCGGTGATTGGTCTGGTGCTGACCGGCCTGATGGTCTTCATCACCGAGTACTACACTGCAACCGAATATGCGCCAGTGCGTCACATCGCGCAAGCCTCGACGACCGGTCACGGCACCAACGTCATCGCCGGTATCGGCGTCTCGATGAAGGCGACTGCCTGGCCGGTGCTCGCGGTGTGCGGCTCGATCTGGGCGGCTTACACGCTCGGCGGTCTGTATGGCATCGCGATCGCCGCGACCTCGATGCTGTCGATGGCTGGCATCATCGTCGCCCTCGACGCTTACGGACCGATCACCGACAATGCTGGTGGCATTGCGGAAATGGCCGAACTGCCGGATTCAGTGCGTGGCGTCACCGACCCGCTCGACGCGGTCGGCAACACCACCAAGGCGGTGACCAAGGGCTATGCGATCGGTTCTGCGGGCCTGGCCGCGCTGGTTCTGTTCGCCGACTTTACCCACGCGCTGGAAGCCTTCAAGCCGGGTGTGAAGTTCCTCTTCGACCTCTCCGATCCGGCGGTCATCATCGGTCTGTTCGTCGGCGGCATGGTGCCTTATCTGTTCGCCGCGATGGGCATGGAAGCGGTCGGCCGCGCGGCGGGCTCCGTGGTCATCGAAGTGCGCCGTCAGTTCCGCGAAATCAAGGGCATCATGGAAGGCAAGGCCAAACCGGAATACGGCACCTGCGTCGATATGCTGACCAAGGCGGCGATCAAGGAAATGATGATCCCCTCGCTGCTGCCGGTGGTCGTGCCGCTGGCGGTGGCGATCGGGATGAACTTCTTGATGCCCGCGATCGGCGGTGTCAGCGCCGGTGTGCGTGCATTGGGTGGCGTTCTGCTCGGCACAATCGTCACCGGCCTGTTCGTCGCGATCTCGATGACCACCGGCGGCGGCGCCTGGGACAACGCCAAGAAGTACATCGAAGAGGGCAACTATGGCGGCAAGGGGTCGGATGCGCACAAGGCGGCGGTGACCGGCGACACCGTCGGCGATCCGTACAAAGATACGGCCGGCCCGGCGGTGAATCCCCTGATCAAGATCATCAACATCGTGGCGCTCTTGATCGTTCCGCTGATCGCCTGATCGATATTCCAGGCCAGCGACGAGCGGGCAGTTCCGGTGACGGGACTGCCCGTTTCGTTTTCAGCATGGTGCCAACTCGGCGCTGGCGGGACGGCACGACGCCCGTCCTCATTGCTCGGCGCGGCGACGGAAATCCTGCAAGCGAAACCCTAGCAGCCACAGCGTGCCGAAATACGCCGCGGCTGCGCCAACGACCAACAGGGACAGGTGCGTGACACGCGTCCAGCTCGACGCGGTCAGCCAGTTGGCTTCCTCGCCCATGCCGAACCAGAGCGTTAGCGCCAGTGCCACCAGCGCCAAGACGAGCTTCGCCGCGAACATCGGCCAGCCGGGCAGCGGGCGATAGGCACCACGCCGATGCAAGCCACGGAACAGCAGCCAGGCGTTCAGGCACGAGGCCAACCCGATCGACAGAGCCAGCCCTGCGTGCTTGAGCGGGACGATGAAAACGATATTCATCGCTTGGGTTGCGGCCAGCGTGACGAACGCGATCTTCACCGGTGTCTTGATGTTCTGCTGCGCATAGAAACCCGGTGCCAGCACCTTGACGAGAATGAGGCCGATCAGACCCACGCTGTAGGCGACGAGTGCCTGGCGTGTCGCGAGCACGTCGGTCGCGGTGAAGACGCCATGCTTGAAGAGTGTGGCGATCAGTGGCACGCCAAGGATCGCCAGCGCCGTTGCTGCCGGCAGCGTCAGCAGGAAGGTGAGTCGCAAGCCCCAGTCGAGCAAGCCCGAGAAGGTTTCCGGCTTGCCACTCGCGTGTGCCTTGGAGAGGCTGGGCAGCAGGATCGTGCCCAGTGCCGCGCCGAGCAGCCCGGCCGGGAATTCCATCAACCGGTCGGCGTAATACAGCCAGGAGACGCTGCCAGAGGTCAGGAAGGAGGCGAAGATCGTGTTGATCAGCAAGGAGATCTGGCTGACGGAGACGCCGAGCAGCGCCGGCGCCATCAGCTTCATGATGCGTCTGACACCCGGATCATTGGGGGCGAAATCGAAACGCGGCAGCATGCCGATCGTTTTCAGCGCAGGGGTCTGGAGAGCGAGCTGCAGCGCACCGCCGAGCAACACCGCCCAGGCGAGCACCTGCACCGGCGGATCGAACCATTGCGCCGCGATGAGCGCCATGCCGATGAAGGAGAGGTTCAGCAGTACCGGGGTGAATGCCGGCAATGCGAAACGGCTCCAGGTATTGAGGATGCCGGCCGAGAGCGCGACCAGCGCCATGAACAGGATGTACGGAAAGGTGATGCGGGTGAGCGTCACCGTGAGGTCGAATTTTTCTCCATCGGCGGCAAAGCCGGGCGCAGAGACGAGAATCAAAAGCGGTGCGCCGAGCATGCCAGCGAGCGTGACGAGCAGCACGACGAGGAACAGTGCGGTGGCGACGCGATCGACCAGGGTCTTGGTTTCGGCAGCGCTGCGCCGCTGCCGGTATTCCGCGAGCATCGGCACGAAGGCCTGCGAGAACGCGCCTTCGGCGAACATGCGCCGGAGCAGGTTGGGCAGCCGGAAAGCGACGAAAAAGGCGTCGGTCGCCATCCCGGCGCCGAATGTGCGGGCGATCACGAAATCGCGGACGAAGCCGAGAATGCGCGACAGCAGCGTCAGGCTGCTGACGGTGGCGAGGATACGCATCAGGTTCATGGCGTGGATGTTACAGGTTCGGCAAAGCATCTTGCATCGCCGTTGGACTGCCCCTATAATCCGCGCCTTTCCGATCATCCAACGAGCAACGTTTCATGGCCAATACCGCACAAGCCCGCAAGCGCGCCCTTCAGGCGATCAAGCGCCGCGCCCACAACATGAGCCTGCGCTCAAGGCTGCGCACCGCGATCAAGAAGGTGCGCAAGGCCGTCGCCAGCGGCGACAAGGCCGCCGCTCAGGCGGTCTTCAAGGAATCGCAGCGCATCATCGATTCGATCGCCGACAAGAAGATCATCCACAAGAACGCCGCGGCGCGCCACAAGAGCCGTTTGTCCGCCGCGATCAAGGCGCTTTGATCCAAAGCGCAGCACGGCAACGACGGCGCGTGGGTGGCTTGCCGAGCCCCACGCGCTTTTTTATCGGCGGATCGAATGGCGAGACTACACAGCGTGCCGATTTTCACTTATGATCGATTCCCCGCAGCATGAAAGCACGGCGGCCGCACGGGCCGCCGTCGCTTTTTGCGGCTGACGGTTTCCTGTTTGCAACCGCGGAGCGGATCATGTCGCACCTGATGAACAACTATGCCCGGCAGCCAGTGGCCTTCACCCATGGCGAAGGCTGCCGTCTCTTCGATGAGCATGGCAGGAGCTACCTCGATGGCATCGCCGGCATCGCCGTCAATACCCTCGGCCACAATCATCCGCGCCTCACCGCGGCGCTCGAACGACAGGTGCATCGCCTGATCCATGTCTCGAATCTCTATCGGGTGCCCGAGCAGGAAAATTTGGCACAGCGGCTGGCGCGGCTTTCCGGGATGGATGAAGCCTTCTTCTGCAATTCCGGCTGCGAGGCGAACGAGGCGGCGATCAAGCTGGCGCGGCTCTATGGACATGGCAAGGGCATCGACCAGCCGGCGATCATCGTCATGGAACAATCCTTCCACGGCCGCACGCTGGCGACGCTTTCCGCTACCGGCAACCGCAAGGTGCAGGCGGGCTTCGAACCTTTGGTGTCCGGTTTCGTACGCGTGCCCTTCGACGATCTGGCGGCGATCGAGCAGGTGGCGGCGAACAATCACCACGTCGTCGCGGTACTGTTCGAGCCGGTGCAGGGCGAAGGCGGCATCAACGTCTGTCACGACGATTATCTGCGCGGCTTGAGGCGGATCTGCGATACGCAGGGCTGGTTGCTGATGCTCGACGAGGTGCAATGCGGCATCGGCCGCACCGGTCAGTGGTTCGCCTATCAGCATGCCGGCATTCGCCCGGACGTGATGACGCTGGCGAAAGGTTTGGGTTCCGGTGTGCCGGTCGGCGCCTGTCTGGCCGCCGGCAAGGCCGCTGGCGTCTTCAAGCCGGGCAACCACGGGTCGACCTTTGGCGGCAACCCCCTCGCGATGGTCGCCGCGCTGACGACGCTGACGGTGCTCGAGGACGAGGATCTGCCGACGCGCGCCGGCGTGCTGGGCGAGCGGATGCGTGGGCGCCTGGAAAGCGGTCTCGCGGGCGTTGCCGGTATCGTCGAGATTCGTGGCAAGGGGCTGATGCTCGGCATCGAGCTCGATCGACCCTGCGCGGCCCTGGTGGCTGCAGGTCTGGAAGCCGGCATTCTGATCAACGTCACCGCCGAAAAAGTGGTGCGCCTCTTGCCGCCCTTGGTGATGTGCGATGCGGAGGCCGACGAGCTCGTCGACAAGCTCATCATGGTGGTGCGGCATTTCCTGGCCGGCTGAGGAGTCGCGATGCACAACCCGAGACACTTCTTGCAGTTCAAGGATTTCACTCGCGCCGAGTTCGAGTATCTATTCGAGCGCACGCGCATCATCAAGCAGCGCTTCAAGTCCTACCAGAAATACTGGCCGCTCGAGGACCGCACGCTGGTGATGATCTTCGAGAAAGCCAGCACGCGCACGCGTCTTTCTTTCGAGGCGGGGATGCAGCAGCTCGGCGGCACGGCGATCTATCTCAACACGCGCGACTCGCAGCTCGGTCGCGGTGAGCCCGTGGAGGATGCTGCCGAGGTCATCTCGCGCATGTCCGATGTGGTGATGATCCGCACCTTCGAGCAGGAGATCATCGAACGCTTCGCGCGTCATTCGCGTGTGCCGGTGATCAACGGGCTGACCAATGAATATCACCCCTGCCAGATCCTCGCCGACATCTTCACCTTCATCGAGCATCGCGGCTGCATCCAGGGCAAGACGGTAGCCTGGATCGGCGATTCGAACAACATGTGCAACACCTGGCTGCAGGCCGCCGAAGTGCTCGATTTCAACGTCCATGTCTCGACGCCGCCCGGCTATGAAGTCGAGCCCGAGCGTGCCGGCCTGTATGGCACCGACCACTTCGAGCAGTTCGCCGACCCGATGGACGCGGCGCGTGGCGCCGATCTCGTCACCACCGACGTGTGGACCTCGATGGGCTTCGAGGCCGAGAATGAAAAGCGCATGAAGGCGTTCAAAGACTGGCAGGTCGATGGCGAGATGATGCGGGTTGCCAAGCCCGATGCCCTCTTCATGCATTGTCTGCCGGCACATCGCGGCGAGGAGGTTGCCGCCGAGGTGATCGACGGGTCGCAAAGCGTGGTCTGGGATGAGGCCGAGAACCGGCTGCACGCGCAGAAAGCATTGCTGGAGTTTCTCGTTTTGGGCAAGGTGAAGGAATAAGAAATGGCAAAAGCGAAATCGGGCATCAAAAAAGTCGTGCTGGCCTATTCGGGCGGGCTGGATACCTCGGTGATCCTCAAGTGGCTGCAGGATCGCTACGGTTGCGAGGTGGTCACTTTCACGGCTGATCTGGGGCAGGGTGAGGAACTGGAACCGGCACGCCAGAAAGCACTGCAGCTCGGCATCCAACCGAAGAACATCTTCATCGAGGATCTGCGCGAGGAATTCGTGCGCGACTTCGTCTTTCCGATGTTTCGCGCCAACACGGTCTACGAGGGCGAATATCTGCTCGGTACCTCGATCGCACGGCCGCTGATCGCCAAGCGGCTGGTCGAGATCGCCCGCAAGACCGGCGCAGACGCCATCGCGCACGGCGCCACCGGCAAGGGTAATGACCAGGTGCGCTTCGAGCTCGGCGCCTATGCGCTGCTGCCCAACGTCAAGATCATCGCGCCGTGGCGTGAGTGGGATCTGCTCTCGCGCGAAAAATTGCTCGCCTATGCCGAAGCCAACGGCATTCCGATCGAGATGAAGCACAAGAAGGGTGGCTCTCCGTATTCGATGGATGCCAACTTGCTGCACATCTCCTATGAAGGCCGCCATCTCGAAGATCCGTCCGCCGAGGCTGAAGAGAGCATGTGGCGCTGGACGGTTGCTCCCGAGAAGGCGCCCAACAAGCCGGAATATCTCGAGCTCGAGTTCGCGCACGGCGATCTCGTCGCGATCGATGGCAAGAAGATGCAGCCGCACGAGCTGCTCGCCACCTTGAATCAGATTGGCGGCAAGCACGGCATCGGCCGGCTGGATCTGGTCGAGAACCGCTATGTCGGCATGAAGTCGCGCGGCTGTTACGAAACTCCCGGTGGCACGATCTTGCTCAAGGCCCATCGCGCCATCGAATCGATCACCCTCGACCGCGAGGTGGCCCATCTGAAGGACGATCTGATGCCTCGCTACGCGAGTCTGATCTACAACGGCTACTGGTGGAGTCCAGAACGGCGCGCGCTGCAGGTGCTGATCGACCACACCCAGCAAAACGTCAATGGCTGGGTGCGCGTCAAGCTCTACAAGGGCTCGGTCTCGGTCGTCGCGCGCGATTCGAAGACCGATTCGCTGTTCGATCCGACCATCGCCACCTTCGAGGACGATGCCGGCGCCTACGACCAGAAGGACGCGGCGGGCTTCATCAAGCTCAATGCGCTCAGGATGCGCATCGCCGCAAACGCGCGCCAGAAACGCGCCAAGGCAGGTAGCCACCGCACCAAGCGGACCGGCAAGGCAAGCTGACGGGTGGCGGCATGGAAAGCACGGTCTTCGGGTTTACCGAGTCGCAGATCGCCGAGTTCGGCGTTACCTTCGGGCTTGGCGCCTTCATGCTCTACATGCTGTTCATCATCGGCGAGCTGGCCTGGCGCTCGAAGGCCGGCAAGCTCGGCACCTTCGTGCTGTTCTTCGTGCTCGCGTTCGGCATGCTCGGTTTCGTCGCCAAGAACATCATCCAGAAAATGTGGGGAATCCAATGAGCCAGTTCGACAATGTCTCGGTGATCAAGAAAGCCAATGTCTATTTCGACGGCAAGTGCGTCAGCCACACCGTGGTTTTCGCCGATGGCACGAAGAAGAGCGTCGGCGTCATCCTGCCGGCAACACTCACCTTCAACACCGGTGCGCCGGAGATCATGGAAACCGTCGCCGGTGCCTGCCGCTATCGTATTGCTGGCGGGGAGTGGCAAACCTGCGCGGCGGGTGAATCGTTCCGGGTGCCTGGCAATTCCTCGTTCGAGATCGAGGTGACGGGTGAGCCCTATCATTACGTCTGCCATTTCGGGTGAGGTCATGCCGTCGTTCGATATCACCTCGGAAGCGAACATGGTGGCGATCAAAAACGCGGTCGATGTCGCCGGCCGCCAGATCGGCAATCGCTACGATTTCAAGGGCACGAGCGCGAAAGCGGAGCTGAACGAAAAAGACAAAGTGATCACGCTCTGGGGCGACTCGGAATTCCAACTCGGCCAGATCAAGGACATCCTGTTTCCCGAGATGGAGAAAAAGGAGCGCGAGAGCACCAAGCGCCTCGATATCGGCGCGGTGCAGAGTGTCTCGGGCAACAAGGCCAAGCAGGAGCTGAAGATCAAGTCCGGCATCGACCAGGAGCTCGCCAAGAAGATCGTCAAGCTCGTCAAAGAGAGCAAACTCAAGGTGCAGGCGACGATCCAGGGCGACGCGGTGCGGGTGGCCGGTGCCAAGCGCGACGATCTGCAGGCCGTGATCGCACTGGTGAAGAAAACGGTCACCGATTATCCGCTCGCCTTCGGCAACTTCCGCGACTGAAGCGGTAAGCGCAACTCGGCGTTGGGGGAACGGCACTCAGCGCTTTAGCTCCGCGATCCAGCGCGCGTAAAGCCGGTCGGCAGCGACGCGCATCGCGGCAAGGCGCTGTTCGAGATCGATGAACATTTCTTCCGGCCTGTGCACCGATGGGCCGGGCTCGGCATGCTCGTCGGCCCACGCTTGGCACCATAGCCGAATCATCGCCTCGGTCATTTCGACATGGCATTGCAGGGCGAGATGTGGGCCCAGCACGAAGGCCTGGTTGGCGCAAAACGCGCTCTTCAAAATGCGCGTCGCCCCCGGCGGGATCGAAAAAGTCTCGCCATGCCAATGGAAGGCCTCGAAGCGCTCAAGATCGCCCAGCCAGTCGCGCGCCGTCGGATCGGTGGTCTCGACCCATCCCCAGCCGATTTCCTTGAGCGGATTTTTCGTCACCTGGCCGCCGAGTGCTTTCGCCATCAGCTGCCCACCCAGACAATGGCCGATCACCGGGATGGCGGCCGCAACCGCGGCGCGGATCAGCCCGAGCACTTGAGGAATCCAGGGCAGATCGTCATTGACGCTCATCGGCCCGCCCATCAGGCACAAGCCGGAAAAAGCGGCCGCGTCTTGCGGTAGCGGATCATTGGCATCGATGCGGATCAGCTGCCAGGGTATGGCATGGGCATCGAGAAAGCTGGCAAAATAGCCGGGGCCTTCCCCGGCACTGTGACGAAAGATCGCGATGGGTTTCATGGCATTGAAGATGAGGGGCAGAAAAGCTGTGCTCTCGATGCATTGTAGCGCTGCGCTGGCTGGCATTTTGCCCAGCCTCGCAGTGGCGGCCGATCTGGCGCTCGTCGGGTTGATGGCCGACAAAGCGCTGGTGGTGATCGATGGCGGCCGGCGCCAGTTGTTGTCGGTGGGTGAGCGTTCTGCCGAAGGGGTGAAGCTCGTGGCCATCGAAGCCGGCGCCGCGGTGTTCGAAAGCGACGGCAAGCGCCGGCGCATCGAGATCGGTCAGAGCGTCGTCTCCGTGCCCAAGGCCGAAAAGCCGGCGTTGGTACTGACTGCCGATGCCCAAGGACATTTCGTCACCAGCGGCAGTATCAACGGCGAGCCGATGCGTTTCCTGGTCGATACCGGTGCGACCTTCGTTTCGCTGGGCGCTGCGGATGCACGTCGGGCACGCGTCGATCTCGGCAATGCGAAGCCGGCCATGACGCAGACCGCCAATGGCATGACGCGCGTCTGGCGGGTGCGGCTTACCAGCGTCCGGGTGGGCAACATCACCTTGCGCGACGTCGAGGCCACCGTCCATGAGCATGACATGCCGGTCGTGCTGCTTGGCATGAGCTTTCTGAAGCGGATGGAAATGCGCCGCGACGGCACGACGCTGAGCCTCGTGCAACGCTATTGAGATGTCGCCGGCGCTATCCCTGACCGCCGACTGGCTGCGTCGCCGTTTCGTCCCATCGGGCGCCGCGCCGGCCGTCTATACCTCGCCATCGCCGCCGGCGCCGGTCGTTCCGGCGGCCGTGCTGGTGCCGATCGTTGCGCGCGTGAGCGGCATGACCGTGCTGCTCACCCAGCGCACCGCGCATCTGCGCGATCATGCCGGCCAAGTGAGTTTTCCCGGCGGGCGATGCGAGGCTCCTGATGCATCGCCCATCGCTACGGCACTGCGCGAAAGTCGTGAAGAAGTCGGCATCGAGCCTGCTCAAGTCGAAGTGCTGGGCAGGCTGCCCGATCATTTCACCGGCACCGGGTTTTGCATCGCGCCGGTGGTCGGGCTCGTCACTCCGCCACTCGACCTGCGGCTCGATGACTTCGAGGTCGCCGAAGTGTTCGAGGTGCCCCTGGAATTCTTCCTCGATGCGGCGAACTACCGCCGCGAAACCGTTGTCATCGAGGGCTTGCGGCGCAGCTTCTGGGCGGTGCCGTGGCGGGATTACTACATCTGGGGCGCGACCGCCAGCATCCTGGTCAGTCTGCGCGAAGCCCTGTCTGACTTGTAAGGCGGCATATGGGGGAGTGTGTTATCTTCGACGCAGCCAGTCGTCGGTCGCCCTTATGACGCTTCTCAGCCTTCTTTGCGTACTCGTCCTCGAGCAGATCAAAGCAACGCCTGCCGCCCAGGTGTTCGCTGCATTTTCGGCCTACGCGCGCTTTCTGGAGCGGCGCTTCAACGGTGGCGAGATGCGGCATGGCTTGATCGCCTGGATCGTCGGGGTCGGCCTGCCGGCGCTAATGACCTTCATCGTGCATTACGTGCTGGAGGCCATCCATGTCGTGCTGGCCTTCGGCTTCGATGTGCTGGTGCTGTATTTCTTGCTCGGGTTCCGTCAGTTCAGCCACTACTTCACGGACATCCAGCTGGCGCTGCGCATGGGCGAGCTCGAGCATGCGCGTCGGCTGCTCGCCGAATGGCGTGGCCAGACGGAGGAGCGACTCGGGCCGGCCGCGATATCGCAGCTGGCGATCGAGCAGGGCATCCTCAGCTCGCATCGGCATGTCTTCGCGCCGCTGTTCTGGTTTCTGCTATTCGGGCCGGCCGGCGCGGTGCTTTACCGGCTGGCGCTGACGACGGCCGAAGCCTGGCGGTTCAATGCCGGCGCGCCCGAGACGGAGGCGCCTTTCGGCAGCTTCGCCCGTCGCGCTTTCGATGCACTCGACTGGCTGCCGGCGCGCATGACGGCAGCGACTTTCGCGATCGTCGGCGATTTCGAGGATGCCATCTATTGCTGGCGCACCCAGGCCGCGCAATGGCCAGATGCGGCGGCAGGTATCCTGCTCGCGAGCGGCGCTGGCGCGCTGGGCATTCGCCTTGGCCAGCCATTGTCGATCGAGGATGAGGGCATGGTGCGACCAGGGCTCGGTCTCGGCGACGATGCCGATGTCGAACATCTGCAAAGCGCCATCGGACTGGTCTGGCGCGCGCTGGTGCTGTGCCTGTTGTTGCTGGCTCTCCTGACGCTCGCCCGTTGGGTCGGCTAGTCGCTTTTTCAGTCAAATAAAAAAGGAGTGGAAAATGTCAAGCAAGGAAGTTGTCGTATTGAGCGCCGTGCGTTCCGCCGTCGGTACCTTCGGCGGCTCGCTCGCCGGCATCGAGCCCGCCGAACTCGGTGGGCTCATCGTCAAGGCCGCGATCGAGCGCGCCGGCGTCGATCCCAATCAGGTGAGCTTCGCAGCGGTCGGCAATACCATCCCGACCGAGTCGCGCTATCCTTACGTCGCCCGGGTGGCGACGATCCAGGGCGGGATGCCGATGAGCTCGACCGCCTTTGCGGTGAACCGCCTGTGCGGCTCTGCGCAGCAGGCGATCGTCAATGTCGCCCAGGCGATCATGCTTGGCGATGCCGATTTCGCCATCGGCGGCGGCGTCGAAGTGATGTCGCGCGGCGCCTATCTTCTGCCGACGCTGCGCTCTGGTGCGCGCATGGGTGACACGCAGGCGATCGATGCGATGGTCGCCGTACTGACCGACCCGTTCGGCGCCGGTCACATGGGCATTACGGCCGAAAATCTGGCCGCCAAGCACGGCATCACGCGTGAGGAGCAAGACGCCTTCGCCGTCGAATCACAGGCGCGTGCCGCTCGGGCCATCGCCGAGGGTCGTTTCAAGAGCCAGATCGTGCCGATCACGCTGAAGACGCGCAAAGGCGAGGTCGTCTTCGACACCGACGAGCATCCGCGTCCCGGCACGACGATGGAGATGCTGGCGAAGATGAAGCCGGCCTTCAAGAAGGACGGCACGGTCACCGCCGGCAATGCTTCCGGCATCAACGACGCGGCCGCCTTCCTGGTGCTCGCCGATGCCACGAAGGCGGCCGCCGGCGGCTTCAAGCCGATCGCCCGCCTGGTTTCTTACGCGATCGCCGGGGTGCCGAACGATGTGATGGGCGAGGGGCCGATTCCCTCTTCCAAGGTGGCACTGCAAAGAGCGGGGCTCACGCTCGACCAGATGGATGTCATCGAGTCGAACGAGGCCTTCGCCGTGCAGTCGATCACCGTCGCCCGCGGCCTCGGTCTCGACCCGGTGAAGACCAACCCGAATGGCGGCGCGATCGCGCTTGGTCACCCAGTCGGCGCCACCGGCGCGGTGATCATCACCAAACTGCTGCACGAGTTGATCCGCATCAACGGCCGCTACGGCATGGCGACGATGTGCATCGGCGGTGGGCAGGGCATCACGACGATCTGGGAACGCGTCTGATAAGGAAGCGCTGAATAAATTGCTGCGCGGGCGCAACGCTGCGTTGCGCTCCGCGCACCTTGCTGCCTGCCGCTCGCGGCTTTCTTCAGCGTTTCCCCAATCTCGAAAACACTCGCAAAAACGGGCCGTGAGGCCCGTCTTGCTTGGGAAGTGCCGTCCAGCCAGCGCCGAGTTTACGCGGCTTTCAGGTAGCGCTCTTTCGCGGCGCGGGCTTCGGCGGCTTCCTTCGGTGAGTAGGCCTTGCCCGACCAGAGCATCCGGTAGGCAATCTCCTCGTTGCCGTTCTCGCACAATTCGAGCACGTGCTTGAAGAGTGGCTGGAAGGTCTCACTGCGGTGTGAGGCCTCGTGCTCTTCGAACGAGCGCCAGAAGGTGATGATCAGCGCTTCGCGGTCCTTGAGCGGGCTGGCGACGGCCTGGCCGACGGTGCTGCCTTCGTTCGAGACCTGGCCGCTGTTCAGCACCACCATGCCGCCGATGAAGCCGGTACCCGAATGATAGGTCTTGACGTTCTCGCACAGCAGCGCGACGCGCTCCTCGAGGTCTTCGACGGAAAATTGTGGCTTGAGGATGACGCGGTTGATCGTGACGACGCCGTCACTGTCGAAGTTGGGGATGAATGACATGGGTTCTCTCCTGGGGTTGGGGTCAAAAAGCGGCTTGATTTGTCCATAAGATATCGCTGATCTGGTAAAGTTCAAGACGAATCAATCCCCTGCAAACGGTATGGATGAAAGCGAATTCATCGAGGAAACGCTCGAAAGCGAGCTGGTTTTCGACGGTCGGCTCTTGAAGGTCTTCTCCGACAAGGTGCGCCTGCCAGACGGCACCGAATCGTGGCGCGAGTATGTGAAGCATCCGGGTGCGGTGGCGATCCTCGCCGTGCTCGACAACGGCAAGCTGCTGTTCGAGCGCCAGTATCGCCATCCGTTGCGCCGGGTGTTTCTCGAAATTCCTGCTGGCAAGATCGATCCGGGCGAGCACATCCTCGACACCGCCCGCCGCGAGCTGCGCGAGGAAACCGGCTACAAGGCGAAGACTTGGCGGCATCTGGGCACGCTGCATAACTGCATCGGCTATTCGGACGAGCGCATCGAGATCTTCTGGGCCAAAGGGCTTTCCTTCGTCGGCGCGGCGCTCGACGATGGCGAGATAGTCGAGCTCTGCGAGCTCTCCCTCGCCGATGCGCTGCTGGCGGTGCGTGATGGCGACATCACCGATGGCAAGACCATCGCGGCGCTGCTTTGGGCCGAGAAAACCATGAGCGGGGCATGGCCACTGCCGCTCTGACTCTGGCCCGTGCTTGCAAGTTAAAATGCCTTTCCCGAACTTGCGTATCGAGCCAGCCCGATGAACGCCCCCGAGTATCCGAATGAGCTGCCGGAGGTCGAAGCCGACGAACGCACCCGGCTGCAGGTGCTCGACATCTTTTCCGAGGTATCGGCAAACCTCGCGGACGAGGACGACGTCGAGGAACTGCTCGGTCGCTTCCTCGGCACGATGCTCAAGCTGGCCAAGGCAAGCGCCGGTGCGGTGCGCGTCGTCACCACGGACGGCAAGCATCTGAGGCTGGTCGCGGCGCGGGGGCTACCGCGCGCGGTGGTTGAACGCGAGCGCCTGGTGCCGATCGACTGCGGGCATTGCGGCGGGGCGCTACTCGACGAGCATTCCCGCTACGAAATCGATCTGGGCGCGTGCGCGAAACGCACGCATCATTCCTATTTCGGAAACGACTGCCAGGCGATGGTGGTCGTGCCGCTGCAGCATGGCGGCCAATTGCAAGGCATTTACAACCTGTTCTTGCCCGAGCGTTTCGAACTTCCCGAAGAAGTCGCGCTGCTGTTTCGCTCGATCGGCGAGCATCTCGGCATGGCGCTCGAAAACGCCCATCTGAAACGCGAGAACCTGCGCATCAAGCTGATGAACGAGCGCCAGATGATGGCGGCCGAGGTGCATGATTCGCTGGCGCAGACGCTCGCTTACATGAAAGTGCGCATCGCCCTGCTGCAGGACGCCTTGTGCGATTCCTCCGGCGTGAATGGCGAGTTGGCCGTCAAATATGCCAACGATGTTGGCCAGGCGGTGGATGAGGCTTACCGTCAGCTGCGCGAGCTGCTGGTGCAGTTCCGCAGTCGCATGGACCCGATGGGTCTGCAGCAGGCGCTGGCCAACATCGCTGCGACGTTTCAGGACCGCACCGGGATCGCGCTGGATTATTGCAACCGTATCGTCGATCTGCGCCTGTCGGTCGATCAGGAGGCCCAGGTGTTCTTCATCGTCCAGGAGGCGCTGGCGAATGTCAGCCGTCATTCTGGCGCTAGCCGTGCCCGACTGACCCTCGAAGGCGCCGGCGATTACTATGTGGTCACCATCGACGACAACGGTCGGGGCGGCCCGAACTTCTTCGCCATTGCCAACCGTAGTGGCGAATTGGACGATATTCCGCAGCTGCGCGATCATTTCGGCTTGTCGATCATGCGCGAACGCGCGCGACTGATCGGCGGCCGCGTCGAAGTGGCCAACCTGCCAGAGGGCGGCTTTCGCGTGCGTCTGACCTTTCCGGCCATCGGACCGAGTAACCACAAGGTTGCCCCATGACAGAAGTTCTGTTGCCGAACGAACGCATTCGCGTGCTGCTCGCCGACGACCATACCCTGTTCCGCAAAGGGCTGGCCGAGCTGCTCGAAAAGCGCGGCCCGATCCATATCGCGGGCATCGCCGGCAATGGCGACGAAGCGCTGAAACTGTTGCAAAGCGAGCCTTTCGATGTCGTCATCACCGATCTGAACATGCCGCCTCATGGGGGGCTGGCGCTCTTGCGGCAGATTCGCGCTGCCGGCTGGCACGGTCCGATGCTGGTGCTCACCGTCAGCGACGACCAGGAAGACCTCGCCAGCGCGATGGCGGCGGGTGCACAAGGCTATTTGCTGAAGGACATGGAGCCGGACGACGTCGTCGATGCCGTGCAGCGTGCGATGCGCGGCGAGACCGTGGTTGCGCCAGCGATGACGCTGAAGCTGGTGAGCCTGCTGCAGGGCGGTGGGCAGCCGGCCAAGGCCGATGCCCTTCAGCAGCTCACCGCGCGCGAGCGCGAGATCCTCGACTATCTCGCCCAGGGCCTGTCGAACAAGGCGATCGGCCGCGCGCTCGACATCAGCCACGACACCGTCAAACTCCATGTGCGTCACATCCTCGCCAAGCTGAACCTGACCTCGCGCGTCGAGGCGGCCGTGTTCGCCGTCGAGCAGAAAGCGGTCAGCCAAGGCAAGGTTCGGTGACGATCATGGCCTTCTGCCTCGTCACTGGCGGGCTTGGCTACATCGGCAGCCATACCTGCGTCGAGCTCATCGCCGCCGGGCATCGGGTCAGGATCCTCGACAACCTGTCCAACAGTAAACTGGCGGTGCTGGAGCGCATCGCCGAGATCGCCGGGGTACGGCCAGAATTCGTGCGCGGTGACATCCGTGATCGCGGCGCGCTACGCACGGCGCTGAATGGCTGCGACGCGGTGATCCATTTCGCCGGCCTAAAAGCGGTCGGCGAATCGGTCGCCCAGCCGCTGCGTTACTACGACAACAACGTCTCGGGCAGCATCGCCCTGTTCGAAACGATGGCCGAGACAGGGGTGAAGACCCTGGTGTTCTCCTCGTCGGCCACCGTCTATGGCGATCCGGCCAGTGTGCCGATCCGCGAGGATGCCCCGCTGTCGGCGACTAATCCTTATGGCCGCTCGAAGCTGATGATCGAGGACATGCTACGCGATCTCCATCGCGCCGAACCGGACTGGAAGATCGCGTTGCTACGCTATTTCAACCCGGTCGGCGCGCATCCTTCCGGGCGCATCGGCGAGGACCCGAACGGCATTCCCAACAACCTGATGCCCTATGTCGCTCAGGTGGCGGTCGGCAAGCTCCCGTTCCTCTCGGTGTTCGGCAAAGACTACCCGACACCGGATGGCACCGGCGTGCGCGATTACATCCACGTCGTCGATCTCGCCAAGGGGCATCTCGCTGCGCTGGCCGCGCTCGAGCGGCAGGGCGGGCTGCTGACCGTCAATCTCGGCACCGGCCGTGGCTATTCAGTGCTCGAAATGGTCAAGGCCTTCGAGGCCGCCAGCGGCCGCAAAGTGCCTTACCGGATCGCACCGCGCCGGCCCGGGGACGTCGCGACCTGTTATGCCGATCCGACGCTCGCCGCACGAGTACTCGGCTGGCGCGCCGAAAAAGACCTCGCCGCGATGTGCATCGATGCCTGGCGTTGGCAGAGCGCCAATCCGGATGGATATTCGGGCTGAACCCGACGTGAAACTCAGTCGAGTTTCTTCAGATACTCTTTGGTGAAGAACTTGTCCGGCAGTTCGCGGATCTTCATGTCGTTGTATTCGAGGATCGACACCTCCCCGGCACGCAGGGCGTTCTCCATGACGAGGCGCGTGGGGCGCAGCTTGCCCGCCAGATTGCGGAAGTTTTCGTAACGGCAGGTCTTCAGTAACCGATTCGAGAGCGAATAGAACTCTGCCTTGAACGGTTGGGCGTTCTTCTGGTTTACCCAGTACAGTACCCGCGGATAGGTGACACTGCGGTCCACCGCGCGCAGTTCGAGCACGTGGTAACTTTCTCCGTCGATCGTCTCGTTGCGCAAGATACGGGGATGGTAGTCACCGGAAAAGTTGGCGCGTGCGAGGTCGCCATTGGCAACTTGGCCGGTCAGCCGCTGAGCCAGAGACAGACGAACGGGCTGTGATACCTCGGGCAGAAAGATCCAGAGGTCGCGGCCGCTCATCAATAGGGTCTGGCCGCGCTCCGAGGCGGGCTCGGTGGTAATGACGACGGTTTTGTCGTTGCCTTTCGAAAGAACCTGATACTTTTTCGTCTCGGTGGTTTGGTCGGCTTGCTTTGAAATGATGTTGATGTCGACCTGAAAACTTTCTTTCGGGAAACGGATTTGGTCGGCCTTGAGCAAAATCTCCTGGGCAAGGGGGTCGGCAGGAGTTTCCTCGGCCACCTGGCCTGATGGGCTCTGCGCCAGCACAGGGCCACTCGCAAACAGCGCAAGGGCAGTGCCAATCAATGCCAGATGAAAATGAATTGCCAAACTGCGCCGGAAATGGCAGGATTCTCTTGCGATTTGCATGCTTTCACCTCGTTTCAAATGTCACCGTGTGAAAAGAGTGGGGAAAATCGCCGGTGAATCTCGGCTCGCCAATCGGAGTCAGCGATGTATGTGGTGCGTATCGAGCGGGTGTTCAAGGAATATTTGCTGGGCGATCAGATCGTTCAGGCATTGTCGGATATTACACTGCATATCGAACGAGGCGTCTTCATGGCGATTGCAGGCCCCTCTGGTAGTGGCAAGACCACCTTGCTGAACCTGATCGGTTGCATCGATCGGCCGACGGAGGGCTGGATCTACATCAACGATCAGGATGTCACGAACTGGACGAGCGATCAAATGGCGGATCTGCGGGCCCACAAGATCGGCTTCATTTTTCAAACCTTCAACCTTTTCCCGGTATTGACGGCTGCCGAGAACGTCGAATATCCGTTGCTCTATCGCAAGGATGTCTCGAAGGAGGAACGGCGCAGGCGTGTGGCGTTTTATCTGAGCATGGTCGGGCTGAGCAAGTATGCCGATCATCGGCCCAACCAGCTGAGTGGTGGTCAGCGTCAGCGCGTTGCGATCGCACGCGCCTTGGCGATCCAACCCGACATCGTGCTCGCCGATGAGCCGACCGCAAACCTGGACCAGACCACCGGCACGGAAATTCTCCGTTTGATGCGCAAGATCAACAAGGAACTGGGCACGACCTTCATTTTTTCCACTCATGACCAACGTGTGATGGAAATGTCCAATCGCCTGGTGCGTATCGAGGATGGGGTGCTCTGGCAGCTCGGCGTTCGCAAAGGCAAGCAATGGGGAACGATCAACCTTCATCGTCGTGGCAGCGAGCTGGTGCTGGGCGCCGAGGACGAAGGCGTCAGTCTCGACGGCTTGGGAGAATGAAATGAAATTGGCTTTGAAGAGTGGTTGGCTCATTGCACTCATCTGCTTGATGGCGGGTTCCGCAACTGCCGAGAATGTTCCGGAAGACATCGAGGCGTTGCTGCGCGAGGCCGCTCGGGACGATGCCCGTATGGCGGCGCAGGCCGGACATGGGGCTGCGGGCCTGCATGGTTTCGCGCAATTCGAGCTGGCACGCACGACGAGCCGACCGGTGCATTGGTCGAAGATGCTCGGCCGCATCGAAGTCGGTGCCAATGGCCGACTCGGCGAGGGCCTTAAATGGAAATTGAGCGCGCGCGCCGACTATGACGCGGTCTATGATGTTACCGACCACTATCCCGCCGCTGTCGCCGATGATCAGCGCTTCAATGTCTCGCTACGCGAGAATTACCTCGATGTCGGTGCGGGGGATTGGGACTTCCGTTTGGGGCGCCAACACGTGATCTGGGGCGAGATGGTCGGGTTGTTCTTCGCCGATGTCGTCTCGGCCCGTGACATGCGCGAATTCATCCTGCCCGAATTCAACCTCATGCGCATTCCGCAGTGGGCGGCACGTGCCGAATACTTCAGTGGTGACTTCCACGGCGAATTGCTCTGGATCCCCGTGCCGAGCTACGACGAAACCGGCAAGTCCGGCGCGGAATTCTTCCCGAGGCAGCCCGAATATCCGGGCTACGTGACCCGCTATCGCAATGAACAGAAGCCTTCACGGCGCCCCGCCAATGGCAACTATGGTCTGCGGGCCGGCTGGCTGAAGAATGGTTGGGACGTTTCTGCGTTCTACTACCGCAGCACCGATGCGACACCGACGTTCTACCGCACGGTCGATGGTGTCGCAGGTGTGATCAGTTACGAGGCGCGCCATGACCGTATCAGCCAATTCGGCGGCACGCTGGCTAAAGACTTCGGCGCGATGGTGCTCAAGGCCGAGGCGGTTTATACGAAGGGGAGAGGTTTGACCGTGCTGCGCCTTGCCGATGACGATGGGCTGGCGCGTCAGAACACGCTCGATTGGGTGGTGGGGTTCGACTTCGTGTTACCTGCGGAAACGCGGCTCAATCTGCAGTTTTTCCAGAGCATGGTGACGAATGCCCGCGATCCGGATTTGCTGCAAGAAAAGCGTGAGAATGGCTATAGTGTATTTGTAAATGGAAAATTGCGGCCGAGGCTCGAAGCCGAGGTGCTCTGGGTCGCGAGCCTGAACCGGAGCGACTGGATGCTGCGGCCGAAGCTCAGCTGGATGTTCGAAAAAAATTGGCGGCTGGTATTCGGCGCGGATGTGTTCCACGGCCCGACCCTCGGCTACTTCGGGCGTTACAGTGCGCAGGATCGGGTCTATACCGAGCTGCGTTATTCCTATTGAGGCGTTTTCATGAAATGGTCTAATGTTGGTTGAACTGCTCACCCATCATGGCAAGCGCGATCTGCTCGCGCCGAGTTTTTCTTTTCGCCGGCTGCTTTCGAAGGACGAAGAGGCAGAGGTGTTCCGCTCGATCGCCCGCTTGCGCTACGAAGTTTATTGCGAAGAGTGCAAATATCTCGATGCTGCCGCTTATCCTTCGAGGCTCGAGACTGATGAATACGACGAGCGCTCGATCCACGTTTCGGCGCAGAATGCCGAAGGCGAAATCGTTGGTACCGTTCGCCTCGTATTGGCGAGAGAGGAGCAGATCTTCCCTTTCGAGGAGCATTGTGCGGTGTTCCCGGACTTCGCTTTCCCGCCGAAGGAGCAATGTGCCGAGATCTCGCGCCTGATCGTCAAAAAGAATTACCGCCGGCGCGCAGGGGACAACCTGCAAGGCGTGACGAAAGAATTTCAGGAGCATGGTAACGCCACAGAAATTGCTCCCGAACCTCCGCACGTCTTCAAGCACCGCAACCGGCGCAACCGCAGCCCGCAGATCATGCTCGGCATGTATCGTGAGATGTACCGCTACAGTCGGCAAAACGGCATACGTTTCTGGTATGCGGCGATGGAGAAGGGCTTGGCTCGATTATTGGATCGCATGGGCTTCCATTTCGTCCCGGTTGGACCGGAAACCGATTACTACGGCCCGGTGACGACCTATCTCGCCGATCTGCGTCAGATCGAAAGCGCCCTCGAAAATGCCAACCGCTTCCTGCTCGCCTGGTTCCAGGACGCGCCGATCTCCGACTGGCTCTTGATCACCACGTTGGTGAAATACAAACTAGGGCATTTTGGCAAGCTCTGAGCGGAGCGCTGCTGCGCATGCAAGCCATTTTCGCTGCCATCGAACGTCGCCTGATCAGGGCCAGGCTCGCCAAAGCCGACGCTGACACCCTGATTCGTTCTGGACGAAAATGGTTGTTGCCGGCTTTTCGCCGGGCCGCCCGAGTTTCTCCAGCATATCGTGTCTTGCTCGCCGAGGCCGGTATCGATCCTACCAAGATCAAGACGGTCGAGGATTTCGTCCGCCACTGCCCGGTGCTCGACAAGACCAACACATTCCGGCGTTTCCCGATCGCAGAATTGATTGCCGAGGATGTGCGACTGGATGACCTCGCCTCGATCATCACTAGTTCTGGGCATGGCGGGAATGGTTTTGCCTTTGGCATCAGCAGCAGAAAGCAATTGCGTGATGCGGCACGGCTGATCGATATCGGCCTCGATCTGGCTTTTGACGTCGATAGCCGCCGTACCCTACTGGTCAACTGCCTGCCGATGGGCGTCACTTTCGCTTCCAATCTCGTCTGCATCGCCAATGTCAGCGTTCGTGAGGACATGGCCTGCGCGATCGTCGATAAGGCTGGCCCACTTTTCGAGCAGATCGTATTGTGTGGCGATCCGTTGTTTCTGAAAAAACTCTGCGACTATTCGCAAGACATCGGACTCGACTGGCGCCGCTTCCGCATCCACGTCATCGTGGGTGAGGAAACATTTCCCGAAACCTTCCGCGACTATCTCGCCGTGGTGCTTAGTATCGATCCCGATGATCCGGCCAGCGGCTTGATCGGTAGCTCGATGGGGGTCGGAGAACTTGGTTTGAACCTCTTCAACGAAACGCGCGAGACCGTCGCCTTGCGCCGCGCCTGCAGCCGCGATCCAGAACTGTCGAAAAAATTGACAGGACAGGACAATGCCGTCTTGCCAGCACCGACTTTCATGGTTTTCAATCCCTTGCGGTCATTCGTCGAGGTGATCGACCCAGATGAGCATGGGGTGGGCGATCTGGTCGTGACGGTGATGGACGAAAAGGCTCCCGTGCCATTGATGCGCTACGCGACCGGGGACCGCATGCAATTCATCGACCGCCAGCGGGTGGCCGCCTTGGCCCCCGATTTGACGCTTCCCTCGTTGCCGATGATCGCTTTACATGGGCGCGCGAAGGATCGGTTGCCCGGCGGGGGACATGTCGATCTGTTCAAAGAGATACTTTATGAAGATCATACAGTTGCGAGGCGATTGACTGGAGCGCATTGCCTCACCCCTAATGATGACGTTCTTCGCTGGGAAGTTCAGGCAAGAGCCGGAGTCGACGTTGACTCGGATGTGCTGACCGATCGGCTACAACGACATCTCGCTACCAGGATTCCTATTGACAGGGCTGTGACGATCCACGTATTACCCTACGATTCGTTTTCATACGCAAAAACAATAGATTATGAAAGAAAATTCAATTATCTTTCGAAAGATTAGCAGTATGAATGGCTGTCGATATTTTTTACAGCCATTCCCGTGGTGGGTGGCGCATCAGGATAAAGTTATTTAAAATCAAATCGTTGTTATTCTGGCACGTGTATTGCTACATATGCTTGAGCAGTAAGATAATTGATGTTTGGTATCCCAACACGGTCAGGAGTAATCAAATGAAATCAAAGTTCCTACGTAAGACCTTCGCAACTGCGTTGTTTGGGGTCTTGGCAATCGGTTCTATGCAGGCTTCTGCTACGACGACTCTCTCCTATCAAGAGCATAGTGGCTTAGATGTGAGTGATGCATGGCTCTTTAGTACTGGCGGCGGTAATGGCAATACTCACGATGATATCGTATGGTATGAGCATCCATCGGGTGTGACTCCGCCGGCCGGGACTTACGATACTATTGCGTGGTCGTATGCCTCGACGAACCAAGGACTTGGGAATGTCGGCTTTGATCCTTTTGCGGTCACAGGTAATAGCGATCAAATCTATAGTGGATTGCGAGTATTAGGGTGGTCTGGGATGGTGTCGACAGGCTTTGATCCTATCACCTTTGGTCCTTGGGAAAAAATATCAACCCTATATCATAAGAATAGTGCAATCAATGCCGCTGCAGCGACTTTGGCGAGTGCGCTGATATACTCTGAGCTTTATATCGGATCTCATATCGATCCTAATGGCATACCGATCACTTTCACGGAAACCTTGAATGTGGGATCTTGCCCATTGGGGAATCCGAATGGTAGTATTTGCGATGACTTATTCAATTTTCCGGGCAGCGGCCTCGCCCCAATTACTTTCGTCGATGGTGGCAAGACCTATTATGCAGAATTCAAAATCGATGAATTTAATAACTCGGTGACAAATTACCCTTGTTCTGGACCGGCGTGTACTGTCTGGACGGCTGAAGGCGTAACGAGTGATCTGAGCATATTCATGCGCATCCGTGAAGTTCCAGAACCTGCTTCATTGGCGCTGGTTGGTCTCGGCCTCTTTGGGCTGGCCGGTCTGCGTCGTCGCAGAAACGCGTAAAGCAAGTTTTTGTGCTCTTCAAGAAAAACGGCCCTGCGGGGCCGTTTTTCGTTTATTTTTGCGTTATGCGTATCGATGATCTGTTTGCGCGGCTGAAGGAATACCGCGAATGGGTATCCCTGGCTGAGAAGCAGACTGGAAAGAGCTTGCTGAGCCAAGCGCGCGAAATACGGGCGCTGAAACATGCCGGTGGTCAATGCGGCATTACCGACTACTATTGGTTCAGGCTATACGATGAAAATTACTTGTCGGGGGAAGGGCAAGCAGATTTTCTCGGCTGGCGATTGCAGGATCCTTTCAATTTTGCGTTGAACCCACGTCATGCGGTTTTACCCGCGTGGGACAAGCTGGTTTTTCACCAGCTCGCGCAAGCTGCCGGTCTTCCTTTGGCGCCGATCATTGCTTATTTTCATCCCGCAAAAAAGCTAGTGCTCCCGGGATGCCGAAAGCTTTCGACTTTGGAGTCGGCGGCGGAGTTCTTGCGCGAGGAGGCCGAATATCCTATCTATGCCAAACCTGCCTATTCGCAGCAAGGCGAAGGGGCGCTGGCCTTACTCGGTTATCGGCGGGAGGATGATACTCTGCAACTGGCTGGTGATCGTACGATTCCGCTGCCCACGTTCGTGCGGCGTCTCCATGAGACCGTCGATCGGCGTTACCACCGCCCGGAATGTGGTTTCCTTTTTCAGCAGATTTTGCGTAACGCACCGGAAATCGAAAAATTGACTGGATGGCCTGCGATCAGTGGAATACGCCTGATTTGCTTGAATGGCCCGGAGGGTGTTTTTCCGGTTGCGGCAGCATGGAAGATCGCAGTCCCACCGAATACCGTAGATAATTTCCATATGGGGGCTTACGGAAATTTGGTCGCGGGAGTCGATATAACCACAGGCAAAGTCGAGCGTGTGGTGGATGGTTTCTGGCCTAAAGCGCGGCTTAACGAGCAACACCCCCTTACCGGGCAATCCTTTGCGGGGTTTTGTCTTCCTGGTTGGCAAGCGATGCTCGATGTCTGTGAGGAAGCCGGGAAAGTCTTTCCTTTGATGAAAGTGCATCATTGGGATTTTGCATTGACCGATCGAGGGCCGGTGATCCTCGAGCTGAACGACATGGGGGGGACGCAAATCGTTCAGTTACATGGTCGCGGATTGCTCAAGAGAGAAACGCGGGAATTTCTCAAGCGCCATGCCGACCGCCAGGTGCATCGATGGGTGAATGATTTGTAGCCAGCTCGTGCCGTCCCGCCAGCACCGACTTTATTGATTCGCGGCCTGCGGAACTTCGGTATCATCGCCAGGCTCGCTTTCCAGACCATGCGCGTCCTTGCCTTGTTTCCCCTCGTCTTGCGCAACCTGCTGCGCCAGCGGCGGCGGGCGCTGATCGCAGTGTTCTCCGTGGCTTTCGGTATCGCAGCACTGTCCGTGGCAAACGGTTACATCGCGTGGATGTTTTACGACTTCCGCGAGGCGACGATCGAATCGCAATACGCGCATATTCAGCTGACGCGGCCGCATTATCACGAGGACGGGCGCGCCGATCCTTTTCGCTTCCTGTTGCCTGAAGACAGCACTGCTGCTTCATTGGCGAAGCTGGACCACGTACGCGGCTGGGGAGCGCGGTTGGCTTTTTCGGGTCTCTTGAGCAAGGGGGAAACGACGCTCTCTTTCATCGGGGAAGGCTTTAATCCGGCCACCGATCTGACCGGCGATCGGGCGTTGCGCATCATTGCCGGACGCAAGCTGACGCCGGCCGATCGGAACACGATTCTGTTGGGCAAGGGGCTCGCGCTGCAGTTGGGGGCACAGCCTAGCGATGCGGTGGTGATCCTCGTCGATAATCCAGGCAGCGGTTTGAGCGCCATCGATGCAAACGTCGCCGGCATTTTCGAATCCGTCAGCAAGGCCTATGACGACAGCGCGCTGCTGGTGCCGATCGATGACGCACGCAAGCTGCTCAAGGTGTCCGGGGCCCATAGCTGGCTGGTATATCTCGACAAGACGGAAAACACCGCTACCGTCGCCGAAGCTTTGCGTCGGCAGTTCGATCCCCGCCAGTTCGAGGTGCGCACCTGGGATCAGCTTGCCGAGTTCTATGCCCGCGCGGTCGATCTGTTTCGCCAGCAACTCGACGTGGTGCGCTTCATCGTTTTTGCGATCATCCTGCTCGGTATCGGCAATACGATGATGATGAGCGTGATGGAGCGCACCGGCGAGATCGGCACGATGATGGCGCTGGGGGTGCGGCGGCGTGCCGTGCTGGGCCAGTTCCTGGCCGAAGGCGCGTTGATCGGCTTGCTGGGCGGCATCAGCGGGTTGCTATTGGCGTGGTTGGCCAGCATCGGGGTCGATGCATTGCAGATCGAGATGCCGCCGCCCCCCAGTTTGACTCGAGGTTACATCGCCCGGATTTTGCTGACCCCGACCATTGCGGCAGAGGCATTGGGCATCGCAGTGATGACGACGGTATTGGCGAGTCTGTATCCGGCTTGGAAAGCCTCACGCATGATGATCGTCGATGCGCTGCGCAAGAACAAGTAGGTACGCGATGCAAGGGTTACTGAAGCTGGCATTACGCAACATCTTCCGTCACCGCGGCCGCACCGCGATGACGCTGGCTTCGATCGTCTTCGGTGTCGTGGCCTTGATCCTGGCGGGCGGTTTCATCGAAGATACGATCATCGAGACCGGCGAGGCGACGATCCGCTCGAACACCGGGCACATCCAGGTGGCGCGTCGCGGTTATTGGGAATATGGTAGCCAGCAGCCCGAGCACTACCTGATCGATGATGTGGAAGGACTACGTCGCCTAATGGCTGCGATGGATGGCGTTGCCGACGTGATGTTTCGTCTCGGCTTTTCTGGCTTGCTGGGCAATGGCCGGAGCGATTGGCCGATCATCGGCGAGGGGGTCGAGCCGGATCGTGAGGCCCGGCTGGCGAGTTATCTGACAGTGGTTTCGGGGCGGCGGATGACCGACAAGGACCGCTTTGGCATGATGATCGGCGCCGGCGTCGCCAAGGCGCTGAAACTCGGCGCTGGCGATACGGCATCGCTCTTGGTCAGTACACCCGGCGGGGCGACGAACCTGCTCGATTTCGAAATCGTCGGCGTCTTCCAGACCTTTTCGAAAGATTACGACGCGCGTGCAGTGCGTATTTCGCTTGCGGCGGCACAGGAGCTACTGGCGACACCGGGTGCGCATCTCGGCGTCCTGCTGCTCAAAGACACTGCGGCCACCGGCAGCGCAGCGGAAGCTTTGCGTCGGCAGCTCGACGGAAAAGAGTTCGAATTGCGTACCTGGCTCGATCTCGACGAGTTCTACAACCAGACCGTGACGCTTTATCGCCAGCAATTCGGATTTCTCACTGCCATCATTCTGGTGATGCTGCTGCTCTCAGTCTCGAACACGGTGAATATCGGCATCTTCGAACGCGTCAGCGAGTTCGGCACGATGCTTGCGCTGGGCAATCGCGCATCGCGGGTGTTCGGCTTGATCGTGACGGAAAGCGTCTGCCTCGGATTGATCGGCAGTCTGCTGGGGGTCGTGATCGGAGTCCTGCTGGCGATGTCGGTCTCACAAGTCGGCATTCCGATGCCACCACCGCCCAATGCCGATCAGGGCTACATCTCCAAAGTGTTGGTTGTGCCGGAGGTGATCGGTCTGGCTTTCCTCACCGGGCTGTTGGCTGCAGTCCTTGCCTCGATCTTGCCGGCACGCAAGGTCAGCCGTATGCATATTGCCGAAGCCTTGCGACAAGGGGTGTAGATTTACGCTTGTCGCATTGATGCCTCGGGCATCGGGTATCATTGCGATAGTTTGTTTCCGAGGAGCCGGCATGTCGCTGAAGACGATGTGGCATCTGTTTCGCCCCGACACCCTGCTCGAGGTGATTTTCGACTTCGGTTTCGTCTTCGTCGGCATCATCATCGCCGTGATGTGGGTCAAGAACGGCCTGCCGGTCGATTACGGTCTCGTCGCCGCCTATGCGGCGATACTGGCGCTGGTGATGCTGGCGATCAATGCCTGGCTCGGTTTCTATCAGCGCATCCACGATCGGACGATCGAGGATTCGCGTGCACGCGCGGTGCTGGCGTTGCACCTGTCGATTCCCGTCGCCTATTTGATTTTCCTGATCCTGCCGTCGGTGAATGGTGACCGTACCCTGTTCGAGCTTTCGGGCATGGCGGCGCTGTTCGGCATGCTGAGTTATCGCGTGATGGCCAGCCATCGGCGACAGCATGCGCTGGTGACGCACCGCATCCTGATCTTCGGCGCCGGCAAGGAGGCGGAGACCGTCGCCGCGTCGTTGAGCAAGGAAGACCAGACGGTGCGTGTCGTCGGGTTTTATCCGGGGCATCCGAGCGAGGAAGTGATGGTGCCGCAGGAGATGCTGATCCCGCGCGAAAAGAACCTCGTCGATGCCGTCAGCGAGCTCAAGGTCGATGAGATCGTCGTCGCAATCGGCGAGCGACGCGGTGGGCGCATGCCGCTGCGCGAGCTGCTCGACTGCCGTCTCTCCGGGGTCCTGGTGCTCGACATGTCGAGCCATTTCGAGCGCATGCTCGGTCAGATTCGCCTCGATGCACTGCGCGCCGGCTGGCTGATCTTCGGCGATGGCTTCCGGCAGGGGCCTGTCCGGACGGTGGTCAAACGCATCTTCGACATCGTCGCTGCGACGATCCTGTTGATCCTCTTCTCGCCACTGATGCTACTGACCGCGTTGGCGATCATGATCGAGGATGGTTTTCCGATCCTCTATCGCCAAGAGCGGGTAGGCCTGAGCGGTCGCCTGTTCAATGTGATCAAGTTCCGCAGCATGAAGAAAGACGCGGAAAAGGACGGCACGCCACGTTGGGCGTCGAAAAACGATACACGGGTGACGAAAGTCGGACGCATCATCCGCAAGCTGCGCATCGACGAGCTGCCGCAACTGTTTTCGGTGTTGAAGGGCGATATGAGCATGGTCGGCCCGCGGCCGGAACGGGCCTATTTCGTCGATCAGCTGACCAAGGAAATTCCGTTTTATGCGGTGCGTCACAGCGTCAAGCCAGGTGTGACCGGCTGGGCGCAGGTGCGCTATCAGTATGGTGCCAGCGTCGACGATGCGGCGCAGAAATTGCAATATGATCTATATTACGTAAAGAATCATTCCTTGCTGCTCGATCTGGTGATCTTGTTCGAGACCGTGGGAGTGGTAGTCGGAGGAAAGGGTGCGCAATGAGTCGAATGACTGTCGGAAACATTGACACTTCAATTGCCCTGTTCCAGGTCGTTTATGGAAGCTCATTTTGAATCAAATGGATATAACTCTGGCACGAGAATTGCTCAAATTTACCGTGAAGTGTTTGTTTTGGGCGCAAGAAAAAAATGAACGATGAAAAGGTCCGGAGAAATGAGACAGGTTCCCTCCCGAGGTTAGCGGGGCGGCGCCGTTTTCTCGCCACCGGAATCACAGGCGGTGTTCTGGCCTCGCTGAAGAGCGGTAGCGCTCTGGCGAGCGGTGTATGTGCGAGCCCGTCTTCCTTTACGTCGATCACTCTCAATCCGGCTACCAGCCATCGGCCCCAGCAGTTGCCGACCTGCCATTCCCACGGCTACTGGAAAAATAAGGCTTGGCCGATTTCCCAACAGACGACGGTGGGGCAAGCGGGCTTTTGTATTGGTAGCAGACTAACTGCGCTCGGGATTACTTCAGATACGAAACTGATCGATATCCTCAACATGCAGGGAGGAGGGGGTGATCGGGCCTTGGCGGCCGATCTGATCTCCGCCTATCTGGATGCGGCAGCCGGTTACGCTCAAGGGCAGTTCACCACTGCTGACATTCAAAAGATGTGGGGATTGGTCTTTTGCGGCCAACCCTACAGTGTCAATGGCACGGCATGGTCTGAGCAGACGGTGCGCGCTTTCCTCGACGTGCTGGTCGGCAATAGCCCATGGCCGTAGCATTTGCGTAGCATCAGTTGGCTGCGGAATGCTCCAATCTCGGCGTTGAGGTTTCTGACTCCCTCTTCTATCGGCTAGCGGAAGGGTGGTGTTTGCGGCTTTTCCCCGAAGAAGGCGGTGTCGTTTATCATTGCTTTTCGGGAGAACTGCTCGCGGTAGACCGAGTCGCGGCCCATCTGCTGCAGCGATTGGATGCTCAGCCTCTCGACCTCGCGACGTTGTCTGCCGACACCATCGAAGCCTTTCCTGAACTCGGCTTGAGCAGCACAGCAGTGCGCGGGATCGTCGACAGCCTTTACAAAGCGGGAGTGGTGCGCTGTTGTCCGAGCGAAAACGCCTCGATGACCTGAGCCTCGAAACACTGCAGCAGCTTCTGGCCAGCTGCGGCCTCGTTTTTTCCGCTCCGCCATTCGTGTTCAGGTTGCGCGCCCAGGTAGGCGAGCTATTGCCGGCGCTACGCCTCGCTTATGGCGGTTACGAGATCCTCGACGAGCCTGCATTCATTCACTTCGACTTGAGGGTCAAACCGGCGACTGGCCTGCGCCGCTGGTTCAAGCCCTTGATCGAACTCGAATTCGATGGTGCCCGTCCATTTGCGCCTCTGCCGCGTGGCCAAGTTTTCCCTTTGCTCGAGTGGGCGATGAACTGGTGCGTGACGACCAGCGCCCAACAGTATCTGATGTGTCACAGCGCGGTATTGGCGCAGGGTGAACAAGCCCTGATCCTGCCTGCTCCTCCCGGTTCCGGGAAAAGTACGCTTGCGGCGGCACTGATGCTTTCTGGCTGGCGGCTGCTGTCCGACGAACTCGCCCTGCTCGATCCGCATGCCGGCCGACTCGAACCCTTCGTACGACCGGTGAGCCTGAAGAATGCTTCGATCGGGATCATCGGCGGACATTTCCCCGAAGCGATATTCACACCTGCGGTGCAGGATACGGTCAAGGGTACCGTAGCACATTTGCGTCCGACGGCGCATAGCATGATGGGCAACCGGGAAAAGGCGGTTCCGCGCTGGTTGGTCTTTCCGCGCTTCGTTGCGGGGGTGTCTTGGTCGCTGGTGCCGCTTGGCCGTCCAGAGGCCGCGATCGAGCTGGCCAAGAATGCTTTCAATCTGCCCGTTCTGGGGAGGCCGGGCTTTGCAGCCTTGGCCGATATGGTTGGCCAATGCGATTGCTACAGTCTCGAGTATGGCAGCCTCGACGAGGCAATTGCCGGCTTTGCCGAGATTGTGGAAGGGAGCGAAAGGGGTGTTTGAGCATAACCTGCTGCTCAAGGCACTCATCGAGCCCGAGGCAGCGCGGTGTTGGTCGGCAGCCGACTGGGGACTGGCGATTCGCCAGGCACGCACGGCCAATCTGGTTGCGGCACTCGCCGTGCGATTGCAGGAAAGCCCGATCTCAATCGAGATTCCTTCGCTCGCCCAGCCGATCTTTTCCGCCGCAAGACAGACCATCGCCCATCGCAATGAAACGGTGCTCTGGGAATGCCGGCAGATCGCCCTGGCGCTCGAACCGATCGGCGTCATGCCGATTCTACTCAAAGGTGCCGCCTATGTCGCCGATGGCCTGCCGCTGGCGCATCACCGTCATTTCGGCGACATCGATGTAATGGTGCCACGCGCGCGACTCGGCGAGGTCGAAACACAGTTGATGACATATGGCTGGCTGACGACGACCAGCGATGCCTATGACCAACGCTATTATCGACAGTGGATGCACGAGGTGCCGCCGTTACGCCAGATTCATCGCGGTACGACGCTGGACCTACATCATGCTCTGACACCGCTCACTGCGCGCTATCGTGCCGATACGACGGCCGTCTTTGCCGCTACGCGGCCAGCAGGCGCTTTGGCGGGTGTGCTGGTGTTGTCGGATGAGGATCAATTCCTCCATGCGGCGGTGCATTTGTTCGCCGAAGGGGAAGCGGATGCCGCGCTGCGCAATCTTTATGATCTGGTCGAGCTGTTGAAATCGCGCCAGGCCGAGAGCGCGGATTTCGTCACGCGGCTGGTTGCGCGCGCACAGATCATTGGCCTTGAACGGCCTCTGTTTCTCGCAGTGCATTTCCTGCGCCGTGTCTTCCAGCTCGAAGGACTGGAAAAAGCCGAACGCGACTTGGCCGATGCATGCCCGTCGCTGCCGGTTCTACGTGCCATGCATGCCCTCTACGCTCCGCTATTACAAGGAATCCACCCCAGTGTGCGTAGTCGCGGCTTTGCTCTGGCCAAACAGACGCTCTATTTGCGCGGCCATTGGCTACGCATGCCACTCAGGTTATTGCTGCCGCATTTGCTGCGCAAGTCTTGGCGAGCCTTGCGGCAAGAATCCGAAACGGTGAGCTAGCGCCTGGTTTCGCTATTCCTCAGCAACTCGGCGAGATGCTTGGCCGGAATCGCATAACTGATCCCCGACGGTTTTTCCAAGATGGATTCTTTCGTCGTCTTGATGAACACCATGTTGATGATGCCGACCACTTCACCGCTGTCGGCATCGAACAGCGGGCCGCCGCTGTTGCCGGGGTAGGCGGTGGCGTCGAGCTGGAAGATCGGAAACGATCCGCTGCGCAGACTGCGGATCGACTGGGCCTTGAGCTGGTGGGCATTATTGCCAGGCACGCTGATCGGCGTGATCGACGAGACGATGCCGCGATGGGTCACCGGTGAGAAGCCGAGCACGCTGCCGATCGGGAAGCCGCTGAAGGCGATGGCCTGGCCTTCACGTACGGCATCGGAGTCACCGAGCGTCACGGTGGTTAGTGGCGGGCCGTCGAAGCGCAGCAGCGCCAGGTCGTGGTCGGCATCGCGCGCCACCAGGCGCGCCGGAATCACGCGGCGTTCGCTGCCGAACCTGGCGAGAACCGCGAGCTGATCCTCACCGGTATCGCTAGCGGTGATTTCCGGCACGACATGGGCATTGGTGGCGATCAGCCGGCCATCACCAACGGCGAAGCCGGTGCCGCGCATTTGGAACGCGGGACTTTTCAGTTTGTTGAAGAGGCCGATGACGACCAGCGAAGGTTTGATGCGTTCGATCGTGTCGGGCAGCCCGGCACGCGCCGGCAGCGCGAGCATCAGGCAGCAAAGCAGCGCAAAGAGCAGCTGCCCGGGAAGCCGCGGCTTCATGATCGGACTCTGGACAGGCGGCGCAGGATCTTCGGCAGCTCGGGAGAGGGGTCCGTGACGGAGGCGTCGTATGGGTGCTCCTGACGGCGGAAGAATTCCAGGATGCGCTTCACATACTCGCGTGTTTCGGCAAAAGGCGGGATGCCGAGATGGCGATTGACGGCCCCTTCACCGGCGTTGTAGGCCGCGGCGGCGAGTGCGACGTCACCGCGAAAATAGGCCAGCAGCCAGCGCAGGTAAGCAAGGCCGCCGCGCACGTTCTGCTCCGGATCGAAGGGCTTCTTGACGTTGAAACGCGCGGCGGTTTCGGGGATCAGCTGCATCAGGCCCTGGGCGTTCTTCGGCGAGACGGCGCGCGGGTTGAAATTGGATTCGGTGCGCGCGATCGCCAGCGCCAGGCGCGGTTCGATGCCGTATTCGGGAGCGAGACGCTTCACCAGCTCGGCGAACTGACGCTGCTGTTCGCTGGCGAACTCGATGTCATCGTCCTGCTCGGCGGCGGCTGGAGGGTCGCGCAGGCATTCCGGTATTTGATCGGTCGGCGTGCCGACGAAACGCAACATCCGCCGGGAAGGCTCGTGTCCCTGTTCGGCGGCGAGCGCGAAGAAATAGGCGGCAAGGGCATCGTCGCGCGGCACGCCGCGGCCATTGGCGATCATCCAGCCGAGGCTGTAACGCGCCTCTGGATCGCCGGCTTTTGCCGCCGCGCAATACAGCGTATAGGCTTTCATAGGGTCTTTGGCCACACCTTCGCCATGCTCGTAGGCGCGGGCTTCCTCGCGCAGCTGGCGCCAGTGTTCCGCCTCGGGCCCGGCGGCGAGAGTCGGCGCTGGGAAGACGGCACCCAGCGCCATTGCGGCAACCGGCCAGAAGCGAAGAAAGGCGAAAGACCGCATCGTCACAGACTCTTCAATAGTGCCGCGACTTCTGCTTGCGCCGGGAAGCGCTCGCCGAGCTTGGACAGTTCTTCGAGCTCGCGCCGCGCGGTGTTCTTGTCGCCGGTCTTGATCAGGGCTTTCGCATAGTTGAGCCGGATTAGGGCGGCCTGCGGTTGCAGCTCGACGGCCTTGGCCAACAGTTCGACACCGCGCTTGCCCTCGCCGCGCTCGACGAGCAGCATGCCAAGCGTATCCATGATCGCCGGCTGGTTCGGGGCGAGGCTGTTCGCGCGCTCGGCTAGTGACAGGGCTTGGGGATCTTTCATCTGGCCGAGCGTCCAGGCGAGGTTGTTGAGCAACGCCGGGTTGTTCGGCTGATTGGCCAGCAGGTTGCGGTAGTGCGCCGCGGCGGTCGCGAAGTCTTTGTTTCGGTTTGCCTGTTCGGCGAGATAGAGCCGGAAGGCATGGTCCTTCGGATGCTGTTTGAGCCAGGCATCGGCATGCGCCCTCGCTTCGACGGTCTTGCCGTCGGCCAGCAAAACGGCATGGAGCCGTTGCGCGAGTTCCGTCGCTGGGGCGGCCTTCAGGCCGGCACGATAGGCATTGGCCGCCTGCGCCCAGGCTTTGTTCGCCGCATGTGCGTCGCCTTCGAACAGATAGCCGACGCTTTGTTGCGGCTGGGCCTTCTGGATTTCCCGTGCCCGGGCGAGCGCTGCTTCGAGCTTGCCTTCTTCGAGGTCGAGTTGGATCAGCGCGCGCTGCAGCGCCAACGAATCCGGTAGCGCCGACAGTCCTTTCGTCAGGCTGCTGCGTGCGCCCTCGCGGTTCTTGGCCGCAAGCTGGATTTCGGCCATGCGCAGATAAGGCTGCGGTGAGGTCGGCATCAGGTTCGCAAGCTTGCTGTAAATGGTCAGCGCCTGCTGGTTGTCGCCGTTCATCTGATAGACACGGCCGGCGGCGTCGAGCAGCTCGGGGCGATCGGGGATCGCGGCGAGCGCTTCCTGGACGGCAGCGAGCGCCTTGTCTTTGTCCTGTTCGCGCAGATAGGCGCCGATCAGCGCCAGGCGTGGCGCGGGTTCGGCTGGTGCTGCGTCGATCGCCCGCTTGATCAGTTCCACCAGGTCGGAAGTTTTCGCCCCGCCGCGGGCGCGCAGTTCGGCGAGGGCCAGCATCGCCTGCGCGTTCTTCGGGTCCTTCGCGAGCACGGCTTCGAAACGTTTTTGCGCCTCTTCCGGCCGGTTGGCACGCAGATCCATTTGAGCCAGGGCGCTGGCGGCTGGCAGATAGGCCGGGTCGATCGCCAGCGCCTTTTCGAAACTCTTGCGCGCCCCTTCCTGGTCGCCCTTGGCGAGCAGCGCGCCGCCGCGCAGGTTATGCACGAGCGGGTGGTCGGGCCGTTTCTTTTCCAGATTGGCGATCGCCTGCAAAGCCTTGTCGAACTGCCGGGTGCGGATGCTGGCGACGATCAGGGCCATGTCAGCACTGGTATCGGTTTCCGAAGATGCGGCGATCGCTTCGAGATCACCGAGGGCTTCCGCGGTATGGCCGCCGCGCAGACGTGCCAGCGCCAGAGCCGTCTGCGCCTTCTTGTTTTGCGGGTTGGCCTTGGTGGCCCGCTGGAAAAATTCCTCCGCGGTCTTGGCATCACCGTTTTGCAGGTAGGCATTGCCCGCCAGCTCGAGCCAGGTGGGCGCCGTCTCGTCGCCGTGGAGCACCGGTTGAAGGGTTTCCACTGCCTTGGCTGACTGGCCGCTGCGCAAGTAGGAGAGCACGAGCGTGCGCCGGGCGAGGGCAAGTGCCGGTGCCTTTTGCAAGGCCTTGCGCAGATAGTCCTGGGCTTGGAGGTCGGAGCGGCTTTCGAATGCGACCAGACCCGCGAGCTGAAGGCCCTGTGGGCTGTCGGGCTGGAGCTTGAGTAGGTTGTCGACCGCGGATTTGGCCGTGGCGAGGTCTTTCTTAGTGAAGGCCAGCAGTCCTTGCTCATAATAGGTCAGCGGATGTTTGGGCGCGACCTTCTGCATCGCCTCGAGCTGTTTGGCGGCTTTCTCGGGCTGACGTTCGCGCAGATGGGTCATGATCAGCGCGGCATGGGCATTGAGTGCCTGCGGTTTGAGCGCGAGACCCTTTTCGTAGGCGGCGACGGCCTCCGCGGTCTTGCCCTCGGCGTTGAGTAGATCGGCCTTGAACAGCCAAGCATTCACGTCCTGAGGTGCCCTGGCGAGGATACCGTCGATGATTGCATGGGCACCAGCCAAATCGTTGTTGGCCACCTTGATCCGCGCTTGGAGGAGCAATGCCGGAGCGAAATCGCTTTTTGCCGCCAACGCTTCATCGAGCATCGTCCGCGCGGCCTCCGGTTTGCCCTGCATCGCGAGGCTCTGCGCCAGCGTCGTTTTCAGGTCGGCCAATCCCTCGGCAGAAGCGATGGATGTCTTGGCGAGCTCGTCGAGTTTCTTGAACTGGCTCTGGGCGAGCAGCACACGGGCGAGCAGTGGCACCACTTGGTCGGCAGGATGTTTGAGCTCGAGCGCCTTGCGCAGTTCGACTTCGGCGGCCGTCACATCGCCGTTTTCGAGCAAGGCTTTGCCAAGCAGGAAGCGCGCTTCTGCCGAATCGGGATTCTTGGCGAGCACGTTCTTGAGCTGGATCGTCGCCGCTGCCTGATCGTTCTTGGCCAGATACTCCTTCGCCGAAGCGAGCATGGCTTCGGGAGAATCGCCGCAGGCGGTGCCGACGAGAGCGGCGACGAGCGTCGCGATGGCCAGAGTACGATGGAGGAGGGAAGTCATTTCATGCCTCGCTTGCAAGATTGTTCAAGTTTTCAGCCCCAGCTTGTGCATCAGATCATACAGCGTCGGTCGGCTGATGCCGAGGAGCTCGGCGGTGCGCACCACGTTGCCGTTACTGCGGCTCAGAGCGGTGAGGATCGCTTTGCGTTCGGCTTCTTCGCGGAGCGAGCGCAGATCCAGATTCGTGGGTTCCGTGTCGGTGGTTTCCAGGCCGAGATCACTGGCCGTCACGAGGTTGCCCTCGGCCATGATGACGGCGCGTTTGATGCAGTTTTCCAACTCGCGCACATTGCCGGGCCAGCGATGCGCCGTGATGCTGCTCAGCGCATCCTCGCCGAGCGTCAGACTGCGCTTTTGTTCGGCGCCGAAACGACGCACGAAGGCATGGGCGAGCAGTGCGGCGTCGCCGATTCGGTTGCGCAACGGCGGGATGTTGATGACGATCTCGGCCAGCCGGTAGTAAAGGTCTTCGCGGAAGCGGCCCTCGCGAATCAATGCCTTCAAATCCTGATGGGTCGCGCAGACGATGCGCACATCGACGGGGATTTCCTCGCGGCCGCCGACGCGCTCGATCACGCGCTCTTGCAAAAAGCGCAACAGCTTGGCTTGTAGCGCGAGGGGCAGATCGCCGATCTCGTCGAGCATCAGCGTACCGCGATGTGCCGTTTCGATCTTGCCGGGCGTGCTTTTCGCCGCACCGGTGAAGGCGCCTTTTTCGTAGCCGAACAGTTCGCTTTCGAGCAGGTTTTCTGGAATCGCCGCGCAGTTGATCGCGACGAAACGTTCGCCGCTACGCGGCGAGGCGGCATGCAAACCGCGCGCCAGCAACTCCTTGCCGGTGCCGCTTTCGCCGAGCAGCAGCACCGTGGCATTGCTGGTGGCCACCTTCTCGATCGTGCGGCAGATGCGCAACATTTCCGGGTCGCGGGTGATCAGGCCACCCAACGCATCCGGTTGTTGCATCGACCGCAGACGGCGGTTTTCTTGCTGCAGATCATAGAGACGGAATGCGCGGTCGATCGTCAGGCCAAGGATTTCCGGCTCGAAAGGCTTGGCAAAGAAGTCATAGGCCCCCATGTCGATCGCCCGCAGCGCATTGGCCCGGTCATTCTGGCCGGTGAGCACGATGACCTTGGTATCCGGAGCGATCGCCAGCAACTGTTCGAGGAGCAGAAAGCCCTCGCTCACCGAATCGGCGTCCGGTGGTAGCCCCAGGTCCATCGTCACCACCGCCGGTGCGTGGCGCCGCACTAGGGCAAGTGCGCTGTCGCGATCGGCGGCGACCAGGGTCTCGTACTGGTCGAACGACCAGCGCATCTGTTTTTGCAGCGCGGGATCGTCCTCGACGATCAGCAGGGTGCGCGGTTTCCCGTTCGTCATGGATGCTCAGCCTGTTGCAGGTCGGATGACTTCGAAACTTCGATCAGCGGCAGCCGGATCAAAAAGCGTGTGCCGCTATTCTCGGCACTTTCTACGCAAATGTCACCTCCGAGTTCCTGGATATATTGGCGGCTCTCGAAGGCGCCGATGCCCATGCCGGACTGTTTGGTGGTCTGGAACGGTTTGAACAGGCGCTCGCGTATGAATTCCGCTGACATGCCGTGGCCCGTGTCGCCGACCTCGATCGTCGCTTGGCTGCCGGCGCGGCCGATGTCGATCCAGACCCGGCCGTCGGGCGGCGTCGCCTCGAGGGCGTTTTGTACCAGATGGCCGATCACACGCTCGATCCGCTCTTCGTGACCGCGGGCAAAAACCTGGGCATGCACCTTGACATCGACGGGCGGTGCGAGGTGGGCCTTCGCCTTTTTGACGCGTTGCGCGATGGCGGCGAGATCGACACCGCAGACGCCCTCGGCCGGTTTTGCGCCTTCGCGCAGCTGCATCATCAGCTGCTTCATGCGTGTCACGGCGTGATCCACCGTTTCGATCATGTCGCGTTGGAATTCCGGATTGCCGGCATGCCGTTCGGCGTTCTTCAGCATCAGCGACAATTGGGTGACGATGTTCTTCAGGTCATGGACGACGAACGCCGACATCTTGTTGAAGGCATCGAATTTGCGCGCTTCGAGCAGCGCCTCGGCGGCCTGGAGCTGGGCGAGGAAGGCAGCGGCCTGGCGGCCGGCGGTGCGCAGCAGGTCATTCACCTCCCAGTCGATGTCGAGCGGCGCGCGCGCCGTGGCGAGGACGACGAAACCGACGACCTTGCTGGGCAGACTGAGCGGCACGATCAGCCAGGCATTGGGCGTTTCCAGCAGCCATTCGGGCAAAGTGAGATTCTGGTAGCGGCTCGGGCGATGGCGGTACTCCTCGAGATTGATCACCCAGCCGCTGGTTTCGAGGAAGCGCACCAGCGAACCGTCCGCGGGCTCGCTGCCGGTGCATTCCGGCATGTTCCAGCGTGCGTTCTGGCGATAGGTGCTTCCATCGCCATCGAGCAGCCATAGCGTGCCCGCCGGGCTCTCCACCATGTCGGCCAGACCGCGAATCACCTGTTGTCCGGCTTGCTGCGCACTCTCGCCGGAAGAGAGTGTGCGCGTGAATTTGAGCCATTCCTCGCGGTAGTCGTAGCGATAGCGGAAAAAATTCTTGCCGATCAGCACCTTGATGCGCGCGCGCATCGTGCCAGAGAACATCAACACCATCATCAGCAGCATGGCCGCGAACAGCACCGCGATCTGCAGCGCACCGCCCCAACTGCCGCCCAGGTAACGGACGTAATAGCCGGCGGCGGAAGCGATCAATAGGTAGAGTCCGGCGATTGCGAGCGATGTGGTCTGGAAGGCGGCTTTCTGCGAGACGGCGATGCGCAGCTGGCGTGCCCGGGTGCGGTAGACCGTCAGGATGATCAGCGGCAGCACCAGCACGGTGGCCAATCCGCGTACCGTGAAGCTGTCATTGTCGATGCGGTTGAACAGCAGCACGGTGGAATGGAAGTAGAGGTCGAAGCCGAAGACCGCTGCCAGGCCGATGCCCAGCGGCTTGATCTGCCAACGCGAATCGCTCGTGGTGTTGCGGAACAGTTGCTCGATCAGCACCAGACCGAAGATGCTCTGGGCCAATGCCGCATATTGCGCACCGCGCGCGGCGACTTCGGCTACCAGCAGATCCGTCGCCAGCAGGGCCTGGAACACGAGCGCCAGCGTGACGCTGGCGAGGCCGACGAACATCGGCCACTGCGCTCGGAACGGTTGTTCGCGTCCGCTGGCCGAAGTCGCCGTGCGCAGCAGTAGGATGATGAAGACATACCAACCGGCATAGCGCAGGCTATCGAAGACGGCATGGGCAATGAACAGAAAAGACAGCGGCTGCAGCGCGAGCAGGAATCCCTCGGCGGCCCAGAGCAGGGTGGCCACGGCAGCACCGAGCAACGCGCGGTCGACCGGGTCACGCAGGTTGCCGTGGCGCCAGCGCAGAAAATGGAGCGCGAAGGCCAGATGACTCACGCTCGCCAGGCCATAACTCCAGAGCGGGGCGGTCGAGAGGGAAGTTCCCATGATCGTGTCAGGCGGCCTGGCCGAATTGCCAGCCGTTCATGAATCCGGCGCGCCGATCGTATTGCGGATGACGGGCGAGCCATTCCTTGGCGCGTGGCAGGGCATGCTGGTAGCCGGCAGCGGCGATCGCACGCATCTGGCGCCAATCGAGGAAGTCGAAGTCATCGAGCGGCGGGTTCAGGTAGAGATCGGCGAGCTTGCGCGCATGCTGGACTTCCTTGCGACTGGCCAGCGTCGTGACCTGCAGGATGACGCGCGACAGCGTCGGTGCCGCTTCGCGAGCTCTGCCGGGCAGCAGCTGGTCGGCGAGATATTCCAGGCTGCCGGGAATGCGCTGGTAAGCCGTCCCTTCGAGTGCCTCGACGGCGAGGTCGATGGCGATGATCTTACCTTGCATGCGTTCACGCATGATGTCGATCGGCAGGTTGTTCAATACCCCGCCATCGACCAGCAAATGGCCATCTTCGATCGCGGGCGGCAGAATCGCTGGCAACGAGACGCTGGCGCGAATCGCCTGCCAGAGCGGACCGCGCTCATGCACGCGCACGCGATTGGCCGACAGATCGCTCGACACCGCGAAAAAGGGCAACCACAAATCCTCGATGTCCATCGGCAGATGGCTGCGCAGCACGCGGTTCAGATGTTCGCCGCGCACCAGCGATACCACCGGCAATGTGTAGTCGCCGAGCGGATCCTCACTGGTGAAGGCGAGCCGGTGCTCGGCAAAACTTTCGGCATCGCTCAAGCCGCGAGCCAAGCCCGTCGCCGCGAGCGCGCCGAAACTGGCACCGCCGATCATGTCGATCGGCACGCCGGCTTCGCCCAAGGCACGGATCGCACCGAGATGGGCGAAACCGCGCGCGCCGCCACCGGCGAGCACCAGCCCGACCGCATGACCGGAAAGGAAGCGGGCCAGGCGCGCCATGTCTTCACGGTTGCCGCTGCGCAGATGGTGATGCCGGTCCACCCGGCGTGCTGCGAGCCAGTCGCGCGTCCGCTGCGGCTGCGTGTCGGTGCGATGAGTCAAGGCCAGATGGACATCGCAGTGATGGATTTGTGTCTCCGGCACATCGAACAGCCAGCGTTCCAGTTCGGTGACGTTCGGTTCGAGAGCGGCATCGGCCACGAGCACGATCTTGTCGGCATAACCGCGGCAGATGCGATTCCACTCGTCGGGCAGCGGGTTGGCGACGAGCAGCAGAAAGTCGTAATCCTGCTCGCAGCGGTCGAGATGATGCCCGTAGACAGGGCCCGGTGGGGTGCCAAAGCGTGCGTTGGCCGCAGCGGCATCGAGCTGCAGCACGGCGCCGAAACGCAGCAGTTCGCTGCGCAAGGCGTCACACCAGATATGCACATCCACGGTGCGGTGCAGCGGGACGATCATCAGGGTGCGCGCGCCGCTGCGGGTCGCGATGTGGCCGCGTTGGCCGGTCAGCCGGGCAATGACCATGCGTGCGATGTTCGTGAATGCTTGTGGGTGATGGGCGATGAGTCGATCGATCGCTGCGCGTGGCAGCGCAGCGAGGATCGTATCGCGCACCGCGGTGATCGTCGCCGCCCGCCCACTACCCGATAGCAGAGCGATTTCGCCGACCACATCCCCGGGCTGAGGGTAGGCGACGATTCGCTCTTGGCCATCGATCTCTCTGACCCTGACTTGCAGACGGCCGGAAAGCACGATGTGCAGGCAATCGCCCGGTTCTCCTTGCCGGTAAAGAATGTTGCCAACTGGCAGGTGCAGCACTTGGGCTTCGCCGAGGAGCGCGGCAAGGCTCGTTTCATCGAGCGTACCGCACATCTGCTTCAGCGCCGCTGCGATCAGCGCCGCATGTCTGGCGGAAAGCGTGTCTGTGGGCGGGCTGATCATGCGAAATGGCTGCGTTCGAGGTAACTGCGTTCGAGGTAACACAGTGGCGAATCCACTTCGGACGGATGTGCGACGAAAGCCTCGCTGCTCCGTAGCTGCCGGAACGCAGCAGGCGAGACGATCAGGCCTTGCAATGCCAATTCTGCCGCCTGCGCGGCGAGGGTCAACAGTGCTTCGATGCCCGGGCCGCAGAAATCCAGGTTCAGACGCGCTGGCTGCACCAGGCCGAGCGTCACCGATCCCCGGTGAATGAGGATGCGCCTTGGGCAACCGGCTGGCCCAACCGGATGGTCCGAGAAGTGGATGAGGATTTCCCGGGCCGCGTCGATCAACCCTTGCAGACCGGTATCACCACGGCAAAGGGCGATCGCCCGACGATCAAAAGTCTTGATCAGCTCGGCGCCATGGCGGGTCAGGATCGTCTCGCACAGGTCCCAAGTTGCTTGCAATGGGGCGAGATCTTGTGGTGCCGTGTCGAATGCGGCGAGCTCGATCAGCGCCAGATTGGCCGCCGGGAGCGGCTCCGGCACATGCTTGCCCGTGGCCTCCAGCTGTTTGGCCACGCTGCGGGGAAAGGCCGCGAGCAGGGCGCGCTCTGCCAGGCTGCGTGCCGCATCCGCCGCGTCGGCATTGGCTTGGAGTATGGTCTGCTGGTGTTGCAGTGCGCCGATCAGCCGGTGAATGACATATGCAACGATCAGGAAATAGGCGACGAACAGACTTGCCGTCGACCACAGCAGCGCGGTACAGCCTGATTGCAGGCCAGCGCTCGACATTGCGGTGGGCAGGCTACCGGAAAGCAGCGCGCCGGCCAACATTGCCGCCGATCCTAGACCGATCAACGGGATGCCGCCGACGACCAGCCAGTTGAACAGGCAGATGACGCAGACGACGAAACTCGGCAGCCAGGCGAATTCGAGCGCACCAATGACGGCGCCGGCATAGAGCCCGTCGAGCATGAACAATAAGCGACGGTGGCGTAGATCGGGATCGAAGCGGCCGGAGATCAAATGGCCGAGATGGGGATAGATCAGTCCGACGAACAACAGCAGCCCATGCGCGCCAGGCCGATCGTGACAGTAGATGTCGTCGACCGCGACGAGCAGCATCATCAGTAGGCAAAAAACCACCCGCACGAGATAAACTTGGACATCAAGTCGTTGACTTGCATCCAAGGGTCGTTGGCGGAGGGCGCGTGTGCGCGGCATGGCGGTCATTGGGACGGCCGGTTTAAAGCTGGAGCATCGAAATTCAAGTGATTATGTTATGCTTTTAAAGTATATTGATATTTGTCCGTTAACGGACTGTCACGAAAATGTTTTTTTCGGTCATTCTTTCGGGCGAGGCTGATCACTTTCAAGGTAGGGGAGAACGGTCATGATTGGAAATGGAAGCGTGCGGAGTTCCTGGGCGGCCATGCTGCGTCTGCTGCTCGTCGTCCTGATCGGTGGGGTCGTGGCCGGTTGTGCCTCGAATGCCTATCCGCCGGCGCCGACGCTGGCGGCTTCGGATGATTACAACTATCACATCGGCCCGGGCGATACCGTCAATATCGTCGTCTGGCGTAACCCGGAACTATCGATGTCGGTGCCGGTGCGGCCCGACGGCAAGCTCGCCTCGCCGCTGATCGAGGATCTGCCGGCGATCGGCAAGAATCCGACCGAGCTGGCTCGCGACATCGAAAAGGCTTTGTCGAAGTTCATCCGCGACCCGGTGGTGACGGTGATCGTCACCCAGTTCGTCGGGCCCTATAGCGAACAGATCCGCGTGATCGGCGAGGCCGCCAAGCCCCAGGTGCTGCCTTACAAACAAAAGATGACGCTACTCGACGTAATGATCGCGGTGGGCGGCTTGACCGATTTCGCCGACGGCAATGGCGCCTCGATCCTGCGCCCCTCCGACGGCAACAAGCAGTATGGCGTGCGCCTGAAGGATCTGGTCAAGCGAGGCGATGTCTCGGCGAACGTCGAGATGAAGCCTGGCGACGTGCTGATCATCCCGCGCAGCTGGTTCTGACGCATCCCAAACAAGTAATAGCTCGGAACAACATCGATGGAAGAACTGGTACGACAGGCCCGGCTGGTATTGCGCGGCATGTGGCTGCACCGCTGGCTGGGGTTGTTCGTGGCCTGGAGCGTGGGTCTGGTCGCCGCGGTCCTCGTTTTCGTGACCCCGGACAAATACGAGGCATCGGCACGCATTTTCGTCGATACCGATTCCGTGCTCAAACCCTTGTTGGCTGGCCTGACCGTGCCGGCCAACACCGAACAGCAGATCGCGATGTTGAGCCGCACCTTGATCAGCCGGCCGAATGTCGAGAAGCTGATTCGCATGGCTGATCTGGATCTCGGGATTGCTTCGCCCCGCGAGAAAGAGGCGCTGATCGACAAGGTCACCGCCGCACTGAGCATCAAGAGCGTCGGCCGTGACAACCTCTATACGCTGGGCTATCGGGATACCGATCCCGAGCGGGCGCGCAAGGTGGTGCAGTCGCTGACGACGATCTTCGTCGAGTCGAGCCTGGGCAGCAAGCGCAGCGATACCGATGCGGCGCGCAAATTCATCGACGAGCAGATCGCGATCTATCGCAAGAAGTTGGAAGAAGCGGAAAACCGGCTCAAGCAGTTCAAATTGCAGAATCTCGAGATCGGCCTGGACAAGGAAGGTGGAGTCGGGGGCCGTCTGTCCGAGCTGGGCGCGCAGCTCAGTCAAGCACGCCTCGAATTGCGTGAGGCAGAAAACAGCCGCGATGCGCTCAAACGGCAGCTCGCCGGCGAAGAGCCGGTTCTGCTGCCGGATGCACCTGGGCTGGAATCGACCGTCTCGATTCCCGAAATCGATGGACGCATCGACGTGCAGAAGCGCAATCTGGATGCGCTGCTGCAGCGTTATACCGATCAGCATCCCGATGTGGTCAATACCCGGCGCATCATCAAGGAACTCGAAGAACAAAAGGCCAAGGAGATCGCCGCGCGCAAGAAAGCAGCGGCAGCCCATCCAGCCTCGGTGTCGGTCAATACCAATCCCGCCTATCAACAGCTGAAGGTGTCGCTCGCCGAAGCAGAGGCGACCGTTGCCGCGTTGCGGGCGCGCGTGGCCGAGTATGAATCGCGCTACAACAAGGCGGTGAGTCGGGTGAAGCTACTGCCCGAAATCGAGGCCGAATATGCCCAGCTCAACCGCGATTATGATGTGCACAAGAGAAACTATGACGAGCTGGTCAAGCGCCGCGAGTCGGCGACGATTTCCGAAGGGATGACCGATGTCTCGAGCGTCGCCGATTTCCGCCTGATCGACCCGCCGCGCGCCTCGCGCACACCGGTTGGGCCGAATCGAGCGATCCTGCTTGCCCTGGCCTTGTTGGCCTCGTTGTCGATCGGGCTGGCGGCGAGCTTCGCTGCGAGCCAGCTGCGTCCCGCCTTCTTCGATGCGCGTACCCTGCGTGAAGTGAGCGGCTTGCCGCTCTTGGGCACCGTCTCGCTGATCACCACGCCGGCCGACCAACAACACGAGCGCCGCGCGCTGATACGTTTCGTCGCCGGACTGGGCGCCTTCGTCGGCGTCTATGCGGCGGCCATCGCCGTTGTCAGCATCATCATTTTCCGCGCGGCTTGAGGGATACGATGGACATCATTGAACAAGCCGCCAAACGTCTCGAAGAACTGCGCCGCGCCGGCGTCGAGCTGCCGGGCGAATCTGCCGCTTCTGCCTCAGGGGAGACGTCTGCGGCAAAACTCGGCGCTGGCGCTACGGCACCCCTGGCCGGGCAGGGCACTGTTCACTCGCGGCGTATCGATCTCGACATGGGCGTGCTGACCGCGCACGGCATCCTGACGCCCGACAGCGTGCGTTCGCAGCTCGGCGACGAGATGCGCGTCATCAAGCGTCCGTTGTTGCACAATGTCGCCGGCAAGGGTGCTGCGCCGGTGAAGGACGCCAACTTGATCATGATCACCAGCGCTCTGCCAGGCGAAGGCAAGACCTTCATGGCGGCGAATCTGGCGATCAGCATCGCGATGGAGCTGGATCGCACCGTGCTGCTCGTCGATGCCGACGTCGCAAGGCCCTCGTTGCCCGAAGTATTTGGTTTCGACGAGGAAAAAGGGCTGCTCGACGCCCTGACCGATCCGACGCTCGATTTGAGCCAGGTGCTATTGCGCACCAACATCGAGAAACTCTCCGTGCTGCCCGCCGGCACGCCGCATCCGCGGGCGACCGAGCTGTTGGCCAGCGATGCGATGAATCAGCTGCTCGCCGACATGGCACGGCGTTATCACGACCGCATCATCATCTTCGATTCGCCTCCCCTCTTGGTGACTACCGAGGCGCGTGCGCTGGCGATGCACATGGGCCAGGTCGTGCTCGTCGTCAAGGCCGAGAGCACGACGCACGCCGAGGTCAAGAACGCGATCGCCGCAATCGAGTCCTGCCCGGTCAAGATGGCGGTGCTGAACAAGACCACCGGCCATGTCGATGGCCACGGTTACGGCTATGGCTACGGTTACGGCTATGGCTATGCTGCGAAATCCGATGCCAGCGCAAGCGCCGCGCGACCTTGATGCTTACTGAGGGATGAATCCTTGATCACAGCACACGCTCCGTTCCGCAAGTCGGCTAGTCTGCTGGGCTGTCTGGCTGGTGGCCTCCTGTGGCTGGGGAATGTCTCTGCGCAGGAAGATGTCGCTGCCTCGGCCAACCGGCCGGCCTGGCTGATCACGCCGAGCATCTCCGCTACCCTGACATTCACCGACAATGTGCGTCCCGGGCAGACCGACAAGAAAAGCGATCTGATCACCAGCATCACGCCGGCGATCCGCATCGATGGCAAAGGCGGGCGCGTCAGCGGCAATCTCAATTTCAGCTGGCAGAACAACTTCTATGCCAGCGAAAACCGCTATAACAACGATCAGATGTCGCTGTCGGCGTCCGGCAAGGCGGAATTGGTGGAGCAATGGCTGTATCTCGATGCGCTTGCCAGCATCGCCCAACATGCCACTTCGGTGTTTGGCACTCAGACTGCCAACAATGAGCTGGTCAATAACAATCGCAGCCAGACCACCTCGTGGCAGTGGTCGCCGTATCTGCAAGGTTATTTCGGTGCCAGCAACGTTGCTTACGAATTACGCTATCGTGATGTGCGCACGACCGCGGACAGCGGCCTCTATGCCACCGGGAACGACGTCGACACCCAGATCTGGACCGGTCGCCTCTCCGGCGATATGCCGGTGGCGCTCATCGGTTGGTCGCTGCTCGCCGAGGATCAGCGCACCAGCTTCAAGGTACGGGATACGAAGTCGAGTCGCCTCATCGGCACGCTCGAATACCGCTTCGATCCGCAGCTCAAGTTCAACCTCAGCGCCGGCCGGGAATCCGACAACTACAGCAATCTCCAGTGGCAACACCGCACCGTGACCGGCTATGGGCTCGACTGGGCACCCACCGAGCGCACCCTGCTCAAGCTGACCAAGGAAAAACGCAGCTTTGGCAATGGCCATACGATCGACTTCAGCCATCGCACCGCGCTGACGGCGTGGAAATTCATCGATACGCGCAGTGTGGTCATCCCGGCTCAGCAATTCACCACCGCTCCGCTGTCGACGGCCTACGATCTGCTGTTCCTGCAACTCGCTTCCTCGGTGCCCGACCCGGTCGTGCGCTCACAGGTGGTCAGTGCATTGCTGCAAAGCTCAGGTATTCCGGCAAATAGCCTGATCTATGGCAATGTCGTGACAGCCCAGCCGTTCATCCAGCGGCGGCAGCAGGCTTCGCTGTCGCTGACCGGGGTGAACAACACGGTGACCTTTACCGCCCAACGCAGCAGCAACACCCGGCTGGGCACCGGCGTCGGTGCACTCGACGATTTCGCGCTGACGCAGAACATCCGCCAGTCGGGTTTCAGTGGTAGCTGGGCGCACAAACTTTCGCCCATCAGCAACTTGACGTTGAATGCATTGACCTCGCACAGTCGCGGCGATGCCAGCGGGCAGGATTCTCGGCTGCGCTCGATCTCGCTGCTTTATACGACGAAACTCGGTGCTCGCACCACGGCATCGCTCGGGCTGCGCCAGAACAGTTACGACAACGCCGGTAGCGGCACCGCCGACTACACCGAACACGCGATAACCGGCACATTGTCCGCCTCCTTCTGAGACGACCATGTACGAAGCCTATTACGGCTTGAAGGTCAAACCCTTCCAGCTGAACCCCGATCCTGCGTTCTATTTCGACAGCAAGCAGCACCGTCGCGCCAAGGCCTATCTCGAATACGGCCTGCACCAGAACGAGGGCTTCATCGTCGTCACCGGCGAGATCGGCGCCGGCAAAACGACTATCGTGCGCGGCCTGCTTGATGCGCTTGATAAGGACAAGGTCGTCGCCGCGCAGATCGTCAGCACCCAACTCGATGCTGACGACATCCTGCGCATGGTCGCCGCCGCCTTCGGCGTGCGTTTCAAGGATCTCGCCAAAGCCGATCTGATCCTGGCGCTGGAAGCGTTTTTCGTCGAGATCACGCGGCGCGGCAAGCGTTGTCTGCTGATCGTCGACGAGGCACAGAATCTGACGCCGCGCGCGGTCGAAGAATTGCGCATGCTGTCGAATTTCCAGTTCGAGTCGCACGCGCTGCTACAGAGCTTCCTCGTCGGCCAGCCGGAATTTCGCGCCATCATGCTGAGCCCGCAGATGGAGCAGTTGCGCCAGCGGGTGATCGCCGCCTGCCATGTCGGTCCGCTGAGCGCCGCCGAGACGCGCGATTACATCTATCACCGTTTGCGCTGTGCCGGCTCCAAGGGCGAGCCGAAGTTCGATGATGCCGCGCACCAGGCGATCTATGAGGCAAGCGGCGGTATTCCCAGGCGCATCAACGCGCTGTGCGATCGACTCCTGCTGCTGGGCTTTCTGAATGACAAGAAACTCTTCGGCAAGGAGGACGTCCAAGAGGTCGTCAATGAGATGGGCGGCCAGATCGGCGCCGGTGCCAAGCCGACCACGACGGCATTGCTGGCGCCGCAGGCATTGGAAAGCGATTTCGCTCCTGCCGAGGTTGCGGCACTGCAGATCGATGCCGAGACGGCCCAGGAGGCCGGCAAGACGCTCACCAGCATCAGCAACCGGCGCATCGCCGATCGGTTGCTGCGGCTCGAGCGCAGCCTGGTGCGCCTCGAACAGACGAACACGATGATGCTGCGCGTATTGCAGCAATTGGTCGATGCTGCGCGGGTCGGCAAGGCTGCCCGCAATCCTGCGGAAAAGAAGACGGATACGGAAGCCACGAAAAGCGAAGACGCATGAAGACCAATGCGCTGACCATCGATGTCGAGGACTATTTCCAGGTCTCGGCCTTCGCACCCTACATCGATCGCACCGAGTGGGATCAGCGCGAATGCCGCATCGAACGCAATGTCGCGCGCATCCTCGCTTTGCTCGACCGGCACAATGTCAAAGCAACCTTCTTCACGCTCGGCTGGATCGCGGAGCGCCATCCGCAAGTGGTGCGCGAGATCATTGCCAATGGTCACGAGCTGGCCAGCCACGGCTATGGCCACGAGCGCGCGAACCGGCTCACGCCACAAGCGTTCGCTGACGATGTCTTCCGTGCCAAGGGAATCCTCGAAGATCTTTCTGGCCAGCAAGTGAAGGGCTACCGGGCACCGAGCTTCTCGATCGATGCCAGCAACCGCGCTTGGGCCTTCGAGACGCTGGCCCGGGCCGGCCATCGTTATAGCTCCAGCGTCTATCCGGTGCGTCACGATCATTACGGCATGCCCGAGGCGCCGCGCTTTTCCCATGTGCCGGATGCTGGCATACTGGAGATCCCGCCGACCACGGTGCGTGCCTTCCTGCGCAACTGGCCGGCCAGCGGCGGCGGCTACTTTCGGCTGTTGCCCTATGCGATCTCGCGGCGCCTGATCGCCCATGTCAATGAAATCGACGGCGAGCCGGCGGTGTTCTACTTCCACCCCTGGGAGCTCGATCCCGAGCAGCCGCGCATTCCAGGCATCGATGTCAAGACGCGCTTTCGACACTATCTCAATCTGCATCGGATGGAACGGCGGCTCGAATGTTTGCTCGCCGACTTCCGCTGGGATCGGATGGATCGGGTGTTTCTCGGCGCATGAGTGAGCCAACCGTTTCAGCTTCATCCTTGCGCGTGCGACGGCTCGATGCCGGCGATGCCAGCGGCAACGCCCGCTGGGAAGCCTTCGTCGCCGCGCATCCGGCGGCGACTTTCTTTCATCGCGCCGCCTGGCAAGACATCCTGCACGAGGTGTTCGGCCATCAGACCCATTATCTGTATGCCGAACGTGACGGTGCGATCGTGGGCATCCTGCCGCTCGCGCAGGTCAAGAGCCGGCTGTTCGGCAACGCGCTGGTGTCACTGCCGTTCTGCGTCTATGGCGGGATCATCGCCGAGGATGCGGAGACCGTGGAAGCGCTCGAGGCCGAGGCCGAGGCGCTGGCGCGCCGCTTGGACGTCGATCATCTCGAATATCGCAACCTGATACCTCGGCACGCCGACTGGCCGCGCCAGGAGCTCTACGTCACGTTCCGCAAGGAAATCCTGCCAGAAGAAGAAGCCAACTTGCAGGCCATCCCGCGCAAGCAGCGGGCGATGGTCAGGAAAGGCATCAAGCACGGTTTGCGCGCCGAAATCGACGCCGACAGTCGGCGTTTTTTCGCCCTCTATGCCGACAACGTGCGCCGCCACGGCACGCCCGCGCTGCCGAAACACTATTTCGATCGTCTGCTCGAGACCTTCGGTCCGGATTGCGAAATCCTCACCGTCGTCGATGCCGCGGGCACCCCGGTCAGCAGCGTGCTGAGCTTTTATTTCCGCGATGAAGTGCTGCCTTACTACGCCGGCGATGACGTGCGGGCGCGCGAGCTGGCGGCCAACGATTTCAAATACTGGGAACTGATGCGGCGCGCCTGTGCCCGCGGGCTGAAGGTGTTCGATTACGGGCGCAGCAAGGTCGGTGCCGGCTCCTATGCGTTCAAGAAAAACTGGGGTTTCGAACCAAAGCCGTTGTCCTACGAATACCGTCTCTACAAGCGCGACAGCATTCCGCAGAACAACCCGAACAATCCGAAATACCGGCTGATGATCGCCACCTGGCGCCGCTTGCCACTGTGGCTGACCACCCGGCTTGGCCCGCTGATCGTGCGCAACCTCGGCTGATTGCCCGTGAATCTGCTCTATCTCGTGCATCGGCTGCCCTATCCCCCGAACAAGGGCGACAAGGTGCGCTCGTTCCACCTGATGAAGCATCTGGCCCGCAGCCATCGGCTCTATCTCGGCACCTTCATCGACGATCCCGCCGATGCGGCCTATCTCGACGAAGTGCGCGGCTATTGCGCCGAGATGCATGTCGCGCGCCTCGATCCGCGCCGAGCGAAGCTGCGCAGCCTGCGGGGGCTGCTCGATGGGGAGGCGCTGTCGCTGCCGTATTACCGCGATGCCAGTCTGCGCACCTGGGTCGAACGCACCTGCGCGGCGGCAGACATCGATGCCGCGGTCGTGTTTTCCTCGGTGATGGCCGATTACCTGCCCGACATGGCGAGCTTGCCGACGCTGGTCGATTTCGTCGACATGGATTCGGCCAAATGGCGGCAATATGCGACGACTCATCGTTGGCCTCTGTCCTGGTTGTATCGTCGCGAGGGCGAGTGCCTGTTCGCCTTCGAGCGCGCGGTGGCGCACAAGGCGGCGCACGCGTTCTTCGTCACTCCAGCCGAGTGTGAGCTGTTCCTCGCCGCGGCCCCGGAATGCGCCGGGCGCATCGACGCGATGGGTAACGGCGTCGATGCCGAATTCTTTTCGCCCGATCAGGATTTCGCCTCGCCTTATCGCAGCGAGGAAATCCCGCTGGTATTTACCGGCGCGATGGATTACTGGCCGAACATCGATGCCGCGGTCTGGTTCGCCAACGAAGTCCTGCCCGAGCTGCGCCGGCGTCATCCGGCACTGCGCTTTTTCATCGTCGGCCGTAGTCCTGACCCGGCGGTGCAGGCATTGTCCGGAGAGGGCATCGTGGTGACGGGGACGGTGCCGGACGTGCGACCATATCTCGCCCATGCCACCGTGGTCGTCGCGCCGCTACGCATCGCGCGCGGCATCCAGAACAAGGTGCTCGAAGCGATGGCGATGGCCCGGCCGGTGGTCGCCTCGGCGACCTGTGCGCAGCCGATCGCCGCCGTGCCCGATCGAGAGTTGCTGGTTGCCGAAAGTGCGGCGGATTATCTCGCCCGCATCGAAGCATTGCTCGCTGCGCCGGCCCATGCTGATAACATTGGCAGGGCCGCCCGGCGGCGGGTGCTCGCCAGCTACGGCTGGGACGCCCATCTCGCCGTGATCGACCGCCAACTCGATTCCCTCGCGCCATGAACAGTGCCGTGCCGTCAGCGCCGACTTTTGCACCCGCTGCGGGCTGGAAGCAGGCCGGCGTTGCGCTCATCGTCATCGAGCTGGTGTTGCTCGCGCTCTATTTCGATACGGCGCGGGCGATGGTCGAGATCTGGTGGCGTTCCGGAACCTTTAACCATGCCTTCCTCGTGCCACCGATCAGCCTCTGGCTGATTTGGGAAAAACGCCACGTGCTGGGACAGGTGCCGCCGCGCCCCACGCCGTGGCTCTTACTGCCATTGGCCCTGATTGCCTTTGGCTGGCTGCTGGGCGAGCTGGTCGCGGTGAATGTGCTGACCCAGTTTGCGCTGGTGGCGATGATGGTGCTCGCCGTGCCGCTGGTGATCGGCCTGCCGGCTGCTCGCATCATCGCCTTCCCACTGGCATTCCTGTTCTTTGCGGTGCCGTTCGGCGAATTCGTGATGCCGACGATGATGGCTTGGACGGCGAAATTTACCGTGATCGGCTTGCGTGCCTCCGGCATTCCCGTCTATCAGGAAGGCTTGCATTTCGTGATCCCTTCCGGCCGGTGGTCGGTGGTCGAAGCCTGCAGCGGCGTTCGCTATCTGATCGCGTCGATCGTCGTCGGCACGCTCTATGCCTACCTCAATTACCGATCGCTCAAGCGTCGGCTGATCTTCATCGGCGTCGCGATCGTCATCCCCCTCGTCGCCAACTGGCTGCGCGCTTACATGATCGTCATGCTCGGCCATCTCTCCGGCAACACGCTGGCCGTCGGTATCGACCACCTGATCTACGGCTGGGTGTTCTTCGGCCTGGTGATGCTGATCATGTTCGCGATCGGCCTGCGCTGGCGCGAACACGACATCGTGGCATCCGGCGAATCCGTCACTGCCACAACCTTGCCGATGCCGCCTGCTCCTCCACGGGCGGCGCTAGCGGCCGCGCTGCTCGCCGTGGCGATTGGGTTCGCGCCGCGCGCGGCGCTGAGGCTGATGGACGAAGGCGCGCAGCTGCCACCGCCGCGACTGTCGGGCGAGACCTTGGCTCAAGGCGGCTGGCAGCCCGTCTCGGAACCTCTCGTCGACTGGCAGCCGGCCTATGCCAATCCCACCACGACCTTGCAAGCCGTGTTCGCCAAAGACGGACGCCGTGTCGGTGTCTTCATCGCCTGGTACCAACAGCAGAACTACGAACGCAAGTTGATCACCTCGACGAACCTGGTGGTGAGGAGCGAAGACAAGGCCTGGGCACAAGTCGGGCGTGGCCAGCGCGAAGCGCTGCTGGGCGCGGAGCGTGTCAGCGTGCGTAGCGCCACGCTACGCAGCCTGGACGCGCTGCTGGCTGCCGATCCGCCGCGTCTCACGGTCTGGCACTGGTACTGGATCGATGGCCACGTCGTCATCAACGACATGCTCGGCAAATTGCGCTTGGCATGGGCGAAATTGAGCGGACGCGGCGATGCCTCCGCAGCGGTGTTCGTCTATGCATTCGAACCCGGTAGCGAAGCCACATTGGCCGATTTCCTCGCCGCAACGGGCGGGGCACTCGATGTACTGCTCGAACGGGCGGCCAGGCACCGCTAGAATCCATATGTTCATTGCAATCGAAGGGGAAGCTCATGGCAACACGCAAAACCGCAACGAAATCCGCACGCCGAGCCGGCAAGTCCGTCTCGTTGGCGAATACCGTCGTCGCCGTCGTCGGCCTCGGCTATGTCGGGCTGCCGCTGGCGGTCGAATTCGGCAAGAAATACCAGACCATCGGCTATGACCTTTCGGAAGCCAAAGTAAGCAGCTACCGCAAGTTCATCGATCCGACCGGTGAGGTGAGCAGCGCCGACCTCAAGGCAGCCACCAAGCTTTCGGTGAGTAGCGATCCGGCCACCATCGCCGCCGCCGATTTCATCGTCGTCGCGGTGCCGACCCCGGTCGATCAGGCGCACATTCCCGATTTTTCGCCGCTCATCGGCGCCTCGACGACGGTGGGCAAATACATGAAGAAGGGCGCCATCGTCGTCTATGAATCGACGGTCTATCCGGGTGCCACTGAAGAGGTTTGCATCCCGCTGCTGGAAAAGCATTCCGGCATGAAGTGGATGAAAGATTTCCATGTCGGCTACTCGCCCGAGCGCGTCAATCCGGGCGACAAGGAACGCACGATCACGAAGATCGTCAAGGTCGTCTCCGGCGACGACGAAAAGACCGCACGCTTCGTCGAGCAGATGTATGCCTCGGTGATCACTGCCGGGGTGCACAAAGCCAGCAGCATCAAGGTTGCCGAAGCCGCGAAGGTGATCGAGAACACCCAGCGCGACCTGAACATCGCACTGATGAACGAGCTGGCGCTGATCTTCAATCGTATGGGCATCGACACGCTCGAAGTGCTGCAGGCGGCTGGCACCAAGTGGAACTTCCTGCCCTTCCGGCCGGGTCTGGTCGGGGGGCACTGCATCGGCGTCGATCCGTATTACTTGACGCACAAGGCGGAGATGCTCGGCTACCATCCCGAAGTGATCCTTGCCGGCCGCCGCATCAACGACGGCATGGCGAGCTGGGTCGCCCAGCAGACCGTCAAGCAGATGATCAACAATGGCTGCCCGGTGAAAGGTGCGCAGGTGATCGTGCTCGGCCTCACCTTCAAGGAGAACTGCCCGGACCTACGCAATTCGAAAGTCGCCGATCTGGTCAAGGAGCTGCAATCCTTCGGCTGCAAGGTGGCGGTGCACGATCCGCTCGGCGAACCGGCCGAGGCGCGGCATGAATATGGCATCGAGCTGGTCAAATGGAACGCCTTGCCCGATCGGGCCGATGCGCTCGTCGCCGCGGTCGCGCACAAGCAGTATCTCGCGATGTCCTTCCAGCGGCTGACCAGCAAACTCAAGCCCGGCGGCGTGTTCGTCGACGTCAAATCGGCCTACGATCCGAAGGCTGTCGCCAAGGCAGGCTTCAAGCTCTGGCGGGTGTGATAGGGGCGCACGAATGAAAATCGCCGAACTGTTGCAATCCATGACCGAAGCGGGGGTTTCCTATGTTGTGGTCGGCGGTTTGGCGGTACAGCTACACGGCTTCATGCGTGCAACGCTCGACATCGATCTGGTCTTGGCAATGGATGATGCGAATCTCGACAAATTCATCGGCGTCGCGAGGAAGTACGGATTACAGCCGAATATTCCCGTGCCTCTCGATGTTTTACGTGATGCCGCCCAGATCGATATCTGGCATCGAGAAAAAGGCATGTTGGCGTTTTCCTTGCGTGAATCCCAGCCCGGCGGCAAGGTTGTCGATATCCTGGTGCGACCTTCAGTACCCTTCGACCGCTTGATGCGAAACGCCATCGTCGGCGAATTGCCGGGCGGAAAAGTCCTGATCGCGTCGATCGAGGATTTGCTCGAACTGAAACGAAACGCTAACCGACCAAGGGATTGGTTCGATATCGAAGCGCTGGAAAAAATCCGGCGAGGAGAAGACCCGAATGGCTGAAACAGATCCACGCGCCAGCACTGTCGACATTCCGCAACAGCTCTTGCTGATGCGTTTGGAACAGGCTGAGGAGTTGCGCGAATTCACCATCCAGATGTGGCTGCAAAATCCTCTGCTCGCCCGACAGGCGGGCAGTAGGGTGGCTGAACTTCTAACGCGCATGTCGGACACTTCACCCGCGGAGGATGAAATACCCATGCGCAAAAATAAACACCCGCCCACCCCTAGCCCCGCCCTCGCGGGCGGGGAGACTGTCAGCGCGGCTTACGCCGCGATGGGTGACTGCCGGTCGTGTAGCGATCGTTGAGAGCATGGCTGATCGTATTTCACGTTAACTTCCCTCGGCAAACCCCTCACATCATGACGGCACCGACTTACGATGCGTTGCGCAATGCGCTGCGAGACCACCCTCAGACCTGGTTGGTCACGGGGGTCGCGGGCTTCATCGGCAGCAACCTGCTGGAAACTCTGCTGACGCTCGGCCAGCGCGTCGTCGGCCTGGACAACTTCGCCACCGGCTATCACCACAATCTCGAAGCCGCGCTCGACGATGCCAGTGCCGCCACCGGGCGACCGCGCGGCGAGCTGGAAGCGCTGTTCCATTTCATCGAGGGCGACATCCGGGATCTGGAGACCTGCCGCGAGGCGATGTGGTGGCAGCAGGGAGCGAAGAGCCATGCCGTCGATTATGTGCTGCATCAGGCGGCGCTGGGCAGCGTGCCGCGTTCGATCGAGGATCCGATCGCCACGAACCAGGCCAACATCGACGGCTTCCTCAACATGCTCGTCGCCGCACGCGACGCCAAGGTGAGCCGTTTCGTCTATGCGGCGAGCAGCTCCACCTATGGCGATCATCCCGATTTGCCGAAGGTCGAGGACAAGATCGGCAAGCCGCTCTCGCCCTATGCGGTCACCAAGCTGGTCAATGAGCTCTATGCCCAGGTGTTCGCCCGTACTTACGGCTTCAAGACCATCGGGCTGCGTTACTTCAACATCTTCGGCAAACGCCAGGACCCGAACGGCGCCTATGCCGCAGTGATTCCGAAGTGGATCGCAGCCTTGATCACCGGCCAGCCGGTCTTTATCAACGGCGATGGCGAGACGAGCCGCGACTTCTGTTACATCGACAACGCCGTGCAGGCCAATTTGCTTGCCGCGACGACGGAAAATCCGCAAGCCCTCGATCAGGTCTATAACGTCGCTGTCGGCGAGCGCACTTCGCTCAATCAGCTGTGCGCATTCCTCGTCAAGCATCTTTCCGAGCGCTATCCGCAGCTGCGCGACTTCAAACCGATCTATCGCGATTTCCGTGCCGGCGACGTGCGCCATTCGCTTGCCGACATCTCCAAGGCGCAACGCCTGCTCGGCTATGCGCCGAGCCACCGCATCGACGCCGGCCTCGAAGCGGCGATGGCCTGGTACATAGAACATCTCAAATGACCGGCAAGCCCGATGAACGGCCACTGGTCTTGCACGTCTTCTACCGCTTCGATGTCGGCGGGCTGGAAAACGGCGTCGTCAATCTGATCAACCGCATGCCGGAAGATGCCTACCGGCATGCGATCCTCGCCCTCACCGAGGTGACCGACTTCAAGCGGCGTGTGCAGCGCGACGATGTGCGCTACATCAGCCTGCACAAGCCGCCCGGCCATTTGTTCCGTCTCTTCCCACGTCTGGTGCGCATCTTTCGCGAACTCAGACCGGCGATCGTCCATTCGCGCAATCTTGCCGCTTTGGAAGTCACCGTGCCTGCGTGGCTGGCAGGCGTGCCGGTGCGCCTGCACGGCGAGCATGGCTACGACGTCCATGATCTCGATGGCAGCAATGCCACCTACCGCTGGCTGCGCCGCGCCTACAACCCCTTCGTCAGCCATTGGATCGCGCTGTCGCGCGATCTGCAGAACTATCTCGTCGATCGCGTCGGCATTCCGGCGCGCAAGGTGACGCAGATCTACAACGGCGTCGATGCCGAACGCTTTCATCCTGCCAGCTTGTCGGATGCGACTTTCGTGGATTGTCCTTTCCGGCGCCCGGAGCATTGGCTGATCGGCACGGTCGGCCGCATGCAGGCGGTCAAGAATCAAACCCTGCTGGCGCGGGCCTTCATCCGCGCGCTGGAAATCGCCCCGGAGCTGCGGCCGCGCCTGCGGCTGGTGATGGTCGGCGACGGGCCCTTGCGGAGAGAAGCCCAGGCGCTGCTCGCCGCGGCCGGTGTCGCCGATCTCGCCTGGTTACCCGGCGAGCGCGACGATGTGCCGGCGCTTTTACGCAGCCTCGACTGTTTCGTGCTGCCCTCGCAGGCCGAGGGCATCTCCAACACCATCCTCGAAGCGATGGCGACGGGGCTACCGGTGATCGCCACCCGCGTCGGCGGCAATCCGGAACTCGTCGTCGATGGCCGCAGCGGTCGGCTCGTGCCGGCCGACGATGTCGAGGCGATGGCCGAGGCGATCCTCGTCTATGCGCAACAGCCAGCCTTGGCGCAGGAACACGGCCGGCAGAGCAGGGCGGAGGTCGAACGGCGCTTCAGCCTGGAGGCGATGGTGGCGGCCTATCGAGCCCTCTATGATCGCTGTCTCGCCATTGACGCCAGACAAAACTGGTCAGATAATCTGACTAGTTAGCAGTAAAGGAGAATCCGTTCATGCACAAATCACAGTGGCGTTTGCAGGATGCGAAAGCTCGTTTCAGCGAAGTCGTCGAAGCGGCGCTGCAGGGGGAGCCGCAGCACGTGACGCGCCGCGGGCGGGAAGCCGTCGTGGTGCTCGCCGAATCGGCCTACCAGCGCTTGCAGCAACAAGCGCGCCATGCGGCGCCGGGTTTCGTTGCGCATCTGCTTGCCGTGCCGAAGAGCGAGGCCATGCCGGCCGAAAAGGCCCGGCTCCGGCTGCGCGATGTGGAGTTTTGATGTTTCTGCTCGATACCGCCATCATCTCCGAGCTGCGCAAGAGTCGTCCCGATAGCGGCGTGGTGCGCTGGATCTCCGCCCGCCAGGATGATGAGCTGTTCATCAGTGTCGTCACCTTGGGTGAAATCGAAAAAGGCGTCGAGAAGCAGCGTGCCCGTGCGCCGCAATTCGCCACGGAGCTGGCCGTCTGGCTCGAAGAGCTGATTCGCCTGTACGCCGACCGGATCCTGGCGGTCACGCCGGCGATCGCCCGCACCTGGGGGCGTCTGGCTGCGCGCATCGGCAACGATGGCGCAGATCTGTTGATCGCCGCGACGGCGCTGGAAAACGCTCTGACGGTGGTCACACGCAACAGCGGCGATTTCGCGCCGATAGGCGTGAATGTCTTCAACCCCTTTGACGGACGGCGCTGAGCATGTGCGGCATCACCGGCATCTTCGATACCCGCGGCAAGCGCGCCATCGACCGCGACGTGTTGCAGCGGATGAACGAAAGCCAGTTCCACCGCGGGCCGGACGAGGGCGGGCTGCATCTCGAACCGGGCGTCGGCCTCGGCCATCGCCGCCTGTCGATCATCGACCTGTCCACCGGCCAGCAGCCGCTCTACAACGAGGATGGCAGCGTCTGCGTGGTCTTCAACGGCGAGATCTACAACTTCCAGGCGTTGATTCCGGAACTGCAAGCGCTCGGCCATGTTTTCCACACCAAGAGCGATACCGAAGTCATCGTCCATGCCTGGGAGGCGTGGGGTGAGGCCTGTGTCGAGCGCTTTCGCGGCATGTTCGCCTTTGCGCTGTGGGATCGCAATCGCGAAGTGTTGTTTCTCGCCCGCGACCGGCTCGGCGTCAAGCCGCTGTTCTATGCGCTGCTCGACGACGGCACCTTCCTGTTCGGCTCCGAGCTGAAATCGCTGCTCGCCCACGGAGGCCTCAAGCGCGAGATCGACCCGCTGGCCGTCGAAGAATATTTCGCGCTCGGTTATGTGGCCGAGCCGCGCTGCATCTTCAAACAGGCGAAAAAGCTGCCGCCGGCCTGCACGCTGAAAGTCGGCCGTGGCGGCACGGCACTGCCGGAGCCGCGCGAATACTGGGACGTGCGCTTCACGCTCGATCAACGCATCGGCCTCGACGAGGCTTGTCATGAGCTCGAGCGCCGGCTCGAAGAATCGATCCGCCTGCGCATGATCGCCGAAGTGCCGCTCGGCGCCTTCCTCTCCGGTGGGGTCGATTCGAGTGCGGTGGTGGCGATGATGGCCGGTTTGTCTGCGGAACCGGTCAATACCTGCTCGATCTCGTTTTCCGATCCGGCCTATGACGAGGCGCGCTTTGCCCAGCAGGTGGCCGAGCGTTACCACACACGCCATTTCGTCGACCGGGTCGAGAGCGACGATTTCGACCTGATCGACACGCTGGCAAGGCTCTATGACGAACCCTATGCCGACAGCTCGGCGATCCCGACCTACCGCGTCTGTCAGCTGGCGCGGCGGCACGTGACGGTGGCGCTCTCCGGCGATGGCGGCGACGAGAGCTTCGGCGGCTACCGCCGTTACCAGTTGCATCTGATGGAGGAAAAGCTGCGCGCTCTGCTGCCGCTGGGGCTGCGTCGGCCGCTGTTTGGCCTGCTCGGCCGGCTCTATCCGAAGGCCGACTGGGCGCCGCGCATCTTCCGCGCCAAGACCACCTTCGAAGCCTTGGCGCGCACCTCGGTCGAAGCCTATTTCCACAGCGTCTCGGTGATCCGCAACTGGCAGCGCGCGCAAATCTTCAGCGCCGCCTTCAAGGCAGAACTCGGCGGCTACAACGCGCAGGCCGTGTTCGACCGCCATGCCGCCCGCGCCGACACCGACGACCCGCTGGCGCTGATCCAGTATCTCGACCTGCACACCTATCTGATCGGCGACATCAACACCAAGGTCGACCGCGCCAGCATGGCGCATTCGCTCGAAGTGCGCGAACCGCTGATGGACCATCCGCTGGTCGAATGGCTCGCCACGCTGCCGAGCAGCCTCAAGGTGCGCAATGGCGAGAGCAAATTTCTGCTGAAAAAAGCCATGGAGCCGCATCTGCCGCACGACATCATGTACCGGCCGAAAATGGGCTTCGCCGTGCCGCTGGCGCGCTGGTTCCGCGGGCCGCTGCGGCAACGCGTGCGCGACGGCCTGCTCGGCGGCCCGCTGCTCGATACCGGCTGGTTCGAGCGCGACGCGGTCCGCCGCATCGTCGAACAGCACGAAGCGGGCCGCCGCGACCACAGCACGCCGATCTGGGTGCTGTTGATGTTCGACGCCTTCCTGCGCAATGTCATGAACGCATAAAATGCACGAAACGACAGGGAATCCTTCATGAAAGTCCTCATCACCGGCGCGGCCGGGTTTATTGGTTCGGCGCTGGCGCTGCGCCTGCTGGAACGCGGCGATCAGGTCATCGGCATCGACAACCACAACGACTACTACGATCCGGCGCTCAAGGAAGCGCGTCTGGCGCGCCACGCCCATCACCCGCATTACACCCATCTGCGTATCGACATCGCCGATCGCAAGGCGATGGAGGCGGCCTTCGCCGAGCACAAGCCGCAGCGCGTCATCAACCTCGCCGCCCAGGCCGGCGTGCGCTATTCGCTGGAAAATCCGCTCGCCTACATCGACAGCAATCTGGTCGGTTTCGGCCACATCCTCGAAGGCTGCCGGCATCACGGCGTCGAGCATCTCGTCTATGCCTCGAGTTCCAGCGTCTATGGCGCCAATACGACGATGCCGTTCTCGGTGCATCACAACGTCGATCATCCGCTCTCGCTCTATGCCGCCACCAAAAAAGCCAACGAGCTGATGGCGCACACCTACAGCCACCTCTACGGCTTGCCGACCACGGGCCTGCGCTTCTTCACCGTCTATGGCCCCTGGGGTCGGCCGGACATGGCGCTGTTCAAATTCACCAAGGCGATCCTCGAAGGCTGCAAGATCCCGGTGTTCAACTATGGCAAGCACCGCCGCGACTTCACCTACATCGACGACATCGTCGAAGGCGTGATCCGCGTGCTCGACAAGCCCGCGCAGCCGAATCCGGACTGGTCGGGCGACCATCCCGATCCAGGCAGCAGCCTCGCCCCGTGGCGCGTCTATAACATCGGCAATAACCATCCCGTCGAACTGATGGACTACATCGCCGCGCTGGAAAAGGCGCTGGGGATGAAAGCCGAAATGGAACTCTTGCCGCTGCAGCCCGGCGACGTGCCCGACACCTATGCCGACGTGCAGGATCTGGTGCGTGATTTCGGCTACAAGCCGGCTACGCCAGTCGAGCAGGGGGTGGCCAACTTCGTCGCCTGGTATCGCGATTATTTCAGGGTCTGATCATGAAAATCGCCATTGCCGGAACGGGTTACGTCGGCCTCTCGATCGGCGTATTGCTCGCGCAGCACAACGAAGTCGTCGCGCTCGACATCGTTCCCGAGAAGGTGGACATGCTCAACCGCAAGGTTTCGCCGATCGCCGATACCGAGATCGAGGACTATCTCGCCCACAAGCCGCTCGATTTCCGCGCCACGCTCGACAAGCAGGATGCCTATGCCGGTGCCGATTATGTGGTGATCGCCACGCCGACCGACTACGATCCCGAAACCAACTACTTCGACACCCGCTCGGTCGAAGCAGTGATCCGGGATGTCATGGCCATCAACCCCGATGCGGTGATGGTGATCAAATCCACCGTGCCGGTCGGCTACACCGCGAAGACGCGCGCTCAGCTTGGCTGCGAGAACCTGATCTTCTCGCCGGAATTCCTGCGCGAGGGTCGCGCGCTCTACGACAACCTGTATCCATCGCGCATCGTCGTCGGCGAACGCTCGGCGCGGGCAGAGACCTTCGCCAATCTGCTCAAGCAGGGCGCGCTCAAACCCGACATTCCGGTGCTCTTCACCGACAGCACCGAGGCCGAGGCGATCAAACTGTTCGCCAACACTTATCTGGCGATGCGGGTGGCCTTCTTCAACGAGCTCGACACCTATGCCGCCACCCACGGTCTGGATACGCGTCAGATCATCGACGGCGTCTGCCTCGACCCGCGCATCGGCAACTTCTACAACAACCCGAGCTTCGGCTACGGCGGCTATTGTCTGCCGAAAGACACCAAGCAGCTGCTGGCCAACTACCGCGACGTGCCGCAGAACCTGATCCGCGCGATCGTCGACTCGAACACCACACGCAAGGACTTCATCGCCGACGAGATCATCCGAAGGAACCCGAAGATCGTCGGCGTCTATCGGTTGATCATGAAGGCTGGCTCGGACAACTTCCGCGCCTCCTCGATCCAGGGCATCATGAAGCGCATCAAGGCCAAGGGCATCGAGGTGATCGTCTATGAGCCGGTACTCAGCGAGCCGGAGTTCTACCGTTCGCGCGTCATCAACGACCTGGCCGAATTCAAATATCTCGCGGACATCATCGTCGCCAACCGCATCACCGACGAGATCCGCGACGTGGCAGACAAGGTCTACAGCCGTGATCTGTTTGGCCACGATTGAAATTCGGCGCTGGCGGGACGGCATGGTCGGCAATTTGTCAGGCGGAATGCGGCACCCCAGAATGATCGTATAACCAACAGAAACGGCTACACAATGCACATGCTCTATCTCGTCGCTGGCGCGCGGCCCAATTTCATGAAAATCGCCCCGATCGTGCGCGCCTTGCAGGCCCACGGCGGGCTCGGCTTCAAGATCATCCACACCGGCCAGCATTACGACCGCGAAATGAACGACGTCTTCTTCGAAGAGCTCGGCATCCCGGCGCCCGATGTGTTCATGGGCGCGGGCGGCGGCAGCCATGCCCAGCAGACCGCGAAGATCATGGTCGCCTTCGAAGAACTCTGCCAGGCCGAAATGCCCGACGCAGTGCTCGTCGTCGGTGATGTCAATTCCACGCTGGCCTGTTCCATCGTCGCCAAGAAGCTGCACATCCCGGTCGCCCATGTCGAAGCCGGCCTGCGCAGCGGCGACATGTCGATGCCCGAGGAAATCAACCGTCTCGTCACCGACAGCATCGCCGACTGGTTCTTCGTCACCGAACCGAGCGGCATCGAACATCTGCGCCGTGAAGGCAAGCCCGACAGTGCGATTCACCACGTCGGCCATGTGATGGTCGACAACCTGCTCTATCAGGCCGAAAAACTCACGCGCATGGAAACCGACTTCGAAACCGATGCCTTCAAGCGCCGCCATGCGCGCTACGGCGTGCTCACCCTGCATCGGCCGAGCAACGTCGACGAACCTGAGACGATGACGCGCATCGCCGCGGCGTTGAAGGAAATCGCTGCCGAACTGCCGTTGATCTTTCCGGTGCATCCGCGCACGCGCGCCAACCTCGAAAAATTCGGCATCGATCTGGGACCCGACATCACCCTCGTCGCGCCACAAGGTTACATGCCCTTCCTCAACCTCTGGAAGGATGCCGTGGTGGTGCTCACCGACAGCGGCGGCTTGCAGGAAGAAACCACCGCCCTCGGCGTGCCCTGCCTGACGATCCGCGAAAACACCGAACGCCCGATCACCATCGAGGAGGGCACCAACACCCTGGTCGGCACCGATCCGGCGCGCATCGTCACGGAAGCTCGCAAGGTGCTCGCCGGACAGGGCAAGCAAGGCCGTCGACCGCAACTGTGGGATGGTCGGGCGGCAGAACGCATCGTCGCCATCTTGGCCGACGCTTTGGCAGCCGGGAACCGCTGATGCGCATCCTGCACATCCTCGACCATTCGATTCCGCTGCACAGCGGCTACACCTTCCGCACGGCTGCCATCCTGCGCGAGCAGCGTGCGCTGGGGTGGGAAACCCATCATCTCACCTCGCCCAAGCAGGGCAGCGTGACAGCCGAAGCCGAACAAGTCGACGGCCTGCTATTCCACCGCACCGCAGTGCCGCCCCCCGCACCGCCGATCCTCAACGAACTGCGCCAGATCGAGGCCACCGCGGCCCGGCTCGAGCAGCTTGCCCGCACACTGCGCCCCGACATCCTCCACGCCCATTCCCCGGTGCTGAATGCCATCCCGGCACTGCGCGTCGGCAGGCGCTTGGGAATCCCGGTGGTCTATGAAATCCGCGCCTTCTGGGAAGATGCCGCCGTCGATCACGGCACGACGCGTGAAGGCAGCCTGCGTTATCGCCTGACACGCAAGCTCGAAACCTGGGTGTTGCAGCGTGTCGCCCATGCCTTCACGATCTGCGAAGGGTTGCGCCAGGACATCCTCGCCCGCGGCATCCCCGCCGAGAAGGTCACCGTCATTCCCAACGCCGTCGACATCGAAAACTTCCAGCTTTCCGGCGCGCCCGATCCCGCGCTCAAAACTCGGCTTTCGCTCGACGGCACGACGGTGATCGGTTTCATCGGCTCGTTCTATGCCTATGAAGGCCTCGACCTGCTGCTCGAAGCCTTTCCCGCGATGCTCGCGCGCCGCCCCGATCTGCGCATCCTACTCGTCGGCGGTGGCCCGCAGGAGGCGAACCTCAAGGCGCAGGCAGAACGTCTAGGCATTGCCGACAAGGTCGTCTTTGCCGGCCGCGTGCCGCATCAGGAGGTCAGCCGTTACTACGATCTGATCGACCTGCTGGTCTATCCGCGCCATTCGATGCGGCTCACCGAGCTCGTCACCCCGCTCAAGCCGCTCGAAGCGATGGCGCAGGGGCGCATCTTCGTCGCCTCGGATGTCGGTGGCCACAGGGAACTGATCCGTGACGGTGAAACCGGTCGCCTGTTCAAGGCCGGCGATGCCGGCGCGCTGGCTGCTGCAGTCGAAGACATGCTGTCACGACGCGAGCAGTGGCCCGCCTACCGGGCCGCCGGCCGGCGCTTCGTCGAGCAAGAGCGGAACTGGAGGAACAGCGTGGCGAATTACCAGCGTGTTTATGAAGTGTTGGTGGCCAAAGGCTAAACATCCTTGCAAAATTGGGAGGGTGACTCCCAAGATTGCAAACAACAATAAAAATCCAGTGTCAGACCACGAAAAATCCAGCCGCTGGCAGTACCAGATGAAGATGTATGATTACACGAATCTGATTACTAGACGGATATGAGACAGGCTACCTTCACCGAAGTCCGTAACCACGCCAAAGCCTATTTCGACATTGTCGAATCGGGAGAAACCGTGCGTGTGCTGCGCAACGGCAAGCCGATTGCCGATATCGTCCCCGTGGTGGCTGATCTGCCCTTATGGAAACGCCGCAAGGCGCAGCCTTTGGTGTTGGATGGCGTTTCGATCAGCCGCATGATTCTCGAACAACGCCAGGCCGGTTTGTAAGAGTGCTTTCCGGTGCGCGTTTTCTTCGACAGTTCGGCCTTCGCCAAGCGCTACATCAGCGAAGCCGGTACCGACAAAGTACTAGAGTGGTGCGATCAGGCGACGGAAATCGGGCTTTCCGCGATTGCGCTGCCCGAGATTATTTCTGTTTTCTGTCGCTTGCGCCGTGAGGGCAAAGTCGACGACACACAATATCGGCAGTTAAAAACCCTGCTGCTGGCGGACATCGAAGATGCCGCGATTTGTGATCTGACGCCAGAGGTGCTGGCCCAATCGATAGCCTGCCTCGAATCGAATGCTCTGCGTGGCATGGATGCCCTTCATATCGGTAGCGCCGTTGCATTGCAGGCGGATGTTTTCGTATCGGCAGACGCACGACAGCTCGAAGCAGCAGGGAGGGCTGGACTACGGATCGAGGCTGTGTAAAAAATGCAGGTAAGGTCAAAACCCGGCGCTGGCGGGACGGCACAGCGATCTCCATGATCCGCACGCTCCTCTTCTCCACCCTCTATCCCAGCAGCGTACGGCCGAGCCACGGCATCTTCGTCGAAACAAGGCTGCGGCATCTGCTGGCCAGCGGCGCAGTCGAAACCGGCGTCGTCGCCCCCGTGCCGTGGTTTCCCTTCAAACACCCGCGTTTCGGTGAATACGCCAAGCATGCCGCCGTGCCGGCCCATGAAAGTCGCCACGGCATCGAGGTCGGTCATCCGCGCTACCTGCTGCTGCCGAAGATTGGCATGAACCTGGCGCCCGCGAGCCTCGCCCGATGCGGACTGGCAGCGGCAAGAAAGCTCATCGCCGCAGGCTTCGATTTCGATCTCATCGATGCCCACTACTTCTATCCGGACGGTGTCGCCGCCACCTTGATCGGCAAGACGCTTCGCAAACCCGTGGTCATCACCGCGCGCGGCACCGACATCAACCTGATCCCACGATTCGCAAAACCGCGCCGCATGATCCTGCAGGCCGCCCACGAGTGCGACCACATGATCACCGTCTGCCAGGCGCTCAAAGATGCGTTGGTGGAACTCGGCGCCCCGGCGGAAAAGATCACCGTGCTGCGCAACGGCGTCGATCTGGAACTCTTCCATCCCGAAGACCGCGGACAGGCCCGTGCTGCCTTCGGCATGAGCGACCGTTTCACCATCGCTTCGGTCGGCCACCTCATCGAACGCAAGGGCCACCACCTCGTCATCGAAGCACTGGCGCAGATTCCGGATGCCGAGCTTTTCATCGCCGGCGGCGGCGAAGAGGAAACCCGCCTGCGCGCGCTGGCTGCGCGTCTGGGCATGACGGAGCGAGTGCATTTCCTGGGCGCCATGCCGCAAACCCAGCTGCGCACCCTCTACAGCGCTGTCGATTGCCTGGTACTCGCCTCCAGCCGCGAAGGCTGGGCCAACGTGCTGCTCGAAGCCATGGCCTGCGGCACGCCGGTCGTCGCCAGCAAGGTCTGGGGCACACCGGAAGTCGTCGCAGCCCCCGAAGCCGGTGTGCTGATGGATGAACGCAGCGCCAATGGCATCGTGCGTGCCATAGGCCGGTTGCGATCTGGCATGCCGTCCCGCAACCTCACCCGTGCCTATGCCGAGCGCTTCGCTGGCAGCCGACCACCGCCGGGCAATTGGCACTATTTCGGCAGATTCTCGCCAGCGCATAGTCGGCGCTGGCGGAACGGCACCTTCGTAGATAAAACTGTTACCTCCATGTAGTCCGTATAATCGATCGCAACACTTTTTCCGGAAGCACTTCTCGCGATGAGCCACGCCTTCCTGTTTGTTCCTGCTGCCGGCCAATTTGAAGTGCCGAGTTTCCAAAAAGGCGTCCAAGCGTTATGCAGCTTCAAAGGAGTGAAGATCAGCGATAGCGCAATTTCTGCCAACGCTTCCCTCGCGGTGGCGCCGCCGGCAAAGACAACCGACAAACGCATCACCCGTTCAACAGACGACCAAGTCTGGATCGCCGATTTCGGCACCTGGCTGCCTCTCCCGGCTGAAAAAGGCCGCGACGGAAGCTGGCTGATCGAGCAATACCTCACCCATGGCGCGGATGGTTTGGCGTGCCGTCTACAGGGCTTGTTTGCGATATTCATCGTCGACCAGCGCAGCCGTCAGGTGCATGTCATCACCGATCGCTGTGGCAGCCTGCATATATATTGGCGGCAGTTGGCAGATGGCGTAGCCGTCTGTACTTCTTCCGCTGTATTGGCGCAATGCGCACCGAGCACGTTCGATCCCCTCGCAGTGCATGAATTCATCGCGACCGGCATCATCTACGAAGACCGGTCGTTGTGGCGCGATGTCCGCAAGATTGGCCCGGCCACGGTGCTGACCATCGATGCCAACGGTGCGCGGAGCCGTCGCTACTGGGATTTTTCGGCTATCGAGCCGGAAAGTCTGGCACTCGACGATGCTGTCGACCGAACCCATGCCGCTCTGGTCGAGGTGCTCAAAGCCTTGCCTGATACCCGCGAGCCCCTCGTTTCCGATCTCACCGGCGGCTACGATTCACGTCTGCTGCTGGCTGGCCTGCTCGATGCACAGCGGCCGTTCCATACTACCGTCTCGGGGAGCAGCGATCATCCGGATGTCACGGTTGCTGCGCGAATTGCCTCGGCACTCGGTCTGAAGCACCAGAACATCAGCTCACCGTCGCTGCCAACCGCCGAGGAATTCGATGCTGCCGTGCGCATGACCGATGGCGAATATGATGCTTTCGACTTCGCTCGCATCCTCCACATCCACCGCCGACTCGCCAATGAACATGGCATGAGTCTCAACGGCTCGTTCGGCGAGCTGGCGCGCGGTTATTGGTGGGAACTGCTCTGGCCCCGCTTGGCACGACGTCATCCACTCGATGTTGCAATGGTCGCGCGCAAACGCTTTGCCGCCATTCCCTACGACAAATCGATTTTTTCACCTGCCGCACAGCTTGATCTCGCGTCCCATATGGCCGAAGTCGCCAGCCGTGCCATTGTGCCCATCATCAACTATCCCAACACGACGCAAATGGATTGCGTTTATTACACCCTGCGTATGCAGCGTTGGCAGGGGCGCATCACCAGCAGCACCAATCAACTCTGGCCGGCATTTTCACCGATCGCCTTTGCCCAGGTGCTCGATCCGATCCTCGCTGCCCGGGCCGACGCGCGCTTTCGCAGCCTGCTCGTGCGCCGCCTGTTTCAACGCTTTGCCCCGCCGTTGGCGAACATACCACTTGAACATGGTTATCCTCCCGCTCCCGCTACGCTATTCAACGTTTGGCGCTTTCTACCAATGCTTGGCCATTACGGCGGAAAGGTCTGGAGCAAACTGGCACCTCGACTAGGACTCAGGCTCCGCATTTCTACCCTTAATCTCCAATCCACGGTTCATACTAGCGAAGATGTTGCTGGCTTTATTTATGAAAGTGGCTTGGCTAAAGCATTTGAATCATTAGAGCTACTAAATACCGGGCTTTTTCTTCCAGAGATGAGTTACCTTAAGCAATTGGATAATGTTCAAGCCAAGTTTCGAAACGAACAGTGGCGACGTCTCATGACGCTGGAAACTTTAGTTAGACAAATCCCTCACTGAGCATATAGTTGCATGGGTGTCATCAGCTCGCAAACATCTTTCAATTTTGCAGTAGCAAAGGTATTGTCTATCCTTCTGGTAGTCGGTGGTCATTTTTTCGAAGGAAGCTTACTCTGGGTGCCTGTGACGATTGGTCTTTTTGTCTTTGCCTTTTCATCCGCATATTTCACTACAAAGAAATATGGCTATCACTTTTCTTATAAATCATTCTGGCTAAACAAGCTCAGGCGCTTAGTCATTCCTTTTTGGATTGCACAAGGCTTTTTGTTGCTGTTTTTTTTGGTGAATGATAGAGATGGAATCTGGACTTGGCAGACTGTGGTTCATTTGCTTGGCATGAGCGGATGGATTAATTGGTTGGGGTTTTCCAATGACAGCCCGTTTGGTGCTGGATTGTGGTTTTTAACACTCCTGCTTACTTTTTATCTTCTTTACCCATTCTTGTATCGATGGCTTAATCAACCACGACAAGCTACTGTTTTAATTACATCATTCTTATTCTTAACTTTATTCCTAAGTTATGCGGTTAATGTAGGGCATGCACTCTGGATTACCGCATTTGCTTTTTGGTTTGGCGTATATTCGGCAAGATACCCACTGGAAGGGTCTGCGCGGTTATGGTTATTAATCACTAGTGTAAATGTCTTTGTAATATTGATTCTAAATGCTGTGGGTTTTAAGCATGCCAATATAGTATTTATATTTCTTATTTCTATCTCAATTGTGATTTGGCTTGAGCGAGGGCAAGTATCAAGAACGTACTTTTCTTGGGCTACAATATTTTATTCTTCAATATTAGAGATATATTTAATTCATACTTATCTTTTTATAAATTTTGGTACATTTGCAGTTTTGCGCTTTCTTGCTTCTTTGATATTGATTTTTGTAGTTGCAAATGTTCTCTCTCGTTTGGGAAATATTGTTACGCATTGGGAATTGAAATCGCTCTAGTGTCAATGAATAAGAAATGAATCGCTCTTTTCATGTGGTCCATGTCGTTCCAACCCTCCAGCCAGGAGGAATGGAGTTTGCTCTCGCTAGGGTCGTCAATGGGCTGATACCTTACGGAACTACTCATAGCATCATTGCGCTAAAAGGTGATGCGATTATTCGGGATCGATTTGATCTGTCTGTGCGTATTCATTGTATGCATGCGGGGCCGCATGACCCCCATATCCCATTCCGGCTGCGTCGTCTGATCAAGAACGAAGCGCCATCTGTCATTCACGCGCGAAATCTTGGGGCATGGCCCGAAATAGCGTTCGCTCGCTTAATGACTTATCCGCTTGTGCCCATTGTGTTCAGTTTTCATGGTATTGCAGAAGTTAAGCCCGTGCCAATGCGGTGGCGATTGCTAAGTAGAATGCTCAGCATGATAACCACGCACATTTTTACCGTTAGTGAGGGTTCGAAGCAATTTCTAGTTCATCATCTTGGGCTATGTGGCTCCGATATAGATATCATCCCCAATGGTGTCGATACCAGAATCTTTTATCCAAAAAGGGATCCACGTCATACTGGGGGGCCTTTGAGGATTGGTACCGTAGGCAGTCTTTCTCCAGTCAAAAATCAAGCGTTGTTGATTCGCGCGTGCTTTCAAGTTTTAAATCAAGGAATCGATGTACAACTGGATATTGCAGGTGAGGGTAGGGAACGTCAAGCGCTTGAGAAATTGATAGATTCGCTAGGACTGACTAGAAATGTTCGTTTATTAGGACATGTCAAAAATATTCAGAAATTTCTAAATAATCTGGATATTTTTGTTCTTCCGAGTGATAGTGAAGCCCACCCTAACGCACTCAGTGAAGCAATGGCTTGTGGTCTTCCGTGCATTGCAACACGTGTCGGAGGTATACCTGAAATTACTGACAAAGGTCGTGCAGCTCTTCTTTTTGAGGCTGGCGATGAGGTTGCCTTGGTCAAATTATTATTAATTCTTGCTACTGATCATGAGAAACGTAAAGCCCTCGGCGCTGCTGCAGTGGAATTTATATCTAAGAACTATTCAATGGAAGTCATGTTGAAAAACTATTTTGACCTCTACCAAAGCTTGGTAGAAGCAGAATAAAGACATGTCTCGGCTCAAAGTTTTAATGCTGACGCGGCTTTTCCCTAGTAAGGCATTTCCAACTCTCGGCACTTTTTGCTTAGAACGTGCAAAGGCTCTATCAAGGCATGTCGATGTAAGAGTTATGGTTCCTACACCATGGTTCCCAGCTTCGATGCCTGGACCCTCGGAGTGGAATAAATGGAGTGCTGTGGAATTGCATGGAAAGCTTGAAGGAGGATTATCGGCTACTTACCCTCGTTATTTATCCATACCAAAAATTGCAACCTGGTCGCAGGGTGTTGCTATGACCATTGCGATCAGGCGTAATTTCTTAGAAGATTTCAAAGGCTGGAATCCAGATGTTATAGATGGGCATTTTGCGTATCCAGATGGCTATGCATCTGTCAAACTCGCAAAATACTTGAAGCGCCCTTGTCTGGTGACCTGTCATGGGTCTGATTTGCGTCTTTATCCAGAACTGCCATTTGCAGGTACTATGCTCAGATGGACGCTTAAATCAGCAGATCGTGTATTATCAGTTAGTAATAGCCTTAGATCCAAGTCTATCGAGCTAGGCTGCAATGAGCAAAACGCTATTTTTATTCCTAATGGGGTAGATACCGAAAAATTTAAACCGCTTAATAAAGTTGAGTGCAGGCAAAAGCTAAACCTTCCTTTAGATGAAAAAATAGGAATTTGTGTTGCTGCACTGATCGACATAAAAAATCAGTCACTGATTATCAAGGCATTACATCGACTACGTTACTTGCAGCTTCCACTTCCATATGTGATTTTTTTGGGTGAAGGGCCAAACAGATACCGTTTAGAGCAGGAGGCTCGACAACTCTGCGTTGACGATCGAATTTTCTGGGTTTGCAAAAGGCCTCATGTTGAAGTTGCTACATGGATGGCAGCTTCAGATTGGCTGCTTCTTTCTAGCCTCCACGAAGGTTGGCCTACTGTTTATTTCGAAGCTATGGCTTGTGGGCGCCCGATTCTTTCCACTAATGTCGATTCTGCCAAGGATGCGATAAGCAGTCCGGATTTGGGTCTTGTTGTTGAAGACTATTCACCTGAAACATTTGCCAATGCGCTGAACAAGATTGCTGAGACCGATTATGACGAAGATGCAATACGCCGCCATGCAGAAGCTCACAGCTGGTCTCGTTGGGCTGAGCAGGCACTGGAGGTCATGGAATCAGTCGTGAGGGCCACTAGTGCGTGACCTGATCATTCTTTCGATCATTCTTATCGGCGCAGCCGTGGCGCTTTGGCGACCATGGATCGGCATCTTGCTCTGGACCTGGGTCAGCATCATGAACCCTCACCGTTACGCTTGGGGCATCGCTTACACCTCGCCTGTGGCGGCGATTGTGGCGGTATCAGTGCTGATCGGTACGTTGTTTACGAAATACCGGCAATCCCCTTTCCAAGGAGCGCCTACCATCATCCTTTTTTTGTTCGCCATCTGGATGACGATTTCCTGGCTGGCGGGTTACGACACGGCCGGTGACTATCCACAGTGGGACAAGGTGATCAAAATTTATCTCATGACCTTCGTCGCCCTAATGTTGCTGAACCATAAACAGAAAATCATCGCTTTCGCGTGGGTGACGACGCTGTCACTCGCTTTGCTTGGAGCCAAGGGTGGGCTGTTTACCCTGCTGACGGCAGGCAATTACCGTGTTTGGGGCCCACCCGAATCTTTCGTGGCGGATAACAACCATTTCGCCTTGGCCCTGATCATGACGATCCCGCTGCTGCATTTCCTTCAATTACAGCTGCTTTCGGTGTGGCAACGGCATGCAGTCACGGCTATCATGGTATTGTGTGCCATTGCGGCAATTGGCAGTTACTCGCGTGGCGGTTTGTTGGCCATTGCGGCAATGACTGCCCTTTTGTGGTGGCGCAGCGAGAGAAAACTGCTGCTGGGCATGCTGATCATGCTGATGGTGGCTGTCTTCCTACCCTTCATGCCGGAAACCTGGTGGGAGCGGATGCGGACTATCCAGACCTATGAGCAGGATGCTTCGGCAATGGGGCGCATCAATGCCTGGATCGTGGGTTGGGAAGTGGCCAAGAACCATTTCTTCGGTGGTGGCATGTCTTATCAGCATCCATATTTCTTTTCGATGTATGGCGTATATGAAGACATCGTGCGTGCCGCGCACAGCATCTATTTCCAGATCTTGGGTAATCACGGCTTCGTGGGCCTGATACTGTATCTGCTGCTCTGGCTTACCACCTATCGTTCGGCCGGCTGGCTACGCAAGCATGGCAAGGCTCAGCCACAAACCCAATGGGCCAGCGACCTTGGCGCAATGGCTCAGGTGAGCCTCGTAGGCTTCGCGGTCGGGGGTGCGTTTCTTTCTATGCCTTATTTCGACCTGCCTTACAACATCATGGTGATGGTGGTGCTGGCACGCAAGTGGGTGGAAAAGCGCGCCTGGGAGACTGAAAAGGAGGTCACACTCCGGGAAATGCTCAGTTTTCGGCGTAAAGCCGAGCCCGCGGCTAGAGCGACATGATCGAAAAGTTGCCATTGCTCTTTTGGCCTCGTGAGCAGACGCTGACGACGCTGATCTTCCACCGTGTGCTGCCGGCACCCGACCCTTTGCGGCGAGGGGAGCCGGATGCGGAGCGATTCGATGCCTTGATGCGCTTCGTTGCGGATAACTTTTCCGTGCTACCGCTACCGGAAGCGGTCGATCGCTTGCAATCGGGCAGTTTGCCTCATCGGGCATGCTGTATCACTTTCGACGATGGCTATGCCGATAATCTAACCATCGCAGTACCGATTCTCGAAAAATATCGTCTGCCGGCAACAGTTTTCATTGCCACGGGCTATCTCGACGGCGGCCGCATGTTCAACGACGCAGTCATCGATGCGATTGCTGCGACCACCAAACCGGAACTGGATCTGGGTTCCATCGGTCTGGGTGTTCATCCGATCCATAGTCTCGAACAAAAGCAGGCGGCGATCGACGCAATACTGAGTCGCATCAAGTTGAGCACGCCAGAACTGCGCGATCAACAGGTCAAGACAATTCTGGAGGCTTCCGGATGTAGTGATTTGCCCCACGACATCATGCTGACGAGCCAGCAAGTGCGTGATATGAGTGACAGAGGGATCGAAATCGGTGGTCACACGAACGCGCACACGATCCTGAGCACGCTCGACGAGAAACGTGCATATGACGAAATCGTCACAGGAAAGCACCTACTGGAAGCCATCATCGGCAATTCATTGACATCTTTTGCCTATCCGAATGGGAAACCCGGGCGGGACTACACAGAGCGCCATATTTCTTTGGTCAAGACGGCGGGTTTCAAGCGGGCAGTGACTACAGGGTATGGCGTGGCAAGGAAGGGCAGCGATGTGTTCCAGCTACCCAGGTTTACGCCATGGGCTGCAAACGGTTTTCGCAGAATGGCGCAGTTGGTCAGGAATGCCTGGATCCCGGCCAACGTTTGAAAGCAAGTTTTCCCAGTAGATAGCTTTCCGCCCCTTTCGGCATGCCGGCAACACGCCAAGACAGCCAGATGGTCAGCGCATAGGCGGTCGCGCCGAGTGCGATCGTTGCAACAAAGATTACGGCGCTAGACCAGTAAGCTGGCCACTGCGTGATCGAAAGCACCCCAACCATGGCCGCTGAAGCACAAACTGGTCGCCAAGAATGTGCGAAAAGGTCGCGCCAGGTCAGAAAAGGAAGCGCCTTGAGCACGAGGAAGAGCAACAGGCACATCGCGATGAAAGAAACGGCCAGCCGGATTCCGGCGATCCAGACAGCATTACCCGATGGAAAAACGAATACGGCCAGAGTGGCTAACACGCCAAATTGCAACCACGAGATCACCGCCTGCAAGCGTACCTTGCCAAGAGCGAGAAGTAGATAACCGCTGCTATGTGTCAATGCCACCGCAATGTTCATCAAAGCGAGCAATTGCACGAACGGAATTGCCGCAGCCCACTGTGGACCAAGTAGCAGAGGAACTGCGATCGGTGCCACCAGTGCAAGACCAATGCCGGCAGGCAGCGCGACAAGAGCTTGCACGCCCAAGGCAAGACAAAATGCACGCCGCAACTCGGCGGGTTTGTCGATCACACGCACGAAGGCGGGGAACAATACCCGCCCTAAAGGCATCAACACCTCGTTCGTCGGCATTGCCGAGATCTCGTCGGCAAGTGAGTAAGCGCCCATGGCTCCTGCATCATTGAAACGACCGACGAGTAATTTGTCAGTCTGTTGCGCACCATATGTGCCCAAGTTACGGACGAGTATCCATTGCGAGAACGACCAAATTCGACCGATGCGCGCAAAGGAAAAGCGAGGCCGAAAATTATGCAGCAAATAACTGAGCCAGACGCCCGCAATGCGGCCGCAGAGCGCACCGATGACCATGGCCCAATAGGACCGCAGCCAGAATGCCAAGACGACGGTGATTGCAAAGCCTGACAGCCTGCGCAAAAAAAAGAAGCGAAAATCGCGTCCGAATTCCATGTTTTTCTGGAAAGCGACGATACCGATGTTTTCCAGGCCGCCAAGCGCGATCGTCAGCGACATCAAATAGAGGACGTTTTCTACCCGAGGTTCCTTGAAATATTCCGCAGCAAGAGGTGCGCCGAGCAAGGCGATCAGTAATCCTGCGGCCAGGGCTTGGCATAAACGCAGCGTCCAGGCAGTATCGAAATCCTCTCGGTCGGCATTGGGGTTTTGGATCAGCGCAGAGCCAACGCCCAAATCGAGTAATGTGTCGATGAGTGCAACGACCAAAGAGGCCATCGCGACGATGCCGAAATCAGCTGGCACCAGAAGACGGGCAAGTATCAGCGTGCTGGCGATGCCGATCAGCCGATCGGTCCAGCGCATGGCAATGACCAGGGCTGCCCCTCGGACAACAGAAACTGGTTGTGTGAACTTACTGGAGTTCTTAATTATCACTACTAAAGTGTAGCAAAAAAATCATATGAAAATGTCGCTATTTCAGCATGACTTTGGTAATAATTGATTTCAAAATAATAGGTAACTTAGACAATTCATCTGCTTCACTACGCATATGATGTGCAAAACTGCGACGAACATGCAGCCCAAAAGGTTGGTCCTTCCACATGAAGGCCTCCCAATTATTAGGGATTTGTTCATTCACCCATCCTCGTTTTTCGAAAGACGTCTCATCAAAATAACCTGTTCTTTTTGGAAGTAAGCACATCCAATCAGGAAGCAAAGACTCGATCAGGCGATTTTTGAGAGTAAGGAAACTGGGGTCTGGATGGTATATGGGTGTAACAACTTCATACTTGTTCGACAGTATGGAATAACGTCTCCAAACCCGTGTTCCAGTATCCCAGCTTCTTCTCGATATGCGATATCCCAGAACTGGAATCTTTGTGAGAAGTTTTGCAAGTCTTCCTTCTTTCCATTCGAGTAAATCTAGTTGAGGCGTAAAGTCGAGCGAATCACGATCAATTACATGACTGTCAAAAGCGAAACAATGCACTGCAGGAAAATAGCGATAGTTCTCATGATGCCGCGGATGCCATGGCACTCCAAAAAAACTGAGGGCACGAGAATGCATGTAATCTGGAATGACTTTTGCCCACTCTGGCAATAATAAGAAAAAATCAGGGTCAAGAATCAATACATAACGATTGAGGTTGACTGTGCGCAGCAGATTGTTGAGTGCAGAGGCGTGATGATGGCTGATGCCTTTATCATTCTCACCGTCCCCTGGATGTAAATAAAATCCTGCCTCGCTTTCAGTGAAGCGCTCCGGATGATCGATCGGACTATTCTCTGCAACATGCCATTCGACATCGTTTAGGAAATCTTTGTGTAATAGTTGGGAGAGCCGCATGTTTTCAAGTAGCAGAGCCTTATGGCCATACGAGACAGTCAGAATGGTGAGCCGGTTTGTTTTCATCCGTGGCATTTATTGTGTGCGCGAAGAACAAACTGATATGTCATGAATTCACGTACTGGAGCAAAAGAAGCAATCGGTGACAAGGTGCGTAGAGCTATTTTGTTGATCAAACCGCTTCCCTTGTCACCCACGCGCAGCGTGTAATGTTCGGCCTCAATGGTAAATCCAGCAGATTGCAATAAATATCTTGCATCTTTTAGAGTGAACCAGCGCAAGTGATTGTAGTCAAAAATTCCTCTATCGCGACGAGGAAATCTGCCTGCAAGATAAATGGAAGTGAATGCTGAGTGATGCCGAATATTTGGCAGGCTGACGATCAAGGTTGCATTATCTGCCATGATATTCGTGATTTGTGCTAACAGTCTTTCTGGTGCAACTAAATGTTCCAATACATCCGCTGCAACTACGCAATCGAATCTTTCATCAGCGAACTTCGCTAAACAGTTTTCATGATTTAAATCTTCAACAATCACCATATCCAAACGAGACTCGGCTATGCATGCCAGTTCAGATGACAATTCGATTCCATAAACTCGGCGATTCTTTCCCATCTGTTTAAGTGCGGCACCAAGACTGCCATCACTGCATCCAAGGTCGAGTATCAAAAGTGCATTTTCAGGCACCATTGCACAAATGTCAGGACGGGAGGTTGTATATGCTTGCAGGCGATCCATGGCTTCAGTGTGGTGGTTTAGGTTAAATGGATCAAGCGATTTCTTCTAAAAGCTTCGCAAGTAAAGCACTCCTGCCTTTTCGGGATGCTGCTCTGATTGCAATGTCGGTGGCTAGTGACCCTACACGGGGATTGATTGCAAAATCAAACAACAACCTTTCAATGGCGGAAGGATCATCGAGCGGCGCGATCGTCGAAATCCCCGCGTGGCGAAGGGTCGATCCCGTGTCACCTTCCAATGGGGTGAGTGCGATGATGGGTCGCTTGGCGCGCAGATATTCATACAACTTGGCAGGAATCTGATCATTGCAATTGGCGGCTTGGAGCAGTAATAAGCCGTCTGCGCGCAGCATTTCGGCAAGAGCTTCTCGATAGGGAATGGCTGGAAATATCTCGATGTTTTCCATGACATCATATTTGCTTGCCAATGTTCGCAAAAGATCGTCATGTGCTGCTGCGCGAAACCGCAGCTTCAATTTCGATGCGAGATCGGGATGCGAATGCCTGAGTTGTGCCAAAGCTTGGAATAGTGCCGTCGGGTCGCGTTCCGTGGGATAAACGATGCCGCTGTGCAACAGCGTCAACTTGCTTGGATTCAAAGGCGCACGATCATGAAGCTCGGCTTCTGTTTTTGCAAAAGTTTCTTCGTCATAGCCATTTTCGAGCACTTCGATGCGCGCATTTGCTTCCGGGTATCGCTCCCGGTAAATGCGTGCTGCACCCGGCGTTGTGAACAGAGCAACGCTCGCACTTTGCATGGCTGTCATTTCGATACGTTTGAAGTGTTGCCAAGTGATCGGGTCGGCCGGATAGCCTTCTTGAGCCATCGGATCGCGGAAATCGGCGACCCAAGGCAACCCGGTGCGTTTTCGAAGCTCGGCGCCGATGATGTGAGCAGTGGCGATTGGATAGGTGCTCCAGATAACCTGCGGCCGGTATTGGCGAATCAACTTCAATCCTCGACGAATACCGTCGAACTTCCAGCTCATCCATCGATCGGGACGTGCAAGAAAGCCGGGGTAGCGCTTGGCGATCGATAGGTGTCGAGCGGTGTCGAGTGCAAAGGCGCGGCTTACGATTGTTCCCGTGGGGATGTCGGCGAGCAGATCGTCACTGGTGCGCTCGTATGCAAAAGGCCGTGTTGTCAGAACGATCGGTTCCCAGCCGAATTCGGGGAGGTGCTGAACGAAACGCAGAGTGCGCTGGATACCGCTGCTTCCCGCCAATGGTGGGAAGTGATAGGCAATCATCAGGATGCGCTTCATGAGGTAAGCGTGCGTGAAGGTTATCGAGCTATGATAGCAACGTTATCTCACTGGTCAGAATACCGTTGAAAGGACGCAATGATGCATTGGTATTCAATATTGATGACGTTTTTCTTTGGCGTATCGGTCTTTGTGTCGACGGTGCAGGCGCAGGAAGCCTGCGGCAGTCTGCGAAACGCTTATGGCCCATTCGATTACCGCACTGAGAAACCCAAGCTCGAAATCGTCGAAGGCGCTCATTTCCTTCCGTTCGTCGAAAACCTGCAGCGCGGAAACACTTCTACCACCCCGGGCAGGGACATCGATTACACCTTGCGGGCTTCGCCAAATCACCATCGGGCCTTGCTGGCAATGATGAATCTGGCGAAGAAGGAAAAAACTGAAAAACCGAGGGGATCGCGCTATAGCATCAGCTGTTGGCTCGACCGGGCAGAACGTTTTGCACCCGACGATGGCATGGTGAAGATGCTCTATGGTGTGTATTTGCTCAGACGGGGTGAAACGGAGCAAGGTGCCAAAAAGCTGGAAGAAGCATTGACCCTGGCTGGAGACAATGCCAATGTGTATTACAACCTTGGTTTGGCTTATTTCGATCTGAGGGATTACGACAAAGCGCTTGCTAGCGCGCATAAGGCCTATCAACTGGGCTTCCAGTTGCCGGGGTTGCGCCAGAAGTTGGAAAAGATCGGGAAATGGAAAGATCTGCCATCGCCTGCTGTCAGCCAGCCTGAGCTTCCTTCTTCTCGCGCATCAGACGGATCACCTGGCCAATGATTTGTTTAGGGAGCTGCAAGACTCCTTGAAAAGTTCTTGGGTTGATGGCGACGATCCCCCAGCGTTCTCTTCGGTTGCTCATCCAGGTCTTTTTGTATTCATCGTCCCCGATCATGTAATCGACTTCTCGCACGCGATCGCGATCGATTGCGTGTTCCATCAGGTGTGCCGTGAGTAGGGTACCGGGGGCATATTGGGCATGAGCTTCGTCGTAAGCAAGTTTGTAAATGTAGGCCTTGCCATGGGCGACGATCCAGAGCTGGGCCGCGATGGGCTGACCAACCAGTCGCGCGATACCGAGGCGCAGCCAGCCTTTGGCTGCCAGCCAGCGGATCAGCCCTGGAATGAATTCTGGATAAGGCTCCGGCTTCTTCCAACTGCGCGAGTAGACGTGAATGAAGTCGGCGATCGCGGCTTCGGCTTGCGTCGGCTCGGTGATGATTTCCAGCGTGCCGCCAGCAGCGGCGAATTTCTTGCCTTTGCGTTTGATCGTGTTGCGTAGCTGCCCTTCGCGCTGCTGGAAATAATCCTGCCAGCTGCCAGAGACGGGCAGATGCCAGTTGCCAAAGCAGAAATAGCGGAAAGGTATCCAGCCGATGCTGCGTAAAGCAGCGAGTGTAGCGGCAAAGGCGGGCGCCTCTGGGTCCATCGGGGCGAAGCGCATTTCATGGGCGCCCTCATGATTGCGGCTGGCGGTTTCCAGCAATGCAGCGAGATCGACTTCGGTGGCATCCTCGCCGAGGATGGGGCTGTAGAGCGACGTGTAGAAGTTGCCAAGCGCCTCGATGCGCCGCACGAGACCATAGCGAGCGAGGCGCACCGGCAGGATGGCGACGGCTTTTCCGGCGCGTTCTGCCACGTAATAACGCATCCCTGGGTCTTCCGCGAACACGCTGCGATGGAGGTTGTCGAACCACCCGGCAGCGAATTCCGGATAGCGCGTTTCGGCTTGCTCGAAAAGTTCCAGGGCGCTGGGCGGCAGGGATGAGACGTTCGGAAAGCTGTGAATCTGCAATGGATCGAAAGCATTGCGATTCTGGTTTTTTGCCAGGCGATGAGGCAGGGATTTGATGGTGATGAGTGCAGTCGCGATGGGCTCGTTGCGCAAGATTTGGTGGTGCGGGATGGGACGCAAGCTGGTCGCCCAGTCGGCCTGGTCACGCGTGGCATTGGTATAGAACTCGATGCTGCCATCCGGTATTTCGTTGAAGGCGCGTTCGATCATGTCGTGCAGCAGCAATCGGCCCGGCGCAAAGGCGGATTGTGTTTCGTCATAGGTGGTTTTGAGGGCGATCCACATCGTTGGGTGGCCAATGAATAGGCGCGAGGCAACCAGCCGTTCGCCGGCATGAAGTTCCATGACCATTGCCTGACCGGTGGCGCCGAAGCGGCCGAGCATGTCGGTGTAGAACCTGCCTTGCGCATTGTCTGGCGCGATGGAGGTTCCCCCTTTGCCTTTCCAGCCAGCCGATTCGAGCACGCCGTAGCGCTTCAGTGCTTCAGCGATTTCATTCGGTTTGGTGAAGCAGTGAACCGAAATCGCGCCTGCGACTTGTTTGGCACGCCGTAGATAACGGCTGATATTGTGTCGCAAGTTTTTTGGACGCGCTTGCCAATAGGCGGCGAAATCGCCTCGGGTGCTAATTGCCATCGTGTTGGCATGTGGCATGACGATGCGTGGCAAGCCTAGCTGCGTCCAATCGGGCGAGTAGAGCGGGTCTATGGAAAGGAGATCGAGGCTCCAGGCGTAGCCGGGCAAAGCCAGCAGCAGGGTTTCGAGCAACTTGGCGTTTTTCAGCATCACCGCACCGGCCTGGGCTTGCGAAGGCAGAAAAAGCGCCCAGCGGCCGCGGCCCCGTGGACGGACGATCAAAGCACCATCGACACTTCCGGCGCCGTGATGGATGCAAAGCAGTTCGTCGCCATTACCGAAGTGTTCGAGCAGGGAACCGACGAAGCGGCTGTCGAACATGGGATGGCTTGCATAAAGCTCGGCATTGAGCCGATCCCATGCTTCGGCGAAGGCTGGGAAGTGCTCGCGTGCCGGTTTGAGATCCCACCCCATCATTTCGAATGCCAACCCAAGCGCATGGCTTCAAAAATGGCCTGGCGTTCTGCTTCGAGGATTTGTAGCGCCTCGACCAGGCGTGCATCCATCAGTCCTCTGTGGCTAATGGCCTGGGGTACGGCGAGTTCCGATTCGGTGTTGAGTTCGATCAGCAGGGGGCCCTGCGGTGTGATGGCGACATCCCAATTCTGAATGCCCAGCCCTGGAAAATGACGTGATGCTTCCTTGGCCAAGGCAATGGCCTCGCTCCAAAGCGGTATTTCGAAGCCGATCAAAGACTTTCCGGTATCAGGATGTCTGTCGATGGCACCTTGCGGCCCCATGCGCCGAATGGCGTGTGTAATGACGCCCCGTTCGGTATCGAGGGCGGCGAGCAGATTGCCATAATCGCCATGGGAAAAATTGTCGAGCATGTTGTGTCCCGTGACGATCTTGAAAAAAGCGGTATGAACGAGTGTTTCGCAGCGTGCAACGATGCAGATCATCCGAATGCAGCAAATGGCGGCGCTGCCGGTCAGTTCGCGAATGGCCGGATGGGATTCTGCACACTCCTGAAACAGCATGCCCTGGAAGGGAAGGAAATCGAAGGGGGCGAAAAATTTGTCAAACTCGACCCTGTTGCCATCCAACAACCGCACCTGCTTGCCATCGAAGCCAGCCAACCCGGCAGCCCCGCGACCATAGCCGGCCGAAATGGGCTTGACGAATAGCGGATAGGGGGCGGTTTGGAGGTATTGGAAGACATCTCCACGGCTCTTCAGCAGGGTTTCTTTGGCGATGCGTCTGCCATTGACCGAATATGTCGCCAGCGGGCGCGGGAAGGGGAAGCCCAGTGAATCGAGGATGATGTAGTTGATCAGCTTGTCATTTGCCAGCACACGTGCATGATCGCTGTTGAAACGGCGGTCCAGTTCTGCGCTGGTCCGCCAGCTGATGAATTCGGCGCGCTGCTCAGCAGTCAGTTTTGGATCCCAAATGCCATATTCGAAATATTCCGAGATGCCGATGCGTTGTTTGCCAAGTCGTAACGCGATGGCTTCGCGCAGCTGTCGGCTGAGGGTTTTTCCGGTCAGATTCCGGACGGCCTTTGCGGTGGCGATCAGATTCATTGGCATGCTTGGAGAAGTGCCGTCCTGCCAGCGCCGACTTTGGTGAGAGCCGAGATTATCCAGTCCATTTTGCTTTCATTGAGGGATTGGTGGCAGGGCAGGTGCAACAAGTGTAAGCGGTAGTGCGTCGCCGTCGGGCAGGTCGAAGCGGCCATGCTGTCCCAGCGCCAGATCGGTACGCCCAGCCGCTTGAGCCAGTAGAAGTGGGTTTCGGGGTGCTCGATCAGCAGTGGGAACATGTAAGGAATGCAATCATCGGGCAATTCGGGGTAAAGCGGCCGACAGTATGGCAGATTCATGGTCGCTGTGGTCCAGCGACGATAATTCTTGCGTCTCGACGAGGCGATGGCTGCGATATCGGGATGACGGTAGAGTAGCCGAGACAAGCGCAGACTTGCTCGGCCGGCATGTTCCGGCCGATAGTCGCTCGATGGGCCGGCGAACTCGTGGCGCTCGCTGGCCAGGGGACTCGGGTTGGCGGCGTTTGCGGTGAGCTCGGCCTCCAGCATCGCGAGGTCGCAGCGGGAGGCGCTGTGGGCTTTTTGCCAGAAGCTGGCGATACCGGCGAGCTCGTCGCGCCAGCTTGGCGCCCTGGGGACGATGTCGTGCAGACGCCCGGCCTCCGGTGCGTAGAGCAGGCCGCCATCGGGACTGGGGAGGAATTTGTAAGGGCTGGAGACGACGAATGCGCCATAGGCGCCGATGCCGGCAGGACGGTGCTGCTCGGTGAAGAAAGCGTGCGAGGCGTCTTCGATTAGGGTGATACGGCGCGCCGCGCACCAGTCGGCGAGTGCGGCGAAGTCGCGTGGCAGACCGAAGAAGTGCGTGGCGAGCAATGCCCTGACGGGGATGGGCGCCGAGTCGGCCAGGGCATCGAGCGCGGCGAGATCGGGCGAAAGGTCGGATCGCAGTGGGTAGAGTGCCACGTCGGCACCCAGCGCCAACGCCGGGTCGAGCATCGTTCGGCAATGATAGGCTGGCGCGAGCAGGGTGCTGCCCGGGCCGATGCCGGCGAGCCGATAGGCTTCGCGCAGGGCATAGCGGCCGCGTGAAAAGTGGCGGAAGTGCGCGGTGGGCGCCCATGCCGACGGTGCTGCGAATGCGATTCCGTCAAAGCCGATCGGCAGCAGCGGCAGGCGCGGCCTGGGAAAACCGCAAGAGCTGGGATCGAAGATCAGGGTGTCGAGCAGCATGCCGTCCTATCAGAGCCGAGTTCCTGTCATCGGCTTGTTGCTTCGGCAGGAGTCAGGATGCCAATGCCGTGCGTTTCATTGTCGCCGATGTCGAGGCGGGGCGGGGTGGGGAATTTGTCTCCATGGACGCGCAGGAACCAGCCGCCGGGCAGGACATCGCTGATCAGCACGTTGTGGCGCAGGGTGAGCGCATTGTCGGGCCAGACATCGCCTTCGGCGCCGTAAGAGATCAACACGGGGTTCTGGGTCTTCGCGCTCTGGGCGACGGTGTTGCCGGTGATCGTGGCGATGCCGCCGTTGGGAAGGTCGATCTCGTAGGAAGCTTCGCCGCTGGAGCCGTCGACGATCTGATTGTCGTGGAGCAGGCTCTGCCGCGCGCGCGATTTGACCAGATGGCCGCGAAAACCGTTTTCGAAACGGCTGTGGCGGATCTCGACGCGGGCGATGCGACCGACATAGAGCAGGTGCGGCAGCGAATGCATCTGATGCGGCGCGTCGGCGAAGCGGCTGTGCTCGATGACGAGTTCGGAAACGCCGTCGTTACTGGTGAGGATGCCCATCTGGTTGTCGATGAAGGCGCAGTCGCGCACGGTGAGCCTGCCGCCTTCGAAACGGATGGCCGCGCCGTTGCCGGCCGGTACGCGGCTGCCGCGGAATTCGAGGTTTTCGAGGTGGAATTCGCCGTTGCGGATGACCCAGATGGCTTTCCCTTCCGCGCTGCTGCCGTCGGCGATCAAAACGGGCCGCTGACCGATACCGCGCACAGTGAGCCGCTTTTGCAGCCAGACGGCGACATCGCCGCGATATTCGCCGGGGAGGATTTCCACCGTGTCGCCGTCCTTGGCCAGGCGGGCGGCCTCGGCGATGCGCGTGAGGCGTTCGTGCGGGCCGACGCGCAGGGTGTCGGCTAGGGCGCTGGGGAGCGTGAGGGCCAAAAAGAGCGCCAGCGTGATGTGCTGTGCCGTCTTGCCAGCGCCGGGTTCCGTCATGGCTGACTCAGGCCGATGTCATCCGGCTGGGCCCGCAGCCATAGCTCCAGCATCGTCATGATCCACACCAGTTCGCCATAGAAGCCCGGATGCGCCGGCAGATGCTCTTCGAGCAGGCGGTCGATGAAGTCGCGCCGGATGATGTTGCGGTCGGCGAGGCCATTGAGGGCATCGGTAGCGAGCCGGTTGAGTGCCGGGTGAGCGACCGCCCACGGGCCGAAGGGCAGGCCGAAGCCGTGTTTCTTCTTGGTGATGATTTCGTCGGGCAGGAAGCCGCGTAGCGCTTCCTTGAAGAACCAACGCAGCTTGAGCCCTTTCAGCTTGTATGAGGTCGGCAACCGCAGTGAGAATTCCAGCAGGCGGTCATCGAGCAGCGGAAAAGCAGGTTCGATGCCAGCCAGTTGCGCCGAGCCGATCACTTTGGGCAGGTCGTTTTCGGCCAGCGTGTAGCGCCAGTCGTAGGCGAGCATCTTGTTGACGAGCGAAGCCGAAGCAGGAACGGCTTCATAGACTTCGCGCTGGTGGCGTGCCGGTTCGGCGGCATCGACGCGGGAGAGGAATTCGGGCGTGAAGACGTTTTCGAGCCCCATGCGCATCAGGAGGTTGTAGGTCTGCATGCGTTCGGGCATCGGCACGCGCGCCTGGCGGACGTAGCTGGCGACTTTCTTCAGCAGCGGCACGTGATCGAACACCGTGCTGTCGGCGAAGGCCGGTTCGAGCAAGCCCTCGCGCAGGATCAGCGGCAGATGGTCGTAGAGGCCGAAGATGCGCTGTTTGGCGTAACGGGCGTTGCCGCCGAACAGCTCGTCGCCGCCGTCGCCGGCGAGCATGCGTTGATAGCCGTCTTGTTGCGCCATGCGCGCGCAGTAGTAGGCCGGCACCGCGGAGGAGTTGCCGAAGGGCTGGTCGTAGCTTGCCGCGACCTTGGGCATGCCGGCGACGAGATCGTCCGGCGTGACGTAGTACTCGTGATGGCGCGTGCCGAAGTGCTTGACCGCGATGCGCGCGTATTCCATTTCGTCATAGCCGGCGACGTCGAAACCGATCGAATAAGTGTCGGCCGGCTGGCCGCGGATCTGCGTCACCATGCCGGCGACCGTCGAGCTGTCGGTGCCGCCGGAGAGATAACAACCGGCGGGGCCGGCGGCGAGCCGCTCGGCGACCGCCTGTTCGATCAGCGCGCGGAATTCCTTGGCCAGCGTCGGGAAGGAGGGGTTGCGCACTTCGGCGAAATCAGGCTGCCAATAGGGAGCGACGCTCAAGCGGCCGTTTGCGAATGACGCACAATGGCCGGGCGGCAGACGGAAGACGTCGCGGAAGATGGTGCGCGGCGAGGGGATGACGTGGAAATAGAGGTAGTCGAACAGCGCTTGCGGATCGAGTTCGCTGGCGCCGAGCTCGTCCGCGCGCGCGGCGACGGTCAGCCGCCCGTCAACGATGCGGTAACACAGCGTCTGGATCGCGAAGCGGTCGATGGCGAGGAACTGGCGGCCGTCGGCGAGCGCGACGGCGACCGCGAAATCACCCGTCGCCTGGGCGGGCGCGGCGGCGCCATGTTGCTCGAAGGCGCGTTGCCAGGCGGCCGCGATGCCCTCGCGCGCGGCGAGATCGGCGAGCTCGCGGTCGGCAAAGCGCGGGTGGCCGAGGTAGAGGATGTCGGTTTGCTTATTCATTTCGCTTGAGCCAGTCGATGCAGGCATTTTCCACGGAATTGCGCCACTTTTGTGAGGAAAACGTGTGGTCGGCATCCGGCACGTCGCAGCGCGTGACACCGTTCTGTTCCAGCAGCCCACGCCAGCTTGCATCGCCGGCGGCATATTCGAGGAATTCTTTCGCGGTGTAGTCGTTGCCGCTCAGGATCAGCAGGATGCGGCCGGGGAAATGCCGCCAGCCGCGCGCCATGCGTTCCTGAAAGCCCAAGGGTTGCTCGGGCCGGGCGCACGCCTGGCCGAGTTTGCGCCACAGTTCGCCGAGCGCGGCGAACGGGTTTAACCGTCCCGTGAAGAGCTTCGTCCAGAATTCGCGCTGCAGCAGCCGCTGGCCGTAATAGTGCTTGACTTGCGTTTTTGCCAGCGTGGCTGCCGAGCGCACCCAGGGGTTGAGCAGGCATAAGCCCGCGATGCGCGCATCGCGCGTCGCCTCGACGTAGAGCAGCGCGGCGGAGGCGGCATCGCACAGTCCCCAGAGCACGACGCGCTCGACCGTCGGACAGGCGGTTCGGAGCGTATCGATCGCGGCGGCGATGTCCGGCGTGATCTGCTCGAAGCTGCGCTTTTCGCCGCTGCTGTCCCCCATGCCGCGGACATCGAAGCGCAGCGTGGGAAAACCCGCGCCAGCGAGCACGCGGGAGAGCAGCACGAACTGCCGGTGGCTGCCGATGCGCGTCTGCGGACCGCCGACGACGATGACGACGCCGAGGCCGGCCGGCTGTTCCGGCCGGGCGAGGATGCCGAACAGCATTTCACCCTCGCAGGCGAAGCGGAGGGGCTCTTCGCGGATGTTCATGTTTGCAGTGCGGCCAGTGTCGCCTCGATGAGCGCCGGCGCTTCCTCGATTTCCGTGGTCTGCCAGAAACTCGGCGCTGGCAACACGGCACTGGCGACCGAAAATTCCGCCGCTTGCCATTGTTCCAGGCACTTTTGCGAGGCCGGGGCGAGCGTTGCGTCGGCGCGGGATGAGAGCTCGAACCACAACAACCGCCCCGGTCGGTTCGGCGGTGCGAGGGTCGCGCTTTCCAGTCCCTGCGCGAGGGCGGGCGAGAGCGCATAGCCGACGATCTCGACGGCTTCACCGGCGGCGAGCCGTTGTTTGAGCGTGGCCATCACGCCCTTGGCCTCGCCGCCGAGCATTTCGCCGGCGAGCTTCAGACGCAAGAACTGTTGCAGGAATGTCCTGCCGGTGATCACCGGCTGCCAGAACAGGAAGTTCGCGGCAACCTCTGTGCGTCGCGCGGCCTCGGCCGCCAGCAAGCAGCCGCTGCGCAGGCCCCAGAGCCACAGCGGCGCGTCATGGCGCACGCGCAGCCAGTCGAGCGCGGCGGCGATATCGTCCAGCCAGGCTTGCCAGCTCGCATCGCCGAAATCGCCGCTGCTGTCGCCACAGCCGGCGAGATCGATCTGCAATACCGCGAGGCCGTGTTCCGCCAGCCGGCGCGACATCAGCGCGGCCATGCGGCGCGATTTGTTCATCTCTTCGGCAAACGGATGGAGATACAGGAACACCGCCCGCGTTTCGCCCGCCGGCGCGTAGTACAGGCAGAAGCGCTGACCTGCGGCGACCGGAAGGAAAAAGGCTTCGGCCGCCATCCGCGAGAATCAGCCGGCGAGCTTGGCTTCGACGAAACCGACCAGCGCGCCGACGCTGGCGAAGGTGCTGCCGTCGATCTCGTCGTCCTCGACGACGAAGCCAAAGCGCTCTTCGAGGCCGGTGATCACCGCGACGACGGCCATCGAATCGAGCTCGGGGATCGCGCCGAGCAGCGGAGTCTCGGCGCTGAAGCCGGTGGCGCGCCCTTTGAGGCTGAGGATTTCGTCGAGCAGGGCGAGGACTTCTTGCTGGGTGTTCACGGCGGCTCCGCTTTCGGGTTGAAACGGCGCGGATTATAGAGGTATGCGATACTTACCGGCAGATGCATTTCGATGTCACTGCCATGCGCGATGCCTTCCTCCTTCCCCAGCTGGTTTCCCTTTCCGCCGAGCGCGCGCCTGAAGCGGTCGCGCTGACCTATGGCAAACAGTCGCTCGCTTACGGCGCCTTGCAGGTGGCGGTGAGCGGTTTTGCCAGCGGTTTGCTGGCACTCGGTCTGCAACGCGGCGAGCGCGTCGCGATCTATCTCGAAAAGCGTTTCGAGACGGTGATCGCGAGTTTTGGCGCACCGGCGGCCGGTGGTGTGTTCGTGCCGCTCAATCCCCTGCTCAAGCCCGAACAGGTCGGCTACATCCTGCGCGATTGCAATGTGCGCGTGCTGGTCACTTCGAAGGAGCGGCTGAAATTGCTCGCCGAGGTGCTGCCGACTTGTCACGACCTGCGTCAGGTCGTCGTGGTCGAAGGCAGCCAAGAGCTGCCGCCGCTGGGCGCGCTCGAGTGCCTGCGCTGGGACGAGCTCATTGCCGTTCCGCCGCGCGCGGGCCATCGGGTGATCGATGGCGACATGGCGGCGATCCTTTACACCTCGGGGAGCACCGGCAAGCCCAAGGGCGTCGTGCTCTCCCACCGCAACATGGTGGCGGGTGCGAAGAGTGTGGCGAGCTATCTGGAGAACCATGCCGGCGACACGCTGCTCGCCGCGCTGCCGTTGTCGTTCGATGCCGGCTTTTCACAGCTGACCACCGCGTTCCACGCCGGCGCGCGCGTCGTGCTGCTCAATTACCTGTTGCCGCGCGATGTGCTCAAAGCGCTGGAACGCGAGCAGGTGACGGGGCTCACCGCCGTGCCGCCGCTTTACATCCAGCTCGCGCAGCTCGATTGGCCGGCGTCGATCACCGAGCACTTGCGTTACTTCGCCAACACCGGCGGGCGCATGCCGCGCGAGACGCTCGCCGCGTTGCGCGCCCGGCTGCCGAAGACGAGGCCGTTTCTGATGTATGGCCTCACCGAGGCGTTCCGTTCGACCTATCTGCCGCCGGAGGAGGTCGATCGGCGGCCGGACTCGATCGGCAAGGCGATCCCGAATGCCGAAATCCTCGTGCTGCGCGAGGACGGTACGCCCTGTGCGCCGAACGAGCCGGGCGAGCTGGTGCATCGCGGCGTGCTGGTCGGCATGGGTTACTGGAACGATCCGGAAAAGACCGCGGAACGCTACAAGCCGCTGCCGAGTCATGCGCCGGGGCGTGAGCCGGGACTGGTGATCCCCGAGCTGGCGGTGTTTTCCGGCGATACGGTGAAGATGGACGAGGAGGGCTTTCTCTACTTCATCGGCCGGCGCGACGAGATGATCAAGACCTCGGGCTATCGCGTCAGCCCCACCGAAGTCGAGGAGATTCTTTATGCAACGAAGCTGGTCGGCGAATGCGTCGCCTTCGGCGTCGATCATCCGACGCTCGGCCAGGCGATCCAGGTGATCGCGACACCGCCTGCCGGCGGCCGGCTCGACGTCGAGGCGCTGCTGGCCGAATGCCGCGCGCGCATGCCGGCCTACATGGTGCCGGCGGGCATCACGGTGCGCGACGGCCCATTGCCGCGCAACCCGAACGGCAAGATCGATCGCAAGACATTGAGCAGCGAATTCGTCGGCTGACATGACTGCCAGGCTCGGCAAGCCGCAAGTCCAAACCTCCGGCGCTGTGTGGCTGGGCTGGTTCGCCTATCTGGTGTTCGTCGTCTATGGCAGCCTGGTGCCGCTGGATTACCAGCCGTTGCCTTGGGATCAAGCGTTGGCCCGATTCGCGCAGATTCCGATGTTGAAACTCGGCGTCGAGAACCGTGCGGACTGGGTGGCCAATGGCGTCCTTTATCTGCCGGTAGGCTTTCTCACGGCGGCGCTGGCGGGAGCGCATTCGGGTGGTTGGCGGCGTGTTTCGGTAGTTGTTCTTGCGCTGGCCTTTTCCTTTGCGTTGGCGATTGGCGTCGAGTTCTTGCAGTTGTTTTTTCCGCCCCGCACGGTTTCCCGCAATGATGTGATTGCCGAATGGCTCGGCAGCGTGCTCGGAATCGTCCTGGCCCTGTATTGGTCAGACTGGTTTCAGCGCTTTCTGGCGGCTCTTGCCGGAAGACGCGAGCGGCTCATTGGCTATGGCTTGCCGGCCTATGTGGCTGGCTATCTGGCCTTCAGCTTTTTTCCTTATGATTTTTTGTTGTCGTCAACAGAGTTGTCGGCAAGGTTCGCCTCGGACGGCTGGGGAATGATACTGGCCGGACAGAGTCTGGAACGCGGTGCGATCGTCCTGGCCGCAAAGCTGGCGGCCGAAACGCTCGCGGTCGTGCCGCTCGGCCTGATGTTGGGGCGCTGGAATGAAGCACATCGGTATCCAGCGACGCGCCGTAGCTGGTTGGTGGGCGGGCTGCTCGGTCTGTTTGTCGAGACGGCGCAATTCTTCATTTATTCCGGTATCAGCCAGGGGGTATCGCTGCTCACGCGTGCAGCAGGCATGTATGCCGGCGCACTGCTTTGGCGCGAACGCGGGCGCGTGCATACGATCCGCGAGACGCTCGCCGGCGGCCGTTTGTTCTATCTGCTCGGGATTTATGGCTTGGTTCTGGTGGCGTTCAATGGCGTATTCGACCATGCCTGGCAAGGACTGGCGGCAGCCGGCGAATCACTGGCCGGAACACGCTTCCTGCCTTTTTATTACCACTACTACACCACAGAGCAGGCCGCGCTGCTGAGCTTGGCTTCGGTGGCCTTGATGTATGCACCGCTCGGTGGCCTGGCCTGGTTGCGCGGCTGGCCATCGGCCTGGGGGGTGGCGCTCGCCGCGTTGCTGGCGCTGTTCATGGAATCCACAAAGTTGTTCCTCGTTGGCATGCATCCCGATCCGACCAATGTGCTGATCGCTGCGTTTGCTGCGGGAGCGACTGCGCAGGGGATGAAGCGGCCGGGCCATGATCGCCCCGCAGAGTCTTTTTCTGCAGCCGCCGCCGTTGCCCCAGGCGTGGTTTCGCTGCGCGAAGTGGTCACGCTCGTTCTCGTGAGCGGGCTGGCTGTTTGGGTGGGCATCGACTTCCCCTTCGGATCCTTTTTCTTGGCTGGAGCGCTACTGCTCTATGCCTTGCTGTTGTGGCGTGCGCCCGCGTTGATGTGGGCGGCGATCCCGATCGCCCTGCCACTACTCGATCTTGCGCCTTGGAGCGGTCGCTTCTATCTCGACGAATTCGATTATCTGCTGATCGTCAGCCTGATCGTCGGCTTTGCGCGCATCCGGGCCGTGCCGCAAAATCATCCACGCGATCGTGCGGCGCAGGTGATGAGCGTGATCCTTGTACTGGCCTTCGCGATCGGCACCCTACGTGGCCTGTTGCCGTGGCAATGGCCCGACATCAATGGCTTTAGCAACTACTATAGCCCATGGAATGCCGTGCGTCTCGCCAAGGGCGTGCTCTGGGCGGTGCTCCTGAGCGCCTTGCTGCGGCGCTTCTCTGCCGCCGGCCATGATGCCTGGCGCTGGTTTGCGGAGGGCATGGTGATCGGGCTGGCCGGGGTTGTCGCCGTGGTCGTTTGGGAACGGGCCACCTTTCCTGGTCTGTTCAACTTCTCCGATGTCTATCGTGTGACGGGGCCGTTCTCGGCGATGCATGTCGGTGGCGCGGACATCGAGACCTTTATCACCTTGGCAACCCCGTTCGCGGTGTTGATGCTGGCCGAGGCGCGTTCTGGGGCCGCACGGCTCGTTTTCGGCGTTGTCGTTTTGGGGGCGACCTATGCCCTGATGATGACTTTCTCGCGCGCCGGTTATGCCGGCTTCGCGCTGGCGCTGATGATGGCGCTACTGTTGCAAGTGCGCCGGCATGGGCGGCCTGATGCCGGCTTGCGGCGCTGGGCCGTGCCGGGAGCCGTGGTCGTCGGTGTCCTGGCCATCGTGGGTGCGGTGTTGAGCGGTTCATTTGCGCAGGAACGTGTCGCGAGCGCGGGCAAGGATCTGGATACGCGCATCGCTCACTGGCGCGATGCCCTGGCGCTGCGTGATGACGACTGGATGATCCGCCTGTTCGGCATGGGCCTTGGCCGTTTTCCGGAAACGCATTATTGGCGTAGCGCTGAATCGCGGGCCGGCGGCTATCGGCTGGTGCGCGAGGGCAATGCGGTTTTTCTGCGGCTGGGCGCCGGACATCCGCTCTATATCGAGCAGTTCGTCGCCATCGAGCCGCAGCGCGAATATCGTTTGCATATCACGCTGCGGGCGGCGAGGCAGGACGGCAGGTTGGTCGTTACGCTGTGCGAAAAATGGTTGCTGACCTCTGCGCAGTGCGTGTCACGCACTGTTGCGGCCAACGATCTGCAATGGCAACATCATGAAATTCCTTTTGCCAGCGAGAGTGTCGGCCTGGGACACGGCTGGCTGCGTCCACCTGTCAAGCTGAGCGTTTTCAATGCCTCGCCAACCCGCGTGGATATCGACGACATCCAGCTTGTCGATGCCCACGGGCGGGTACTGCTCGGCAACGCAGACTTCTCACGTGGCCTGGATGACTGGTTTTTCAGCGTCGATCAGGATCTGCCTTGGCATGTCTGGAGTCTGCCGATCGGACTGTTGTTCGATCTGGGCTGGTTCGGGTTGCTGGCATTTGGCGCGGCAGTGCTCTTTGCGCTCATGCGCCACGGCTCAGCTGCATGGCAGGGGGACAAGGCGGCGGCAGCGTGTCTCGCGGCTTTATCTGGATTGCTCATGCTCGCGGGGGTCGATACCCTTGTCGACACCCCGCGTTTGTTGCTGCTGATCTTGTTCTTGCTGATCTCTGTCAGAAGCCGCAGCCGACTTGGCCGGAGCTAAGGGTGGCGTTGGTGACGTTGCTCGACCCACAAAAATCGAACGGGGCGACGAAATTGTTTCCCTGCTTGTTGGCATAGACGGCGAAGGAATAGGTGCCACCACCGCTGTAGCTGTAATTGATGACAGCATTGTTCCCTGCCCCGCTGATCGACCATGTGCCCACCTTGGTCGTCGGATCGACGGGATTGCTGGGCCCTTTCTTCCAGTCGATCAGGTCACCGCCGGGTGCGTGGTATTCCTGCCACTTGTCGTTGCCGAGGGTGGCGCACACCGTCTTCCCGCTCAATGCAGCACTGAGTTCGCTCTGGTTCAATCGATTGGTTGCAGAGCCGCATTGGGAGAAGGCGCTACCGGATAGAAGCGCAAAAGCGCAGCCGATGAGCAAGAGACGTTGTTTCATGATCTTTCCTCCGCAAATGGGTGAGCCAAATCGCCAAGCAACAAACACGCCAGGCTCAGGCTAACAACAGGTTAGGCTCATTTCTGACAAATGGGAAGATGTTGATGTAAATTTCACCGACGCAATCCTGCGCCCATTGTCATGATCCTATCCTCAACACCCGCCCATGCGCCGATGGACCAGTTCCCGGTCGCCTCAGGCGAGCTGGTCATTGGCGGCCTGCCATTGACGCAGTTGGCCGCGCGCGTCGGCGCGACGCCTTTCTATGCCTACGACCGCGGCCTCATCGCCCAACGTGTCGCGCAATTGCGTGCGATCCTGCCGCCAGCGGTGAAGCTCCACTACGCGATGAAGGCCAATCCGATGCCGGCGCTGGTGGCGCAGATGGTGCGGCTGGTCGATGGCATCGACGTCGCTTCCGGCGGCGAGCTGAAAGTATCACTCGATGCCGGCGCTAAACCGCGCGAAATCAGCTTCGCCGGACCGGGCAAGCGCGAGAACGAGCTCATCCAGGCGGTCGCGGCGGGGATCCTCGTCAATGTCGAATCCTTCCGCGAGATCGCCTTGTTGGCGAGAATTTCGCGGCAACTGGGCGTGCCAGCCCGCGTGGCGGTGCGCGTCAATCCCGATTTCGAGCTCAAGGCCTCAGGGATGAAGATGGGTGGCGGCCCGAAGCAGTTCGGCATCGACGCCGAAGCGGTGCCGCAGGCGCTGGCCGAAATCGGTAAGGCAGGACTCGTTTTCGAAGGCTTCCATCTGTTCTCCGGCTCGCAGAACCTGAAGGCGGAGGCGATCGTCGAGGCGCAGCAGAAATCCTATGAGCTTGCACTCAAGCTCGCAGCGCATGCGCCGGCGCCGGTTTTGACACTCAATCTCGGCGGCGGCTTCGGTATTCCATATTTCCCCGGCGAAGAGCGGCTCGATCCGGCGCCGATCGGCGCGAATCTCGCCGCGCTCAGCGAGCGGGCGGAGCGCGAGCTGCCGCGGGCCGAACTGGTGATCGAGTTGGGGCGTTACTTGGTCGGCGAGGCCGGTATTTATGTGACACGCGTGCTCGACCGGAAAATCTCGCGCGGCCAGGTGTTCCTCGTCTGCGATGGCGGACTCAACCACCACCTTTCGGCCTCGGGCAATTTTGGCCAGGTGATCCGCAAGAACTATCCGGTGGTGATCGGCAACAAAATGGACGCGACGGAGAAGGAAGTCGCCAGCGTCGTCGGGCCGCTTTGCACCCCGCTCGATCTGCTGGCCGACCGGCTGGCGCTGGCGAAGGCCGAACCCGGCGATCTGGTGGTGATCTTCCAGTCCGGCGCCTATGGCGCCAGCGCAAGTCCTCAAGCGTTTCTCGGCCATCCGGCGGTCGCCGAAATCCTCGTCTAGTGCCGTTTCGAAGCCGCCGAGTTTCGACCTATTCCCGGTCGGGTTCGAGTGTTTGCCTGGCGCCGGGCAGCGTCGGCGTGGTGGTCAGCGGTCGGGTCGAAGTGGGATGCACGTATTCGCGTACCGGTGCGAGACTGAAGCCATTGGCACTGCCGGGGTCGCGCCAGGTGCGGTGCAGGGGGCTGTCGCGCTTGATGCGATAGTCATGACGCTGCGGTAGCACGAAGGGTTCCCATTCGACGTTCGGATTGTTGACGAATTCACCGTCGATGCCGCCGCTGTTGAGCGGCCGCTTGCCGATCAGCAGGTTGTTGTAGGCCTTGACGATCTGGAAGCCGGGTTTCGCGACGAGGAAATAGCCGCCTTGCGGGCGTTCGTCGTGCAGCGTGTTGTTGATCAGATAGAGCTGGTTGGTGGGATGCTTGTAGCCCTCGGCACCAAAGGAGATGAGTACCGGGTTTTCGGGCGTGGAGCTCTGCTGGATGATGTTGCCGATCACATAGTTGACGCCGCCATTGGGGAATTCGAGCTCATAGCTGGCGCGGCCGCCGGCTTCGTCGGTGAGGCGGTTGTAAAGGATGTAGTTTTCCGCGGCGCGGCTCTTCAACAGATGCCCCGCCTTGGCGTGATGGAAATAGCTGCCGGTCACGGTGAGCTTGCGGATCGCGCCGACGTAGATGTTGTGGCTGTAACCGTCGCCGGCGCCGTTGTGGCCGAACTCGCTGTCCTCGATCTCGAGCTCCTGGTTGCCGCTGCCGGTGAGGATGCCGTTCTCGTTGTCGTGGAAGCGGCACTTGCGCACGATGAGGTGGCCGCGCTCGAAACGGATACCGGCGCCATTTTTGTCCGACACGCGCGCACCGGTGAATTCGAGGTTCTCGACGACGATACGGCCGCCGCGGATCACCCAGATGCCCTTGCCTTCGGCGCTGGCGCCGGCGGCGATCAGCCGCGGGCGACCGCCGACGCCACGGATGGTCAGCTCGTTTTGCTTCCAGACCGCGACATCGCCCGGATAGTCGCCGGCCTCGATCTCGATCGTATCGCCATCCTGGGCGAGTTTGGCGGCGGTGGAGATGAGCCGGATTTCCTGATGCGGTCCGACCTTCAGCACCCTGCCGGTGGGACGCGCGGCGGTCTCATTGGCCGCCGGTGCCGGCACGGTGACGAGCCGGCCGCTTGGATCGCGGCGCACTTCGCCGAGGTATTGCGGCGTGCCCGGCAGGTCGTCGGCCAAACAAGCCGCCCAGGTGCCGCCAAGGACGGAGAAGGCGAAGATGCAACGTAGCGCCATCCCGAAACGGGAGCGATGTGCCGTCGCGCCAACGCCGAAGCGCGGAAAGTCTGTCATAGAACCTCCCGATGGTGGGTATTGCAGGATAATGCACCAATTCATCTTGATCATGCAAAGGAAAAGTCTGCTGCGCGCCCGGATGGCTGTGTGGCGCGGTGCTCGGCTGCTCGCCTATCTATCGGATATGTCTTGCATCCTGCGCGCTGTGCGCCTTGCCTTCCGGCCGCTCGCAACGACTTCTTCAGCGTTTCCCAAATGGATTCACTGCCGACCTCTTTCCTGCTGAAGAAATTCGTCTCGGCGTTGATCCTGCCGCCGGGTGGATTCCTATTGTGCATTCTGCTCGGCCTGCTGCTGATGCGCCGCCGGCCGTGGCTGGGCAGAGGGCTGGCCTGGAGCGGTGCTTTGCTGGCCTGGTTGTCGAGCACGCCTGCGTGCGTCGATCCGCTCGTTGCGCTGCTCGAAGACGTGCCGGTGCTCCAAGCGCGCGATCTGGCGCGTGCCGAGGCGATCGTGATCCTCGGTGCCGGTGCGCACCGGCAGATGCCGGAATATGGCGGCGGTTCGGCGCCCAACCGACTAGCGCTAGAACGCCTGCGCTATGGCGCGCGGCTGGCGCGTGCGAGTGACCTGCCAGTGCTGCTGAGCGGCGAGGCCGGACCGATGGCCGACGTGCTGCGTAACGATTTCGGCGTCACACCGCGTTGGCTGGAAGGTGCTTCGCTCGATACCCAGGACAATGCCGCCCATACGTTGAAGATTCTCGAGCGCGCTGGCATCCGGCGCATCGTGTTGGTGACACACGCGATCCACATGCGCCGCGCGTTGGCCGAATTCGCGCTGGCGAATAGCGCTATCGAGGTGATCCCCGCGCCGCTCGGCTTCCTCTCCCGACATGGCGGTGATGAGCCGGAGCCGGCCTTCCTCGCCGTTCTGCCGGGGCCGAGCGCCGCCTATTCGGCCTGGTATGCCGCACACGAATGGGCCGGACTCCTCGCCTTGAAACTGCGTCAGCGTTTTTTCTGAACGGTGCCGTCCTGCCAGCGCCGATTTTCAGCCATTTCTCGACAATCCATAGAAATGGGGTATGAAGACCCCGTATAATTTCTATAACTTTTGGCTTAGGTTTCTGGTATGGTGCAGTCATGAGCGGGCTGGAGGCGGACATGGACAAGTCGATGATCGGGCAGCGAGATGCCGCACTGATTGCCGGTGTGCTGGTCGTCCTGTTGCTGGCCGGTCTATTCCTGCTGCTGTGGAAGGTCATCCACGCACCGTTCTTCTGGGTGGCAGTGGTGGCGTGGCTGGTTTTGCCGCTGCTGCCTTTTGCCTTGCGCTTGTTTACGCTGCGCCTGGCGCCGCACGACCGCGAACCCGACGGCTTGTGCTAGATTGCGCGCATGAGCGCGTTCGTTCCCGTCATCTTGTCCGGCGGTGCCGGCACACGGCTGTGGCCGGTTTCCCGCGAGGCGTTGCCGAAACCCTTCATCAAGCTGCCCGATGGCGAAAGCCTGCTGCTGAAAACGCTCAAGCGCGCCGTCGCTCTTCCCGGCGTGGCGGCGGTGCTGACCGTCACCAACCGGGATCATTTCTTTCTGACCCGTGATGAGTATGCCGTGGTGGGCGATCTGCCGCCGCTCGAGTATCTGCTCGAGCCTTTCGGCCGCAACACCGCACCGGCCATCGCGGCCGCCAGTTTGCACGCCGCTTTGCGCTACGGTCCCGATGCGACGCTGCTGGTGCTACCGGCCGATCATCTGATTGGGGATCAGGCTGCCTTCGCCGCGGCGGTCGGCTCGGCGCGGCAGCTCGCTATGGATGGCTGGCTGGTCACCTTTGGCGTCCGGCCGACGGCGCCGGAGACCGGTTTCGGTTACATCGAGGCCGGGGAACCCCTGGCGGTTGGCTTCAAGGTCGCGCGCTTCGTCGAAAAGCCGACCCTCGACAAGGCCCAAGCCTATCTCACTGCCGGCAATTTCAGCTGGAATGCCGGCATGTTCTGTTTCACCGCGGTGGCGATGCTCGATGCGCTGCGCGCCCATGCGCCGGATTTGCTCGAAGCGGTGGAGCAGACGCTCGCCGCGACGGATTTCGCCAAGCAACCGCCGGTGCTTGCCACCGAGCATTTCAAGAAGGCGCCCGATGTCTCGATCGATTACGCGGTGATGGAAAAGTCCGAACGCGTCGCCGTCGTGCCGGCGAATTTCGACTGGAGCGACATCGGCTCCTGGAATGCGCTGGCCGAACTGACACCGCCCGATGGCCGCGGCAACCGCGTCGCCGGCGAGGCGGTACTCGTCGATGCGACGAACTGCTATTTGCAGGGCGAGGATCGCGTGGTCGCTGCGGTCGGTGTCGACAACCTGTTGATCGTCGATACCACCGATGCGCTGCTGGTGGCCAATCGCGATCGTGCTCAGGACGTCAAGGCAGTGGTGCAGCAGCTCAAGCTCACCGCCCATGACAGCGTGCGCCATCACCGCACGGTGCATCGTCCGTGGGGCAGCTACACGGTGCTCGAAGAAGGCCCGCGCTTCAAGATCAAGCGCATCGTCGTCAAGCCTGGCGCGAGCCTCAGTCTGCAGATGCACCATCACCGCAGTGAGCACTGGGTGGTGATTTCCGGCATGGCGCGTGTCGTGAATGGCGAGCGGGAAATCTTCGTGCGTACCGACGAGTCGACCTACATTCCCTCCGGCACCCCGCACCGGCTCTCCAATCCCGGCAAGATCGATTGCGTGATGATCGAGGTGCAGTCCGGCGATTACGTCGGTGAGGACGACATCGTCCGGCTGGAAGACAATTACGGGCGCTGTTGAGCTACGCTCTGCTCCGTTGGATCTGGCGGAGAGGGCGGGATTCGAACCCGCGTCAGGGTATTACCCTGAACACGCTTTCCAGGCGTGCGACTTAAACCACTCATCCACCTCTCCGCGGTGGCCAGCATTGGTGTGGCAGGGGGCGGATTCTAGCAGATAACCGACTTCACCCTTCGCTGTGTCGCAGCGACAGGTCGATCGCGCGCACGTCCTTGGTCAGGCTGCCGATCGAGATGCGGTCGATGCCGGTTTCGGCGATCGCGCGCACGGTTTCCAGGCGCACGCCACCGGAGGCCTCGAGCTGGGCGCGACCGGCCGTCAATCCCACCGCTTGGCGCATCTGGTGGAGGTCCATGTTGTCGAGCAGGATCAGGGTCGCGCCGGCATCGAGCGCCTCGGCGAGTTGTTCGAGTGTTTCGACTTCGATCTGGATGAACACGTCGGGGGGGGCCAACCGTAGCGCCTTTTGATACGCGGCGGTTACGCCGCCGGCAGCGATGATGTGGTTTTCCTTGATCAAGATGCCGTCATAGAGGCCGAGGCGGTGATTGGTGCCGCCGCCGCAGGCCACGGCATATTTCTGCGCCAGGCGCAGTCCGGGCAAGGTCTTCCGCGTATCGACGATGCGCGCGCGTGTGCCGGCCACCGCATCGACATAGCGGCGCGTCTGGGTGGCCGTGCCGGAGAGCAGCTGCAGGAAATTGAGCGCGCTCCGCTCCGCAGTGAGCAATGCGCGCGTATCGGCTTTCAGCTCGCAGACTACCTGGCCGGCCTCGATGCGTTCGCCATCGCGGGCAAGCCAATGGATTCGCGCGTGGGGATCGAGCTTGAGCAGGCAGGCGTCGAACCAGTCGGTGCCGCAGAGGATCGCGGCCTCACGGGTGATGACGATGCCGCGTGCAGTGCGTTGCGCGGGTACCAGCTGAGCCGTGAGATCGCCGCTGCCGATGTCTTCGGCGAGCGCGGCGCGGACGTTCTGTTCGATCGCCTCGGCGAGCGTGGGATCGTGCTTTTTTTTCATGCGGGCATTTTAGCGTCGCTGCGTCAGTGCCAGCACGATGCTGGCGGCGGCGATGATCGCCATGCCGGCGAGCGTGGCGCCGTCGGGCCAGTGATCGAAGACCAGCCAGCCGAGCAGCGTAGCCCAGATCAGCTGGGCGTAGAGAAATGGTGAGAGAAAGGTGGCCGGCGCGAGGCGGAACGCATGGGTGAGCAGGAAGTGGCCGCCGCCGCCGAAGATGCCGAGCGCGGCGATCATGATGCCATCGCGCCAACTCGGCAGTGGCCCGCCCCAGAACAGCGGCGCGGCCAGCGTCATGCTGACCGTGCCGACCAGCGCGGTGTAAAACAGCAAGGTCAGCGTGTTTTCGGTCGGCGACAACAGCCGCGTCTGGATCTGGTAGATGCTGTAGCACAGCGCTGCGCCCAAGACGAGCAATATGCCGGTGAGATTGAGCGCGCCGCCCGGACGGGCGATCAACAGGGCACCGGCGAAACCGCACAGGCTCGCGCCCCAATGCAGCGGCCGTAGTTTTTCGCCCAGGAAGGGGCCAGCGAGCAGGGCGACGATCAGCGGCGTGACGAAGATCAGCGCGGTGGTTTCCGCCAGCGGCAGGTGACGGAAGGCCGCCATCGCGAAGCCGGTGGTGCCGACCAGCATCAGCGCGCGCACGATCTGCATCGCCGGGCGCCGGGTGGCCACCAGTTTCCAGCGCAGCGATGGCGCCAGAAAGATCACCATCAGCAGGCAATGCAGCGTATAGCGCGCCCAGACCAGCATCGGCACCGGATAGGTCTGCGACAGATGTTTGGCCGTGGCGTCGAGCAGTGCGAAACAGAACACTGCCGCGAGCATCAACAGCATGCCGCGCAGAGGGTGGTGTTCAACAGGCAAGTTCGGCGATCCAGCGGTTCAAGGTGCGGCGTGCCGCGTCGATCAGCTCAGTGGCGGTCAGCCCCACCGGACCGCGGCCTTCGGCGACGCAGGCATCCGCCGCCACGCCATGCAGATGCACGGCGGCCAGTAACGCTTCGAGTGGCGGCCAGTGCTGCGCGAGCAGCGCGGCGAGCATGCCGGTGAGCACGTCGCCGCTGCCGGCGCTGGCCAGCCCCGGGTTGCCGCTTTGGTTGATGAACCAGCGTCCGTCGGGTGCCGCGACGACCGTGCCACAGCCCTTGAGGGCGACATGGGCGGAGAAGCGCTTGGCCAGTTCCAGCGCCGCCGTGACGCGATCGGCCTGGATCGCGCCTGGCAGGCAGCCCAACAGCCGCGCCGCCTCGGCGGGGTGAGGGGTGAGCAGAGTCGGCGCTGGCGAGACGGCACACTTGCGTTGCAGTTGCGGGATCTTGGCCAGGAGATTGAGGCCGTCGGCGTCGATGATGAGAGGCAAATCGCAATCGAAGACCTGCGCAAGCAGCGCTTCGGCGGATGGCGACTGGCCGAGTCCCGGCCCGATCGCCAGCACGCTGGCCAAGCGCAGTGCATCGTCGGGCGAGCGCAGCATCAGCTCCGGTTGCATGACATCGACGGCGAGCGTTTCGAGCATGCCGGGATAGACCCGTCCGGCGCCGAGTTTCAGGGCCGCGCGGCCGGCGAGCAGCGCGGCACCGGCCATGCCGGGCGCGCCGCCGAGGATCGCGACGCTGCCGAAGCTGCCCTTGTGGCTGTTGCGCAGCCTGGGCTTCAGATAGGCGCGGAACAGTTCGGGCGAAACGACTTGACCATCCCCGGCGCCGACATCGAGGTCGAGGTCGCAGACGTCGATCCTCCCGCAAAGATCCGGCCCCTCGCCGGTCAGCAAGCCCGGCTTCAGTGCGATGAAGGCGACGGTGCGGGTCGCGCGGATCACCGGGCCGGTGACCTGGCCGGTCAGCGCATTCAAGCCGCTCGGAGTGTCGAGGGCGAGAATCGGGGCGCCACTGGCATTGGCGCGCTCGATCCATTCGGCATAGAGGCCGTCGATCGGTCGGGCAAGGCCAATGCCGAACAGCCCATCGACGATCAGGCCGAAGCGGTCTTCGGGAAACTGCGCCAGACACCGTCCGCCGCCTGCGAGCCAGGCGCCATGAGCGCCGCGCGCATCCTCCGGCAGTCGCGCCGGATCGCCGGCGAACAGCACGACGGGGAGGTGGCCGGCTTGCTTGAGAAGACGCGCGACGACGAAGGCATCGCCGCCGTTGTTGCCAGGGCCGGCGAGGATCAGCGCTTTCCCTTCCAGCATCTCCAAAGCGATACGGGCGGCGCAGGCGCCGGCGCGTTCCATCAGCGAGGGCGTGGCGGACGAATGGGCCGCTTCGAGAGCGCGCAATGACTGGGCCGCGAGGATCGGGGAGCTCATACGGCGATTGTAGGTGATAGAGTGATCCCTTGTTTTGAGGAGTCGACCATGAACCTGGACTTTCTCCCCGACCTCGCCAATCGTATCGCCAGCCTGCGGCGCGATTTGCATGCCCATCCCGAGCTGGCTTTCGCCGAGACGCGCACCGCCTCCGTGGTTGCCGAACATCTGAAAAAACTCGGCCTCGAAGTCTTCGAGGGCATCGCGAAAACCGGCGTCGTCGCACGCTTGAAGCTGGGCGAAGCACCATGCGCGATCGGCCTGCGCGCCGACATGGATGCGTTGCCGCTGCCCGAGCTGAACACTTTCCCGCACCGCTCGCGCCACGAGGGGCGCATGCATGCCTGCGGACATGACGGCCATACGGCGATGCTGCTCGGCGCTGCCGAGGCGCTGGTGCGCATGCGCGACGCGGGGCGCTTGAAAAGTTCCGGCACCGTCTATTTCATCTTCCAGCCGGCCGAGGAGCATGAGGGCGGCGGTCGCGTGATGGTCGAGGAGGGCCTCTTCGAGCGTTTTCCGATGCAGATGGTGTTCGGCCTGCACAACTGGCCAGGGCTGCCGGTAGGCAGTATCGCGGTGACGGAAGGCCCGGTGATGGCGGGCGCCGACCGGTTCGAGATCGTCATCAACGCCCGCGGTGCGCATGCCGCGATGCCGCATCAAGGCAGCGACGCGATCCTTGCCGGCGCCGAACTGGTCCAGGCGGTGCAGTCACTGGTGAGCCGCAGCGTCGATCCGCTCGAAGCCGCCGTGGTCAGCGTCACGCGCTTCCAGGCCGGCCATGCCGACAACATTCTGCCGGAACAGGCGGTGCTGGGCGGCACGGTGCGTTACCTGCGGCCCGAGCTGCAGGACGCGCTCGCAGCAGGCCTGGAGCGCCTCTGCAACGGCATCGAAACGATGCACCGGGTGCGCATCGAATTGCGCTACGAACGCGGCTATCCGCCGACGATCAACGCCCCGGAGCCGAGCTTCCTCTGCCGCGAAGTGGCGCGGCAAATCGTCGGCGGCGAGCATGTCTTTACGCATTTGAAGCCGAGCATGGGCGCCGAAGATTTCGCTTACCTGTCACGCGTGGTGCCGGGCTGCTATGTCTGGCTCGGCAACGGCGCGGGAGAGGGCGGCTGCATGCTGCATAGCCCGCACTACGATTTCAACGACGAGATCATCGCCACCGGCATCCGCTACTGGGTGCGGTTGGCGGAGAAGGCCCTGGTGAGCCGAGGAATTCTGGAGGCGCGGGCCGGAGTCGAACCGACCTACTCGGATTTGCAATCCGGTGCATAACCGCTTTGCTACCGCGCCGTGGCCTGCAAAGATACACCAGGCTGAATCGAAAAGGGGAAAGCAAGTGCTTTCCCCGAAATTTTGGAGCGGGAGACGAGTCTCGAACTCGCGACCTCAACCTTGGCAAGGTTGCGCTCTACCAACTGAGCTACTCCCGCAACGAGCGGCGCATTCTACCAACGAATCCGGCCGTGTCAACGACAAAGCGTAACTTATGCGGCGCTGACGCGGTTGCGGCCGGACTGCTTGGATTGGTACAGCGCCGCATCGGCGCGGCCGATCAAGGTCTCGGCGCTTTCGCCGGGCTCGCGGCAGGCGACGCCGATCGAGATCGTCAGGTTGCTGACGACTTCATCGCTGCCGATGCGTTTGATGCGGCTGTTCTCGACGATGCGACGGATTTTCTCCGCGAGTGTTAGCGCACCCGCGAGCGGTGTGTCACGCAGTAGCACGACGAATTCTTCGCCGCCATAGCGTGCCGCCAGATCCTGACCTTTGACGTTGTCGCGCAGGATCGTCGCGATGTTGCGGATGACTTTGTCGCCGAACAGATGGCCGAAATTGTCGTTGATGCGCTTGAAGTGGTCGATGTCGGCCATCAACAGGCTGGGCCCGACTGCTTCGCCCGGTGTCTCGGCCAGGCAGGCGGCGAGTTTGGCATCGAAGCCGCGGCGGTTCGCGAGTCCGGTCAGGCCATCGATCATCGCTTCTTCACGGGCGCGGCTGACTTCCTTGCGCAGCTGTTCGATTTCGCTTCGGCTGACGGCGAGATCCGCTTGCAGTGCAGCGACGATCTGTCGCAAGTCCTGCGAACGATGGAGCACCTCGCCGATGGCCGAGAGGCTGATGGCATCGCTTTTGCCGGCGGCCACGTCGGCGGACCAACGTTCCAGCGTGGCGCCGAATTCTTTCGTTTGCGCGGCCGCTTGGGTGGTCGAAGCATCGATGTCTTGCATCACCTTGTCGAAACCCTGGCTGACGCGGCGGGCGATCGCTTCGTCGATCTCGGCGATGTGGTCGCGGTAGAGCTGTTGCACCATCGCCTCGTCGAGCACCCGGCCGTCGTGTATCAGCTCGTCGATGCGCTGACGTAGCGGTGGATTGATGCCGGCGACGTATTCGTACCAGATCGCATAACTGATCGGATGCAGGGCGGCCGCCTGCTTCGTCATCAACGGCAGCGCCATGCGCAGATATTCGGCGCTTTGTTCGATGGTGTCGTGATACTCCATCCTCGTTTCCTCCCGTTCGTCACATTGCCGCTTCTGGCCGCGCGGCTTTTCTATGACTAACGGAATAATACATCGTTGCGGCTAGGCTTGCAGCTGCGCCGTGCGATGCGGTTGGATGGCCATCAGGAGCTGGCTGAAGACTTTCGGCGTGCCGGCGACGATGTTGCCGGTCTTGAGATAGTTGCCTTCGCCGGACAGATCGCTGACGAGGCCACCGGCTTCGAGGATGAGGAGTGCGCCGGCGGCCATGTCCCAGGGTGAGAGGCCGAATTCCCAAAAACCGTCGATGCGGCCGGCGGCAAGCCAGGCGAGATCGAGCGAAGCGGCGCCAGGACGGCGCACGCCCGCCGAGCGGCGTGTCATTTCCTTGAAGATGGCGAGGTAGACGTCGGCGTGGTCGAACATGCGGTAGGGGAAGCCGGTACCGATGAGCGCTTCTTCGAGTTTGGCACAGCGGCTGACGCGGATGCGCTTGTCGTTGAGGAAGGCGCCGGCGCCTTTGCTGGCGGTAAACAGCTCGTTGCGGTTCGGGTCGAAGACCACCGCATGGGTCAGCACGCCCTTGTGCGCCAGCGCGAGCGACACCGCGTATTGCGGAAAGCCGTGGATGAAGTTGGTGGTGCCGTCGAGCGGGTCGATGATCCACTGGTATTCGGCATCGGCGGGATGGTCGCTGTGCCCGGATTCCTCGGCGAGGATCGCGTGGCTCGGATAGACTTCGCGCAGGATTTCGATGATCGCGGCCTCGGCGGCGCGGTCTACTTCGGTGACGAAATCGTTCTGTCGTTTGAGTCCGACCTTGATCTGACCGAGGTCGAGGCTGGCGCGGCCGATGATGTGGCCGGCGCGGCGGGCGGCCTTGACGGCCGTGTTGAGCATGGGATGCATGGCTTGGGCTTGTCGAAAGTAACTGCGTGAATTCTAATCCTTCGGACCTTACGGCGTCGGACGCTTTCGGGCGCGTGCGCATCGTGCTGGTGCGGCCCAGCCATCCGGGCAACATCGGTGCGGCCGCGCGAGCGATGAAGACGATGGGTTTCGGCCGACTCGTGCTCGTCGCGCCGAAGGTATTTCCGGCCCCTGAGGCGGAGGCGATGGCCTCTGGCGCGGTTGATGTGCTGGCGGCGGTGCAGGTGGTGGATTCTTTGCCTGCGGCGCTCGAAGGCGTGACCCTCGCCCTGGCGCTGACCTCGCGTCGGCGTGATTTGGCCACCGCGCCCTGCTGGGCGCGTGAGGGGGCTGTCGAGTTGGCGCAGCAGGCTGTTGCGGCTGCCGAAGTGGCTCTCGTCTTCGGCAATGAAACCACTGGCTTGTCGAACGAGGAGTTCGCCTATTGCAACCGCTGGGCGATGATTCCTGCCAATCCGGCCTATTCGTCGCTCAATCTCGCCGCGGCGGTGCAGGTGCTCTGTTACGAGCTACGCTTGGCCATCGCTACCTCTGCGGGTGCCGTCGCGCCAGCGCCGAGTTTTACGCCTGCCAGGATGCTGGCGACCCACGAGGAGATCGAGGGGTTGCTCGCGCAGATCGAAGGCATGGCCATCAAAAGCGGCTTTCTCGACCCGGAAAGACCTGGAAGGCTGATGCTGCGCCTGCGGCGATTGTTCGCGCGCGCCGGGCTGGAAAGAGAAGAGGTCAACATCCTGCGCGGACTGCTGACCTCTTGCCGTCAGCCGACCGGCAAGCGATACCGTGAGAGCGCTTGATATCGCCATCAACGAACTTAAGTTGACCGATGTAATCGGGATTTCTAGAATTCCCCCAAAACTCATAAGACTTTATCGATCATGTTTGCCCGCCTGCGCGAAGACATCGCCTGCGTTTTCGAACGCGATCCCGCTGCCCGTTCGACGTGGGAGGTGCTGACCTGCTACCCGGGCTTTCATGCCCTGCTGCTGCATCGTCTGGCGCATTGGCTGTGGAATCACGGCTTGCGCTGGCTGGCGCGGCTGGTCTCACATTTCACGCGTTTTCTCACCGGTATCGAGATCCATCCGGGCGCGAAGATCGGCCGCCGGGTTTTCATCGACCACGGCATGGGCGTGGTGATCGGTGAGACCGCGGTGATCGGCGATGATTGCACCCTCTACCACGGCGTGACGCTGGGCGGCACCTCATGGAACAAGGGCAAGCGTCATCCGACGCTGGAGAAAGGGGTCGTCATCGGCGCCGGCGCGAAGGTGCTCGGGCCGATCACGGTCGGCGCCGGGGCGAAGATCGGCTCGAACGCCGTCGTGGTGCGCGAGGTGCCGTCCGGCGCGACGGCGGTGGGTATTCCGGCGCGCATCATTGAGCCGGGGCAAGCGCAGCTGCGCCAGGAAAAGGCCGAAAACCTCGGCTTTTCCGCCTATGCCGTGACACGTAACGAAGACGATCCGATCGCGCTGGCGATCCACGGCCTGCTCGACCATGCAGTCGAGACCGACCGGCGCATCGATGCGTTGCTCAAGTCGATCGAACGGGCTGGCGTGTCACTCGAAGACGATGTCGCCACCGCCGACAAGTTCGATCCCAACCGTTTGTCGAAAATCGTCGATTGAAATACTTGACTATTTTTATCGGGAACTATATCTTCTAGCCATCGGTCCGAATGGCCGATATTCCGAACGCGCGATCCTGACGAGGTATTCCCATGAGACTGACGACCAAAGGACGTTTTGCCGTGACGGCGATGATCGATGTGGCGCTGCGCCAGCATGCCGGTCCCGTCACGCTGGCCGGCATCGCCGAGCGCCAGAAGATTTCCCTTTCCTATCTCGAACAACTGTTCGGCAAGCTGCGCCGCAACCATCTGGTGGCGAGCACGCGTGGTCCGGGAGGCGGTTACACGCTCGCCAAGCCGCTGGCGGCCATCTCGGTAGCCGACATCATCAGCGCCGTCGATGAGCCGCTCGATGCCACCAACTGCGGCGGCAGGGGCAATTGTCACGACGATCATCCGTGCATGACGCACGATCTGTGGATGAGCCTGAATGCGCGCATGTACGAATACTTGAGCTCGGTGAGCCTCGATGATCTGGTGCGCCAGCAGAATCTGGCCGGCTGCGCCGACGACGTGCGACCCGTCCGGCTCGCCAAGACCACTGCTGGAAGACGCGTCGCCCCGCTTGCCACTGCCTGATTGCCAACGCCATGTTCGCACCGGTCTACCTCGATCACAACGCCACGACGCCGGTCTCCCCGCGCGTGCTGGAGGCGATGCTGCCGTATTTCGGCGTGCAGTATGGCAATGCCTCGAGCCGCCACGAATACGGCCGTGCGGCGCGGCGTGCGCTCGACGAGGCGCGGCAACGCGTCGCCGCAGCGGTCGGCGCGCATCCGACCGAGGTGATCTTCACCAGCGGCGGATCGGAAGCGAACAATCTGTTCATCAAGGGCGCGGCGGCGTATCTGCCCGCCGGCACCGTCGCGATCTCGGCGATCGAACATCCTTGCGTGCGGGAGCCGGCCAAGGCCCTCCGCAGGCTCGGTTGGCGCATGCGCGAGATCGCGGTCGATGGGCAGTGCCGTATCAGGAGCGCCGACTTTCAGGCGGCGCTCGATGAGCGGCCGGCACTGATCTCGATCATGTTCGCGAACAACGAAACCGGTGCGATCCAGCCGATCGACGCTTTGGCGGCACAGGCCGCGCGAACCGGTGCCTGGTTCCATACCGATGCGGTGCAGGCGCTGGGCAAGCTGCCGCTCGATTTCCGCGCCCTCAATGCCGCCGGCGTGCATGCGCTGACCCTCTCCGCTCACAAGATCGGCGGCCCGAAAGGCGCGGGGGCGCTGATCCTCGACAAGCGGGTCGAACTCGCGCCGCTGATCGATGGCGGCGGCCACGAGCGGGGCTACCGCTCGGGCACCGAGAACGTGCCGGCGATCGTGGGCTTCGGCATCGCCTGCGAGGAGGCCGTCGCCGGACTCGACGCCGCGAAGCTGCATCTGACGGCGTTGCGTTCACAGCTCGAGCGGGGCTTGGCGGAACTGGGCGCGACGATCTTCGCCATGGCTGCCGAACGTCTGCCCAACACCGTCTATTTCGCCTTTTCTGGCGTCGATGGCGAAACGCTGGTCGCCAAGCTCGACCGCGCCGGCTACGCGGTGGCCAGCGGCGCGGCCTGTTCCTCGGCGAATCCGGAGCCCTCGCATGTGCTGCTGGCGATGGGCGTCGAGCCCAAGCTTGCCCGAGGCGCGGTGCGGGTCAGCCTCGGCCGCCAGAACACGGCGGACGATGTCGCCGGTTTTCTGCGCACGCTAGGCGAAACCGTTTTCCAATTGCAACACTTGACCACCGTGCATCCGCACGTGGCTGTTTGAACCGGAGATTCCCGATATGCTGAAGCTGCCCATTTACCTCGACTATTCGGCGACCACGCCGGTCGATCCCCGCGTCGCGGAAAAGATGATCCCCTATCTGACCGAGAAATTCGGCAACCCCGCCTCGCGCTCCCACGCCTACGGCTGGGAGGCGGAAAAGGCCGTCGAGGAGGCGCGCGAGCAGGTGGCCGCGCTCGTCAATGCCGACCCGAAGGAGATCATCTGGACATCGGGGGCGACCGAATCGAACAACCTGGCGCTCAAAGGGGCGGCGCATTTCTATGCCGAGACCAAAGGCAAGCACATCCTCACCGTCGCCACCGAGCACAAGGCGGTGCTCGATACCGTCAAGGAGCTCGAGCGCCAGGGCTTTACGGCCACCTATCTGCAACCGCAGGAAAATGGCCTGATCACCATCGAGCAGTTCAAGCAGGCGTTGAGGAAAGACACCGTGGTCGCCTCGGTGATGGCGGTCAACAACGAGATCGGCGTGATCCAGCCGATCGCCGAGCTGGGCGAGATCTGCCGCGCCAACGGCACGATCTTCCATGTCGATGCCGCGCAGGCGACCGGCAAGATGCCGATCGATCTGGCCAAGCTGAAAGTCGACTTGATGTCGTTTTCGGCGCACAAGACCTACGGGCCGAAAGGCATCGGCGCGCTCTATGTGCGCAGGAAGCCCCGTGTGCGCTTAGAAGCGCAGATGCACGGCGGCGGCCACGAGCGGGGCTTGCGCTCCGGCACCTTGCCGACCCATCAGATCGTCGGCATGGGCGAAGCCTTCCGCATCGCGCGCGAGGAGATGGCGCGTGAGAACGAGCGCATCCGCATGCTGCGCGATCGGCTGCTCAAGGGCATCATGGACATCGAAGAGACCTACATCAACGGCGACATGGAGCAGCGCGTGCCGCACAACCTCAATGTCAGCTTCAACTTCGTCGAGGGCGAATCGCTGATCATGGCGGTCAAGGACATCGCGGTCTCTTCCGGCTCGGCCTGCACCTCGGCATCATTGGAGCCTTCCTACGTGCTGCGCGCGCTCGGCCGTTCCGATGAACTGGCGCACAGCTCGATCCGTTTCACCCTCGGCCGCTTCACCACCGAGGAAGAGATCGACTTCACGATCAAGCTCCTGCATGAAAAGATCGGCAAGCTGCGCGAGCTCTCGCCGCTGTGGGAGATGCATCTGGAAGGCATCGATCTATCCACCGTCCAGTGGGCGGCTCATTGATATTGGAGGACCATCATGGCTTATAGCGAAAAAGTACTCGATCACTATGAAAACCCCCGCAACGTCGGCTCCTTTCCGAAGGACGAGGAGGGGGTGGCCACCGGCATGGTCGGCGCGCCGGCCTGCGGCGACGTGATGAAACTGCAGATCAAGGTCAATAAGGACGGCATCATCGAAGATGCCAAGTTCAAGACCTACGGCTGCGGCTCGGCGATCGCCTCGAGCTCGTTGGTCACCGAATGGGTGAAAGGCAAGACGCTCGACGAGGCCTTGCAGATCAAGAACACGCAGATCGCCGAGGAACTCGCGCTGCCGCCGGTGAAGATCCATTGCTCGATCCTCGCCGAGGACGCGATCAAGGCGGCGGTCGCCGATTACAAGAAGAAGCATGCGGAGTGATGCGATGGCCGTGACCCTTTCCGAAGCCGCTGCTCAACACGTCGCCAGGTTTCTTGCCAAGCGCGGCAAGGGCATCGGCATCCGTCTCGGCGTGAAAACCTCCGGCTGTTCCGGGATGGCCTACAAGCTCGAATTCGCCGATCTGGCCGAACCCGAGGACATCGTCTTCGAGAGTCATGGCGTCAAGGTGCTGGTCGACCCGAAAAGTCTGCCCTACCTCGACGGCACCGAGCTCGATTACGCGAAGGAAGGGTTGAACGAGGGTTTCAAGTTCAACAACCCGAACGTCAAGGATCAATGCGGCTGCGGCGAGAGCTTCAACGTTAAATGATCCAATCGTTCGATCTGGCCCAGGACCACTTCGCGCTGTTCGGGCTGCCGCGCACCCAGGCGCTCGATGCCGAGCGGCTGGAAGCGCGCTACCGCGAGCTGCAGGAAAAGGTGCATCCCGACCGCTATGCGCATCTTTCGGACGCCGAAAAGCGCCAGGCGATGCAATGGGCCTCGCGCGTCAATGAGGCCTACCTGACGCTCAAGGATCCTTTGCGGCGGGCGCGTTATCTGCTCGAGCTCGCTGGCCACGATGTGCGCCTGGAAACGAACACGGCGATGCCGGTCGAGTTCCTGATGGCGCAGATGGAGCTGCGAGAGTCGGTGGCCGGGGCGAAAGCTGCCGGCGATACCGAGACGTTGGACGAGTACCACCGCCGCTTGCGGCGCACGATCCGCGATGAATATGCGGCATTGCAGACGGCGCTCGACGCTGGCGAGCTTGCCCGCGCTGGCGAACTGGTTCGCCAGCTGATGTTCCAGGAAAAACTGCTGCAGGAAATCGGCGACGCCCTGGAAGTTTTGGAAACCTGAAGCTCACTCACCAAGCACAAAATGGCACTGTTGCAAATCTCCGAGCCCGGCCAGTCGGCCGCGCCGCATGAACACCGTCTGGCGGTCGGCATCGACCTGGGTACCACCAACTCTCTCGTCGCCACCGTGAAAAGCGGCATGGCGGTCGTGCTCAACGATGAACTCGGCCGCCCGCTGTTGCCTTCCGTGGTGCGCTACGCGCCGGACGGCAAGATCGAGGTCGGCTATGAGGCGCAGCAACATCAGGCAACCGATCCGAAGAATACGATCGTCTCCGTCAAGCGCTTCATGGGGCGGGGTTTGAAGGACATCGAGCATGTCGAGAGCATGCCTTACGACTTCATCGAAGGCGAGGGCATGGTGAAGATTCGCACCGCGCAGGGCGTCAAAAGCCCGGTCGAAGTGTCGGCGGAGATCCTGCGCGTGCTGCGCGAACGCGCGGAAGCCTCGCTCGGTGGAACGCTCACCGGCGCGGTGATCACGGTGCCGGCCTATTTCGACGACGCCCAGCGCCAAGCGACCAAGGATGCCGCGCGGCTTGCGGGCTTGAACGTGCTGCGGCTGCTCAACGAGCCGACGGCGGCGGCGATCGCCTACGGGCTCGACAATGGTTCCGAAGGCATCTACGCGGTGTATGACCTCGGCGGCGGCACCTTCGACATCTCGATCCTCAAACTCTCGAAGGGCGTGTTCCAGGTGCTCGCCACCGGCGGCGATTCCGCGCTGGGTGGCGACGATTTCGACCATCGCGTGTTTTGCTGGATCATCGAGCAGGCCAAGCTCGCGCCGCTGTCGCACGAGGATGCGCGCCTCATCTTGATGCGCGCGCGCGAGGCGAAGGAGTTCCTGACCCTCAACAGCGTGGCGCCGATCACTGCGCGGCTATCGACTGGTGAGTTCGTCGATCTGAAGCTGACCTCGGAAACCTTCACCGAGATCACCCGCACGCTGGTGCACAAGACCTTGGGGCCGACGCGCAAGGCGCTGCGCGACGCGGGCCTGTCGCCCGACGAGATCAAGGGGGTGGTGATGGTCGGTGGCGCGACGCGCATGCCGCAGATCCAGAAGGCGGTCGAGGATTTCTTCGGCTGCGAGCCGCTCAACAATCTCGATCCGGACAAGGTCGTCGCGCTCGGCGCGGCCACCCAGGCGAACCTGTTGGCCGGCAACCGTGCCGCGGGTGACGACTGGCTGTTGCTCGACGTGATCCCGCTCTCGCTCGGGCTCGAGACGATGGGGGGCTTGGTCGAGAAGATCATCCCGCGCAATTCGACGATTCCCGTCGCGCGCGCGCAGGATTTCACGACCTTCAAGGACGGCCAGACCGCGATGGCGCTGCACGTCGTGCAAGGCGAACGCGAGCTGGTTTCCGATTGCCGCAGCCTGGCGCGCTTCGAACTGCGCGGCATCCCGCCGATGGTGGCGGGTGCTGCGCGCGTGCGTGTGACCTTCCAGGTCGATGCCGACGGCTTGCTGTCGGTGACGGCGCGCGAGCAGACGACCGGCATCGAGTCCCACATCGAGGTGAAGCCCTCCTACGGCCTGACGGATGACGAGATCGCCGCGATGCTGAAGGAAAGTTTCAATCATGCCGCTGATGATGCCTTCCGCCGCGCCTTGCGCGAAGCACAGGTCGAGGCGCAGCGGCTCGTCGAGGCGGTGCTCTCGGCGCTCAAGGAAGACGCCCATCTGCTCTCGGACGACGAGCGCGCGCAGATCGACAATTGCTTGACGCGGCTGCAAAGCGTGCTGGTCGGCGACGACCGGCGCGCGATCGACGCGGCGATGGATGCGCTCTCGAAAGCGACCGAGGAATTCGCCGCACGGCGCATGAACCAGAGCGTGCAGCGCGCGCTCTCGGGCAAGAAAATCGAAGAAATGGATGCGCTATGACCCAAATCGTCGTTCTCCCTCATGAGGAACTGTGCCCTGAGGGTGCGGTGATCGAAGCCGCGCCGGGCACCTCGATCTGCGAGGCGCTGCTTGCCAACGAGATTGAGATCGAGCACGCCTGCGAGATGTCCTGCGCCTGCACCACCTGTCACGTGATCGTGCGCGAGGGCTATGAATCGCTCGAACCACCCGACGAGCTCGAGGAAGACATGCTCGACAAGGCCTGGGGTCTGACGCCGACATCGAGGCTGTCTTGCCAGGCGATGGTCGCCGAAACGCCGTTGGTGGTCGAGATTCCGAAATACACGATCAACATGGTCAAGGAAGGAGGCGGACGCAAATGAAATGGACCGATAGTCTCGACATCGCCATCGCCCTTGCCGAGCGCCATCCCGACGTCGATCCGAGCAAGATCAACTTCGTCGATCTGATGCGCTGGGTGATGGAATTGCCGGGCTTCGAGGAAGACGAGCGCCACTGTGGCGAGAAGAAGCTCGAGGCCATCCAGCAAGCCTGGATCGATGAAACCTCTTTCTGACGCACCTGTGAGCCAGAGATTCCGTTGAGCCTGATCGACACCCACTGCCATCTCGACGCGGCGGAATTCGACGCCGATCGCGACGAGGTGGTGGCCGCGGCGAAACTCGGCGCTGGTGGCACGGCAGTCGAGGTCATGGTCGTTCCGGCAGTCGAGCGGGCGAATTTCGGCGCGGTGGCCAGCGTCTGCCGCACCTATCCGGGTTGTGCGCCGAGCTTTGGCATCCACCCGATGTATGTCGATCGTGTCCGGCCAGAGGACCTCGATGCGCTGCGGGAAACCTTGCAGCATCAACCGGCGGTGGCCGTCGGCGAGATCGGGCTCGATCGACATGTGCAGCCGCGCGATGATGGGCAACAGATGTTTTGGTTCCGTTCGCAGCTTGAGCTCGCGCGCGAGTTGGGGCTGCCGGTACTGCTGCACGTGCGTCGGGCGATCGATCCGATTCTCAAGGCCCTGCGTGAAATCCCCGTGCCCGGCGGCATCGCCCATGCCTTCAATGGCAGTCGGGAACAGGCCGAGCAGTTCATCAAACTCGGCTTCAAACTGGGTTTTGGCGGTGCAATGACCTATCCCGGCTCGAAACGCATCCGGGCGCTTGCCGCGACCTTGCCGCTCGAAGCGATCGTGCTGGAGACCGATGCGCCGGACATCCCGCCGGCCTGGAAACCGAACGGTAGAAACACGCCCGCCGATCTGGTGCCGATCGCCGAAACGCTGGCACAATTGCGGGGGATGCCGCTGATGGAAATCGCAGCAAGGACCCGCGCCAATACCCTGGCGGTGTTGCCGCGCCTCGTAAACTTCATACCCCACGGAGAAATGCCATGACTACAGTCACTCTGCAAGGCAATCCTTTCAAGGTCGAAGGCACGCTGCCCCCGGTTGGCAGCCAGGCGCCTGAGCTGACGCTCACCAACGGCGAGCTCGCCGACGTGACGCTGGCGAGCTTCGCCGGCAAGCGCAAGATCCTGAACATCGTACCGAGCCTTGACACCCCCACCTGCGCGACTTCGACTCGCAAGTTCAACGAAAAGGCGGCCGGCCTGAACAATACCGTCGTGCTGGTAATCTCGGCCGATCTGCCATTTGCCGCGGGGCGCTTCTGCACCACCGAAGGCTTGAAAAACGTCGTGCATCTGTCGACCTTCCGCCATCCCGAATTCATGGCGGCCTGGGGCGTCAAGATGGCCGAAGGGCCGCTCTTCGGCCTCACCGCACGCGCGGTGGTGGTGCTCGACGAGAACGACAAGGTGCTGCACAGCCAGCTCGTGCCCGAGATTGCCAACGAGCCAGATTACGACGCGGCGCTCAAGGTGCTTTGATCGCCCCTCGCGTCCGGCTGACGCGGCCCGGCTTTGCCGGGCTTTTTTCTTCAGTCGAGAACGTGGGACACCAGCCCATCCGCGAGTTTGGGCTCGAACCAGGTCGATTTCGGTGGCATGACCTGACCGCTGTCCGCCACGGCCATCAGTTGATCCATGCGGGTGGGATACATGGCGAACGCGGCAGCCATTTCGCCGCAATCGACGCGCCGTTCGAGCTCTGCCAGGCCACGGATGCCGCCAACGAAATCGATGCGTTGGTCGCGCCGCAGATCGGTGATACCCAGGATGGGTCCGAGCACATGGTCAGAGAGCAGTGAGACGTCGAGGCCGGCGACCGGGTCCTTGGAAAACAGCTTCGGGTCGATATTGAGGCGGAACCAGCGCTTGGGGAGATAGAGGCCAAATTCGCCCGGGCAGGCTGGACGGACGGCATCGCAGCTCGGCGAGACGAGGAATTTTTCACCGAGCCGGGCGAGGAATTCATCCGCCGTCAGGCCGTTCAGATCCTTGACGACCCGGTTGTAATCGAGAATCTGCATCTGCCGATGGGGGAAGATCACGCTGAGGAAATAGTCGGAGGAGCGCTCACGACCGGGGATGCGCCTTGCGGCGGCCACTCGTGCGGCCGCGGCCGAACGATGGTGGCCATCGGCGATGTAGAGCGCAGGCATCTGATCGAAGCAGCGCGTGATTGCCTCGATATGATCGGGGTCGGCGCAGCGCCAGATCTGGTGACGCACCGTGTGCGTCGGCTCGGCAAGGGTGACATCGGCCGCCGGATCGCCTTGCGCCATCGCGGCAATCAGCCGGTCTGCCTCCGCCGAGGAAGGGTAGGCGAGCAGCACCGGCCCGGTTTGGGCGTTGGTGGCTTCGATCTGGCGCACGCGGTCGTCTTCCTTGTCCGGGCGGGTGAATTCGTGCTTTTTGATGCGCTGGGCCTCGTAAGCGGCGACCGAACTGATGGCGACCAGCCCCGTCTGCTCGTGCGTTCCGCGCTCGGTGCGCATCGTCAGCCGGTAGGCGTAGTAGCAGGGCGTTGTATCGCGCAGCAGCACCCCGGCGGCGATCATGCGTTGCAGGTTCTCGGCGGCTTTGGCATAGACGGCAGGATCATAAGGATCGATGTCGGCGGGCAAGTCGATTTCCGGTTTCGAGATGTGCAGAAAAGACCACGGCTTGCCTGCGGCGCGGATGCGCGCTTCGTCGGAGGAGAGCACGTCGTAGGGCGGTGCGACAACATCCTGAGCGCGACCGGGGGCGGGACACAGCCCGCGCAAAGGTTTGATCAAGGTCGGCATCATGCGGCCTTTCGCATGGCACGGCCGGCCAATGGGCCGCGCAGGATGTCATAAGCCTCGCGGATCATCTTTTCGGTGGTCGGCCAGTCTACGCAGGCATCGGTGACCGAACAGCCGTATTTGAGCTGCGTCAAATCGTCGGGGATCGGCTGGTTGCCGGCTTCGAGGAAGCTTTCGATCATCAGGCCGACGATCGATTTGTTGCCCAGCCGGATTTGGTTCACGACGTCGTGCAGTACCAGCGGCTGACGCTCCGGGTCTTTGTAGCTGTTGGCATGCGAGCAGTCGATGACGATGTTCTGAGGTCGCCCCGCCTTGGCGAGCGCCTGTTCGGCGATCGCCACCGAGACCGAATCGTAATTCGGCCGGCCACCGCCGCCGCGCAGGACGAGGTGGCCATAACGATTGCCGCGGGTGCGGACGACCGAGGTGCGCCCTTCCATGTTGATGCCGAGAAAGCTGTGCGGTTTCGAGGCGGAGAGGATCGCATTCACCGCGGTCTCGACCGAGCCGTCGGTGCCGTTCTTGAAACCCACCGGCGTCGATAGGCCCGAGGCCATCTCGCGGTGCGTCTGCGATTCGGAGGTGCGTGCGCCGATCGCCGTCCAGCTGACCAGGTCGCCGAGATATTGTGGGGTGATCGGGTCGAGCGCCTCGGTACCGGCGGGCACCCCCAGCTCATTGACGGCGAGCAGGAACTCGCGCGCCTTGTAGATGCCTTCCTCGATGTGGAAGGAATCATCCATGCGCGGATCGTTGATGAAACCCTTCCAGCCGGTCGCGGTGCGCGGCTTTTCGAAATAGACGCGCATGACGAGGAACAGCGTGTCGGCGACCTCGTCGGCGAGCGCCTCGAGACGCTGGGCGTAATCGATGCCGGCGATGGGGTCGTGGATCGAGCAAGGGCCGACGACGACGAACAGACGTGGATCGCGGCGGTCGAGAATCGCCTCGATCGTGTGCCGTCCCGCCAGCACCGACTTTTCCGCGGCTTCGGTCATCGGCACGCGGGCGTGGATCTCCGCCGGCGTCGGCATCGGTTCGAAGGTTTCGATGTTGAGGTTTTCGGTGGGCTGCATGGCGTGGTTACCAGATACGTTTGATTGAGTAGGCAGAAAACGCAGCATCCCCGCTGACGAGGGTGAGATTTCTGTTCTTCGCCTGTGCGATCAAGAGGCGATCGAACGGATCGCGGTGGTGCAGTGGAAGCGTCTCGACGAGGGCGATGTCGGCAAGATCGATGCCCAGCAGGCTAAAGCCGTTGGCTTCGACCTGTTGCGTTACGAAACGACCGACCGACTGATTCAGGCAAATCTTTCCCAGCGCCGACTTGATGGCTAGCTCCCAAGGCACGATGAGACTGACGAACACTTCGTTGTCCATATCAGCGATCACCTCGCGCACCTTGGGGGTGAGCCGAGGATCGTCCGCCACCCAGTGCAAGAAGGCGTGGGTGTCGAGCAAGAGCTTCATTAAACGTAATCGGCGAAATCTGCCGGCGTGGCGTCGAAATCGTCGCTGATGAAGCGTATCTGATCTTTCCCGGAACCTGGCACGCGCTTTCCGGCAGGGCGCTTGAGCGGGACGATTTTCACTTGAGGTTTGTTGTCGCGTGCGATGATGACTTCTTCCCCCATCAAGGCCTTTTGGACGAGTTCGGAAAGATGCGTCTTGGCTTCGGCGATGTTGAACTGCGGCATGGCGGTCGTTGGAACGGGTGATTTGGTCATCCTACATGACCATCATCGGGCTGACAAGTTCAGGCGGCCAAACAATTCCTTCACCGCGCCGACGCGCTCCTTGAGCGTGTTCGTGGTCTTCTGCCAGACGAGCTTGTCCGGTCCGGCGAGTTTGAAGCTGCGGTCGTTCTGGATCAGCCGGATGATGCGGGCCGGATCGATCGGGGGATTGGCGACGAGCTGCAGCTGGACCGATTTCTCTCCGGCATCGAGCTTGCTGACGCCGAGTGGCTTGCCGAGGATGCGCAGGCGGTGGGTTTCGATGAGGGCCACGGCTTGGGCGGGCAACTCGCCATAGCGGTCGATCAGCTCTTCCTGCATTGCCCGCAGCGCGGCTTCCGTCTCACAGTTGGCGAGTCGCTTGTAGAGCGTCAGCCGCTCGTTGACATCGGGGCAGTAGTCATTTGGCAGCAGCGCCGGGGTATGCAGATCGATTTCCGCGGTGATCGACAGCGGCCGGGTGAGGTCCGGCATCGGTTTGCCGTCCTTGAGCGCGCGTACCGCGGCATTGAGCATGTTGGTGTAAAGCGCGAAGCCGATCTCGTGGATTTCTCCCGACTGCGCCTCACCGAGCACCTCGCCGGCGCCGCGAATCTCCAGATCGTGCATGGCGAGGAAAAAGCCGGAGCCGAGTTCTTCCATCGCCTGGATCGCTTCGAGGCGGCGTTGCGCCTGGGGCGTTGGCTTGGCATGCTCGTCGGTGAGCAGATAGGCGTAGGCCTGGTGGTGGCTGCGCCCGACCCGTCCGCGCAGCTGATGGAGCTGGGCCAAGCCGAATTTGTCGGCGCGGTGGATGATGATGGTGTTGGCGTGTGGATTGTCGATGCCGGTTTCGATGATCGTCGAACACAGCAGCAGGTTGTGCTTCTGCTGGGTGAATTCGCGCATCACGCGTTCGAGCTCCCGCTCGGGAAGCTGACCGTGGCCGACGACGATGCGCGCCTCCGGCAGTAATTTCTGGAGCCGGTCGCGCATATTTTCGATCGTCTCGACTTCGTTATGGAGAACATAGACTTGTCCGCCGCGTTTGAATTCTCGCAGGCAGGCTTCGCGCACCAGGCCGTTGGACCATCGATGCACGAAGGTCTTGATGGCCAGCCGTTTCTGGGGAGGTGTGGCGATCACCGAAAAATCGCGCAAGCCTTCGAGCGACAGGCCCAGCGTGCGCGGGATCGGCGTGGCGGTCAGCGTCAGCACATCGACCTCGGCGCGCAGCGCCTTCAGCGCTTCCTTCTGGCGCACGCCGAAGCGGTGTTCCTCGTCGATGATGACAAGGCCGAGGCGGGCAAACTTCACATCCGGTTGCAATAATCGGTGAGTGCCGATCACGATGTCGATTTTTCCCTGCGCGAGCTGCTCGATGGCTGCGGCTTGCTCCTGTTTCGATTTGAAGCGCGAGAGTTCGGCGACCTTGACGGGCCAGTCGGCGAAGCGGTCGGCGAAGGTCTGATAATGCTGTTCGGCAAGGAGCGTGGTCGGGCAGAGCACGGCCACTTGACGGCCGTCGGCCACCGCGACGAAGGCGGCGCGCAGCGCGACTTCGGTCTTGCCGAAACCGACGTCGCCACAGACCAGCCGATCCATCGGCTTGCCGGCGGTCATGTCGGAAATCACCGCGCCGATCGCGGCCAGCTGATCGGGTGTCTCCTCGAAACCGAAGCCGGCGGCGAAGGCTTCCAGATCATGCGTCTGGAAGCTGAACTTGTGGCCCTGGCGGGCGGCGCGCTGGGCATAGAGCGCAAGCAGTTCCGCGGCGGTGTCACGCACCTGCAGCGCGGCCTTTTTCTTTGCCTTCTCCCACTGGCCCGAGCCGAGCGTGTGCAATTGCACCGCTTCCGGATCGGCGCCGCTGTAGCGCGAGATCACTTCGAGCTGAGCGACGGGCACATAGAGCTTCGCTTCGTTGGCGTATTCGAGCTGGAGGAACTCTTCCTCGCCCTGCCCGAGATCCATGCGCACGAGGCCGAGAAAACGGCCGATGCCGTGGTTTTCATGCACCACCGGATCGCCGATCTTCAGCTCCGACAAATCGCGCAGCCAGCCTTCGAGATTGGCGCGCCGTGCCTCCGAGCGCTTGTGGCGCGGTCGCGCGGTGGCGGCATAGAGTTCGTTTTCGGTGACGACGGCGAAATCATCGAGCGCAAAGCCGCCGGAAACCGGGCCGTGCGCCAAAGACAATGGGGCCGAGCCGGCAAGGAAAGCCGCGAAGTCGGGGACGATCGCCGCGGCAAGCCCATGCTCGGCGAGATATTCATGCAGCGTCTCGCGCCGGCCTGGCGATTCGGCAATGAGCAGCACGCGGCCGGGGTAACCGTCGAGAAAGCGGCGCAGCGCGGCGACGGGGTCGTTGGCCTTGCGGTCGACCGCCAGCGGCGGCAGGGCTTGCGGTGACGGGGGTGCCGTCTCGCCAGCGCCGATTTTCATCAGGTATTGCGGCCAGGCATGCGCCTCGATGAAAAACTCCTCGTCGCGCATAAAGAGCGACTGAGGCGGCAAGATCGGCCGAGATCTGTCGCCGCCAAGCGTTTTGTAGCGCTGTTGCAGGTCGACCCAGAACTCGGCGAGCGTCGCAGGCACGTCGCCATGCAGCACGAGCCGGGCATCCTGCGGCAGGTAGTCGAACAATGTCGCCGTCTGGTCGAAAAAGAGCGGCAGGTAATACTCGATGCCGGCAGGAAACACGCCGTTCGAGACGTCCTTGTAGAGCGCGATGCGCGAGGCATCGCCCTCGAACGTCTCACGGAAGCGCTGGCGGAACATCGTCCGTGCGGACTCGCTGGTGGGGAATTCGCGCGCCGGCAGCAGGCGAATCTCCGCCACCGGATAGAGACTCTTCTGGCTGTCGACGTCGAAGCAGCGCAAGGTTTCGATCTCGTCGTCGAACAGCTCGATCCGGTAGGGGAGCGCCGAGCCCATCGGAAAAAGATCGATCAGCCCGCCGCGCATGCTGTATTCGCCCGGGGCAACGACCTGCGTGACATGCTGGTAGCCCGCCAGCGTCATCTGGTTGCGGAAGCGTTCGAGGTCGAGCGTGTCGCCCTGTTTCATGAAGAAAGTGTGGGCGGCGAGGAAGGCGGGGGGCGGAAGCCGCGTGGCTGCGGTCGCTGCAGCGACGATCAGCACGTCGCTCTGATTCTGCGAGACGGCAAACAGCGTTGCCAGTCGCTCGGAGATCAGATCCTGGTGCGGCGAGAAGTGGTCATAGGGGAGCGTTTCCCAGTCGGGCAGCAGATGGACGCGCAAGGACGGCGCGAACCAGCCGATTTCATCGTAAAGCCGCTGGGCTTCGAGCGGTGTGGCGGCGACGATCGTCAGCAGGTGTTTGCCGTCGGCAAGCTGCGCGAGCGCCAGGGCGTCGGCTGAGCCGGCGAGGCGGGGTAAAGCCACGCGCTGGCCGGCTTTCGGCGGCATGGGCAAGTCGAACTGAAACGACATGGTCGAAGAGGGTTGGGCAGGGCGCGCATTATCGCATCGCCATCAGGCAGGGATTTCGATTAGCGGTCGGCCGGGGCCTAGCCGCCGAAGAACTCCCTGACCTTGTCCATCCAGCCTTGGGCCTTGGGGTTGTGGTGCGCGGCGTTGCCTTTGCTGATGTCTTCGAACTCGCGCAGGAGTTCCTTCTGACGTTCGGTGAGATTGACCGGTGTTTCGACGACGACATGGCAGAGCAGGTCGCCTGGTTGATGCGAGCGCACGCCCTTGATGCCTTTGCCGCGTAGGCGGAACACCTTGCCCGTCTGGGTTTCGGCGGGGATCTTCAGCTTGGCGACGCCATCGAGCGTGGGAATCTCGATTTCGCCGCCCAGCGCGGCGGTGGCGAAGGAGATCGGCATCTCGCAATGCAGGTCGTCGCGGTCGCGCTGGAAGACCGCGTGCGGCTTGAGATGGATTTGCACATAAAGATCGCCGGGGGGGCCGCCATTGACGCCCATTTCCCCTTCGCCGGAGAGGCGGATGCGATCGCCTTCGTCGATGCCGGCAGGAATCTTGACCGACAGCGTCTTGTGTTGCTTGACGCGCCCGGCGCCGTGGCAGGTTGGGCAGGGGTCCGGGATGTAGCGGCCGCTGCCGTGGCAACGCGGACAGGTCTGCTGGATCGAGAAGAAGCCTTGCTGGATGCGCACTTGGCCGTGACCGCCGCAGGTCGGACAGATTTTCGGCTCGCTGCCTTTGCGGGCTCCGGTACCGTGGCAGGCATCGCATTCGGCCATCGTCGGGATGCGGATGCGCGTCTCGGTGCCGCGCGCGGCTTCTTCGAGGGTGATTTCCAGGTTGTAGCGCAAGTCGGCGCCGCGATAGACGTTCGAGCGGCCGCGGCCGCCGCCGAAGATGTCGCCGAAGATGTCGGAAAACGCGTCGGCGAAGCCGCCCATGCCGCCGAAGCCGCCACCCATGCCGGCCTGGGGATCGACGCCGGCATGGCCGAACTGGTCGTAGGCCTGGCGCTTGCTCGAGTCGGAGAGGACTTCGTAGGCTTCCTTCGCTTCCTTGAAGAGTTCCTCGGCCTTCGGATTGTCCGGATTGCGGTCCGGATGGTATTTCATCGCCAGGCGGCGATAGGCTTTCTTGATTTCTTCTTCCGAGGCATCCCGATTGACGCCGAGCACTTCGTAGTAGTCGCGTTTTGCCATATATGCCTTCGACTCAAGCAAACGATACGGCCGGGTCAAGGGGCGGATGGCCGCCCGCTCGAACCCGGCCCATCAGGGCTGCGCGTCCGCGCCGGCGTCAAGCCTTCTTGTCTTTCACCTCGGTGAATTCGGCATCGACCACGTCGCTGTCGTCCTTCTTGGCTTCGCCGCCACCGCTGGTGCCTGACTGCGCGCCGCCCGCCTGCTGCGCGTAGATCTTCTCGCCGAGTTTCTGCGAGGCCGCGGCAAGCGCCTGGGCTTTGGCTTCGATCGTCGCCTTGTCGTTGCCCTTGATCGCCTCCTCGGCGGCTTTCAGCGCTTCCTCGATCTTCGTCTTTTCGCCGGCTTCGAGCTTGTCGCCATGCTCGGTGAGCATCTTCTTCACCGAATGCACCAGCGCGTCGCACTGGTTGCGCGCCTCGACGAGCTCGTGGGCCTTCTTGTCTTCCTCGGCATGGGCCTCGGCATCCTTGACCATGCGCTGAATTTCTTCCTCGGTGAGACCGGAATTCGCCTTGATGGTGATCTTGGCTTCCTTGCCGGTGCCCTTGTCCTTGGCCGAGACATGCAGAATGCCGTTGGCATCGATGTCGAAGGTCACCTCGATCTGCGGCACGCCGCGCGGCGCTGGCGGGATGTCGGTGAGGTTGAACTGACCGAGGCTCTTGTTGCCGGCTGCCATCTCGCGCTCGCCCTGCAGCACGTGGATCGTCACTGCGGTTTGATTGTCATCCGCCGTGGAGAAGACCTGGGTCGCCTTGGTCGGGATGGTCGTGTTCTTCGGGATCAGCTTGGTCATCACGCCGCCCAGGGTTTCGATACCCAGCGACAGCGGGGTGACGTCGAGCAGCAGCACGTCCTTGACTTCGCCCTGCAGCACGCCGCCCTGGATCGCCGCGCCGATCGCGACCGCTTCATCGGGGTTGACGTCCTTGCGCGGCTCCTTGCCGAAGAACTCCTTGACCTTTTCCTGCACCTTGGGCATGCGTGTCATGCCGCCGACCAGGATCACGTCGCCGATGTCGGAGACCTTCAGCCCGGCGTCTTTCAGCGCGATGCGACAAGGCTCGATGGTGCGCTCGATCAGATCTTCGACCAGCGCTTCGAACTTGGCGCGGGTGATCTTCATCGCCAAATGCTTCGGCCCGCTTGCATCCGCGGTGATGTAGGGCAGGTTGATCTCGGTCTGCATCGAGCTGGAGAGCTCGATCTTTGCCTTCTCGGCCGCCTCTTTGAGGCGCTGCAGCGCCAGCACGTCGTTCTTCAGATCGACGCCTTGTTCCTTCTTGAACTCGGTGACGATGTAGTCGATCAGGCGCTGGTCGAAGTCCTCGCCGCCGAGGAAGGTGTCGCCATTGGTCGACAGCACTTCGAACTGGTGTTCGCCATCCACTTCGGCGATGTCGATGATCGAGATGTCGAAAGTGCCGCCGCCCAGGTCATAGACCGCGATCTTGCGGTCGCCTTCCTTCTTGTCCAGGCCGAAGGCGAGCGCGGCCGCGGTCGGCTCGTTGATGATGCGCTTGACTTCCAGGCCGGCGATGCGACCGGCATCCTTGGTGGCCTGACGCTGGCTGTCGTTGAAGTAGGCGGGCACGGTGATGACGGCTTCGGTGACTTCTTCGCCGAGATAGTCTTCGGCAGTCTTCTTCATCTTCTTCAGCACCTCGGCCGAGACCTGCGGCGGCGCGAGCTTCTTGCCGCGCACCTCGACCCAGGCATCGCCGTTGTCGGCCCGGACGATCTTGTAGGGCATCAGGTCGATGTCCTTTTGCACTTCCTTTTCTTCGAAGCGGCGGCCGATCAGGCGCTTGATCGCGAACAGCGTGTTCTTCGCATTGGTGACCGCCTGACGCTTGGCCGGGGCGCCGACGAGGATCTCGCCGTCTTCGGTGTAGGCGACGATGGAAGGCGTGGTGCGTGCGCCTTCCGAGTTTTCGATGACCTTGGGCTTGCCGTTTTCCATCACGGCGACACAGCTGTTGGTGGTGCCCAGGTCGATACCGATGATCTTGCCCATGTTCGTTTTCCTTTGGAGAATCGGGTGGAGAAAAATTAACCTGTGCTCAATATGGGGTTATGGCGCGATGCTTCAAGCCTTGGGCTTGGCGACGGTGACCAGCGCCGGCCGCAAGATGCGGTCGTGCAGCGCATAACCCTTCTGCAGAACGCTGACGATGGTATTCGCTTCCTGGTCGGCCTCGACCATCGCGATCGCCTGGTGCTTGTGTGGGTCGAACTTTTCACCGAGCGGGTTGATCTCGGTGAGCGCGGATTTCTCGAACGCGCTCGCCAGCTGTTTCAGCGTCAGCTCGACGCCGGCCCTGAGCGTCTCGACGGTTTGGGTCTCGTTGGCGAGCGCGGCTTCCAGGCTGTCTTTGACCGCCAGCAATTCGCCGGCGAATTTTTCGATCGCAAACTTGTGCGCCTTGGCGATGTCTTCCTGAGCGCGGCGGCGGACGTTTTCGGTCTCGGCCTTCGCGCGCAGCCAGGCGTCGTGGTGCTCGGCGGCTTTGAGCTCCGCGGCCTTGAGCAACTCTTCGAGACTCGGCATGACTTCCGGCGCATCCGCAGTGTCGGCCGCAGCCTCGGGCGCCGTGTCGCCGGCGCCGGGTTTGGCCGTCAGTTCAGGGGTTTCGGGGGTGTGATCGTCTTGCATGACATAGGGCCTCGAAAATTAAACCATGGAAGGAATAAGGGCTCCATGCCCCTTTTCAAGGGGTGACGGAGCATTTTCTGGTGGGTGTGGCGTTAGCAGGCTGTTGAAAAACTACTGCGGTGGGCGTTCTTCCGCGTTGCGCGGTGTTGGCTTCGGCCGCTTCGCTTGACCTCGGCAAAGCCAAAGCGAGCCTTCGCCGCAACTTCGTTGTCGCTCCCTCGCCTATCTATTTGATAGGCTTCGGTCGCTGCGCACCAAACGCCTTGCATCTGGCCATCCTCGTGACGTTTTTCAACGGCATGTTAGGTGCGGAAACGGCCGACGGTACTTTGCAGCTCGCCTGCGAGCGTTTCGAGTCGTTGGGCCGACATGGCATTCTGTTCCACAGCAGTGCTGTTTTCGCGCGCCATCGCGGCGATGGCCTCGATGTCCGTCAGCGCTGCGGCGCTGACCTGCCGCTGTTCTTCGGTGGCGGCGGCGATCGTGTCGAGGCCGCGCCCCACCTCTTCGACCGAGGCGTTGGATTCGTTGATCGCATTGGCGACGGCTGCGAGCGACTGCTCGCTCGAGGCGATGTCGGCCAGACCGCTTTCGATCGCGTTGCGCACGAGATCGGATTTGGCTCCCAGAGTGCGGGTGATGATGTCGATCTCGTTGGCCGACGCGGCCGATTTCTCGGCGAGTTTCCTCACTTCGTCCGCCACCACCGCGAAACCGCGCCCAGCTTCGCCGGCGCGTGCCGCCTCGATCGCCGCATTGAGCGCCAACAGGTTGGTCTGATCGGCAATGTCCTTGACTTCGCGCGTCATGTTGGTGATCGATGCCGTGCTGCTGACGAATTCATTGACGGCCGCGGCCATTTCATCGACCGCGGACTTGACGCGGCCGATCTCGCCGATCAGGCGTTCGAGGCTTTGTCTGCCTTCACGCGAGCGGGCGAGGCTTTCCTGTGACTGGGCATGGACGCGCTCGGCGCTCTCGGCGACCGCGACGATGCTTCTGACCATGCGCTCGACTGCGTCCGTCACGGCAGCGGATTTCCCGCTTTGCTGGCGCGAGCTTTCGGCAACCTGCCGCGCCCCTTCGACCAGATCGCGGGCGGCGGTGGAGACGTGCTTCGCCGAAGTGTCGACCTGGCGTACTAGGTTGGCGAAATTGGCCATCATCTCGTTGAACACAAGGCTCGCCTGGCCGATCTCATCGTTGCTCTTCACTTCCAGACGGCGCGTCAGGTCACCCTCGCCGCTGGCGATCGCGCGCAGTCCCGCGACCATGTTCTCGAGCGGCCGGGTGACGACCCGCGTGATGAAGAACCAGATGAACAACATGACGGGAATGCTGACGCCGATCGCCGCCAGCAGGATCTTGATGCGCTGTGTGGCGATCGCGGCTTCGACATCGTCGAGGGAGACCTTCATGCTGACGACGCCCAGAACAGTACCTTCCGGCGTCTGGTGGCAGGCGATGCAGTCCTTGCCGAGATAATTCTTGCTGGCAAGCGCCGGGCGCACGACACGCAGATATTCGCCCTGGCCGTCCTGTTGCACCTCGATGAATTCCTTGCCGCTGTCGAGCACCTGCCGCTCGGTCGCATCGGGTTGGCCTTCGCCAGCCTTGCCGGGCCCATACAGTTTCGTGACCGCCTCGCCGCGGATCACCCGGAGATCGCGGATGATCGACAACTGCTTGATCTGGTCGAGGAACACCTCGCGCTGGCCGACAGTGCCGGTGATCATCATGCCGGTCAGTCCCGCCAGCGTCGCCTCGTGCATCGACTGGGAAAAACGGGTGGCCTGCTCGATGGCCGTGTTGCGATTCACCTGGCTTTCCCAGAAGACCATTCCGGTCCAGACGAATACCAGGAGCAACCAGATGCCGGCTGTCAGGCGCAGCCAGATTTTCATGTCGGAAAGGCGCATGGTGTCAACTCCCCTCGAAAGGTAGCGGGAGGAGTTTACCCCAGAGGCGACGAAGGCATCTCAGAGTGCGGCGCGCACCCAGCGCACGATGCTGCCGGCATCCATGGCGCCGGATTGCCGGGCGATTTCGCGTCCGCCCTTGAACAGGATCATGGTCGGAATGCTGCGGATGCCCAGCCGCGCGGCGATGCCCTGATGATCTTCGGTGTTCAGCTTCGCCAGCCTGACCTGCGGTTCGAGCAGGCTGGCGGCCTGGGCGAAGGCCGGCGCCATCATCCGGCACGGGCCGCACCACGGCGCCCAGAAATCGACCAGCACCGGAATCTCGTTGCGGCCGATGTGCTTGTCGAAGCTCGCCTCATCGAGCTCGACCGGGTGGCCGTCGAACAACGCGCGTTTGCATTTGCCGCAAACACCGCCGGCAGAAAGTTTTTCGGCCGGCACGCGGTTCGGGGCGTGGCAATGCGGGCAGACGACGATCAGTGGGTCGGACATGGCAGTCTCCTATATCGGTTTTCGCTGATATAGGTTTCGGCAGCCAGTTTTCAACCCAGATTGTCCATTAGGGCGCGAGGCGGTTTCGAGGCGAGGGCGAGGCGATTTGCGTCCGCGTGACGAGCCAATAACGGTGTCTATTGGCGAGGAGCGCGGGCGCGAAGGGCCCGCTCGCAGACCGGAAACGCCCGCGCAGTCCAGGATGACAAGGTTTGCTTACGCTCATCCGCAGACAGGACGGTCTAATGGACAATCTGGGTTCAACCGCCGAGATGGGCAAGGCACAGGTCGGCCAGCGCGGCGATCCAGTCTGGCCGTTCGTTGAGGCAGGGGATGTAATGGAATTCGCGCCCGCCCGCAGCGACGAAGGCCGCGCGGCACTCCAAGGAAATTTCCTCGAGGGTTTCCAGGCAGTCGGCCGGAAAGCCGGGGCAGATCACATCGACGCGCGCAAGCCCGCTGCGCGCGAGTTCTTCCAGCGTCGGCTGGGTATAGGGCTGCAGCCATTTGGCGGCGCCGAAGCGCGACTGGAAAGTCGCTACCCATTGGCGCGGGTCCAGCCCGAGGGCGGCGGCGAGTGCTTGCGCCGTGGCGTGGCACTGACGCGCATAGGGATCGCCGCGATCCACCGAGCGCTGCGGGATGCCGTGAAAACTCATCACGAGCTTCTCGCCGTGTCCGTACGCCTGCCAGTGCTCGCGCACCGAGGCGGCCAGCGCGCCGATGTAGCCCGGATCGGTGTGAAAATCTTCGATCCAGCGGATCGCCGGGGGGCGTTTCTGGCGCCTTTGCCAGGCGGCCACGGCGTCTTGCGTGCTGCCGGTGGTGCTGCCCGCCCATTGGGGATAGAGCGGCAGGATGAGGATGTCCTCGGCCCCGCTGTCGACCAGCCGGTCGAGCACGGCGGGGATGGCCGGATTGCCATAACGCATCGCCCAGTCGATCGCGAGATCTTTGCGGCCGCGCTCGCCGAGCAGGCCGCGGAGCAATTTGGCCTGCCGTTCGGTATGCACCTTGAGCGGCGAGCCTTCGGGCGTCCAGATCGTCGCGTATTTCGCCGCCGATTTCGCCGGCCGGGTGTTGAGGATGATGCCATAGAGGATCGGCAGCCATAGGATGCGCGGCAGCTCGACGACGCGCGGGTCGCCAAGAAACTCGGCCAGATAACGCTTGACGGCCGGGGCATCGGTCGCGTCCGGGGTGCCGAGATTGACGAGCAGGATGGCTTGCCGGCTCAATTGGGACTCAATGCGGAGGAGAGCAGTCGCGCGGTGATGTCGACGATCGGGATCACGCGCTCGTAGGCCATGCGTGTCGGGCCGATCACGCCGATGGTGCCGACCACTTGCCCTTCGACTTCGTAGGGGGCGGCGACGATGCTGCATTCATCGAGCGGCGCGATGCCCGATTCACCGCCGATGAAGACATGCACGCCCTCGGCGCGGCTCGACAGGTCGAGCAGCTGCATCAGGCCGGTTTTCTGTTCGAAGAGGTCAAACAGCTGGCGTAGCCGCGCCATGTTGGCGGCGAGATCCTCGCTGTCGAGCAGATTCTTCTCGCCGCTGATCACGTATTGCTGCGCAGCTTCGCTGGCGGCTTGGGCGCCGGCATCGGCGGCGGCGTTCATCAGCTCGGTCATGTCGCTGCGCAACTGCTGCAGCTCGTGGTGCAGGCGCTGGCGGATCTGCATGAAGTCCAGGCCGGCGTAATTCTGCGTCAGGTAATTGGCCGCTTCGATCAGCTCGCTCTGGGCATAGGGGCGTTGGGTGAGGAGGATGCGGTTTTGTACTTCGCCTTCGGTGGTGACGATGATCAGCAGGATGCGCGTCTCGGTCAGATTCAGAAACTCGATCTGGCGGATCTTTGGCGCCTGGCGGCGCGGCGCGATGACGACGCCGGCGAAATGGGTGAGCTCCGAGATCATCTGCGAGGCATGGCTGATCACCCGTTGCGGCACGTCGGGCAGCAGCGCTTCCTTGAGCTCGGAGATATGCTGGGGATCGAGCGGCTGCACGGTGAGCAGCGTATCGACGAACAGGCGGTAACCCCTGGGCGTCGGCACGCGTCCGGCCGAGGTGTGCGGGCTGGCGATGAAGCCCATCTCTTCGAGATCGGCCATCACGTTGCGGATCGTCGCCGGCGAAAGCTCCAGGCCCGAGTATTTGGCGAGCGTGCGCGAGCCGACCGGCTGACCTTCCGCGATATAGCGTTCGATCAGGGTCTTGAGCAGGGTCTTGGCGCGGGCATCGAGCATGGCGAAGCAGATTGTAACGAACCTCTGGATTACAATCCTGCCGTCTTGCCAGCGCCGATTTTTCCGATGTCGAAACAACTGAATGTGCACGCCCTCGGGCAAGTATTCACCCCGCCCACGGTGGTCGAACAAATGCTCGCGCTGCGTAGGCGGCGCGGCCGCACCCTCGATCCGGCCGCCGGGGATGGCGCCTTCAGCGCCCGCATCCCCGGCTGTGAGGCGATCGAGATCGATCCTCGCGTGGCCCCGTCGGGCGCTCGGGTGATGGATTTCTTCGCGCTGCCGCTGACGGAAAAATACGACACGATCATCGGCAACCCGCCCTATGTGCGCTTTCAGGACATCCCGCCGCGCACGCTGGCGCTGCTCGATCATGAAATGTTCGATCGGCGCAGCAATCTGTTCCTCTATTTCATCGAGAAGGCGGTGCGCCATCTGCGCCGCGGCGGCGAGCTGATCTTCATCGTGCCGCGCGAATTCACCAAGCTCACCGCGGCGCGCAAGCTCAATGCCTTTCTCTTCGAGGAGGGCGACATCACCGATTTCATCGAGCTGGGCGATGCGCGCGTCTTTGGCGAGCATACCCCGAACTGCGCGATCTTCCGTTTCGAGCGCGGCCGCCGCGAGCGGCGCCTGTTCGATGGCCGACGCTTCGCGCTGGTCGATGGCCAGCTGATGTTCCTGCGCGGCGACTATCGCGTGCCGCTGTCCGAGCTGTTCGAGGTCAAGGTCGGCGCGGTCTCCGGCGCCGATGACGTGTTCGAGCATCCCGAGGGCAACGCCGAGTTCGTCTGTTCGACGACCATCGACGACGGCATCACCCGGCGCATGATCTTCAATCAGCCCCATCCGCATCTCGAAGCCTTCAAGGCGCGGCTCTTGGCGCGGCGCGTGCGGCCTTTCGACGAATCGAACTGGTGGCAGTGGGGACGATTGCACCACGTCTCCGAGTCCCCACGCGTCTATGTGAATTGCAAGACGCGACGGGGGCGGCCGTTTTTCGTGCATGACTGCCCGAATTACGATGGCTCGGTGCTGGCGCTGTTTCCGCGCCTGCCGGGCTTGGATGTGGCGCTCGCCGCCGACATGCTCAATGACCAGGTGGATTGGGCGGAGCTCGGCTTCGTCTGCGACGGGCGTTTCCTGTTTACCCAGCGCACGCTGCAAAATTGCCTGCTGCCGCCAGTGTTCGACAAACTGCGTCGCATGGCCGAGGCGCTGACCGAACGCATGAAGGTGGCGGCATGAGTCGCTATCGCACCATCGCGCTGTTCGGCAAACAGGGCAGCGCGCCCGTCGCCGAGGCGCTGATCGCGCTTTACGATGATCTCGCCCGGCGCGGGATCACGGTGCTGGTCGATGATGCGCTCGGCCCTATCCCCGCACTCGCACCCGCCTGCGCCGACATCGCCGCGATCCGCAGCCAGGCCGAGGTCGCGATCGTCGTCGGTGGCGACGGCACGCTGCTTTCCGCCGCGCGCAAGCTCGGCGAAGCTTCGGTGCCGCTGGTCGGCATCAATCAGGGGCGTCTCGGTTTCATGACCGACATTGCGCGCGCCCAGATGCTGCCGGCGATCGAGCGCCTGCTGGCGGGCGAATTCACGCCCGATCGGCGCTTGCGCCTGACGGTGCGCGTGCTGCGCGAGGGCAGGGAGGTATTCCGCACGCTGGCGCTCAATGAGGTCGTGGTCAATAAAGGCGATCTGGGCCGCATGATCGAGCTCAAGCTGCGCGTCGATGGCGAGTTCCTCTATGTCCTGCGCGCCGACGGCATGATCGTCGCCACACCTTCCGGTTCGACCGCCTATGCGCTATCGGCCAACGGCCCGATCCTGCAGCCCGCGGTGCCGGGCATCGCGCTGGTGCCGCTGTGCGCGCATGGGCTCACCTACCGGCCGATCACGATCGCCGACAGCTGCGCCGTCGAGCTCGAGCTGGTGCATTCCTATGATGGCCGCGTGCATTGCGACGGCCAGAATTTCTTCGATGCCCAGGCCGGCGACCGCGTGTCGATCGAGCGCTCGCCGTATCCGCTGACGCTTTTGCATCCGCCGGGCTACAGCTACTTTGCGATGCTGCGCGAGAAGCTGCACTGGAGCGCCACGCCGCACAGGTGAGCGATGCTGCTCAGTCTGACGATCCGCGATTTCGTCATCGTCGATCGGCTCGAACTCGAGTTCGAGCCTGGTTTTGGCGCCTTGACGGGTGAAACCGGCGCCGGCAAGTCGATCCTCGTCGATGCGCTCTCACTCGCGCTCGGCGAACGCGCCGATACCGCCGTGGTGAGAAGCGGTGCCGCCAGGGCCGACATCTCGGCCGAATTTTCGCTCGCCGCCGATTCGGCTCTCAGCGGCTGGCTCGCCGCGAACGATTTCCCTGCCGACGGCTGTCTGCTGCGCCGCGTCATCGATGCCAACGGCAAATCGCGCGCCTGGATCAACGGCACACCGGCCACCCTCGCTCAGCTGCGCGAAATCGGCGAGAGGCTGTGCGACATCCACGGTCAGCACGCGCATCACGCGCTTTTGCGTGCCGATGCCCAACGTCGGCTTCTCGATGCCCATGCGGGCGTCGAGGCGTTGGCGCGTGACGTGGCCAAGCGCCATGCCGCCTGGCGCAAGCTGGTCGCGGCGCGCGCCGCGGCCGAGCGCGATGTCGCCGCAAGTGCGCGCGAACGCGAGCTGATCGAATGGCAGCTCAAGGAGCTTTCCACGCTGGGCTTCGATGCGCTCGAGTGGCAGGAAACCGAAGCCGAGCAGCGGCGGCTCGCCCATGCCGCGAGCCTGCTCGAAGCGAGCAGCGCGGCGCTGGCGGCGCTCGAGGAAGGTGAGCTGCCGGTGCTGCCGCTCTTACAGCAGGCGAGCAGCCGACTGACCGAGCTGACCGCGGTCGATGCCAACCTCGGCGAGGCGGCCGAGCTGTTCGAGGGCGCGCTGATCCAGCTTGACGAGGCGGTGCTGGCGCTGCGGCGCTATCGCGACAAGCTAGAGCTCGACCCGGCGCGCCTGGCCGAACTCGATGCCCGCATCGATGCCGTGACGCAGCTTTCGCGCAAACACCGTGTGCCGCCGGAAGAATTGCCCGCGGTGCAGGCACGGCTGCAAGCACGCCTTGCCGAGCTCACGCTCGCCGCCGACCCGGCCCTGCTCGCCGAGCGCGAGCAGGAGGCCGAAACTGCCTATCTCGCCGCGGCGCAGGAATTGAGCGCGGCGCGGAAAGCAGCGGCCGAGCGCTTGAGCAAAGCCGTGACCGAGGCGATGCAGACGCTGGCGATGGCCGGCGGACGCTTCGAGATCGCTCTCACCCCACTTGCCGAAGGCGACGCGCATGGGCTCGAAGCGGTCGAATTTTTCGTCAGCACCAACGCCGGGCAGCCGTTGCGGCCGCTCGCCAAGGTGGCCTCGGGCGGGGAGCTGTCGCGCATCGGCCTTGCGCTGCAGGTGATCGCCAGCCAAAGCCATGTCGTCGAGACGCTGATCTTCGACGAGGTCGATGTCGGCATCGGCGGACGGGTGGCCGAGATCGTCGGACGCATGCTGCGTCGGCTCGGCAGTAGCCGTCAGGTGTTGTGCGTCACCCATCTGCCGCAGGTCGCGGCCTGCGCCCACTGGCAGTGGTCGATCGCCAAGGAAAACCGCGCGGGTCAGGCCGCAAGCCGCGTCACCGTGCTCGATGATGCCGGTCGCGTCGAGGAGATCGCCCGGATGCTGGGAGGTGTAAGCATCACCGAGACGACACGCCAACACGCCCGGGAAATGCTGGGACTGTAGCCGATCGAGGGCCGTCGAAAGGGATCGAGAAAAACGGCCGGGCGGTGAGGCGATTTGAGAGCGTTACAGGCTGTCCCGCCATCGCCGGATCGCGGCGAAGGTTTCCACATCGTTGGCCGGCGGATGGCCGAGCCAGCGGGTGGCGGCGGCGATCACGGCGGGCGAGCGCCAGCGCAGAAATGGGTTGGTGTCGAGCTCATCGAAAAGCGTCGATGGCACGCTGGGCAAACCTGCTGCGCGTAGCCGGGCGACCTCTTCGCTGCGACGGATGATCGCCGGATTGTCCGGCTCCACCTCGTGCGCAAAACGCAGACAGGATTGCGTATATTCGTGGGCGCAATAGATTTTCGTCGCGCCAGGCAAGGCGGCGATGCGGGCGAGCGATGCCTGCATCTGATCCAGCGTGCCCTCGAAGACGCGGCCGCAGCCGGCGCCGAACAGCACGTCGCCGCTCAACAGGCTACCCGGGCGATAATAGGCGACATGACCCAGCGTATGTCCCGGCAGATGCAACACCTCGAAGTCGGTACCCAGCAGCGACACCCGATCGCCGTCCTGCAATGGCTGGGTGACGACCTCGGCGGCTTCCAGCGCCGGGCCATACACCGGCGCCGGATGGTGGGCGAGAATCTCACCGATGCCGCCGATGTGGTCGTGATGGCGGTGGGTGACGAGGATCGCCGCCAGGCGCTCGCCGCTTCGTTCGAGAAAACGCAGCACCGGCGCAGCTTCGCCCGGATCGACGAGCGCCACGGCGCCGTCATCGCGAAGCGCCCAGATGTAATTGTCCTCGAAGGCGGGAATCGGTTCGATGCGCATGGCAGGGGATTGTAATGGCTGTGGAGAGCTTTGCCGCCTGGCTGGAAACACCGCAAGGCCGTTATGCGCTGGCCTGGGAGCAGACGAAGACCGATCTGTTGGCCGCCGACATCTTCGGCTTCAATGCGGTGCAGATCGGCTTTCCGCAGATCGATTTCCTGCGCGCCAACCGGATGCCGTTGCGCTTCACCTGCTGTGAAGAGGGCCCCTGCACGACGCGTGCCGACCCCCATCATCTGCCATTCGCGACGAACAGCGTCGATCTCGTCGTGCTGCCACACATCCTGGAATTCGATGCCAATCCGCACCAGATCCTGCGCGAGGTCGATCGCGTGCTGGTACCCGAGGGCAGCGTGCTGGTGATCGGCTTCAATCCGTTCAGTCTCTGGGGCCTGCGGCGACTGTTTTCCGGCAGTCGGGGCGAGCCGCCGTGGCAGGGCCGCTATCTGTCGGTGCCCCGCCTGCGGGATTGGTTCGCGCTGCTCGGTTTCGAGACGCGCGGCGGCGCCTTCGGCTGCTATGCGCCCCCCTTGCGGCAGGAAAAATGGCTCGCGCGCTGGCATTGCATCGAAGCGGCCGGTGACCGCTGGTGGCCTTATCTGGGCGCGGTATATGTGCTGCAGGCGATCAAGCGCCAGCACGGCCTGCGGTTGGTCACGCCGAAATGGAAAGACCGCATGGCGCGCGCGAAGGCGCTCGCGCTGCTGCCGCAGAAGCCCTTGACGCAGAAACGCGAAGAAAAATGACCGACATCGTCGAGATCTACACCGATGGCGCCTGCAGCGGCAATCCCGGCCCGGGCGGCTGGGGCGCGCTGTTGCGCGCAGGCAGCAAGGAAAAGGAACTGTCGGGCTTCGATCCGGCGACCACCAACAACCGAATGGAGCTGACCGCGGTGATCGAGGCGCTGAAAGCCTTGAAGCGGCCGGTGACGGCGCGTGTGCATACCGACTCGCAATACGTGCAGAAGGGCATCAGCGAGTGGATTCACGGCTGGAAGCGGCGTGGCTGGCAGACTGCCGACAAAAAGCCGGTCAAGAACGCCGATCTGTGGCAGACGCTCGAACGGCTGGCCGCGCAGCATCGCCTCGAATGGGTCTGGGTGCGCGGGCATGCCGGGCATGAGTTCAACGAGCGCGTCGATGCGCTGGCGCGCGCGGCGATCGAAAAAGGGAGAGGCAAATGAGTGCCGAACGGCAAGTGATCCTCGATACCGAGACCACCGGCCTCGAATGGCGCCAGGGCGACCGCGTGATCGAAATCGGCTGCATCGAGCTGGTGAATCGCCGGCAAAGCGGGCGGCGCTTCCATCGTTACCTGAATCCGCAGCGCCCGATCGGCGCCGGTGCGCAGGCGGTGCATGGGCTGACCGACGAATTCCTCGCCGACAAACCGAAGTTCGCCGACATCGCCGACGAGCTGCTCGAGTTCCTTTCCGGCGCCGAAGTGATCATCCACAATGCGCCGTTCGACGTCGGCTTCCTCGACTATGAGCTGAGTCTGATCGGGCGCGGCCCACTCGCCACGGTCTGCGCATCGATCACCGACACACTGAAGATGGCGCGCGAACTGCGGCCCGGCAAGAAGAACGGCCTCGATGCGTTGTGCGCGGAATTTGGCATCGACAACTCGAATCGGCAGCTCCATGGCGCGCTGCTCGACGCGGAGCTTTTGGCCGAGGTCTATCTGGCGATGACGCGCGGCCAGGAAAGCCTGATGATCGCGCTCGACGGCGCTTTGGCATCGGGTATCGATCTGAGCGGTGAACGTCCGCCGATCCGCGTGCTGGCGCCTTCTGCCGAAGAGCTCGGCGAACACGAGCGCGTGCTCGCCGAGATCGACAAAGCCAGCGGTGGCAAGACGCTGTGGCGACAGCTTTGCGCTTGAGGGTGCCGTCCCGCCAGCGCCGACTCTTGGAGGAAAGTCGGCGCCCGGCGGGACGCCCTCATTGCCGCCAGCGCCGACTCTTGGAGGAAAGTCGGCGCCCGGCGGGACGCCTTCATTGCCGCCAGCGCCGAATTTCAGTCGGGTTCCAAGAACAGAATGCCCAACGGCGGCAAGCGCAGCTCGAGCGAATACGGCCGGCCGTGGCTGGGAGTCTCCTGCGCGAGACGGCCGCCGCCATTGCCCTGACCACTGCCGCCGTAGCAAGTGGCGTCGCTGTTCAACACCTCGCGCCAGAAGCCGCCGCGCGGCACGCCGAGACGATAGCCTTCGCGCACCACCGGCGTGCAGTTCGCCACGATCAGCATCGTTTCCCCCGCCGGCCCCTTGCGCAGGAAGGAGAGCACGCTCTCGTCGCTGTCGTGGCAGTCGATCCATTCGAAACCGTCGTTGGAAAAGTCGCGTGCATAGAGCGCCGGACGTGATTTGTAGAGGGCGTTGAGATCGCGCAGCCAGGCTTGCGCGCCGGCGTGCGGCCAGTATTGCAGCAGGTGCCAGTCGAGGCTCTTGTCGTGGTTCCACTCCGCGCTCTGGCCGAATTCGCAGCCCATGAACAAGAGCTTCTTGCCCGGATGCGCCCACATGTAGCCGAGCAGCAGGCGCAGATTGGCGAAGCGCTGCCATTCGTCGCCCGGCAGCTTGCCGACCAGCGAGCCCTTGCCATGCACGACTTCGTCGTGCGAGATCGGTAGCATGAAGTTTTCATGGAAGGCATACCAGATGCTGAAGGTGATCTGGTCGTGGTGATACTTGCGATGGATCGGGTCGTGCGCGAAGTAGTCGAGCGTGTCGTGCATCCAGCCCATGTTCCACTTCATGCCGAAGCCTAAGCCGCCAAGCCAGGTCGGGCGCGAGACCATCGGCCAGGCGGTCGATTCCTCGGCGATCGTCTGCGTGTCGGGAAAGTCGCGATAGACCGCCTCGTTGAGCTGGCGCAGGAAATGGATCGCGGCGAGGTTCTCGCGGCCGCCGTGTTCGTTCGGCACCCATTCGCCGGGTTTGCGGGCGTAATCGAGATAGAGCATCGAGGCCACCGCATCGACGCGCAGCCCGTCGACGTGATACTGGTCGAGCCAGAACAACGCGGAGGAGAGCAGAAAGGAACGCACCTCGTGGCGGCCGTAATTGAAGATCTGGCTGCTCCATTCCGGGTGGTAGCCCTGACGCGGATCGGCGTGTTCATAGAGCGCGGTGCCATCGAAATACGCCAGCCCGTGCTGGTCGTTCGGGAAATGCGATGGCACCCAGTCGAGGATCACGCCGATGCCCTTTTGGTGCAGATGATCGACGAAGAACATGAAATCCTGCGGGCTGCCGTAGCGCGCAGTCGGCGCGAAGTAGCCGGTGACCTGGTAGCCCCAGGAGCCGTAGAACGGGTGTTCCATCACTGGCAACAGCTCGACGTGCGTGAAGCCCATCTCCAGGCAGTACTCGGCGATGAGCGGCGCAAGCTCCCGATAGCCGAGCGGCACCTCCGGCGTTTCCGGCGAGCGGCGCCAGGAGCCCAAGTGCACCTCATAGACGGCAAACGGCGCATCGAGCGCATTGGCCGTCTTGCGGCGCGCCATCCATTCATCATCATGCCACTCATAGGCGAGATCAGTGATCACCGACGCGGTGGCCGGCGGAGCTTCGCTGGCAAAGGCGACAGGGTCGGCCTTGTCGACCTTGTAGCCGTGGAAGTTCGATTCGATGTGGAACTTGTAGCGCTGACCGACTTGGGCGCCGACGACGAAGCCTTCCCAGATGCCGGAGCCTGGATGGCTCTGCCGCAGCCAGTGCGTATGGCGATGCCAGCCGTTGAAATCGCCGATCACCGAGACGGCGTGGGCATTCGGCGCCCAGACCGCGAAATGACAGCCGGCAACGCCGTCGCGCGTTTCGGGGTGGGCGCCTAGGCAACGATAGACGCGGCTGTGGCTGCCTTCGCGGAACAGATGGAGATCGAGTTCGCCGAAGCGGCTGACTATGCTGGGTTCGGTTGCCATGACGTGGGCTTGCGGGCGGCTGCGGATCGGCCGGTACGAGTGGCTAGACGATCGGCCGGGTGCCGGGTGAGACGACCCGATTGCCAAGGTCGCGCAGCCGTTCGACCATGATCTGCAGCAGCATGGTGAGGAATTTGTTCGCCAGCCGTGGATGGAGCGCGAGGATTTCGTTCAAGTCGGATTTCGACATCACCACGAAGCGCGTGGCCTCGGCCGCGATGCAGCTGGCGAAGCGCGGCTGACCGTCGATCAGCGACATCTCGCCGAGGATGCTGCCCTCGCCGACCAGCGCCAGACTATGTGGCTTGCCCGCCAGGTCGGTCTTGCGCACGATGACCTGCCCGGCGAGCAGCAGAATCAGGTGCTCGCCAATTTCACCTTCCTGCAGCAGCACCGTTCCGGCCGGCGCGGAGAAACAGTGCATGAACCGGCACAGCTCCTCGATCTCGTAGCGGTAGAACTCGTCGAACAGCGCTTCCTTGTTGATCGCGGCGAGGACATCGTCGATGAACGCCTCCGCACTGCCGAGGTAATCGACGTCGAGATAGAGGTTGGTTGGGTTGGCGAGCGACATGAAGGCGAAGCTTAGCAGATTGCGCGCAAAGCGGCGCCAGCGGAGAAACTGGCTAACATGCAGATTTCCCTGCACGGCTTGCGCATGAGCGATGAAACCTCTTCTTCCGGCAGCGGGCGGGACATGAGTGTGCTGCTCGAAATCCAGTCCCTCGCCAAACGCCATCCGGGCGGCCATGCGTTGTTCACCGATCTGTCGTTTGTGTTGGCGGCGGGCGAGTATGTCGCTATCATGGGTGAATCGGGCGTCGGCAAGTCGACGCTGCTGAATCTGATCGCCGGGCTTGAAGCGCCCGACCAGGGCAGCATCCGCATCGCCGGCCAGCAGATTTCCGGCTTGCCCGACGCCGCTGCGGCGCGGTTGCGCCGCGAGAAACTCGGTTTCGTGTTCCAGGCCTTCCATGTGCTGCCACATCTGAACCTGCTGCAGAACGTGCGCGTGCCATTACTGCTGCTGGGCCGCGACGATCCGGCGCGCGCGGCGGCGATGCTTGCGGCCGTTGGGCTCGGCGAGCGTCTGCATAGCTTTCCGCACCAGCTGTCGGGTGGCGAGCTGCAACGCGTCGCGATTGCGCGGGCGCTGGTGCATCGTCCGGCGCTGCTGCTCGCCGATGAGCCGACCGGCAATCTCGATCCGGACACCGCGCGCGAAATCCTCGCCTTGCTGCACGAGGAGATTCGCGCCAACGGCACGACCGCGATCCTCGTGACCCATTCGCGGCAGGCGGCGGGCAGCGCCGACCGCGTCCTCGAATTGACGCCGCTTGGGCTGCGGCCGCGGACGCTTTCGGCATGAAACTCGCCGCCTGGCTGGTGAGCGGCGAGCTGCGTGCCCATCCCGGGCGCATGCTCGTCGCGCTGATGGCGATCGCCATCGGTGTCGCGCTCGGCCTGGCCGTGCAGCTGATCAATGCTTCGGCAGCGGCGGAGTTTTCCCAAGCGGTGCGAGCGACGACCGGGCAGGCCGATTTCGAGATTCGCGGCCCGCGCGCCGGCTTCGACGAGCGAGTGCTGGAGCTCGTCGCCGCCGATCCGGCGGTTGCCGTCGCCAGCCCAATGGTCGAAGTCGATGCACGGGTGCTCGACGGCAAGGAGGAAGCGCACATCCTGAAAGTGATCGGCATCGATCCGTTCCGCGCCGCAGCGCTCACACCGGCGCTGATCGGCGCGCCGGCTGATGACGATGGGCTCGCGCTGCTGGCCGACGATGCGTTGTTCCTTTCGCCGGCGGCGCAGCGCTGGCTCGGCGTATCCCTTGGTCAGCCGCTGCGGCTGCAGGTCGGGCTGGATGCCGTGACGCTGCGTATCGCCGGCGGCCTGCCGGGCGCGCGCCAGGGTCTTCGCATCGCGACGATGGACATCGGCGCTGCGCAGTGGCGTCTGGCACGATTGGGCACTCTGACGCGGATCGCGGTGCGCCTTGCGCCGGGCAATGATGGTAGCGCGGCGCGCACCCGCATCGCTGCGCTGCTGCCCGCGGGCGTGTTCATCGCCGATCCCGAAGATGCCGACGTACGTGCCAGCAGCCTGTCGCGCGCCTACCGGGTGAATCTCGACGTTCTGGCGCTGGTCGCGCTGTTTACCGGCGCCTTTTTGGTGTTTTCGACGCAGACGCTCGCCGTGGCGCGGCGGCGCGGCGAATTCGCGCTGTTGCGCACGCTCGGCTGGCCACGAGAGCGGCTGCTCATCCACATCGTCGCCGAAGGCGCGGCGCTCGGTCTCATCGGCAGCCTGCTCGGTGCGATCCTGGGCATCGGCGTGGCACGTTTCGCGCTCGATCTGATGGGCGGCGATCTGGGCGGCGGTTATTTCGCCGGCATCGTGCCGGAATTGCGCATCGAGCGCGCGTCCGTCGCCGGCTTCGTGCTGCTCGGCACGCTCGCCGCCGTGGCAGGCAGTTTCATGCCGGCGCTGGAAATCGCACGGGCTGCCCCGGCCCAGGCGCTCAAAAGCGGCGCCGAAACCCTGGCGCATCCGATTGCGCGGCGTGGCTGGCCGGCGCTCGCGCTCGTCACCGGCGCGGTTTTGACGCGGTTGCCGGCGATCGACGGACTGCCCATCGCCGGCTATCTCGCGATCGTCTGCTGGCTCGTCGGCGGCATCGCTCTGATGCCGGTCCTGGCCGGAAAGACTTTCGCCGTCGCCGCAGCCTGGCTGGGCCGACACGCCGGACGCTGGCCGCTCGCCTTCCTTTCGCTCGAGCGGCTCGCGGCTGCGCCCGCTCAGGCCGGCGTTGCGCTCGCCGGCGTGGTCGCGAGTTTCGCGCTGATGGTGGCGATGGCGATCATGGTCGGCAGCTTCCGCGATTCGGTCGATCGCTGGCTCGGCCGGGTGCTGGCCGCACCGTTGTATTTCCGCGTGGCGGCGGGCGGCAATAGCGCTTTCGTCCCGTCCCAAACTCTCGCGGCTATCGCGGCCCAGCCAGGGTTGGAACGCTGCGAATGGCTGCGTATCGAGCAGATCGATCTCGATCCGCGCCGCCCGTCGATCACATTGATGGCACGCACGCTCGACAAGCGCGATCCTGGCCGGCGCATCCCGCTCACCGCGCCTACGCTGCCAGCCGAGGCGCTCTGGCCGGACAGCGTGCCGGTCTGGGTGTCCGAAGCGATGGTCGATCTCTATGGCTGGTCGCCGGGTAGCCGCCAATCCCTCCCCCTGGCCGGTCGCGCGGTCGCCGTCACCGTGGCCGGCGTCTGGCGCGACTTCGCCCGCCAGCACGGCACGGTGACGCTCTCGCTCGACGATTACCGGCGTCTGACTGGCGATCAGGGGATCACCGACGGCGCGTTGTGGCCCAAGACGGGTGTTTCTGCAGCCGAGCTGGCCGAGGCGATCCGGGACGCGGTGCCGGCCACTCGGCAGCTCGAGTTCGCCGAGGCGGGAGGGATTCGCGCCGCGTCATTGCGTATCTTCGACCGCAGTTTCGCCATCACCTACTTGCTCGAAGGCGTGGCCATCGTCATCGGCCTGGCCGGCATCGGGGCGAGTTTTTCCGCGCAAGTGCTTGCGCGCGCCCGCGAGTTCGGCATGCTGCGCCATCTCGGTGTGACGCGTCGCGAGCTCATGCGTCTGCTCGGCTTCGAGGCCTGCGGCCTGACGCTGTTCGGCATCGCCGCCGGCGCTGCCTTGGGCCTGGCGGTCGCGCTGGTGCTGATCCGCGTCGTCAATCCGCAGTCCTTCCACTGGAACATGGACCTGGCGGTGCCGTGGCGTCTGCTCGGCATGGTCAGCGCGCTGCTCATCGTCGCCAGCGTGACCACCGCGCTGATCGCGACACGTCAGGCCACCGGATTAGGCCCGCTGCGCGCGGTGCGGGAGGATTGGTGATGCAGCGCCGCCGCTGGCTGCAAACGCTGCTTTCGGCCGGAATGCTGCCGATGCTGCCGCGCCGGCTGCTGGCCGCTGCGCCGGCATTTCCGCCCGTCTTGCCGCGGCCCTTGGTCTTTCCGCGCGATCACGGCGCACATCCGGAATTTCGCACCGAATGGTGGTACCTCACCGGCTGGCTCGAGACGGCCACCGCCGAGGCGCTTGGTGTCCAGATCACCTTTTTCCGCAGCCGCACCACACACGATCCGAACAACCCATCGCGCTTCGCGCCGCACCAGCTCATGTTTGCGCATGCCGCTCTGGCAGGGCCGCGCCTGGGGCATCTGCTGCATGACCAACGGGTCTCGCGCGTGCGGCGCGACGATCCGGCCGCCGGGTTCTCGATCAGCGATACCGAGCTCCACCTCGCCGGTTGGCAGCTGGCGCGTACACCGGATGACCGCTATGACGCAAGGATCGACGCCGCGGGCTTCGGCTTCGAGCTGCGGTTTTCACCGACGCAGCCGCTCTTGCTGCAAGGCGATGGCGGCTACTCGCGCAAGGGGCCGCAGCCGGAGCAGGCGAGCCACTACTACAGCCAGCCGCAGCTCGCCGTCAGCGGCACGGTCAAGCAGGGTAATGAGTCATTGTCGGTCGGTGGACGCGCCTGGCTCGATCACGAATGGTCGTCGCAGCTGCTCGCTGCCGGAGCAGCAGGCTGGGACTGGCTGGGCATCAACCTCGACGATGGCGGTGCGCTGATGGCCTTCCGCATTCGTCCTCGCTCTGGACAAGGCAGCCTCTGGGCGAGCGCGCGGCTGCGCACCGCGGCGGGCTTCGAGCGTAGCTTCGGCCCGACCGACGTGCATTTCGAGCCGCTCGGTCACTGGCTTTCGCCGCATACCGGCACGCGCTATCCGGTGCGTTGCCAGTTGACGCTGGGCCGCGGCGCGGAGGCGCTGCGTTTCGCGATCGAACCGCTGCTCGAGGATCAGGAGCTCGACGCCCGACGTTCGACCGGCACGGTGTATTGGGAAGGCGCGGTCACGCTGCTTGCCGAGGGTCGGCGGCGTGGGCGCGGTTATCTCGAGCTCACCGGCTATCACCGACCGATGCGCCTGTGAGCGCTGCATGAAACTCGGTGCTGGCGGGACGGCACTGGCGGAGAAAAAAGCCCGACGTGAACATCGGGCCTTTCGAAGGATTGGTGGGCGGTACTGGGTTCGAACCAGTGACCCCTGCCGTGTGAAGGCAGTGCTCTACCGCTGAGCTAACCGCCCAAAAATAAATCAGCGCGGCGCGGATTATAGCGTCACTTGATCACGGCGGCGATGGCTTTCGCGACGTAATCGATGTTGCGGGTGTTCAGCGCGGCGACACAGATGCGTCCGGTGGAGACGGCGTAGATGCCGAACTCGGCGCGCAGCTTGTCCACTTGCGCGGCGGAAAGGCCCGTGTAGGAGAACATGCCGCGCTGCACGTCGATGAACTCGAAGCCGGCGGCGCCGTTGGCGGTGAGCTTCTCGACGAGGCTTCGGCGCATCGCGCGGATGCGGTTGCGCATGCCGGCGAGTTCGTCCTCCCACATCTGGCGCAGCTCGGGGCTGGCGAGGCAGGCGGCGACGATGGCGCCGCCGTGGGTGGGCGGGTTGGAATAGTTGGTGCGGATCACGCGCTTGATCTGCGAGAGCACGCGCGCGGATTCGTCCTTGTTCGCGGTGACGATGGTCAAGGCGCCCACGCGCTCGCCATAGAGCGAGAACGACTTCGAGAACGAGCTGGCGACGAAGAATTGCAGGCCGGAGGCGGCGAAGAGATCCAGCGCGGCGGCGTCTGCCTCGATGCCGTCGGCGAAGCCCTGGTAGGCCATGTCGATGAAGGCGACGAGGTCGCGCTCGCGGATCGCGGCGACGATCTCTTTCCACTGTTCGACGGTCAGATCCGCGCCGGTGGGGTTATGGCAGCAGGCGTGCAGCACGACGATCGAGCGTGCCGGCATCGCCAGCAAAGCCGCCTTCATGCCGGCGAAATCGACGCCGCGCGTGGCCGGGTCGTAATAGCGGTAATCCTTGACCGGGAAGCCCGCCGCTTCAAAGAGCGCGCGATGGTTTTCCCAACTCGGATCGGAGATATAGACGGTGGTTTCCGGCAGCAGGCGCTTCAGATAATCGGCGCCGACCTTCAAGGCGCCGGTGCCGCCCAGGCTCTGACAGGTGACGGCGCGGCCGGCGGCCAATAGTTCCGAGTCCTTGCCGAAGAGCAGATTCTGGACGGCCGTGGTGTAGGCGGCCGGGCCTTCGATCGGCTGGTAGCCGCGCGGCGGCTGGGTTTCGAGGCGGGCTTTCTCGGCCTGCTTGACGCAGGAAAGCAAAGGAATCTTGCCGTCGTCGCCGAAATAGACGCCGACGCCGAGGTTGACCTTGTTCGGATTGGTTTCGGCATTGAAGGCTTCAGTCAGGCCCAGGATCGGATCGCGGGGGGCCATTTCGACGTTGGCGAACAGGGAAGTGGTGCTCATTTTTGAACAAGGCTCCGGAAAGATAGAAAGACAAAACGCGATAATACCGGATCGTGCCGTCCCGCCAGCGCAGAAATTTCATAGAAGTTTCCAATGAATGAAGAAGTTGTGACCTTCCCTGGCAGCCCATTCAGGCTGCATGAGCCTTTCCCTCCGGCCGGCGATCAACCCGAGGCGATCCGTCGGCTGGTCGAAGGGGTCGAGGATGGACTTTCGTTCCAGACGCTCTTGGGGGTGACCGGTTCGGGCAAGACCTACACGATGGCCAACGTGATCGCGCGGCTGGGTCGTCCCGCCCTGGTGCTCGCGCCGAACAAGACGCTGGCGGCGCAGCTGTATGCGGAATTCCGCGAGTTCTTTCCGGAAAACGCGGTCGAGTACTTCGTCTCCTACTACGACTACTACCAGCCGGAAGCCTACGTGCCGAGCCGCGATCTCTACATCGAGAAGGATTCGTCGATCAACGAGCACATCGAGCAGATGCGCCTTTCCGCCACCAAGAGCCTGTTGGAGCGCCGCGACGTGGTGATCGTGTGCACCGTCTCGGCGATCTACGGCATCGGCGATCCGGTCGATTATCACGCGATGATCCTGCATCTCAGGGAGGGCGAAAAGACCGGCCAGCGCGACATCATCCGGCGGCTGGCCGAGATGCAATACGAGAGGAACGAGCTGGATTTCCATCGCGGCACCTTCCGCGTGCGCGGCGACGTGATCGACATCTTCCCGGCGGAAAACGCCGAGAGCGCGCTGCGAGTGACGCTGTTCGACGACGAGATCGAGTCGCTGACGCTGTTCGATCCGCTCACCGGCCAGGTCAAGCAGCGTCTCGGCCGCTTCACGGTGTTTCCGTCCAGCCATTACGTGACGCCGCGCGCGACGGTGCTCCAGGCCATCGAGAAGATCAAGGCGGAATTGCGCGAGCGCGTCGACTTCTTCGTCCGTGAGAACAAGCTCGTCGAGGCGCAGCGCATCGAGCAGCGCACGCGTTTCGATCTCGAGATGCTCGACCAGCTGGGGTTTTGCAAGGGCATCGAGAACTACTCGCGCCATCTGTCGGGGCGTAAAGAGGGCGAGCCGCCGCCGACGCTCTACGACTACCTGCCGCCCGATGCGATCATGTTCATTGACGAATCGCACGTGACGATCCCGCAGGTCGGCGGCATGTACAAGGGCGACCGCTCGCGCAAAGAAAACTTGGTGAATTACGGCTTCCGCCTGCCTTCGGCGCTCGACAACCGGCCGCTCAAGTTCGAGGAATTCGAGCGGCTGATGCCGCAGACGATCTTCGTCTCGGCCACGCCGGCCGAATACGAGCAGCAGCATCAGGGCCAGGTGGTCGAGCAGGTAGTGCGCCCCACCGGCTTGGTCGACCCGAAGGTCGAGGTGCGTCCGGCCGTCACCCAGGTGGATGATCTGCTGGGCGAGATCAAAAAGCGCGTCGCCGCCGAAGAACGGGTGCTGGTCACGGTGCTCACCAAACGCCTGGCCGAGCAGCTGACCGAATTCTTGGCCGACAACGGCATCAAGGTGCGCTATCTGCATTCGGACATCGACACCGTCGAGCGCGTCGAGATCATCCGCGATTTGCGGCTCGGCGTCTTCGACGTGCTGGTCGGCATCAACCTGCTGCGCGAGGGGTTGGACATCCCCGAGGTCTCGCTGGTGGCGATCCTCGATGCCGACAAGGAAGGCTTCCTGCGCTCGGAACGTTCGTTGATCCAGACCATCGGCCGAGCGGCGCGCCACCTCAACGGCACGGCGATCCTCTACGCCGACAAGATCACCGATTCGATGCGGCGTGCGATCGACGAGACCGAGCGGCGCAGGAAGAAGCAGCTCGCCTGGAACGCCGCGCAGGGCATCACGCCGCAGGGGGTGAAGAAGCGCGTCAAGGACATCATCGACGGCGTCTATGACCATGAGATCGCGGTGACCGACCTCAAGGTGATGCAGCTTCAGGCGCGCTATGAAATGATGAGCGAAAAGGCGCTCGCGCGCGAGATCAAGCGACTGGAGAAGGCGATGCAGGCGCACGCGAAGAACCTCGAGTTCGAAGCCGCCGCCGCGGCGCGCGACGAGCTCTTTCGCCTGAAAAAGCTCGCCTTCGGCGATGGCGGTCACGATGCGCCGCCGGCGTGAACGTCGGCGCTGGCAAAACGGCACCCCTGCGCAATTGTCTTGCCAGCGACAACGCAGCCCAGGCGCGCAGGCTAGATTCGCGGTCGTAGAATCCGTGCAACTTCCAAGGAGCTCTTCATGAAAGTTCTGGTGCCCGTGAAAAGGGTGATCGATTACAACGTCAAGGTGCGCGTCAAGGCCGACGGTAGCGGCGTGGAACTCGCCGGCGTCAAGATGGCGTTGAATCCCTTCGATGAAATCGCCGTCGAAGAGGCGGTGCGGCTGAAGGAAGCCGGCATCGCCAGCGAGGTGGTCGCCGTTTCCTGTGGCGCCGCAGTCTGCCAGGAGCAGCTGCGCACCGCGCTGGCGCTCGGCGCCGACCGCGCGATCCTCGTCGAGACCGATGCGCAACAAGCCGAGACCCTGCAGCCGCTGGCGGTGGCCAAGCTGCTCAAGGCGGTGTGCGGCAAGGAACAGCCAGCGCTGGTGATCCTCGGCAAGCAGGCGATCGACGATGACGCCAACCAGACTGGGCAGATGCTCGCCGCGCTCTTGGGCTGGCCGCAGGCGACCTTTGCTTCGAAGCTCGCGATCGCGGACGGCAAGGCGACCGTGACGCGCGAGATCGACGGTGGCCTCGAAACGCTCGAACTCAAGCTGCCGGCGGTGGTGACCACCGATCTGCGCCTCAATGAGCCGCGCTATGCGACGCTGCCGAACATCATGAAGGCGAAGAAGAAGCCGCTCGAGGTGCTCAAATCCGCCGATCTCGGCATCGACATCGCCCCGCGTCTTGCGACGCTGAAAGTCGTCGAACCGCCGAAGCGTCAGGCCGGTGTGAAGGTCGCCAGCGTGGCCGAGCTGGTGGAGAAACTCAAGAACGAAGCGAAGGTGATCTGATCATGGCCATTCTCGTCATCGCCGAACACGACAATGCCGCACTTAAGGCGGCCACCCTGAACACCGTCGCCGCTGCGCAGAAGATCGGCGCAGCGCTGGCGGCAGAGATTCATGTCCTCGTCGCCGGCAGCGGCTGCGAAGCGGTCGCCGAGGCCGCCGCCCGGCTCGCAGGCGTGGCGAAGGTGAAGCTGGCCGATGCCGCGCACTACGCCGACCAGACCGCCGAGAACCTCGCCGCGCTGATTCCTGCCCATGCTGCCGGCTACTCACACATCCTCGCGCCGGCGACCACCTTCGGCAAGAACCTGCTGCCGCGCGTCGCCGCGCTGCTCGATGTCGCGCAGATTTCCGAGATCTGTGCCGTCGAGAATCCTGACACCTTCGTGCGGCCGATCTACGCCGGCAATGCACTGGCGACCGTGAAATCCGCCGATCCGGTGAAAGTGATCACCGTGCGCACCACCGCCTTCGACGCCGTCGGGCAAGGGGGTGCCGCGGCCATCGAGAACATCCCGGCCGGCCCCGATCTGGGGCTGTCCAAGCTCGTCGGCCGCGAATTGACGAAATCGGCGCGGCCCGAGCTGGGCGCCGCGAGGGTGATCGTCTCCGGCGGGCGGGGGCTGGCTTCCGGCGAGAACTATCACAAACTGCTCGAGCCGCTCGCCGACAAGCTCGGCGCGGCGCTGGGCGCCTCGCGCGCTGCCGTCGATGCCGGCTTCGTGCCGAATGACTACCAGGTCGGCCAGACCGGCAAGGTGGTGGCGCCGCAGCTTTACATCGCGATCGGCATCTCCGGCGCGATCCAGCACCTGGCGGGCATGAAGGACAGCAAGGTGATCGTCGCGATCAACAAGGATCCGGACGCGCCGATCTTCCAGGTCGCCGATTACGGGTTGGTGGCCGATTTGTTCCAGGCGGTGCCTGATCTCACCGCAGCGTTGTGAGCGTGGGGCGATGAATTTTACCGACGGCCTGTTTGCGGCGTTTTGGGCTCATGCGGCGTTTCTGCCGTATGCGCTGCTGCTGCTGTGGGCCGTGCGCACCGCGCCGTGGAAGCGGCTGGCCGACAACGGCCAGATGCACGTCTGGATGGCCACGATCGTCGTGCTGATGCTGGTCTGGAGCCTCAAGGCCGGTGCCAAGCCCGGCTTGCATCTGCATCTGCTCGGTGCCACGGCCTTCACCCTGATGTTCGGCCGCCAGCTCGCGCTGATCGGCCTGTCGGTGGTGCTCGCCGCGGTCACCTTCAACGCCGGATTGAAGGGCATCGCCGGCTGGCAAGCCTATGCGGTCAATGCGCTGGCATTCATCGTCGTGCCGGTGTTCGTCGCTCATTATGTATGGCGGTTCAATGAGCGCTTCCTGCCGCCCAACATCTTCGTCTTCTTCTTCGTCGCCGCCTTCTTCGGCGGTGCACTGGCCGTGGTCGCCAGCGGCATCTTCAGCGGTTTGCTGCTCTGGGTGACCGGCACCTACGCCGCCGAGCTGTTGTTTTCGGACTACCTGCCGTTCTACATCCTGCTCGGCTTTGCCGAGGCCTGGCTCAACGGCGCCGCGATCACGCTGATGGTGGTGTATTTCCCGCGCTGGGTCGGCAGCTTCGACGACCGGCGCTATCTGTGGAAGAAAAAGGAGCCCCGCCCATAGGCGCCGCCGCAAGCGCGTCGTCCCGGGTGCGCCGCCGGGGAGAAAGCGAACACTCTCACATTCCCTGATAGATCGGCCCCTCGCCGCCCTGCGGCGGTACCCAGTCGATGTTCTGCCCGGGATCCTTGATGTCGCAGGTCTTGCAGTGCACGCAGTTCTGTGCGTTGATCTGCAGGCGCGGGCGGCCGCCATCCTCGACGATCTCATAGACGCCGGCCGGGCAGTAGCGTTGCTCGGGCGCGGCGTAGAGCGCCAGGTTGTGGGTGATCGGCGCTTTTTCGTCCTTCAGGCGCAGATGGCAGGGTTGGTCTTCCTCGTGGTTGGTGTTGGAGAGGAATACCGAAGAGAGCCGGTCGAAAGTGAGCACGCCATCGGGTTTCGGATAGTCGATCGCCTTACACTGCGCGGCGGGCTTGAGTTTGCTGTGGTCGGCGGTCAGGTGCAGCGTCCAGGGCGCCTTGCCGCGAAAGAGCTGCTGGTCGATGCCGAATAACAGCGAACCCAGCCACAGCCCCTTGCTCATCAACGGCTTGAAGTTGCGCGCGCGGTAGAGCTCGTCGAACAGCCAGGAGTTACGGAAGGCTTCCGGGTACGCAGTGAGTTCGTCACCACTGCGGCCTTCGGCCAGCGCCGCGGCGACGGACTCGGCGGCGAGCATGCCGGATTTGATCGCCGCATGCGAGCCCTTGATGCGCGAGGCGACCAGAAAGCCCGCGTCGTCGCCGATCAGCGCACCGCCCGGGAAGATCAGTTTCGGCAGCGCCTGCAAGCCGCCCGAGACGAGCGCCCGCGCGCCGTAGGCGAGCCGTGTGCCGCCTGCGAAGATCGGCCGCAGCGCAGGGTGGGTTTTCAGCCGCTGCATTTCCTCGAAGGGCGAGAGATACGGGTTGCGGTAGCCGAGGCCGACCACCAGTCCGAAAGAAACGAGATGCGGCTGTGTGGCATTTGCATAGTGGTAACAGAAGCCGCCGCCATAGGTGTCGCTGTCGAGGGGCCAACCGGCGGTGTGCATCACCAGTCCCTTGCGATGTTGCTCCGCTGTCACCTGCCAGAGCTCCTTGATGCCGATGCCATAGACTTGCGGGTCGGCGCCGGTGCGCAACGCGAAACGCTGTTCCAGACGCTTGCCGAGATGGCCGCGGCAGCCTTCGGCGAACAGCGTGTATTTCGCGCGCAGCGCCATGCCGGGTTGGAAGTTGGGGCCGGGCTCGCCGTTCTTCAGCACGCCCATGTCGCCGGTGATCACGCCGGCGACCTTGTCGTCTTCATAGAGGATGTCGGCGCCGGCGAAGCCGGCATAGACCTCGACGCCGAGCGCTTCGGCTTGCCCGCCCAGCCAGCGGCAGACTTCGCCGAGGCTGATGATGTAATTGCCTTCGTTGTGGAAGCAGGCCGGCAGCAGGGCGGCCGGCAAGGCCCAGGCGCTCTTTTCGGAGAGGAACAGCAGGCGGTCCTCGGTCACCGGCGTGTCGAGCGGCGCATCGCGTTCCTGCCAGTCGGGGAACAATTCCGTGAGCGCGCGCGGGTCCATCACCGCGCCTGAAAGGATGTGGGCGCCGATTTCTGCACCCTTGTCGATCAGACAGACGTTGATGCCCGGATCGAGCTGCTTGAGGCGGATGGCGGCCGCGAGTCCCGCGGGCCCACCCCCGACCACCACCACGTCGAATTCCATCGACTCGCGTTCGATCGCTTCCATCCCATTCTCCCTCGTGGCGTTATTGGCCGCGTGATTATAATTTGGCCATCTCCTTCTGGCATTCCAAACATGGACCATCTCCGCCACCTGGTTCACATCACGCAGATCCCCGTGCGCTGGGGCGACATGGATGCCTTGGGCCACGTCAACAACACCGTGTATTTCCGCTTCGCCGAGCAGGCGCGCATCGACTGGCTGCTCTCGCTGGGCATGCAGGACATCGTCGAGGTCGAGGAAGGACCGGTGATCGTCAACGCCAGCTGCACTTTCCTCAAGCCGATCACGTTTCCGGCCACCGTCGAGGTGCGCACGCTGATCGGCCGGCCGGGCAAGAGCAGCCTGCCGACCTTTTACGAGATGCGCTGTCTCGGCGAAGACGCGCTCTATGCCGAAGGCGCGGCGAAGATCGTCTGGTGGAATCCCAAGACCGGCAAATCCTTGCCACTCCCCGATTTCATTCGCAGGCTCTATCCCGATGAAACCTCTGCATAACGCAGCAGACCGCCCGCGCAGCAAGTTAGGCTGAGGTTTCCCTATGAGTGATCGTCCCCTCTGGCAACCCGCAGCGGAACGCATCGCCGCCGCGAACCTCACCGCCTTTGCGCATGAGGCTGGGCTGCCCGCCGACTATGCACAGCTGCACCGCTGGTCGATCGAAGCCCCGGCCGACTTCTGGTCGCGGGTCTGGGACTTTTGCAGTGTGATCGGTGAGAAGGGTTCGACCGTGCTCGTCGATGGCGACAAGATGCCCGGCGCGCGCTGGTTTCCCGAGGCGCGGCTCAACTATGCCGAGAACCTGCTGCGCCGGCGCGACGAGACGACGGCGCTGGTGTTTCGCGGCGAGGACAAGATCGCGCGCCGCATGAGCCATGCCGAGCTTTACTTGCGCGTCGCGCGGCTCGCGGCGGCGATGAAGGCGGAAGGCATCGTCGCCGGCGACGTGATCGCCGCCTACATGCCGAATCTGCCCGAGACGCTGATCGCGATGCTCGCCGCAGCGAGCATCGGTGCGATCTTCACCTCGGCCTCGCCGGACTTCGGCGTGCAGGGCGTGCTCGACCGCTTCGGGCAGGTGAACCCCAAGCTGCTGTTTACCGCTGACGGCTATTACTACAACGGCAAGACCTTCGACAGCCTCGGCCGCGTCAAGGAAATCGTCGCCGGTCTGCCGAGTGTGCGCAAGGTCGTCGTCTCACCGTATCTGCGCGAGACCGGCCATGATCTGTCCGGCATCGCCCATGCTTCGCTGCTTGGCGACTTCGTCGCGCCGCATCGCACGCTGCACGAGATCGAGTTTGCCCGGCTGCCGTTCGCTCATCCGCTCTACATCCTCTATTCGTCCGGCACCACCGGTGTGCCGAAATGCATCGTGCATTCGGCCGGCGGCGCACTATTGCAGCATCTGAAGGAGCATCGCCTCCATGCCGACATCAAGCCCGGTGACAGGCTGTTCTACTTCACCACCTGCGGCTGGATGATGTGGAACTGGCTGGCCTCGGGGCTGGCCTCGGAGGCAACCTTGCTGCTCTACGACGGCTCGCCGTTCATCGAGCGCGGTCGCGTGCTGTTCGACTATGCGCAGACCGAGGGCATGACGCACTTCGGTACTTCTGCGAAGTTCATCGATGCCTGCGCGAAGATCGAGCTCAAGCCGCGCCAAACGCACGATCTAGCGGCGCTGCGCACGATCTTCTCGACCGGCAGCCCCCTTGCGCCCGAGAGCTTCGACTACGTCTATCGCGACTGGAAGCCCGATGTGCAGCTCGCGTCGATCTCCGGCGGCACCGACATCGTCTCCTGCTTCGTGCTCGGCAATCCGTGGCAGCCGGTCTGGCGCGGCGAGATCCAGTGCGCGGGGCTGGGCATGGCGGTCGATGTCTATGACGAAAACGGCCGGCCGGCGCCGGTGGGGGAAAAAGGCGAGTTGGTCTGCACGCGCCCTTTCCCTTCGATGCCGATCGGCTTCTGGAACGACCCGGAGGGCGCGAAGTATCGCGCCGCCTACTTCGAGCGCTTTGCCGGCATCTGGTGTCATGGCGATTTCGCCGAGAAGACACCGCATGGCGGCTTCATCATCCACGGCCGTTCGGACGCCACGCTCAACCCCGGCGGGGTGCGCATCGGCACGGCGGAAATCTACCGCCAGGTCGAGAAGCTGGCCGAGGTGATGGAGTCGCTGGTCATCGGCCAGGACTGGGACAATGACGTGCGCATCGTGCTGTTCGTCAAGCTGAAAGAGGGATTGACGCTCGACGAGGAGCTCATCAAGCGGATCAAGGAGCAGATCCGCGCCAACACTACGCCGCGCCACGTGCCGGCGAAGATCCTGGAAGTCGCCGACATCCCGCGCACCAAGAGCGGCAAGATCGTCGAACTCGCGGTGCGCGAGGTGGTGCATGGCCGGCCGGTGAAGAACATCGAGGCGCTCGCTAACCCCGAGGCCCTCGAATACTTCAGGAACCGCCCCGAGCTAGCTTCCTGAAATCTCGACGGCCCAGGGTGCCGTCCCGCCAGCGCCGAGTTTTTCCACTGCAAGGACATCAGCGAGCCACGGCAAGGTTTCTTTCAACTGCGCGGCCAGTGTCCACGGCGGATTGATCAGAAAGATCGCGCTGCCGTGCATGCCGAGGCCCTCCGAACTCGGCGCCTTGATCGTCAGCGTCGCATGCAGCCAGTCTGGCGCGAGCTTCTTGAGCTTGCCGGCGAGTGTCAGGCATTCGTTCTTCTGCAGCAGCGGATACCAGACCATGAAGGTGCCGGTGGCGAAGCGCTGCAAGCCTTCCTTGACGGCTGCAACCACCCGGGCATAGTCGCGCTTGTCTTCATAGGAAGGGTCGATCAGCACCAGCCCACGGCGCGGGGGCGGGGGCAGCAGGGTTTTCAGAGCGGCGAAGCCGTCTTCCTGACGGATCTGCACGCGTTTTCGAGCATCCGGCGTCGCGGCGGCGATGTTCTGCGCCAAGAGCTTCACGTCGGCCGGATGCAGCTCGAAGAGCCGCATCCGGTCGGCTGGCCGCATCGTGCGCAGGGCAAAGAGCGGCGAGCCGGGATAACGTCGGAGCTTGCCCTCTGGGTTGTCGGCGCGCACGGCGGCGACATAACGCGCAATGAGCGGCGGCAGATCATCGCGCTGCCAAAGCCGGCCAATGCCGTCTTGCCACTCGGCGTGGGTTTTCGACCGACCCGCCGTCAGCACATAGCCGCCCGCGCCGGCATGGGTATCGATGATCCAGTAGGGTTTGTCCTTCTGGTTCAGGTAGTCGAGCACCGCGAGCAGCACGCAGTGCTTGAGCACATCGGCATGGTTGCCGGCATGGAAGACGTGGCGATAGGAAAGCATGAGCGGCGACTAGAATGGTGAGCATGAATGATACGCAACCCGGCGAGCGGGTCTCGAAACTGATGGCGCAGCGCGGGCTCTGCTCGCGCCGCGAAGCCGATGCCTTCATCGAGCAGGGGCTGGTGTTCGTCAATGGCCGGAAGGTGACGCAGCTTGGTACGCGCTGCGCGCCCGATGCCAAGATCGAGCTCGCCTCGCGGGCGCAGAACCGGCAGGCGCAACTGGCGACGATTCTGTTGCACAAGCCGGTGGGCTACGTTTCCGGGCAGGCCGAGGACGGCCATCAGCCGGCCGTGGTGTTGGTTCAGCCCGCGCACCAGATGACTGGTGACATCCGGCGCTTCCAGCCGGCGATTCTGAAGGGGCTGGCGCCTGCCGGCCGGCTCGACATCGATTCGACCGGCCTGCTGGTGCTGACGCAGGATGGCCGCATTGCAAGACAGTTGATCGGCGCGGACAGCGTGATCGAGAAGGAATACCTGGTACGTGTCGAGGGCACGCTCGATGCGCGCGGCCTGGCATTGCTCAACCACGGCCTGAGCCTCGACGGCAAGCCCTTGAAACGGGCGCAGGTGCGCTGGCAGAACGAAGACCAGTTGCAATTCATCCTGAAAGAGGGCAAAAAGCGCCAGATCCGCCGCATGTGCGAGCTGGTCGGCCTGCGCGTCACGGGCCTCAAGCGCGTGCGCATCGGCCGCGTGAGACTCGGCGACCTACCGCTCGGCCAGTGGCGCTTCCTTGGGGCCGACGAGCGTTTTTGACGAGGAGGACGATCATGCAGGTGACCAGCAACAGTTTCAGGGATGGAGAACGGATCCCTGGCGAATACGCGTTCTGCATGCCCGATGAGGCCGCGCACGTGTGCCTCGGCGGCAACCGCAATCCGCAGCTTGCCTGGACCGGCGCGCCGGCGGGCACGCAATCGTTCGCGGTGATCTGCGTTGATCCTGACGTGCCGAGCCGGGGCGACGACGTCAATCAGGAAGGCCGCACGGTGCCGGCCAGCCTGCCGCGCGTCGATTTCTTCCATTGGGTGCTGATCGATCTGCCGGCGAGCGTGACGAGCATCGCCGCGGGCGAGTTCTCCAATGGCGTCACGCCACGAGGCAAGGCAGGGCCGGCGGCGGCGCATGGCGCGCGCCAGGGCGTCAACGATTACACCGGCTGGTTCGCCAGCGACCGCGACATGAGCGGCGACTACTACGGCTACGACGGTCCCTGCCCGCCGTGGAACGACGAGCTGCGCCACCGCTACGTATTCACCGTCTATGCGCTCGACCTCGAGCGTCTGCCGCTGGAGGGCAAATTCACCGGCCAAGAGGCGCTGGCGGCGATGCAGGGGCACATCCTCGCCCAGGCGAGCCTGACGGGTGTCTATAGCCTCAATCCGAAAGTCAAGTCATAGATCCTCGCGGCGCAGGAGAAAGATCTTTCCTTCGCCGCTCGGGGTATCGAGCCAAGTGAAGGGCAGCTTAGGGAAGGCGGCCTCGACGATCTCCTTGTTGTGGCCGACCTCGACGGCGATTAAGCCGTTCGCTTTCAGATGCCGCCTGGCATTGCGCAGGATGCGGCGCACGATGTCGAGCCCGTCCTCGCCGGCGGCGAGCGCGATTTCTGGCTCGTGGCGATATTCGGGCGGCAGATCGCGCATCGCCTGCGCCGTGACATAGGGCGGGTTGCTGATGATCAGATCGTATTTGCGCTTGCCGAGTCCCGCGAACAGGTCGCCCTGGACGAGGCGGATGCGATCTTCGAGATGGTAGTCGGCGACGTTGCGGCGCGCGACCTCCAGCGCATCGGCCGAGAGGTCGGTGGCGTCGATCTGGGCGTTTGGGAAGGCATGCGCCATCAGGATGGCCAGACACCCCGAGCCGGTGCACAGATCGAGCGCCGATGCGATCGCTGCCGGATCTTCGACCCAGGGGGCGAAACCTTCGACCAGCAGCTCGGCGAAGTAGGAACGTGGGATCAGCACGCGCTCGTCGACATAGAAGCGCAAGCCCGCCTGCCAGGCCTCGTGCGTCAGATAGGCGGCCGGCAGGCGCTTTGCTATGCGTTGCTGCAAGAGTTCCAGCACCGCGAGGCGCTCGTGACGGGTCAGCCGCGCATCGAGATACGGGTCGAGCCGATCCGGCGGCAGATGCAGCGCATGCAGGATCAGCCAGGCGGCCTCGTCGTGCGCGTTGTCGCAGCCGTGGCCGAAATACAGTTTCGCTTCGTTGAAGCGGCTCACACCCCAGCGCAGCCAGTCGCGGATGGTGATCAGGTCGTCGAGCAGGGATTCCATCATGCCGTGTCGCCAGCGCCGAGTTTCAGGAGAACAATTCCCGGAAAGCGGCTTCATAGATGCGTGACAGCGGGTCGATGTCGGCGATCGCGATGCATTCGTCGATCTGGTGGATCGTCGCATTCACCGGCCCGAACTCCACCACTTCCTGACAGATCTCGGCGATGAAGCGACCATCCGAGGTGCCGCCGGAAGTCGACAGTTCCGGCGCGATGCCGGTCTCGGCTTCGATGGCGTGGGAAAGTGCCGCGACCAGCCGGCCGGGCGGGGTCAGGAATGGCTTGCCGCCGAGCGTCCAAATGATCTCGTATTCGAGGCCGTGGCGGTCGAGGATGTGATGGACGCGCTCTTGCAGGCTTTGTGCGCTGCTGGCGGTCGAAAAGCGAAAGTTGAACAACACCTCGCAAATCCCGGGCACGACGTTGGTGGCGCCGGTGCCGGCATGGATGTTCGAGATCTGGAAGCTGGTCGGCGGGAAGAATTCGTTGCCGATGTCCCAGTGCGCGGCGGCGAGTTCCGCCAGCGCGGGGGCGGCGCGATGGATCGGGTTCTTGACCTTCTCCGGATAGGCGACATGGCCTTGCACGCCTTTGACGGTGAGTTTGCCTGAAAGCGAGCCGCGCCGGCCGTTCTTGATCGTATCGCCCAGCCGATGTACCGAGGTCGGCTCGCCGACGATGCAGAAATCGATGCGCTCATTGCGGGCCTTCAGCGTCTCGACGACCTTGACCGTGCCGTCGGTGGCGTCGCCTTCTTCGTCCGAGGTGAGCAGGAAGGCGAGCGAGCCATTGGGTTCGCCCACGGCGAGCAGGCGCTCGACCGCAGTGATCGCCGCGGCGATCGAGGTCTTCATGTCGGCGGCGCCGCGGCCATAGAGATGGCCTTCCCGCTCGGCGGGCTGAAACGGATCGGAATGCCAGCGATCGCGTGGGCCGGGCGGGACGACGTCGGTATGGCCGGCGAACACCACCAGCGGTTTGGCTTGCCCACGCCGTGCCCAGAGGTTGGCGACGCGCCCCGTCGGCCCGGTGCTATCCATTCGCTCGCAGACGAAGCCGAGGGGTTCGAGGCGCGCGGCGATCAGCTCGAGGCAACCGGCATCCTCCGGCGTGACCGAGCGGCGTGCGATGAGGTTCTTGGCGAGTTCGAGCGTGGCGGACATCAATCGATCCGCAACGTGAATTCGGCGAAGCTGGCGCCGTTTTCCGTCGTCGTCTGGACCGCGCCCGGCTCGGTGAGCGGCACGCGCGGTTTCTCTTCCGTCTTCTTTTCCAGCTCGGTGTTGTTGATCAGCCAGTGCAGGTTGTTCGCCGAATCGGCGTTGGCGAGCGCTTCTTCGAGCGTGATGGTGCCCGCGCGGTAGAGGGCGTGCAGTGCCTGCTCGAAGGTCTGCGAGCCGGGCGACATGCTCTGTTCCATCGCCTCCTTGATCGCGTTGAGGTCGCCCTTCTCGATCAGTTCGCCGATGTAACGCGAGTTGAGCATCACCTCGCAAGCCGGGATGCGTGTGCCGTCCGGCTTCTTGACCAGTCGCTGCGAGATGATCGCCTTCAGGGTCACCGCCAGGTCGGCCAACAGCGCCGGGCGGTTCTCCAGCGGATAGAAGCTGATGATGCGGCTCATCGTGTGGTAGCTGTTGTTGGCATGCAGCGTGGCCAGGCACAGATGGCCGGATTGCGCGTAGGCGATCGCCTGCGTCATGGTTTCCTTGTCGCGGATCTCACCGATGAAGATGCAGTCCGGCGCCTGGCGCAGGGCGTTCTTCAGGCCGACCTGGAAGGCGCGCGTGTCGGAACCGATCTCACGCTGGTTGACGATCGATTTCTTGTTCTTGAAGATGAATTCGATCGGGTCTTCGAGCGTCAGGATGTGGCCGGACATGCGCTCGTTGCGGTAGTCGAGCATCGCGGTGATCGAGGTCGTCTTGCCGGAACCGGTGGCGCCGACCATCAGCACCAGGCCGCGCTTTTCCATGATGATCTCGGCCAGCACCGGCGGCAGGTTGAGCGTTTCGAGACGTGGAATCTGCGCCGGGATGTAGCGCACGACGAAGGCTGGCGTGCCCTTCTGGCGCATCACCGAGATGCGGTAATTGCCAACGCCTTCGAGTGCATAGCCGGTGTTCAGCTCGAGCGTGGTCTCGAACTCGGCGAGCTGGCGCTCGGTGAGGATCTCCTTGAGCAGCATCATCACCGTAGCGCTGTCCATCACCTGCTGATTCACCGGCTGTGCCATGCCATTGATCTTGATGTTGATCGGGGCGCCCACCGAGACGAAGATGTCCGAGGCGTTCTTTTCCGCCATCAGCCGGAACAGCTTGTGCATCGCGCTCATGCCGCTGTCCTTCAGTCGCGCAGCAGCTCGTTGATGCTGGTCTTGGAGCGCGTTTGCGCATCGACCTTCTTGACGATCACCGCGCAGTAGAGACTGTAGCTGCCATCCTTGCTGGGCAGATTGCCGCTGACCACGACCGAGCCGGCCGGCACGCGGCCATAGAGAATCTCGCCAGTGGCGCGATCATAGATCTTGGTGCTCTGGCCGATGAACACGCCCATCGAGATCACGCAGTCGTCCTCGACGATGACGCCCTCGACGATTTCGGAGCGCGCGCCGATGAAGCAGTTGTCGCCGATGATCGTCGGATTGGCTTGCAGGGGTTCGAGGACACCGCCGATGCCGACGCCGCCGGACAGATGCACGTTCTTGCCGATTTGGGCGCAGGAACCGACCGTGGCCCAGGTATCGACCATCGTGCCTTCGCCGACGTAGGCGCCGATATTGACGAAACTGGGCATCAGCACGACCGACGGGGCGATGTAGGAACCGCGGCGCACCACGGCGCCCGGCACGACGCGGAAGCCGCCCTTCTGGAACAGATGCGTATCGTAACGGGCGAACTTGGTCGGCACCTTGTCGAAGTAGCGCAGGCAGCCGCTCTCCATGACGACGTTGTCTTCGAGGCGGAAAGACAGCAGCACCGCCTTCTTGACCCATTGGTAAGTGACCCACTGGCCGTCGATCTTCTCGGCGACGCGCAAGGTGCCGCGGTCGAGCTCGTCGAGCACGGTCTTGACGGCTTCACCGAGACGCGCCGGCGCTGCGCCGGGTTTGAGGCTGGCGCGGTCTTCCCAATATTGTTCGATCAGGCTTTGCAGTTCGGACATGGCGGTTCCTTGTGTTCAGAGTGAGGTGCAGAAGGCATGGATGCGTTCTGCCGCAGCGATGCATTCCGTGATTGCGGCGACCAGCGCGATGCGCACGAAATTCCGGCCGGGGTTGCAGCCCGCTGCCTCGCGCGCGAGAAAGCTGCCCGGCAGGACGCTCACATTATATTGGGCATACAGCCGGCGGGTGAATTCGGTGTCGGAAAGCCCAGTGGGCGAGACGTCGGCCCAGAGATAGAAGCCCGCCTCGGGCAACGCGGTTTTCAGATGCCGCGCGATGAGCGGCGTGGCCTGGGCGAATTTCTCGGCGTAGCGGCGACGGTTGTCGCGCACGTGCGCTTCGTCGTTCCAGGCGGCGATGCTCGCGGCCTGCACCGGCGGGCTCATCGCGCAGCCGTGATAAGTGCGATAGAGCCAGAATGCTTTCAGGATCGCCGCATCGCCGGCGACGAAGCCCGAGCGCAGTCCCGGCACGTTCGAGCGTTTCGATAGGCTCGAGAACATCACGAGATTCTCGTAACCGTCGCGGCCGAGCTTTTTCGCCGCCTCCAGGCTGCCCAGCGGCGGCTCGTCCTCGTCGAAATAGAGCTCCGAATAGCATTCGTCGGCGGCGATCATGAAACCATAGCGGTCGGAAAGATCGAACAGCGTCTGCCAATCCTCGAGCGGCAGCACCTTGCCGGTAGGGTTGCCCGGCGAGCAGACATAGACGAGCTGGGTCGCCTGCCAAATCTCTTCCGGCACGCGCGAGAAATCCATGCGGAAATCGTTGTCCGGCAAGGTGTTGAGATAGAACGGCCGCGCGCCGGCCAAAACGGCTGCGCCTTCGTAGATCTGGTAGAAGGGGTTGGGTGAAATCACCACGGGCTGGACGTGCTTGCGCGGGGCGATGACTGCTTGGGCGAACGCGAACAGCGCTTCGCGCGAGCCATTGACCGGTAGCACCTGGGTCGCGGGATCGGGTGCCGGGATGCCGTAGCGGCGACCGACCCAGGCAGCGATCGCCTGGCGCAGCGCCTCCGAACCGTTGGTGGCCGGGTAGTTCGCGAGGCCAGCGAGATTCGCCGTCAACGCATCCTTGACGAGCTGCGGCGTCGGGTGTTGCGGCTCGCCGATATGCAGCTTGATTTCCGGGAGATCGGCAGGCGGGCGGCTGCCGGCAAACAGGGCGCGCAGCTTTTCGAACGGGTAGGGCTGGAGCTTGTCGAGGTTCGGATTCATGGAAAGACACGGCGATAAAGCGCTCGGCTGGCATAGGCCAGCCAGGGAAGGGCGAACGGCAACAGGGGCAGGAACAGGATGCTGCCGATGATCAGAAACGATAGCAGGAAGGCCCAGGCCATGGCTGGGATGAAATTGCCGAAGACGGCGCGCACGCTGGCGACGACGGCATCGACGAGGCCGGCGCGGCGCTCGGCCAGGAGCGGTACCGAAAAGACCGAGACGCAATAGAGCAAGAAAGCGATCACGAAGCCCGAGACCGCGCCCCAGAGCAGGAAATTCGCCACCCCCGGCGCGACTGGCGGCAAATCGGCCAACCACACCGGCGTGCCGCCGACCATGTAACTGTAGAGGATCGCCGCGTCGGTGACGAAGATCATGAATAGCAACGCGCAGACGAGCGCGAGCGCCCACAGCGCCGGTGCGGCGGCGGCGAAGCCCCGTGCCGTGTCGCCAACGCCGACTTTTGCACCCGATTCATGGGCGCGGGCGATGCCGAAGAAGCCGGCGAGGAGCGCCGGGCCGACGAGCATGAAGGCGCCCGCCGCGGCGATCACGAAGGGGGTGAAACCCTCGAGGAGCAACCCGCCGAGGATGAGTGCGCCGATCAGCGCGAACAGTCCAGCATAGACGAGGCTGGCCGCCAGCGTGGCTTTCGTCATGACCCAGCCTTCGGCGAGCGCCCGGCCGATGTCCGCAAAGCCGAATGGGTGGGGCGTCATGATCAGCCGCGCGTGTTCGACTGGGCCGGGAAATCGTCGAGTTCGATGCGCGGCTTTGGTTTCCAGCCCTTCTTGCGATGTTCGGCGACGACGTTGGTGAAGATGCCGCCACGGACAAAGAAGCGCGCGGCAAGCCGCATGAAGCGCGGCTTCGTCGCCTGGACGAGGTCATCGAGGATGCGGTTCGTCACCGCCTCATGGAAATGCCCCTCGTCGCGGAAGCTCCAGATGTAGAGTTTGAGGCTCTTCAATTCGATGCAGAGCTGGTCCGGCACGTAATCGAGGGTCAGCACCGCGAAATCCGGCTGGCCGGTCTTTGGACACAGGCAGGTGAATTCCGGAATCTCCATGTGGATCCGGTAATCGCGCTGCGGCGCCGGATTGGGGAAGGTTTCGAGGGTCTTCGAGGGCTGGGAAGGCATGGTCGGATGCGGCAATGTGCTTGACGGGATTATAAATGCGCACAATGCTTATATCGTTCGGAACCGCCCCTTGATAGGCCTATGCAAAAGACGCTGATCCTCCTCGGTCTCTTCATCGTTGCCGTCGGCGCGCTCTGGCCGTGGCTGTCGCGCCTGCCCTTCGGCCGTTTGCCCGGTGACATCCACATCGAGCGCGAGCATTTCGATTTTTATTTTCCGCTCACCTCATCGATTCTGCTTTCGCTGCTGCTGACGCTGATTTTCTGGTGGTGGCGCAGGTGAGTCTCGCCAGCAGCGCTGGCCGTGGATCAGAAAGAAGAATTCATAGCTCAGCTGCGGCAAAGGGCCCAGTGTCGCGAGCACGCGCCGCAGCTGGCCGACGGCGAGTGGCTTGTGACCCGCGGCGGGCGTATCGGCGCCGATCGCGCGTAAGCTACGCAGAAAGTCGATGCCTTGGGGGGGCGATCGACCCAGTGTTCGGTTTCGATGCGGTTGTCCCCTGGCGGCAATGTGGCCAGACATTCCTCTCTCGTCGGCAGCGGGCGTGCGCCGGCGGCGTCGGCCGATGGATCACCGCACTGGGCGGCGCGGTTCGGTCAATCGCCTGTTGCGGCGGACGGTGCTGGACGTGCCGCTGGGCGGGCACCGCTGCGAGATCGAGATCGAGTATGCCGAGACCTTCTTGTCGCCCGGCCACGTGCGTGTCGAGCATCTGTCGTTCGTGGCGCCCAAGGCGCGTGTGACGAAACGCTACGCCCGCCTGATTGCCGGCATGGCCCGGCACATGCCGATTTCGACGGTGGCGCGTCACACGGGCCTGTCGTGGGACTCGGTGAAAGCGATCGAATGCGCCCACTTGGCCGAGACGATCCCGATCCCTCGGCCGCAAACCCTGACCGGGATTCGTTACCTCGGCGTCTATGAAGTCGCCCGCGCCAAGGGGCAAAGCTACTTCACCCTGGTCTATGACCTGTCGCCCGGAACGAACTCCGGCCGCATCCTGTGGGTGAAGGAGGGTCGCGAGTCCGCCGTGCTGATCGAATGCCTTGACGCCCTGTCGCAGGAGTGTGCTGAAGGCATCCAGGCGGTGGCGCTGGACATGGGAGCGGCCTATATCGCCGCCGTGCGCGAGTCGCTGCCGGGCGCGGCGATCGTCTTCGATCGCTTCCACGTCATGCAGATGTTCAGCAAGGTGATCCGTGATTGCCGCCGGGCCGAGTTCAAGGCCGCCAAGACCCTGGGCGACCTGACCGGCCAGCAAACGATCAAGGGCAGCCTGTGGCTGCTGTTGTCGAATCGCACGACCCTCAAGGAAACCGACCAGGGACGACTGGATCAACTGCTGGCGCTGAATCAACCACTGGCCTCGCTCTACGCGCTCAAGGAGCAGTTGCAGCGCCTGTGGCAACCCAACTCCACGATCGCCGAGATGGCGCAGCGTCTCGATGACTGGTGCGGCATGGCCAAGGCCGCCAAGATCACCGGACTGGCTGCCTTCGTGAAGACCTTGCAGTCGCACCGCACCGGCATCTGCGCTTACGCCGATCATCCGATCACGACCTCGCGTCTGGAGGCCGGCAACGTCTCCATTGCGCTCTTGCGCCGCCGCGCCAGGGGCTTCCGCGACATGGAGTATTTCAAGCTCAAGATCTTCCAGCTCAACACTGAGGACACTTCGTCGTTCCTCTATACCAAAATGCCAAAGACACCATGTCAGACCCAGATTCCTACCGTAGGAAACCCGTGAACAGCCGCGTTGTGCGAATGCCTGCAATACAGGCAAGTCCTAGGAATACCAAAAGTAACGAGGTAGGCTCTGGCATCGCTGCAACTGTAAGAGACATTTCATCAAAGGTTATAACCTGCTCTGGAGCATTAAGATCGAGGAACGGAATATCAATAGTGAAATCACCGGAACCACTGAGTTGATACACGCTTTCAGCTGCAGTAGATAAGTCTATAAAATCAGCAGAAGTTAGAGGAGATGTTACAGATAGACCATAATTTGATACAGTTAGCTGACCTGAGGCGCCATCAAGCAGAAGATCCAAGGCCCAAAATATATGGTCAGGAACTCCTTTTGATAGGCTGGGAGGGAGTGTAATAAATGCATTATGTGATATTCCAGAAATCTCTTTATCAAAAAAATCTTCAGGCAAACTCCATAGCGGTAAATCGGACACTAGTAAAGAATATAATTCAGGGTCTTTCTTCGAGGCGCGGAGCGTCAGCCCTCCGAGCGAAAACGAAGCAGTAGCTTTCGTCATACCTGTTGCGCCGAGAGAACCGTCAGTAGCTGTGACTGCAGCACCTCCACGGGCGTATGCTCCTGCTGCTGCAAAATCTCCTTTTAATACACTAGCATGTGCTGTAGCTTCACCCCGGAATCCTAGTGCCCAACTAATCCCAAACGCATCAGAAATCGCTGTGTCATTGCCAATGTTCTGATGATTGAAAAAATCGCTAGTATTACAACTGACTGCATCTCCAGTTTCGCTAACCTTCGGACCACAAACTCTAGAACCAGGCTCCCCACTTCCATTTTGGGTGTGGGCAACCGCAAAGGAAGCTGCAATCGATGTTTGGTTCTTTACAACGAATTTCAGCGCATCTAGAGAGACTTCAATTGGGCTGGCAGCGCTGCTTGTCGAATATGACAACGCAACAAATGCTGATATTACTAATGCAATCCTTGGATATTTCATGATTTTGACTCCTATGTCTAAGAACAGGAAAAAATATTGCAGATACTTGGGAATGGCCCAAGCAATATAACTTCGCCATCGTCTCGAAACCCAAGACCAACGGCATGACCAAACGCTTCAAACGGACGCTGAAGGAGCAAGCATTCATGGACGCTTCTTCCGCAACATCGAATAAGTGCGAAGTGCGGCAGGCTGTCACCGAGTTCAGGGATCGCTACAATCGCCATTGGCGTCTTGAAAACGAGTCTTGAAAACGAAGTTCCGGCGCAAGCAAACTTCGTCGCACCCGAAGCTAAGCATAGTGGCCGCAGCCAAAAACTGGGCTTCATCTATCCTTTGAAGTCCTGCAGGCTCAAGCGATCCGCAAGGCTGCATGAACTGCAAATCAGTACTACAAGAATTTTGGGGGCGGTACATGTCCAAAAGAATTTGAGGCGGGACGCGTACGTGGGGCTCATAGCAAAATTTGAGCCAAATTTCATGAAATGGAAACTATTTCAGTAAATCATTTAGTTACTTAATTTATACCCGCAGTGGTACCTACTGAATGTAAAAATAACCGACACCATTCTGCTGGTAACTCTCTTACTTACGCGCATGACGGACAATGTCAGCCGGGGAGGATGAAATGGCCATGCGCAAAATAAACACCCGCCCTCGCGGCCTCTCCCACGGCCGGCTCTGCATAGACAAAATGAGACGAAACATTGGAGATCGTCAGCAGTTCTTTCTTCAGCGTGGCGAGGAGGGTGCCGCCGCCTGGTGAGCTGCCAAACAGCCCAAAAAGTCGGGGTCAGTCTCCTATTTCCTCTGATGGATCAGCAAGAAAAATTCATAGGTCAGCTGGGGGGCAACACCCAGTGTTTCCAGCACGCGCCGCAGCTGGCCGACGGCGAGTGGCTTGTGACCAGCGGCGGGCGTATCGGCGCCGATCGCGCGTAAGCTACGCAGAAAGGCAAGCCCATCGGCATACTGGTCGCGCCAGTATTCACACTCGAGCGTGTTTTCACCCGGCGGCAGGGCCGCCAGGCAATCGTCTCGTGTCGGCAGTTTGCGCGTGCCGGGGGGCAAACCATGCCGGGCGTGGGCCGCACGCCACTCGCAAAAGGTCTTTTCGCCCGGCAAACTCATCAACATCACACCCGAAGGCGCCAGCAGTGCGGCCAGCGTCGCGAAGGCGGCGGGCAGATCGTCGAACCATTGCGCGACCAGATTGCCGCAGATCAGATCGAACTTTCCTTTCACGGCGGGTCGGCTGCCGTCCATCGCGACGAAGGCAAGGCGGGGGTTGTTGCCCAGTCGCCTGCGACAGGCCGCGACCATCGGCGGCGCGAGGTCGGTGGCCAAGATCTGCGCGCCGGGCAATTGCTGCGCCAATAGCACCGTCAGATGCCCGGTGCCGCAGCCGATCTCCAGCACGCGCGGGCGCGGCGGCAAGCGGCAGCGCACGAGATGCTCGGCAAGACGCTGCGCGGCATGGCGCTGCGCCGCCGAATGGGCGTCGTAACTGTCTGCGGCGGCAGAAAAGCGTTGCGCGACATCACGCATCGGCGAGCCTTTCGATCCAGCGGGCGCAGATTTCCGGATGGGTCTCGGGGAGCAGGTGCCCCGTGGTATCGATGAATTCGACCGTCCCGAAGGCCATGCGACTCATCGCAGCAGGGACGATCGGATCGTTCGTTCCAGCCAGCGCGACGACATCGCTGCGGCGCGAGGCGAGCCGCGCACGGCCATCCCACTCGCCCAACGCATCGAGCCCGGCCGCAAGGCGCGCGAGGTTCGGCAAGCCAAAAGGCGCGTGCCCGCCGCAGCGCGCATGAAAATCGGCGAGCACCGTCGCGGGCGCTTTCCGAAACTGCTGCTGCATGCGACAGAGCAGCCGCGGCGCAACCCCTGGGTAATCCGCGCTGGCGGTGAAGCGCGGAAAGCCGTTGATCGACAGCAGGCGCCGCCAGGGAATGGCCGATTGCGCAAGCCACCACAAGACGCCGAGCGAATGGCCGACGGCGAGGACGGGCTCATCGAGAGTCGGCGCTGGTGAGGCGGCACCAAAGTAGCCGAAATCGAGGGTGACGATGCCAAGCGTCGGGTCGAGCAAGGCGCGCACCTCATCCCACAGGTGCGCATCGTAGCCCCAGCCGTGGACGAAGACGACCGTGCTCACAGGGTCTTTACCGCCGCAAGCAGCCGCTCGAACTGGCCGTCGGAAAGCGCCGCCGAAAGTGAGAACCTCAGCCGCGCCGTGCCGACGGGCACCGTCGGCGGACGGATCGCGACGGCGAGGATGCCTGCCTGACGGAGTTTTGCCGCCGCTTCGAGCGTGCGGCGCGCTTGTCCGAACACGGCGGGGACGATCTGGGTCGACGAGGCCAGAGTGTCGAAGCCGCACGATTGCAACGCGCTGCGCAAGGCATCGGCCATCCGCATCAGCCGTGCCCGCTCGGCATCCATCGTCGGCACGAGATCGAGCGCCGCATCGAGCGCGCCCAAGGCCGCCGGCGCCGGCGCGGTGCTGTAGATGAAGCCGGCGCAGCGGTTGATCAGCCAGTCGATCAATGCCTGTGAGCCAGCGACATAGGCCCCCGCGCCGCCCAGGGCCTTGCCGAGCGTGCCCATCGTCACGGTGGCCCGCCCTTGCGAAAGCCCGCTGCCCTGCGGCCCGAGCACGCCGGTGGCATGGGCCTCGTCGAGATAGAGAAAAGCGCCATGCTTTTCCGCCAGCGCCGCGAGCGCGGCGACATCGGCCGTGTCGCCGTCCATGCTGAACACCGACTCGGTGACGATCCAGCGCGTCTTGCCCGGATGGCTCATCAGCAGTTCTTCGAGATGCGTGAGGTCGTTGTGGCGAAAGCGGATTTGTTTGACGCCGCGCAAGCCCGCATGGAGGCTGGCGTGGTTCAAGCGATCGGTGAAGACGAGCGGCGCGTCTCCCAGTTCCAGCAAGGCCGGCAGCACCGAGCTGTTGAGCTGAAAGCCGCTGGCGAAGATCAGCGCGGCTTCCCTGCCCTTGAAGCGGGCGAGCCGTGCTTCCAGCGCCAGCAGTTCATCGCTGGTGCCGGTGACGAGCCTGGAGGCGCGGCTGCCGGCGCCATGCTTAGTGGTCCATTCACAGGCGCGCTCGATGACGAGCGGATGGCGAGAGAGCCCCAGATAGTCGTTCGAGGCGACATCGACGAGCGACGGATCGATCGCGACGAGCCTGCGCCGAAGATTCGCCGCATCGAGCTGCACAAGCCGCGGCGCGATCAGGGCGTCGAGATCGGGCATGGAAGGCGGTGGACCTGTTTCGACCACTCGGCTACGACTTCGCAGACCGCCGTGGCGAGCGTGCTCAGATCTGCCGGTTCGATCACGAAGGGCGGGGTGAGATAGACGATGTCGCCGAACGGCCGCACCCACACGCCGCGTTCGATGAAGGCCGGGCGCAAGGCGGCGGCGACGGGGTGCTCGAGCTGCACCACGCCGATCGCGCCCATGACGCGCACATCGCTGACACCAGGCAGAGCGCGGCAGGGTGCGAGCTCGCGCTTCATCTGCGCTTCGATCGCTGCGACCTGCTCTAGTCTCGGCTCGGTCTCGAACAGATCGAGCGAGGCATTCGCCGCCGCGCAGGCGAGCGGATTGGCCATGAAGGTCGGGCCGTGCATCAAGGCATCCTCGGCGCGTGCGGAGCAAAACGCGGCGAAAACATGATCGCTGGCGACGGTGGCGGCAAGTGGCAGCGTGCCGCCGGTGAGCGCCTTCGACAGGCACAGGATGTCTGGCGGCGCGTCGGCAGGGGAGGCGAACATCTGGCCGGTGCGGCCGAAGCCGGTCATGATCTCATCATGGATGAGCAGCACGCCGTGTTCATCGCAGGCAGCCCGGATGGCGCGCAGTGTGGCGAGATCGTGAAAACGCATGCCGCCGGCGCCCTGCACGCGCGGCTCGACGATCACCGCGGCGATGTCGAGACGATGTTTTTCCAGCAAGTCATCGAGCGCGGCGCGCGTGGCCGCATCGCGCGGCAGCGCGGCGAAGAATTGCGGGACGCGATAGGCGGACATCGCAGCGTGAAAGCCGCAGCCTGGATCGGTGACGGAGAGGGCGCCCAGCGTGTCGCCGTGGTAGCCATCCTTGAAGGCGACGAAGGCATGCCGGTCCTCGCCGCGGTTGCGCCAATACTGCACGGCGATCTTGAGCGCCACTTCGACCGCGACCGAACCGGATTCGGAGAAGAAGACGCGCTCGAGTGTGCCCGGCAGCAGCTTGACGAGCCGCCGGGCGAGTTTCAGTGCCGGCTCATGGACGAGGCCGGCGAACATCACATGCGGCAGGGTGTCGAGCTGCGCCTTGACGGCCGCGACGATGTGCGGATGGCGATAGCCGTGGCACATCGTCCACCACGAGGAAATACCGTCGATCAGCTCGCGGCCGTCGGCGAGCCGAATCCGTACCCCTTGCGCGCCAACCACCGGCAAAGGGGCAGGCGCGGTGGCCATCTGGGTGTAGGGGAGCCAAAGGGCGTCGATACAAGTCATGGGAAAATGGCGCGATGGGCAAAAGTTATTTTATTACCGCGACGGGCACCGACCTTGGCAAAACCTGGCTTTGCGCGGGCTTGATCGCGGCGTGTCGCGAGCAGGATAGACCGGTGCGGGCGATCAAGCCGGTGGTCTCCGGCTACGATCCGGCGCGTCATGCCGAGTCCGATCTCGCCAGAATCGGCGCTGGCAGGACGGCATGGTGCTATCAGGCGCCCTTCTCGCCCGATCTCGCGGCGGCGAAGGAGGGCAAAAGCATCGACTTCGATGCGCTCGTCGCCTGGTGCCGAGACGAGATCGCTACGAATGATGGACTCCTGCTCATCGAGGGCGTGGGAGGCATGATGGTGCCGCTGACGGCGCAACACACGGTGCGCGACTGGATCGTAGCCCTCGAAGTGCCGACGCTGCTCGTTGCCGGCACTCATCTGGGTGCGCTCTCGCACACGCTCACGGCGCTCGCTGCGCTGCGCGAAGTCGGCATCCGTCCCGCACGGCTGATCGTCAATGAAACCGCGGACAGCACGGTGAGCGTCGAGGAGACGCTGGCATCGCTGACTCCTCACGTCGGCGACATTCCGATCGTGGCCTTGCGCCGCGACGATGCGGCGGGCCTGGCGAGACTCGCTAGCAGCCTGTGAGCCCGAGCCGCGCGAACAGCGCCTCGTCGTGCGCCACCTCCGGGTTGCCGGAAGTGAGCAGCTTATCGCCATAGAAGATCGAATTCGCCCCGGCCAGGAAGCACAGCGCCTGCAGCTCATCGCTCATCTGCTGCCGGCCGGCGGACAGCCGGACATAGGAAGTCGGCATCGTGATGCGAGCGCAAGCGATGGTGCGCACGAACTCGAATGGATCGAGCGGCGGCGCGTTTTCCAGCGGCGTGCCGGGAATCGCGACGAGGTGGTTGATCGGCACCGATTCCGGCGGCGGGTTCAGGTTCGCCAACTGGGCAATCAAGGACGCGCGCACGCGGCGGCTCTCGCCCATGCCGATGATGCCGCCGCAGCAGATCTTGATACCGGCCCCACGCACGCTCATCAGGGTTTCCATGCGCGCCTGTTGGCTGTGCGTGGTGATGATCTGGTCGTAATACTCGGCTCCGGTGTCGAGATTGTGGTTGTAGTAGTCCAGGCCAGCCGCGGCGAGCTTCTCGGCTTGCCCCGGCGCCAGGAGCCCAAGCGTCAGGCAGGCTTCCATGCCGAGGTTTTTTACCGCGCGCACCATTTCGATCACTTTGTCGAGGTCGCCGTCCTTCGGCCCGCGCCAGGCGGCGCCCATGCAAAAACGCGTCGCGCCTTTTTCCTTGGCGGCCTTGGCCGCGAGCTCGACTTCCTCGAGATCGAGCAGCTTGCCGCGGCCGATGCCGGTATCGCGGCGCGCCGATTGCGAGCAATAGCCGCAATCCTCGGAGCAGCCGCCGGTCTTGATCGACAGCAGCGTCGAGCGCTGCACCTGGTTTGGGTCGAAATGCTGGCGGTGCACGGTCTGCGCGCGGTAGATGAGATCGTTGAAGGGCAACGCGAAGAGCGCTTCGACCGCATCGGTATCGATCGGTGTCGGGCTTGGCATGGCGAGTCCTGGTAAGGGTGGGGCGCGGATTCTACCCTTTAGCGGGCACTATAATCCCCAGCTACATTCCCTGGACATTTTCCGACGTGCGTCTTACCAAGCTCAAGATCGCCGGCTTCAAATCCTTCGTCGAGCCGACCACCGTGGTGTTCCCGAACCAGCTTGTGGGGGTGGTCGGTCCCAACGGCTGCGGCAAATCGAACATCATCGACGCGGTGCGCTGGGTGCTGGGCGAATCGAAGGCCTCCGAACTGCGTGGCGAATCGATCCAGGACGTGATCTTCAAGGGCTCCGGCACGCGCAAGGAAGTCGGCCGGGCCAGCGTCGAGCTGTTCTTCGACAATTCGCAAGGGCGGGTCGGCGGCCAGTGGGGGCAATACGCCGAGATCACCGTCAAGCGCACCCTCGATCGCGACGGCAATTCCAACTACTACATCAACAACCTGCACGTGCGCCGCCGCGACGTGATCGACCTGTTCCTCGGCACCGGCCTGGGGCCGCGCGCCTACGCGATCATCGGCCAGGGGATGATCTCGCGCATCATCGAGTCCAAGCCCGAGGAATTGCGCTGGTTCCTCGAAGAAGCGGCCGGCGTGACGAAATACAAGGAACGGCGCAAGGAAACCGAGGGCCGTCTCGAAGACGCGCGCGAAAACCTCGCTCGCGTCGACGACATTCGCAACGAGCTCGCCGGCCAGGTGGAGCGCCTCGAAGCGCAAGCCGAAGTGGCGCGGCGTTACCGCGATCTGCAAGCCCGGCTCAATCGTCGTCAGAGCTTGTTATGGCTCAAGAAGCGCAATGACGCACAGGCCGAGGCCGAGCGCCTGGCACGCCAGGTCGCCGAGCAGATCAACGCAGTCGAGGCCGAGACGGCGCGGCTGCGCGAGCTCGAGCTGCGCGTCGAACAGGCCCGTGAGGCGCATTTTTCCGCCTCGGACGCACTGCATGCCGCCCAGGCCGAGATGTACGCGGCCAATGCCGAGGTCAAGCGTCTCGAAACCGAGATCTCCCACCTGCGCGATGCCCGCGCCCGGCTGGAAGGTCGCCTTGCCCAGCTCGATGCGCAGGAAGCTCACTGGTCGGCCGAGATGCGCCGCCTCGAGGAGGAAGAGCTGCGCTGGAATGCGCTGCTGGAAAACTCGCGCAGCCGCGCCGTCACCGCGGCGGCCCGCCACGAGGAGGCGGCCGCGCGTTTGCCAGAAGCCGAGGAGGCCGTCAGGGAAGCCGAGGCCCAGGTCACCGAGGCGCGCAAGGCCTTGAATGCCGCCGAACAGGCGTTACGGCTCGCCGAGGCCGATCGCGGCCATGCGCTGCGCGCGCTCGATAATCTCGCCCAGCGCAAGGGCCGGCTCGATGCCGAGCGCTCCCAGCTCATCGCGCCCGATGCGGCAGAACTCGCCGCTGCCCAAGAAGCCGAGGCAGAGGCCGAGGCTGCGCTGGAAGTTGCCCAGGCGCATCTTGCCGAAGCACAGGCCCGCCAGCCGGCCTTGGAAGCGGCCTTGCGCGAGCGGCGCGAAACATTGGCCGCCGCCCATCGGGCCACTACCTCCGCGCGGGCGCGGCACGATGCGCTGGCGCAATTGCAGTCACGTGTCGGACGGGGAGGCGATCTTCCCGGCTGGCTCGCCGACTTGGGGTTGGCGGATGCCGAACCGCTTTGGCATGCACTCGACGTCGAACCAGGCTGGGAGACCGCCGTCGAGGCGGTGCTGCGCGAAAAGCTGATGGCCGTGCCGGCGAGCCGCGAGGCGCTGCAAAAAGCCCTGACCACGCCGCCGCCGGCCACCGTTACGCTGGCTCTGCCGGGTGATGGCCCCAGTGTCGCGCCACCGGCCGACAGCCTGCGCACCCAGGTGCGCTGCCGCGATATGCGCTGGGCAGCGTTGCTCGACGAATGGCTCGGTGACGTGCGCATCGTCGAGGACGTTGCCGACTTGCTGGAAGGCGCGGGTCGGCGTATCGGTCGCGCCGGCCATCTGGCGACGCCGGCGGGGCTTACGCTCTACGTTCCCGACGTCAAGACCCACGGCGTCATCGAGCGCCAGCGCGAGCTCGAGCAGCTGGCCGCGCAGATCGAGGTGCTCGAAGAGGCCCAGAGCGCGGCGCGTGAAGCGCAACTCGCCGCCGAGCAGGCGGTCGCTGCCGGCCAACGCGAGCTTACCGAGGCGCGGCGCGCCGTGCAGGAGGCGCAAAGCCGCCGGCATGCCGCCCAGGTCGAGGCCCTCAAGCTCGGTCAGGCGCAGGCGCGTTTCGAGGAGCGGGTAGCGCAATTGACGCGCGATCTCGACGAGATCGCGCGCGTCGAGGAAGAGGAGAAAGCCGCTCTCGTCGCCGCCGAGGACGAAGCCTTTCGCGCGCGCGAAGCATTGGCAGCGGCGCGCGCGCGCATGGAAGCGGCACTGGAACGCCAGCGCCAGCTCGATACGGCGCTGCGCGAGGCGCGCGCGCTCGAACACCAGCTCGCCCGCGAGGCGCAGGAGGCGGGCTTCGCCGAGAAGGAATGCCGTGGCAAGCTCGAAGACAACGCACGCGCCTTTGAGACCGCGCGCCGCCAGCTGGCCCAGGTGGCCCAGGAGCGCGGAGAGGCGTCGCAGGAACTGGCCGCGATCAGCGACGAAGTCTGCCAGCAGCAATTACAGACGGCGCTGGCGACGAAAGCTGCGCAGGAGACCACGCTGGCCAAGCGTCGCAACGAACTCGAAGCGGCCGCCGCAGCGCTGCGCAGCCTCGACGAGGAGCGTCTGAAGATCGAGCAGTCCCTGCTACCGGCGCGTGAGCGGATCAACGAACTGAAGCTCAAGCAGCAGGCGGCCAAGCTCAATGTCGAACAGTTCCAGGAGCGGCTCAAGGAAGCCCATGTCGTAAGGCCCGAGGACGAGGCGGCGCTGGCCGCCGAATTGACGGCCAACCTGCGCGACAGCGCCTTGCAGGCGGAAATCACGCGGCTTGCCAACGAGATCGAGGCATTGGGACCGGTCAATCTGGCCGCGCTCGAAGAGCTGGAAAGCGCCAAGGAGCGCAAGGGCTTCCTCGACGAGCAGTCGGCCGATTTGGCCACCGCGATCGGCACGCTCGAAGACGCGATCCGCCGCATCGATCGCGAGACGCGCGAGCAGTTGCAGGAGACCTACGACAAAGTGAATGCCAATTTCGGCGCGCTGTTCCCGGAGCTGTTTGGGGGCGGCGAGGCGAAGCTGATTTTGACCGGCGAGGAAATCCTCGATGCCGGCATCCAGATCATGGCGCAGCCGCCCGGCAAACGCAATTCGACGATCCATCTGCTCTCCGGCGGCGAGAAGGCGCTCACCGCGATCGCGCTGGTGTTCGCGCTGTTCCAGCTCAATCCGGCGCCGTTTTGCATGCTCGACGAGGTCGACGCGCCGCTCGACGATTCGAACACGGTGCGTTACTGTGAAATGGTCAAGCGCATGGCGCGCGTCACGCAGTTCGTCTTCATCACACACAGCAAGATCACGATGGAGATGGCCCAGCAGCTGATCGGCGTGACCATGCAGGAACAGGGTGTGTCGCGCGTCGTCGAGGTCGACATCGAAGAAGCCCTGCGCATGGCGGACAAGGAGGCGGCGGCATGAAAGATCTGCAGATTGCACTGATCGTCTTCGGCGTGGTGCTGGTACTCGCCGTCTGGCTTTACAACCGCATTCAGGAAAAGCGTTTCCTGGCGCGCAAAGAGCGCGAGGCGAAGGCATCCGCTGCTGCCAGGGCGGCGACCCAATCTCCTGGAGAGGAAACCGCTTCCCCGCAGCCTGCGAAGAGGATCGAGCCGAGCCTGTCGTCGCCGGGTGCCGGTCTGCCTGAGCCGAGTTTCATGGAGGCCGATCTGCCGCTCGAGCCTGAATCCGCCATGCCGGCCGGGGAAGTGGATTTGCTGCTCGACGTCGAAGAGGAGGGTATCCCCCCCGTACCGGCTGAATGGAGCGATGGCAGCGTCGATTGCCTGGTGCGCATCGAGTTCGTCGCACCGGTGCCCGTGCGAGTGCTGCGCGAGGAATATCACGACTGGTCGGCCCGCATCGACAAGCCGGTACAGTGGCTGGGCCTGGATGAGCATAGCGGTCATTGGCACACGCTGCTGCCGGACGATTCGGGCAGCGTCAAGCATCTGGCCGTCGCGTTGCAGCTGGTCGATCGTCTCGGCGCCGTGAGCGCGGAAACACTGGCGACCTTCGTTGAGGGCATGAAACGGCTGGCGCAGCGCTTCGTCGGTAGCATCGAGATGCCGGAAACCGGAGCGCTGCTCGAACGGGCGCAGGAACTCGATGCGTTTTGCGCCTCGGTGGATCTGCAACTGACGCTGCACGTGCTGCCGAGGACCACCCCGCGCCTCTCCGGTGCTCGGCTCGCGCCGCTCCTCGAGCGCGCCGGTCTGCGTCTCGAAGGCGAGCGCTTCGTCGCCAGCAATCAGGACGGCAGCGAGGCTTTCGCGCTGATCTGCCGCGCGGCGAAGACCTTCCCGGCCGCACATGTCGCGGCGAACGAGCTTTCCGATCTGATCTTCACTCTCGATGTGCCGCGCGTGGCTGCCGGCGCGCAGGCGTTCGAGCGTCTTCTCGATTTCGCTCGGCAGTGCGCCACGGCGCTCGGCGGGCAGCTGGCCGACGCGCAGCGCAAGCCGCTGCCCGAAGCGACGATCGACATCATCAGAAGCCGCATCGTCGAGCTGCAAAGCCGCATGCGTGATCGCGGCATCGTGCCCGGCGGGGTGCGCGCCTTGCGGTTGTTCGCCTGATGGCCACGAAAGTTCCCGCAGAGGTCGCCGCCCGTGCGGCGCAATTGCGCGCCGAGATCGAGCGCCACAACTATGCCTATTACGTGCTCGACGCACCAACGATCCCAGACGCCGAGTATGACAAGTTGTTCCGGGCGCTGCAGCAGCTCGAAACCGAATATCCCGAGCTCGTCACGCCGGATTCGCCGACCCAGCGCGTCGGCGGCCAGCCGCTGTCTGCGTTTCGCGAGGTGCGCCATAGAGTGCCGATGCTCTCGCTCAACAATGCGTTTTCCGCGGAGGAGGTGGAAGCGTTCGACCGCCGCTGCCGCGAGGGGCTCGGCAAGGTGGTGATTTCCTATGCCTGCGAGCCGAAGTTCGATGGCCTGGCGATCACCTTGCGCTACGAGGACGGCCTCTTCGTGCAGGGCGCGACGCGCGGCGACGGCTTCACTGGCGAGGACGTGACACAGAATCTGCGCACCGTGCGCAACATTCCACTGCGTCTTGCGGGCGCGGATGTGCCGCCGCTCATCGAGGTGCGCGGCGAGGTGCTGATGCTCAAGCGCGATTTCGAGAAACTCAACGAGCGTCAGCGCGCCGCCGGCGAAAAGGAATTCGCCAATCCGCGCAATGCCGCGGCGGGCAGTCTGCGCCAGCTCGACCCGAAGATCACCGCCCAGCGGCCGCTGCGCTTCTACGCCTATGGCGTGGCCGATGCGGGTGCCGTCCGGCCTACGCCGACTTTGCATTCCGAGATGATGGCGCGGCTTTCCAGCTGGGGCATCCCGGTGGCGCGCGAGCGGGCGGTGGTGCAGGGCGCGCGTGGGCTGCTCGGCTATTTCGAACGCATCGGCAGGCAGCGCCGCAGCTTGCCCTACGACATCGACGGCGTGGTCTATAAGGTCGATGATCTTGCCGACCAGGAGCGCCTGGGTTTCGTCGCGCGCGCGCCGCGCTTCGCGATCGCCCACAAGTTTCCTGCCGAAGAGGCGTTGACGACGGTGCTGGCGATCGACGTGCAGGTCGGCCGTACCGGCGCACTCACCCCGGTGGCCAGACTTGCGCCGGTGTTCGTCGGCGGCGTCACGGTGACCAACGCGACCCTGCACAACGAAGACGAAGTGCATCGCAAGGACGTGCGCGTGGGCGATACCGTGATCGTCCGCCGCGCCGGCGACGTGATCCCCGAGGTGGTCGCCATCGTCCCGGAGCGGCGCCCGCCGCACACGCATCCGTTCGTGATGCCGACCCACTGCCCGGTGTGCGGATCACGAGTCGAAAAGCCCGAAGGCGAGGCGATCGCGCGCTGCACCGGCGGCCTGTTCTGTCCCGCGCAGCGCAAGCAGACCTTGCTCCACTTTGCCTCGCGGCGTGCGATGGACATCGAAGGCCTGGGCGAGAAACTGGTCGATCAGCTGGTCGATCAGGGCATCGTCGCCACGGTGGCCGATCTCTACCGGCTGGATCTGCCGACACTGGCGAATCTCGAGCGCATGGGCGAGAAATCGGCGCAGAATCTCCTTGCCGCGATCGACAAGAGCCGTCAGACCACGCTGGCGCGCTTCATCTATGCGCTCGGCATCCGCAACGTCGGTGAGGCGACGGCCAAGGACCTCGCGCGTCATTTCGGCCGGCTCGAAGCCTTGATGCGCGCGGATGTCGCTGCGCTGCAGCAGGTGCCGGAAGTCGGGCCGGTGGTGGCCGAATCGATCGCCCACTTCTTTTCCGAACCGCACAACCGTAAGGTGATCGAGGCGCTGATCGCCGCCGGCGTGCGTTGGCCGGAAGAAACCAGCAGGCGTGCCGCGCCGGCCCCGCTTGCCGGCAAGACCTTCGTGCTCACCGGCACGCTGCCGACGCTGACACGCGATCAGGCCAAGGCGCTGATCGAGGAGAAGGGCGGCAAGATCGCCGGCTCGGTGTCGAAGAAGACCGATTACGTCGTCGTAGGCACAGACCCCGGCAGCAAATTCACCAAGGCGCAGGAATTGGGCATTACCATGCTCGATGAAAAGCAATTGAGGGAGCTATTGAAGTCATGAGTAAAGTTACCAAGGCGGTTTTTCCTGTCGCCGGCATGGGTACCCGTTTTCTGCCCGCCACCAAGGCCAGTCCAAAGGAGATGCTGCCGATCGTCGATAAGCCGCTGATCCAGTATGCGGTCGAGGAGGCGGTCGCCGCCGGCATCACCGACATGATCTTCGTCACCGGCCGCTCGAAACGCGCGATCGAGGATCACTTCGACAAGGCTTACGAACTGGAAAGCGAGCTGGAACGGCGCGGCAAGACGGAATTGCTCGATTTCGTCCGCAATCTCCTGCCCAAGCACATCAATTGCATCTACATCCGCCAGGCGGAGGCGCTCGGTCTCGGGCACGCAGTGCTGTGCGCCAAGCCGGTGGTCGGCGATGAACCCTTCGCGGTGCTCTTGGCCGACGACCTGCTCGACGGTGAGGTGCCGGTGATGAAGCAGATGGTCGAAGCCTACGACTATTACCGCTGCTCGATCCTCGGTGTGCAGGACGTGCCGCGCGAGGACACCGGAAGCTATGGCATCGTCGCCGCGCAGCCTTTGGCCGAGCGTGTCGAGCGGGTGACGGCCATCGTCGAGAAGCCGAAGCCCGAGGCCGCCCCCTCGACGCTGGCGGTGGTCGGCCGCTACGTGCTGGCCCCGCGCATCTTCGCGTATCTGGAAAACGCCCAGGCCGGCTCGGGTGGCGAGATCCAGCTCACCGACGCGATTGCGGCGCTGCTCGCTGAACAGCAGGTGCTCGCCTACCGTTACCGCGGGGTGCGCTATGACTGCGGCTCGAAGCTCGGCTATCTGCGCGCCACGGTCGAATATGCGCTGCGCCACCCCGAAGTCGGCGCCGATTTCGCGGCCTGGCTGAAATCGTCGGATCTGCTGCGATGATGCCGTCGAACCCCGACCTGCATTGCCATTCGACCGTCTCCGACGGGCTGCTCGCGCCGGCCGCGGTGGTCAGCCGTGCCCATGCCAATGGCGTCGATCTGCTGGCGCTGACCGATCACGACGAAATCGGCGGACTCGACGAAGCGATGGCGGCGGCAGCGACGCTCGGTTTGCGCTTCGTCACCGGCGTCGAGATTTCCGTCTCGTGGGGAGACGATCAGACCGTGCACATCGTCGGACTGAATTTCGACCCGCGCGATGAGACCCTGCGCGCGGGGCTCGCAAGGGTACGCAGCGGCCGCGATGCGCGTGCCGTCCTGATGGCGCAGGAACTCGCCAAGGTAGGCATCGACGGCGCCTATGAAGGGGCGCTGAAGTATGTCGGCAATCCGGCGCTGATCTCGCGTTCGCATTTCGCCCGCTACATCGTCGAGCGCGGCTTCGCGCCGGATGTGAAGACGGTTTTCGAGCACTGGCTCGCCAAGGACAAGCCCGGCTATGTCAGCCATGCCTGGGCCGAGCTTGCCGAGGCGGTGGGCTGGATCCGCGGCGCGGGCGGCATCGCGGTGATCGCCCATCCGGGCCGCTATCGCCTCGCCGCCGGCGAACGGCGCGAGTTGTATCGCGCCTTCAGGGACTGCGGCGGGCAAGGCATCGAAGTGGTCTCAGGCAGCGCCAGCGATGCCGAAATGCGCGAATTTGCCGCCATTGCCCGCGAATTCGGCTTCCTCGCCTCGCGCGCCTCGGATTTTCACGGCCCGGGCGAGAGCTATGCCGATCTCGGTCGCCTGCCGCCGTTGCCGGAAGGACTGACGCCGGTGTGGACCGCCTGGGAGGAATGAATTGGCGGAATGTTTCGCGGTTCATCCGAAGAACCCGCAGCCGCGCCTGATCGACCGCGCCGCGGAGCTCATCCGCAAAGGCGCTCTGGCGGTCTTCCCCACCGATTCCGCCTATGCACTGGGCGGGCACCTCGGCGATGCTGCGCTCATCGAACGCATCCGGCGCATCAGAGGCGTCGATGAGCGCCATCATTTCACGCTGATGTGCCGCGATCTGTCCGAGATCGCCACCTATGCGCGCGTCGATAACGCCCAATATCGGCTGCTCAAGGCCGCCACGCCCGGGCCCTACACCTTCATCCTCGAAGGCACGAAGGAATTGCCACGCCGCGTGCTGCATCCGAAGAAGAAGACCATCGGCCTGCGCGTGCCCGACCATCCGGTGACGCGCGCGCTGCTTTCCGCCCTGGACGAACCGATTCTCTGTTCGACGCTGATTCTGGCCGGCGAGAATGAGCCACTTACCGATCCTGAGGAGATCCGCGCGCGGCTTGACCCAGTCGTCGATCTGATCATCGACGCCGGGCCCTGCGGCAGCGGCATGACGACGGTGATCGAGCTCGTCGGCGGCGAGATCACGTTGATTCGTGCCGGCAAGGGGCCGCTCGGCCCCTTCGGGCTTGCGGGCGATTAGCGTCGTTTACAATCCCGGCCATGGAAAATTTGATCCAAGCCCTGGCGATCCACGCCATCCCGGTGATTTTCGCCATCACGCTGCACGAGGCCGCCCACGGTTACGTGGCGCGCCATTTCGGCGATCCCACCGCCTGGCTGCTCGGCCGCATCACCCTCAATCCCGTCAAACACGTCGATCCGGTCGGCACCTTGCTGGTGCCGGCGCTATTGCTTTTTTTCAGCAAGGGTCAGTTCCTGTTCGGCTGGGCCAAGCCGGTGCCGGTGGATTTCGGCCGCTTGCGGCATCCGAAGCAGGACATGCTCTGGGTGGCCGCCGCGGGACCCGGCGCGAATCTGGCGATGGCGCTCGCCTGGGCGTTGGTGCTGAAGCTGGCGGTAGTGATGCCCGAGAATGCCTACAGCCTGCCGCTCGCCGAGATGGCGCGCGCCGGCATCAACGTCAATGCGGTGCTGATGCTACTGAATCTCTTGCCGATTCCGCCGCTCGACGGCGGACGCATCGCGGTGAGCCTGTTGCCGCATCGGCTGGCGTGGCGTTTCGCGCAGCTCGAACGCTTCGGCTTCACGATCCTGCTCGTGCTGTTGTTCCTCGGCGGGCTCGACCTGATCCTGACGCCGCTGATGCGCGCTTTCCTTTTTTTCATCAAAAATCTGTTTGCCCTGTAAATCATGTTCGTCGCAAGAGTCCTTTCCGGGATGCGTCCCACCGGCCGCCTGCATCTGGGGCACTATCACGGCGTGCTGGCCAACTGGATCAAGCTCCAGCACGAGTTTCCCTGTCTGTTCTTCGTCGCCGACTGGCACGCGCTGACGACCGCCTATGACGAGCCGAGCGGCATCGCCCAGAACGCCTGGGACATGGTGATCGACTGGCTGGCGGCGGGTGTCGATCCGGCACAGGCGACGATCTTCATCCAGTCGCGCGTACCGGAACATGCCGAATTGCATCTGCTCCTCTCCATGATGACGCCGCTGTCCTGGCTCGAGCGCGTGCCGACCTACAAAGATCAGCAGGAGAAGCTCACCCACAAAGATCTCACGACCTATGGCTTCCTCGGCTATCCGCTCCTGCAAGCCGCCGACATTCTGATCTATCGGGCCGACAAGGTACCGGTCGGCGAGGATCAGGTGCCGCACCTGGAATTCGCGCGCGAGATCGCCCGCCGCTTCAATCATCTCTACGGCCGCGAACCCGGCTTCGAGGAAAAGGCGAAAGTGGCGGTGAAGAAGCTCGGTGGCAAACGCGCCCGGCTCTATGAAGAGCTGCGCGTGCGTTTTCAGGAGAAAGGCGACGAAGACGCGCTCGAACAGGCCCATGCGATCCTCGAGGAAGCGCAGAGCCTGTCGCATGGCGACCGCGAACGTCTGTTTGGCTATCTCGAAGGCAGCGGCAAGATGATCCTCGTCGAACCGACGGCGCTGCTCACCCAGGCATCGCGGATGCCCGGGCTGGACGGACAAAAGATGTCGAAGTCCTACGGCAACACGATCGCGCTCAGAGAAGACGAGGAGTCGATCCGCAAGAAGATTCGCACCATGCAGACCGATCCGGCGCGCGTGCGTCGCTCGGATCCGGGCGATCCGGAAAAATGCCCGGTCTGGCAGTTCCACCAAATCTATTCGAACGACGAAGTGAAAGCCTGGGTGCGCGAGGGCTGTCGTTCTGCCGGCATCGGTTGCCTCGAATGCAAGCAGCCGGTGATCGAGGGCGTGCTCAAGGAGCAGGAGCCGATGCGCGAACGCGCGCGGCGTTACGAGGAAGATCCGCAGCTGGTGAGGGGCATCATCGCCGACGGCTGCGAGAAGGCCCGCAAGCTCGCGCAGGAGACCATGCGCGACGTGCGCGAAGCGATGGGATTGGACTACTCGTGAAGCGCGAGGCGGACATTGCCGTGGCCGAAGAGGCGCGGCTGTTGGCGATCATTCGCGACAGCTTCGTCGAGCGCATGCCATTCAATCGCATCCTCGGCATCGACGTGCTGTCGCTGCACCACGATCGTCCAGAGCTCTCCTTCGCGATGCGCCCCGAGCTGGTCGGCAACTACGTGCGCAACATCCTGCACGGCGGCGTGATCTCCGCGGTGCTCGACGTCACCGGCGGACTGGTCGCGTTCCTCGGCGTGCAGCAGAAGCTCAAAGGCAAGCCGGTCGAAGAAGTGCTGGAACGCTTCGCGCGTATCGGCACCATCGATTTGCGCGTCGATTACCTGCGCCCCGGCGACGGCGCACGGTTCCTGGCCCGCGGCTATCCATTGCGTACCGGTAACAAGGTCGCGGTGGCGCGCATGGAAATGTTCAACGACCGCAGCGAGCTGATCGCGGTGGGTACCGCGGCCTACACGGTGTCATGACGGAAACGGCGCAAGTCGGCGCTGCTGGCACGGCACCCGGTGCCCAAGCGCACGTGCCGAAACTCTACGGCGAGCCATTGCCGGAGCTGCCGCGCGACCTCTACATCCCGCCGGATGCGCTGGAGGTGTTCCTCGATGCCTTCGAAGGCCCGCTCGACCTCTTGCTTTATCTGATCCGCAAGGCCAACGTGAACATCCTCGACATTCCGATGGCGCCGCTCACCGCGCAGTATCTGGCCTATGTCGAGGCAATGCGGCGCAGCAACCTCGAATTGGCGGCGGATTACCTGCTGATGGCGGCGATGCTGCTCGAGATCAAGTCGCGCATGCTGCTGCCGCGGCCGACGAAGACCGAAAGCGGCGAACCCGATGATCCGCGCGCGGAGCTGGTGCGTCGGCTGATGGAATACGAGCGCATCAAGCTTGCCGCCGCGCGTCTCGACGCGCTGCCCCAGGTGCATCGCGACTACGAATGGGCGAGCGTCTGGGTGGCGGAAAAAGTTGCCGCGCGTGCGCCTGAAGTGAACCTCAATGACCTGCTCGCGGTATGGCTTACGCTGATGCAACGTGCCCGCGTCAAACAGCATCACCGCGTGCAGCGCGAGGAGCTTTCGGTGCGCGAGACGATGAGTGTCGTGCTGCGCCACTTGCAGGGGCGAGGGTATGTGATGTTCGAAGAGCTGTTCGCTGCGACGGCCGCACAGGCGGGGATGGCTGGCATGATCGTCAGCTTTCTGGCGATCCTCGAGCTGGCACGCGAGAGTCTGATCGAGATCACCCAAAGCGAGGCACTCGCGCCGATTTATGTGAAAATGAAAAACGATGCAGCTCTACAAGCCTGAAGACTACAAGAAGGTGCTCGAGACGGCGCTGCTCGCGGCCCCCGAACCGCTGCCGTTGGCGGAGCTGAAAAAGCTTTTCGACGAAGAGTTCGACGACGATACCTGGCGTGCGCTGCTCGACGACTTGAGGCGCGACTGGCATGGCCGCGGCGTCGAACTGGTGCAGCTCGCCTCCGGCTGGCGTTTCCAGACGCGGCCGGAGTACCAGCTGTTCCTCGATCGCCTCAAGAACGAGCGGCCACCACGCTACTCGCGCGCCGTGATGGAAACGCTGGCGATCATCGCCTATCGTCAGCCGGTGACGCGCGGCGACATCGAGGAGATTCGCGGCGTCGCCGTCTCGCCGAATGTCCTCAAGACCCTGGAAGGTCGCGGCTGGGTCGATGTCGTCGGTCACCGCGACGCGCCTGGGCGACCGGCGCTGTATGCCACCACCCGCAAATTTCTCGATGACCTCGGCCTGCGCAGTCTTGCGGAACTGCCTCCGCTCGCCGAGATCGAACGGATGATCGATGCCAACCACCACGAAACCCGGGAGAGCCCGGAAAGCCCTGACACCGCGCTCCACGGCGCCTCGGCCCCGGCGCAAGACGACGCCTTTCCGGCCGCCGACGAAAACGGCTTCGGCGGCCAGGTCGTCGCGGCAGGCGAAGCCTGAAGCCGCGGCGACGAGCGTCAAACTGCAAAAGGCGCTCGCCGATGCTGGACTCGCCTCGCGCCGCGAGATCGAGGCATGGATCGCCGCCGGGCGCGTCCAGGTCAATGGCGAGCCGGCGCACCTCGGCCAGCGCATCGCGCCTGGCGACAAGGTCAAGGTCGGCGGCCGGCTGATCAATCTCCGTTTCGCCGCGCGCCTGCCTCGTGTGCTGCTCTACCACAAGCCGGAAGGCGAAATCGTCTCGCGCGACGACCCGCAAGGGCGTCCGTCGGTCTTCAATGCTCTGCCGCGCCTGCGCGGCGGCCGCTGGATCGCCATCGGCCGGCTCGACTTCAATTCCTGCGGTCTTTTGCTGTTTACCACCGACGGGGCGCTCGCCAACCGCCTGATGCACCCGCGTTACCGGTTGGAGCGCGAATATGCGGTACGTGTGCTGGGCGATCTGGACGAGGCTCTCCTGAAGAAACTCACCGAGGGCATCGAGCTCGAAGACGGCATGGCGCGTTTCATTCGCCTGCAACCCGCCGGTGGCGAGGGTGCCAACCGTTGGTACCGGGTGACGCTCGAAGAGGGGCGTAATCGGGAAGTGCGGCGCATGTTCGCCGCCGCCGGGGTGACGGTGAGCCGGCTGATGCGGGTGCGCTACGGGCCGATCGTCCTGCCGGCCAACCTCAAACGCGGTCAGTGCCGCGAATTGGCGCCGGACGAGGTGAAGGCTTTGCTCGACGTTCTGAAGGTCAAATCCGACGCATGAATTGCTTTGCCGTGCAGCGACTTGTATAATCAGCGCTTTCAGTAAACACCCTTGGTTGTGGTCGCGAAGTCGGGGTGGCGAGAAGAAGAATGGGCGGTCCGCCCATTTTTTATTTGTAGCGTGGGAAAACATGGCGGATCTGGCAGGTTTGGTCGAACAGGCGGTCGTCGGACTGGGTTACGAGCTCGTGGATTTCGAGACGAGCCCGCGCGCGCGTCTGTTGCGCGTCTTCATCGATCGTCCGGCAGGTGATCCCGGCAGCCCGATGAGCGGTGTGACGGTCGATGACTGCGCCACGGTGAGCAATCATCTGACCCGGCTGTTCGAAGTCGAAAATGTCGATTACGACCGGCTCGAGGTGTCCTCGCCGGGACTCGACCGGCTGCTCAAGAAGCCAGCGGATTTCGCGCGTTTCGTTGGCCAGGAAGTCCAGGTCAAGCTGCGCGTCGCGGCCGCTGGCGCGGCGGGAGCCGCAGGGCCGTTGCAACGCAATTTCTCCGGCACGATCCTCGGTGTTGGCCAGCACGGTCTGCGTCTTGCCGTCGCGGGTGGCGAGCGCGAGTTCGCTTTCGACAACATCGAAAAAGCCCGTCTGGTGCCGAAGTTTTGAGAATTCGTTTTACAGGAGATCGAAATGAGTCGTGAGCTGCTGTTGCTGGTCGATGCGCTGGCACGCGAAAAGAACGTCGACAAGGAGCTGGTGTTTTCCGCTCTCGAACAGGCGCTCGCCTCGGCGACGAAGAAGCGCATCCACGACGAAGCCGACGTGCGCGTCGAGATCGACCGCGCTACCGGCGATTACACCGCCTATCGGCGCTGGCTGGTGCTGGACGACGACGAAGTGGAGATCCCCGCCCAGCAGATCGGTCTCTCCGAAGCGCGCCAGGACGATCCGGACGTGCAGATCGGCGATTACATCGAGGAACAGCTCGATGCCGTCGATTTCGGCCGCATCGGCGCGCAGACCGCCAAGCAGGTGATCCTGCAGAAGATCCGCGATGCCGAACGCGAGCAGATCCTCAACGATTTCCTCGAACGCAAGGAACACATCGTCACCGGCACCGTCAAGCGTATGGAGCGTGGCAATGCGATCATCGAGGCCGGTCGCATCGAGGCGCTGCTGCCGCGCGATCAGATGATTCCGAAAGAGAACCTGCGTCCCGGTGACCGGGTGCGTGCCTGGCTGATGAAGATCGACCGCAATGCGCGCGGGCCGCAGCTGATTCTCTCGCGCACCGCGCCGCAGTTCATCATGAAGCTCTTCGAGCTCGAAGTGCCCGAGATCGAGGATGGACTGATCGAGATCAAATCGGCCGCACGCGATCCCGGCGTGCGCGCCAAGATCGCCGTGAAATCGAATGATCCACGCATCGATCCGATCGGCACCTGCGTCGGCATGCGCGGTTCGCGCGTCACCGCGGTGACCAACGAGCTTGCCGGCGAGCGTGTCGATATCGTGCTCTGGTCGCCCGATCCGGCCCAGTTCGTGATCGGCGCTTTGGCACCTGCGGAAGTCCGCTCGATCGTCGTCGACGAAGAAAAGCACAGCATGGACGTGGTGGTCGACGAGGACAACCTGGCGATCGCCATCGGCCGTGGCGGGCAGAACGTGCGGCTGGCTTCCGAACTGACCGGCTGGACGATCAATCTGATGACCGTCGAGGAATCCCAAGAGAAGCAGGAGCAGGAAACCGCCAGCATCCGCCAGCTTTTCATGGACAAGCTCGATGTCGATCAGGACGTGGCCGACATCCTGGTGCAGGAAGGTTTCTCCACGCTCGAGGAAGTGGCCTATGTGCCGCTCGCGGAAATGCTCGAAATCGAGGCCTTCGACGAGGCGACGGTCAATGAGTTGCGCGAGCGCGCCCGCAACGTGCTGCTCACCGAGGCGATCGCCAACGAGGAGGAGCTGGAGAAAGTCTCCGCCGATCTTCTCGAGCTCGAAGGCATGGACAAGCAGCTGGCCGCCCGACTGTCCAGGCAAGGTATCCACACCCGCGATGAGCTCGCCGATCTGGCGGTCGATGAATTGATGGAAATGGCCGGCATCGACGAAGCGCGCGCCAAATCCCTCATCACCGTCGCGCGCGCGCACTGGTTCGCCGATGAAACGAAGTAAGGAGGGCCCATGTCAGCCCAGATGAGTGTTGCCCAGTTCGCCGCCGAACTGAAGATTCCGCCGATGGCCCTGATCGAGCAGCTGGCCAAGGCGGGCGTCGTCAAGCAATCGAGCACCGATACCCTGACCGAGCAGGACAAGGCTCGGCTGCTCGAATTCCTGCGCCGTGCGCATGGCGAGACCGCGCCGAAGGCGAAGATCACGCTGACGCGCAAGCAGACCACCGAGATCAAGGCCACCGATGCGACCGGCAAAGCGCGCACCGTCCAGGTCGAAGTGCGCAAGAAGCGCACCTTCGTCAAGCGCGACATCGAGATGCCCCCGGAAGTACCAGCGCCCGAGGTCGTCGTCAAGCCGCCCGTCGCGACTCAACCGGTCATCGATGAAGAGCAGGCCAGGATGCGCGAGGCCGAGGCCAAGCGTCAGGCCGAGCTCGCCGCGATCCAGGCTGCGGAGCTCAAGGAAAAACAGGAGCGGGAAGCCCGCGCGCGCGAGGAAAGTCTGGCGCGTCTTACGCAGCTTGCGGCCCAGGCCGAGGCGAAGAGCGCCGAGCCGGCGCCGGAGGCTGGCGCGGCCGGTGTTTCCGGCACCCTGCACAAGCCTGCCGCCAAGGCCGGTGAGGAACGGAAAGGCGAAAAGAAGGCCGAGAAGAAGGGTGAGGTCAAGGCGATCGCGAAGGGCGAGGATGAGCGCAGCCGGCGCGGCATCAAGATGCGTGGCGATAGCGGTGGTGGCACGGCAGGTTGGCGTGGCGGACCAAAGGGGCGCCACAATCGCCATCACGAAGAGGAACGTGCTGCACCGCAGCCCGTCGAGCAGGTGGTGCGCGAGGTGCACGTGCCGGAAACGATTTCGGTGGCCGATCTCGCTCACAAGATGGCCGTCAAGGCTACCGAGGTCATCAAGGTGCTGATGAAGATGGGCATGATGGTGACCATCAACCAGCATCTCGACCAGGAAACCGCGATGATCGTCGTCGAGGAGATGGGGCACAAGGCGGTCGCCGCGAAGCTCGACGATCCCGATGCCTTCCTCGACGAAGCGCAGGCTCGACACAAGGATGCGCCGGCGCTGCCACGTGCGCCGGTGGTCACGGTGATGGGGCACGTCGACCACGGCAAGACTTCGCTGCTCGACTACATCCGCCGCACCAAGGTGGCGGCTGGCGAGGCGGGCGGCATCACCCAGCACATCGGTGCCTACCACGTCGAGACGCCGCGCGGCATGGTTACTTTCCTCGACACCCCAGGCCACGCGGCGTTCACGGCGATGCGCGCGCGCGGTGCCAAGGCAACCGACATCGTCATTTTGGTGGTCGCGGCGGACGACGGCGTGATGCCGCAAACCAAAGAGGCGATACATCATGCCAAGGCGGCCGGCGTGCCGCTGGTCGTGGCGATCAACAAGATCGACAAGCCCGAGGCCAATCCCGAACGCGTCAAGCAGGAGTTGGTCGCCGAGGGCGTCGTGCCCGAGGAATACGGCGGTGACTCGCCCTTCGTACCGGTTTCCGCGAAGACCGGCCAGGGTATCGATGATCTCCTGGAAAACGTGCTGCTGCAGGCGGAGGTGCTCGAGTTGAAGGCACCGCGCGACGTGCCCGCCAAGGGCATCGTCATCGAGGCGCGTCTCGACAAGGGTAAGGGCCCTGTGGCGACGGTGCTGGTGCAGTCCGGCACCCTGCGCCGCGGCGACGTGCTGCTGGTCGGCCAGGTCTGGGGCCGCGTCCGGGCGATGCTCGACGAGAATGGCCAGCCGGTCGAAGAGGCCGGACCGTCGATTCCGGTCGAGGTCCAGGGTCTTTCCGACGTGCCGGCGGCCGGCGATGAGGCGGTGGTGCTCCTCGACGAGAAGAAGGCGCGCGAAATCGCGCTGTTCCGCCAAGGCAAGTTCCGTGACGTGCGCTTGGCCAAGCAGCAGGCCGCGAAGCTCGAAAACCTGTTCGAACAGATGGGCGAGGGCGAGGTCAAGGTGCTGCCGTTGATCATCAAGGCCGACGTGCAGGGTTCGCAGGAGGCGCTCACCCATGCCCTGACCAAGCTGTCGACCGACGAGGTCAAGGTGAACGTCATCCATGCGGCGGTGGGCGGCATCACCGAATCCGACGTCAATCTCGCCCAGGCTTCGAAGGCCGTGATCATCGGCTTCAACACCCGTGCCGATGCCGGCGCGCGCAAGGCGGCGGAAAACTTCGGCATCGACATCCGCTACTACAACATCATCTACGATGCCGTCGATGACGTGAAGGCCGCGCTCTCCGGCATGCTGACGCCCGAGAGGCGCGAGAACGTGATCGGCCTGGTCGAGATTCGCCAAGTGTTCCGCATCTCGAAGGTCGGCACGGTGGCCGGCTGCATGGTGCTCTCGGGCGTGGTGCGGCGCGGCGCCCAGGTGCGTGTGTTGCGCGACAACGTCGTCATCCACACCGGCGAGCTCGATTCGCTCAAGCGCTTCAAGGACGACGTGCGTGAGGTCAAGGAAGGTTTCGAGTGCGGGCTGAGCCTGAAGAACTTCAACGACATCAAGGAAGGCGACCAGCTCGAAATCTTCGAAGTCCAGGAAGTTGCCCGTAGCCTGTAAGAGTCGGCGATGGCGGGACGGCACTCTTCTCACGGTTTTTCGCGCGGCGAGCGCGTGGCGGAGCAGATCCATCGCGATCTCGTCGAACTGCTGCGCCAGGTCAAAGACCCCCGCGTCGCGCAATGGTTGCCGCTCATCACCCTCACTGCCGTCGAGGTCACGCCCGATTACGCGCATGCCAAGGTGTATTACACCTCGCTGGCTGGCGGCGAGCATGCCAATGAAATCGCGCGCGGGCTTGCCAATGCGGCGGGCTTTTTGCGCCGCGAGCTCGGCCGGCGCCTACACATCCATCACATTCCCGAGCTCGACTTCGTCTTCGATGCCTCGGTCGAACGCGGCGCACGCCTGGCGCACCTCATCGACGAAGTGATCGAGGCAGAACGCAAGGACGAGCCCAAGGGTGAGTAAGCCGCGACGTGCCCCGCGCCGGCATGTCGATGGCGTATTGCTGCTCGACAAGCCGGCCGGCCTGAGCTCCAATGACGCGTTACAAAGGGCGCGTCGGCTGTTCAATGCCGAAAAAGCCGGCCATACCGGCACCCTCGACCCGCTGGCGACAGGTCTCTTGCCGCTCTGTTTCGGCGAAGCCACCAAGTTCGCCGGCAGCTTGCTCGATGCCGACAAAACCTACCGGGCGACGGTGCGTTTGGGCATCGTCACCAGCACGGCCGATGCCGAGGGCGAAGTGCTCGCCAGCCGGCCGGTGATGGTCGATAAGGCACAGGTGATGGCCGTGCTGCAGCGTTTCACGGGCGAGATCAAGCAGGTGCCGCCGATGTATTCGGCATTGAAGCGCGATGGCAGGCCGCTTTACGAACTCGCCCGTCAAGGTGTCGAGGTCGAGCGCGCCGCTCGCCGCGTGACCATCCATACCCTGCGCCTGCTCGATTGGCTGAGCGACCGTTGCGAGATCGAGGTGACGTGCAGCAAGGGCACCTACATCCGGACGCTGGCCGCCGATATCGGCACCGCGCTCGGTTGTGGGGCGCATCTGGCTGCGTTGCGGCGCACGCGCGTCGGAGCGCTCGACATCGCCACGGCGGTAACCCTCGATGCCATCGAAGGTTTGCCTGATGACGCACGCGATCGCCTGTTGTTGCCGGTCGATGCCCTGCTCATCGATCTACCCCCCGCCACTTTGACGGCCACCGAGGCAGCGCGCCTGCTGCATGGTCAGACGGTGCGCTGGCTGGGGGAGGTTGGGCAACGCTATCGTCTCGTCGCGCCACAAGGATTCATCGGTACAGGCGTGCTCCTGGCCGATGGTTGGCTCAAGCCGCAACGTCTGATCGCAAGCGGCTGATCCGTATATAATCCCAGATTGTCCATTGAGAGCGGGCTGATTCGTCATGAACATCCGATACGATCATTTCAACGCCCTACGCGGCGGTTTTCTAGCTGCGGGCGGCATCTTTGCGCCCCCGCTCCTCGCCAATAGACACTGTTATTGGCTCGTCGCGGTGACGCAAACCTGCTCGCCCTCGCCTTCGAAACCCGCTCGCGTTCCAATGGACGATCTGGGATAATCCGACCCTCGCTACTTTTCAGTGTGCGGCTGTCAAGCTCTATCAAACCGGGGCCGCAGCCGTTTTTTCAACCCAGTGTTTGAGAGATAAAACATGGCCATTTCCACTGCCGACAAGGCAAAGATCGTCAGCGAATTCCAGCGCGCCCAGGGTGATACCGGCTCTCCCGAAGTGCAAGTCGCATTGCTCACCGCGCGCATCAACGACCTGACCGCCCATTTCAAGACCCACGTCAAGGATCACCATTCCCGCCGCGGTCTGCTCAAGATGGTGAGCCAGCGCCGCAAATTGCTCGATTACCTGAAGCGCAAGAATGCCGACAGCTATCGTGTGCTGATCGAACGTCTCGGCCTGCGCAAGTAAAGGAACATTCCCAGTGCTCACACCGATCAAGAAAAGCTTCACCTACGGCGCCCATACCGTCACGCTGGAAACCGGTGAAATCGCCCGCCAGGCCACTGGCGCCGTGGTGGTGAATGTCGATGACACCGTCGTCCTCGCCACCGTCGTCGCCAAGGACGAGGCCAAACCGGGGCAGGATTTCTTCCCGCTCACCGTCGATTACGTCGAGAAAGTCTATGCCGCCGGGCGCATCCCCGGTGGCTTCTTCAAGCGCGAAGGCCGCCCCTCCGAGAAGGAAACGCTCACCTCGCGGCTGATCGACCGGCCGCTGCGGCCGTTGTTCCCGGATGGCTTCTACAACGAAGTGCAGGTCATCGTCCATGTGCTGTCCTCGAACCCCGAAGTCGATCCGGACATCCCGGCGATGCTCGCCGCTTCCGCTGCGCTGGCCATTTCCGGCATCCCGTTCAACGGTCCGATCGGCGCCGCGCGCGTCGGCTACATCGACGGCCAGTATGTGCTGAACCCGACCCGCACCCAGCTCTTCGACAGTCAGCTCGATCTGGTCGTCGCCGGCACGCAGAGCGCCGTGCTGATGGTCGAATCCGAAGCGCAACAGCTGCCGGAAGACGTGATGCTCGGTGCCGTGGTGTTCGGCCATGAGCAGATGCAAGTCGCCATCCAGGCGATCAACGAACTCGTCGAGGTCGCCGGCAAGCCGGAATGGAACTGGCAGCCGCCGGCCAAGGACGAGGCCCTGATCACCAAGGTCGCCCAGCTGGCCGAAGCCGATCTGCGAGAGGCCTATCGCATTACCAGCAAGCAGGCGCGCACCCAGCGCTGCCGCGAAATCTCCAACCGCGTGATCGAGGCGCTGTGCAGCGGAGAAGGCGCCCCCGATCCGATCACCGTCGGTAACCTGATCTTCGAACTCGAAGCGAAGATCGTCCGCTCGCAGATCCTCAACGGCGAGCCGCGCATCGACGGCCGCGACACGCGCACCGTGAGGCCGATCACGATCCGCACCGGCGTGCTGCCGCGCACTCATGGCTCGGTGCTGTTTACCCGTGGCGAGACCCAGGCGCTGGTGATCGCCACGCTCGGCACCACCCGCGACGAGCAGATCATCGATGCGCTGCACGGCGAATACCGCGAGCGCTTCATGCTCCACTACAACATGCCGCCATTCGCCACCGGCGAGACCGGCCGCATCGGCAGCCCGAAGCGCCGCGAAATCGGCCACGGCCGACTGGCCAAGCGTGCGCTGGTCGCTGTGCTGCCCTCCGCCGAGGAATTCGGTTACTCGATGCGTGTCGTCTCCGAGATCACCGAATCGAACGGCTCCTCTTCGATGGCCTCGGTCTGCGGCGGCTCGCTGTCGCTGATGGATGCCGGCGTGCCCTTGAAGGCTCATGTCGCTGGCATCGCGATGGGTCTGATCAAAGAGGGCAACCGCTTCGCCGTGCTCACCGACATCCTCGGCGACGAGGATCACCTTGGCGACATGGACTTCAAGGTGGCGGGTACGCGCACCGGTGTGACCGCGCTGCAGATGGACATCAAGATCCAGGGCATCACCAAGGAGATCATGCAGGTGGCGCTGGCGCAGGCCAAGGAGGCCCGTCTGCATATCCTCGGGATCATGGAAGCGGCGATGGCCAGTCCGCGCCAGGAAGTCTCCAGCTATGCGCCGCGCATGATCACGATGAAGATCAATCCGGAAAAGATCCGCGACGTGATCGGCAAGGGTGGCGCCACGATCCGGGCGCTCACCGAGGAAACCGGCTGCACCATCGACATCGAGGACGATGGCACCGTCACCATTTCGTCGGTGAATGCCGATGCCGCTCAGGTGGCGAAGAAGCGCATCGAAGACATCACCGCCGATGTCGAAGTCGGCAAGGTCTATGAAGGTACCGTATTGCGCCTGCTTGATTTCGGCGCGATCGTCCAGATCCTGCCCGGCAAGGATGGCCTGCTGCACATCTCGCAGATCGCCAACGAGCGGGTCAATGCCGTTTCCGATTACCTCAAGGAAGGCCAGACCGTGCGCGTGAAGGTGATCGAGATGGACGACAAGGGCCGCGTGCGCCTGTCGATGAAGGCGCTCCAGCCGGAAAACAGCGGCGAGACGCCTGCTGCCCCCCAGTAATAACGCCTTCTACCCGTGAAAAAGGACGCCTCGGCGTCCTTTTTCGTTGCTGAATCCGGCGAAGTATTCCGCTTGTTTCGCACCACCAAAGCCATGGGTTTGGTCAGGCAAACTCAGTGGTCGTCACCTTCCATTGACCCGATGCTGGGAAAAAACGGTCGATCACTTGGGGTCGATCACTTGGCCATTTGTTTTTCCCGGCGCTCCTCGATTTCCTTGCAGTCGATGCACAGGGTGGCGGTGGGGCGGGCTTCGAGACGCTTGATGCCGATTTCCACGCCACAGGCTTCGCAGTAGCCATACTCGCCGCTTTCGATGCGCGCGAGGGATTCGTCGATCTTCTTGATCAGCTTGCGTTCGCGATCGCGATTGCGTAGTTCGAGTGCGATGTCCGATTCCTGACTGGCACGGTCGTTCGGGTCGGCGAACACCGTTGCCTCGTCCTGCATCGTATGCACGGTTTTTTCAATGTCGTCCAGCAGCTCGGCCTTCAGGGATTCGAGGATCATCTTGAAGTGGGCGAGCTGTTTGGGATTCATGTATTCCTCGCCCTTTTTGGGAGTATAGGGGGGGAATTGCTTGTGCAGAGTTTCTTCGGCCATCTTGGATTGTTCCGGTCGGCAAAGCGCGAAGTTTAACAATGAAACCGTGACTGCTCGCAAGTCTTCGTGCAAATTCTCCTCATTGCCGTTGACGTGGATTGCGGAAGTCCCTATCATTCGCGGCTCGCAATTCCCCGATAGCTCAGTCGGTAGAGCGCCGGACTGTTAATCCGTAGGTCCCTGGTTCGAGCCCAGGTCGGGGAGCCAGAATGCCTGAGGCCCAGCACGGTGTGTTGGGCCTTTTCATTTCCGGATGCCGTCATGTCATTGACCCGTTTCGCCGCTGTGTTCCTGCTCGGTGCGAGCTGGGCGGTTGCGGCTTTTCCTACGGAGGGGCGGCAGACGCCGCTTCTCGCCGAGGGTGACGGCATCAGTGACAGCAGCACTCTGGAGCGACGTCTCCAGCATTTGAGCTGGGTGCAATTCAGACGAGTGGTCGAGGCCGTCCCGAAACTCAAGGCCAGTGTCGATGCCTATGGGCCGCTCGGATGGGAGTATGTGCGGGCGAATTATTCGACCTACCGCTGGAGAAAGAACATCGATCGGCTCGATGTCGCCGAACGCCGACAGCTGGCCGAATTGATCGACCAAGCGAGCGCGGCGCGCTGACCATTCGAAGCGGGTCGGCGCCCGGCGGGACGTCCCATTTCCCGCCAGCGCAGATTTTCAGTTGAGTTTCTTCGCTGGTCGGTGCAGCTTGAGTGTGTGCGTGTTCTGCGGCTCGTCGCTGAAATAAGGCCGCTCCTTCGCCGTCATGCCGGCTTCGTTGGCCAGCTCCCGTTCGCGTTCGGCGATCAGCGCGAACAGGCCGCGAATGTCTTCGATCGTGCTCTCCTGCAGCGGGTTCGGCCGGCCGGGACGCGGCGCGGTGTCCTTGACGATGTTGCCGAGCACCTTGCGCAGCACGCGCAGGATGCGTTGTTCCTTCGAGAGGCCTTCGTTTTCCATCGTGATCTCCGTTTGGGGTGGTCGCTCGATATTACCCGTTATGCGGGTTCGAAATGTTCGAACACCAGCTTTACGCTCGCTTCGCCTTGCCATTCGTTGATGTCGAGGCGGAAGGCGGCGCGGATGCGGTCGGGGGCTCCTTCGGCATGATTGAAGCGGATACCATCGAGGCGTATGGGACCTTTCTTGAGCATCAGCTTCAGGTGCTTGTCCTTGAGCAGCCGTTGCTGGACGACTTCGAACTCGTCGGCGAACAGGGGGGCTGGAAACGCCTGACCCCAGACGGCATCCTGCAGCAGACGCGCGGTCGGCAGGCCGTAATAGGCGGCTTCGAGCGCACCATCGGTTTCCAGCGTGCGTGCCAGCGCCGCTGGCGACAGCCAGGCGCGCGCCACCCGTTCGAACAGTGTCTCGAATTCGGGCAGATCGTTCTCTTTGAGCGTCAGCCCGGCGGCGGCGGCATGACCGCCGAAACGCAACAGCAGGCCGGGGCGCTGCTTGGCGACGAGGTCGAGCGCGTCGCGCAGATGCAATCCGGCGATCGAGCGCCCCGAGCCTTTCAGCTCGCCATCCTCTCCTCGCGCGAAGACGAAGGTCGGCCGGTGCAGTCTTTCCTTGATGCGGCCGGCGAGGATGCCGATCACACCCTGGTGCCAGCTCGGATCGAACAGGATGATGCTGGCGCGCTGGGCGACGTCGAGGTCTTCGAGCTGCAGCGCGGCGTCATCGTGCATGTCGGCCTCGATGGTGCGGCGCTCGTGGTTGATCGCATCGAGTTCCTGCGCGATGTTGAGCGCCCGGCCCGGATCATCGGTGATGAGGCATTCGATGCCGAGGCTCATGTCGGCGAGCCGTCCCGCGGCATTCAGGCGCGGCCCGACGGAAAAACCGAGATCGAAGCTGCCGGCGCGCCCCGGATCGCGTCCGGCGACCGAGAGCAGCGCGGCGATGCCCAGCGTCATGCGACGCTGGCGGATGCGCGCGAGGCCTTGAGCGACGAGGATGCGGTTGTTGCGGTCGAGCGGCACCACGTCGGCGACCGTGCCGAGCGCGACGAGGTCGAGCAGCTCGGCGAGAATGGGTTCCCGTCGTGCATTGAAACTGCCGCGCCGTCTGAGTTCCGCACGCAGCGCCAGCATCACGTAGAACATCACGCCGACGCCGGCCATCGCCTTGCTCGGGAAAGGGCAGCCCGGCTGGTTTGGATCGACGATCGCGTCGGCGGCGGGCAGTTCGGGGCCTGGCAGATGATGGTCGGTGACGATCACCGTCATGCCCAGGCGCTTCGCCTCGGCTATGCCTTCGACGCTGGCGATGCCATTGTCGACCGTGACGAGCACATCGGGACGCCGCGCCGCGGCCAGCCGTGCGACTTCGGGGGAGAGGCCATAGCCGGTCTCGAAGCGGTTGGGCACCAGGTAATCGACCGTGCCACCCATCGCCCGCAAGGCGCGCATGCCCACCGCACAGGCGGTGGCGCCATCGCAGTCATAGTCGGCGACGATGAGGATCTTTTTGCCCTTTGTGATGGCGTCGGAAAGCAGCCTGGCAGCAGCGTCGATCCCTTTCATGCTGTCGGGCGGCGTGAGCGCCGCCAGCCGAATGTCGAGCTCGTCGCTGGTAGTGATGCCGCGCGCGGCGTAAAGGCGTGCCAGTAGCGGATGTACGCCCGACTGCTCCAACATCAGCCGGGCACGTTGCGGGACGGGGCGGATCGTGATGCGCGTCATTTCAGCTCCGTCAAGGCGGGCAAGCTGCGCCACAAGCGCCAGTGGTCGCGCCGCCGCCATTCATAGGCTACCGCTGCCGGCGCCTGCGTAAGACGGGTGCCGATCACGATCAGCTCCGCACAGTACTCGAGGGCGGGCGCCAGCCAGTCGCGTTCGAGCCTCGTAAGCGCCTCGCGCCAGCGCAGGGCATCGAGGCTGCGCGCCGGATGAGCAAGGCTATCGAGCGTGACGAGTATGTTTCCTTCGCCCGGATCGAAGCGTTCGGGCACCTGCCGACGGGCGATGCCCGCATGCCGACAGAGGCCAATGACCACGGGATCGTCGCTGCAGACGGCCGAGAAGCCGGTGGGCGGCGATTCCGGCAGCCGGCCTTGTCCCCATGGCCACAGGCTGTTGGCCGTCGGCAGGTTGGCCTCCTCGCGCCGACGGTTGACCGGATGGGCGAAGAGGATCGTCTGCGCCTCGGCGATGCGCCGCCGCCAGGTCAGGCCATCGTTGCCGCCGGGCAGGTCCGGGTCGATCGGCTGATGGATCGCGGCGGGCAGCGGCACCGTCTGCAGCGAAAGCGGCCGAGTCAAATGCAGTTCCCAATGGCCGGGCGCAGAGGCGGAAAGCTCCCCCCAGTCGGCAAAGAGCGGCTGGACGGCTTCGAGCAGCGCCGCGCTTTCCTCCTCGTTCAGCGCCAGCCGCGCCGGATCGTCGAGGGTTACGCCGCGCGCGCCGACCTGCCAGCGCACCGGATCGAGGCAGAGCCATTCGTCGGGTGCCGCTTTGCCGGCGCCGAGTCTGCGCAATGCGGCAGCAGGCAGAGAATCGAGGCCGAACAGGTGTGCCAGGGCATCGTCCGGCAATGTGCGCCTCCTGCCGCGGCCGAGCAATTTCGACAGCGCCGGCGCATGCAGATCGTAAACGGTAGGTTCGAGGATCGCCTCCGGCAGCAGTAGGCCAAAGACCAGCAAAGTCAGGTGCATGAGGCATGTTAACATGCCGCTCTAACGCGCATGATCGCAACACCCACCCGCAGAGGATGAAATACCCTTGCGCAAAAATAAACACCCACCCACGCCCTGTAGGGGCGGGTCTTGTGCCCGCCCTATGTGTGGGTTTTGTGCCCGCCCTATGTGTGGGTTTTGTGCCCGCCCTATGTGTGGGTCTTGTGCCCGCCCTATGGGCGAGACGACGTGTAGGCACAAGGCCTACCCCTACGGCGGGGAGACTTTGTGCGCGGCTATCGCCGCGATCGTTGATTGCCGGTCGAGTGGCGAACGTCGAGGGCATGGCTGATCATATTTCACGCTAATGACCTTCGAAACCCTCATCGGGCTGCGCTATACGGCGGCAAGAAAGCCGGGCGGCGGCAACCGCTTCATCTCCTTCATCTCGCTGATTTCCATGCTCGGCCTCGGCTTGGGCGTGGCGGCGCTGATCGTCGTGCTGTCGGTGATGAATGGCTTCCAGAAGGAGCTCAGAACGCGCATCCTCGGCGTCGCTTCACACGTGCAGGTGATGGGCGACGAGGGAGAGCTTGCTGGCTGGCCAGCCATCGTCGAGAAGGTCGGCGGGCATCGTCGTGTCCTCGCCGCCGCGCCTTATGTCCAGCAGCAGGCGATGCTGTCGCTCGCCGGGCAGGTGAAAGGGGTGGTGGTACGCGGCATTTTGCCGGGCGAAGAGGAGAAGGTGGCCGATTTTGCGCGCCACATGAAGGCCGGCCGGCTGGAGGCTCTGCAACCGGGCGAATTCGGCATCGTGCTCGGCAGCGAGATCGCCTATGCGCTGCGCGCCTATCCCGGCGACAAGGTGACGCTGATCGCGCCACAGGGCATGGTGACGCCCGCTGCGGTGCTGCCGCGCATGAAGCAATTCACCGTCGTCGGCATCTTCGAGGTTGGCATGTTCGAATACGATAGCGGTCTTGCCCTGCTGCATCTCGAAGATGCGCAGAAGCTCTACCAGATGAATGATGCCGTCTCCGGCGTGCGTCTGAAGCTCGATGACTTGTTCGCGGCGCCGCAGGTGGTGCGCGAGCTGGCGGAGAGCCTGCCGCCGGGCTTGCGGCTCGTCGACTGGACGAAAAGCCACGCCAATTTCTTCCGCGCGGTGCAGATCGAGAAGAACATGATGTTCCTGATCCTGCTGTTGATCGTCGCGGTGGCGGCCTTCAACATCGTCTCCACTTTGGTGATGACCGTGCAGGACAAGCGTGCCGACATCGCGATTTTGCGCACGCTGGGCGCCAGCCCCGGCAGCGTCATGGCGATCTTCGTCATCCAGGGCACCTTGATCGGCGCGATCGGCCTGCTGTTGGGGGTGGCCGGCGGGGTCGCGCTCGCGCTCAATGTCGAAACCGTCGTGCCCTTCCTCGAGCGGCTGCTGGGTATCCAGTTCCTCGCCAAGGATGTCTATTACATCTCCGATCTGCCCTCCGATCTGCATTGGTCGGATGTCGGCATCATCAGCGCCACGTCGTTCGCTCTCACCGTGCTGGCCACCCTCTATCCGAGCTGGCGCGCTGCGCGCGTCAACCCTGCCGAGGCGCTGCGCTATGAGTGAGGCGGTGCTCTCCTGCGCAGGCTTGACCAAGGTGTTCCGCCAAGGCGCGGAGGAGGTACGCGTGCTGACGGGCGTGGAGCTCGCCGTCGAGCGCGGCGAGACGGTGGCGATCGTGGGCGCTTCCGGCTCGGGCAAGAGCACGCTGCTGCATCTGTTGGGCGGGCTCGACACACCGACCTCCGGTTCCGTGCATCTGATGGGCCGCGATCTCGCCACGGTAGCGGAGTCCGAACGGGGCCGGCTGAGAAACGAATCACTCGGCTTCGTCTATCAGTTCCACCATCTGCTGGCGGAATTCACCGCGCTGGAGAACGTCGCGATGCCCTTGCTGATCCGGCGCATGGCGAAGACGCAAGCCGAGCGGCAGGCAGCCGGGATCCTCGCCGAGGTGGGGCTGGGGGCCAGGCTTACGCATCGGCCGGGCGAGCTTTCCGGCGGCGAGCGTCAGCGCGCGGCGCTCGCGCGCGCGCTGGTGACGCAGCCGGCTTGCGTGCTGGCCGACGAGCCGACCGGCAATCTCGATCGCCATACCGCCGACGAGGTGTTCGCGTTGATGTTGCGCCTGAATGCCGCGCATGGCACCAGCCTCGTCATCGTCACGCACGATATGACGCTGGCCTCAGCCTGCCAGCGCCAGTTGTTACTGCGCGATGGACGCCTTGCGCCGCTTTCTTCGCCGGCGCCAGGCGCGCACTAGCCAGATGCGCCAACCGATGCGCACGCCGAAATAGCCAATGAGCGCGAGCAGCGTGGCGAGCAGGACGAGGCCGACCGCCAGCGGCGCACCGAGCTGGATCATCCAGTCGATCAGCGCGCCGACCCAGCTGATCAGCGTCTCGCTGCCCGGGTCGCCGAAGTCCGGCGGGGCGACGAACGCACGTCGCGGATGGCCCAGCAGCGAGAACATTTCCTCGCCGAGCGCGAAGGCGACGATGTAGAGCGGCACGATCGTGAGCGGATTGGTGTAGAGCGTGGTCAGGAGTGCCAGCGGCAGGTTGATGCGAAAGATCACGGCGCAGACAGCCGCGCCGAGCATCTGGAACGGCCCGGGAATCAGGCCGCAGAACAGCCCAGCGGCGACCGCGCCGGCGGCGGAATGGCGGTTTAAGTGCCATAACCGCGGGTGCAGCAGCGTATTGCGGAACGGGTACAGCCAGCGGTTTTCCTTCACCGCCGCGGCATCCGGCATGTGCTTGCGCAGCCAGTGCTTCATGGAGTCATTCTAATGCCTTGGCGGGTGCTGGCCTTCGCGCTGGGCGTGTGGCTGCTGCAGCAGTGTGCCGTCCTGCCAGCGCCGAGTTTGCTCGCCGCGCTCGGGCTGGGCGGCGCGGCGCTGCTGGTGTCGCGCAGGCCGGGCTTGACGGTATTCGGCGCTGTGCTACTCGGCATCACTTGGGCCGGCGCATTTGCCCACTGGCGCATGAATGATGAACTGCCGACGCAATGGGAAGGGCGTGACATCGAGATCACGGGCATCGTGGCCGGATTGCCGCAAGGCTTCGAGCGCGGCGTGCGCTTCGTCTTCGCAGCGCAGGCGGCGAATGCGCCGGTGCCCTCGAAGCTCCTGCTTTCCTGGTATGGGCATCTCGATGAGCGCCAGGAGGAGGAGGATGAGGAGGCCGGCGGTGCGCTCAGTTTGCCGCATGCCGGCGAGCGCTGGCGGCTCGTGGTGCGGTTGAAACGCCCGCATGGCAATCTGAATCCCCACGGTTTGGATTACGAAGGCTGGCTGTTCGAACGCGGCATTCGCGCCACCGGCTATGTGCGCAAATCGGACACCAACCAGCGGCTTGCGCCGGCCGGCTGGACCATCGAGCGGCTGCGTGAAGCGGTGCGCGCGCGCATCCAGCGCGCCTTGCCGGAAGCGCCTTACGCGGGCGTGCTGACGGCGCTGGCGATCGGCGACCAGCAGTCGATCGCGCCGCAGCTGTGGCGGCTGTTCGCGGCGACCGGCATCACGCACCTGATGTCGATCTCCGGCCTGCATGTGACGATGGTCGGCGGCCTCGTGGCGTGGCTCGTCTCGATGCTGTGGCGGCGCCAGCCACGGCTGCCGCTGGTTTGGCCGGCACAAAAGGCCGCGGCGCTGGCGGCCTTCCTCGGCGCGCTTGCCTATGCGTTGCTCGCCGGTTTCGCAGTGCCGGCGCAGCGCACGCTCTACATGCTCGGCGTCGTCGTCGCCGCGTTGCTCTCCGGGCGCAACCTCGCGGCGCAGACGGTGCTCGGCGCCGCGTTGTTGCTGGTGCTGCTGCTCGATCCCTGGGCGGTGCTCTCTGCCGGCTTCTGGCTATCCTTCGGCGCGGTGGCGCTGCTGTTCTTCATCAGCGCCGGCCGGCTCGGCCAACGGCATTGGCTGATCGAATGGTTGCGCGCACAATGGGCGATCACGCTGGGCCTCATTCCGCTGCTGTTGGCGCTGTTTCAACAGTTTTCGCTGGTTTCGCCGTTCGCCAATGCGTTGGCGATCCCGCTCGTCAGCCTTGCCGTCACGCCGCTCGCCTTGCTCGGCAGCCTGCCAGGCTTCGACTGGGCGCTGCAACTGGCCCATCTGCTGCTCGTGCCGTTGATGGATTTTCTCCAGTGGCTCGCCGGATTGCCGGGCGCGCTCTGGCAGCAGCATGCGCCGCCGGCCTGGGCGGTGCCGGTCGCCGTCGTGGGCGCCGTCTGGCTGCTGCTGCCGCGCGGCTTTCCGGCGCGCTGGGCAGGCGCTGTGCTGTTCCTGCCGTTGTTCGCCTTGCGGCCGGAACGACCGGCGCCGGGCGAATTCATGCTCAGGGTGCTCGATGTCGGCCAGGGACAGGCGGTGCATGTGCAGACCGCCACGCACGATCTGCTGTTCGATGTAGGGCCTGCCTTCAATGCCCAAAGCGATGCCGGTAGCCGCATCGTCGTGCCCTATCTGCGCGCGATCGGAGTAGCCAGGCTCGATCGTCTGATCGTCAGCCATGCCGACCGCGATCATGCCGGCGGCGCCGATTCGCTGCTCGCGGCGCTGCCGGTGGCAACCGTCGAACGGCGCTGTGTCGATGGTCAGGGCTGGGAATGGGATGGGATACGCTTTCGCGTGTTGCACCCGCAGGCCGCGGACTATGATGGCCCGCGGCCCAGCAATGCGCTCTCCTGTGCGCTGAAGATCGAATCGCCGCACGGCAGCGCGTTGATCCCCGGCGATCTCGAAGGCCGGGCGGAGGCCGAGTTCCTCGCCCGCCATCGCGATGCGGCACACGCCGACATCCTCGTCGCGCCCCATCATGGCGGCAAGAAGACGTCGTCGCCGGCGTTCGTCGCGGCGGTGGCGGCGCGGGACGTCATCTTTCCGGTCGGCTACCGCAACCGCTTCGGCCATCCCTACCCGTCCGTGCTGGCGCGCTATGCCGATGCCAACATCCATCGCACCGACCGCGATGGCGCCGTCACTTTCCAAATCGGCGCTGGCGGGACGGCATACGCGAACGAGCGCGAAGCCAGCCGTCGCTACTGGCACAATACGGCTTTCACTGCCAGGGAATGACCGTGATGCGCCAGAAATTCGTCCAATGCTTGAGCCCCGCCGGGTTCCACAAGATGGCCTATGTCGAATGGGGAGATGCGGCCAATCCGCGCGTGCTCATCTGCGTGCATGGCCTGACGCGCTGCGGGCGTGATTTCGATTTCCTCGCCGAGCGGCTCGCCGACCGCTATCGCGTCGTCTGCCCCGACGTGGTCGGGCGCGGCGGCAGCGACTGGCTGCGCGATCCGCACCACTACACGATTCCCCAATATGCCCAGGACATGGTCGCGCTGATCGCCCGGCTCGATGTCGAGCGGGTCGATTGGCTCGGCACCTCGATGGGTGGCATCATCGGCATGGCGCTGGCGGCGCAACCCGGCACGCCGATCGCCCGCCTGATCCTCAACGACGTCGGGCCGCTGATCCCCGCCGCCGCCTTGCAGCGCATCGGCGAATATCTCGCCACGCCGCCGGATTTCGCTTCGCCGCAGGAAGCCGAGGCCTACATCCGCACGATCGCCGCGCCGTTTGGCCAGCTCACCGATGCGCAATGGCGACATCTGACCCAGCACGTCATCGAGGCCGCCCCGAACGGCCGTTTCCAGCTGCGTTACGACCCGGGCATCGCCGTGCCCTACGCGCAAGCCGCGCGCGATGGGCAGGACATCGACCTGTGGCCGCTGTATGACGCGATCCGCTGCCCGACGCTGGTGATCCGCGGTGCGCAGTCCGATCTGCTCGCGCGGGAAACGGTGGCGGCGATGCGCAGCCGCGGCCCGAAGGCGGAAAGTGTCGAGATTCCGGACGTCGGCCACGCGCCGATGTTCCTGGACGATGCGCAAGTGGCCATCGTGCGTGATTGGCTGGAACGCGAAAGCTGCTAAACTGCGTCGTGGCGGGTCTCCCCGCATTGCAAGCTGGTGAACCTGGTCAGGGCCGGAAGGCAGCAGCCATAGCCAATCCTTGCAAGTGCCGGGGGTCAGGCTCGCCACCTTTCCTCACGTTTCGTTACAAAGCGCTCATAGTCTGCTTACCTTTGGGGCGCTCAATCTCTCCTCGCAAACTTCATTCACAAGGAGAGTCATATGAAACGCACACAGCAATATTTCCTCGGTCTCGTTCTCGCCGCCGGCCTCGGCACGGCCGCCTTCGCCCAGCCCGGCCTGGGCATGATGTCCGGAGAGGATGGCATGGGGCCGATGGGCAAGATGGGTCGCCCGGCCGCGATGCGCTTCGATCCCGCCGCGCGCGTCAAGGAACGTCTCGACTACCAGAAATACCACCTCAAGATCACCCCCGAGCAGGAAGCGTTGTGGAACGCCTTTGCCGAGAAAGTGCAGGCCGAGGCGGGCAAGGGCATCAACGAGATGCGCGCGCTGGTTGCTGACACCAAGCTCACCGCGCCGGAACGCATGGCCAAGCGCGAGGCCCTGATGGAAGAAAGACTGGCCGCGATGAAGGAGGTGCATCAGAGCTTCAACCGCCTCTATGAGGCGCTCACCCCTGAACAGAAGGCGATCGCGGACCGTGAGGCCGCGCGGATGGGCAAAGGGCCGATGGGCGGACGTCACGGCCGCATGGCGCCCCCGCAGGGCTGACCGCAGGTAGAATCGCGGGCATGAGCTACCAGGTTCTTGCCCGCAAGTGGCGCCCGAAATCCTTCGACACGCTGGTTGGCCAAGAGCACGTCGTGCGCTCGCTCAGGCACGCGCTCGAACAGCAGCGGCTTCATCACGCCTATCTCTTCACCGGCACGCGCGGCGTCGGCAAGACGACGATCGCGCGCATCATGGCCAAGGCGCTCAACTGCGAGAAAGGCGTCACTGCCACGCCCTGCGGCGAATGCACGCCCTGTCGCGAGATCGATGCCGGGCGCTTCATCGACTACGTCGAAATGGATGCCGCCTCGAACCGCGGCGTCGAGGACATGGCGGCGCTCTTGGAGAAGGCCGCCTATGCGCCGAATGCCGGCCGCTACAAGGTCTATATGATCGACGAAGTGCACCAGCTCTCGGGCCATGCCTTCAACGCGATGCTCAAGACCCTCGAAGAGCCGCCGGAGCACGTCAAGTTCATCCTCGCCACCACCGATCCGCAAAAGATTCCCGTCACGGTATTGAGCCGGTGTCTGCAATTCAACCTCAAGCAGATGCCGCAGGCCGCGATCGTCGATCATCTGGCGCGGGTGCTGACGGCCGAAGGCATCCATTTCGAGGCGCCAGCACTCAGACATCTGGCCAAAGCCGCCGCCGGTTCGATGCGCGATGCGCTCTCGCTGCTCGACCAGGCGATCGCCCACGGCGCCGGACGCGTCGAGGAGGAGGGCGTGCGGGCGATGCTCGGCACCGTCGCTGACGATTACCTGTTCGCATTGCTCGACGGACTCGCAGCCGGCGACATCCAGGCGATGCTGGCGGTGGCCAGGACGATGGAAGAGCGCAGCCTGAATTTCGAAGCGGCGTTGCAGGAGCTGGCGACCTTGTTTCATCGCATCGCGCTCCTGCAGTTCGCACCCGAGGCGATCCTCGACGATACCGAGCGTGCGCGGCTGACGCCGTATGCCGAACGTCTCGATGCCGAATTCCTCCAGCTCTGTTACCAGATCGTCACCCACGGGCGCGACGAACTGGCGCTGGCCCCCGACGAGGCGGCCGGCTTCACGATGACCCTGCTGCGGCTGCATGCCTTCCGGCCAGGCGGTGGTGACGAAAAGCCTGCGCGCACGGCGGTTGCTCCAATGACCCAGACGGCCACCGCGGCCGCAGTGGCACCCGCCGTAGCTCCCGAAGCGCCGTCGCTTTCCTCCTCGGCCGGGCCGGTTGCGGCAGCGCCAGATGACTGGCATACGCTGGTCGAGGGCAATACGCTCACCGGCATGGCGCGCCAGCTCGCCCAGCATTGCGAGCTGGTCGATTGTGACGGCCAGAAGATCGTGCTACGCCTCGATCCGGCCCACCGCTTCCTGCAAATGCATCAGGACAAGCTGCGCGCCGAGCTGGCGAAACATTTCGGGGAGCCCTTGCGGCTCGAAATCCAGCTTGGCGCACCGAATGGTGCTACACCGAAAGCACGAGCCGACCAGCTCAAGCGCGAGCGGCAGGATCAGGCGATCGCCGCGATCGAGAATGATCCCTTCGTGCGCGAGGTCTGCGACCTGTTCGACGCGAGCATCGACGAATCCACCATCAAACCCCTCTAGAGGAACACGACATGCTGAACAAAGGCGGTATTGCCAACCTGATGAAACAGGCGCAGAAGATGCAGGAAAACATGCAGAAGGCGCAAGAAGAGCTGGCCAATCTCGAAGTGGAGGGCCAGTCCGGCGCCGGCGCCGTGAAGATCGTCATGACCTGCAAGCATGATGTGAAACGCGTCATCATCGATCCGTCGGTGATGGACGACAAGGAGATGCTCGAAGACCTGATCGCCGCTGCGCTCAACGATGCCAACCGGCGCGTCGAAGCGACGGTCCAGGAGCGCATGGGGGCACTGACCGCCGGTCTGCCGCTGCCGCCCGGGATGAAACTGCCGTTTTGAACCGATGCGACAACGTATCTTGTTCGTCTGCATGGGCAATATCTGCCGCTCGCCCACTGCCGAGGGCGTGGCGCGCGAGTTGGCCAGGCGGCGCGGATTACACGGCTTTTTCGAGTTCGATTCGGCCGGCACCCATGGCTATCACGTCGGCAATCCGCCCGATCGCCGTGCGCAGGAAGCGGCGAAGAGACGCGGCTACGATCTATCGAGCTTGCGCGCGCGTCAGGTCAATGAGTCCGATTTCGTGCGCTTCGACCGCATCCTGGCGATGGATCGCGACAACCTCACGCTGTTGCGTGAGATCTGCCCGGATGAGCATCACGGCAAGCTCGGCCTGTTTCTCGAATTCGCGCCGGAGAGGGGCTTCGATGAAGTACCCGACCCCTACTACGGCGGACTGGAAGGCTTCGAAATCGTCCTCGATTTGGTCGAGGCGGCGGCCGACGGGTTGTTGAGCCGGCTCGCCCCGCAGAAGTGAAAACGCCCGCTTCGCGCGGACGTTTCCACGGCTATTCCGGTTTCCGGGTTTCCACCATCACCAGCGGTTCGTCGCTGAGCAACGGCGCCGGTTTGGGCTTGCGGCCAAGCGGTTGCACGGGCGGCTCGACCGGCGCAGCAGTGGGGCGCTTCGTCGTTTCGACCAGCTGCAGACCGGCTTTCGCCAGTTCGGCCGCGAGATCGACGGTGATCGGCGCTGCTGCAGACACATCCGCCTGGGTGTGCGTTTCCGGAGCAGGCGCCACGCCCAGTGGCGCAGCAAGCGGTGGCTGAGATTCCGCCGGAGGAAGCGCGACTGGCTCCGTCACAGCCAAGGGTGCGTCGGTAGTCGGTTCGGCAGGAGTCGAAGTCGGCGCTGGCGGAATGGAGGACGTCCCGCCGGGCGCCTTGCCTCCAGAAGTCGGCGCTGGCGGGACGGCACCCCCCCCGGGCGCGCTCGCGGCGACCGGCGCGGCGCTGCCAGCAGCGTGGGTCTCCGTCAGCAATTCCGGGGCTGCGGTCGGCCCAGTGGCCGCCATCAGCGGGGCGGTGTCGGGGATGGGGGCGGCCTCTTCTGGCGGCGCAGAGACTGCCGCGACGGCGGCGGCGACTTCCTCGAGCTGGCGTTCGCCGCGATTGCGTCCGCCGCGCCGGCCGCGACGCCGGCCACCTGTACCCTCGGCTGCGCTGCCTTCATTGGGGGCGACGGCAAGGGCGGCAGGCGGTGCCTCCTGCTGTTCGGCTGCCACGGCTTTCTGACGATTCGGACGCGCTTCGCGCGCTTCCTTCGCGCCCCCGGGACGTTCCTTGCGCTCGCCTTGCTCGGCACGGTTTTGACGGCCTTCCCGCGCTTCGCGGCGATCACCCTTCTCGTTGCGCTCGCGGCTCTCACGTCCTTCGCGGCGCGTGCGGCCGCCACGTTCGACGCCCTCGCTGCGTTCGCGTCGGCCGGCGGCCGCGGATTTCTTCGGTGCCTCCTCGACGGCAGGCTCTTCCTTCTTGCCGCCGGTAAGCCAAGACAGGATGCGGGCAAAGAACCCAGGCTTCGGCGTTGCCGGCTCGGTGGATTTCGGCGCGACGGTCGGGGCCGGCTGTTCGGGGGTGATGCCCTTCACTGCCGCTTCGGGGCGCGGCGCTTTGGCTTCTGTCTGGGCGGCTTGCGTCGCAGCTTCTTCCGCCGGCTTCAGAGCCATTTCATAGCTCGGCTGGCTGATGCCTTCCAGGTTGAGCTGGTCGTGGCGCAGACGGACGATCTCGTAGTGCGGCGTCTCGATGTAGCGATTCGGGATGATGATCAGGTTGACGTGATGCCGCAGCTCGATGCGGGCGATGTCCGGACGCTTCTCGTTCAACAGGTAGGTGGCGACATCGACCGGCACCTGCACGTGCAGTGCGCCGGTGTTTTCCTTCATCGCTTCCTCTTCGAGGATGCGCAGGATGTGCAGCGCGGCCGATTCGGTCGAGCGGATATGGCCGGTGCCGGTGCAGCGCGGGCAGGTGATGTAGCTGGTCTCGGCCAGCGCCGGACGCAGCCGCTGGCGGGAAAGTTCCAGCAGGCCAAAGCGCGAGATCTTGCCGATCTGCACCCGGGCGCGGTCGTAATGCAGCGCTTCGCGCAGGCGATTTTCGACTTCGCGCTGGCTTTTGGGTGATTCCATGTCGATGAAGTCGATGACGATGAGCCCCCCCAGGTCGCGCAAACGCAATTGACGGGCAATTTCGTCCGCCGCTTCGAGGTTGGTCTTGAGCGCGGTTTCCTCGATGTCGGCGCCCTTGGTGGCACGCCCGGAGTTGACATCGATCGCCACCAGCGCCTCGGTGTGGTCGATCACCACCGCGCCGCCGGAAGGGAGGGTGACCTGCCGCGAGTAGGCAGTTTCGATCTGGTGCTCGATCTGGAAGCGCGAAAACAGCGGCACGTCGTCGCGATAGCGTTTGACCCGATTGACGTTGGCCGGCATCACGTGGGCCATGAACTGCTGGGCCTGTTCGAAGATGTCGTCGGTGTCGATCAGGATCTCGCCGATGTCCGGCTGGAAATAATCGCGAATCGCACGGATCACCAGGCTCGATTCCTGATAGATCAAAAAGGCGCCGGACTGCGCCTGGGCCGCGCCCTCGATCGCGCGCCACAGCTGCAACAGGTAGTTGAGGTCCCATTGCAGCTCCTCGACGCTGCGGCCGATGCCGGCGGTGCGGGCGATCAGGCTCATGCCGGGCGGCACTTCGAGCTGATCCATCACCTCGCGCAGTTCTTGACGTTCCTCACCCTCGATGCGGCGCGAGACGCCGCCGCCGCGCGGGTTGTTCGGCATCAGCACCAGATAGCGGCCGGCGAGCGAAATGTAGGTGGTCAGCGCGGCGCCCTTGTTGCCGCGCTCGTCCTTTTCGACCTGGACGATCAGTTCCTGGCCGACCTTGAGGGCATCCTGGATGCGCGCGCGACCGGGTTCGAGGCCGGACTGATAGTAGCTTCTGGCGACCTCCTTGAACGGCAGAAAGCCGTGGCGTTCGGCGCCGTAATCGACGAAGGCGGCTTCGAGGCTGGGCTCGATGCGGGTGATCACCGCCTTGTAGATGTTGCTCTTTCTTTGCTCCTTGGTGGCCGATTCGATGTCGAGGTCGATCAGCTTCTGACCATCGACGATCGCGACGCGGAGTTCCTCGGCCTGCGTCGCATTGAACAACATGCGTTTCATCTGTGCTCCTGCTCGGCGCGCAGGCAGGCACGACAAATCGCGCCACGAAGGTGGCGTTTTCTAACGGATTTGCGGGTTCGACACCATCGGGATCGAGGGGTGTGGGATGGGCAAATGGGTCGTGGGTTTGTCGGATCGCGCGGCTGGCCGGTGAAAGCCGGCCGCGCATATCGAAGCCTGTCTGTACGCGAAAGATATCGTTACGGGTCGCAACTTGCGGTGAGCGACTTCACCTGGGCCAGCAAGGCAGAACGGGATTCCGGCGCCAGCCGGACGGTAACGTGCGTCGTGCGGCCTGGAAGGCGGAGGCGTCATACCCCATGACGGCAGGCGGGCCCCGTAGAATGGCGGGCGGCCTGGCTGCCGGCAACATCGGCGAAAGGCGCCCCGGAACCGCTTCGTGTCGCCGGGCACGTCATCCGCGGATGGCTAAGCACGCGCATTATATTGTGAAAGAACGAGTTGGGTAAAGAATCCGTCACATTCCTTCAAGTCGATGAGGATGCCGCCGGGCAGCGCATCGACAATTTTCTGCTCAAGACCTTCAAGGGAGTGCCCAAGAGCCACATCTATCGCATTCTCAGGAGCGGCGAGGTGCGGGTGAATAAGGGGCGGGTTGGCGCCGAACGACGTCTGGTGCCGGGCGACGTGATCCGCGTGCCGCCGCTGCGCGTCCCGGAACCCCGCAGCGATCGACCCACTCCGGGCCGGGAGTTCGTGGTCGTCTACGAGGATGACGCGCTGCTCGTCATCGACAAGCCGGCGGGAGTCGCCGTGCATGGCGGCAGCGGCGTCGATTTCGGCGTCATCGAGCAGCTGCGCCGCGCGCGGCCGCAAGCGAGGTTTCTCGAGCTCGCGCATCGCCTCGACCGTGAAACCTCGGGTCTCTTGGTAATCGGCAAGAAGCGCAAGGCGCTTATGAGACTGCATGACCTGTTCCGGGAAGGGGGGATCGAGAAGCGCTATCTGGCGCTCGTGAAAGGTCATTGGCGCGACAAACTGCGCAACGTCAGGCTGCCATTGCACAAGTATCTGACGGGGGAAGGCGAGCGGCGCGTGCGCGTGGATGAGGCAGGCAAGCCGGCACATTCGATCGTGCGTCTGCTCCAGCAATGGCAAACACCCCTGGGTGAATTCAGCCTGCTCGAGGTGGAGCTGAAGAGTGGTCGCACTCATCAGATCCGCGTCCATCTCGCGCATCTGGGCTTTCCGATCGCGGGCGATGAAAAATATGGCGATTTCGCGCTCAACAAGACCTTGCAAAAGCATGGCTTGAAACGCATGTTCCTGCATGCGGCCAGCTTGCGGTTGCCTCACCCGCAAAGCGGCGAGATGCTGGCGCTGGCCTCGCCCTTGCCAGCGGAACTGGAAAACTTCATGAAACGGATTGGCGGCGATGATGCAGCAACGCTTCGAGTTGATCGTCTTTGATTGGGATGGCACGCTGATGGATTCGGCGGCGCTGATCGTCGCCAGCGTGCAGGCTGCGGCGCGCGATCTGGGCCTGGCGCCGCCGCCTATCGAGCGCGCGCGCCACATCATCGGTCTGGGGCTCAACGAAGCCTTGCGCCATGCCCTGCCCGATCTGCCCGAAGCGCACTATCCCGAGCTGGTGGCGCGCTACCGTCACCATTACCTGTCGCGCGATCACGAGCTCACGCTGTTTCCCGGCGCGGCCGATTTCGTTCAAGACCTTGCCGAGCGGGGCTATCGACTCGCAGTGGCGACCGGAAAATCTCGCCTCGGCCTCGACCGTGCGCTCGCCCAGACCGGCCTCGACGGCTTTTTCCATGCCACGCGCTGTGCCGATGAGTGTCATTCGAAACCCCATCCGCAGATGCTCTTGGAGCTGATGGAAGAGTTTGCCGTCGAGCCAGCGCAGACGCTGATGATCGGCGACACGACGCACGACCTGATGATGGCCGCCAATGCCGGCACCGCCGCCGTCGCGGTGACTTATGGCGCACATGCGCGCGCAGACTTGGAGGACGCCGGGCCGTTATACTGTGCCGATTCGATCGCTGCGCTGGCGAAGTGGCTGGCGGATGCAAGATGAACGAGGGTGACGTGGCGGAAGACGGGAACTGGGAACGCAAGGTGCTCGAAAAAGTGGCGCTGGCCGCCGTGGCCGAACAGCGGCGCGCGCGGCGCTGGGGAATTTTCTTCAAGCTGCTCGGCTTTGCCTATTTGGGCATCCTGCTCGCCGTGGTGATCGACTGGAGTGCCATCAGCCCAGAGAAGGCGGCGCGCCATACCGCATTGATCGACCTGCAGGGCGTGATCCAGGCCAAAGGGGATGTGAATGCCGACGACGTCTTGAGCGCTTTGCAGGCGGCTTTCGACGATCGTGGTGCGGTGGGCGTGGTGCTGCGCATCAACAGCCCAGGCGGCAGCCCGGTGCAGGCCGGCATCATCGCCGACGAGATTCGCCGTCTGCGCAGCAAGCACCCCGATAAGCCGCTTTATGCCGTCGTCGAGGATGTCTGTGCCTCGGGCGGTTATTACGTCGCCGCGGCCGCCGACAAGATCTTCGTCGACAAGGCGAGCATCGTCGGCTCGATCGGCGTGTTGATGGACGGCTTCGGCTTCACCGGCGCGATGGAGAAGCTCGGCATCGAGCGGCGGCTGATGACCGCCGGCGAGAACAAAGGCTTCCTCGATCCTTTCTCGCCGCAGAATGAGCTTCACAAGGCGCATGCGCAAAAGATGCTCGACGAAATCCACCGGCAGTTCATCGCCGAGGTGAAGAAGGGCCGCGGCGATCGGCTCAAGGAGACGCCCGAGATGTTTTCCGGGCTGATGTGGACGGGCGCCGAGAGCGTCGAGCTGGGGCTGGCCGACGGTTTCGGCACGGTCGAATCGGTCGCCCGCGACGTGCTCAAGGCCGAGGACATCCGCGACTACACGGTCGAGCCGAATTTCGCCGAGAAATTCGCGCGCCGTTTCGGAGCGGATGCCGCGGCGGCGTTCGGTGCTGCGCTGGCGCGTTTCACGCTGCGCTGAGCAGCAGAAACACCGTCGGCCGCTTGGCGTAAGAGTCGGCGCTGTCAGGCCGGCACCGCCACTCGATGATGCGGCGCGTCACGATCTGTTCGGTCGGCAGCGTCAGATCGCAAGCCAGGCACAGCAATGTGTCCGCCCGGCAGGTGGTGATCAGCGCTTCGAGCAGGGCCGCGTTGCGGTAGGGCGTCTCGATGAAGAGCTGTGTCTGCCGTTTTTGCCGCGATTCCCGTTCCAGCTCGGCGATGTGCTGCGAGCGCTCGGGCTCGCGTCGTGGCAGATAGCCGTGAAAGGCGAAGCGCTGGCCTTCGAGTCCCGAGGCCATCAGCGCCAGCAGCAGCGACGAGGGACCGACGAGCGGCCGCACGGGGATGCCCAGTTCGTGGGCGCGCCGGACGAGCAGGGCGCCGGGATCGGCCACGCCGGGACAGCCGGCCTCCGACATCACCCCCATGTCCTGGCCGGCCAGCAGCGGGGCCAGCAGGCGATCGAGATCGGCCGGCGCAGGGGATGCGGGCAATTCCTCGATGGCGAGTTTGTGCAGCGGGCCGGGATGGTCGAGCCATTTCAATGCGGCGCGCGCGCTCTTGGCGTTTTCGACGACGAAATGACACAGCCGGCACGCGATCTCGCGGGTGCCAGCGGGCAGCACGGCCGGCCAGGGCACTTCGCCCAGGCGGGTGGGCAGCAGATAGAGCGTGCCGTAACCCAGATTGTCCATTGGAACGCGAGCGGGTATCAAAAGCGAGGGCGAGCAGGTTTGCGTTACCGCGACGAGCCAATAGCGGGGCCTATTGGCGAGGAGCGGGGGCGCAAAGATGCCGCCCGCAGCATGAAAACCGCCGCGTAGGGCAATAAAATAATCATCCTAAAAACCTCAGTTGGACGCGCCCGATGGTGCGTCCCGGCGGGTGCATGGCGCGACGCGACGACGCAGCAGGCTCATGCCTGCAAGGAGGAGCAACAAAGCCAGGCGCCCGCCGGGGTGCGCCAGGGGGTGCGTAGCGGGCTCACCTTTTTGGTGAGCAGCGAAAGCGAGATAACTGCTGATTTCCGAAGACATTTTTGCCTTGAGGAGCGATCAACTGGGATTTTTAGGATCATATCAAATGCTCATGCAAATCAGCCCGGTCTAATGGACAATCTGGGTTTAAGGCAGTTCGAGCCCCTCGGCGCGCAGCATCTCGCAAAGTGCGATCAGCGGTAAGCCGATGAGCGCCGTCGGATCGTCGCTCTTCATCCATTCGAGCAGGCTGATGCCCAGGCCCTCGGCGCGCGCGCTGCCGGAACAGTTCAGGGCATCTTCCTTGTCGAGGTAACGCTCGATTTCTGCATCCGAGAGCTCGCGAAAGCGCACTTCGGTGGCAACTCCGCGCAAGTGGTGACGGCCGCTCGCACTGTTGAGCAGGCACAGGCCGGTATGGAAAATCGCCGTCTTGCCGGAGAGCTCGCGCAGTTGGCGGCGTGCGTTGTCTCGGCTGCCGGGCTTGCCGAAACGCTGGTCGCCGCAGTAGGCGACCTGATCCGAGCCGATGATCAGCGCATCCGGATAACGCTCGACGACCGCCTGGGCCTTGGCGAGCGAAAGCCGCTGTGCGGTCGCCGCCGGCGCTTCGCCGGGTAGCGGAGTTTCGTCGGTTTCAGGCGAGCAGGTTTCGAAAGGTAGGTGCAGGCGGCCCAGCAGTTCGCGACGGTAAGGCGAGGTCGAGGCGAGGACGAGGCGCGGGAAGTTCATGGTTGTGGAATGTTTTTGCAGGTTTTTTCGGCCGATGGCCTTTGACTGGGAAGGGCGGGCATGATAGCATTCGCGCCCTTTATGTCGTGTCAGGAAGAACCCGATTTCGCCACGGCGGTCATCGACAGCCTGCGTTTTGCCGAGGAAGGCGGCCAGATCGCAGGAAGGCTTGCCTTGGCGCAGTTGCCGCGGCTGGCAGACGTCGTGACGAGCCAGGAGGGTTGGCTTGCCTGCGTGCTGGAAGGCTGCCGTCTCGACTGTGCGGGTGAGTCGCGGCCTGGGTTGCGGCTGACCGTGACGGGCCGGGTGCAGTTGCAGTGTCAGCGCTGTCTGGCGGCCGTCGAAGTCGACTGTGCGATCGACAGCCACTTGCTGCTCGTGCCGTCGGGCGCCGACTGGCCGGAAGAGGATCTGGAAAGCGACGCCTGGGATGCGATCGAGGCCAGTCCGGCGTTGTCGCTCCTGGCCCTGGTCGAAGAGGAAGTGCTGCTGGCGTTGCCGATCGTGCCGCGTCATGCGGATTGCGTGCCGCCCCTGGCCGTCGGGGCTGCACCGGAAGAAGACAGGGCGCCGTCGCCGTTCGCGGTGCTGGCGGGTTTGAAGCAACATTGAGTCGAAAAAGGAGTCATCATGGCTGTTCAGCAGAACAAGAAGTCCCCGTCCAAACGCGGCATGCATCGTTCGCACGATTTCCTGTCCGCACCGCCGCTGGCGATCGAGCCGACCACCGGCGAGGTGCATCTGCGCCATCACATCTCACCCTCGGGCGTTTATCGCGGCAAGAAGGTCATCAAAACCCGCAGCGAGTGAATCGCGCGCATCGCCTGACGGCCGGACGTTGGGGCGTCCGGCCGTTTCATTCAGTGGGGGACTGAATGACGATCACCTTGGCAGTGGATTGCATGGGGGGCGATCATGGACCTGCCGTGACCGTCCCGGCCGTGCTCGAATTCCTGCGTCATGATCACGCTTGCGCGGCGATCCTCGTCGGCCGCGAAAGCGCTCTCACACCCTTGCTCAGACATACCGAGGAAGCGCTCGCCGGGCGCTGGTCCATTCAGCATGCGAGCGAGGTCGTCGACATGCACGACCCGGTGGCCACCGCGTTGCGCGTGAAGAAGGATTCCTCGCTGCGTGTGATGGCCGACCTCGTCAAGGAAGGTCGTGCCGATGGCGCCGTCTCGGCCGGCAACACCGGCGCGCTGATGGCCGTGTCGCGTTTCGTGCTCAAGACCCTGCCGGGCATCGACCGGCCGGCGATCGCCACTGCGCTGCCGACGCTGCGCGGCCACAGCTATGTGCTCGATCTCGGCGCCAACGTCGATTGCGAACCGGAACATCTGCTCCAGTTCGGCATCATGGGGGCGATGCTCGCCGCCGCGCTCGAACACAAGGAGCGACCCACGGTCGGCCTGCTCAACATCGGCGAGGAGGACATCAAGGGCAACGAGACCGTCAAGCGTGCCGCCGAGCTACTCAAGGAAAGCGGCCTCAACTTCATCGGCAACGTCGAAGGCGATGGCATCTACATGGGCGCGGCCGACGTGATCGTCTGCGACGGCTTCGTCGGCAATGTGGCGCTGAAGACCTCGGAGGGGCTGGCGCGCATGATCAGCACCTTCCTGCGCGAGGAGTTCGCCCGCAATCCACTCACCCGGCTCGCGGGTCTTGCGGCGCTGCCCGTGCTCAAGGCGTTCAAGACACGGGTCGATCCGCGCCGTTACAATGGCGCCAGCCTGCTCGGTCTGAAGGGGGTGGTGGTCAAGAGTCACGGCTCGGCGGACGGCTTTGCCTTCCGCCATGCCCTCCAACAGGCGGCGGAGGCGGCGCGCCAGAAGTTGCCCGAAAAGATCGCGGCGCGCATGGCGTCGGTGCCCATTGCGCCGACACTTTGTGATTGAAAGTGAAGGATGGTCCATTCCCGTATCATCGGCACCGGCGGTTATCTACCCGGCGCACCCGTCGATAACACGTCGCTGATCCATGCCCACGGCCTCGATTCGTCTGACGCCTGGATCGTCGAGCGCACCGGCATCCGCGTGCGCCATCTGGCGTCCCCGGACGTGGCCGCCAGCGATCTGGCGCTCGTCGCCTCGCAACGCGCGCTGGAGGCGGCGAGCTGCCAAGCGAACGACATCGATCTCGTCATCGTCGCGACCTCGACGCCGGACTACGTCTTCCCGAGCACCGCGACCATTCTGCAGGACAAGCTGGGGATGACCAACGGCGCCCCGGCCTTCGATCTGCAGGCGGTGTGCGGCGGCTTCATCTATGCGCTCGCCGTCGCCGACAAGTTCATCCGTTCGGGGTCGCACCGGCGCGCGCTGGTCGTCGGCGCCGAAACCTTCTCGCGCATCCTCGACTGGAAGGATCGCGGCACCTGCGTGCTGTTCGGTGATGGTGCCGGCGCCGTCGTGATCGAAGCGAGCGAGCGTCCCGGCATCCTGGCGACCGCGTTGCACGCGGATGGCCGCTACGGCAAAATCCTGCAAGTCGCCGGTCATCTTTCCGGCGGCGAACCGATCGGCGATCCCTTCTTGCGCATGGACGGGCAGGCGGTGTTCAAATTCGCCGTCAAGGTGCTCGCCGAGGTCGCGGAAGAAGTGCTCGCCACTGCCGGCAAGACGGCGGCGGACGTCGATTGGCTGATCCCGCATCAGGCGAACATCCGTATCATGCAGGCCACGGCGAAGAAGCTCCATCTGCCGCCGGAGCGTATCGTCGTCACCGTCGATCGGCATGGCAACACCTCGGCCGCCTCGATTCCGCTGGCGCTCGACGAAGCGGTGCGCAGCGGCAAACTCGGCGCTGGCGAGACGGCACTGCTGGAAGGCGTTGGCGGCGGTTTCACCTGGGGCGCCGTCCTGATGACCCTGTGAGATACCATTCATGAAATTTGCATTCGTGATGCCCGGCCAGGGCTCCCAGTCGCTCGGCATGATGGCCGCCTACGGCGACAGTCCGGTGATCCGCGCCACTTTCGACGAAGCCTCGAGCGCGCTCGGCCGCGATCTGTGGCAACTGGTCACGGCAGGCCCGGCCGAGCAGCTTGCGCAGACCGTCAATACCCAGCCGCTGATGCTGACCGCCGACATTGCCGTCTGGCGATTGTGGCGTGAGAAAGGTGGGCCGGACCCGGCGCTGCTCGCCGGCCACAGTCTGGGCGAATATGCGGCGCTGGTCGCCGCCGGTGTGCTCGATCTCGCCACTGCCGTGCCGCTCGTCGAGCTGCGCGCCAAGGCGATGCAGGAGGCCGTGCCGGCTGGCACGGGGGCGATGGCGGCGATCCTCGGCCTCGAGGCCGACAAGGTGCAGGCCGCCTGTGCAGCGAGCGCCCATGGCGAAATCGTCGAGGCGGTCAATTTCAACTCCCCCGAGCAGACCGTGATCGCGGGTCATAAGGCCGCGGTCGAACGCGCCATCGATGCCTGCAAGACGGCCGGTGCCAAGCGCGCGGTGATGCTCCCCGTCTCGGCGCCGTTCCACTGTGCGCTGATGCAGCCGGCGGCCGAACGCCTGCGTGATGCGCTGGCGCACATCGAGTTGCGTCCGCCAACGATCCCGGTGATCAACAACGTCGATGTCGCAGTAGTAAACGATCCCGCCGCGATCCGTGACGCGCTGGTGCGTCAGGCGGCTTCCCCGGTGCGTTGGGTCGAAACCCTGCGCGCGATGCAGGCCGCCGGCATCAGCCATGTCTTCGAATGCGGCCCGGGCAAGGTGCTTGCCGGCCTGACCAAACGCTGCGCAGAACTCGCCGGCGGCGCCCTCAACGACCTGGCCGCGCTGGAATCTACCCTCGTACTCGTGAAAGGATGATCATCATGCAAGATGATGCTTTGCAAGGACAGATTGCTTTCGTGACTGGCGCGGCGCGCGGCATTGGCGCGGCGATCGTGCAGGCGCTGGGCCGCCGCGGCGCGACCGTCGTCGGCGCCGACATCAATGAAGCCGCCGCCCAGGAGATCCAAAAAGCGCTCGATGCTGCCGGCATTACCGGCTGGGGCGCCGTGCTCGACGTCACCGACGGCGCCGCCTGCGAAGCGGTGATCGGCGAAGTCGAAAGGCGCTTCGGTGCCGTGACGATCCTGGTCAACAATGCCGGCATCACGCGCGACAATCTGGCGATGCGCATGAAGGAAGAGGAGTGGGACGCGGTGATCGACACCAACCTGAAGTCGGTGTTTCGCCTCTCCAAGCTGGTGTTACGCGGCATGATGAAGGCGCGTTGCGGACGCATCATCAACATCTCCTCGGTCGTCGCCGCCTCCGGCAACCCCGGCCAAATCAACTATGCGGCCTCCAAAGCCGGTGTCGCCGGCCTGTCGCGCTCTTTGGCGCAGGAAGTCGGCAGCCGCAACATCACGGTCAACTGCGTCGCGCCCGGTTTCATCGACACGGCGATGACGCGCGCGCTCTCCGAAGAGCAGCGTAATGCGTTGATCCAGAAGATTCCGCTCGGCCGCCTCGGCCAGGCCGAGGACATCGCCAATGCCGTCGCCTTTTTGGCCGGACCGGAGGCCGCCTACATCACCGGCGCCATGCTGCATGTCAACGGCGGCATGTACATGGTTTGATGCGAAGTAGGAAGAACACCTTTTTGCTAAACTACGCGGGTTCTCAACACCCGCCTTCACAGGGAAGGAGCAATCACAATGGACAACATCGAACAACGTGTCAAGAAAATCGTCGCCGAACAGCTCGGTGTGAACGAGGCCGACATCAAGAACGAGTCCTCCTTCGTCGATGATCTAGGCGCCGATTCGCTTGACACGGTCGAACTGGTGATGGCCCTCGAGGAGGAGTTCGAGTGCGAGATCCCCGACGAGGAAGCCGAAAAGATCACCACGGTCCAGCAGGCGATCGACTACGTCAAGAACCATCTGAAGCAGTAACAGGTCGTTGAAAAACGTCACGAGGATGGCCAGATACAAGGCGTTTGGTGCGCAGCGACCGAGACATATCAATAAGATAGGCGAGGGAGCGAGCACCGCGCAACGCCGCAGATGGCCTACCGCAGTAGTTTTTAAACGGCCTGTTAAGCCGCGGGACTTTCCCGCACCACCTTTGCAGCCTCCAGGAGAATGCCTTGTCGCGTCGCCGTGTCGTCGTGACCGGTCTGGGACTCGTCTCGCCGGTCGGCAACAACGTCCCTGACGGTTGGAACGCCATCCTTGCCGGAACCAGCGGCATCGGCCCGATCACCCGCTTCGATGCCTCCGCCCTCAAGGCGCGCATCGCTGGCGAGGTGAAGGGCTTCAATGTCACCGACTACCTGTCGCCGAAGGAGGCCAGGCGCATGGATGTCTTCATCCATTACGGCATGGCGGCGGGAATTCAGGCTTTCCGCGACTCCGGCCTGGTGGTCACGGAGCACAATGCCGATCGTATCGGTGTGAACATCGGCTCCGGCATCGGCGGCCTGCCGATGATCGAGGACACGCACAACGATTACCTCGCCAGCGGCCCGCGCAAGATCTCGCCGTTCTTCATCCCCGGCACGATCATCAACATGATCTCCGGCAACCTGTCGATCATGCTCGGCCTCAAAGGGCCGAACCTCGCCGTAGTGACGGCCTGCACGACCGGCTTGCATGCGATCGGCACCAGTTTCCGGATGATCCAGTATGGCGATGCCGACGCGATGGTCTGCGGCGGTGCGGAATCGACCATCACGCCATTGGCGGTCGGCGGTTTCGCCGCCGCCCAGGCGCTGTCCACACGCAACGACGATCCGGCGACGGCGAGCCGTCCTTGGGACAAGGATCGCGACGGTTTCGTGCTTGGCGAGGGCGCCGGGGTGATGGTGCTCGAAGAATACGAACATGCGAAAAAACGCGGCGCGCACATTTACTGCGAACTCGCCGGCTTCGGCATGAGCGGCGACGCCTATCACATGACGGCGCCGGATACCGACGGGCCGCGGCGCAGCATGCTGAATGCCCTCAAGGATGCCGGCATCAATCCGGACGAAGTGCAGTACATCAATGCCCACGGCACCTCGACGCCGCTGGGCGACAAGAACGAGACCGAGGCGATCAAGCTTGCGTTCGGTGCCCACGCGAAGAAGCTCGTCGTCAATTCCACCAAGTCGATGACCGGCCACCTGTTGGGCGGCGCTGGCGGGCTCGAGTCGGTGCTCACCGCGCTGGCCGTGCATCACCAGGTGTCGCCACCGACGATCAACATCTTTGCGCAGGATCCGGAGTGCGACCTCGACTATTGCGCGAATGCCGCGCGTGACCTGAAGATCGACGTCGCGATCAAGAACAACTTTGGTTTCGGCGGTACCAATGGAACACTCGCCTTCAAGCGGGTGTGACGCGGTCTCGCTCTTTGGCCGCCGACGCTGACGGTGCGTTTGCCTTTGCGCATCGAGATCCGCCGCCAATACTGGCTGGCGCGCCTACTCTGCCGGGGCGACATCGATGCGCTGCTCCTCGGCGCGGATGGCCGTTTGGGTATCGAGCGTCGCTCTGGGGCATGCGGGGAGGCCGTGCTCGATGCCGCGACGACGATGTTTACGGGCTTGGTGATCCTGCGCCTGCGCCAGGGCGGGCGGTGCGAGACACTGGTCGTGCCGCCTCGAGCGACGGGCCACGATGTGCATCGACGGCTGCGCGTCTGGTTGCGCTGGCGGGCGCGCCCCGCGCTTTTCAGGGACGCGGCGTGAGAACGGTGTTGCGCGCCTTCGGCAACAGGTTTGGATAATCGCGGCTGTAGTGTAGGCCGCGGCTTTCCTTGCGCCGCAGCGCGCAGGCGACGATCAGGTGCGCGGTGAGCACCAGATTCCTGAGCTCGAGCAAATCGTTGCTGACGCGGAAATTCGCATAGAACTCGTCGATTTCCCGCTCCAGCAGACGGATGCGGTGGCGGGCGCGTTCCAGCCGTTTGGTGGTGCGTACGATGCCGACGTAATCCCACATGAAGCGGCGCAGCTCGTCCCAGTTGTGGGCGATCACCACTTCCTCGTCGGCATCGGTGACGCGCGATTCGTCCCAGCGAGGTAGGCGAGGCACTTTCACGCGTTTTTGCGCGCGGATGTCGTGGGCGGCCGATTCGCCATAGACGAGGCATTCGAGCAGCGAGTTGCTCGCTAGACGGTTCGCGCCATGTAAGCCCGTGCAGGAAGCCTCGCCCAGCGCGTAGAGTCCCGCAATGTCGGTGCGCGCCGCCAGGTCGACGACGATGCCGCCGCAGGTGTAATGCGCGGCGGGCACCACCGGGATCGGCTCCTTGGCGATGTCGATGCCCAGCTCGAGGCAGCGCGCGTAGATGTTCGGAAAGTGCTCGCGCAGGAAGGCTTCGTCCTTGTGCGTCATGTCGAGGTAGACGCAGTCGAGGCCGCGTTTCTTCATCTCGTAGTCGATCGCGCGGGCGACGATGTCGCGGGGCGCCAATTCGAGACGGGGATCGTGTTCGGTCATGAAGCGGGTGCCGTCGGGCAGGCGCAGGATGCCGCCTTCGCCACGCATCGCCTCGGTGATCAGGAAGGATTTGGCACGCGGGTGGTAGAGGCAGGTGGGATGGAACTGGATGAACTCCATGTTCGCGACGCGGCAGCCGGCACGCCAGGCCATCGCGATGCCATCCCCGGTCGAGGTGTCCGGGTTGCTGGTGAACAGATAGGCCTTGCCGGCGCCGCCGCAGGCGATCACCGTATTCTGGGCGGCCAGTGTCACCATGTGTTCATTGTCGATGTCGAGGACGTAGGCGCCCCAGCAGCGTTGCGTTTGATAACCGAGCTTGCGGCCGGTGATCAGGTCGACCGCGATATGGCGTTCCAGTACGGTGATGTTCGGGTGGGCGCGGATTTTCGCACTCAGGGTGTGCTGCACGGAGGCACCGGTCGCATCGGCGACGTGGATCACGCGCCGCGTGCTGTGGCCGCCTTCGCGTGTCAGGTGATAGCCGGAAGCGTCACGCGTGAAAGGCACGCCCTGCTCGATCAGCCAGTCGATCGCGGCGCGACCATGCTCGATGACGAAGCGGGTGGCGACCGGATCGCACAGGCCGGCGCCGGCGACGAAGGTGTCCTGGATATGGGATTCGATCGAATCCGCGTCATCGAGCACCGCGGCGATGCCGCCTTGGGCGTAGTTCGTCGCGGTATCGTCGATCAGTCGCTTGGTGACGAGCGCGATGCGGTGCGTATCGGCGAGCCGCAGCGCAACCGACAATCCGGCCAGTCCGCTGCCGATCACGATGACGTCGAATTCGCGCAGATAACCCTGTTTGGCCATGGTGCCGGCGACTATATCACGCCGGCGAAGGAACTTTATCCGCTCGGCGTTGGTCTCTGGAACTGGTGCTGTAATGGGATGAAACGGTTCGAGGTGGTTATACTGATGCGTCCAATTTCTTCGACAGTGTTGCCACCGCATGGGAGAGCGCGAAGCCGATTCTCTGCTCGTCGAACGGGTGCAAAACGGCGACCGGGAAGCCTTCGGCCTTCTGGTGGCCAAATACCAGCGCAAGCTGATGAGGCTCGTGATGCGGCTGGTGCGCGATCCGGCCGAAGCCGAGGACGTCGTCCAGGAAGCCTTCATCAAGGCCTACCGGGCGTTGCCGAACTTTCGTGGCGAGAGCGCGTTCTACACCTGGTTGTATCGCATCGGTGTGAATACCGCGAAAAACTGGCTGATGGCGCATGGTCGACGCATGCCATCGATGAGCGAGGTCGGCGACGAGGAAAGCGAAGGCATCGAGGACTCGGTGCTGCTGCGCGACGAGACGACGCCCGAAGGCGTGCTGATGTCCCGGCAGATCGGCGCTGCGGTGCATGCGGCAATGGAAGCTCTGCCCGAAGATTTGCGCGTGGCGATCGGCCTGCGCGAAATCGAAGGACTATCGTATGAGGAAATTGCCGAAGTGATGAACTGTCCGATCGGTACGGTGCGCTCGCGCATCTTCCGCGCCCGCGAGGCGATCGCCGCGCGTCTGCGCCCCTTGCTGGATACCGCGCCGCATCGGCGCTGGTAGGTGATGGAGAAACCTATGGATATCGATACGCAACGTGCGATGCAAATTTCCGCCCTGCTCGATGGCGAGGTCGAGGCGCACGAAGAGCAGGCGGCGATCCGGGCGAGCCTGGACGATATGCAGAGGTGGCGTGATTATTTGCTCATCGGCGAGAGTCTGCGCGGCGAGTCGGCTCCTCGGTTGAATGTGACCGAAGCCGTGATGGCGCGGCTTGCTGAGGAGCCCGTGATACTGGCTCCGCGCAACCTGCACGAGCGCCGGCGGCGACCTCACCCGCTGCTGGCCTTGGCCGCCTCGGTGGCGGGTGTGGCCGTGGTCGGTTGGGTCGCCTTGACCGGCACTTTGCAACCAGGGGGCGGCAGCGCTCAGCTTGCAGCGGCGCCCGGCGGGCCCGCCATGATTCCGCCAACGGCGACGTTGGTGAATGCCGTGCCTGCCACTGCCTCTGAGATGCAGGAATACCTGCTGGCGCATCAGGCCCAGGCGGCGACGGTCCGTTTGGCCGAACCGGCCCGGCAGATCCGAAGCGTGGTCCTGACCGCGACACATCCATGAGGCGCGTCACCCTCTTGTGCTGTCTCTGGGTGGCGGCCGGCGGCCTGAGCCCTCTGGCCTGGGGACAGACGATAGCGATCCAGAGCGAAGGCTTGCAGTGGTTGCAGCGCATCTCGATGGCGGCCGAGACGCTGAGCTATACGGGCACTTTCGTCTATCGCAGCGGCAATCGCAGCGAGACTTCGCGCATCGCCCATTTGGCCAGCCAGGGCCGGCAGAGCGAAAGGCTCGAGGTGCTCGACGGCAGTCCGCGCGAAGTGGTCCGTCAGGATGACGAGGTGAGCTGCTATCTGCCGGAAAACCGGCTGGTCATCATCGAGCAGCGCAGTGTGCGCCGCAGTTTTCCGGCCTTGCTGGCCAGCGGACTGGGTGATCTGCACGACCATTATCTGATTCGCACCGGCGGCAGCGAGCGTGTGGCCGGGTTCGACTGTCAGACGATCCGTCTCGAGCCACGCGACACCTGGCGTTATGGCCATCGCCTTTGGGTGGATGCGGCGTCCGGCCTGCTGCTGCGGGCAGACATCGTCGATGCGCAGGGTAGCGTGCTCGAGTCGATGGCATTTACCGATCTGCGCATCGGCGAATCGATCCCGCCGGAAGTGCTCGAACCGAAATACAAGGCTGCTGCGAAAGAAAGCTGGCGCATCCGTCAGGCTCGCCTGAGCGACTTGCACGATGACGTTCCCTGGGTCTTCCGCAATGAACTGCCTGGCTTTCGCAAGCTGACCGCGTTGCGGCGGGCGTTCGGCAACGAAGGCAAGGATGCCGCGATGCTCCATTGGGTATTTTCGGACGGTCTCGCCGCTTTTTCGGTCTTCATTTCACCCCTGTCTTCGCCCCGGGACCGTGGTGAAGAAAGTTTCCGCACCATGGGAGCGATGAGTGTCGCGAAACGCGTCCTCGATGGGCATCAAATCGTCGTGATGGGCGACCTGCCGCCGGTGGCGATCCGGCATTTCGCGGCAGGGATCGAGGTGCGCGGCCAATGAATCGGACCGATGGGATCGTCGTGCGGCTCGAAGGCCGCGATGCCTGGGTCGAGACGACCGGCCCTGGCAATGCCTGCGGTGGCTGCGCTCAGGCGGGCAGCTGCCCAAGCTGCACGCCGGGCAATGTTCTCGATGCGGCGGGCGGCAAGGGCGGGAAACTGCTCTTGATCCGTCTGCCGAACACGATCGGCGCTCGCCCCGGCGATGCGGTCGTCATCCGTGCCGCCGACGGGATGGTGCTGCGCGCCGTGTGGCTGGCCTATGGCATCCCCCTGCTGCTGGCCCTGGGCGGCGCCTTGCTGGCCACCGCGCTCACCGGCAGCGAGCCGGCGGCGCTCATCGGCATGCTGCTTGGCCTCATGGCGGGAATCGTTGGGCTGCGCTGGTGGGGACTTGAAGCGCGGCGCCGGGAACCAATTCTGTCGTTGGAATTCAAAACGCCTCCAGTGGTTTTCTTCAAGGATCGTGAATCATGCTGAAACAGTGGATGAAACATTGTCTTTTGGCCCTCGGTTTGGCGCTCTTCCTGCTCAAGGCGCAAGCCCAATTGCCCGATTTCGCCGATCTGGCGGAGAAGCAGGGAGTTGCCGTCGTCAACATCAGCGCGACCCAGGTGGTGCGCGGTCAGCGCTTCGGCGGCCTGCCGTTCGACGAGGACGACCCGGCCTTCGAGTTCTTCCGCCGTTTCGCGCCGCACATGTTCCCCCGCATTCCCGGGGCGCCGCGCGAATTCGAATTCGAGAACCGCTCCCTCGGTTCCGGTTTCATCATCAGCGCCGACGGCTACATCCTGACCAATGCCCACGTCGTCGAGGGTGCCGACGAAGTGATCGTCAAGCTGACCGACAAGCGCGAATTCAAGGCAAAAGTCATCGGTGCGGACAAGCGTACCGACGTTGCTCTGATCAAGATCGAGGCGCGCAACCTGCCGGTAGTGACGCTCGGTGATCCGAGCAAGTTGCGTGTCGGCGAATGGGTGGTGGCGATCGGTTCGCCGTTCGGTTTCGAAAATAGCGTGACGGCGGGAATCGTCAGCGCCAAAGGACGTTCGCTGCCTTCCGAAAATTACGTGCCGTTCATTCAGACCGATGTGGCGATCAACCCCGGCAATTCCGGTGGCCCGCTGTTCAACATGAACGGCGAGGTGGTCGGCATCAACTCGCAGATCTACAGCCGTTCTGGCGGCTACCAGGGGATTTCGTTCGCGATCCCGATCGATGTCGCGATGGAGGTGCAGGCCCAGCTGCGCGCTTCCGGCAAGGTGCATCGAGGTCGCATCGGTGTCGCGATCCAGGAGGTGACGAAGGAGCTCGCCGATTCGTTCGGGCTTGCGAAGCCCCAGGGTGCGCTGGTCGCCTCGGTCGAAAAAGGCAGTCCCGCCGACAAGGCAGGCATCGAGGCCGGCGACGTGATCCTGCGCTTCAACGACAAGCCGGTGGCACAATCCTCCGACCTGCCGCGCATCGTCGGCAATACCAAGCCGGGCACCCGTGCCAGCGTGCAGGTCTGGCGTGGCGGCAGGACCAAAGAGTTGACCGTGACGGTCGGAGAAATGCCCGACGAACCGGTGGCGCGCCTTGCACGCCGCGGCAAGCCGGCCGAGGCTCAGCCTGCGAACCGGCTCGGTCTGGTGCTCTCCGAACCGACCGCGGAACAGAAGCGCCAGCTGGGCATTCGTCATGGCTTGATCGTCGAGGACGTGAAGAACGGCTCGCGCAACGACCTGCGTCCCGGTGACGTGATCCTGGCCTTGATCCAGAAAGGTGTGCAGACGGAGATCCGTTCCATGGAGCAGTTCAACAGCCTGCTGGCGAAGCTCGACAAGGAGGCCGTCGTCACGCTGCTCGTCAAGCGCGGCGACAGCCAGACCTTCGTGACGATCAAGGGGGCGCAGGATAAATAAACTGACGCTCTACGGCAGACCCGGTTGCCATCTGTGCGCAGACATGCTCGCCGTGCTGGAGGATTTTCGCAGTGAGCATGGTTGCGCAATCGAAGTGCGTAATATCGATGACGATCCGGCCTGGCGCGATCGCTTCGGGTCGCGCATTCCCGTCTTGATGTTGGGCGAGACGGAAATTTGCCACTTTTTCCTCGATCTGGTGGCACTGCGGGCGGCCCTTTCGCGATAAAATCCGCGGCGATTTTCTCGAAGGCGCCGTGCGGCGCTTTTTTTCATGGATCACATCCGCAATTTTTCGATCATCGCCCATATCGATCACGGCAAGTCCACCCTCGCCGACCGTATCATCCAGCGCTGCGGCGGTCTCTCCGAGCGCGAAATGTCGGAGCAGGTGCTCGATTCGATGGACATCGAGCGCGAGCGGGGCATCACCATCAAGGCGCAGACGGCGGCGTTGTGGTATCAGGCCAAGGATGGCCGACGCTACAACCTCAACCTGATCGATACCCCGGGGCATGTCGACTTTTCCTACGAGGTCTCGCGTAGCCTCTCGGCCTGCGAAGGTGCGCTCCTCGTCGTCGATGCCTCGCAAGGCGTCGAAGCGCAGACCGTGGCGAATTGCTACACGGCGATCGAGCTCGGCGTCGAGGTCGTGCCGGTTCTCAACAAAATGGATCTGCCGCAGGCCGATCCCGACAATGCGCGCGCCGAGATCGAGGAAGTGATCGGTATCGACGCGACTGATGCGATTCCTTGTTCGGCCAAGACCGGCATGGGCATCGACGACATCCTCGAAGCGGTGATCAATCGTGTGTCGCCCCCTAAGGGCGACCCGACCGCCCCTTTGAAGGCGCTGATCATCGATTCCTGGTTCGACAACTATGTCGGCGTCGTGATGCTGGTGCGCGTCGTCGATGGCAGCCTGAAAGCCAAGGACAAGATTCGCCTGATGTCGACGGGGGCGGTGCATCTGTGCGAACAGGTCGGGGTGTTTACGCCCAAGTCGCAGACGCGCGAGCAGCTTTCTGCCGGCGAGGTTGGCTTCATCATTTCCGGGATCAAAGAATTGAAGGCCGCCAAGGTAGGCGATACGGTGACGCTCGCCGAGCGCCCGGCGGCCGAACCCTTGCCTGGCTTCAAGGAGGTCAAGCCGCAGGTCTTCGCCGGCCTCTATCCAGTCGAGGCGAACCAGTACGATTCCTTGCGCGAGGCGCTGGAAAAACTGCAGCTCAACGACGCCTCGCTGCAGTTCGAGCCGGAAGTCTCGCAGGCGCTCGGTTTCGGTTTCCGCTGCGGCTTCCTGGGCCTGTTGCACATGGAGATCGTCCAGGAGCGGCTGGAGCGCGAGTTCGATCAGGATCTCATCACGACGGCGCCGACCGTCGTCTATCAGGTCAAGCTGCGCGACGGTTCCGAGATTTTCGTCGAAAATCCGTCCAAACTCCCGGAACTGCAGAAGATCGAGGAGATCCGCGAGCCGATCATCACGACGCAGATCTTCGTGCCGCAGGACTATCTCGGCGCGGTGATCACCTTGTGCGAAGCAAAGCGCGGCACGCAGGTCGATATGCGCTTCCACGGCCGCCAGGTCCACGTCACCTACGAGATGCCATTGGCCGAGGTGGTGTTCGATTTTTTCGATAGGCTCAAATCGGTCTCGCGCGGCTATGCCTCGCTCGACTACGAATTCAAGGAATACCGCGCCGCCGACGTCGTCAAGCTCGACATCCTGATCAACGGCGACCGCGTCGATGCTCTGTCGGTGATCGTCCATCGCGCCAATGCCCAGTATCGCGGCCGTGAGCTGGCGGCCAAGATGCGCGGCCTGATCCCGCGCCAGATGTACGACGTCGCCATCCAGGCGGCGATCGGCTCGACGATCATCGCGCGCGAAAACGTCAAGGCGCTGCGTAAAGACGTGCTGGCGAAATGCTACGGCGGCGACATCACGCGCAAGAAGAAGCTGCTGGAAAAGCAGAAAGCCGGCAAGAAGCGCATGAAACAGGTCGGCAGCGTGGAAATTCCCCAGGAAGCCTTCCTGGCCGTGCTGCGCGTCGACGAAAAATAACCAGTCGGGAGCGCCATGAACTTCGCCTTGATCCTTTTCATTCTTCTGGTCGCCAGCGGTGTGCTCTGGGCGCTCGATCGCATCCATTTCCGCAAGCGGCGCGCGCCCGATGCCAAGGAGCCGCTGTGGGTCGAATACGGTGCCAGTTTTTTCCCGGTCATCCTGGTGGTGTTCCTGCTGCGCTCATTTCTCGTCGAGCCGTTCAAGATTCCTTCCGGCTCGATGATTCCGACCTTGCTGGTCGGCGACTTCATCGCCGTCAACAAGTTTGCCTATGGCATCCGCCTGCCAGTGGTGAACAAGAAAATCGTCGATATCGGCCAGCCCGAGCGTGGCGATGTCGTGGTGTTCCGCTACCCGCCCGATCCTTCGCTCGATTACATCAAGCGCGTCGTGGGACTTCCCGGCGACAAGGTGGCCTATCAGAACAAGCGCCTGACCATCAACGGCCAGCCGGTCGAAGTGCGCCGCGCCGGCGATTATTTCGACGCGGAACGCCTGTTCTATACGCCGCTTTATGAAGAACGGCTCGGCAACCGGGAGCATATGATCCTGATCGAGAACGATGCGCCGGCTTTCGTGCCGCATGTCATGCAGTTTCCCCACCGTGACAAATGCCTCTACAATACCGAGGGCTTTGTCTGCGAAGTGCCGCCCGGCCATTACTTCGTCATGGGCGACAACCGCGACAATTCTCAGGACAGTCGGGTATGGGGCTTCGTGCCCGACGAGAACCTGGTCGGCAAGGCGTTCTACATCTGGTTCAATTTCGGCGATCTGAAGCGTATCGGCGGTTTCCGCTGATGTTGCCTGGTGAGGAGGGAGAATGAACTACAAGCACCGTGGTATGTCACTTTCCGGCCTGCTGTTCGCTGCGTTCGTCGTTGCGCTCCTCGCCCTGCTGGGCATGAAGGTCGTCCCGGAATACATCGAATATCGGCAGGTGGTCGCTTCGATCAAGAAGGTGACCCAGGCGGCCGGCCCCGAGACGAGTGTCCGGCAAATCCGCGAAGCTTTCGACCGGCAGGCCAACGTGGACTACATCTCGGCAATCACCGGCGCCGATCTCGACATCACCAAGGAAGCAGGTCAGATCGTCGTCTCGTTCGCTTACGAAAAGCGCATTCCGCTGTTCGCCAACGTCAGCCTGCTGCTCGATTTTTCCGGTTCCTCGAAGGAGTAGGCTTGAGCGTGCGGCTCGAACAGGCGCTTGGCCACCGCTTTGCCAAACCCGAGCTGCTGCGCCAGGCGCTGACGCACCGCAGCCATTCCTCGCCGCACAACGAACGCTTCGAATTCCTCGGCGACAGCGTGCTCAATTGCGCAGTCGCGATGTTGCTGTTCCGCAAGTTTCCCACGCTCAAGGAGGGCGAGCTTTCCCGGCTGCGTGCCAGCCTGGTGCGTCAGGAAACACTGGCGGAAATCGCTACCAGCCTGGGTTTGGGCGATGCGTTGCGCCTGGGTGAGGGCGAGCTGAAAAGCGGCGGCTTTCGACGCCCTTCGATCCTGGCCGACGCGCTGGAGGCGATCTTCGGCGCTATTCTCCTCGACGCCGGCTTCGATTCGGCGCTGGCGACGATCGAGCGTCTCTACCGGGAGCGCATCGAGCGCCTCGACCCTCGCAGCGCTGGCAAGGACGCCAAGACGGCTTTACAGGAATGGCTGCAGGGGCGGCGTCTGCCGCTACCGCAATACCAATTGCTCGAAACGCTCGGCAGCGCCCATGCCCAGGAGTTCGTGGTCGCCTGCAACATTCCTGCCCTCGATATCCGCGTCACCGGCCGGGGCGCGAGCCGGCGCGCCGCCGAGCAGGAAGCGGCGCAGGCGGCCCTGGACAAGCTGAGCGGCGCATGAACGAAATGGATTCTTTCCGCGCCGGCTACCTGGCGATCGTCGGTTGTCCGAACGTCGGCAAATCGACGTTGATGAACCATCTGGTGGGCGCGAAGCTCAGCATCACTTCCAGCAAGGCGCAGACCACGCGCCACCGTATCCACGGCATCTTGACGACTGAAACGCGCCAGTATGTCTTCGTCGATACACCGGGCTTCCAGACCGAATACCGCACGGCATTGAACCGGGCGATGAACCGCGCCGTGAATGCGGCGCTCGACGACGTCGATGTGATTCTGTTCGTGATCGATGCGCGGCGCTGGCGCGATGAGGATCGCGCGGTACTCGCACGCCTGCCGGCGGCCAAGCCGATCGTGCTGGTGATCAACAAGATCGATCGGTTGGCCGACAAGAAAGCGCTGCTGCCCTTGATCGCGCTGTTGGCGAAGGAATACGCTTTCGCCGACATCGTACCGGTGAGCGCCGAGAAGGACGAAAACCTCGATACGCTGCTCGATGTCGCCGGCCGACATTTGCCGGAAGCACCGCCGATCTTCGCGCCGGACGAGCTCACCGATCGTTCCGAGCGCTTCCTCGCCGCGGAGCTGTTGCGCGAGAAGCTGTTCCGCAATTTGGGCGACGAGCTGCCCTATGGCCTCACCGTCGAGATCGAGAAATTCGAGCAAGAGGGCCAGCTGCGGCGTATCCATGCCGCGGTGATCGTCGACAAGGAAGCGCACAAGGCGATCGTCATCGGCAAGAAAGGCGAACGGCTAAAGCGCATCGCCAGCGCTGCGCGCCATGACATGGAAAAACTCTTCGGCGGCAAGGTCTGGCTGGAAACTTGGGTGAAGGTGAAGAGTGGCTGGACCATTGATGAGCGCGCCCTGAAGAGTCTCGGCTATGAGTGATGACCGGCAAGCAACGCATTGACGGTGCGGCTGCCTTTCTGCTGCATAGTTACCCATTCAGCGAAACCAGCCTGATTCTCGAGATCTTCGCGCGCGAACATGGCCGTCTCGCATTGCTCGCGCGCGGGGCGCGCCGGCCGCGCTCGGCACTGCGCGGCGTGCTGCATGCCTTCCAGCCGCTCGAACTTGCCTGGTTCGGCGGCGGCGAAGTGAAGACGCTGGCCAGGGCCGAATGGCTGGGCGGCTTGCCGCTGCTCGTCGGCTCTGGGCTCCTGGTCGGCTATTATCTGAACGAGCTGTTGATGAAACTGTTGCCGCGTGAAGATCCTCATGTGGCGCTGTTCGATGCCTATGGCAGCGCGCTGGGGGATCTGGCGCGCGGCACGATCGAGGCCGCCGCGCGCCGCTTCGAGAAAATCCTGCTGCGCGAGCTCGGCTATGGCTTGCGGTTGGAACACGATGCGCAGGGCCAGCCGATCGAGCCGCGGCGCAGCTATCGCTATCAGGTCGAGCGCGGCGCGCTGCCGGCGGAAGAAGCTGGCAGCGGGCCTTGCGTTTCCGGCCAGACCTTGCTCGATCTCGCGGAGGATAATTACGCCGATCCGCGCACCCTGGCCGAGGCCAAGCCACTGATGCGCACGCTGTTGGCGCATTATCTGGAAGGCCAGCCGTTGCAGACGCGGCGGGTGTTCATCGATTTGCAAGACATTTGAGTAGTGGAGAGAACATGATTCATTTGGGTGTGAACATCGACCATGTGGCGACGCTGCGCCAGGCGCGCCGCACTTATGAGCCCGACCCCGTCGCTGCGGCGTTCGAAGCGCAGCTGGGCGGCGCCGACTGCATCACCGTGCATTTGCGCGAGGATCGGCGCCACATCATCGACCGCGATGTCGAGCTGTTGCGCCAGACCGTCGCGGTGAAACTGAACCTCGAAATGGCGGCGACCGACGAAATGATCGCCATCGCCTGCCGCCTCAAGCCCGAGATGGCCACGCTGGTGCCCGAGGGGCGTCATGAGATCACCACTGAGGGGGGGCTCGATGTGGCCGGGCAAGAGGCGAGACTCAAAGAAGTCGTCGCACGTCTCAATGATGCCGGCGTCTATGTGAGCCTGTTCATCGACGCCGATTTGCGTCAGGTCGAGGCCGCCGGGCGCGTCGGCGCACAGGCTGGCGAAATCCACACCGGCCCCTATGCGCATGCCTTTCACCAGCATGGGCGCGACATGGCAAGCCCCAACGCTCAGGCCGAACTGGCGAAAGTCGGCGCTGGCGGCGCGGCACTGCTCGATCTCGGACTGCGCTTCAACGCCGGGCACGCGCTCACCTATGCCAATGTGCAGCCGGTCGCGGCGCTGCCTGGCATCAGCGAATTGCACATCGGCCACAGCATCGTTAGCCGTGCCGTCTTCGTGGGCTTGCGCGAGGCGGTGCGGGAAATGAAGGCCCTGATGCGCGAGGCAGCCGCGCAGTGATCCACGGCATCGGCACCGATCTCGTCGCCATCGCGCGTATGCAAGCGCTCTGGCAGCGTCATGGTGAGCGAGCGTTGGCGAAGCTGCTCGCGCCGGATGAGCGCGGCGAATGCCGCATGAGTCTCGATCCGGCTCGGTTACTCGCCAAGCGCTTCGCCGCCAAGGAAGCCTTGGCCAAGGCGCTCGGCACTGGCATCCGGGCGCCGGTGCTGCTCACCGCGATCGCCGTAACTCATGATGCGCTCGGCAAACCCTCCTTTGCCTTTGCCGCCGAGCTCGCGAGTTGGCTGGCGGCGAGGGGTCTGCTCTGTCATCTTTCGCTGGCCGACGAGATGGAGTACGCGCTGGCCTTCGTCATCGTGGAGCGCCAATGAGCCACGGCCCATTGATGATCGATATCAATGGCCCCGCGCTGACGGACGCAGAGCGCGAGCGATTGCGCCATCCGCTCGTCGGCGGCGTGATTCTGTTCGCGCGCAACTATCGCGATCCCGAGCAGCTTGCCGCGCTATGTGCCGAGATTCACGACCTGCGCACTCCGCGGCTGCTGATTGCCATCGATCACGAAGGCGGCCGCGTGCAGCGCTGCCGCGAGGGTTTTACCGCGATTCCGGCGATGCGCCGGCTCGGTCAGTGGTGGGATAAAGCGCCGCAGGCCAGCGTGGAGACGGCGCGCATGCTCGGCTTCGTGCTTGCCGCTGAGCTGCGCGCCTGTGGCGTCGATTTGTCATTCACCCCGGTGCTCGATCTCGACTATGGCGTGAGCAGCGTGATTGGCGACCGCGCCTTTCACCGCGACCCCAAGGCCGTGAGCGAGCTCGCCGGCGGGCTGATCCGTGGGATGAAAGAGGCCGGCATGGCCTGCTGTGGCAAGCATTTCCCCGGCCACGGCTGGGTGGAAGCCGACTCGCATGTCGCGCTTCCCGTCGATGGGCGTCGTCTCGAAGAGATGGCCGAGGATTTGCAGCCCTATCGCCACCTGATCGCTCATGCGCAACTCGATGCGGTGATGCCGGCGCATGTGATCTACCCCCGGATCGATGAACGGCCGGCGGGATTCTCGCCGCTTTGGATCGGCAAGTTGCGCAGGGAATTTGGCTTCGACGGGGCGATTTTCAGCGACGATCTGTCGATGGCCGGGGCGAGTGTCGCCGGCGACATCGTCGCGCGCGTCGAGGCCGCCTGGATGGCCGGCTGCGACATGTTGCTCGTCTGCAATGCCCCTGAAGCGGTGGAAGAGGTGCTCACGCGCTGGCAAGCCCGAGCCGATGCCCAACGCGCCGTGCGCATTGCTCGGCTTCTGCCGACCCGGCCTGCGTTGTCCTGGGGGGAGCTGGCGGAATCGATGCTGTGGCAGGCCGGCCGCCAGGTCGTGCGCAGGCTCACCGGCGATTTACCCGCACCAGGCAAGGCTTGAACGCTTTTGTTGAGATGGGTCAACATCTGTGCCGCCTGAATCATTCAGAATATAAGCATTCCATGATATGGAGAAATGAAATGAGTGCGGACGAAAAATCGACCCTCGCCGAACAGGCCTACGCCAAGGCGCTGCAATACGAGCTGGACTATGGCTGTTGTCCGCAGTGTGTGCTGGCGACTCTTCAGGAGACGGTGGGAGGCATCGACGACGCGACGATCAAGGCTGTTCACGGCCTGTCGGGAGGTGGCGCGCTGATGGGCGCGGGCGCTTGTGGAGCGCTGAGCGGCGGGCTGGTCGCCCTGTCGGCGAAATACGGTCGCGACCGCGACAAACTCGACAAGGGGCGCTACATCAACAACTTCAGGAAATGCAAGGAACTCGTCGAGCGCTTCCGCGCCGAATTCGGCGGTGTGACCTGTGCCGAACTGCAGCAGCAATTCACCGGTCGCACTTACGACATGTGGAAGGCCGAGGAATACCAGGCCTTTTCGGAAGCCCGCGGCAACAAATGCGCTCATGCCACCGCTAGCGTGACACGCTGGGTGGTCGAGATGATGGTGAAGTAAAAAAGGGACGGCCGCGACCGTCCCTTTTTCGTTCGGTTGATCTGCGCGCTTACTTGACGCGGCTCTTGTATTCGCCGCTGCGGGTGTCGATTTCGATCTTGTCGCCGATTTCGACGAAGATCGGCACCATCACTTCCAGACCAGAAGGCTTGATGCGCGCCGGCTTCATCACCTTGCCGGAAGTGTCGCCCTTGACGGCTGGCTCGGTATATTCGACTTCGCGCACCACCGAGTTCGGCAACTCGACCGAGATCGCCTTGCCTTCATAGAACACCACCTCGACCTGCATGCCGTCTTCGAGATAGGGAATGGCGTCCTGCATGTTCTCGGCTTCGACTTCGTACTGGTTGTACTCGGCGTCCATGAAGACATACATCGGATCGGCATAGTAGGAATAGGTGCATTCCTTGCGTTCGGGAATGATCTGCTCGAACTTTTCATCGGCTTTATAGACGGCCTCCGACGGGGCGCCGGTGAGCAGGTTCTTGAACTTGAACTTGACGACCGCGGCGTTGCGGCCGGACTTGTTGTATTCGTGTTTCTGGATCACGAGCGGCTGGCCATCGACCATGATGACGTTGCCGGTGCGCAGTTCCTGTGCGGTTTTCATAAACGTTGCCCGAAGGGAGAAAGAAATCCGAGCATTATAGCCGAGCCAGGCAGAACTTGACCAGATTCGTCGCCAGATCGCCCTGGGCGGCGATCCGCTTGGCCCAGCCCGGCGCCTGGGCGGCAAGATATGGCAGGCGCCTTGCGAAGGCTGGCCAGTCGAGATCGCCCCCGCCGTTCCAGGCGCGGAAAAAGGCATGTGTTGCCGCATCGTCGGTATAGAGCCTCAAAAAAGCATCGAGCTTGGCCAGATGCGCGTCCTCGGCTTGGCGGTAGGCCTGCCAGACGAAGGGCCGCTCGGCCCACTGGGCGCGCACGAAGGAATCCTCGCCACGCACGAAATTGAGCTGACAACGCCCCAGTAGCGCGTCGTACTCGGTCTGCGGCAGAAAAGGCAGGGCAGTGAGGATCAAACTGCCGCACTCGACCTTCGCCCCGACCGGGAAGGGCGCGCCGAGCCAGGCTTCCACCTGCTGGCGCGGCAGTCCCGCGCAGACATGGCAGAAGATGGGCTGCTCCCCGTCGCGCCAGACTTCCAGCAGCGCCGGCAGCTGCGGATTTTCGTAACAGAACAGCGAGACTTTTAGCGGCCCGTCGAAACTCGGCGCTGGTGGAGCGGCATAGTCGCGTTCCTTCAACAACCCGCCGGTGCCCGGCACGAAGCCGGGAAAGAAAAAGAACTTCGACAAGCCCTGCTGCGGCGAGGGCAGGCCGTGACAGCCGACCACCCAGTTCTCCGCCGACAGATATTCGAGGTTGATCCACACCGGCGGCCGCGCGCGCGAGCGCATCGCCGCGACATAGGCGGGCGGAAGGTCACAGGCGAAGGTTTCGATGACGACATCCGCCGCTGCGACGCCCGAAAAATCTTCCAGCCAGCGCCGCACCTCGACGACCGACTGTCCGGGCGCAAGCAGACCGATCGGCGCCGGATCATCGATGAAAAGCCGCACCCGCCAACCAAACTCGACCGCCAGCTGCCGCGCAAGGCGCCAGCTCACACCCGCATCACCGAGGTTGTCGATGACACGGCAGAAGAGGTCGCAGCGGATCGACGGCATGGGAAGGGGATTCGTTCAGCAGGACGACGCTAGCGACGAAGACCAGAGGAAAAGCAAAACCCAACGCTCGACCGGAGCGCGGAAGTCGGCGCTGGCGAGACGGCACGGAAGAGCGCAAAACATGTCCTCGGGCCAAACCGTCTAACGTCGAAGCTCAGGGGCGCGCCGCTTGCGGCGCGTCCACTGGAGCGCTGGGTTGGTCCGGAACAAACATATACTCGACGATGCTTTGTGCTGGCGGAGGAGCCAACCCGTCTTCGCGTAGACCTTCAAGATGAAACTGGATTGCAGCGAGAAGCTCGGTTTCCGCTTCCTCGATGGAAGTGCCGGTCGCCACACAGCCAGGCAAATCGGGAGAATACCCGGAATAATTGCTACCGGCCTTTTCAATAACGATGGCATAACGCATAAGATCAACCTTTCAAAGACGCTTGTTTGAGAATGCTGTTGAGTGTTCCCGCTGCCAAATCAGCGCTTGGTTTTCCGGCTACAGTTACGCGCCCAGGCTTCGTGGAATGTTTGAACTGACGATAGCTACCTCTGATTGCAACCAGCTCCCAGCCATCTTTACGTAGAAGCTCCAAAACGTCGGTAACTTTCATGCGCCAAGTATGCCATGGCCCTTCTCATGGGGCCAACGTTGAAGGTAAGGGGCACGGAGCCGTGCTTTTCGGCGGAGCGTCCTGCTTGATCGAAGTTTTAGAGAACTAGTATCCACGCCCAGCTACGATACCCCACGAATAATCTGACCCCTCGTCCCCTTTGACAATGATGAAATGGAAATCGGCTGTAGTTTGGGGCGGGATGCTTACATCAGTAACGTATGTTCGAGAAACATCTTTCTTCCCTTCTTTCGTTGTTGCAACAACAGTAATTTGCGAAATAGTTATACCGCCATTGCCGTTGTATAGAGTTCCGCCGAAGTAATCGCCAAAAGAAATCCCTGCCCGTCCTGTGATCTGGTCCAACTCAGAAGAATTCAACTCGCGTGATCTCGGTTGAGCCTTTGGCTTGTCTGGGAATTTCTCCCGGCATGAACGCGCAACCATTCTTGCGGCCACATCGCTGGTAACCCCTTTCATCGATTCCAAAATGCACTCATCGTAATTGCTTGGGCCAAACCATCCTGCGAAGGACGCAGCTGGTACGCTGAGTAAAGAGATCAGTAACAACAGATTCAGCTTAGGAAACACTGAACAAGCCGCCGAGATTTTCATTGACGGTGGTGAATTGAGACGAAATGGCGAAACGCGACCACATTTCATCGTGGAAAGGCTCTCTGGGAGATGGAAGCTGGGTGTATTCCCCGGTATTGGGCTCATGCCGGACGCACCTCTCCTGTCAGGGGTCTGCCGTGCTTGAGCAGATTGATCGCGGCCAGCAGGGCGAAGGCGCGGTTGGCATTCTTCGCCAGGCCGCGATAGCGGACCTTGGCGAAGCCCCACAAGCGTTTGAGGATCAGGAAGGGATGCTCGACCTTGGCACGGATGCTGGACTTGCGCCGGTTCGTCTCCTTGTCGGCATCGGACAGAGGCGCATTGCGGTACGCCCGCTTGTTGGTGAAGTCCTTGGCGCGGGGGCGATTTCTTTCAGACGCTCTCGCCGCGCCTTGCCCCGGTAGGCACTGTCACCGTAGCAGCGGGTTTCGTTGCCATGCAGGAGGTTGGGAACTGCATCACTATCGGGAACATTGGCCGGCCGTGGGGCGTATCAGAAATTTTGTGTGTGAGGCGGAGAGGGACTTTTCCACGGTGCCGCCGCCGGCCCTTGTATGGCCTGGGGCGAGCGGCGCGGTGGGAAAGTCGGTGGTCATTCTATCCCCGGGCCTCGGTAAAGCGTTCGGCATAGAAGATGGCGAATTGATTCATCGCGGCCTTCCATTCCTTGGCGGCCTTGCCCCAGTCGGCCGTGATGTTGCGCAACGCCAGCCAGAGTAGCTTGATTGCGGCCTCGTCGCTGGGAAAGTGGCCGCGGGTCTTGATGATCTTGCGCAGGCGCATATGCAGGCTTTCGATGGCGTTCGTCGTGTAGATCACGCGGGGATGTCCAGCGGGAAGGCGAAGAACGGGATCACCCGCTCCCAGTTGCGGTGCCAGGCGGCCGCGATGGTCGGATGCTTCTGGCCCCATTCGCCATTCTCGAAGGCGGCCAACGCTTCGCGGGCTGCCGCTTCGGTCGGTGCCGTATAGACCGGGCGCAGGGCGCGGCCACCACCTTGCGGATCGTCCAGCTGACATCGTCGAGCGAATTGCGGATCAGATGCACGATGCAGGTTTGCACCGTCGCCCGCGGAAACGCCGTTTCGATGGACTCCGGGAACCCCTTCAAACCATCGACCACGGCAATCAGGATGTCCTGCACGCCCCGGTTACGCAATTCGTTGAAGACTTTGAGCCAGAACTTGGCGCCTTCCGTCTGCTCGATCCACAGCCCGAGCACATCGCGGCTACCGTCGGGCAGCACGCCCAGGGCCAGATAGACCGCTTTGTTCCTGACCGTGCCCTCATCGCGAATCTTGACGCGCAGGCAATCGAAGAACACCACCGGATACATCGGCTCAAGCGGCCGGTTCTGCCATTGCGTCACCTCAGCCATCACTGCGTCGGTGACGTCGGAGATGAACTGGGGCGAGACTTCGACGGCGTACATTTCCAGCAGATGCCCCTGAATCTCGCGTACGCTCATGCCTCGGGCGTCCATGGAAACGATCTTGTCGTCGAAGCCGGTGAAGCGCCGTTCGTGCTTGCCGATGATTTGCGGCTCGAAACTGCCCATCCGGTCGCGGGGAATATCCAGTGTCAGCGGCCCGTCATCGGTCAGCACGGTCTTGGGACTGCTGCCGTTGCGGTGGTTGCCGGCTTCCGTGGGCGCTTCGCCCTTGGCGTAGCCCAGATGATGGGTCAGTTCGGCGTTCAGCGCCCGTTCCAGCAGCGCTTTCTTGATTTGCCGGAAGATCGACTCGACGCCTTCGGCCGTCATCGGCCCAGGGATCAGTTCCTCCAGCACTTCCCGCTTGATTTGATACGGCGCCTCAACCACCGGCGCTACTTTCGTCTTCTTGATGCTCGGCATACCGCCTCCTTTCAGGTCTCATGGTATGCCTCACACACAAAATTCTGGATAGGCTCCAAAAAACATAGCTTTTTGTCGGTCCGCTGGAACGACCTGTTATGTTCGTTTTTCATTCAATCTTCGCACTTTTTCTTAGATTATGGCGTGCACAGAGTAGCTGGATATTCTCAGCTTTCAGCGATGTGCCACCCTTCGAGAAGGGGAGGATGTGATCAAAGTGCAGTTCATCGGTTGCTCCGCACATCACGCATTTGCCACCGTCGCGAGCCCATACTTCAAGCTTTACGTTAGTTGGGATAATGCGACTAGGCTCAACCAGACGATTGACATCATCTTCTGGTGCTGATTCGTCAGATACGCCTTCTACAGCCACGAGTTTGAATTTGAAAACGTTCCTAATGCCGTCGTTCTCGATCCAAGAATCGACGAGATGGAAGAATCCGTTGTCGGTCCAAATACCGGCTTTGATCTTTTCGTATACCTGAACAATATCAGGCCCTTTTTTTCCTGCTTTGAACAGTTGTGCGGCTCGGTGAAACTTACCGTTCTCAGTAAGAGTGCCTCCAGGTTGCCGCTCTGGTTGATCGAGAGATTTTGGGTCAGAAATGCCTTTTCGTTTTGGCTCATCATGCCCTTCGTATATCAGTACAGCGCCGTCATCCTGAACCTCGTCTCGATACGGGGAATTAGGACGAACGGACATAAGAATGACTGAGTGACGTCCCCTCAGGCGAAAATTCATCCCTCGTTGCAAACTCGTGCCCTCTTTCTGGCACATTTCAATGTAGGAGATGACATTACCTCTCACGCTTCAACTCCAGAAAGAACATAACGTCTAGTGAACACAGAAAAAGGTGTATAAATCCTATGGTCGGAATGTCTACTAAGCCGAAACCAAAGCAACCGATTGAATCGTATGGCTTCGTCTATGCCTTCTCCAGATATCACACCTACCGCTTCGCCCGACGCCCCCAGGCCGCCGAAACTGCTCGACCAGGTGCGGGCACGGCTGCGGATGAAACATTACTCGATCCGCACGGAAAATCAATATGCGCATTGGATACGGCGCTTCATCCTCTTGCTTGGCAAGTGCTACCCGCGCGAGCTGGGGGTAGGCTGGCAAGGAAATATCCGCTTGCGGCCAGCGCATGGGGCTGGCAGTATGTGTTCTGCTCGGGATCGCACTCGGTTGATCCACGCAGTGGCGTTCTTCGCCGGCATCACATCGATGAGAATCTCCTGCAGCGGGCGATGAAGAAGGCGGTGGTGGCCGCACGGCTGGCCAAGCTGTGCCACACCCCACACGCTGCGTCATTCCTTTGCCACGCATCTGCTCGAATCCGGCCATGACATCCGCACGGTGCAGGAGCTTCTGGGTCACAGCGATGTGCGCACGACGATGATCTACACCCACGTGCTCGATCGCGGCGGGCGCAGGGTTCTGAGCCCGCTGGATCGGTTCTGAGCTGCCGTTTCGCCAGCGCCGATTTTTTACGATGAACGATTTCGTTTTCGACCCCAAAACTTTTCTTGCTACCCTGACCGAAGCGCCGGGGGTGTATCGGATGCTCGCGCGCGACGGCGCGGTGCTCTACGTCGGCAAGGCGAAAAACCTGAAGAAGCGGGTTTCGAGCTATTTCCAGAAGAGCGATCACAGCCCGCGCATCAGGCTGATGCTGCAGCAGGTCGTCGGGGTCGAGACGACTGCGACGCGCTCCGAGGCCGAGGCGTTGATCCTCGAAAATACGCTGATCAAGACGCTCAAGCCGAAATACAACATCCTGTTCCGCGATGACAAGTCTTATGCCTACATTGGGCTTTCCGGCGGCATGTTCCCGCGCCTTTTCTATCATCGTGGCGCTTTCGAGAAGAAATCGCGCTATTTCGGGCCTTATCCCAGCAGTCTGGCGGTGCGTGAGGCGATTCAGTTGATCCAGAAGACCTTCCGCTTGCGCACCTGCGAGGAGGCGGTGTTCGCGCACCGTTCCCGGCCGTGTCTGTTGTATCAAATCGGTCGCTGCAAGGCGCCGTGTGTGGGGCTCGTCTCGGCCGAGGACTATGCCGAGGATGTGCGCTTGGCCGAGGCTTTCCTGAAGGGGCGGCATGGCGAGGTGATCGAGCGGCTCACCCAGCAGATGGAAGATGCCGCCGCGGCATTGCGCTTCGAGCAGGCGGCCGTCTTGCGCGACCAGATTCGCGCCTTGCAGGCGGTGCTGCATCGCCAGTATGTGAGCGCGACGAAGGCGCTCGATGTCGATATCGTCGTCGCGGTGAGCGAGCACGGCGAGCTGTGCGTCAATCTGGCGATGGTGCGCGGCGGGCTGCATCTGGGCGATCGGGCGTATTTTCCGCAGATGGAGGGTGAGGCAGCTGCCGCAGAGGGGCTGATCGCCTTCCTCGAACAGCACTATGCCGACCATACTGCGCCGCCGCGGTTGATCGTCGAGCCGTGGCCGTTGGAAGAAGCGCCGGCGGGGCTTGCCATCGGTACGGCGAAGAACGCGATGGAGCGCGCTTGGCTCGAGATGGCGAGGAACAATGCGCGTCTTGCGCTGGCGATGCGCCGGCAAAGCCGCGGCCGCGCCGCCGAGCGGCTGGAAGCCTTGCGCGCCGCGCTCGATTTGCCCGAGGCGCCGCGCCGCATCGAGTGCTTCGACATCAGTCATACGATGGGCGAGGGCACGGTGGCTTCCTGCGTCGTCTGCGTCGATGGCGCGATGAAAAAAAGCGAATATCGCCGCTTCAACATTGCCGGCGTCACGCCGGGCGACGATTACGCGGCGATGCGCCAGGCGCTCAAGCGGCGCTACGAGAAACTCGGCGGCTCCGAGACGGCACGTCCCGATTTGGTCTTGATCGACGGCGGCAAGGGCCAGCACGCCGTGGCGCGCGAGGTGTTCGCCGAGCTGGGACTTTCCGACATCCTAAGCGTCGGCATTGCCAAGGGCGAGGGACGCAAGTCCGGCCTGGAAACCTTGTTCGTGCATGGGCGCAAGCAGCCGCTAGAATTGGGCGTTGACGACGCCGGCTTCCATCTGATCCTGGAGATTCGCGACGAGGCGCATCGCTTCGCGATCGTCGGCCATCGCGCGCGGCGCGCCAAGGCGCGCGGGCGTTCGGCGTTGGAAGAGGTGGCCGGCATCGGTCCGGCTCGCCGGCGCAGCTTGCTCGCCCATTTCGGCGGACTGGAGGGAGTGAAAGCAGCCACGGTCGAGGATCTGTGCCGGGTGCCCGGCATCAGCCGGCATCTGGCGGAAAACATCTACCGCAGCTTGCATTCGGCTTGAACCCTGTCTAGCATTGGCCATAAATCCATATTTATGGGACTTGGCATGAAAACCACACTGGAACTGCCCGACGATTTGTATCGACAGGTCAAGGCGACTGCGGCTTTGAAGGGGCAGAGCGTCAAGGATTGGCTGACGAATCTGCTGCAACGTGAAGTGGGGGCAGGGGCGTCGGCCATCAAAGACATGGATGAGACATCGCGGCGAAAAGAGGCCGAAGCTTTCGTCGCCGAACTCGAACGACTGGCGGCCGAGGTTGCGCCGCGCTGGCAGGGGCCGCAGGATGCCGTGGCAGCGTTACGCGAGGCACGCCGGGATTTCGACTGATGATCGTCGATGCTTCGGTGTGGATCGCCAGCGTGCTGCAAGACGAGCCGCGCCACCGCGATTGTCTCGATTTCCTCCATCGGCTCGTGCTGGAGCAGAGCATCGCGACCGTGCCCTTGCTGGCGTGGGCGGAAATTGCCGGCGCGGTGGCGCGGCGCTGTCAGGATGCCGCCCAGGGGCAGAAGGTCGTTGACACGATTGCAGCCAAAACATGGGTCAATGGGGTAGCCATCGATGTGACGCTGGCCAACGAAGCGGCACGTCTGGCGGCCGAGCTGCGCCTGCGGGGTGGGGATGCCGTCTATGTCGCGCTGGCCGCCTTGCGGTGCGAGCCGCTCGTGAGCTTGGATGACGAAATGATCGAGCGTGCCGCGCCCGTCGTCGCAGCGCTCACCCCACGCCTTTGGCTCGCAAGGCGCTGAACATGCCGCTCAATTTGCCCAATCTTCTCACCTGGGCACGCATCGTGCTGATTCCGCTCGTCGTCGGCGCGTTTTATCTGCCGCTACCGCTTTACGAGCAGAATCTCATCGCCACGGTCGCATTCACCATTGCGGCGGTGACCGACTGGTTCGATGGCTGGCTGGCCAGAAAGCTCGGTCAGACTTCCGCTTTTGGTGCGTTTCTCGATCCGGTGGCCGATAAATTGATGGTTGCCGCGGCGCTCGTCGTGCTGGTGCAGCTCGGGCGCGCCGATGCGTTGGTCGCGATCGTCATCATCGGCCGTGAGATCGCGATTTCCGCTTTGCGCGAATGGATGGCGCATCTGGGCGCGGCCAGGAGTGTCGCGGTCTCGTTCGTCGGCAAGCTCAAGACCACCGCGCAGATGCTCGCGATCCCGATGCTGCTCTATTACGACCCGCTGCCCGGCATTCCCATTGCGGCGATTGGCGAGGCGCTGATCTGGCTTGCCGCGCTGCTCACGCTGTGGTCGATGGGCTATTACCTCGGCAAGGCCTGGCCGGAGATTCGCAGCCGCGGGTTTTGAAGGTATCATTCGCCTTTCCCGTTACGGCTTTTTGCCATGACCAAATACGTCTTCGTCACGGGGGGTGTCGTGTCCAGTCTGGGCAAAGGCATCGCCGCCGCGAGCCTCGGGGCGATTCTCGAATCGCGCGGCATCAAGGTCACCCACCTCAAGCTCGATCCCTATATCAACGTCGATCCCGGCACGATGTCGCCGTTCCAGCACGGCGAGGTGTTCGTCACCGAGGATGGCGCCGAGACCGATCTCGACCTCGGTCATTACGAGCGCTTCACCAGCGCCAAGATGAGCCGCCGCAACAACTTCACCACCGGCCAGATCTACGAGTCGGTGATCAAGAAGGAGCGGCGCGGCGAGTATCTGGGCAAGACCGTCCAGGTGATCCCACACATCACCGACGAGATCAAGCATTACATCAAGCGCGGGGCGGAAGGCGCGGAAGTGGCGATCGTCGAGATCGGCGGCACGGTCGGCGACATCGAATCCTTGCCCTTTCTCGAAGCGATCCGCCAGATGGGCATCGAAGAGGGTAAGCACAATGCCTGCTACATCCATCTGACATTGCTGCCGTACATCCCGACCGCCGGGGAGCTGAAGACCAAGCCGACGCAGCATTCGGTCAAAGAGTTGCGCGAGATCGGCATTCAGCCCGACATCCTCCTGTGCCGCGCCGACCGGCCGATTCCCGAGGAAGAGCGGCGCAAGATCGCGCTTTTCACCAACGTGCAGCCCGAGGCGGTGATCGCCGCGCTCGATGCCGATTCGATCTACAAGATTCCGGCGATGCTGCATGACCAGATGCTCGACGAAATCGTCTGCCACAAGCTCGGCATCCTCGCGCGCGCGGCGAATCTCACCGTCTGGAAGAATCTCGTCGAGGCGCTCGAGCATCCGGAGCACGAGGTCGACATCGCCTTCGTCGGCAAGTATGTCGATCTCACCGAGTCCTACAAGTCGCTCACCGAAGCGCTCGTGCATGCCGGCATCCATACCCGCTCGAAGGTCAACATCCACTACCTCGATTCCGAAGACATCGAAAAGCACGGACCGGCTTCGCTGAAGGGCATGGACGCGGTGCTGGTGCCCGGCGGCTTCGGCAAGCGTGGCACCGAGGGCAAGATCGTCGCGATCTGCTACGCACGCGAGCACAAGCTGCCTTACCTGGGCATCTGTCTGGGCATGCAGCTTGCCACCATCGAGTTCGCTCGTCATGTCGCTGGTCTCGAAGGGGCGAACAGCACCGAATTCGATCCCGACACGCCGCATCCGGTCGTCGCGCTCATCACCGAATGGCTGGATCGCGAGGGGCGCATCGAGCGGCGCGACGCCGCTTCGAACCTCGGTGGCACGATGCGGCTCGGTGCGCAGCGCTGCCCAGTAAAACCCGGAACGCTCGCTCATTCGATCTATGGAGATGAGGTCAATGAGCGTCATCGTCATCGTTACGAGGTGAACAACGCCTATGTGCCGAAGCTCGAAGCGGCCGGGCTGGTGATTTCGGCGCGCACCCCGACCGAGAACCTGCCGGAGATCATGGAGCTGCCGCAGAGCCTGCATCCGTGGTTCATGGGCGTGCAGTTCCACCCGGAATTCACCTCCAACCCGCGCACCGGCCACCCGCTGTTCATCGCCTTCGTCAAGTCGGCGCTGGCGAGACGGCACGAAAAACATGCTTGATTTCCAGACGATTCGTCAAGTTGCCCAACGTGTGGCCGCTGCCGCCAGCAGCCCGGCGAAGGTAATCGTGTTCGGCTCTTATGCTCGGGGCGATGCGCGCGAAGACTCTGATCTCGATTTACTGGTCATCGAGAAAGAAATCGTCGATCACACCCACGAGTACCTTCGTTTGCGCGACGCAGTTGGCCATTTGGACGTCGGAGTCGATCTTCTCTTGTATCCAGAGGCCGAAGCTGAAAAACGCAAAACCTGGTGGACGACCCCGGTGTATTGGGCAATGCGCGAGGGAAAGCTGCTGACATGAGTCCGCATGAAGAACAAGCCAAAGCCCTTTTGGCAGCTGCGCAGCGCGATGACAAGGCCTTGCGGATTCTTGCGCGCGATCCAGAAGCGCCGGTTGAGACGACCCTCTTTCATGCGCAGCAGGCCATGGAAAAATTGCTCAAGGCGGTGCTCGTGACAAAAGGCGTTGTGTTTCCCCGCACCCACGATCTTCTCGCCCTTTTCGACCTGGTTGTGGAGAATGATCTGCAAGTTCCAGTGCCACGCGACCTGATGGCTCGTTTGGGCCCATACGCGGTCGAGTTTCGCTATCTCGGTGTGATCGCACCGGAAGTTGGGCTCGATGAAGCTTTAAGCGCAGTTGAGACGGCTTGGGTCTGGGCCAGGGAGGTCTTGCAGTGAAATTGTGCGCTTTCGACGTCGGCCTCGATCAGCCGCTGTTTTTGATCGCCGGCCCGTGCACGGCGGAATCGGAACAGCTGTGCCTCGACGTCGCCGGCCACATGAAAGAGGTGACGGCCAAGCTCGGCGTGCCTTACATCTTCAAGGCCTCCTACGACAAGGCCAACCGCAGCTCGGGCCAATCGCCGCGTGGTCCCGGCATAGCAAAGGGCTTGGAGTGGCTAAACCGCGTGCGACGCGAGCTCGGGGTGCCGGTGCTCACCGATGTGCACACCGAGGCCGAGGTGGCGCCGGTCGCCGCCGTCGTCGATGTCTTGCAAACCCCGGCTTTCCTGTGCCGCCAGACCGATTTCATTCAGGCCGTCGCGGCGAGCGGCAAGCCGGTGAATATCAAGAAGGGCCAGTTCCTAGCGCCTGGCGACATGAAGCAGGTGGTCGCCAAGGCGAAGGAGGCCAACGGCGGGGCGGATACGATCATGGTCTGCGAGCGCGGTGTCAGCTTCGGTTACAACAATCTCGTCGCCGACATGCGCTCCTTGGCGATCATGCGCGAAACGGGCTGCCCGGTGGTGTTCGATGCGACGCATTCGGTGCAGCTGCCGGGTGGCCAAGGGACGAGTTCCGGCGGTCAGCGCGAATTCGTGCCGGTCTTGGCGCGTGCGGCGGTGGCGGTCGGTGTGGCCGGGCTGTTCATGGAAACGCATCCCGAGCCGGCCAAGGCGCTTTCCGACGGGCCGAACAGCTGGCCGCTGATGCAGATGGAAGCGCTGCTCGCCGAGCTCGTCGAGCTCGATGCCGTCGTCAAACGGCATGGTTTCCGGGAGTGGGCATGATCACGCATCTCGTGCTGTTCAAGCTCAAGCCCGGCATCGCGCCAAGCGACCCGCGTTTTGCCGCGGTGCAGGCGGCGATGGCGGCGCTGCCCGGCAAGATTTCTGTCATCCGTTCCTGGCAACATGGCGTGAATCTGACGCCCGATGCCGAGGCCTGGGATTACGGACTGATCGCCACGTTCGAGTGTGAAGCGGACTTGCATGCGTATTTCGACCATCCGGCGCATCTGCCGGTGGTCGCCCAATGGAACGAGATCGCGACGCTGGCGTTCGCCGATCTCGCGGTTTGAATCTTGACTCTGTAAAGGAAGACAAATGAGTGCCATCGTTGATGTCGTCGCGCGCGAAATTCTCGATTCGCGCGGCAATCCCACCGTTGAAGCCGATGTGCTGCTGGAATCCGGCGTGATGGGCCGCGCCGCGGTGCCGTCTGGCGCTTCGACCGGCTCGCGCGAAGCGATCGAGCTGCGTGACGGTGATCAGGCGCGTTATCTCGGCAAGGGAGTGCTCAAGGCCGTCGAGAACGTGAATACCGAGATTTCCGAAGCGATCATCGGTTTGGATGCCGAAGAGCAAGCCTTCATCGACAAGACGCTGATTGAACTCGACGGCACCGACAACAAGTCGCGCCTGGGCGCGAATGCGATCCTCGCCGTCTCGATGGCCGTCGCCAAGGCGGCCGCCGAGGAAGCCGGCCTGCCGCTTTATCGCTACTTCGGCGGCTCAGGTTTGATGAGCATGCCGGTGCCGATGATGAACGTGATCAATGGCGGCGTCCATGCCAACAACAACCTCGATCTCCAGGAATTCATGATCCTGCCGGTCGGCATGCAGAGCTTTCGCGAGGCGCTGCGCTGCGGCGTCGAGGTGTTCCAGAATCTCAAGAAGCTCGTCGACAAGAAGGGCTATCCGACCACGGTCGGCGACGAGGGCGGCTTTGCGCCGAACGTCTCCGGCAATGACGAGGCGATCGAGCTGATCCTGCGCGCGATCGAGGCGGCCGGTTATACCCCCGGACAGGACGTGGTACTCGGCCTCGACTGCGCCGCATCCGAGTTCTTCAAGGACGGCAAATACGTTCTGGCTTCCGAAAAGCTCGAGCTCGATTCTGCCGGCATGGCCGATTACCTCGCCACCTTGGTCGACAAGTTCCCGATCGTCAGCATCGAAGACGGCATGGCCGAGGGCGACTGGGACGGCTGGAAGCTCTTCAACGACAAGCTGGGCAAGAAGATCCAGATCGTCGGCGACGACATCTTCGTCACCAACCCGAAGATCCTCAGGGAAGGCATCGCGAAGAATGTCGCGAACGCGATCCTGATCAAGGTGAATCAGATCGGCACGCTGACCGAGACCTTCGCGACCGTCGAAATGGCCAAGCGGGCGGGTTGGGCCAATGTGATCTCGCATCGCTCGGGCGAGACTGAGGATTCGACGATCGCCGACATCGCGGTGGGCTTGAATGCCGGCCAGATCAAGACCGGCTCGCTCAGTCGCTCCGATCGCATCGCCAAGTACAACCAGCTGCTGCGCATCGAGGAAGATCTGGGCGACGTCGTCAGCTATGCGGGCCGCGACGCCTTCTACAGCGTGCGCAAGTAATCGGTTGGCGTGAAGCAGCGCAGCTTTTCCGCCGGGCCGCCCCAAGGAAAAGCGGCACGCGGCGAAGCCGCAAACCGCGCTGCGCTGGCGACGGAGCGCCCCTCATTTTCGCGAGCGCAGCGAGCCTGTCTGGAACCCCCCGCGAGGGGGGCGAAGGGGGGCGGGTCATGGTCGTGAAAGTGACGCGCAGCTTTTCCGCCGGGCCGTCCCAAGGAAAAGCGGCACGCGGCGAAGCCGCAAACCGCGCTGCGCTGGCGACGGAGCGCCCCTCATTTTCGCGAGCGCAGCGAGCCTGTCTGGAACCCCCCGCGAGGGGGGCGAAGGGGGGCGGGTCATGAAATGGCCGACCTGGGTGTTGGTCGCCCTGCTGATCCTGTTGCAGTACCCGCTGTGGCTTGGCAAGGGTGGCCTGCTCCGGATCTGGGATCTGGAGCGGCAGGTCGCCGCGCAGCGTGAGACGAATCAGCGCCTCGAAGCGCGCAATGCGGCGCTGGATGCCGAAGTGCGCGATCTGAAGTCAGGCCTCGAGGCGATCGAGGAGCGTGCCCGCTATGAACTCGGCCTCGTCAAGGAAGGCGAGATCTTCGTGCAGACGCCGCAGAAGAAGCCGTGATCTGCGTCAAGATGTAAAAAAGCCCGACACATCGCTGCGTCGGGTTATCTTGGACGAATCCTCGAGCTTAATTAAGCTTGCGCCGACGCAGCGATGCCAGACCAGCCAAGCCAAGACCCATTAGTGCAACAGTGGCCGGCTCTGGAACATTGTTACCCACTGATCCTTGGGGAACGGACGCAAACCGTAGCGTGCCTCCCGCGACCAAGTATTCGCCAAAACCGTCACCCCAGAATGTGACTTGCGAGAAGAAGCCGGACGAATCGATCGCGCCAATGAAATTGGTGTAAGAGAAGCTTTCAAAATAGCCCGGATTGTCCGTATCAGTTAAGGCATTGGCTGGCAGAGTGGCTGCTCCGCCATCAAAGGCGATCCACAAACCAGAACCCAGTGCCGGCACGCCGTAGGTCGATTGAATCGAGGCTGGCCGTGTGTTGCCTGTACAGCATGTTGCCCAATCTCCGATTTCGAATCCGAAGGCATTCACTGGCGAGCTGAAAGTGAAGCTCAGCCCAGAATACATACCTGGGATCGGCTCTCCTGAAGACAAGCCCGGGTTGATTTGCCAGGCGGCACCGGAAAGGGACTTTGATCCAGACGAATAGCTAGCAATATTTGCTCCCAACTGTGTAGAGCTGTTTGGACGGGTGATCGTCACGGTCGCCGGATTGCCATTTTGATCAGTGTAATTGTAAGTGCTTTGTCCCAAAATGACTTGGGTCGTCAGAACGGATGAGCCTGTGCCCGTGATTACATTATCAAATGTAGTGATATTGGTAAGTGATAGGTTATAGATGACAGGTGCTGCATTGGCCGCGTTAACGGCGACGCCAAGGATCAATGCAACTCCCAATGCAGTAATTTTGGATTTTTGTAAAAACATAACACTCTCCTTCTTTAAAAGTGACCTAAGTATGAACTACAGTAAGCATTAAGCATAATGCATGCCAGCGTTAAAAAATCATTCAATATCAATTTGTTGATGAAATACATCCACTTTTGGGCCAAATGGTGTGTAAGAAAAATCGACAATCTGACCGAGTCTCTGGAAAGTCAAAATGACACAGATGGAGATCATGGTCGCATCAGTCCAGCAGCTCGATTTTGCCGCTGACGATCGTCGTCAGCAGAGATTCGCCGGCTTCCAGCGGCAGCGGGGTGGCATCGCGATGTTTTGTCCGTCCTTGGCGAAGACCGGCTAGGTATGCGTGTTACCGCTCTTGGTCGTGATGCCCGGCTGGGCCTTGGCAAGCTTCAACCAAGATTGTCCATTGGAACGTGAGCGGATTCCGTCGCCGAGCGCGGGCGCAGCCGCCCGCAGGCCGGAAGCCGCCACGTAGGGCATATGAACCCGATTTCGAACTCCTCATAATGCTCCTCGTCCGGTCTAAGGAAACGCTGAAGAAGGCCGCGAGCGGGATGCAGCGCAAGGCGTTTGGTGCGCAGCGACCGAGACATAACATGGAGTTAGGCGAGGGAGAGACAACGAAGTTGCGGCGAAGGCTAACCTCGGCTTTGCCGAGGTTAAGCGAAGCGGCCGAAGCCAACACCGCGCAACGCGGCGATGCGCCCGCGCAGCAACTTATTCAGCGTTTCCCTGATGGGCAATCTGGGTTCAACCTAAAAACCTCAGTTGGACGCGCCCGATGGTACGTCCCGGCGGGCGGATTGCGCGACGCGACGACGCCGCAAGCTCATGCCTGCAAGGAGGAGCAACAAAGCCAAGCGCCCGCCGGGGTGTGCCAGCGGATGCGTAGCGGGGTCACCTTTTCGGTGAGCGGTGAAGGTAAGGCAACCTATGATTTCCGAAGGCATTTTCACCTTGAGGAACGGTCAACTGTGGTTTTTAGGTTCAAGGCTTCGGCAAGCATCGCTTTCACCTTGCCGGCGACTTCCGCGGCATCAGCGCCTTGCATCTCGAGATAGGCCATCGCGCTGCCCAGATCGTTCGGCAGGCTCTTGTGCACTTCGATGCGGAAGTCGATCACGGTACCGGCGGGCGCTTCGACCGGCTCGCGCGAAGCGATCGAGCTGCGTGACGGTGATCAGGCGCGTTATCTCGGCAAGGGAGTGCTCAAGGCCGTCGAGAACGTGAATACCGAGATTTCCGAAGCGATCATCGGTTTGGATGCCGAAGAGCAAGCCTTCATCGACAAGACGCTGATTGAACTCGACGGCACCGACAACAAGTCGCGCTTGGGCGCGAATGCGATCCTCGCCGTCTCGATGGCCGTCGCCAAGGCGGCCGCCGAGGAAGCCGGCCTGCCGCTTTATCGCTACTTCGGCGGCTCAGGTTTGATGAGCATGCCGGTGCCGATGATGAACGTGATCAATGGCGGCGTCCATGCCAACAACAACCTCGATCTCCAGGAATTCATGATCCTGCCGGTCGGCATGCAGAGCTTTCGCGAGGCGCTGCGCTGCGGCGTCGAGGTGTTCCAGAACCTCAAGAAGCTCGTCGACAAGAAGGGCTATCCGACCACGGTCGGCGACGAGGGCGGCTTTGCGCCGAACGTCTCCGGCAATGACGAGGCGATCGAGCTGATCCTGCGCGCGATCGAGGCGGCCGGTTATACCCCCGGACAGGACGTGGTACTCGGCCTCGACTGCGCCGCATCCGAGTTCTTCAAGGACGGCAAATACGTTCTGGCTTCCGAAAAGCTCGAGCTCGATTCTGCCGGCATGGCCGATTACCTCGCCACCTTGGTCGACAAGTTCCCGATCATCAGCATCGAAGACGGCATGGCCGAGGGCGACTGGGACGGCTGGAAGCTCTTCAACGACAAGCTGGGCAAGAAGATCCAGATCGTCGGCGACGACATCTTCGTCACCAACCCGAAGATCCTCAGGGAAGGCATCGCGAAGAATGTCGCGAACGCGATCCTGATCAAGGTGAATCAGATCGGCACGCTGACCGAGACCTTCGCGACCGTCGAAATGGCCAAGCGGGCGGGTTGGGCCAATGTGATCTCGCATCGCTCGGGCGAGACTGAGGATTCGACGATCGCCGACATCGCGGTGGGCTTGAATGCCGGCCAGATCAAGACCGGCTCGCTCAGTCGCTCCGATCGCATCGCCAAGTACAACCAGCTGCTGCGCATCGAGGAAGATCTGGGCGACGTCGTCAGCTATGCGGGCCGCGACGCCTTCTACAGCGTGCGCAAGTAATCGGTTGGCGTGAAGCAGCGCAGCTTTTCCGCTGGGCCGCCCCAAGGAAAAGCGGCACGCGGCGAAGCCGCAAACCGCGCTGCGCTGGCGACGGAGCGTCCCTCATTTTCGCGAGCGCAGCGAGCCTGTCTGGAACCCCCCGCGAGGGGGGCGAAGGGGGGCGGGTCATGAAATGGCCGACCTGGGTGTTGGTCGCCCTGCTGATCCTGTTGCAGTACCCGCTGTGGCTGGGCAAGGGTGGCCTGCTCCGAATCTGGGATCTGGAACGGCAGGTCGCCGCGCAGCGTGAGACGAATCAGCGCCTCGAAGCGCGCAATGCGGCGCTGGATGCCGAAGTGCGCGATCTGAAGTCAGGCCTCGAGGCGATCGAGGAGCGTGCCCGCTTTGATCTCGGCCTCGTCAAGGATGGCGAGATCTTCGTGCAGACGCCGCAGAAGAAGCCATGAAACTCGGCGCTGGCGAAACGGCACCGCATCAGTCCAGCAGCTCGATCTTGCCGCTGGCCATCACCGTCAGCTGCGCTTCGCCGGCTTCCAGCGGTAGTGGGGCGGCATCGCTCGCCGCAAGTGCCTTCGTCCGGGCGGCTGACCGAGGGCTCGGGGCGCGCTCGCTGCCATTGACGATGCTGATCTGACGGATCCGGTAGGGCTTCTTGAGCGTCGCGGCGATGCGGGCGGCCTGGGCGCGAAAGGCGGCGATTGCTTCCAGCGCGGCATCGTTCTCGGCCTTGCGACGCGTCTCGGGCGCCGGCGCGAACTGGACGGCGCCGATCGCCAGCAGGTTTTGCAGGGCGCCGAGCGCTGAGGCCAGCGCCGCCGGATCGCGGCTTTCGATCAGGAGTTCCGAGCGCATTCGCCAGTGGTCGACGCTCTCCCCGCTCTTGCCATAGACCGGCCAGGTATGCGTGTTGCCGCTCTTGACGGTGATGCCCGGCTGGGACTTCGCCAGACTCATGGCTTCGGCAAGCATCGCTTTCACCTTGCCGGCGACTTCCGCGGCATCAGCGCCTTGCATCTCGAGATAGGCCATCGCGCTGCCCAGATCGTTCGGCAGGCTCTTGTGCACTTCGATGCGGAAGTCGATCACGGTACCGGCGGGCTTTGCCACCGGAGTGGCCGCCCATAGCGGCAGGATCGGCTGGGCAAGAAAGGCGAGCAGAAGGATGACTGGTCTCATCGTGAGATTTCCTCCAGAAAACGTCGATAGTTGTCGGCAGTGACGACGTAATGCTGCGCCGAATCGGCGATGCGCGCCCGATGCTTTTCGGTCAGTTCATGCACGACGCGGCCGGGCGAGCCGACGACCAGCGAATCGTCCGGGATCACCTTGCCTTCGGGGATCAGCGTGCCGGCGCCGATCAGGCAGTTCTTGCCGATCACGACGCTGTTGAGCACGATCGCGCCCATGCCGATCAGCGTGCCGTCGCCGATCGTGCAGCCATGCAGCATGACCATGTGCCCCACCGTGACGTTGCGGCCGATGGTCAGTGGAATGCCGTCATCGGTGTGCAGGATCGAGCCATCCTGGACGTTGCTGTTTTCGCCGACGGTGATCGGGTCGTTGTCGCCGCGCAGCACGCAGTTCCACCAGACGCTGGTATGGGCCGCGAGCCGCACATCGCCGATCACGGTGGCATTCGGTGCGATCCAGGCGGTCGGGTCGATCTGTGGCGTCTTGGCGCCGATGCGGTAGATCGGCATCAGTCGTCCCCGGCAGGCAAAGTGCAGACCAGATTGCGGTCGCCCCAGACGTCGTCGATACGATTGACCGATGGCCAGAATTTGTTGCTGGCAACCCAGGGCAGCGGAAACACCGCCGTTTCGCGCGAATAGGGCCGGTGCCACTTTCCGACGAGGTCGGTCTGGGTATGTGGCGCGTTTTTCAACGGATTGTCGTCGCGCGACCAGCGCCCATCCTCGATGGCGCGAATTTCGTCGCGGATCGAAATCATCGCTTCGCAGAAGCGATCCAGTTCCGCCTTGTTTTCCGATTCGGTGGGTTCGACCATCAGTGTGCCGGCCACCGGGAAGCTCACCGTCGGCGCATGGAAGCCATAGTCCATCAGCCTTTTCGCGATGTCGATCTCGCTGATGCCGGTGGCCGCCTTGATGGCACGCACGTCGAGGATGCACTCGTGGGCGACGCGACCGTGGCTGCCGGTGTAGAGCACCGGGTAGTGGTCTTTGAGCCGCGTGGCGATGTAGTTGGCATTGAGGATCGCCACTTCGGTGGCCTCTCTCAGGCCCGTGCTGCCCATCATCGCGATGTACATCCACGAGATCGGCAGGATCGAGGCCGAGCCGTAGGGGGCGGCGCTCACCGCGCCGTGACTGCCGACGCGCTCGGCCGCAAAGACGTGGCCGGGCGCATAGGGCGCCAAATGGGCTTTCAGACCGATCGGCCCCATGCCGGGGCCGCCGCCGCCGTGCGGGATCGCGAAAGTCTTGTGCAGGTTGATGTGCGCGACGTCGGCGCCGATGTGCCCAGGGGAGGTGAGACCCACCTGAGCATTGAGGTTGGCGCCGTCCATATAGACCTGTCCGCCGTGGGCATGGATGATCGCGCACATCTCGCGCACCGCTTCTTCGAATACGCCGTGCGTCGAGGGGTAAGTGAGCATCAGGCAGGCAAGCCGGTCGGCGTATTGCGCGGCCTTGGCTTTCAGATCGGCGAGATCGACATTGCCCTGGGCATCGCATTCGACGACCACGACCGACAGGCCCGCCATATGCGCCGAAGCCGGGTTGGTGCCATGTGCGGATTTCGGAATCAGGCAGACATCGCGCTTGGCTTGCCCCTGCGCCTGCTGATAGCGGCGGATCGTGACGAGACCGGCGTATTCGCCCTGCGCGCCGGAGTTCGGCTGCATGCATAAGGCATCGAAGCCGGTGATCGTGGCGAGCCAGTTTGAGAGCTCAGCGATCATCTCGCCGTAGCCGGCGGCCTGTTTGGCAGGCGCGAAAGGATGCAAGGCGGAAAACTCCGGCCAGGAGACCGGCATCATCTCGGCGGCGGCGTTGAGTTTCATCGTGCAGCTGCCCAGCGGGATCATCGCATGATCGAGCGCGAGGTCTTTGTTCTGCAGCGACTTGAGGTAACGCAGCATCGCATGCTCGGTGTGATGGCGATTGAACACCGGATGCGTGAGAAAGGCCGAGCCGCGGCACAGGTTTTCCGGAATCGCCGCGGGCACCTCGGCGGCAAAGTCGATGCTCTTGCCGAGCAGTTGCGCCAGCGCGGCGACATCCTCGCGCGTCGTGGTCTCGTCGAGACTGATGCCGATGGTCTCGTCATCGATGTGGCGGACATTGAAGGGGGAATCTTTCAGTCGTGCCGTCCCGTCGGCGCCGACTTTGGCGACGAGTGTGTCGAAGAAAGCGCCCTCGATGCCGAGCGCTTTCGCCAGCAGGCAGGTCAGCCGATGGATGCGCCGGGCGATGCGTTGCAAACCTGCCGGGCCGTGCCAGACGGCATACAGGCCGGCCATGTTGGCGAGCAGCACTTGGGAGGTGCAAATGTTCGAGGTGGCCTTCTCGCGGCGGATGTGCTGCTCGCGCGTCTGCAGCGCCATGCGCAGTGCGATCTTGCCACGCGCATCTTTCGAGACGCCGATGATGCGGCCGGGCAGCTGGCGCTTGTGCTCGTCCCGGCAGGCGAAGAAGGCGGCATGCGGGCCGCCGTAGCCCATCGGAATGCCGAAACGCTGACTGGAGCCGAGGGCGATGTCGGCGCCCATCTCGCCGGGCGGTTTGGTCAGCACCAGCGCCATCAGATCGCAGCCGATGGCGACGATCGCCTGCTTTGCCTGCAAGGCGGTGATCAGCGCAGTGAAGTCTTTCAGTTCGCCCTTCGCGTTCGGCGTTTGCAGCAGCGCGCCGAAGACTTCGTGATCCGCGGCCGCTTGCGCCGGCCCGACGATCAGTTCGAAGCCGAACCCTGCGGCGCGGGTGCGCACCACGTCGAGGGTCTGCGGAAAGACGTCCTCATCGACGAAGAAGGCGTTGCTCTGTGCCTTGCTCGTGCGGCGCGCCATCGCCATCGCCTCGGCGGCGGCAGTCGCTTCATCCAGCATTGACGCATTGGCGATCGGCAGGCCAGTCAGATCGATCACCATCTGCTGGAAATTGAGCAGCGCTTCCAGACGCCCCTGCGCGATCTCGGCCTGATAGGGCGTGTAGGCGGTGTACCAGCCGGGGTTTTCGAGGACGTTGCGTTGGATCACCGGCGGGGTGTAGGTGCCGTAATAGCCCAGCCCGATGAAGGATTTCTTGATCTGGTTCTTCGCGGCGATGGCTTTGAGTTTCGCCAGCGCGGCGTGCTCATTCATCGGTTCCGGAAGCAGCAGAGCATCGGGCAAGCGGATGCCGGAAGGTACCGTCTGATCGATCAGCTCGGCGCGATCCTTGACACCGATGACGGCGCACATCGCGGCTTGCTCGGCCAATGATGGGCCGATGTGGCGTGCGACGAACTCGTCGCGCCCTTCGAGTTCTTCCAGCGTCATTCGGCGGCCACCTGGGCGTAGGCAGTGGCATCGAGCAGGCCGTCGAAAGCGGACGGATCGGTGGGCTTGATCTTGAACAGCCAGCTGCCGTAAGGGTCTTGATTCACTTTCTCCGGCGCATCGACGATGGCATCGTTGCGCGCCACCACTTCGCCCGCCACTGGAGCGTAGATGTCGGACGCGGCCTTCACCGATTCGACCACCGCGCATTCCTTGCCGGCCTCGACCTTTCGGCCGGGCTCGGGCAATTCGAGGAAGACGATGTCGCCAAGCGCCTGCTGCGCGTGGTCGGTGATGCCGACGGAAACGGTACCGTCGGCTTCGCGACGGGCCCATTCGTGGGAAGCGGTGTATTTGAGATCGGCGGGAATGTTCATGAGAGCTCCTGAATGAGAGATTTGCCATGACGGACGAAGGGTGGCTTGACCACTTTCGCGTTGAGAAGTTTGTCGCGAATCACGACTTGCACCGTGTCGCCGACGATAACACCCGCGGGCAGGCGCGCCAGCGCGATCGAACGCTCGAGCGTCGGCGAGAATGAACCGCTCGTCGTCTCGCCTTCACCCTGTGCGCTGATGACTTTCTGATGGGCGCGCAGCACGCCGCGGTCGATGAGCACGAGGCCGAGGAATTGACGCAAATGGCCTTGCGACTGCCGTTCGACGAGCGCCGACTTGCCGATGAAGTCGCGGTTTGCATCATTGAAATCGACCGTCCAGGCGAGCCCCGCTTCGAGCGGCGTCACGCTTTCATCCATGTCCTGGCCGTAGAGATTCATGCCGGCTTCGAGACGCAATGTGTCGCGCGCGCCCAGCCCCGCCGGTTTGACGCCGGCGGCAAGCAGCTTTTGCCACACGGCGATGGCCTGCGTTGCCGGCACGCTGATCTCGAAGCCGTCTTCGCCGGTATAGCCGGTACGGGCGATCAGCCAGTCGTTCCATTCCGTCGCTTGAAAGACTGCGAGCGCTTCGCTCGCGGCGCGGCTTGCGGGAAAGGCTTGCCAGAATTTTTCCCGCGCCCGAGGACCCTGAATGGCGATCATCGCCAGATCGCGGCGTGGTGCGAGGCTGACATTGAAATTCGCCGCCTGCGCCTGCATCCAGGCGAGATCCTTGGTGGCGGTGCCGGCATTGACGACGATACGGTATCGCGTCGGGGTGAAGAAATAGATGATCAGATCGTCGATGACGCCGCCGTCTTCATCGAGCATGCAGGAGTAAAGCGCCTTGCCAGGCAGCGTGAGCTTGGCGACGTCGTTGGCGACGAGGCGGCGCAGATAGCTTTGCGCATCGCAGCCGGCGAGGTCTAAGCCTAGCATGTGCGAGACATCGAACATGCCGGCATCGCGGCGCACGAGATGATGTTCCTCGAGCTGCGAGCCGTAGTGGATGGGCATTTCCCAACCGGCGAAATCGACGAGCTTCGCGCCAGCAGAAAGATGGGCGTCGTAGAGCGGGGTGCGTTGCGGCATGATTCTTGAGGCTCCCGGTTTGTCCGCGTCTGGTGGCGATCCATGCGCCCCATGCGCGATGGATGCCCCCTCTGTCCGGTACCTGAGAGATTCGCGGGAGGCTGGCACCCACTTGCTCCTTCGGTGCGCCGGACGACGTGTGATCCGGCGGCTCTTCAGAGATCGAGCACGACATCGGTCCTTTTGCCTGAGAGTTTCCGGGGCAGTTGCTCCTTCGGCGTCGCTCCACGCTCCATAGGGCTGGAATCGAGCTCTCCCGATGCCGCGTCGGCTTGCGCCGCGCTTAACGCAGTGCAACATACCATTTCCCGGAAAAAACCGTCAAGGCATCCGGGCTTCAATCGAACAGCCGGGAGAGGATTTCCGGACCGTAGTGGTAATTCTGCTGGCAGATTTCGTCTTCGACGCTGATGCTGCCTTCGGCCGCAAGGGTGGCCTCGATTTCCGCCCGCCCCAGGTTTTTCAGCATCGCGAGCACCTTGTCTTCATCGCGCGGGCAATGGTAGGACACGGGCCGCGGATCGAAAAGGCGGATGTTCTCCTCTGGAAACACGCGCATCAGCAGATTCGCGACTGGGCTGGCCAGCTCGGCAGGCGTGAGGGTCGAAGCCAGGTGCAGGATGCGGCTCCAGCCATCCGGATCGCGGCGGTCGGCATCCGGCAGTTTCTGCAAAAACATCCCGCCGGCGAAATCCTCGTTGGCCCCGAGCAGGAGCCAGGCCGGCAGCTGCTCTGACTGGGCGAGGTAATGTGCGAAGACTTCACTGAGATTGGCACCGACCAGCGGTACGATGCTTTGGTAAGGCGCGCCCGAGTGGGTGTCGAGCGTCAGGGCCAGTTGGCCGTCGCCGAGCAACTGATCGAAACTCGGCGCTGGTGGGACGGCACCCCGATCCTGCCGAAGCCGCGCCATGCCGCGCAGGCGCAGCCGTTCATCGCAATCGACGTAGAGCAGCGAGACGAGACCATGACCCTGCAGCTGGAAGGTGATACGGCCGGGTGTCTTGAGGTTGCCGGCGATCAGCGCGGTGACCACAGCCAGTTCGCCGAGTACGGCATTGACTGGCGGCGGCAAGTTCCGGCCGGCCTGCAGTTCGTGCCAGACATTGCCGAGGGCGACCAGCACGCCGCGGATGTCGAGATCCTCGAAAAGAAAGCTGCGGACGACATCCATTACTTGATGAAGCTTTCGAACATCGTCGGGTCGAAACCGACGAGCAGATGGCCGCTGTCCGTTTCGATGACGGGGCGACGAATCACGCTCGGAAATTCCATCATGATCGAAACGGCTTGGCTTTGTGTGGAGATCTGTTGCTGTTCCGGCGTCAGTTTGCGCCAGGTCGGCCCCTTGGTGTTGAGCAGGGTTTTCCAGCCCAGCACCTTGCACCAGGCGACGAGTCGCTCGCGTGGCACGCCGGCTTTCTTGTAGTCGTGGAACTCGTAGGGAATGTTGCGCTCGTCGAGCCATTTGAAGGCTTTTTTCATCGAGTCGCAATTCTTGATGCCGTAGATTCTGATCATATTGCCTCCGCAACCGCGTTTCAGATGCGCAGTTTACCGCCGGGATACCTCTTGGCATGTTCGAGCCGGTTCAGGGTCGGCAATAGATTCAGATCGGTGTGCGCTTTCAGCTCGCGTGCCAGGGTCTTGAGTTCGCTTAAGGAGTGTTCCACCGGTGCGCCGGTCGCGGCGAAGGCGATCACGTTGCCACTCGAACAGGACGGAAAGGCCAGCGCTCGGCCATCGAAGGCGGATTCCAAACGTTCCAGCGAGGGGCGCACGCCGCGGCGCTTGGTGAGCAGATTCGTCACCAGCAGACCGCTTTCCGACATGCGTGCCTTGCAATTCAGATAGAAGGGCAGGGTATCGAGCATGCCGCTGCGGCCGTTTTCGTCGAAGCCATCGACCATGATCAGATCGAACTGCCGAGAGGTCTTGGCGACGAAATCGGCGCCGTCGTCGAGCAGGATGGTCAGGCGCTCGTCCTCCGGCGGCAGCCTGAAATAAAGGCGTGCGACATCGATGACCTCCGGGTCGATTTCGACGACCGTCAGCCGTGCTTCCGGCCGGTGCCGATAAAGGAACTTGGTCAGAGAACCTGCCCCCAGCCCGATCAGGAGAGCCGTGCGCGGCCAGTCCGGATCGGGGCGCAGCAGCAGCGCGGCCATCATCTCGCGGGTGTAGTCGAGCTCCAGCGCCCAGGGGCGGGCGATGCGCATGGCGCCCTGGATCCAGTGTGAGCTGAAATGCAGATAACGCACGCCGGCGGATTCGCTGATCTGGATTTCCATGCGGCCTCGCAAAAAATGGTCACATTTTACTTTTCCTGTCGATGATGTTTGGATATCATGGGTGTGAAATCAATCAATTCCGGAAAGGGCAATGACCGAAATCCAGGAGCTGTTGCACCAAATGCTCGAGCGCGGGGCATCCGACCTGTTCATCTCTGCGGAGATTCCACCCCATTTGAAGATTCAAGGCCGAACACTCCCGGCGCAGCGGGCAGGTGGATCATGGCCTGCCCTGGCGCCTGGCGAATCACGTCGCTTCGCGTATGCCTTGATGAATGAAGCGCAGCGCGCCGAATTCGAAAAGAACAAGGAATGCAATTTCGCACTCGCCACGCGCGAGGGTGGACGTTATCGCGTCAACGTCTATTACCAGCGCGGTGAGGTGTCGATGGTGATCCGTCTGATCAAGACGGACGTCCCATCATTCGAGGTGCTGGGCTTGCCCCCCCAGGCGGGGCAGCTTGCATTGTTGCGGCGCGGGCTGGTGCTGATCGTCGGCGCGGCGGGGATGGGCAAGAGCACCACGCTGGCGGCGATGGTCGCGCACCGTGCGCGGACGCTGGACGGCCACATCCTTTCGGTCGAAGACCCGATCGAGTACATCTATCCACACGGCAAGTCGGTCGTCGAGCAGCGCGAAGTGGGGATCGATACCTTGAGCTTTGCCGATGCGCTCAAGAACATGATGCGCCAGGCCCCGGACGTGATCGTCATCGGCGAGATCCGCGACCGCGAGACAGCCAAAAACGCCATCATGTATGCCGAAGCCGGTGCCTTGTGTCTGTCGACGCTGCACTCGAACAATGCCAATCAGGCGATCGAACGCATCGTCAATTTCTTTCCCGAGGAATTGCATCATCAGGTGTTGCTCGATCTGTCGCTCAACCTCAGGGGTGTCATCTCGCAAAGACTCCTGCCAGGACTGCACGGTGGCCAGGTGTTGGCGACCGAAATCTTGCTGCAGTCGGCCTATTCGTCGTCGCTGATCCAAAAAGGCGAGATCGATCAGCTCAAGGACGCGATCCGCAAGGGAACCGCCAGCGGCATGCAATTGTTCGACGACTGCCTGCTGGAACTATGCCGCGCCCGGCGCATCGCGCCCGAAGAGGCGCTCGATCATGCCGATTCGAAGACCGATCTCGCGCTCAAGCTGCGGCTGGCCGTCGCTCCCGAACGGCTGTAGCCCGCAGTAGCGAGAGGCCGATATCTACCAGGCCGTTGAAAAACTACTGCGGTGGGCCATCTGCGGCGTTGCGCGGTGTTGGCTTCGGCCGCTTCGCTTAACCTCGGCAAAGCCAAAGTGAACCTTCGCCGCAACTTCGTTGTCGCTCCCTCGCCTATCTATTTGATAGGCTTCGGTCGCTGCGCACCAAACGCCTTGCATCTGGCCATCCTCGTGACGTTTTTCAACGGCCTGTTACATCGCGGCGATCCGGATCGGCATGCGCCGTGCGCCGAAGGGGTGACCGAAATGGCCGAAGCGCCCAGCGATTCGAGTGCCGCAGTGCTTGCAATGGCCCGTCTCGTCGAGTGAATAGCCGAGGATCTCGTACCAGTCGCGCTCGATCACGGCCTTGCCGCAGCCCGGGCAGTAGGTGCTCTCCCCCGCGCGGTCATGCACGTTGCCCGTATAGACAAAGTGCAGCCCGGCATCGAGCGCAATGCGACGCGCGCGTTGCAAAGTGGCCGGCGGTGTCGCAGGCCGGTCGAGCATCTTGAAATCGGGATGAAAGGCCGAGAAATGCAGGGGCACGTCGGGGCCCAACTCTTTGAAGCACCATGCAGCGAGTTGCTTGAGTTCGGCATCCGAATCGTTCAGCCCCGGAATCAGCAGCGTGGTCAGCTCGATCCAGCAATCCGTTTCGTGATGCACCATCGCGATCAAGTCGAGCACCGGCTGCAGGTGGCCGCCGCAGAGCTTGAAGTAGAAGTGGTCGGTGAAGGCCTTCAGGTCGATGTTGGCGGCGTCCATCTTGGCATAGAACTCCCGGGCCGGATCGAGATGCATGAAGCCGGCCGTGACGGCGACGCTATGGATGCCGAGCGCATGGCAGGCGTCGGCGGTGTCCATCGCATATTCGGCGAAGATCACAGGATCGTTGTAGGTGAAGGCGACGCTCTGTGCGCCATAGCGTTTTGCCGCCTGGGCGATCGCCTGTGGACTGGCCTCGTCCATCAGCGTGTCCATTTCGCGCGATTTGGAGATGTCCCAGTTCTGGCAGAACTTGCAGGCGAGGTTGCACCCGGCCGTACCAAAGGACAGGACGCTGGAACCCGGATAGAAATGATTGAGCGGCTTCTTTTCGATCGGGTCGATGCAGAAGCCGCTGCTGCGGCCATAGGTAGTGAGGATCATCTGTCCTCCCCGGTTCGCGCGCACGAAGCAGGCGGCGCGCTGGCCGTCGTGCAGCTTGCAGTCCCGCGGGCAGAGATCGCACTGGATGCGCCCATCGGGAAGCGTATGCCACCAGCGGGCAGAGACGCCACTCAGGACTTCTCGGGTTCCTTCCATTTTTGCACCTCGTAGCGGTAGAGCCGGACCTCTGGGGACCAGAAGTTTGCGGGAAAGCCGGCCTTCTGTTTCAGATGGGCGAAGAACTGCTGCCGATCGGGCAGGCTTTCCCATACCTGCGGTAGAAAGGTGCCGCGCCGGCCGTGATATTCGAAAATCATGCCGTCGATGCCCGGCCGCATCTGCCGGATGGCGTCTGCCTCGTCGGTGAAGTCGAGCGGCACGGGTGGGGTCAGTAGGGAAACCTCGACGCGCGTGCGCGCGAATTCGCTCTTCGACAGTGGTGGGAAACGCGGGTCGCCAAAGGCGGCGGCCTTGGCATTGGCCCGTACGTCTTCGTCGAGCGGTCGCCAAGCTTCCAGCGAGCCGATGCAGCCGCGCAATTGCCCATCTTGGGTCAAGGTCACGAAAGTGGCGCCGGGCCGCTCTAGCGCAGGATGATCCGGTTCGGGCTGCCCGGCAATGCCGAATTCTTCGCCGATCGCATTGCGGGCGCGAATGAGCAGCGCTCGACCGAGGGCGGGATCAGGCATGTTCGGGCTCCGTGAAGGCAAAGCTTGCATAGCCGACGACCTGCGCCTTGTCGCCCGCGGTATCGCCGGAATTGCGCAGATCGAGTAGATGGGGCACGAGGCCGTGCCGCTTTGCCACCTCGATGAGGCCATTGATCGGCGTTGCACCGCAGGCCTGTTCGTGGTCGCGCAGCAAGTCAAGGTGCAGGATTTCGTTGGCGGTATGTGCGTCGAGCCGCTGCGCGGCGGAATAGGGGTGGTAATGCGACAGATCGGAGCTGACGACGATCAGGGTTTCCGGCCCGCCCCACAGCAGCTCGAGCACTTCGGCGACTTCTTCGGCAGACGCGTAGCCGACCGCAAAGGGCACGAGCGTGAAATCCTCCAATGTGGCCTGCAGGAACGGCAGATGCACTTCGAGCGAATGCTCATCGGCATGTGCGCCGTTATGGCGGATCACCTGCGGCAGTTCGAGCGCAGCAGCTATCGCCGCCTGGTCGAGCGCAACGGCGCCGAGCGGCGTACTGAACGATTGAGCATGCGGCACCGCCAGCCCGCGTATGGCAACACGATGGCACGGTCCCAGCAGGACCACCCGCCGGATCACCTGGGCATAGGGCAAGAGACTGGCATAGGCACTCGCTGCGATCGGGCCGGAATAGATATATCCAGCATGCGGGGCGATCAGCGCCTTCGGTTGCCCGAAAGCCGGCGCTGGTGAGACGGCACGGGCGCGAGCCAGCATCGTGTCGACTTCGCCAGCCAGGATGCGCGGATCACCTGGGTAAAACATGCCGGCAACGGCAGGGGGGCGGCTGATCTGCATTTCCATCGGTGGTCTCTCCTTCCGCTTCGACTAACCGCAATCTCAACAATCACCATCCTAGACCGAATGCGCCGTCACGCAAGCCGTAAAATCGCCGCATGAAATATCACGCGCTGATTCCCGCCGCCGGTGGGGGGTCCCGGATGGGTGGCGGCACGCCGAAACAGTATTTGCCGCTCGCCGGTCGGCCCCTGATCTGGCATACGCTGAAAACACTGACCCATGTGATGGCCATCGAGCATGTCCATGTGGTTCTTTCGCCAGATGACCCTCTTTGGGATGCGCACGACTGGTCGGTGTTCTCGGGACGGTTGAGCGTGCTCCGCTGTGGTGGGGCGACGCGTGCGGAAAGCGTGATCCAAGGGTTGCGGGCGTTGCGTAGCGGTGTCGCGGATGACGACTGGATCCTGGTGCACGATGCGGCGCGCTGCTGCCTGACGGCCACGCATGTCATGAAACTCATCAATGAGATCGGCGACGACCCGGTCGGTGGGCTGTTGGCCGTGCCGGTCGCCGATACCCTGAAACGCGTGCAAGCCGACGGGCGGGTGGCCGGCACGGTGCCGCGCGAAGGTCTATGGCAGGCGCAGACGCCGCAGATGTTCCATTACCGGATGCTGCTCGATGCGCTGCAGCGGGTGCCCGAGGTGACCGACGAGGCTAGCGCGATCGAGGCGTCAGGTTTCCAGCCCAAACTCGTCGCCGCCGATGCGACCAATCTCAAAGTGACCTGGCCGCTTGATCTCCAGCTGGCCGAATGGATTCTGGCCAACCGGAGGCAATGATGGAGCTGAGAGTCGGACAAGGTTTCGATGTGCATACGCTGGTACCGGATCGCAAGCTGATCCTGGGAGGCGTGACGATACCGTATCACCTGGGCCTGTTCGGCCATTCCGATGCCGATGCGCTGCTCCATGCGATCACCGATGCCTTGCTCGGCGCGGCGGGGCTGGGCGATATCGGCCACCACTTTCCTGATACCGATGCGCGCTGGAAAGATGCCGACAGCCGTGCTCTGCTGCGTGCGGCGCTGGCGGCCGTCCGCGCCGCCAACTGGCGGGTGAGCAACGTCGATTGCACGGTGATCGCGCAGGCGCCGCGCATCGCCCCGCATGTGGCGGCGATGCGCGCGAACATCGCCAGCGATCTCGGTGTTGACGTCGATCGCGTCAATGTCAAAGGCAAGACGGCCGAGCGGCTGGGCTTTATCGGCCGAGGCGAGGGCATCGCTGCCGAGGCGGTGGTGCTGTTGATCCGTGACTGAGACAGGGCCCTCCAGGACGCGGCGAGTATTTTTCGCCCTCTGGCCGCCGCCGGAGGCATTGGAGGGGCTCGATGATCTGGCTGGGAGGGTCTCCAGGCGCTGTGAAGGCAGACGCACGGCGCGTGACAGCCTGCACATGACTCTCGCTTTCGTCGGGGCCGTGACTCAGGAACAGCTCGATCGGTTGCTCGCCATCGGGGGGCGGATCCAGGGCGAAGCGTTTGCCATGAACATCGATAGGCTCGGCTACTGGCCACACAACCGGATCATTTGGGCGGGATGTTCTGAAGTGCCGTCCTGCCAGCGCCGACTTTACGACTCATTGGCAGGCGATCTGCTTGCCGAGGGGTTTCGCCTCGATCAACGTCCCTTTGTGCCCCACATCACACTGGCGCGTAAAGCCCGTTGCGGGGAGCTGCCGAGGCTGGAGAGGCCGATCCGCTGGCCGGTGACCGAGTTTGCGCTTGTCGAGTCGCTGCCGCAACCTGCTGAAAGACAATATCTTTCATTGTCCTGCTGGCCGCTACCCCGCCCTCTCGATGAAAAAATCTGAAAAGAGTGTTGACGAGGTTTTTCGGCTGGCTATAATCGCGGTCTTTCCTCGATGCGCATTAATCATCGAAGTGTTCTTTAAAAACCTAACAGCCGATAGGTGTAGGTGTTTGCTGGGTGAGCTAGTGGATCTGGGCGTTGGTAGTGAGGATCGAAGCTACTGACGCGGGCTGAGTTGGAAGACTTGGTTCGACTGTGTGGTTACGGATTAACTAGCGAGAAGAGAATAGCAGCAAGCGCTTACCGAGAAAGAACAGTAAGGTTTAGAGAAGACCTTGTTGATTCTGGAGAGACAGTAAGCGAGCGAGAAGATTGAACTGAAGAGTTTGATCCTGGCTCAGATTGAACGCTGGCGGAATGCTTTACACATGCAAGTCGGGCGGCAGCGCGGGACTCAGGCAACTGAGTTCTGGCGGCGAGCGGCGAACGGGTGAGTAACACATCGGAACGTACCCAGTTGTGGGGGATAGCCCGGCGAAAGCCGGATTAATACCGCATACGACCTGAGGGTGAAAGTGGGGGACCGCAAGGCCTCACGCAATTGGAGCGGCCGATGGCGGATTAGCTAGTTGGTGGGGTAAAGGCCCACCAAGGCGACGATCCGTAGCTGGTCTGAGAGGATGATCAGCCACACTGGAACTGAGACACGGTCCAGACTCCTACGGGAGGCAGCAGTGGGGAATTTTGGACAATGGGCGCAAGCCTGATCCAGCCATTCCGCGTGAGTGAAGAAGGCCTTCGGGTTGTAAAGCTCTTTCGGCGGGGACGAAACGGTGGAGGCGAACACCCTCTGCTAATGACGGTACCCGAAGAAGAAGCACCGGCTAACTACGTGCCAGCAGCCGCGGTAATACGTAGGGTGCGAGCGTTAATCGGAATTACTGGGCGTAAAGCGTGCGCAGGCGGCTCTATAAGACAGATGTGAAATCCCTGGGCTCAACCTAGGAACTGCGTTTGTGACTGTAGAGCTGGAGTGCGGCAGAGGGGGGTGGAATTCCACGTGTAGCAGTGAAATGCGTAGAGATGTGGAGGAACACCGATGGCGAAGGCAGCCCCCTGGGTTGACACTGACGCTCATGCACGAAAGCGTGGGGAGCAAACAGGATTAGATACCCTGGTAGTCCACGCCCTAAACGATGCCAACTAGGTGTTGGGGAAGGAGACTTTCTTAGTACCGAAGCTAACGCGTGAAGTTGGCCGCCTGGGGAGTACGGTCGCAAGATTAAAACTCAAAGGAATTGACGGGGACCCGCACAAGCGGTGGATGATGTGGATTAATTCGATGCAACGCGAAAAACCTTACCTACCCTTGACATGCCTCGAATCCTGCAGAGATGTGGGAGTGCCCGAAAGGGAGCGGGGACACAGGTGCTGCATGGCTGTCGTCAGCTCGTGTCGTGAGATGTTGGGTTAAGTCCCGCAACGAGCGCAACCCTTGTCATTAGTTGCCATCATTGAGTTGGGCACTCTAATGAGACTGCCGGTGACAAACCGGAGGAAGGTGGGGATGACGTCAAGTCCTCATGGCCCTTATGGGTAGGGCTTCACACGTCATACAATGGTCGGTACAGAGGGTAGCCAAGCCGCGAGGTGGAGCCAATCCCAGAAAGCCGATCGTAGTCCGGATTGCAGTCTGCAACTCGACTGCATGAAGTCGGAATCGCTAGTAATCGCGGATCAGCATGCCGCGGTGAATACGTTCCCGGGTCTTGTACACACCGCCCGTCACACCATGGGAGTGGGGTTCACCAGAAGTAGGTAGCCTAACCGCGAGGGGGGCGCTTACCACGGTGGGCTTCATGACTGGGGTGAAGTCGTAACAAGGTAGCCGTATCGGAAGGTGCGGCTGGATCACCTCCTTTCTAGAGAAAGCCTGGTGAGCACCTACAACCTATCGGTTGTTTGAAAGCGGCAGCGGGTCTGTAGCTCAGCTGGTTAGAGCACCGTCTTGATAAGGCGGGGGTCGTTGGTTCGAACCCAACCAGACCCACCACCTTGAGAGGGGGTGTAGCTCAGTTGGGAGAGCGCCTGCTTTGCAAGCAGGAGGTCATCGGTTCGATCCCGTTCACCTCCACCATGACAGAGATCAGGGATCAGGGATCAGATGGAAAGTCTGAATCTTGATGCGTGATTTTTGGTCACGGAGGCTGTTGGATCTTTAACAACTTGGAAGAAGTGAAGGTGCTGGTGAGGTAATCACGGTAGGGAGCTGGGGAAGTCTGATTCCTGGTTTCTGAACCCTGGTACCTGACCGGCATGGGTAGTGATTGCAATCTTCGCTTCCATCCTGAACCAGCGATGGAAGTGGAACAAGCACGAGTTGTGCCTGTAGCGTGGCCTGGCGGGAGTCGGGTGACAACGTTATAGGGTCAAGCGACGAAGTGCATGTGGTGGATGCCTTGGCGATCACAGGCGATGAAGGACGTTGTAGCGTGCGAAAAGCTTCGGGGAGCCCGCAAACAGGCTTTGATCCGGAGATGTCCGAATGGGGAAACCCGGCCCTGCATAGAGCGCTTTCGCTGTGCGACGCACAGCAAAAGCAAACACAAAGCAAACAGGCTTGGAGGCAGTCCAAAGGTTGGATAGCCCAAAGCGTTTGTTTGCGCTTTCGCTGTGCGACGCACAGCAAAAGCAAACACAAAGCAAACAGGCTTGGAGGCAGTCCAAAGGTTGGATAGCCCAAAGCGTTTGTTTGCGCTTTCGCTGTGCGACGCACAGCAAAAGCGACCACAAAGCAAACAGGCTTTGTGGAGCGAAGCGGTTGGTTTGTGTGAAAGAGAGCGCTGTATGCAGGGTCATCCTGTCCTGAATCCATAGGGACATGGAGGCGAACCGAGGGAACTGAAACATCTAAGTACCTCGAGGAAAAGAAATCAACCGAGATTCCGTCAGTAGTGGCGAGCGAAAGCGGAAGAGCCTGCAAGAGATAGCTGCTGCGTTAGTGGAACAGTCTGGAAAGGCTGGCCATAGAGGGTGACAGCCCCGTACGCGAAAACCCGGCAGTGGGACTAAGCTTGCGACAAGTAGGGCGGGACACGAGAAATCCTGTCTGAAGATGGGGGGACCATCCTCCAAGGCTAAATACTCGTGATCGACCGATAGTGAACCAGTACCGTGAGGGAAAGGCGAAAAGAACCCCGGGAGGGGAGTGAAATAGATCCTGAAACCGCATGCATACAAACAGTGGGAGCCCGCAAGGGTGACTGCGTACCTTTTGTATAATGGGTCAGCGACTTACGTTCAGTAGCGAGCTTAACCGGATAGGGGAGGCGTAGGGAAACCGAGTCTGAATAGGGCGAATGAGTTGCTGGGCGTAGACCCGAAACCAGATGATCTATCCATGGCCAGGATGAAGGTGGGGTAACACTCACTGGAGGTCCGAACCCACTACTGTTGAAAAAGTAGGGGATGAGCTGTGGATAGGGGTGAAAGGCTAAACAAATCTGGAGATAGCTGGTTCTCCCCGAAAGCTATTTAGGTAGCGCCTCATATGGACACTGCCGGGGGTAGAGCACTGTAATGGTTGGGGGGGTCATTGAGATCTACCTCGCCATAGCAAACTCCGAATACCGGCAAGTGATGTATGGGAGACAGTCACCGGGTGCTAACGTCCGGTGACGAGAGGGAAACAACCCAGACCGCCAGCTAAGGTCCCCAATGATTGGCTAAGTGGTAAACGAGGTGGGAAGGCATAGACAGCCAGGAGGTTGGCTTAGAAGCAGCCACCCTTTAAAGAAAGCGTAATAGCTCACTGGTCGAGTCGTCCTGCGCGGAAGATGTAACGGGGCTCAAGCCAATAACCGAAGCTGCGGATGCACAGCAATGTGCGTGGTAGGGGAGCGTTCTGTAGGTCTGTGAAGGTGGCTCGAGAGGGCTGCTGGAGATATCAGAAGTGCGAATGCTGACATGAGTAGCGATAAAGCGGGTGAAAAGCCCGCTCGCCGAAAGCCCAAGGTTTCCTGCGCAACGTTCATCGGCGCAGGGTGAGTCGGCCCCTAAGGCGAGGCCGAAAGGCGTAGTCGATGGGAAACAGGTCAATATTCCTGTACCTTTGTCATCTGCGATGGGGGGACGGAGAAGGTTAGGTCAGCCGGGTGTTGGACGTCCTGGTTTAAGCGTGTAGGCGTGCTCTTTAGGCAAATCCGGAGGGCTAAGCCGAGGCGTGATGACGAGTGGTCTTTGACCGCGAAGTGACTGATACCCTGCTTCCAGGAAAAGCCTCTAAGCTTCAGGATGACGAAGACCGTACCGCAAACCGACACAGGTGGGCAGGATGAAAATTCTCAGGCGCTTGAGAGAACCCAGGAGAAGGAACTCGGCAAATTGACACCGTAACTTCGGGAGAAGGTGTGCCCCGAGTACGTGTAGTCCCTTGCGGGCGAAGCGGAAAGGGGTCGCAGAGAATCGGTGGCTGCGACTGTTTAACAAAAACACAGCACTCTGCCAAGTCGAAAGACGACGTATAGGGTGTGACGCCTGCCCGGTGCCGGAAGGTTAAGTGATGGGGTGCAAGCTCTTGATCGAAGCCCCGGTAAACGGCGGCCGTAACTATAACGGTCCTAAGGTAGCGAAATTCCTTGTCGGGTAAGTTCCGACCTGCACGAATGGCGTAACGATGGCCACACTGTCTCCTCTTGGGACTCAGCGAAGTTGAAATGTTTGTGAAGATGCAATCTCCCCGCGGCTAGACGGAAAGACCCCATGAACCTTTACTGTAGCTTTGCATTGGACTTTGACGGGACTTGTGTAGGATAGGTGGGAGGCAGTGAAGGCGAGTCGCCAGATTCGCTGGAGCCGACGTTGAAATACCACCCTGGTGTCGTTGAGGTTCTAACCTGGGCCCCTGAATCGGGGTCGGGGACCGTGCATGGCAGGCAGTTTGACTGGGGCGGTCTCCTCCTAAACGGTAACGGAGGAGTACGAAGGTCGCCTAGGCACGGTCGGACATCGTGCTCATAGTGCAATGGCAAAAGGCGGCTTGACTGCGAGACCCACAAGTCGAGCAGGTGCGAAAGCAGGTCATAGTGATCCGGTGGTTCTGTATGGAAGGGCCATCGCTCAACGGATAAAAGGTACTCTGGGGATAACAGGCTGATTCCGCCCAAGAGTTCACATCGACGGCGGAGTTTGGCACCTCGATGTCGGCTCATCACATCCTGGGGCTGTAGCCGGTCCCAAGGGTATGGCTGTTCGCCATTTAAAGTGGTACGTGAGCTGGGTTCAAAACGTCGTGAGACAGTTTGGTCCCTATCTGCCGTGGGCGCTGGAGATTTGAGGGGGGCTGCTCCTAGTACGAGAGGACCGGAGTGGACGTACCTCTGGTGGACCGGTTGTGACGCCAGTCGCATCGCCGGGTAGCTAAGTACGGAAGAGATAAACGCTGAAAGCATCTAAGCGTGAAACTCGCCCCAAGATGAGATCTCCCGGGGACTCGATCCCCCTAAAGGGTCGCGGAAGACCACCGCGTTGATAGGCTGGGTGTGGAAGCGCAGCAATGCGTTGAGCTAACCAGTACTAATTGCCCGTGCGGCTTGACCCTATAACCTTGTCACCACAACGACAATCCCGCACAACGCCAACCCCGTTGTGCCCCAACAGCACAACCATCACTACCCCCCACACTTCTTCCACCCCCCACCCAATTCACCCCAGTTTCAGTCTGGTGTCCATAGCGTCTCGGTACCACCCCTTCCCATCCCGAACAGGACCGTGAAACGAGACCGCGCCAATGATATTGCCCCCCTCCGGGCGAGAAAGTAGGTCAACACCAGACTAACCTCATACGGCAACGCCCCGCAAGGCTTCCTTGTGGGGCGTTTTGCTTTGCGCGTCGCCAAACGCAAGCCCACCTGCAAATCGATTAAGCTAGCTCTCGCCCTGTCTTCAATTCGTCCTTGCCATGTTTTTCCGCATCCTTTCGATCATTTTCCCCATCTTCGCCATCATTGGAGCGGGATGGCTCTATGCGCGGCTGCGTCACAGAAATGGCGGTGGCATCGACATGGCATTTGCCAATCAGCTGAACATGGAAGTGTTCGTGCCGGCTCTCGTGTTCGCCGCTTTGGTTTCGAAAGACTTTGCCTTGGGAAGCTATCGGGATTTGGCGCTTGCCGCCCTGCTGTTGATGTTCGGTAGCGGGATCGTGGCTTGGTGGCTGGCCCGATTGCTCGGCGAACAGCCGAAAACCTTCGTGCCACCGATGATGTTCGTCAATTCCGGCAACATGGGTTTGCCCTTGATGGTGCTCGCGTTCGGAGATGGAGCACTGCCGGCGGCGGTGGTGCTGTTCTTCGTCGAAAACCTGCTGCATTACACGCTGGGCACCTGGCTGCTCGATCATCATGCCCGACTGTGGAACCTCTGGCGCGTGCCGGTGATTTTCGCTGCACTGCTGGCCTTGGCCGTCAAATTTGTCGAAGTCCCTCTCTGGCCGCCGTTGCTCGTGGCGATCAAACTGGTCGGCGATGTCGCCATTCCTCTGTTGCTGTTTTCGCTCGGTGTGCGGTTGGCGCTTTCGCAATGGAGCGATGTGCGGCTCGGCCTGATCGGCATGGTGCTCCGCCCGGCCACAGGGATGCTGTTTGCCGCCCTGCTGGCGCGTCTGCTTGCTCTCGACGAGCGGGATGCGGCGATGCTGATGGTATTCGGTGCGCTGCCGCCAGCCGTACTCAACTATGTCTTCGCCGAGCGTTACCATCAGGAACCGGCGAAAGTGGCTTCCCTCGTGATGATCGGCAATCTCGGCGCACTGCTCTTCATCCCGCTGGCGCTGGCGATGACTCTGCAGTAGGAGGGATGATGCGCTCAGGGATTACGGGCAGCGGTCTTTTCGCCAAACTCCTCGGCGTCATCGTCGGCACGGTCCTGCTCGTCGTCGGCTTCATGTTCTCGCTGGTGGTATTGGCCGTTGCCGTGGTGCTCGGCATTGCCGTTTGGGGTTGGTTCTGGTGGAGGACGCGCGCGCTGCGCAAGGCGTTGCGGGAAGCCGTATCGGCAGGGGGTGCGAACCAGGCCGGTGAGGTGATCGAGGGCGAAGCCGTGATCGTCGAAGAGGAGATTACTCGGGTGACTTCGAATCGATTGCCAGGGTCACCGGACCATCATTGATCAGGCTGACCTTCATGTCCGCGCCAAACGTGCCGGTCTGTACCGGGCGTCCCGATGCGGCTGAAAGCTTGGCGACGAATTGCTGGAACAACGGTCGTGAAATCTCGGCGCTGGCGGCACGGCACCAGGATGGGCGGTTGCCTTTTTTCACCGAGGCGAAGAGCGTGAATTGCGAAACGGCGAGGATTTCGCCGCCGCTATCGGCAAGATCGAGGTTCATCACGCCATCGGCATCGGGAAAGATCCGCAGCCCAACGAGCTTGCGCACCATCCAGTCGATGTCGTTCTGAGTGTCGCCCGCCTCGAAGCCGGCGAGTACCAGCATGCCGGGGCCGATGTGCCCGACGGTTTCGCCCGCCACGATGACGGAGGCTTCGAGGACGCGCTGGATGACGACTCGCATGATCGAGTGGAAGTATAGCGTTCGCTCCTGATAGCATTCATCCATGCTGCACGTGCATCACAGCAACCGCCCTGATCGGCTCGCTAGCGCATTGGCGCAGGTTTTGCGCCTTGATCCGCTGCCGCTGTTCGAGAGCGAGACCGTGTTGGTGCCCTCGACCGCGCTGGCGCGCTGGCTGACTTTCCAGCTCGCCGAGGGTTTGGGCATCGCGACACAGCTACGGCATGATTTTCCGGCTGCTTATGTCTGGCAGCTGTTCGGGCGGCTATTGCCGGGGGTGTCGCCGCACAACCCGTTCGACCGCGAGACGATGCAATGGCACCTGTTCCGCTTGCTGGGTGAGTGTCAGGGAGCGGAAATTCGTCATTACCTCGCGGGGGATGATGGGTCGCGCCAGTTCGAGCTGGCGCAGCAGCTGGCCAATCAGTTCGACCGGTATCTGGTCGAGCGGCCGGACTGGATCAAAGCTTGGAGCGCCGGCCGCCGGCTCGGTCTCGGCTTCGATGAGGACTGGCAGGCTGGGCTTTGGCAGGCCTTGCTCGCTGCGCTGCCACCGGTCGCGGCGGAACATCCGCGCGAACGCTTCTTTGACGCGCTGGCATCCGATGCGGCGCTGCGCGAGCGGCTGCCGAGAAGGCTGAGTCTGTTCTGTGTCGAGGCGATGCCGGAGCTCTACTGGCAGGTGTTCGTCGCGCTGGCAGCGTGGATCGACGTGCACGTCTTCGTACTCGCGCCGTGCCGGGAATACTGGGGTGACATCGAACGGTTGCGAAAGCGCCTGTGCCTGGAAATCGAACGGCCGGATGTGGCGATGCTTTATGAAACCGGTCATCCGCTGCTCGCCTCGCTCGGTCGGGCGCGCCAGCATGCAGTGGTGCGCCTGGCCGATACGGTGGCGCAGGCTGCCAGCCAGGAAACGGAGGATTTCGTCATGCCTCCTGCCAGCCTGCTGGGGACTGTGCAGCGCGACATCCTCGAATTGACGACGCGGACGGCTTCGCCCGACGCCACATTGCAGATCCATGCCTGTCATGGCGCGCAGCGTGAGGCGGAAGTGCTGCATGACCGTCTGCTCGAACTGTTCGAGCTCATTCCGAATCTCCGGCCAGCCGACATCCTGATCCTCACGCCAGATATCGAGACCTATGGGCCGATCATCGCGGCGGTGCTGGCCAATGCGCCGTCGCCGCGGCGGCTGCCTTGCACGGTGGCCGATCGGCCGCTGGCTACGCTACCGCTGTGGCGGGCATTGCGGCAATTGTGCGTCGTCGCCGCCGGTATATGCGATGCCGAGAGCGTACTCTCGCTGCTGGAAGAGCCGGCATTGCGGCGCGCCTTCGAGATCGCTGACGAGGCTCTGCCGCGGTTGCGCGACTGGGTGGCGGGCGCAGGCATCCGCTGGGGAGTCGATGGCGCGGCGCGCGCACGGCGCGGCTTGCCCGCTGACGATGCCTTCACCTGGCGGGCGGGGATCGCGCGGCTGCTGCTTGGCGTTGCACTGCCGGATGAACCAGAGCGCCTCTGGCAGGGTAGGTTGCCGGTGACGGGCATCGAAGGTGAGGACGCGGTGCTATTGGGGCGCTTTGCGGAGTTTGCCGAAACGCTCTTCGCGCTCCACACAAAACTCGGCGTCGGTGGGACGGCACCGGAATTGGCCCGAATGCTGCTCGATACCTTCGAGCGCTGCCTGGCGCCGGACGAGTCTGAAGAAGTCCAGGCGCAACGACTGCGCGAAACCTTGCGGCACGTCGGGCAGGCAGCGGCCACCGCTGGCTGTGACACCCGATTGCCGCTGCCGGTACTGTTGCGCGAGATCGACAGACTGCTTGCCGAGGAGGCTCCGGCGCAGACCTTCCTGTCCGGCAGTGTCACGATCGCCGCGCTGCGCCCGGGGCGGCCGGTCGCCGCACGCATCATTTGTCTCGTCGGCATGAACGATGGCAGCTGGCCGCGCCAACGCACGATCCCGGGCTTCGACCTTTTGGCAAGCCATCCGCGTCTGGGCGATCGCAATTTGCGCGACGAGGATCGCTACGCCTTCCTCGAAGCGCTGCTGTGCGCCAGCGACGCCCTGATCGCTACCTACACCGGACGCGATCCGCGCAGCAATCTCGAATTGCCGCCGGCCCCTCCTCTTGCCGAACTGATCGACGTCGTGGTGCAAATGACCGGGGGTGACGCCAACGCGCTGGTCGTCAACCATCCCTTGCAGCCTTTTGGTGCAGTCTATTTCGATGGCAGTAATAAGCGGTTGTTCAGTTTCGATGCCGAATATTGCCCGCCTGGCAGCAAGCGCACGGCGCCGGCTTTTTTCACCGCCGAGGTGAAGCTGCCGGCCGCGGAGACGATCGAAATCGACCTCGCTCAATTGCACCGGTTCTTTTCCAACCCGGTGCGTTGTTTCTTGCGCGAGCGTTTGGGCATCCACCTGGAAGAGCGCGAGGCCATGCTGGAGATTCACGAGCCCTTCGTCTCCGACGCGCTGGAACGTTACCGTCTGCGCGAGGCGCAATTTATCGCGCTGCAGCAGCGGCAGGAGGCAGCGCAAACCACGACTCGACTGCGCGCGCGCGGCTGGTTGCCGGCTGGTGTTGCCGGCGACTTGGAGGCGCGCGAGGCCCGTCAGGAAGCGCTGAAGCTGTGGCATCGAGCGCGGCCCAGGCTTGCAGCGCGCCCCCTCGAGGATCTCCAGATCGAGTACAGCGCCCACGGCGTGCGTCTTGCCGGTCGGATCAGTGGCTTGAGCGCGCAGGGACTGTTGCGCATGCGGCATAATGATCTGCGCGCGAAAGACCGGCTGCGGCTGTGGATCGATCATCTGCTGCTCAATGTGTTGGCACCCCAAGGAGTGCCTGCGGTGAGTACGCTGATCGCGCGCGATGCGTCCGTGGAGTTGGTCCCGGTGCAGGATGCGAGTGCGCTGCTCGACAGTCTGCTGGCCCGGTATCGCGACGGGATGGAGCGCGCTTTGCCGTTCTATCCAGAAACGGCCTGGGCCTGGCTAGAAGGCAAGGGGATCAGACAGATTTGGGAGGGGGATTCCTACCGCGACCGTCCCGGCGAACGCGATGATGCCTATGTCAGGCTATTCCTGCGCGACCGGCAGGATGATCCGCTGGGCAAGGAATTCCAGACTCTGGCGACGCTGATCTTTGCGCCGCTACGCGAGGCAATGAGGTGCGTCAGTGACTGAACGGCACTTCACGGCATTGCAAACGCCTTTCGAGGTCGAATTCTCCGGCATGCGGTTGATCGAGGCCGGCGCCGGCACCGGCAAGACCTGGACGCTGGCCGCGCTGGTGCTGCGACTGTTACTCGAACGGCGGCTCAAGATCGGTCAGATCCTCGTCGTCACCTATACCCGTGCCGCGAGCGGCGAGCTCAAGAGCAGGATTCGCGCCCGGCTGGTCGAGGCGCTGGCGGCTTTCGAGACAGGTCAGGCGGAAGACGAGTATTTGCAGGCGCTGATCGAGCGCTGCGAGCCGACCGAGGCGAAAACGCGCATAAGGCTCGCGATCGAGAGTTTCGATACTGCGGCGATCTTCACGATCCACGGTTTTTGCCAGCGCGCGCTGGACGAGACGGCTTTCTGGGCCGGCCAGCCGTTCGAACGCGAATTGATCGCCGATCAAAACGAGCTGTTGGCCGATGTGGCGCGCGATGCCTGGCGGCGCGAGATGGCGAAAGCTACGCCATTGTGGGCCCAGTATTTGATGGACAAGCTCAAAGGCCCGGACGGTCTCGTCGCCAAAGTCAAAGATCATCTGGGGCGGGCGGCTGTAACGGTCGGCGTGCCACTCCCCGTCGATCGTCTGGCCGCCGAATCGCGGCTTCTTGAATCCTGGCGTCTGGCACGAGGGTTTTGGCTGGCCGAGGGTGAAGCGCTGCAGCGCTGGCTGAGGATTGCCCAGCTGAAACGCAACATTTATCCCGAGCAGAAAATCGATGCGGTAGTTCTGGCTGCCGATGCCTGGTTTGCCGAGGAACTGCCGCTGCTGCCGCTGTCGGGTGATCTGCACCTTTTGAGCCGGCAAAAGATCGAGCGGGCGCGGACGAAAGCGAGTCCTGCGCCGGAGCACCCGTTCTTCGCAGCGATGGAGGCGCTGCTCCAGACGGTCGATGCTTTTCAGGCCGCCTGCGATGCAGCCTTGCGTGGCTTGTGTGCCGCTTTCCTCGTCATGGCGCGTGAGCAGCTGACGCAGCGCAAGCGGGAAAGCGGCTTGCAAAGTTATGACGACCTGTTGTTCGCGCTCGATCAGGCGCTCGACGGGCCGGCCGGGAAACGGCTGATCGACGCCTTGCGCGCACGCTACCCGGTGGCGCTGGTCGATGAATTCCAGGATACCGACACGCTGCAATTGCGCATCTTCACGCGCATCTTCGGCAGCGCGGCCCATCCGCTGATCTTCGTCGGCGACCCGAAGCAGGCGATCTACGCTTTTCGCGGTGCCGACGTGTTCGCCTATCTCGCAGCGCGGAAACAGGCCGATGCCGGCCATGCGCTGCTGGAAAACCGCCGTTCCGACAAACCCTTGCTCGATGCGATCAATGCCCTGTTTGCGCGCCCGCGGCCTTTCCTGCTCGATGATCTGCCTTATGAGCCCGCCCTGCCGGCCGATCAAGAACGTGCGCCGTGCACGATCGACGATGAGTGCGCGCCGCTGACGCTGTGGTGGATGACAAAACCGGCGCAGGCAAAGAGTTTCACGAAAGAAGATGGGCGAACGATGGCGGCGCAAGCCGTCGCCGCCGACATCGCGCGGCTGCTGGCGCTCGCCGCGGCGGGCCGGGCGACGATCGGCGAGCGTCCGCTTTCCGGCGGCGACATCGCGGTGCTGGTGCGCAAGCATCAGGAAGGCGAGCTCGTCCGGCAGGCTCTATCAAAGCTTGGCATTCCTGCGGTCAGCGGCGGAGGCGGCAGCGTCTGGGAGAGCGAAGAAGCGGAAGATCTCGAGCGCCTGCTTCTCGCCATTGCACAACCGAGCCGCGAGGCGCTGGTGCGCGGGGCGCTATCGACCGTGCTGCTCGGCGCCGATGCGGCGCAGCTCGCCGCCTGGCGCGACGACGATCAGGCATGGAGCGCTCGACTGGAAACGTTCCATGACGATCTCGTCTTGCTGCACGAACGGGGCTTCATGGCGATGTGGCGGCGTCTGCTGCGGCGCGAAAGGGTGGTCGCGCGCATGCTGGCGCGTCCCGACGGCGAACGGCGGCTGACCAATTACCGGCATCTGGCCGAGCTGTTGCAGTCGGCGGAGCAAAAAGCCGCGCTCGATGCCGAAGGGCTGGCGCGCTTCATTGCCGATCAGCGAACCGCCGCGGAAAACGAAGACAGCCTGCTGCGGCTCGAAAGCGACGCCCATCTGGTGCGCATCGTCACGCAACATGCCGCGAAAGGCCTGCAATACCCGATCGTCTATTGTCCTTTCCTCTGGATCGGTACCGAAGAAGCGAAAGCCTGGCCGGTGTTCGCGCATCGCGACGGTGGTGCCTGTCTCGATTTCGGCTCGCCTGAGATGGAAGCGCTGCTCGCCGCCAAGGAAATCGAAGCCGCGGCCGAGGAGTTGCGTCTGGCCTATGTGGCGCTCACGCGCGCCGAGCATCGCTGCATCGTGATCTGGGGCAAGGCGAACAATTGCGCGCGCTCGCCGCTCGCTTGGCTTCTGTTCGGTCCGCGTAGCGAGGTGGCGGAAGACCCGCGCGTCTGGCTGGCCCAATGGTTGGAGACGCACGACGAAACCGAGACGCTGCGCGCGCTAGAGGGCCAGCTTGGCGGCGCGTTGAAAGTGCTGCCGCTGCCGTCGGATGGAGAAGCGGCCCTCCCGCCTGCAACAGTCCCCCAGGAATGGCGACCGCGAATCTTCACCGGGCGAATTCCGTCGCCTTGGCAGGTGCGCAGTTTCTCTTCGCTCGCCGCGCAGCTGGCGGAGGAGGCGGAGCGGGCCGACCATGATGCCATCGCGTCTTGGGGTGCCGCCCTACCAGCGCCGAGTTTCCAAGAGATATCAGTGCCTGACGGGGCCTCGTCGATGCCGGCGGCGCCCGCCGATATCCAGGCTTTCCCGCGGGGCACGAGGGCGGGCAGCTGCCTGCACGCGCTGTTCGAGCGCATCGATTTCCAGCAGCGCCAGTCGGTCGGCCCGGTGGCGGCGCAGTTGCTCGCCGAGTACGGCTATGCATTGGCGTGGCAACCGGTACTCGAACGGTTGGTGGCCGATGTGCTGTCGTCGCCGTTGAATGCGGAAGGGCTCCGGCTTATCGACGTTCCCTCAGAGGCGCGCATCGCGGAGATGGCGTTCACTTTCCCGCAGGATTCTTCCGCCGGGCGGGCGGGGTACATGAAGGGATTCATCGACCTGGTGTTCCGTGCCAATGGACGCTGGTACATCGTCGATTGGAAGTCGAACTGGCTCGAAGATTACGGCCCGCAAGCGCTCGCCGCGGCAATGCAGGCGCATCGCTACGATCTGCAATTGCGCATCTACGCGGCGGCGCTCAAGCGCGCGCTGGCCTGGCGCGAACCGGCGTGCGACTGGGAAGCGTCTTTCGGCGGTGTGTTTTATCTCTTCCTGCGCGGCATGAAGCCCGGCAGTGGCGCGGGCGTTTTTTTCAGCCGGCCGACGGTCGTCGAGTTGGAAGCTTTTCTCGATGAGGTGGTGCGATGACGCAAACGGCCTTGCCGGCGATCGTCCGACATTTCGCGCGTTTCCTCGGCGCCGGCGATCCCGATGCGGAGCGGGCGGCGGCGCTGGCAAGCCTGGCGACCGTCGAAGGCCACGTTTGCGCCGATCTCGACTGCGATATCGGTTGGGGGCCTTGGGCCGCCAGTGTCGACGAGGCAGGACGCGCTGCCTTCCGCGCCCGTTTGCCGCAACTGGCGATCGTCGGCGGGGAGCAAGACTGGACGCCGCTGGTCTGGGATGGGCGGCGACTGTATCTGCGGCGCTATTGGGACTATGAAGCGCGGGTTGCGGCCGATCTTTCGAGGCGATCCTCCGCCGCGGCGACGGAGGGCGAGTCTGATGCGCTGCTCGCTGCGCATTTTCCGGATGCCGGCCAGCGTCACGCGGCTCGCATCGCGCTGGCACGTCGGCTGGCGCTGATCTCCGGCGGCCCCGGCACCGGCAAGACGCACACTCTGGCGCGCATCATCAAACGCTTGCAATCCAGAAAGCCAGATCTACGCATCGCGCTCGCGGCCCCGACCGGCAAGGCGGCGGCGCGCATGAGCGAAGCCTTGCAGGCGGCGGGAGTGACGCTGGCCTCTGCCGCGAAAACGCTGCACCGTCTGCTCGGCGTGCGTGCCGATGGCGGCTTCCAGCACGATCGCGATCGACCGCTCGCCGTCGATGTGCTGGTCGTCGACGAGGCGTCGATGATCGATTTGTCGCTGATGAGCCATCTCCTCGATGCCTTGCCGTTTGATGCGCGGCTGATCTTGCTCGGTGACCGCGACCAGCTCGCGGCGGTCGAGGCCGGCGCGGTGTTCGCCGATCTGTGCGACAGCCAGTGTCTGGCGGATTCGCTCGCCTTGCTGACGACGAACTTCCGCTTCGGTGCTTCGAGCGGCATCGGGCGGCTGGCGGAAGGCTTGCGTCGCGGCGAGGCCGATGGCGTGGTGGCGCTGCTCAAGGCTGCAGGTGACGATCTCGTCTGGACGGAGCGCAGCGACGGCCAAGCCCTCGTCGCGGCGGCACGCGAAGGATATCGGGATTACCTCGTGGGCGTGGCGCGAGGGCTCGATCCGACAGCGCTGTTGGCTCTTTTCGGTGGTTTCCGCGTGCTGTGCGCCCACCGGCAGGAAGCGCAGGCGATCAACCGGGCGTTGAGCGGCGACACGTTGCGGCCGCCGCTCGGCACGCCGATCATGGTGTTGCGCAATGATCCGCTGCTCGAGGTGTTCAACGGCGATATCGGCCTGCTGCTGAACGACCCGGCCGATGGCCGGCAGAAGGTTTTTTTCCCCGGACAGACGCCACGCTGGATCGCCCTCAACCGGCTGCCGGGGTGGACGCCGGCTTGGGCGATGACCGTGCATAAGGCCCAGGGCTCAGAGTTCGAAGAGGTGCTGCTGGTGCTGCCTGCGACCATCTCGCCGGTGACGACGCGCGAGCTGGTCTATACGGGCGTGACCCGGGCAAAACGGCGCGTCATGCTGTGGGCCAGCGAAGCCGTGCTGCGCGCGGCGATCGAGCGCCGCTCGACGCGCATGTCGGGCTTGCGCGAGCGCCTGACCTGAAAGGCGCTTTCAGAGGCCGCGCTGGATCTTGTTCAGCATGCGGGCCCGACCGGAGGCTTCGGCCTGGTTCTGCGCCGATACCTGACGACCGTAGGCATCGCGTTCTTCCTTGGAACGCTTGACGGCCTCGATGCTCTTGATGCAGCGCCAGCGCGAGCCGGTCTTGGTCACCAGAAGCCGCATTTCCTCGACGGGATGATGCGTGCGGCAGTGATAGCAGTAACGCGTCGCGGGTTCTTTTTTGTCGGTGCTCATAGACCTGCGGATTATACAGGATGGAAGACACTGCGCGCTACCCGGCCGCCATTCCTGCCGGTTTCATCCGAACTGGTATGGGCTGACCCTTGCGCGCGCGATGGGTACGGAACGGTGCTGCAACCGCGCCGGCAAGCCGCCATTGCGTCGTTTTGCCACCGCGATCACTGCCGGTGACGACGAAAGCATTCGTGCCGACGGCCACGGCCACCAGTTCGTCGTTGGCCTCCAGCGCTTGCAGGATCGTGCCGCGGCCCTTCGCCATCGTCTTGGCCTCGGCCAGCGGAAACAGCAGCAGGCGGCCGTTCGCGGAGATTGCCGCGACGGTTTGTGCCGTGCCATCAGAGCCGACTTTTGCAGGCGGCAACGGTTTTTCGCCTTTTTCGAGGGTCATGAACGCCTTGCCGGCGCGCTGCCGCGAGACGAGGTCGGCGACTTTGGCGATGAAGCCGTAGCCGCCCGAGTTGGCGAAGAGATACTGCGTCTCGGGCGCGTCGGTGAGCGCCTGGGCCAGCTTGCCGCCGTCCTGGAAATCGACGAGTGTCGTGATCGGCACGCCGTCGCCGCGTCCGCCCGGAAGATCGGCGACGCGCACACTATAGGCGCGGCCGTTGGTGTCGATGACGACGAGCGGCCAGACGGTACGCGATTCGGCGACGAGGAAGGGGAAATCGCCCGTCTTGTAGCCGATGCCGGCCGGGTCGAGGCCGTGTCCTTGGCGGGTGCGCACCCAGCCGTTTTTCGAGACGATCACCGTGACTGGTTCATCGGGAATCGCCACCTCGGCCGGCGTGACCGGCGCGACGGCTTCGATGAGCGTTCTGCGCGCATCAGCAAACTTCTTCGCGTCTTCCGTGATTTCACGGAGGACGAGCCTGGTCAGTTCCTTGTGGTCCTCGAGCACCCGGCGCAGCGCCTGTGCTTCGGCCTCCAGCGCCTTCTGCTCCTGCTCGATCTTGATGCCTTCGAGGCGGGCCAGCTGGCGCAGGCGGATTTCGAGGATGTCTTCGGCCTGGGCTTCCGAGAGCCCGAACCTCGCCATCAGCTCGGCCTTCGGTTCCTCCGCTTCGCGGATCGTCTGGATGATCTGGTCGATCGAGAGGAAGGCCAGCATGCGGCCGGCGAGGATGTGCAGCCGCCGCTCGACTTCGGCCAGCCGATGACGGCTTCGCTTCTCGACGGTGGCGTGGCGGAACTGCACCCACTCGGAGAGCATTGTGAGAAGCGGTTTCTGCGCCGGCCGGCCATCCATGCCGATCATCGTCAGATTCACCGGGACGTTGGCTTCGAGGCTGGTGCGCGCGAGCAGCACCGCCATGAACTCGGCGACTGGCACGCGCGAGGAGCGCGGCTCGAGCACGATGCGCACCGGCTCCTTTTCGTTCGACTCGTCGCGTACGGCTTCCAGCACCGCAAGCACCGCCTGCTTGAGGTTTCTCTGATCTTGCGAGATGTCTTTCTTGCCTGGCCGCGGCTGCGGATTGGTGATCGCTTCGATCTCGGAGAGCACCTGTGCCGTCGAGATGCCATGCGGCAGTTCGTACACGATCACGCGCCACTGGCCGCGCGCCAGTTCCTCGATGCGCCAGCGGCAGCGCATACGGAAGCTGCCGCGGCCGGTCTCGTAGGCAGCGCGGATCTCGGCGGACGGCGAGATGATCTGCCCGCCGCCGGGAAAATCCGGGCCGGGCAGCACGGCAAGCACCTCGTCGAGTGTCGCCTCAGGCTTTTTGATCAGGAGCTTGAGCGCCTCGGCGACCTCGCCCAGGTTGTGCGGCGGAATCTCGGTGGCCATGCCCACCGCGATGCCCGAGGCGCCGTTCAGAAGCACGAAGGGCAGGCGCGCGGGCAGCAGCCGCGGCTCTTCCATCGTGCCGTCGTAGTTGGGCACGAAGTCGACGGTGCCCCGGTCGATCTCGGCGAGCAGCAGTTCGGCGATCGGCGTCAAGCGGCATTCGGTGTAGCGCATCGCCGCCGCGCCATCACCGTCGCGTGAGCCGAAATTGCCCTGGCCATCGACGAGCGGATAGCGCAAGGAAAAGTCTTGCGCCACGCGCACCATCGCGTCATAGACGCTGGCATCGCCGTGCGGATGGAACTTGCCGATCACGTCGCCGACTACCCGCGCGCTCTTGACATGCTTGGCGGAGGCGGCCAAGCGCATCTCGTGCATCGCATAGAGGATGCGGCGCTGCACGGGCTTGAGACCATCCTCGACCTGCGGCAGGGCGCGGGATTTGACCACGCTCATCGCATAGGCGAGATAAGCGCGCTCGGCGTAGGCATCGAGCGGCAGGGCGTCGTCGGGGAAGCTCGGCGCTGGTGGGACGGCACCGGAAGGCGGATTCGGTTCAGATGGGGTGTCGAATAGATCGGGTGTGTTCATACATCGGCCTCGATCAGATTGCCTTTTTCTTCCATCCAGACGCGGCGCGCCGCTGCCTCACCCTTGCCCATCAGCAGGTTGAAGAGCTTGACGGTCTCCTCGTGCGCCTCGCTGCGTTCGAACACGGGCAAGACCCGGCGCGTCGCCGGGTCCATCGCCGTCTCGCGCAGCTGCTCGGGGTTCATTTCGCCCAGGCCCTTGAAGCGGCCGACCTCGATCTTGTCGATCGGGATGCCTTCCTTGGCGAGGCGCTCCTTGATCGCTTCGAGCTCCCCATCATCGAGCGCGTAGAGCCGCTTGGCGGAGCGCTTTTTGCCCGATGCCGGCACGTCGATGCGGAAGAGCGGCGGTTGGGCGACGAAGACATGGCCGCGCCGGATCAGCGCCGGGAAGTGGCGGTAGAAGAGGGTGAGCAAGAGCGTCTGGATGTGCGCGCCATCGACGTCGGCATCCGACATGATGATCACCTTGCCGTAGCGAAGGTTCGACAGGTCCGGCTCATCCTCGGCGGTGTGTGGCTCGATGCCCAGCGCCACGGCGATGTCGTGGATCTCGGCGTTGGCGAACAGGCGGTTGGGCTCGATCTCCCAGGCATTCTGCACCTTGCCGCGCAAGGGCAGGATCGCCTGCGTCTCCCGGTTTCTGGCCATCTTTGCCGAACCGCCGGCGGAATCGCCCTCGACGAGGAAGAGTTCGTTTTCCCGAATGTCGGTCGATTCGCAGTCCGAAAGTTTGCCCGGCAGCACGGCCACACCGGATTGCTTTTTCTTTTCGACTTTCTGCGCATTCTTCTGGCGCGCCAGGGCTTGTTTGATGGCGAGTTCCGCGATCATTCGGCCTGCCTCGACGTGCTGGTTGAGCCAGATTTCCAGCGGGTCGCGCACCATGCGGGCGACGAGCTTCACCGCTTCGCGCGAATTGAGCTTTTCCTTCACCTGCCCCTGGAACTGCGGATCCAGCAGGCGCGCCGAGAGCACGAAGCCCATCTTCCCGCAGATGTCCTCCTGCTGGAGCTTCACCCCGCGCGGCAGCAGCGCGTGGTGCTCGATGAAGCTCTTCACTGCCTCGAAGACGCCGGCCTTGAGGCCGGATTCGTGCGTGCCGCCGGCCACCGTCGGAATCAGATTGACATAGGATTCCGACGGTGCGGCATCGGGCCACCAGCCGAGCGCCCAGGCCGCGCCTTCGCCAGCCGCAAAGCTCTCATCATCACTGCCCGCATAGCTCTCGGCGGCCCAGATCGGCGCTACCGGATCGCTGCCGGCGAGCTCTTTCAGATAGCCGGCGAGACCCTCCGGGTAACGCCAGGTTTTTTCGAGCAGCACCCCGTCGGGCTGCTCGACAGCCAGCGTGACCTTCACACCGGGCAACAGGACGGCCTTGGAGCGCAGCAGGCGTTCCAGTTCGGCCTGCGGCACCTTGGGCGAGTCGAAATACTTCGGATCGGGCACGACGCGCACCCGGGTGCCGGTCTGCCGGCCGCATTCGCCGACGACTTGCAAGGGCGAGACTTTCTCGCCCCCCTCCGAAAAGCTCACCGTGTAGATCTTGCCGTCGCGGCGCACCTCGACATCCACGGTGAGCGACAGCGCATTGGTGACGGCCACCCCGACGCCGTGCAACCCGCCGGAAAACGCATAGGCGCCGTTGCCGGTCTTCTTGTCGAACTTGCCGCCGGCATGCAGGCGCGTGAAGGCGAGCACGACGACGGGGATTTTCTCCTCGGCGTGTAGGCCGACCGGAATGCCCCGGCCGTCGTCGCTGACCGTGATCGAGCCGTCTTGGGCAACCAATACCTGGATGTGTTTTGCGAAGCCGGCGAGCGCCTCGTCGGCGGCGTTGTCGATGACTTCCTGGATGATATGGGCCGGCGAGTCGGTGCGGGTGTACATGCCCGGCCGCTCGCGCACCGGTTCGAGCCCTTTCAGGACGCGGAAACTGGATTCGTCGTAAGTCTGTTTCATGGCTGGAACGGAAAAATGAGGGCGGCAGTTTACCTGTTCGGAACTTTCGCTATAATGCGCAGCCTCAAGCCGCGCCCGTAGCTCAGTTGGATAGAGTACTTGGCTACGAACCAAGGGGTCGGGCGTTCGAATCGCTCCGGGCGCGCCAGAATAGACAGCCGGCGACCGCAAGGTCGCCGGCTTTTTTGCTAATGCCGGACGTCCTCGAGATGGCTCACGTCATCGTGAATCCGCTGGTTGGCCTCATGGCGGCGCTTGACCAGCCACATCATGCCTGAGACGAACAGGCCGAACAGGACGATCACCCAGTAAATGTGTAGCCCTAGCTTGATGAGCAGCGAATAGACGCCGGTCATCACCAGGATCGACAGATTCTCGTTGAAGTTTTGCACCGCGATCGAATGGCCGGCGCCCATCAGGATGTGGCCGCGGTGTTGCAAGAGTGCGTTCATCGGCACGACGAAGAAACCCGAGAGGATGCCGACGATCACCAGAAGAGGCATCGCCGCCCTGGTGTCGCGCACGGCGATCATCGCCATCACACCGACGCCCATCGCGATGCCGAGCGGTATCACGCGCACCGATTTGCGCAAGGTGATGAAGCGGGCGGCGAGCACCGCACCGATGGCCACGCCGATCGCCACCACACCCTGCAGCATGCTGGCTTTGGAGAGATCGAGATTGAGCGCTTCCTTGGCCCATTCGATGACGATGAACTGCAAGGTGGCCCCCGCACCCCAGAACAGCGTGGTGACGGCGAGCGAAATCTGGCCAAGCCGGTCGCGCCAAAGCAGCCGCAGGCAGTGATTGAATTCGTGAAGCAGGTAGAGCGGGTTCTTCTTCAACGGCTTGTGGTCGACGCCGGTGTCGGGAATGAAGAGGTTGAACAGCGCGGCGATCAGGTACAACAATCCAATCACGAGCAGGTTCATCTCCGCCACCGTGTCGATGCCGGTATCGATGCCGGGAAAGTCGAAGGTGAGCAGCTTGACGGCGATGTCCGGCTTGATCAAGAGGCCGCCGATCAGCACGCCGAGGATGATCGCGACCACGGTCAAGCCCTCGATCCAGCCGTTGGCGATGACGAGCAGCCGGTGCGGCAGATATTCGGTGAGAATGCCGTACTTGGCCGGCGAATAGGCCGCGGCGCCCAGTCCCACGACGGCATAGGCGAGCAATGGGTGAACATTGAAGAACATCAGTCCGCAGCCGGCGATCTTGATGCCATTGCTGATGAACATCACGCGCCACTTCGGCATCGAATCGGCGAAAGCGCCGACGAAGGCGGCCAGCACGACGTAGGAGACGGTGAAAAAGGTCTTCAGCAGAGGTTCATAGGCCACCGGAGCGTGCATGTCGCGCAAGATGGCGATCGCGGCGATCAACAGGGCATTGTCGGCGAGCGCGGAAAAAAACTGCGCCGCCATGATGATGTAGAACCCGAGGCTCATGGACGCCGGGTTATATCACGAAAGTCGTTACGACCTCGTGATGGAATGGCGCAAAACTTGCAGCGTGCGGGTAGTCGGCTGCTTGCATCAGGCTTTCTTATGGGCGGGAATTATGCTTCAATAGCAGCGTCGATGCGGAAAATAACCATTCTTCGAGGGACGACACATGGCTGATCGTAGGCTCCAAGTTTTCCACGCCGTGGCCAAGCAACTTTCCTTCACCAAGGCTGCGGAAGTGCTGTTCATGACGCAGCCGGCGGTCACCTTCCAGATCAAGCAGCTCGAAGAACATTTCAATACCCGCCTGTTCGACCGCGGCCATGGGCGCATCTCGCTCACCCCGGCGGGGGAGCTGGTCCTCGCCTATGCTGAAAAAATCCTCGCTTTGTCGAACGAAATGGACGTGCGCATGGCCGAGATGACCGGCGAGATCGGCGGCTCATTACTGGTCGGCGCCAGTACGACGATCGCCGAGTTCCTGCTGCCGCGCATCATGGGCGAGTTCAAGTCGAAATATCCGAAGGTGCGTCCGCGCTTGATCGTCGCCAACTCGGAAGCCATCGAGACCCGGGTGGCAGAACATACGCTCGACATCGGCTTCATCGAATCGCCGACCCATCATCCCAACCTGCAGACCGAAGTCTGCTGTGAAGACGAGATGCAGGTGATCTGCAGCCCGAAGTTCCCGCTGGCACGATTCAAGGAGCTCACTCCCCAGCAACTGGTCGATCATCCCTTCGTGTCGCGCGAACCCGGCTCCGGCACCCGCGAATTCACCGAGGTCTATCTGCACAAGCAGGGGATCGATATCAGCCGCATGACGCCGGTCATGGAGCTGGGCAGTCCGCTGGCCTTGTTGGAGGTGGTGGAAACCGGCCTGGGGTATGCGATCGCCTCGCGCGCCTCGGTGATGCACGCGCTGCGTCTGGGCACGCTGGTGTCGATCCCGCTCAAGCCCCGGCTGGTGCGCAAGCTCTCGATGGTCTATCCGAAGGAAAAATTCCGCTCGCGCCTGGTCACCTCTTTCGTCTCGTTCGCCGCCGAACGCCTCAAGGAACACAAGGCGGCGTAGCTCATGCCGCGGCCGATTCGCGCGATCATCGATCTTTCCGCCCTGCGGCACAATTTCAGCGTCGCCCGTCGCCATGCCACCGCGGCGCGGCTGTGGGCGGTCGTCAAGGCCGATGCCTATGGCCACGGCCTGGAACGCACCGTGGCGGCTTTACAGGCTCGCGCCGATGGTTTCGCGCTGATCGAGCTCGAGCGCGCGATCGCGCTGCGCGAGGCCGGTTTGACGAAGCCGCTGTTGATGCTCGAAGGCTGTTACGCGACCAGCGATGTGCCGCTGTTCATCCGTCACCGGCTGATTCCTGTCGTCCATCGCAGTGAGCAGCTCGACTGGCTCTTGGCGTCCAATTGGCCAGCCGATCTGCCGGTGTATCTGAAACTCAACACCGGCATGAATCGTCTCGGTTTCGATGCGGCGGGGCTAACGAACGCAAAGTCGGCGCTGGCAAAACGGCACGTCGGCAGCGTGCTGATGTCCCATTTCGCCGATGCCGACGGGCCGCGCGGCATCGACTGGCAACTCGAACGTTTCCGCGCGATGACGGCGGGTATGAGTGAAGCGACGTCGCTCGGCAATTCGGCGACGATCCTGCGCTATCCCGAATCCGTCGGCGACTGGGCCCGGCCGGGCATCATGCTCTATGGCGGCTCGCCGTTTCCGCAAACGAAATCAGCCGCCGAACTCGATCTGCGGCCAGTGATGACGCTGCAAAGCGAGATCGTCGCCGTGCAGCACCTCGCGGCGGGCGAGTGCATCGGCTACGGCTGCGCCTTCACCGCAGATCGGCCCATGCGTGTTGGCATCGTCGCCTGCGGCTACGCCGATGGTTATCCGCGCCACGCGCCGACCGGAACACCAGTCCTCGTCGCAGGCATGCGCACGCGTCTGCTCGGTCGGGTTTCGATGGACAAGCTCTGCGTCGATCTGACCGATCTGCCGGAGAAAATCGGCGTCGCTGGAAAGGTGACGCTGTGGGGTGAAGGCTTGGCTGCCGACGAGGTGGCGATGGCGGCGGGCACGATCAGCTACGAGCTTTTCTGTGCGCTTTCTCCGCGCGTGCCGGTGAGCGAGGTCGGCGGATGGCCAAAGTGAAATCGTTCTACGCCTGCAGCGAATGCGGGGCCACCTCGCCGAAGTGGCAAGGACAGTGCCCCGGCTGCGGCCAGTGGAACACGCTGGTCGAGACGGTCGCCGAGGTCGCCACGCCGGGCTCCAAGCGCTTCGGCGCAAATTTCGCGCCGCTTGCCGCGACCGGCAAGCCGCAGGACCTGGCATTCATCCATCCGCGCGAAGAGCCACGGGTGCCGACGGGCATCGAGGAATTCGACCGCGTGCTGGGCGGGGGGCTGGTCGCCGGCGGCGTGGTGCTGATCGGCGGCGATCCGGGCATCGGCAAAAGCACATTGCTGTTGCAGGCGCTCTCAAGGCTCGCCGAAGCGCGTCAGCCGGTGCTCTATGTTTCGGGTGAGGAATCTGCGGAACAAGTGGCCTTGCGTGCCCAGCGGCTGCAATTGCCGGCTTCTGGCCTGCGTTTGCTGCCCGAGATCAATCTCGAAAAAATCCTCGCTGCGCTGCAAGACGAAAAGCCACTGGTGGCGGTGATCGACTCGATCCAGACATTGTGGTCCGACGTCTTGCAGTCGGCGCCCGGCTCAGTCGCCCAGGTGCGCGAATGCGCGGCGCAACTGACGCGCTTTGCCAAGCAAACGGGCACTTCGGTGATCCTCGTGGGGCACGTGACGAAGGAAGGCGCCCTGGCCGGCCCGCGCGTGCTCGAGCACATCGTCGATACCGTGCTCTACTTCGAGGGCGACACGCATTCGAGCTTCCGCCTCGTGCGCGCGTTCAAGAACCGTTTCGGTGCGGTCAATGAATTGGGCGTGTTCGCGATGACCGATCGCGGCTTGCGCGGTGTCTCGAATCCTTCGGCGCTGTTTCTTTCGCAGCACGCGCAGGATGTCGCCGGCTCCTGCGTGCTGGTCACGCAGGAAGGCACGCGGCCGCTCTTGGTCGAAATCCAGGCGTTGGTCGATAGCGCGCAAGGCGGCAATCCGCGCCGGCTCACCGTCGGCCTCGAGCCGCAGCGCCTGGCGATGCTGCTCGCCGTGCTGCACCGACATGCCGGCGTGATGTGCGGCGATCAGGATGTGTTCGTCAATGCCGTCGGTGGCGTGCGCATCCAGGAACCGGCGGCCGATCTCGCCGTACTGTTGGCGATCGTCTCCAGCATGCGCGACAAGCCGCTGCCGCCGAAGCTGGTGGTGTTCGGCGAGGTGGGGTTGGCCGGCGAGATCCGGCCCGCACCGCGCGGCCAGGAGCGGCTCAAGGAAGCCGCCAAGCTCGGTTTCACCCGTGCGCTGATCCCCAAGGCGAACGCGCCGAAGCAGCCGATCAAGGGCATCGAGGTCGTGGCGCTGGAACGCATCGAACAGGCGCTCGAGGTGCTGCGCGCGCTGTGACTACGCTGCGCCTCATGCTGCGCATGCTGGCGCGCGACTTTCGCGCCGGCGAACTGACGGTGGTGTTCGTGGCTCTCATGCTGGCGGTCGCGGCGCTCACCAGCGTCGGTTTTCTCGCCGACCGCGTCCGGCACGCCGTCGAGCGCGAAGCCCATCAGTTGCTGGGCGGCGATCTGTTGCTCTCCGCCGATCATCCCTGGCCCGAGGCTTATCGTGAAGCGGCGCGGCAACATGGCTTGCGTCTCGCCGAAAGCGCGTTGTTGCTTTCGATGGTCGGCAACCCGGAAGGCGCGGGCAATGTGCAGCTCGGCGAGATCAAGGCCATCTCTCCTGGCTATCCTTTGCGCGGCGCACTGGAGGTCGAACCGTTCAACGATAAAGTCGGCGCTGGTGGCTCGGCACACCCGCTTTCCCTCGGCACAGTATGGCCCGATGAGCGTCTCGCCACCGCGCTGGCGCTCGAACCAGGAACGAAGGTGCGCATCGGTGCGCTGACGGCCAGCGTCGGTGGGATTCTCACGCTCGATCCGGAGCGCGGCATCAACCCGTTTGCGTTTGCCCCGCGCCTGATCGTCAACCTCGCGGATCTTCCTGCGACCGGATTGATCCAGCCCGGCAGCCGCATCACCTGGCGCTTGCACCTCGCCGGGGACGAAGAGGCGGTGCGCGCATTCCGCGCCTGGGCGCAGCCACGGCTGGGACGAGGCGAGAAACTCGAGGGCCTCGACGATGCCCGCCCCGAGGTGCGCGTCATCATCGAACGTGCCGAGCGCTTTCTCAGGCTCGCGGCGCTTTTGACGGTGGTGCTGGCGACGATCGCGGTCGGCATGGCGGCACGGCGTTTCATGCAACGCCATCTCGATGCCTGCGCCGTGATGCGGGTCTTTGGCGCCAGCGAGCGGCAGATCCTGATGATCCACGGCGGTGAATTCGTCCTACTGGGCGCTCTTGCGACCTTGTTCGGTGGGCTCTGTGGTCTGCTGGCGCAGCAGGCGCTGCATGGCATGCTCGCCGGATTGCTCGCCGAGCGCTTGCCGGCGCCCGGCGCTCTGCCGTGGCTACATGGCGGCACCGTCGCCGCCGTGCTGGTGGTCGGGTTCGCCGTTCCACCCTTGCTGCGCTTGAAGTCGGTGCCAGCCTTGCGCGTGCTGCGCCGCGAATGGGGGAGGGTCGCCCCTCTGTCGATGGCATCCTATCTCGTCGGCGGCGCTTGCCTTGCCGGACTGATGTTCTGGATGGCGGGCGAGGCACGGCTCGCCGCCGTGGTATTGGGCGGCTTTCTGGCCGCGATCGCGATTTATGCGCTGATCGGACGCCTGTTGCTGGAAATCGTCGTGCGTCTTGCGGTGCGGCTTGCCTGCGGCGGCTGGCGCATCGGAGTCGTCCGCCTGCGCCGCCACGGCAGCGCCAGCTTGCTCCAAGTGGTCTCGCTTGCGCTCGGTTTGACCACGCTGCTGTTGCTTTCGCTGGTGAAGAACGATCTCTTGGTCGCCTGGCAGACGAAACTGCCACCCGATGCGCCAAACCGTTTCCTGATCAACATCCAGCCGGAACAGCGCGCGGCCGTGACCGAATTCCTCGCCCGCGCCGGCTTGCCCGCGCCACGTCTAGAACCGATGGTGCGTGGTCGTTTGGTGGCAGTGAATGGCCGGCCGATCGGTCCGCAGGATTTCGCTGACGAACGTGCGCGGCGTCTGGTTGAGCGCGAGTTCAATCTGACCCAGCGCGACGACCTGCCATTGGGCAATACCATCATCGCCGGCCAGTGGTTCGGCAACGCCACGACGATGCAATTCTCGGTGGAGCAGGGGCTGGCCAGCACTCTTGGCCTGAAACTGGGAGATGAGCTGAGTTTCGAAGTCGCCGGTCAGCGATTCTCGGGGCCGGTGACTTCGCTGCGCAAACTGGACTGGGATTCGATGCGCGTCAACTTTTTCGTCATCGCCCCGCAAGGCGCCCTCGATGGCCAGCCGACGAGTTACATCACCAGCTTCCATCTGCCTGCCGGCCGCGAAGCATTGACATCGGCGCTGGTGCGCAGCTTCCCGAACGTCACCGTGATCGACGTCGTCGCACTGGTCAGACAGTTGCAGCAGACGGTCGGACAGGTGATCGGTGCCCTGCAGCTGGTGTTCCTGTTCGCGCTGATCGCCGGCCTCACGGTGCTGTATGCGGCGATCGAAACGAGCAATGGCGCGCGCAGCCAGGAACTCGCCGTGATGCGCGCCTTAGGCGGACAACGCCGTCAGTTGCGCCAGAGCGTGTTGGCCGAGTTCGCTTTACAAGGCGCCATCGCCGGCCTGATGGCAGGAGGTGGTGCGACGGCGATCGGCGCTTTGCTCGCGCGCCAGGTGTTTGGTTTCGAGTATTGGCCAAAAGTAGAGGTATTGGCGATCGGATTCGCAGCCGGGTTGGTCGGCGTAGCCCTCTTCGGGATGATCGCCGCTAGGCGCGCCTTTTCCGGCCGCGTCATCGACCGGCTCCGGGAAGGTTGAGCGCGTTCTGGCAATTATCATTCCTTCGACCATAATAAAAATATGGATGGGTCGATGATCAGCAATGCTGGCCTTTCGCTCCTCGTGGTTGCGGGTTTGGCGGGCTGTCTCGCGATGGCGGTTTTCTGGTATCTGCAGTTCGTGCGCCATCGCGAATTGGAACAACGCAATGCCGCGTTACAGAAAGAGATTCTCGAGTACCGTCGGCAAGAAGAGGCTTTGCGTATCGCCGATGCCGTCTTCGAGCATGCCGCCGAAGCGATCATGGTCACCGACGCCGCCAACGACATCGTGAGGGTGAATCCGGCATTCACGGCGATCACTGGCTATACGGCCGCCGAAGTGGTGGGGCGCAATCCTCGTCTGCTGAAATCGGGCCGCCACGAGCAGACTTTTTACGAACAGATGTGGTCGTCGATCGAGACGCGCAAACATTGGGAAGGGGAAATCTGGAACCGTTACAAGGACGGTGAGATCCACGTCGAATGGCTGTCGATCGTGAAAATCGACGGTGGTCAGGGGCCCATCCATTACCTCGCCATCTTCCACGACATCACGCAGCGGAAGGCGGATGAGGAGCAGCTGCGCTTCAAGGCGTATCACGATCCACTCACCGAGCTGCCGAACCGAACCCTGTTCATGGACCGCCTCCAGACCGCGATCAGCCAGGCGCATCGTTATCATCGCAATTTCGCATTGCTGCAAATCGATCTGGATCGATTCAAGGAGGTCAATGATTCGTTGGGACATAGTGCCGGCGACCAGCTGCTGGTCGAAGCGGCGCGGCGGATGGTTGGCTGTGTGCGCGAAACCGACACGGTGGCTCGACTGGGCGGCGACGAGTTCGCGATCATCCTTTCCGAGATGGCCGATATCGCAGAAGTGGAACAGATCGCCCAGCGGATCGTAACCCTCCTGGGCGAGCCGTATTATCTCGATGCCGGGACGGTGCGCATCAGCGGTTGTGTCGGCATCGCGCTCTATCCGCGCGATGGCCGCGAGGCGGATCGGTTGCTGCGCAATGCCGATCTCGCGCTGTATGCTGCGAAGGAAGGTGGGCGCAATCAGTACCGGCTATTTGCCGTGCAGGAACATTCAGACGATATGCAGGCGAGTTTGCTCTGATACTGCTTTCGGCAGAGGTTGCAAAGTTGCAGGGTGCTCTTCTCCGGTTAGAATCCGCCATCGTTTTTCGTGAGACCGACATGCTTCAACCAGGACAGGCCGCACCGCAGTTCCTCTTGCCCGATGCCGACATGGAGCTGTTCGATTCGGCTTCGCTGATCGGCAAGCAGCATCTCGTGCTGTTTTTCTACCCGAAGGACGGCACGCCATACTGCACGCTCGAAGCCATCGATTTTTCCGATCACGAGAGCGAATTCAACCGGCTCGGCTGTGCCGTGGTCGGCATCTCGCGTGACGATTGCCTGTCCCATGCGGAGTTTCGCGACAAACATGGTCTTTCGGTGCGGTTGCTTTCCGACGAAGACGGCGAAGTCTGCCGCAAATTCGGCGTGATGCATTATCGCGAGCACGAAGGCCACAAGAAGCTGTGCCTGATCCGTTCCACCTTCGTCATCGACAAGCAAGGCATCGTGCGTCACGCGCTATACGACGTCAATGCCAAAGGACACGCTGCCGAAGTCTTGCAACTCGTCAAACAACTCGGCCACAAGTCCTCGCGCCATCACGCCTGACCGGCCATCTGTGGAGTCTCCTTTCATGAAAATCGCACCGAATACCGTCGTCACCCTTGCTTATCGCGTCACCGATCCCGATGGCGAACTGATCGATCCGGGCGAACGCCCGATCGTCTATCTGCATGGCGGCTACGACGACATCTTTCCGCGCATCGAACAGGCCCTGCAAGGCAAAGAGACGGGCGACTCGGTGCAGGTCAAGCTGCAACCGGCAGAGGCGTTCGGCGAATACGACGCCGACCTGGTGCAGATCGAGCCCCGCTCCAGCTTTCCCGAGATTCTCGAAGTCGGCATGCAGTTCGAGGGGGCGTTGCCCGGCGCCGACGAAGACGACTTCATCGTCTATCGCGTCACCCAGATCCTCGACGACAAGGTGATGCTCGACGGCAACCATCCGCTCGCCGGCACCGCGCTGGTATTCTCCTGCACCGTCAGCGACGTGCGTCCGGCTACCGCCGAAGAAATCGCGCACGGGCATGTGCATGGCGACGGTGGTCACAGTCATTGAGGCGCAATCAGTCGCCGCTCCGGTCGATCGCGTTTTCCAGCAATTCCAGGAAATCCCGTTCGTCGCGCACGCAAGACACCTCAGCCGACGTGACGGTATAGCCGTACGGCCGCGCGATGGCTTCATAACGCGGTTGTCGCGCGCGAAACAAGTAGGGGAAGATCCAGCGCGTGAAATCGTCGGGGTCGGCCTGTTCGATGTCTGTTAGATCACGCTCTTTCAGATAGCGCGGAATGTGGCTGGCCAGGAAGGCAGGCCGGAAGTAAAGCGGCTTCGGGTCGGACTGCGCGCGGCGGATCAGTTCCGCCTCTTCTGCCGCGGTCGTCACCTGGACATAGAGAATCAGCGTGTGTTCGACCAAGAGATCGATCACGCCAGGATCCTCGAGTTCGCACAGGCTGCCGGCGGCATCATTGACGAAATGCGCATAGCCGTAGATTTCCTGCGCTTTCTTGACGAATTCAGGAACGTCGTGCATCGCCGCGATTTCGGCCGCACGGTAGAGCGCCTGACGGCGCGAAAATTCGGCCAGCGGCAGCCCGCCGCGCGAGGGATCGCCGAGCTTGCCGACGAAAGTGAGCACCGGGCCGAGATCGTCGATCTTGATGTTGTTCTTGATGTCGATCCAGTCGCGCCGCAGCAGATCGCGCAGGAAAGGCACCTGCATCGCCTGCTGTTTGACGAGATCGAGGATCGGTTCGTCGAGATAGCGTTTGCCGATGCGGTAGTCGGCCGAGTAATGGAACCAGTCCTGCGTGCGCAACAGCGAGGATAACCAGGTCTTGCCGACGCCGGACATGCCGAGCAGGGTGATCCTCTTGTGCGGCCAGGCGCGGAATTCGGCGACGGACATTTTCATGCGCGCCATTATCGCGCAATCGATACAGATAAACTGCGCGCCCTATGAACGAAACGACGAAGGCTGCCGAGCGCTGGCAAGGCGTAGCGTGGATCATGGCCTCCGCCGCCGGCTTTGGCGCGATGGCGATCTTCGCCAAGATCGCCTATGCATCAGGGGTCACGCTCAGCACGATGCTGTTTCTGCGCTTTTCGATCGCCGGCGTGCTGCTAGCGGCATGGGGTAGCGCGCATGGCATGCGCTGGCCACGCGGTCGTGATCTGCTGTGGCTGATCGTGATGGGTGCAGCGGGCTATGTCGGTCAGGCGTTCTGTTATTTCACCGCTCTGAAATATGCAAGTGCCGGGCTGGTGGCTTTGCTTCTATATCTTTATCCGGCCATCGTCACCCTGCTGTCGGCACTGCTTTATCGGCGCAAGATCGGGATTGCACGGGCGATCGCCGTGGCATTGGCACTGCTCGGCACCGCGCTGACGGTGGGCGGCGACCTTTCCAGCCAGCCGCTCGGCATCGTGTTCGGTCTCGGCGCAGCGTTGATCTATTCAATCTACATCATTGCCGGCGAGGGCATACTGCCGCGCGTTGGCGCCCTACCGGCGTCGACCGTGATCATACTGGCCGCGGCCATCGTCTATGGCGGGGCAGCGAGCGCCGAAGGTCTGGCCTGGCCACGAACCGTGACGGGTTGGCTGGCGGTGCTGGCGATCGCGATCTTTTCGACGTTGCTCGCAATCTTGGGCTTCTTCAAGGGCATCGAGAAACTCGGCGCCGCAGATGCCTCGACGCTGTCGACGCTGGAACCGTTGGTCACCATCGGCCTGGCTTTCCTGGTGCTCGGCGAGGCTGTGACGGCGGTGCAGTTGGCGGGTGGAGCGCTGATACTCGTCGCGGTGATTTATCTGGCGCGGCGTGATGCATCTAGAGCCTGATGAGCTGCGGCGATACACTGCGTTCCGCCAACGCCGTCAGACCGAGCATCGGCAGCGCGTATTGCAGCCGTTGCGATTTCGCGGTGGCCTGTAGGTGCAGTTCGGCTCGGCCGCTCATTGCGCCCCCCAGACGCACGACCTGACGCGCGACCGCATCGGCGACATCGACGAGCTCGGCGCGTCCGACGATCAAAGGTTCGATGATCGGCGCCAGAAACGCATAGTGGGTGCAACCAAGCACGATGCGGTCGACACCCGACGCGATGAGCGGAGTGATCTTTGCGGCCACTTCGGCGCGGAATTCGCCGGTCAGGGGACGCAGGGTTTCCACATGGGTCGCCCAGCCTGGGCAGGGCACGACTTCCACTGCGACATCCGCGGCATGACTGGTGATCAACTGGGCGAGGCGCTTGCTTCTGGCCGTCGCCTCGGTGGCCAGCACGGCGATGCGCTTCGTACGCGTCGAGAGCGCAGCGGGCTTGATACCCGGTTCGACGCCGACGATCGGAATGCCCGGCAGATGGTCGCGCAACGCCTGGATCGCGGTGGTCGTCGCGGTGTTACAGGCCACCACGATCAGGGAACAACCCTGCGCGGCGAGATGCTCGCCGATCGCCAGCACGCGGCCGATGATGAAGCCTTCCGGCTTGTCGCCATAGGGCACGTGGGCAGTATCGGCCAAATAGAGCAGGTCGGCGCGCGGCAACAGCCGGGCGATCGCATTCAGCACCGACAGGCCACCGTAGCCTGAGTCGAAGACACCGATCATGTGCAAAATCGGCGCTGGCGGGACGGCATCCCTCATCCCTTGACGACAGGAATCTTACCGATCTTCATGCGCCATTCGAGCGGTCCGGTTTCATGCACCGAAGTGCCGGTCGAGTCGACCGCGACGGTGACAGGCATGTCCTTGACTTCGAATTCGTAGATCGCTTCCATGCCCAGGTCGGGAAAGGCCACGACGCGCGCGGCCTTGATCGCCTTCGAGACGAGATAAGCAGCACCACCCACCGCCATCAGGTAGGCCGATTGGTGTTTTTTGATCGCCTCGATCGCCGCCGGGCCACGCTCGGCCTTGCCGACCATCGCGATCAGGCCGGTTTGCGCGAGCATCAGCTCGGTGAATTTGTCCATCCGGGTGGCCGTCGTCGGGCCGGCGGGGCCGACGACCTCGTCGCGTACCGGATCGACCGGGCCAACGTAATAGATGACGCGATTGGTGAAATCGACCGGCAGTTTCTCGCCCTTGGCGAGCAGGTCGGCGATGCGCTTGTGCGCGGCATCGCGGCCGGTGAGCAGCTTGCCGGAGAGCAACAAGGTCTGGCCCGGCTTCCAGGAAGCGACCTGGGCGGGCGTCAAACGGTCGAGATCGACGCGCAGCGACTTTTCCGTATCCGGCTGCCAGGAAACCTGCGGCCAATCGGCAAGACTGGGCGGCTCGAGCCTGGCCGGGCCAGTGCCATCGAGGGTGAAATGGACATGGCGCGTCGCAGCGCAGTTCGGGATCATCGCTACCGGAAGGCTTGCCGCGTGGGTCGGGTAATCGAGGATCTTCACGTCGAGCACGGTGGTCAGTCCTCCGAGCCCCTGCGCGCCGATGCCGAGCGCGTTGACCTTGTCGTAGAGCGTAAGACGCAGCTCTTCGATGCGGTTGCGTGGGCCACGGGCGATCAGTTCGTCGATGTCGATCGGCGCCATCAAGGCTTCCTTGGCGAGCAGCATCGCCTTTTCCGGCGTGCCGCCGATACCGAGCCCGAGGATGCCGGGCGGACACCAGCCGGCGCCCATCGACGGCACGGTTTTCAACACCCAGTCGACGATCGAATCGGAGGGGTTGAGCATCACGAACTTCGCCTTGTTTTCCGAGCCGCCGCCCTTGGCCGCGCAGATCGCCTCGACGGTATCGCCCGGCACGATTTCGACGTGCACCACCGCCGGCGTGTTGTCGCGGCTGTTGATGCGCTTGCCGGCCGGGTCGAGCAGCACCGAGGCTCTCAGCTTGTTGTCCGGATGCAGATAGGCGCGGCGCACACCCTCATCGACCATTTCCTGGAGCGCAAGCTGCGCATCCCAGCGCACGTTCATGCCGATCTTGAGAAACACCACGGCAATACCGGTGTCCTGGCAGATCGGCCGCTTGCCTTCGGCACACATGCGGCTGTTGGTGAGGATTTGGGCGATCGCGTCCTTGGCAGCAGGCGATTGTTCGCGTTCATAGGCGCGGCCGAGCGCCTGGATAAAGTCTTTCGGATGGTAATAGCTGATGAATTGGAAGGCGTCGAAGATCGACTGGATGAAGTCTTCCTGGCGGATCTGGGCAGACATGGAGCGTTCCCTCTGGTGTGTGTGGTTGTCGTGTGGTCGGTAAGGGCTCTCAGTAGGTTGTCTTGTGGCTGATCGCCAGGGTCTGCATCATGATCTTGTCGGTCCAGGCGATGGCGATCGCCGAAACGAGGAAAGCAAGGTGAATGGCGATCTGGATCACCACCACGCGATCGCTGATCTGCGCGGCGTTGATGAAAGTGCGCAGCAGGTGGATCGAGGAAATGCTGATCAAGGCCACCGCCAGCTTGACCTTGAGCACGCCGGCATTGACATGAGAGAGCCATTCGGGTTGATCCGGGTGTCCTTCGATGGCATCGAGACGGGAGACGAAAGTCTCGTAGCCGCCGATGATGACCATGATCAACAGGTTGGCGATCATCACCACGTCGATGAGCCCCAGCACGATCAGCATCACTTCGGTTTCGCCAAGTTCGCCCGCCTTGGTGATCAGATGCACGAGCTCGTGCATGAACTGATACACATAGACGCCCTGGGCGGCGATCAGACCGAGGTAGAGCGGCGCCTGCAGCCAGCGGCTCCAAAAAATGAAACGTTCCATCGTTTGCACGGCTTTTTTCATCGGCTTCATCCAACGGGTGCAGAATCGCTGCCAGAAATTCTACACGGCCGAGGCGCGGCGACTCGTCGTCGATGCGACCGTAAGGGGGCTGTAAGCTTTGCCGGCTGTAATGATCGGCTAGAATGAACTACCCAGAAAAAGCGGATTCAGCGAGCGGGTCCATATCCACAACGTCATTGCGAGAGGAGAAATCTCAATGAGCGCCATCGAATCGGTCATGCAGGAAAGCCGCGTCTTTCCGCCCTCCGAAGAAGTCGTCAAGAATGCCACCATTTCTGGCATGGCGGCCTATGAGGCTCTGTGCAAAGAAGCCGAGCAGGATTACGAGGGTTACTGGGCCCGTCTGGCCCGCGAACACGTGGTGTGGAAGCAGCCTTTCACTCAAGTGCTCGATGAATCGAATGCGCCGTTCTACAAATGGTTCGCCGATGGCAAGCTGAACGTCTCGTGGAACTGCCTGGACAAGAACGTCGAGGCCGGGTTGGGCGACAAAGTCGCGCTGATCTTCGAAGCCGATGACGGCAACGTCACCAAGGTCACCTACAAAGAGTTGCTTGCCCGTGTCAACAAGTTCGCCAATGCATTGCGCGCCGCGGGGATCAAGAAGGGCGACCGCGTCCTGATCTATGTTGCGATGTCGATCGATGGGGTCGTCGCGATGCAGGCCTGCGCCCGCATCGGCGCGATTCATTCCGTCGTCTTCGGCGGCTTCTCCGCCAAGTCCCTGGAAGAGCGCATTCTCGATGCCGGCGCCTGTGCAGTGATCACGATGGACGAACAACACCGCGGTGGCAAGGCGCTACCGCTCAAGCCAGCAGTGGACGAAGCCCTTAGTATGGCGACTGGCCATCAGGTCAAGACCGTATTCGTCATCAAGCGTGGCAGCGGCAACTGCAACATGGTGGCCGGCCGCGACGTCTGGTACCACGATGTCGTCGCCAACCAGCCGGATACCTGCGAACCGGAGTGGGTCGAGGCCGAACACCCGCTGTTTTTGCTCTACACCTCCGGCTCGACGGGCAAACCAAAAGGCGTCCAGCACAGCTCGGGGGGCTATCTGCTGCATGCGATCCTCACCACCAAGTGGACCTTCGACCTCAAGAAGGATGACATCTTCTGGTGCACGGCCGACATCGGCTGGGTCACCGGTCACACTTACATCACCTATGGCCCGCTGGCCTGTGGCGGCACCGAGATCGTCTTCGAAGGCGTGCCCACCTATCCCGATGCCGGCCGCTTCTGGCGCATGATCCAGGATCACAAGGTGACGATCTTCTACACGGCGCCGACGGCAATCCGTTCGCTGATCAAGGCCTCCGAAACCAACCCGGCGACCCATCCGCGGAACTACAACCTGAAGTCGCTGCGCATCCTCGGCACCGTCGGCGAGCCGATCAACCCGGAAGCCTGGATGTGGTATTACGAGAACGTCGGTGGCGGCCGTTGCCCGATCGTCGATACCTTCTGGCAGACCGAAACCGGCGGCCACATGATCACGCCGCTGCCGGGCGTCACACCCTTGGTGCCGGGCTCCTGCACGCTATCCTTCCCAGGCATCCAGGCCGCGATCGTCGATGAAACCGGCCATGAAGTGCCTTGGGGGCAGGGCGGTTTCCTGGTCATCAAGAAGCCCTGGCCGTCGATGATCCGCACCATCTGGGGCGATCCGGAGCGCTTCAAGAAGTCTTATTATCCGGCCGACTTCGGCGGCAAGCTGTATCTTGCCGGCGACGGTGCGGTGCGAGACGCCAAAACCGGCTATTTCACGATCATGGGCCGGATCGACGACGTGCTCAATGTCTCCGGCCACCGTATGGGGACGATGGAAATCGAATCCGCCTTGGTGGCCAACCCGCTCGTTGCCGAGGCCGCGGTCGTCGGTCGGCCGGACGAATTGACCGGTGAGGCGATCTGCGCCTTCGTGGTGCTCAAGGGGCCCCGGCCGACGGGAGAGGAAGCGAAAAAGATCGCAGACGAGCTCAGGAATTGGGTCGGCAAGGAGATCGGGCCGATCGCCAAACCGAAAGACATCCGTTTTGGTGAAAACTTGCCGAAGACGCGTTCGGGCAAGATCATGCGTCGCCTGCTGCGTTCGCTCGCCAAGGGCGAGGAGATCGCTCAAGACGTTTCCACCCTCGAAAACCCTGCCATTCTGGAGCAACTCAAACAGGGCATTTGATTCGTCCCATACATCTCGTCCGCCGGCTCGCCTCAAACAGAGTTTCGGGCCGGTGGAGGTGAACCGGAGGAGGATAATATGGCAGCGGCCGCCACAAGCGGCCGTTGCCTTGTCTGGCTGTCGTCTTGCTTGCAGCTTGGCGGTGTCGTTTCGTGCCGTTGCGCCAGCGCCGATTTTCCGAGCATCAGCGGATTTGGCTGCTTTCTTCGGCTTGAGTCGCGAAGACGGCGGGTGCAGGATACGCAGTGAACCGCTGCGTCGAGGCTTTCATCATGATCATTCAATCCGTCGAACTCGTGGCACTGCCGGGTGCACCGGCATATCAGGAAAAGATCTATCGTGCTTACCTGGATACCGGCGAGATCATCGATCTGTTTCAGCAGCACTGGGATGTGCCCCTGCCTCCCGAAACGCTGGTGGGTTTGACCCCGGAACAGGCGCGCCGTGTTCGAGCGCAGAAGATGCTGGCAGCGGCCGGTCTGCATTGACCGGCTACGCTTCAGTCGACGGATCCGGCCAGCGGTTTGAACCCGCGTTGTTCGGCGAGCAGCGCAGCCGCTTGACTGGCGCTGCCCGTTTCTTCATAAGCCGTCAGCGCTTCGTAACGCGTGATGTGGGCATCGGTCATATTGACCCCGTATTTCTCGATCAGCGCCTGGTCGAATTCGTTCATTATCTTGAGGGTTTCGAATTTCCCCACCCGATTCATTTCCATGATGATGCCTTGTAATTGTTGCACCGCACAAGATGGTGTCAGCGGTAATGATGATGAGGAAAAATGAAACATAAATGACGACGGGCGCTTAAAGCGCCCGCCGGCTTTTCTTGGGTGACAAGGCTCAAGCGGCCTCGGCATTGGCCTTAGGCGGCCAGTGCAAAACGCTCATCGTTGGCGTTTGTGGATTTGCGCGAATTACGTTCGTCGCCTTTCGGGTTGCCTGCTTTCCTTCATCCGCCCTGTCGAAGCCAGTGCACCCCCACCCAAGAACATCGTCGGCTTACCGGTCTTGCGTCTGCCCTTGGGTGGAGGTGAGGGGAATCGAACCCCTGTCCAGAACGTCTCCAGATCGCCGGGATTACAACCATGCCGATATTATGTGACCGGCTGCGGGAAATTTCAAGACGACAAATCGCTCGAACAACAATCTGCCCAGCAGTTCGGGGTCTCATAGATGCGCACCCGTTCGAGGCGCAAATGATTGCCATAGACGTCGCGGTAGGCAGGGGCAAGCCGCTCGAAAGCGATACGGGCGAGATTTTCCGCAGTCGGCACCCGATCGAGAATCGCTGTCTTATGGCCGGGCAGGGAGGCAAGAAAATCCATTACCAGAGTATCGCCGGCATAGACGAGAAAGGCATGATCCCAAAGATCGACGATCTGACGCCGGGCAATCGCCTTGACTTCGGCGAAGTCCATCACCATGCCATTGTATGGCTGGCCGGCGGCCTCGATCACCTCGCCGGAGAGCGTGATTTCCAGCGCATAGCGATGGCCATGGAGATGACGGCACTGGCTGGCGTGGTCGGGGATGCGATGTCCCGCGTCGAATTCGAGGCGACGGGTGATTTTCATGAGGGGGGGTGATGATCTGCGGTTCGGCATTATCCCAGATTGTCCATTAGGGCGCGAGGCGATTCCGATGCGAGGGCGAGGCGATTTGTGCTCGCGCGACGTGCCAATAGCCGCGTCTTATTGCCGAGGAGCGCGGGCGCAAAGATGCCGCCCGCAGGCAGAAAGCCGTCACGTAGGGCATTTAACAGGCCGCTGAAAAACCCATGTTCAACCTTCCCAACCCATCTCTGAACGGTCGTTTTTCGGCGTCATTGCCTCGATGTGACCCTGTTCAGCCCCGGTTGGGGGCCTGTTTGGCCGGTTTCCCGGCTGTTCTTCCGCCTTTGGGCGGAATCCGGGCGGATTTCGCCCTACACATGCTGCGCGTTCCACCAGCCGCCCAGGCTACCCAGGCGCACCAGGTTGTAGGTGGCAAAGCACAAGAGCGTCTGCCCAGCCAATTTGGCCCGGCCGATCAGCCGCGTCTTGCGCAAGCCCCCCACGGTCTTGAGCCAGCCGAAGGCCTCTTCGATTCGTTTCCGCACCTTCAGCGAAGTCTGGTAGCCGGCGTGCCGCGTCGTTCGGCCGTCAATCGCCGAGCCGGTCTTCTTCCTCGCCACATGCGGCGTCACCCCCAACTTGCGGCAGCCGGCGACGAAGTCGGCCGTGTCATACCCTTTGTCCGCGCCCACCGTCGCGCCCCGCCTGGCATGCCTGGCAAGAAGCTTCAAGGCCGCCTGGCGTTCCGCCTTGCCGTTTGCCTCGGTAGTGGCCACATCCACCACCAGGCCATTGCGGTTCTCCATCAGCACGTGGGTCATGTGGCACAGCCGCGAGGCCGTGCCTTGGGCTTTCTTGAACAGCCTGGCGTCCGGGTCGGTGGTCGAGGCGTGGCTGTCGTTGGCGCGGGACTGCCCCTTGAAGTCAACCTCGGGGTTGCGCCCTGGTCCTGTAGGACCGTCGTCGCCCTTGGGCCGGAAGCGCTTGTGCGAGGCCCAGGCATCGATCAGGGTGCCATCGACGCTGAAGTGTTCGCTGCTGGTCAGTCGTTTCCAGTCGGCCAGGGCCTTGACCCGCTCGAAGAACACCCGCGCCAGTCCTTCGTTGAACAGACGCTCGCGGTTGGCGCTGAAGGTGGAGTGGTCCCACACCGGATCGTCGATGGCCAGGCCGACAAACCAGCGATAGAGCAGGTTGTAGTCGATGCTCTCGACCAAGAGGCGCTCGGAGCGAATCGTGAACAGGATTTGCAGCAGCATCGCCTTCAGAAGGCGCTCCGGCGGCACCGTCGGCCGGCCGGTCTTGGCGTAGACCGCATCGAATTCCAGGTCCATCGTCGCTAGCACGGCATCTACCAGAAAGCGCAGCTTGCGCAGCGGGTGATTCTTCGGAATGCGGTCCTCCAGGCTCACGTAGGAGAACATCGCGCTTTGGGTGTACGGGCTGCCTCGCATCGGGGACTTTGCTCTATGGTTCGCGGTGGCTCAATTTTAATGGCCCGCCCGGTCGGACGGGGTTTTTCAACGGCCTGATCGAGCCGCTGCTCAAGCTCAAGGGTGGGGCCAAACTCAAGATGATCGCCAGCCTCGCGCAGCGGGGGTTGATCGAGCAGCAAGGCGGCCGGTGGCGCTTGACCCAGTTGTGTGCGTCAAGTTGTGCAAATTCGTGGTCATGGAAGTGGTTGATCCTGTTTGAGCGGTCGCGTCAAGCGGCCAGTCTCAACGCCTCTTTCTTCTGCTCTGCCAGCAGCATCATGTTGAGGTAACGGCTGTCCTCGAGCCACGCCTCGTGGGTTTCGACGCACAGCGCCCGGATCAGGCGTAGGCAGGACGCCACGTTCGGAAAGATGCGCACCACCCGGGTTCTGCGCTTGATCTCCTCGTTGAGCCGCTCCAGCATGTTCGTGCTCTTCATGTGCTTGTGGTGGGCGCGCGGCAGGCGATGGAAAGTCAGCGTCTCGGCGATATTCGATTCCACCCAGTCGGCCAGCTTCGGGTACTTGCCCGCCCATTTGCCGATCCAGGCCGCCAGGTCACGATGGGCTTCCTGGATGTCGCGCCGGTCGTAAATCCAGCGCAGCTCCTGCAGACAATCATCGTCGGCGCGCCGAGGCAGGTAGTCGAGAGCGTTCCTCAGGAAATGCACATAGCAGCGCTGCCAGCCGGCTTCGGTCAGCACCTCGCGAATGGCCTTCTTGAGGCCCGCATGGTCGTCGGAGACGACGAATTCGACACCGGACAGGCCCCTCCTTCGGCCGAATCAGAAAGTCGCGCCACGCACTCTGGCTCTCGCGGTTGGCCAACTCGACGGCCAACACCTGGCGTTGCCCTTCCCAGTGGATGCCGATAGCGATCAGCACCGCCTGGTGGGTGATGATCCCGTCGTCGCGCACCCGCTCGTAGCGCGCGTCCAGAATCAGGTAGGGATAGGGTTCGGTAAGAGGACGATTGGCAAACCGCGCCAGGGCATCATCCAGCCCCTTGTTGATGGCACTGATGGCGCTGGCCGAAAAACGGTGGCCGCAGAGCGCTTCGGTGATGGCCTTGACCTTGCGGGTTGAGACCCCTTGCACGTACATCTCGGCCAAGGCCGCCACCACGGCCTTCTCGCTCCTTGCGTAGCGCTCGAACAAGGCCGTAGAGAATTCGCCGCTCCTGTCCCGCGGCACCCGCAGCTCGAGCTTGCCGATGCGGGTGACCAGGCTGCGGCTGTAGTAGCCAGCACGGTAGCCATTTCAGCTTACGGTCCGTTCGCCCGGCGCCGCCCCCAGAAATTCGGTCATCTCGCCTTCCAGCACCTCTTGCAGCGCCTCCTTCATCAGCGCCTTCATCAGGTCACGGTCGCCCGCGACTGCTTCCACTGCCGACAACTTCGTCTTATGCTTGCGTGTGGTCATGGTTTGCCCTTTTTCAGGGTTCAAGGTCAATCTCAATCAACCTCTTACCATGACCTCCCGCCCGCTCGCTACCCAGGCGCTTTTGCACACAAGTCAGCACACTACCCTTGACCCCGGCAGCCATCGCGATCATCAAGGGCGAAGCGCAGCCAGAGGATATGCTGCCTGCAGCAGCGACCTCATCACACACCCCGCCACTGGCCGCCACTGACGCCGACTCTGAATCTGGGAAGCAGGAATCTGCAAAACAGCTAATCGGCCTCGAAGGCAATGATGCCTACGACAGGGCAGTTCAATGCGCCAAAGAAGGGGCAGCAATCCGGAAGCAGCGAGAAGGCACCCTCAATAAAGCAATGGCGCGCAACAGCAAACAAGCGCAGGTCATTGAAATGCTCAGGCGGCCGAACGGGGCCACGATCCGTCAAATCTGCGCAGTCACCGGCTGGCTGCCCCACACGGTGCGCGGCACCTTGGCCGGGGCGCTCAAGAAGAAACTCGGGCTCACCATCACCTCGGAAAGGCCCGAGGGCGGCGAGCGCGTCTATCGCATCACAGACTGACTGGAGCATGGCGGGGCGGGGTGTGCTCCGCCATCAAAAAAGTGCAAAAAGCGCTTGGCTTCTTCGATCGAACAGCGCACTCATACGGGTGTCGCAACGATCAACCCGAAGGAGAAAACGATGCACACCACACAAATCCCCGCCACCCAGAACGAAGCCTGGGGATTTTGGGGCACGATGAACGACAACGCCCACGCCGCCTGGCCCATCGCGATGACCGCGATCTCGGATGCCACTTTGCGGATGACGTCCTCAACGAGATGCTCCGAGGCCAGAAGATCCAGCAGGCCATCGACGCCGCAGTGACGCGGTGGATGGGCTGGACGATTGGCCGCCAGACCAGCAAGGATTACGGCATCCCCAAGGGGCTGCCTTACCTCACCGGCTTCGTGACTCACTGCGAGATCGTCGAAGCCTCCCTGGCGGCCTGATCAGCCAAGGCCGGACGGCAAGAAGGTTACTTTTTGCTCCATTATGGACTAAAATGAATATTATTTAATGGAGGTGAGTCATGGCCATCAATGTCAAATTGCCAGAAACCCTGGTCGAAAGCGCCAAGCGCTACGGCACCATCGAGCATCGTTCGGTGCCCAAGCAGATCGAGTACTGGTCTCGGATCGGCAAGATCGCATCAGAAAATCCTGATCTGCCCTTCAGTGTCATCCGCGACATCCTGATCGCCGACCAGGAAGAGCCCGTCGGTGAATACCGGTTCGGCTGATGCGCATCCTTGTCACCCCGACCTTCGAGCGCGCCGCCAAAAAGCTGCACAAGCAGCAAAAAGCCGCGCTCGACGAAGCGGTGCGAGCCATCGCCAGTCAACCCGACGTGGGTGAGACCAAGGTCGGGGACCTGGCTGGCGTCCAGGTTTACAAATTCCGCATGGGCAGCTTGCTCTGCCTGCTGGCCTATCGGGTTCTTGACGAGAACACACTCAAACTGCTGATGGTTGGGCCACACGAGAATTTTTACCGTGACCTCAAGCGTATCGGACATTGATCTCCTGACCCGAAGAAAACATATCCTCTTGGGCCTGGTGAGGTTCCTCCGGTTTTTCGTCTTCCAACCCGACGGCATTATGGCGCCAATTTCTCTTCATGCTGAGCGCTGATCCAGTCCTCCATGAACTTCACCGGCGAGGCGTAGCCGAGCGTGGAATGGATGCGCTTGCGGTTGTAGAACGGTTCGATGTAGTCGAAGAGGTCAGCTTCCGTTTCGGTCCGTGTGCCGTAGCGGGCGCCATGCACCCGCTCATTCTTCAGGCTGTTGCAGAAGCTCTCGGTCGGCGCGTTATCCCAGCAATTGCCCTTGCGGCTCATCGAGCAGACCATGCCATATTCCTTCAGCCGCGCCTGAAAGGCGTGGCTCGCATACTGGCTTCCCCGGTCGGAGTGATGGATCAGGCCTGGCGCCGGCTTCCTGCGGAACCCTGCCATCGTCCAGGCATCGACGACGATATCCACCGTCATGCGCGGCTTGATCGACCCGCCGACGATCTCCCGGTTGAACAGATCGAGTACGACGGCGAGGTACAGCCAGCCCTCGCCGGTCCAGATGTAGGTCAGGTCGGCCGTCCAGACTCGGTTCGGCGCCGCCGGCGCGAAGTTCCGATCCAGCAGGTTCGGCGCGACCGGCAGGCTGTGCTTCGAGTCCGTCGTCGTCTTGTAGCGTCGCTTGTGGCGGGCCTTGATGCCGTTCTCGCGCCGCAGCCGGACATTCTCGGCGCGCACCCGCGAGAGTTCCATCTGCTCCGGCGTCACCGCCTTGGCCTGCGGCCCGTTGAGCTTGCCGGCATCGAACGCCTTGACCCAGTTGCGCAGCGTCTGGTCGCTGATGCCCAGTTCCCGCGCTACGGCGCCGATGCCCTGGACTCCCTTGACCCGCTTCACCGCCAGTTCCCTGAACTCCGCCGGGTACTCCTGCTTCGGTATCTTCGACTTCCTCGCTCCTTCCAGTTTGCCGGGGCGTCATAGCCCATCTCCTGGAAGAAGAAATTTCAGGGGAAGCTCAATCAGTGACGCTCCAGCACTCGCCGCTTTCTTTCAGATCTCATGGTATGCCTCACACGCAAAATTCTGGATAGGCTTTCGAGGCGCGGCTCCTGCCACTTGGGACGATTAAAGCCGCGGTAGTCTGGTCTTTGCGCTTACCGCCGCAGCCGACGTGAAGCAAAGTGCGCCCCATCACCACACCCTGGGCTTGAAGCCCTTGGGGGTGGTGAGCGCAAACATCTCGTCGTGGATCGTGGCGGTGTAAAGCCCCGCGGCCTGGGCTTCTTCCATGACGCCTACGTCCCAGTCGATGCCCGCCAGAATCCCGATGCGCTCCTTGCCCTTGAGCTCGGGGATGAAGGCAAAGAGGGTTTCCACCTGATCGATGAGCTGCTCGATCGCATCGCGCTTGACGCGGCTTTTGACCTCGACCACCACCACGCGGTTGACCTTGCCATTGGCCCAGGCGAGCACGTCGTATTCGCGTTCGTGGTCGTCGCGGCGCACGCGATGGCGCGGCGAAACGTTTTCCATCTTGAAGCGGCGGCGCAGGAGCTTTTCCATCGTCGGCAGCGCCATGCCCTCGGCAAAGTAGCCGAGCTTGTCGCCCAAGCCGCCGATCTGCTTTTTGAGTTCGCGCACCTCGCGGCTGGTCTCTTGGATGTAACGCTCCAAGCGCTGGTCGGTTTCTTTGCCCGACTCGCGCAGCTCGCGGATCAGTTGGTCGGTCTCTTGCATGCGCCGACCAGTCTCTTTCGACTGCTCGGCAAGTTGGGCGATCATCAGCTTGATGTCGTCCCAAGAGAGATCGGCAGCGGTGCTCATGCGGCCTCCACGAATGTCATGGCATGGGCGCGATATTGTAACGCGCGAAAGCAAAAGAGGCGCGGCGCACGCAGCGGCTGACGACGTGATACCACGGCGTCTTGATGAGGGAAGCGAGCTGTGAGAGGGGGCGGGTGATGGGCGAACCCTAGCGGGAGGAGGTGCGGGAAGCAAGATGTGTAAGCAAGATGTGGGTGTCCCCTATTTGTCCGCGGCGGCCCGAGCAAGATGTGGGTGTCCCCTATTTGTCCGCGGCGGCCCGTGGCGTGATCCTCGCTAAAGATGTGGGCGCTAAAGATGTGGGTGTCCCATGTTTAGTGTCGAAGCGACCTTCCCAGAAGCGGCCCTTGACGTCGTCTTCTTTGTTGGCCTCGCGGGCGATGCCTTCGTTCAAGACGCGCATGAACCAGGAAAGATCGGCCAGGCGCGCGCGGTAGAGGGCGACGAATTCCTGCGCCTTGGCGATTTCCGCCTCATCCATCGTGGCGCGGATCGAGGGGGCTCGATAGCGCTGCACCAGCAAGGGGCCGGTAAAGAGCTTGGACCAGCGTTCGAGCACCTCGTCATCGGAAAGGGAAGCGGCGCGCTGGGCATCGACCTTCAGGACGATGTGGTAGTGGTTGCTCATCACCGCATAGGCGGCGACATCGATGGTGAAGACGGCGGCAAGCTGGCGAATGCGGGCTTCGATCCAGCCGCGGCGGTGCTCATAGCTGCGGCCCGTGGCGTGATCCTCGCCACACAGATAAGCGCGGCGCACGCAGCGGCTGACGACGTGATACCACGGCGTGTCCGAAAGGGAAACGAGCTGTGAGCGTGGGCGGGTCATGGCCGAACCCTAGCGGGGGGAGGTGGGGGCGTCAAGCAAGATGTGGGTGTCCCATATTTGTGTGCCCGCATCGCCATCGTCGACGACGACCCGGCGGGGCAGTATCTCTATCCGAGTTCAAGCTGTTCGAGCAGCTGTTCGCGCGCGCCGGAATCCATGCGGCGATGGCCGACCCGGTCGCGCTCGCCTGGCGCGACGGCCGCCTGCGACACGACGGCAAAGCCATCGATCTCATCTACAACCGGCTCACCGACTTCCATCTCGAGGAAGCCCGCCATGTGGCGTGGCGCCAGGCCTACGCGGCCGGTGCCGTGGTGCTAACGCCGCATCCGCGCGCCCATGCGCTGTATGCCGACAAGCGCAACCTGATCCTGCTGAGCGATGCGCAAGCGCTTGCGCGGATGGGCGCGCCGTCCCAGGCGATCGAAGTCCTGCAGGCCGGCGTGCCACGGACGGAAGCGGTCACGGTGGAGGCCGCCGAGCGCCTGTGGGCGCAGCGCCGCGGTCTGTTCTTCAAGCGGGCATCGGGCTACGGCAGCAAAGCGGCCTATCGCGGCGACAAGCTGACGCGCCGGGTATGGGAGGAAATTCTCGCCGGCGACTAGGTAGCCCAGGCCATCGCCCCGCCCAGCGAGCGCCTGACGCAGGTGGATGGCATTACCGCCGAGCTCAAGCTCGACGTGCGCGCCTATGCCTATGCAGGCCAGGTGCAACTGCTCGCGGCGCGGCTCTATGCCGGCCAGACCACCAACTTCCGCACGCCGGGCAGCGGCTTCGCGCCGGTGTTCGTGGTGCCGGAACAGGATGGCGCGCTCACCGCAAGGCAGCCATGAGCCGTGAATCAGCCGCGGCGAAGCCTGATCCTCCTTTCACCACTTGTAGGATAGCTGCACGGCCATCGACCAGAAGGCCATGTCGGTCTGGCTGTTGGCGGCGTCGGGAAAGGGATGATTGGGCGCACCGGTCACCGTGTTCTTGAGCCCGCGCACCACCGCCATGTTGAACTCGAAATTCTTGCCGCCCTGGTAGCCCAGCCCGAAGGTGACGTGATCCTCGACGATGGGGTTGAAGATCGCGATGATGCCTGTCGACGGGATCGGGTTCTTGCCGTGGACCCAGCCGGCGCGCAGGGTGATGGCCGGATTCAGCGGGTATTCGTAGCCAACGCGCCAGGCGGTCTGGTCCGCCATGCCGATGTTCATGTTGAACGATTGGGCGGGCATGCCGGAAAACTGCCAGGTCACAGGAATGGAGTCATAGTATTCGCTCCAGTTCACGCGCTGCACTTCGCCGGTGATGCGGCCCATGGGCCCGGCGTCGTAGAACGCGCCCACCTTGAGTGAGGACGGCCAGCCCACCTTCATCAGCGAGCTACCCCGCATCACGCCCATGCTGGGCGAGGTCACGGTCACGTCGCCGTCGGCTTCGATGGCTGCCTTGGTGGTGTAGGCCAGGCCGAAGCCGTAACGCCCGCCGTTGTTGTAGTAGAGCCCGAGCTTGGCGCGGAAGTTGACGTCGGTGCCGTCCATGTCCACCGCGCCGAATTCGTAGCTACTCGGGCCTGTTTGGATTGGCATCGGCATCTTCATGCGCAGCATGCCGTAGCCGATCTGCGGTGACAGCCCGATGTGCAGCCCGTCTGCAATCTGATAGGCGACCGTGGGGGTCACGATCATGTAGCCGAACTGGCTGAAGTGCTCGACGCCCGAAGTGCCGCTCCCACCCAGCCGCGAGTTGTCGACGTTGAGCACGCCGTAATCGGTGCCGGTCCCGCCCTCGTTGAACATGGCGATCCCCAGCACCATCCGCTCGTTGATGCGCTTTGCATAGCCCATGGAGGGAATGACGTAGATGGGGCTCTTGCCGTCGGTGTCGTTGACGCCGTTGCGGTAGCCGAAGTCGGGAAACATCATTTCCAGATTGGCATCCGCGCGCGCCTCGGCGATGTTGGCGAGCAGCGCAGGGTTCGTGTTCATCACGCTGGCGTCATCCCCCACCGCGATGTTGGTGCCGGCGCGGCCCATGGACTTGGCGCTGAAGCCGATATTCTCCATGCCGTCGTTGGCGTAGGCTGTCGTCGCCGTCAGCAGTGCAAGGCCGACTGCCGCCGGCAAGGCGGACAGGCGAGGTTGCTGGGTCACTTTTTTCATGGTTGCGTCTCCTGTCGTTTTGTTTGACTGTTATGTTTCCATACCCGTATTTGCCTTGAAGCACCAGATGCTCACGGCGGCTTGTCGGCCTTGCTTTCCGTCATCGCGTGCGCGCGGCGCTTGCGCACGAAGCGGATCAGGAGCGGTATGCCGATGCAGCACACCAGCATCGCGCCGCCGATGAGCCAGCCCATTTCTCAGCTCCCCTTTTCATCCGTTGTCTGGACGGCACCCGGCGCGGAAGCGGGCGCGCTCGCCCGGGGCGCCGCCGGCTTTGCATCTGGCGAGCGGTGAAGCAAGGCGGACAGCAGCGTGCTGATATCTTCGCCGTTCCCGGCTTGTGCGCGCCATGCGCCTGCCCCCGGGGTGCCGGGGATGGGCGGCATGTCGGCCAGACTGCCGTCGTGGTTGCCGGCGTCCGCAGCGGCCACGCTGCCGTCCTTGTCAGCCAGCTCGATGCTGAGCGCGTGCAGCAGGTATTTCCACTTGTCGGTACTCCAGTACTTCTCGCCCTTGATCGGCTCCATGAAATACCAGTGGCGGTAGTAGACCAGTTGCGCCCCGACTTTGACCGTGCCCGAGGCGGGGGCGGCGAAGCGATAGTGGGTGACATCCGATTCCTTGTAGTCGAGGCGAGTGTCGTAGAGCACGCGCTCGGCGGCGAATCCACCCACCGGCCACATGTGCATGGCGCCGACCTTGGGCAGCACCGCCGCCATGGTGATGAGGATGAAGCCTGCCAGCATGCGCGTGCGGCGCTCGCCGAAGTCGAGATTCATCCAGGCCGCGCCCTGGTCCGTACGTTCCTTCTCGCCGCGCGTATCGATGCCGGCGATACGATAGGGTATGCAACTGCCCATGATTGCCGTGAACAGCGGGATCAGTCCCAGCGCACCCCAGGCGGTCTTTGGCCCCCAGAACAGCAGCGCGAGCAGGGCAAGACCGATGGCAGCGCGCAGCAAGCGGTCGCCCGTGCCCAGATTCGGGCTGAACAGGGCAGGTGCGTTTGCGCTGCAGGTGCTTATATTGCCGATCAGGATGTAAGTCGGGCACCAGGCCAGCACGCCGCTCACCAGCGGCACCAGTCCGATCCAGTGCCACGGCGCCGGCAGCGCGAACAGGATGACAAGGCCAGCGACGATGCGCAGGGCGCGGTCCAGCGTGCCGACGTTGCGCCGGAAGAAGCCGCCCGACTCGCGGGTGTCCAGGTGGCCGATCAGATGATAAGTCGGACACCAGCCGAGCAGCCCGCTGAACAGCGGGATCAGGCCGATGAAGCCCCAGGGCATCGGCACCCAGGCCAGCATGGCGGCAGCCGCCGCGATGCGCAGCAGGCGGTCGAGCGTGCCGACATTGCCGCTGAAGAAGCCCGGCTTGCCTGAACGCGGCGAGCCGCCAAACATCGCGCGCAGCGGCGACCATCCGACCAGACCGATGAGCAGCGGGATCGCGCCGATCCAGAAGTACCTGAACATCCACTCCATGGGAAAGAAGCCAGGCGTCACCCAGGAAGCGTTGTAGACCTTGCCGACGTGCCCCTTGTAGGGCATTTCCGGAAAGGGCTTGCCGAACTGCAGTTCCCACAGCTTGAAGAAGCCGTACTTGCGATAGCCTTCGCCGACATCGATGATGCGGTTGGCATGGGCCGCGTCGTTGGGGTCCGCGCGAACCGGGTCGAGCGGCTTGAGCGGACTGCCGTTGGCGTCTGTCGCCGTGATCAGCAGCAGCATCTGCCGGAACGGTGGCCCACCGGGCATCTTGTGGGCGGCGCCGACGTTTGCCACTTCAGCGGTGACCACGATTTCGTTGCCCTGCCTGCGTGCACTCAGTTTCAGGTTGGAGGCGCGCTTCGCCATCTCGCCATCGAAATAGCTGCCGCGCCAGTGATGCCCGAACAGGCTCTCGGGATCGCGGTCCGCGCCCATGACAGCAGCCTTGTTCATGCTCCACTCGCCGCGCCCACCGGTGTACATGTGGCAGGACTGGCATTGCTTGTCGGTCTTGCCGGCGTCGAAATTGGCTTTCCAGCGCGGATATTCGTCGAGCGTGAGCAGTGACTGCACCCCGACGCCTTCCAGGTCGTCGGCGCGTTCCATGTGGCACATGGCGCAGAACTCGGACTTCTTGAAGATCGGGCTGTAGGCGGTCTTGTGGGCCGGGCTGACCGCATCGGGGTACGGACCGAACTTCACATCGCCCCGGCGGATGATCTCCATCTGGTCAATTTTCACCGTTTCCAGCTTGCCGAACTGGTCGTGGTGGATGCGCACGTCCTGCACCGAGTGGCAGACATCGCAGCTGATCCCTTCGCGGCCCTGGCCGATGCTGAGATCGGCGAGCTTGTCGAAGCGGAAAACCTTGAGATTGCCGGAGATGAACACCTCGCCTGTGGCCGGGTTGAGCTTGCGATGCGGTTCGAATTCCCCTTCCTTCCAGGTAACGCCGCGGGCATGACAATTCACGCATGTGCCGACGTAATGATTCAGGTCCATGGCGTGCATGCCCTGGGAGATGCCCATCATGGGCGCAAAATACTTCCAGCCGAAACCCAGGCCGTCGAATTTTCCTTCGCCATTGATGCCCAGGTAGAACTGCAATTTTTGCGGCAGCTTCGAGCCGACCGCCCGGCCCATGCTGGTGTTAAGCCACTGGCGGTAGATGTCGGTATGGCAGGTGCCGCAGGTTTGCGCGGGCTGATATTGGTAGGTGGGGTCGTCCGCAGGCAAAGGCGCCAGGGAAAGGTTCAGCGCCTTGCCTGCGCCCGCCTTGTCAGCCGCGATCGAATAGCCGTCGCGCCAGGCAGTGATGTAGCGGGCATCGAGGTCGGCATCCCCGGCGTCGAGGACGAAGCGCCCTTCGGCGTCGGTATGAGTGCTGCGCTGGGTGCCCTGCACCATGACGAGCGCTCCGACCACCGGTTTTCCCGTCTGCGCGTCCTTGACTTGCCCGGATACCGTGGTTGCGATTGCCTCCTGTACCGTCAACACCCAGAAGAAGAAGACGCAGGCACCGGTCAGGCGCTGCGGCCAGTTCTTATTCTGCATGCCCCTCTCCTTTCTCCTTGGCGAAATCGCGTGCCGCAAAATCACCTCAGCGGCAACGCGAAACTCATGTTCATCTTATTGGATGAATTAAGAATGAGAAGTGATGCAGCACAGTGAGCCTGAAATTAATTGTTTAATTAGAAACAATGGGTTGGCATCGGTGGAGGGGCCGTTGTATGACGCGCGTCATATGACATCCATCATCGCTCTCGGCGAGTGCCGCGACGCAAGGGACTTTCCAGGATCGTCAACCACCTGCCATCGCGGCTCAGTACCGCCTCGTCCTCAAGCGCAGCAAGCGCCCGGTACAGCGTTTCCTTCGTCAGGCCCAGTTCCGCTGCCCAGTCCGCATAGCTTCCCGGCAAGGAAACCACGCCGCGCGTGTCGGCCTCGCTATGGAGAAAATGCAGAATGCGATCACGCGCATTCCGCAAGCTGAGCCGCTGGTAGCGTATGAACTGGTCCTTGAGCCTGCGTGCGAGATCCATTGCCCAGGCGCGCGCAAAGCTTCCGTCCTGGATCAGCCAGCGGTCGAATTCGGCCATGGGAAGCGAGGCAACGAGGCTTTCCTTGTCGGCTCGCGCCTCGCAGGTATATTCGTTGGCGCAGACGCTGCACTCGGCGATGAACTGATCCGCACCGGTTCGCATCAGCACCAGTTCGCCGCCATCCGGCAACAGATGGACCAGGGAGAGCTGGCCTTCCACGACCCTGTGCAAGGAGTCGATCCGGTCGCCAAAGCTGAACAGAACTTCACCGCGCCGTAGGGATCGCAGACGCGCGCGTCTCACCAGTTCATGAGGAAAATACGCTGGGAACATCGCTCTTGACCCCGGCTGAACTCCATTCATGCCTCGTTTCCCCCTGTCAACGATCCCTCTTCAGGAGGCGGCCACTGCTCCTGAACCTTGCAGCATGTTTAGCAGGCCGCTGAAAAACCCATGTTCAACCTTCCCAACCCATCTCTGAACGGTCGTTTTTCGGTGTCATTGCCTCGATGTGACCCTGTTCAGCCCAGGTTGAGGGCCTGTTTGGCCGGTTTCCCGGCTGTTCTTCCGCCTTTGGGCGGAATCCGGGCGGATTTCGCCCTACACATGCTGCGCGTTCCACCAGCCGCCCAGGCTACCCAGGCGCACCAGGTTGTAGGTGGCAAAGCACAAGAGCGTCTGCCCAGCCAATTTGGCCCGGCCGATCAGCCGCGTCTTGCGCAAACCCCCACGGTCTTGAGCCAGCCGAAGACCTCTTCGATGCGTTTTCTCACCTTCAGCGAAGTCTGGTAACCCGCATGCCTCGTTGTGCGAGCATCGATCGCCGAGCCGGTCTTCTTCCTCGCCACGTGCGGCGTCACCCCCAGTTTGCGGCAGCCGGCGACGAAGTCGGCCGTGTCATAGTCTTTATCCGCGCCTACCGTCGCGCCCCGCCTGGCGTGCCGGGCAAGAAGCTTCAAGGCCGCCTGGCGTTCCGCCTTGCCGTTTGCCTCGGTAGTGGCCACATCCACCACCAGGCCATTGCGGTTCTCCATCAGCACGTGGGTCATGTGGCACAGCCGCGAGGCCGTGCCTTGGGCTTTCTTGAACAGCCGGGCGTCCGGGTCGGTGGTGGAGGCGTGTGTGTCGTTGGCCCGGGGCTGGCCCTTGAAATCCACTTCCGGGTTGCGCCCCGGGGGCCTCGGGCCATCAGCGTCCTTGGGCCGGAAGCTCTTGTGCGAGGCCCAGGCATCGATCAGGGTACCATCGACGCTGAAGTGTTCGCTGCTGGTCAGTCGTTTCCAGTCGGCCAGGGCCTTGACCCGCTCGAAGAATACCCGGGCCAGCCCTTCGTTGAACAGGCGGTCCCGGTTCTGGCTGAAGGTGGAGTGGTCCCACACCGGATCGTCGATGGCCAGGCCGACAAACCAGCGATAGAGCAGGTTGTAGTCGATGCTCTCGACCAAGAGGCGCTCGGAGCGAATCGTGAACAGGATTTGCAGCAGCATCGCCTTCAGAAGGCGCTTCGGCGGCACCGACGGCCGGTCTTGGCGTAGACCGCATCGAATTCCAGGTCCATCGTCGCTAGCACGGCATCTACCAGAAAGCGCAGCTTGCGCAGCGGGTGATTCTTCGGAATGCGGTCCTCCAGGCTCACGTAGGAGAACATCGCGCCTTGATCGATCGTCTTGCCTCGCATCGGATGGTCTGCCTCAAAGGAATCGATGAGCCAATTTTACCAACCCGCCCCGATGATCAGAGTTTTTCAACGGCCTGTTAAACGCGATTTCGAACACCTCATGAAGCTCCTCGCTCGGTCTAGCAGGCCGTTGAAAAACGTCACGAGGATGGCCAGATGCAAGGCGTTTGGTGCGCAGCGACCGAGACATATCAATAAGATAGGCGAGGGAGCGACAACGAAGTTGCGGCGAAGGCTCACTTTGGCTTTGCCGAGGTTAAGCGAAGCGGCCGAAGCCAACACCGCGCAACGCGGAAGAACGCCCACCGCAGTAGTTTTTCAACAGCCTGCTAATGGACATTCTAGGATTAATATTCCGGGCATGTGCCCCATGACTTTTCCCGCGCGTCGGCTTTCCACCGGCAACCATGACCGCGACAGCAGCGGCATGACCTATGTCTACCCGGTGGTCTCCCGGCGTGCACGCGGCGTCTCCGTTGGTATCAACCTGAATCCGAACAACGCCTGCAATTGGCGCTGCATCTATTGCCAGGTGCCCAACCTGAAACGTGGCGGGCCACCACCGATCGATCTCGCTCTCCTGGAAACCGAATTACGCGCGCTTTTGACGGCAATGATCCACGGCGATTATCTGCAACGGCATGCGCCGCCAAAGGCGCGTCGTTTGGTCGATGTCGCCTTTTCCGGCAACGGCGAACCGACCAGCGCGGATGAATTTCCCGCAGCCGTCGCCTTGGTCGCTCGGGTGCTCGATGATTTTCCGATATCCCGAGCGCCGCTGTTGCGGCTCATCACCAACGGGAGTTTCCTCGGCCGCAAAGCCGTGCAGGAAGGCATCCGGTGCATTGGAGAGCGCCAGGGTGAGGTCTGGTTCAAGATCGATGGCGTGGGAGCCGAAACTACCCGTCTGATCAATGGTGTCGCCTTGCAGCCCGGCGTCGTCCTCCGAAGACTCGAAACCTGTGCATCACTGTGCCCCACCTGGGTGCAAAGCTGTTTTTTCATGTTCGACGGCGAAACGCCATCGCAGGATGCGCTCGAACGCTATCTGGCACTACTCGGCAGCGCGCGGGATGTGCTCGCCGGGGTGCATCTTTATGGTTTGGCGCGTCCCTCACAGCAACCGGAAGCCGCACGACTGCAAGCTTTGCCTGCCGAGTGGCTGGAAGAATTCGCGGAACGGATCCGCACAGTGACCGGGCTGACCGTGATGGTCAGCCCGTAATCACCCGCTCAGCCTTTTTTGGCGGCTCGTGCTTCCTTCTTGAGCTCCTTGAAGAGGTCGGGCTTCTTCGACTTCAGATACTCGCTGACCTCCCAATCCTCTTTCTTGATCTTCTGGATGTCGATCTGCTCGATATGCACGAGACGGAGCAGATGCTGCACGGGCCGCGGCATGTTGCGACCGCTTTCGTAGCGAGAACCACCGCTTTGGGTCACACCGAGTTTCGACCAGAATTGCTGCTGGTTCATGCCGAGCTTGCGGCGGATTTCGCGGACGTCGATTTTGTCTGTCGATTTCATTTGATCATCCTTTCGTTGGGTTAAGGTGGGTATGATGAGCGATTCGTTTTTACAACGGAAGTTATAGACATGCAAGCATATCGAATATTGGCTTGCCATACAAGGCCATGCAACTAAGTAGTTTCCGCAACATTGCGGTTTCGGCTAGAATGCGCCACTTTCTTTTTTGGATCGAACATGGCGCTGATCGTTCAGAAGTACGGGGGCACCTCCGTGGGTAGCCCCGAACGCATCCGGGATGTCGCCCGGCGCATCAAACGTTGGAAAATGCAGGGCCACCAGCTCGTCGTGGTCGTCTCCGCGATGAGCGGCGAAACCAACCGCCTGATCGCCCTCGCCAAGGAAGTCTCGCCGAACCCTCATCCGCGCGAACTCGACGTGATGGTTTCCACCGGCGAACAGGTCACCATTGCGCTCTTGGCGATGGCCTTGCAGGATCTCGGCATCAAGGCGAAGAGTTACACCGGCGGGCAAGTCAAGGTGCTTACCGACAGTACTTTCACCAAGGCGCGCATTCTCTCGATCGACGAGCACAACATCCGCTCCGATCTCGAAGACGACACGGTAGTGATCGTGGCCGGCTTCCAAGGGGTGGATGAACAGGGCAACATCACCACGCTTGGCCGGGGCGGTTCGGATACCTCCGCGGTTGCGCTCGCCGCTGCGCTCAAGGCCGACGAATGCCAGATCTATACCGATGTCGATGGCGTCTATACGACTGATCCGCGGGTCGTGCCCGAGGCGCGCAAGCTCGATCGGATCACGTTCGAGGAAATGCTCGAAATGGCGAGTCTGGGCTCCAAGGTCCTGCAGATCCGCTCGGTCGAATTCGCCGGCAAGTACAAAGTCAAACTGCGCGTGCTTTCCAGCTTCGAAGAAGAAGGCAAGGAAACTTCTGGCACGCTGATTACCGTTGAGGAAGACACCACCATGGAACAACCGATCATCTCTGGCATCGCCTTCAATCGCGACGAGGCCAAGCTGACCGTGCTGGGCGTGCCGGATCGTCCTGGCATCGCATCGCAAATTCTCGGGCCGATTTCCGAGGCCAACATCGACGTCGACATGATCATCCAGAACGTCGGTCATGACGGCACTACCGATTTCTCCTTCACTGTCAATCGCGGTGAATACGCACGGGCCCTGAAAATCCTCGAAGAACAGGTCAAGCCGCACATCGGCGCGCGAGCGATCGAAGGCGACAACAAGATCTGCAAGGTTTCCGCCGTCGGCGTCGGCATGCGCTCCCATCCCGGTGTCGCCAGCAAGATGTTCCGCGTGCTGGCCGAGGAGGGGATCAACATTCAGATGATCTCCACCTCCGAAATCAAGATCTCGGTAGTGGTTGACGAGAAATATCTCGAACTCGCCGTGCGCGTGCTGCACCAGGCCTTCGGGCTCGACAAGGCGCCGGCTTGAGTTTGACCCGGAAAGGTGCGGCGGGTATCATCCGCCCACTTCGGAGACGTGGCCGAGAGGTCGAAGGCACTCCCCTGCTAAGGGAGCATACGGGCCAAAACCTGTATCGAGGGTTCGAATCCCTCCGTCTCCGCCAGTGACACGCGAATAAGATATAAAGGCGGACCACGGTTCGCCTTTTTGCTTGGAAACGAGACCATGTTCGATTTCGTTCGCAACAACAAGAAAATCGTCCAGCTGGTATTGGCGATCATCATTCTGCCGTTTGCCCTGTGGGGGGTGGATTCCTACATTCGCGGCAGCGGTGGTGGCGCGAACGAGATCGCCCGCGTCGGCAAGTCGCCGATCAGCCGCGATGAATTCCAGCGCGCCCTGACCGAACAGCAGGAGCGCCTGCGGCCACAGCTTTCCAACAATACGGCCTTGTTGGAAAGCCCGGAATTCCGGCGTGGCGTGCTGCAGGAGCTGATCAACCAGCGTGCTCTGCAATTGCATGCCAGCAAAGCGCACATGGGTATCAGCAACGAAATGCTCGCGGCGATCATCACCTCCCTACCGGCCTTGCAGGTGGACGGCAAGTTTTCGCGCGAACGTTACGAGGCGATGGTCGCCGGCCAGAACATGAGCGTTGCCCAGTTCGAGACGCTGCTGCGCCGGGATCTGATCACCCAGCAACAGCTGTTGCCGATCGCGAATGCCTCCTTCGTGGGTAAGCTGCCGGTGGAGCGTTGGCTGACCGCCCGGCTCGAAGAGCGCGACATCGCCGAGGCCGTGCTGCCCGTCGAGCAGTTCCTCGCCGCCAGCAAGCCGGATGCGCAGGCGGTGCAGCGTTATTACGACGAGAATCGTGCCCGTTTCGAACAGCCCGAGCAGGTGCGCGTGGAATATCTGGTGTTGGGTCGCGACAAACTGATCAACAACGCCAAGGTCGCGGAGGCCGAGATCAAGGCTGCCTATGAGGCGAATCAGGCGCGTTACCGCACGCCCGAGCAGCGGCGCGCCAGCCACATCCTGATTCGCGTCGAAAAAAATGCTTCGGCCGACGAGCTCAAGGCGGCCGAGCAAAAGGCCAGGCAGATTCTCGACCAGGTGCGGGCCAATCCGGATGAGTTTGCCAAGCTGGCGAAAGCGCATTCTCAGGATCCGGGTTCCGCCGACAAGGGCGGAGACCTCGGCTTCTTTGGCCGCGGCATGATGGTCAAGCCTTTCGAAGAGGCCGCTTTCGCGTTGCAGGAAAACCAGGTTTCCGATCTGGTGCGTTCGGATTTCGGTTTCCACATCATCAAGCTCACCGGTATCCGTCCCGAACAGACCCGCAGCTTCGACGAGGTGCGCGGCGAGATCGAGGCGGAGCTCAAGCGCCAGGTGGGCACGAAGCAGTTTCTCGAAGCGACAGAAGGCTTCGCCAATCTGGTCTATGAACAGGCCGACAGCCTCAAGCCTGCGGCGGAAAAGTATGGGCTGGCGATCCAGACCTCGGATTGGCTGGCGAAGGATGGGCATCTTTCCGCGCCCTTCACGAACCCGAAGCTGCTGCAGGCGATCTTTTCCGAAGATGCGATCAAGAACCGGCGCAACACCGAGGCGATCGAAGCCGCGCCGAACATGCTCGTTGCCGCGCGTGTGATCGAGCATCGTCCCGCCGAGCTGCTGCCGCTCGAAAAAGTGGCTGGCATGATCGAACAGGTACTCTCACGCGAGGTGGCTTTGGCCAAGGCTGCAGAGGCAGGTGAAGCGGAGCTTGCCAAGCTGCGGCGGGGTGAAAAGTCCACGCTCACGTGGGGAACTGTGCGCGCAGTGAGTCGTCAGCATGCGCCGGACCTCAGTGCGGACGCGCGCGCCGCGATTTTCGCCGTCGATGCGAAACAATTACCCGCCTATGCTGGTGTCAAGACGGCGAGCGGCTTTGCTTTGTATCGGATCGAGCGCGTCAGACCCTTCGATCCAGCCAATCCGGGCGAAGCGGCGCCGCGCGCCGAAGCCTTGCGTCAGCAATACAACGATGTCGTCGCGCGCGAAGAGTTGATCGGCTGGCTGGCCGCATTGCGCGAGCAATATGGCGTGACGATCAACAGCGCAGCGCTCGAGCGCAAATAGTCGCCAGTCGGCGCTGGTAACGCGGCACCGGAGCGGCGTTTCAGGCCGTCGAGCCCGGCAACGGGTCGGGATTGCCCATCGCGACGGTGTGGGTGCCGCCATCCACGAAGAGCACTTCGCCGGTGATGCCGCTCGCCAGGTCGGAGAGCAGGAAGGCGGCGGCATTACCGACCTCGTCGATCGTCACGTTGCGCCTGAGCGGTGCATGATGTGCGTTGTAGGCGAGCAGTTTGCTGAAGTTGCCGATGCCCGAAGCGGCCAAGGTCTTGATCGGGCCGGCCGAAACCGCATTGGCGCGGATGCCGCGCGGCCCCAGGCTGAAGGCGAGATAGCGGGTGGCCGCTTCCAGGCTCGCCTTGGCCAGCCCCATCGTGTTGTAGTTGGGCATCGTGCGCTCGGCGCCGAGATAGGTCATGCACAGCAGCGACGGATTGTTGCCCTTGAACAGCAGTGGCCGCGCCGCCTTGACCATGGCCGGAAAGCTATAGGAAGAGATTTCATGGGCGATGCGGAAGGCTTCGCGGGAAATGCCATCGAGAAAATCGCCTTCGATCGCCTCGTTGGGCGCATAGGCGATCGAATGGACCAGCCCATCGAGACCTTCCCAGCGCTCAGCGATGGCGGCGAAGGCGGCATCGATCTGCGCATCGTCTGCGACATCGAGCGGATACACCATGTCGCTGTCGAATTCGGCGGCAAATTTCTGCAAGCGTTCCCGGAAGCGTTCGCTCTGGTAGGTGAAGGCGAGTCGTGCGCCTTCGCGGTGGCAAGCCTTGGCGATGCCATAGGCGATCGAGCGGTTCGACAACAGGCCGGTGATCAGGATGCGCTTGCCGGCAAGAAAACCCATGGTGATTCCTCCCAATGCGTTCCAACGGAGCCGGATTATAGCGGCGATTGCATTACACTTCGGCCATGCAGCGGCTGCTCATTTCGTTGGCGTGTTTTCTGCTCGGTGCCTGCGGCCCGGTTTGGAATGATCCTTACCCGGCCGCCGAGCGCGGACAGAACATCCTCTACACGGCGTTCACCGAGCGGCCCAAGCACCTCGATCCGGTGCAGTCCTATAGTGAGGACGAAATCACCTTCACGGCGCAGATCTACGAGCCGCCGTTGCAGTATCACTATCTGAAACGCCCTTATGCGCTGATTCCCGCAACGGCGGTGGCCGTGCCCCAACCCAGTTATCTCGATGTGCAAGGCAATCCCTTGCCCGCCAATGCCGATGCGGCGCAGATCGCTTTCACCGACTATGTCGTCGAGATCAAACCGGGCATCCGCTATCAGCCGCATCCGGCCTTCGCCGAGCAGCCGGCCGACATTTCCGCCTTTCATACCCTGGCCGATTTCCCCAATCGCGGTACGCGCGAGCTGGTGGCCGAGGATTACGTGTATGCGATCAAGCGGCTCGCCCATCCCAGACTGCATTCCCCGATTCTCGGGCTGATGGAGGAATACATCGTCGGCCTGCACGAGCTGGCGCAAAGTTTACAAAAGTCGGCGGCTTCGGAACGGCAAGGATGGCTCGATCTACGGGAGTTTCCGCTCGCCGGCGCCGTGGTCATCGATCGTTACCGTTATCGCATTCGCATCAAGGGCAAGTATCCGCAATTTCTCTACTGGCTGACGATGCCCTTTTTCGCACCGATGCCCTGGGAAGCGGATCGTTTCCACAGCCAGCCGGGAATGGCGGAGAAAAATCTCACCCTCGACTGGTATCCGATCGGCACTGGCCCCTACATGCTGACCGAGAACAATCCGAATGCACGCATGGTGCTGGAGCGCAATCCCAATTTCCGTGGTGAAACCTATCCCTGCGAAGGTGAGCCGGGCGACAGGGAAGCCGGGCTGCTCGACGATTGCGGCAAGCCGCTGCCGTTCATCGACAAGGTGGTCTTCACGCGCGAGAAGGAACAGATTCCCTACTGGAACAAGTTCCTGCAAGGCTATTACGATGCCTCGGGCATCGCCTCGGATTCCTTCGATCAGGCGGTGCAAGTCGACACGGGCGGCGAAGTCTCGCTGACGGCCGAGATGCGCGCACAGGGCATTCGGCTATCGACCTCGGTGGCGACTTCGACCTTCTACATGGGCTTCAATATGCTCGATCCGCTGATCGGCGGCGACAGTCCGGCGGCCCGGAAGATCCGTCAGGCGATTGCCATCGCGATCGATCAGGAAGAGTTCATCTCGATCTTCCAGAACGGCCGCGGCATACCGGCGATGAGTCCGATCCCGCCCGGCATCTTCGGCTATCGCGAAGGGCGTGCCGGCATCAACCCGGTGGTCTATGACTGGAGCGAGGCAGGAGCGCGCCGCAAGGACATTGCGGTGGCGCGCCGCCTGCTCGCAGAAGCCGGCTGGCCGGACGGCCGCAATGCCAAGACGGGCGAGCCGCTGATCATCAACCTCGATACCACGACGACCGGCGTCGGCGCGAAATCCCGTATCGACTGGCTGAACAAGCAGTTCCAGAAGCTCGGCGTGCAGCTCGTCGTGCGCAGCACCGATTACAACCGCTTCCAGGAGAAGGTGCGTAAGGGCGCGGTGCAGTTGTTCTATTTCGGCTGGAATGCCGACTACCCGGATCCGGAGAACTTCCTGTTCCTACTCTATGGCCCGCAGGGCAAGGTCAAGCACGGCGGCGAGAATGCCGCCAACTATGCAAATCCCGAATACGACCGGCTCTTCGAGCGCATGCGGGCGATGGACAACGGCCCCGAACGACAGCGAATCATCGACCGGATGCTCGCGATCCTGCACGAGGACACCCCTTGGGTATGGGGTTTCCATCCGAAGGATTACAGCCTGCGCCACGCTTGGCTTTTGAACCGCAAACCGACCAAGGTCGGCAACAACACGCTCAAATATCAGCGTATCGACGTGGCGTTGCGGGAGAGGCTGCGTGCGCAATGGAACCGGCCGGTGATCTGGCCGCTCGCGGCGGTGGCCGGCCTGCTGGTTGCATTGGCCTTGCCGGCGGTAGTCAGTCACCGCCGCCGTGAGAAGGCGTCGGCAAAAAGCTGATCAGGCTGGACGCCGGGCGCGCAACAGATAATTCACGCTGGTGTCTGAGCCAAGTGAGTAGGTCTTGGTCAGCGGGTTGTAGCTCATGCCAATGATTTCTTCGATTTCCAGATTCGCCTCACGCGCAAAGCGCGCCAATTCCGCCGGACGCAGAAATTTCGCGTATTCGTGGGTGCCTTTCGGCAGCAGGCGCAGCACGTATTCGGCGCCGACCACCGCGAACAACCAGGCCTTCGGATTGCGGTTGATGGTCGAGAAAAACACCTGGCCGCCGGGTTTGACCAGCCGGGCGCAGGCACGCACGGTCGAGGCGGGGTCCGGCACATGCTCGAGCATTTCCATGCAGGTGACGACATCGAAGCTGGCCGGCATTTCGGCGGCCAGCGCTTCGGCCGAAACGAGGCGATAGTCGATCTGGTGGCCGCTTTCATGGAGATGCAGCATCGCGACGGCCAGTGGCTTTTCCGAAAGATCGATGCCCATCACCTGCGCACCGAGCGCTGCCATGCCTTCCGTGAGCAGGCCACCACCGCAGCCGACATCGAGAACCTTCTTGCCGGCGAGACTGGCGCAGCGGTCGATCCAGCCCAAACGCAGCGGGTTGATGTCATGCAGGGGCTTGAATTCGGAGTGCGGATCCCACCAGCGATGGGCCAGCTCACCGAATTTGGCGAGCTCCTGCGGATCGAAATTGACGGTCGTGCTCATGGGGAACTCCCGAAAAGGAAAAGCCCTGCCAGGCAGGGCTTTCCGTGGCCAATCACGGGCGCGTTCAGTTTTGCGTGCCGATCACTTCGATTTCGACGCGACGATCGGGTTGCAGGCACTCGATCAGCTTCTTGTTCCTGCGGTTCTCGGGGCCCATCTTCTTGCACTTGTCGCCGGTCACCGGCTGCTTCTCACCCTTGCCTTCGGCATAGATGCGGTTGGCCTCGATGCCCTTGCTCACCAGATAGTCCTTGACGGCGGCGGCGCGACGCTCGGATAGCTTCTGGTTATAGGCGTCCTTGCCGATGCGGTCGGCATGGCCGACGGCGATGATCACTTCCAGCTTGATGGTGCCGATGTCGCTGACCAGCTTGTCGAGCTTGGCCTTGCCTTCGGGGCGCAGGATAGCCTTGTCGAAATCGAACAGCGTGTCGGCGGCCAGCGTCACCTTTTTCGCCGCGGGCTTCGGAGCCGGAGCGGGTTTGGCGGCAGGCGCGGGCGCAGGTGCAGGGGCCGGAGCGGCCTTGGGTACCAGGTCGGGATCACATTCGGCGATCGCCATCGCTGGCGTCCAGTAGCCGGTACGCCAGCACAAGCCGGCGCCGCTCTTCGCGACATAACCGCGCTGATCGATCACATAGCCGACGGTGCCCTTGAGGTCCACGCCGGGAGTTTGCGCTTGGGCAGCGGCGCCGATGCCGGCGACCACGGCTGCCATCAGAAGATGCTTGGAGGCGAGCTTGATCATGTTTTTTTCCCTAACTTTGAGTTGTTGAAAGAGAATCCCTGTGAGTGTCGTGCCTTAGCAGGCCGTTGAAAAACTACTGCGGTGGGCGTTCTTCCGCGTTGCGCGGTGTTGGCTTCGGCCGCTTCGCTCAACCTCGGCAAAGCCAAAGTGAACCTTCGCCGCAACTTCGTTGTCGCTCCCTCGCCTATCTATTTGATAGGCTTCGGTCGCTGCGCACCAAACGCCTTGCATCTGGCCATCCTCGTGACGTTTTTCAACGGCCTGTTAGTCACTCCGCATTACTCTGCGGCTAACGGTGACCAATGATAACACTATTCCATACTCTGCATTTTGCCTGGAGCGAGTCAAGGTCGAGGCCGACGGCGCGAGTGTCTTTTATGCGCAACTTGCCCGCGACCCAGACATGGGTGATCTGTTCCCGGCCGGCCACATAGACGAGGTGGGAGACCGGATCGTAGCAGGGTTGCAGTGCCCAATCGTCCAGGCGCAGTGCGCATAGGTCGGCCGCCTTGCCAGGCAGCAGCGAGCCGATCTCGTCGTCGAGGCCGAGCGCCCGCGCGCCGGCCAACGTGGCCAGCCGCAATGCCTGATGTGCAGGCAGCGCAGCCGCATCCCGGCTGCCCAGTTTGGCGAGCAAGGCGGCATGGCGCATCTCCTGCATTAGGTCGAGCCGGTTGTTGCTCGCGGCTCCATCGCTGCCCAGGCCGACGCCGACGCCTTTCGCCAGCAATGCGCTGACCGGTGCCAGGCCGCTGGCGAGCTTCATGTTCGAGGTCGGACAATGGACGACATGGCTGCCATGATCCACCAACAAGTCGATTTCGGCATCCGAAAGATGCACGGCATGGACGGCGATCAGCTGCGGGCCCAGCAGACCGAGACGTTCGAGGCGCTCGAGGGGGCGGACACCATGCTCCTTGAGGCTGTCGGCGATTTCCTCTTCGGTTTCATGGACATGGATGTGAATCGGTGCTTCCAGCTGGTCAGCGAGCACCGCGACACGCTCGAAGGTCTTGTCGGCGACGGTGTAGGGCGCGTGCGGCGCGAGACAGAAGGAAATCAGCGGCTCGTCAGCAAGGGCATCGCGCGTTTCCAGGCCCTTGGCCAGATAATCCTCGGCATCGCTGCCGTAGGCGCTGGGAAATTCGAACACGGTGATGCCCAGTGCGGCGCGCATGCCGGCCGCCAAGGCGGCTTCGGCGGCGGCATGCGGAAAGAAATACATGTCGTTGAAACAGGTGATGCCTCCCCGGAGCATCTCCCAGCAGGCGAGCAAGGTGCCGTCGCGGACGAATTCCGGCGCGACATGGCGTTGTTCCGCCGGCCAGATGCGCTCGGTGAGCCAGCGCATCAACGGCATGTCGTCGGCAAAACCACGCAGCAGCGTCATCGCGGCATGGGTGTGCAGGTTGACGAAACCCGGCAGCAGGAGATGCTCGCTGAGCGCGAAATGCTCGCGTGGCGCGTAGCGCCGCTGGGCTTCAGCCGTCGGCAGCAGTGCAACGATCCGGCCCTGATGGATCGCCAGACTATGGTGTTCGAGCAGGAGATTTTCCGGCTCGACCGGGGCGATCCAGCGTGCATCGATCAGCTGATCGATTTCCAGTGGTGGTGAGGAATCCCGGAAGGTATTCATGCTAAGATTTTAAACTTTTCAAAGCCCTGCGGGGCTGGCTCCCAAAACCAGATCAAATGGCTACCGCTTTCGCCAAGGAAACCCTTCCCGTCAGTCTCGAAGAGGAGATGCGCCACTCCTATCTCGATTACGCGATGAGCGTGATCGTTGGTCGGGCGCTCCCCGATGCGCGCGATGGTCTGAAGCCGGTGCACCGGCGCGTGATGTATGCGATGCACGAGCTGGGTAACGACTGGAACAAGCCCTATAAAAAGTCGGCACGCATCGTCGGTGACGTGATCGGTAAATATCACCCGCACGGCGATACCGCGGTCTATGACACGATCGTGCGCATGGCGCAGGATTTTTCCTTGCGCTATATGCTCATCGATGGCCAGGGCAACTTCGGTTCGGTCGACGGCGACAATGCCGCGGCGATGCGTTACACCGAGGTGCGCATGGCCCGCATCGGCCATGAGCTCTTGGCCGACATCGAGAAAGAAACCGTCGATTTCGGCCCGAACTACGATGGTTCGGAAAAGGAGCCGCTCGTCCTGCCGGCGAAGATCCCGAATCTTTTGATCAATGGCAGCGCCGGTATTGCCGTGGGCATGGCGACCAACATCCCGCCGCACAACCTGGGCGAGGTGATCGATGCGTGTCTCGCCTTGCTGGAAAATCCGGAAATCACGATCGAGGAGCTGATCAAGATCGTGCCGGCACCGGATTTCCCCACGGCCGGGCTGATCTATGGCCTCTCGGGTGTGCGCGAGGGCTATCTGACCGGCCGTGGTCGGGTGATCATGCGCGCGCGCACCCATTTCGAGGAGCTGAAATCCGGCCGCCAGGCGATCATCGTCGATGAGATCCCTTACCAGGTCAATAAAAGAACACTGCTGGAGAAGATTGCCGAGCTGGTCAAGGAGAAGAAGATCGAGGGTATCGCGCACATTCAGGACGAATCCGACAAATCCGGGATGCGCGTGGTGATCGAGCTCGCCCGCGGCGAGGTGCCCGAGGTGGTCTTGAACAACCTGTTCAAGCAGACGCAACTGCAGGACACCTTCGGCATGAACATGGTGGCGCTGGTCGACGGCCGCCCGCAGACGTTGAATCTGAAACAGCTCATCGAATGCTTCCTGTCCCACCGCCGCGAGGTGGTGACGCGTCGCACCGTGTTCGAATTGCGCAAAGCGCGCGAGCGCGGTCACGTGCTGGAAGGCTTGGCGGTGGCGCTGTCGAACGTCGATGAGATCATCGCGTTGATCAAGGCGGCGCCCACGCCCGCGGAGGCCAAGCGCGAGTTGATGTCGCGCACCTGGCGCTCCACGCTGGTCGAGGAGATGCTCGCGCGTGCCGCGGCCGAGGCTTCGCGTCCCGAGGGACTGGCGCCGGAGTTCGGCTGGTCGCGCCGCGGCTACGCGCTATCCGACGTGCAGGCGCAGGCGATCCTCGATCTGCGCCTGCAGCGTTTGACGGGGCTGGAACAGGACAAGATCGTCGCCGAATATCGGCAAGTGATGACGCAGATCGAGGATCTCTTGGACATCCTCGCCCGGCCTGAGCGCATCACGAAGATCATTGCCGACGAGCTCGTTGCCATCAAGGCGCAGTTCGGCGACGGGCGCCGCTCCGAGATCGTCTTGCAGACCGCGGACATCAATCTCGAAGACCTGATCGCGCGTGAGGACATGGTCGTGACGCTTTCCCACGGTGGCTACGTCAAGCGCCAGAGTCTCGACGACTATCGCACACAGAAACGTGGCGGCCGGGGCAAGCAGGCGGCGGCGGTCAAGGAGGACGATTTCGTCGAACGGCTGTTCATCGCCAACACCCACGATTACCTGCTGTGTTTTTCCAATCGCGGCCGTGTCTATTGGCTCAAGGTCTATGAGGTGCCGGAGGGCTCGCGCACTTCGCGTGGCAAGCCGATCGTCAACTTTTTCCCGCTGGAGGAAGGCGAAAAAATTACTGCCGTGTTGCCAACGCCGACTTTCGACGCGGCGCACTTCGTCTTCATGGCCACCACCCAAGGCACGGTGAAGAAGACGCCGCTGACCGAATTCGCCAATCCGCGCAAAGCGGGCATCATCGCCGTCAATCTCGACGCGGGCGATTATCTGATCGGCGTCGCGATCACCGACGGCAGCTGCGATGTGATGCTGTTTTCGGATGCCGGCAAGGCAGTGCGCTTTGCCGAAGACGACGTGCGGCCGATGGGACGCCAGGCGCGCGGCGTGCGCGGCATGATGCTGGAGGAAGGACAAAAGGTCATTTGCATGCTGGTGGCCAAAGACGAGTCACTCAACGTGCTGACGGCAACCGAAAACGGTTACGGCAAGAGAACACCGATCGCTGAATACACCAAGCATGGCCGTGGCAGCAAGGGCATGATCGCGATCCAAACCAGCGAGCGCAACGGCGCGCTCATCGGTGCCGTGCTGGTCGAGGAGAACGACGAAGTGATGCTGATCTCCACCGGCGGCGTGCTGATTCGCAGCCGTGTCGATCAAGTGCGCGAAACCGGGCGCTCCGCTCAGGGCGTACGGCTCATCAATCTGGATGACGGCACCAAGCTCGCCGGCATCGAAAAGGTCATCGAAACCGAAGACGAGGAGTAAGCAATGGCACGCGTATTCAACTTCAGCGCCGGCCCGGCCGCGCTGCCCGAAGAAGTCCTCCAGCAGGCCGCCGCGGAGATGCTCGACTGGCATGGCGCCGGCATGTCGGTGATGGAGATGAGCCACCGCGGCAAGGAGTTCATGAGCATTGCCGCCCAGGCCGAGGCCGACCTCCGGGAGCTGCTGGCCATTCCGGCGAATTACAAGGTGTTGTTTTTGCAAGGCGGCGCCTCCCTGCAGTTCGAGATGGTGCCGATGAACCTGCTTGCCGGCCGGTCGGTGGCCGACTACGTGCATACCGGCGAATGGGCGAAGAAGGCGATCAAGGCGGCCAGGAACTTTTGCACCGTCAATGTCGTCGCCAGCAGCGAAGACGAGGGCTTCACTTATGCGCCGGCGCAGGCCGACTGGAAGCTTTCCAGGGATGCCGCCTATGTGCATTACACGGCCAACGAGACCATCGGCGGCGTCGAGTTTCACTGGACACCCGATACCGGCGACGTGCCGCTCGTCTGCGACATGTCCTCGAACATCCTGTCGAGGCCGATCGACGTCAGCAAATACGGCCTGATCTACGCCGGCGCGCAGAAGAACATCGGCCCGGCGGGGCTGACCATCGTCATCGTCCGCGAGGATCTGGTCGGCAAGGCGCAGCCGGCGCCTTCGGCGATGCTCGACTACAAGACCCATGTCGATGCCGAGTCGATGTACAACACACCGCCCACCTATGCGATCTACATCGCTGGCCTGGTGTTCCAGTGGCTGAAGAAAAACGGCGGGGTGGCGGCGATGGAACAGAAAAACATCGAAAAGGCGAAGCTCCTCTACGACTACCTCGATTCCACCGAGTTCTACCGCAACCCGGTGCGCAGACAAGATCGTTCGCGGATGAATATTCCTTTCACGTTGAGGGACGCCGCGCTCGACGACGAGTTCCTCAAGGGCGCCAAGGCACGCGGCCTGGTGCAGCTCAAAGGTCACCGCTCGGTCGGCGGCATGCGCGCCTCGATCTACAACGCGATGCCCAAGGCCGGCGTCGAAGCTCTCGTCGAATACATGCGCGAGTTCGAGAAGAATCATGGCTGAGCCGTTCAAGGTCCTCGTCCTCAACAATGTCTCGCAAAATGGCCTCAAGCGCCTGGGCGAGCGTTTCGTCTGCGCCAAGGAAATCGCTGCGCCGGATGCGATCCTGCTGCGTTCGGCCGATCTGCATAGTGTCGAGATTGCCAAATCCGTGCTGGCGATCGGCCGCGCCGGTTCGGGCACCAACAACATCCCGGTCGCCGCGCTGAGCCAGCGCGGCGTGCCGGTGTTCAACGCGCCAGGAGCCAATGCCAACGCGGTCAAGGAACTGGTGCTCGCCGGCATGCTGATGGCGGCGCGAAACCTGCCGGCGGCGCTGCGCTTCGTCGCCGCGCTCGATCCTAACGATCCCGAGATGGAGAAGAAGGTCGAATCCGGCAAGAAGGCCTATGCGGGCTTCGAGCTTTCCGGCCATACCCTCGGCGTGATCGGTCTGGGCAAGATCGGCTGTCTGGTCGCCGATGCGGCGATCAAGCTCGGCATGCAGGTGATCGGTTTCGACCCCGAGATCACCGTCGATGCGGCCTGGAGCCTGCCTGCGCAGGTGAAAAAGGCCAATTCGCTTGCCGAAGTATTGAAGGGCAGCCATTTCGTCACACTGCATGTGCCGCTCATCGATGCGACGAAGAAGATGATCGATGCCGAGCGCATCGCGCTGATGAAGCATGGCGCCGTGCTGCTCAATTTCGCTCGCGACGGTGTCGTCGATGAGGCGGCGGTGCTTTCGGCACTGGAAGCGAAGCACCTGGCCTGCTACGTGTGCGACTTCCCGAGCCCGCGCGTCAATACTCATCCGCAGGTCATCGCTTTGCCCCACCTGGGCGCCTCGACGCGCGAGGCCGAGGAAAACTGCGCGATCATGGTCGCCGACCAGGTGCGCGACTATCTGATCGATGGCAACATCGTCAATGCGGTGAACTTTCCCAACGTGGTGATGCCGCGCGAATCGGCCTTTCGCATCGCGATCGCCAACGCCAACGTGCCGAACATGGTGGGGCAAATCACCGCAGTGCTTGCCGGGGCCGGATTGAACATCCACAACATGATGAACAAGTCGAAGCGGGATATCGCCTACACGCTCGTCGATGTCGACAGCCCGGTGCCGCAGACGGTGATCGATGCGATCGCCAAGATCGACGGCGTGCTGGCGGTGCGTTATCTGCCGCAGGAACATTGATGGTCGATCCAGCCGAAGAGCTCGCCCGCTTACGGGAGCGCATCGATGCGATCGATGATGAAGTGCTGCGCCTGATCTCCGACCGCGGGAAGTTGGCTCAGAAGGTTGGCGAAATCAAGCACGGCAACCTCTATCGCCCCGAGCGCGAGGCGCAGGTGTTGCGCCGCATCGCTGCAATGAATCCCGGCCCGCTGCCGGAGGCGGCCGTACGCACGATCTTCCGCGAGATCATGTCGGCTTGTCTCGCCCTCGAGCAGCCGCTCAAAATCGCCTATTTCGGCCCGGCCGGCACTTTCACGGAATCGGCGGCGAAGAAGCATTTCGGCTCGGCACCGACCTTCACACCGTTTCTCACCATCGACGACGTGTTCCGCGCCGTCGAGGCGGGGCAGGCCGATTACGGCGTCGTGCCGATCGAGAATTCGACCGAAGGCTCGGTCGGCCGCACGCTGGATCAGATGCTCGTTTCGCCGTTGATGATCTGCGGCGAGGTGAATCTACGCATCCATCAGAATCTGATGAGCAAGGCCGCCTCGCTCGATGCGGTGAAAAAGCTCTATTCCCACGCCCAGTCGCTCGCCCAGTGCCACGAGTGGTTGAACCGCAACCTGCCCCATCTGCCGCGCGTGCCGGTAGCGAGCAATGCCGAGGCCGCCCGTCTGGCGGCCGGAGACGTCGAAGCCTGTGCGATCGCCGGCGAAGCGGCGGCGCGTCTTTACGATCTGAACATCCTCGCCGCCAACATCGAAGACGATCCGAACAACACCACGCGCTTCGTCGTGCTCGCCACGCACGACGCCGGGCCTTCGGGCAATGACAAGACCTCCTTCGTCTGTTCGGCGCAGAACAAGCCCGGCGCGGTGCACGACCTGCTCACGCCACTGAAGAACCACGCCGTTTCGATGTCGCGCTTCGAGTCGCGGCCGGCGCGCGGCTTCGGCAATTCACGCTGGGAATATGTGTTTTTCATCGATGTCGAAGGCCATCGCAGCGATGCGAACGTCGCCGCCGCGCTCGAAGAGCTGAAGGGCTGCGTCGGCTTCCTCAAAGAACTCGGTTCCTACCCCAAAGCCGCCAACTGAGAGCGTAGTCATTCATTCATGAGCATCTTCGATCAGTCACTGCCCTACGTCCGCAAGATTTCCCCTTACGTGCCCGGCAAACCGATCACCGAACTCGCCCGCGAGATGGGCCTGGCCGTCGACAAGATCGTCAAGCTGGCCTCGAACGAAAATCCTTTGGGCATGAGTCCGAAGGCGCGCGCCGCGGTCGAGAAGGCCCTGGCAGGAGTCGAGCGTTATCCCGATCAGTTCGAGCTCATCGCGAAGCTCGCTCAGGATTTGGGCGTCGCCCAGCAACAGATCGTGCTCGGCAATGGCTCGAACGACGTGCTCGATCTGGCCGCGCGGGTCTTCCTTGCGCCGGGACGCTCGGCCGTGTTCTCGGAGCATGCCTTCGCCGTCTATCCACTGGCGACGATGGCCACTGGCGCCGAATGCATCGTGACCCCGGCGAAACACTATGGCCACGATCTTACGGCGATGCAGGCGGCGATCCGACCTGACACGCGCGTGGTCTGGATCGCCAATCCGAACAACCCTACCGGCAATTTCCTGCCCTATCCGCAAGTGCGCGAATTCATCGCCCAGGTGCCGGCCGATGTCGCAGTGGTGCTGGATGAAGCCTACAACGAGTACCTGCCGCCGGCCGAGCGCGTCGATACCGTGGCTTGGATCAAGGATTTTCCGAACCTGATCGTTACCCGCACTTTCTCGAAGATCTATGGTCTGGCGGGCTTGCGTGTCGGCTTCGCGGTGGCTTCAGCCGAGATTGCCGACCTGATGAACCGGGTGCGTCAGCCCTTCAATGTCAACAATCTCGCCATTGCGGCCGCAGCCGCGGCGCTCGACGACCACTTGTTCGTCGCCGAGAGCTATCAGCTCAACCGTCGCGGTATGGAGCAGATCGTCGCCGGCCTCAAACGCCTGGGGCTGGAGCACATTCCCTCGCACGGTAATTTCGTCACCTTCGCCGTGCCCGATGGCGCGGCGGTCAACCAAAAACTCCTGAAACAGGGCGTGATCGTGCGGCCGATCGGCGGCTATGGTTTGCCGAATCATCTGCGTGTGACGATCGGCCTGGAAAGCGAAAACCTGCGCTTTCTCGAAGCGCTGGAGAAGAGTCTCTGATGGGCAAGCTCGTCATTTGCGGCGTCGGTCTGATCGGTGGCTCGTTTGCCTTGAGTATCAAGTCGGCGCTGGCGGGACGGCACGATTGCCCGCATATCGTCGGCCTGGGCCGCAGCCGCGCGTCGCTGGAGCGGGCGCTGGAGCTCGGCGTCATCGACGAGATCGCCTGCGACTGGAAAAGCGCCTTGCAGGGCGCCGACCTGGTGTTCCTCGGCATGCCGGTCGGCCAGATACTGCCGGTCATGCAGGCGATCGCGCCGTATCTTGGGCCTGATACTCTCGTCACCGACGGTGGCAGCACCAAATGCGACGTCGTTGCCGCAGCGCGGCAGGCGCTGGGTGACAAGATCGGTCAGTTCATTCCCGGCCATCCGATCGCTGGAGCCGAGAAGAGCGGAGTAGCCGCTGCGAAAGCCGATCTCTACCTGGGAAGACGCGTCGTGCTCACCCCGTTGCCCGAAAACCGACCCGAAGACGTGGCGGCGATTCGCAAGGTCTGGGAACTTGCCGGCGCGAAAGTCTCGGAACTCTCGCCCGAGGAGCACGACCGCGTGTTCGCGGCGGTCTCCCATCTGCCGCATCTGTTGGCCTTCGCGCTGGTGCATGATCTGGCGCTGCGCGACAATGCCGATCAACTGTTTTCCTTTGCCGCCAGCGGCTTTCGCGATTTCACGCGCATCGCCAGCAGCCATCCGGAAATGTGGCGCGACATCTGCATCGCCAATCGCAAAGCGCTGATGAAAGAGGTCGATGCCTTCATGGTCGAGCTCATGAAGACGCGTGTGATGCTCGCCAGCGCCGACAGTGCGGGGCTGGAAAGCATGTTCGCCACGGCTCGCGCGCGGCGGGATGCCTGGCTGGAAGCGCAAGCGCCGGTGGGCGAGTGATGGCATTCATCGACCTCCCGCCGCTCTCGAACGCCGCCGGCACGGTGAAGCTGCCGGGCTCGAAGAGCATCTCCAACCGCATGCTGCTCTTGGCCGCGCTCGCCGAAGGGGCGACGGAAATCCATGACCTGCTCGATTCCGACGACACGCGCGTGATGCTTACCGCCTTGGCTTCCCTCGGCATCGGGCTCGAGGCGAAAGGGCAGAACTGCTGGCGGGTGCGTGGCGCTGGCGGCGTGTTTCCGGTCAAACAGGGCGAGCTGTTCATGGGCAACGCCGGCACGGCGATCCGGCCACTCACCGCGGTGCTGGCGCTTTCCGGCGGTCATTACAGGCTCTCGGGTGTGGCGCGCATGCACGAGCGGCCGATCGGCGATCTGGTCGATGGTTTGCGGCAGATCGGCTGCGATGTGCGCTATGCCGGCAACGCAGGCTTTCCGCCACTGGAAATCTTCCCGGCGCAGCTCAGGCCCGCTGCGCCGATCAAGGTGCGCGGCGATGTTTCATCGCAGTTCCTCACGGCCTTGTTGATGGCGCTGCCACTCACGGGCGAGACGACGGTGGTCGAGCTGACGACCGAGCTCATCTCGAAGCCCTACATCGAGATCACGCTCAACCTGATGGCGCGCTTTGGCGTGACGGTCGAGCGCGATGGCTGGCGGCGCTTCACGATACCGGCCAAGCAGCGCTATCGCAGTCCGGGGCGCTTGCATGTCGAGGGCGATGCCTCGGCCGCTTCCTACTTTCTTGCCGCAGGCGCGATCGGCGGTGGTCCGGTGCGCGTCGAAGGCGTCGGGCGCCACAGCATCCAGGGCGATGTGAAATTTGCCGACGCGCTCGAAACACTGGGGGCGCGGATCGTCTGGGGCGAAAACTGGATCGAGGCCAGCGCGCCCGCCTCGGGCGGGCCACTGGGCAGACTGAGAGCCTTCGACCTCGACCTCAACCACATCCCCGATGCGGCGATGACGCTCGCGGTGGCGGCGCTGTTTGCCGACGGCCGCTGTACCTTGCGCAACATCGGCTCCTGGCGCGTCAAGGAGACCGATCGCATCGCGGCGATGGCGACCGAGCTCAGAAAGCTCGGCGCGACGGTGGAGGAGGGTGCAGATTGGCTTGCCGTTTTGCCTGCGCCGAGTTTGATACCCAATGTCGCGATCGCCACCTACGATGACCATCGCATCGCGATGTGCTTCTCGCTGGTTGCCTTGGGCGGCGTGCCGGTGCGCATCCTGGAGCCAGGCTGTGTCGCAAAGACCTTCCCGGATTATTTCGACGTCTTTGCCCGCATCGCCGCGCCGGTGATCGCGATCGACGGTCCATCGGCCTCGGGCAAGGGCACCGTGGCGCAGCGGGTGGCGAAAGCGTTGGGCTTTCATTTCCTCGACAGCGGCGCGCTCTATCGCTTGACCGCGCTTGCGGCGCTGAAGGCAGATGTTTCGCTCGACGACGAAGTCGGGGTCGCAGCGATCGCCGCCACGCTGCCGGTGGAATTTCGCGACGACAGAATCTTCCTTTCCGGTGAGGACGTGACCGAGGCGATTCGTCGTGAGACCATCGGCAATGGTGCATCGAAGATCGCCGCCTTTCCTGCCGTGCGCGCCGCGCTGCTCGACCGCCAGCGCGCTTTCCGCCGCTTTCCCGGCTTGGTCGCGGACGGCCGCGACATGGGTTCGGTGGTGTTCCCCGACGCGCCCGTCAAGGTGTTTTTGACCGCCTCCGCGCAGACGCGGGGCGAAAGACGATATAAGCAGTTGATCGAGAAGGGAATGCCTGATAACATGCGTCCCCTTTTGCAGGATATCGTGAGGGATCTCGAAGATCGGGATGCCCGCGATGCCGCAAGACCCGTCGCACCCTTGAAGCAATTGCCCGATGCCGATCTCGTGGATACCACGTCATTGAACATCGACCAAGCCGTGGCAGCGGTGATGGACAGCGTCCGTCGCCGTCTGCCGTTCATCAACCCACCCGTCGTCTGACGGTTTTTTTCCTTCAACCTTCAACCCTATGTCTGCTACCGCTGCTGCCGTGAATCCCGCCGACGAATCGTTTGCCGCCCTGTTCGAAGAAAGCCTCTCGCGCAAGGAAATGCGCGCCGGCGAAGTGATCACGGCCGAAGTCGTCCGTGTCGATCCGAATTTCGTGGTCGTCAACGCGGGCCTCAAATCCGAATCTTTCATCCCGGTCGAGGAATTCAAGAACGACCGTGGAGAAATCGAAGTCAAGCCAGGTGATTTCGTCCAGGTCGCCATCGAGATGCTCGAAGACGGCTATGGCGAAACCCGCCTTTCCCGCGAAAAGGCCAAGCGTATCGCCGCCTGGAACGATCTCGAAAAGGCGATGAACGAAGGCACCCTCGTCAAGGGTGTGATCACCGGCAAGGTCAAAGGTGGTCTCACCGTCATGACCAACGGCATCCGCGCCTTCCTGCCTGGCTCGTTGGTCGATACCCGTCCGGTCAAGGACACCACGCCTTATGAAGGCAAGGAGTTCGAGTTCAAGGTCATCAAGCTCGACCGCAAGCGCAACAACGTAGTACTCTCGCGCCGTGCCGTGCTCGAAGCCAACATGGGCGAAGAGCGTCAGAAGCTGCTGGAAAGCCTCCAGGAAGGCACGATCGTCAAGGGCATCGTCAAGAACATCACCGAGTATGGCGCCTTCGTCGATCTCGGCGGCATCGATGGCCTGCTGCACATCACCGATCTGGCCTGGCGGCGCGTGCGTCACCCGTCCGAAGTGCTCAACGTCGGTGATGAAGTCACCGCCAAGGTGCTCAAGTTCGACCAGGAGAAAAACCGCGTTTCCTTGGGCATGAAGCAGCTGGGCGAGGATCCGTGGATCGGCATCGCGCGCCGCTACCCCGCCGGCACGCGCCTGTTCGGCAAAGTGACGAATCTCACCGACTACGGCGCCTTCGTCGAGATCGAACAGGGCATCGAAGGTCTGGTGCACGTCTCCGAAATGGACTGGACCAACAAGAACATCCACCCGTCGAAGGTCGTCCAGCTCGGCGACGAAGTCGAGGTGATGATCCTCGAAATCGACGAGGACCGCCGTCGCATCTCGTTGGGCATGAAGCAGTGCAAGCCCAACCCGTGGGAAGAATTCGCGATGAACCACAAGAAGGGCGACAAGGTGAAAGGCGCGATCAAGTCGATCACCGACTTCGGCATCTTCATCGGCTTGCCCGGCGGCATCGACGGCCTGGTGCATCTGTCCGACCTCTCCTGGTCGCTGCCCGGCGAGGAAGCCAAGCAGAACTACAAGAAGGGCGACGAGGTCGAGGCCGTGGTGCTGTCGATCGACGTCGAGAAGGAACGTATTTCGCTCGGCATCAAACAGCTCGATGGCGACCCCTTCACCAGCTTCATCGCCACGCATGACAAGAACAGCCTGGTGAGCGGCATCGTGAAGAGCGTCGATGCCAAGGGCGCGGTGATCGATCTCGGTGGTGATGTCGAAGGCTATCTGCGCGCTTCCGAGTTCTCGCGCGAGCGCATCGAAGACCTGTCGCAACACCTGAAAGTCGGCGACAGCATCGAGGCGATGATCATCAATGTCGATCGCAAGTCGCGTTCGATCAACCTGTCGATCAAGGCCAAGGAGCAGGCCGAGCAAGCCGAGGCGATGCAAAAGCTTTCGGCCGAATCGGCGTCCGCCGCGACCGGCACCACCAATCTCGGCGCCTTGCTGAAGGCCAAGCTCAATCAGCAATAAGCCGGGGCCATGACCAAATCCGAGTTGATCGCCCGTCTGGCCCAGCGCTTTCCACAGCTGGTGGCAAAAGATGCGGATCTGGCCGTCAAAGTGATTCTCGATGCGCTCGCGGAAACCCTCGCCAAAGGGGAGCGCATCGAGATTCGCGGCTTCGGCAGCTTCTCGCTCAACTACCGTCCGCCGCGCATCGGCCGCAACCCGAAATCCGGCGTCAAGGTCGAGGTGCCGGCCAAGTACGTGCCGCATTTCAAGGCGGGCAAAGAGTTGCGCGAGCGCGTCGACCAGGCCGGTAAATAAACGCCCTGCCGATGAACGCACTGCTCTGGCTCCTGCGTGGCGTCCTGTTCGTCGTCCTGCTCGGCCTGGCGATCAAGAATGCTTCGGATGTGGAGCTGCGCTTCTACTTCGATACCGTCTGGCGCGTGCCTTTGTCGCTGGCGCTGTTGGCGGCGCTGGCGATCGGCGTCGCTCTCGGATTATTGGCCCTGCTGCCGCAGGTGATCCGGCTGCGGCGCAGGGTCAGCCGTCTCGAACGTCGAGCCACCGCGCCCGAGCCGACGGATCGGCCGAAGACCTGATAATGGAAATCGAACTGTGGTGGCTACTCGCGCTGCCATTGTTTTTCGGCTTCGGCTGGCTGGCGGCGCGGATCGACATCAAGCAGGTGGTCAGCGAATCGCGCGCCTTACCGCGCTCCTATTTCACCGGCCTCAACTTCCTGCTCAATGAGCAGCCCGATCGAGCGATCGAGGCGTTTCTCGAAGCGGCGCGCATCGATCCCGAGACCGTCGAACTGCATTTCGCGCTTGGCAGCCTGTTTCGCCGGCGCGGCGAGACCGACCGCGCGATTCGCGTGCACAAGCACCTGATCGACCGCGACGCCTCGCTCTCCCAACTGACCGAAGAACAGCGCCTGCAAGCCCTGACGGAACTCGGCCTGGATTATCTGAAGGCGGGGCTGCTCGATCGCGCCGAGGAGGTCTTCCTCAAACTGCGCGGCACCGCGCGTGACGAGGAAGCATTGCGCAACCTGCTGGAGATCTATCAGCTCGAGAAGGATTGGGAAAAAGCCATTGCCATCGCCAACCAGATGCCTGGCCATGCGGAGCATCTCTGGCAAAAAGAAATCGCCCAATTCCATTGCGAGCTAGCGGCCTCCGATCTGCTCAACGGCCGTTACGAAATGGCGCGCCAGCACATCGAGACCGCGCTGGCGACCAACCGCCGCTGCGTGCGCGCCACGCTGATGCTCGGCGAGCTCGAAGCGAAGGCCGGCTCTCCGGAGGCGGCGATCGGCCACTGGCAGGCAATCGAACAACAAAACCCGCAGCATCTGTCGCTCGCTGCGGACAAGATGATGGCTGCATTCCGACAGCTTGGCCGCGAGCAGGCGGGCATCGAGCTGCTGCGCGGTTATCTCGAACGCCATTCGTCGCTCGATCTCCTCGATGCCGTGTTCCAGGCGGAGTTACGGGTTCATGGTCCGCAAGCCGCCTATGGCTTGGTGCGCGACGAACTGCGGCGCAATCCCACTCTGCTGGGGCTCGACAAGCTGCTCGAAGCGCAGCTCCTGCTCGCGCCACCGGAGCGACGTGCCGATCTGGAATTGGTCAAGAACCTGATCCATACCCACACCCGGCGCGTGGCGCGTTACCGCTGTGACGATTGCGGTTTCAAGGCGCGTCAGTTCCACTGGCGCTGCCCAGCCTGCGGCGGCTGGGAGACTTTCCCCCCGAAACGCACCGAAGAATTCGATCTTTCGCCATGAATCTGCCCGATACGGCTTCTGCCCGTGTGCTCGTCGTCGGCGACGTGATGCTCGACCGTTACTGGTTCGGTGAGGTCTCGCGCATCTCACCCGAAGCGCCGGTGCCGGTGGTCAAGGTGGAGCGCACCGAGGAGCGTCCCGGCGGCGCGGCCAATGTCGCACGCAACATCGCCGCGCTCGGCGCGCAGGCGACTCTGCTTTCGGTCGTCGGCGCCGATGAGGCTGGCCAGTCGCTCGCCCGCTTGTTGGCCGAATCGGCGATCGAGGCGAGTCTCCATGAAGATGCGCAGCTCAATACCACCGTCAAGCTGCGCGTCATCGGCCGCCAGCAACAACTGCTGCGCATCGACTTCGAGAACTGGCCGGCTCACGAGGTGCTGCAAGCGAAGCTGGCCGAGTTCCGCCAGCGCATCGATGATTGCGAGGTCGTGATCCTCTCCGACTATGGCAAGGGCGGGCTGACCCACATCGCCGAGATGATCCGCATCGCCAAGGAATACGGCAAACCCGTGCTCGTCGATCCCAAAGGCGACGACTACACGCGCTATGCGGGGGCGAGCATCGTCACGCCCAACCGCGCCGAATTGCGTGAGGTCGTCGGCCGCTGGCAGGATGAAACAGACCTGACCGCCCGGGTGACGAAGCTGCGCGCCGAGCTCGGCTTCGATGCCGTGCTGCTGACGCGCTCGGAAGAAGGCATGACGCTGTTTACTGCGGATGGGGCGATTCACGAGCCGGCGCAGGCGCGCGAGGTTTATGATGTCAGCGGTGCGGGGGATACCGTGATCGCCACGCTGGCGGTGATGCTCGCCGCCGGGCAGCCCCTCATCGAAGCGGTGCGGCTTGCCAACCGCGCGGCGGGTATCGTCGTCGGCAAGCTCGGCACCGCCACCTGTTCTCTGGAAGAGTTGAACCCAGATTGTCCATTAGACCGGGCAGATTCGCCATGAACATTCGATACGATCATCTCATCGCCCTACGCGGCGGTTTTCGAGCTGCGGGCGGCATCTTTGCGCCCCCGTTCCTCGCCAATAGACACTGTTATTGGCTCGTCGCGGGGACGCAAACCTGCTCGCCCTCGCCTTCGAAACCCGCTCGCGTTCCAATGGACAATCTGGGTTGAAGGAATGAGTCACTGCTGTCCGGTTAAATGAGAGGGTGAACCGCTGTAAGCCATGACTGATGCAGGTTTCCGAGCGACGAGGGGTGTCTCCGATTTGAAATCGGAAACGGGGTTCCCGCAGAATTCCGAGCTTTGGCCCGGAGACTGCCATGAACACCGGCAAGACGCTGTTCGCCCAGATCATGGACTTTCTGCCGTGGAAGACATTCCATCGGATCGTGGCACGACACGGCGGCGACAAGGGGGTGCGGGCGCTGACCTGTGCCGAGCAATTCCGGGCCATGGCCTTTGCGCAACTGACCTACCGGGAGAGCCTGCGGGACATCGAGGCCTGCCTGCTGGCCCAATCGGCGAAGCTCTACCACATGGGGTTTCGCGCTCCGGTGGCCAGATCGACATTGGCCGACGCCAACGAGTCGCGAGATTGGCGCATCTGGGAAGCTTTTGCCAGTCGCTTGATCATGCAAGCCCGCAAACTGTATATGAGCGAGGACTTGGGACTCGATCTGTCGAACACCGTCTATGCGCTGGACTCGACCACCATCGACCTGTGCCTGTCGGTGTTTCCGTGGGCGCACTTTCGCACCACCAAGGCGGCGGTGAAGATGCATACGCTGCTCGACCTGAAGGGCAGCATTCCCAGCTTTATCCATGTCTCCGACGGCAAACTGCACGACGTGCATGCCCTCGATCTGCTCGAACTGGAACCCGGGGCCATCTACACCATGGATCGGGGCTACGTCGATTTCGCCCGCTTGCATGCGCTGCACCTGGCCGGGGCGTTCTTCGTCACACGCGCCAAGTCGAACATGCGCTGGCATCGTGTCTATTCGGTGCCAACCGACCGAACCACGGGCGTCATCTGCGATCAGCGCATTGCGCTCGATGGTTTCTACACCCGGCAGGAGTATCCCGCCCAGCTGCGCCGGGTGCGCTTCAACGATCCGGAGACAGGCAAGACGCTCATCTTCCTTACCAACCAGATGACCTTGCCGGCCACGACGATCTGCGCGCTCTACAAGAATCGCTGGCAAGTCGAGTTGTTCTTCAAGTGGATCAAGCAGCATTTGCGGATCAAACGGTTTTTCGGAACATCGGAGAATGCGGTCAAGACGCAAATCTGGATCGCCGTGTCGGTCTATGTGCTCGTTGCCATCATCAAGAAGAAACTGCAACTGGACGCCTCGCTCTACACTTTGCTACAGATTTTGTCGGTCACCCTGTTCGAGAAGATGCCCTTGCAGCAAGCCTTTCCAGCCAGCGAGTGCATTCTTCCACAGGGTGTGCCGCGCAACCAACTGAATCTATTCACGATTTAACCGGACGGTAGTGGGAATGAGTATGTATTACGTAGTCACCGGTGCGGCCGGGTTTATTGGCTCGAATCTCGTCAAGGCGTTGAACGAGCGCGGCATCGACAATATCCTCGCCGTCGACAACCTCGAGAAGGCGGACAAATTCAAGAATTTGGTCGATTGCGAGATTGCCGACTATCTCGACAAGCACGAATTCCTCGAGCTGTTGCAGCAGGGCCATTTCGACGGTGTGCTCGAAGCGGTGTTCCACGAAGGGGCGTGCTCGGACACGATGGAGAGCGATGGCCATTACATGATGCAGAACAATTACCGCTACAGCCTGACGCTGTTGGATCATTGTCTCGATCAGGAGGTGCAGTTCCTCTATGCCTCCTCCGCGTCGGTCTATGGGGCGGGGCGCATCTTCAAAGAGGCACGCGAGCACGAGGGGCCGCTGAACGTCTATGGCTACTCGAAATTCCTCTTCGACCAGGTGGTTCGCCGGCGTCTGGCTCAGGAAGAGCCGGCCTCGCAGGTGGTGGGTTTTCGTTACTTCAACGTCTATGGGCCGCGTGAGCAGCACAAGGGGCGCATGGCCTCGGTCGCCTTCCACCACTTCAACCAATATCGCGAAAGCCGCAAGGTGAAGCTGTTCGAAGGCTGCGACGGTTATGGCAACGGCGAACAGCGGCGCGATTTCGTTTATGTCGAGGACGTCGTCAAGGTGAATCTGTTCTTTCTCGACCATCCGGGTAAGTCTGGCATCTTCAACCTCGGCACCGGCCAGGCGCAACCGTTCAACGACATCGCCTTCGCCACCGTCAACGCCTGCCGTGCCTTGGAAGGCGAGCCGCCGCTTTCGCTCGCGCAGATGGTCGATGCCGGCATCGTCGAATACATCGCTTTCCCCGAGGCATTGAAAGGCAAATATCAAAGCTTCACGCAGGCCGATATTTCCGCGCTGCGCGAGGCCGGCTACACGGAACCTTTCCGGGATGTCGCGCAGGGTGTGAGGGAATACGTCAGCTATCTCTCCGGCAAATGAACACGCATACTCTCGAAGACTTTGTCGGCAATACTCCGCTGGTGCGCCTGCAACGGTTACCTGGCGCCGAGAATGCGCGGCGCAATAACGTGATTCTTGCCAAGCTCGAGGGCAACAATCCGGCCGGCTCGGTCAAGGACCGGCCGGCACTGTCGATGATCCTGGAAGCCGAAAAGCGCGGCGAGATCAAGCCAGGCGACACGCTGATCGAGGCGACTTCGGGCAACACCGGCATTGCGCTGGCGATGGTGGCGGCGATGCGCGGCTACAAAATGGTGCTGGTGATGCCGGAGAACCAGAGTATCGAGCGGCGGCAGTCGATGCGCGCCTATGGTGCCGAGCTGATACTGACGCCGAAGGCAGCCGGGATGGAAGGCGCGCGCGACGAGGCCGAGCGGCTGGTTGGCACTGGACGCGGCATCATGCTCGACCAGTTTTCCAACCCGGACAATCCGCTCGCGCACTACCGCGGCACCGGCCCGGAAATCTGGCGCGACACGGCAGGCCGCATCACCCATTTCGTCTCCAGCATGGGCACCACAGGCACGATCATGGGCTGCTCGCGCTACTTCAAGGAAATGAATCCGGCCATCCAGATCATCGGTTGTCAGCCGGCAGAAGGCGCGCAGATTCCGGGCATCCGCAAATGGCCGCCGGAGTATCTGCCGAAGATCTGCGATTTCTCGCGCATCGACCGGATCGAATACGTAAGCCAGCATGACGCCGAGGAAATGACGCGTCGGCTCGCCCGCGAGGAGGGCATCTGTGCCGGCATTTCGTCCGGTGGGGCGATGGCGGTGGCGCTGCGCATCGCCGCCGAAGTCGAGGACGCGGTGATCGTCAGCATCGTCTGCGATCGCGGCGACCGCTATCTCTCGACCGGCGTGTTTCCGGCGTGACTCCTGTTCTTGTCTTCGACATCGAGTCGATCCCCGATATCGCGGGGCTGCGACTTCTCCATGATCTGCCGGAATCGCTGCCCGATGCCGAGGTGGCAGAATTCGCCTTCCAGAAGCAGCGCGCAAAGAACGGCTCGGATTTTTTGCCGCTCCATCTGCAACGCGTCGTCGTCATCTCTTGCGTGATGAGGAGCGACGAGGGCTTCAAGGTCTGGTCGCTGGCCGAGCCGAAGCTCACCGAGGCCGAGATCATCCGGCGCTTCTTCGCCGGTATCGAAAAATACACGCCACAGATCGTCTCATGGAACGGCGGTGGCTTCGATTTGCCGGTGCTGCACTACCGCGGGTTGATCCACGGCATCGCCGCGCCGCGCTACTGGGAGATGGGCGAGGGCGATTACAAGGACAGCCGCGACTTCAAGTTCAACAACTACATCAGTCGTTACCACACGCGCCATCTGGATCTGATGGATCTGTTGGCGCTCTATCAGCCGCGCGCCAACGCGCCGCTCGACGAGCTGGCGAAGCTGATGGGGCTTCCTGGCAAACTCGGCATGGACGGCGGCGCGGTCTGGAGTGCGTGGCTTGCTGGCGAGATCGGGGCGATCCGCGATTATTGCGAGACCGATGTCGTCAACACCTACCTCGTCTATCTGCGCTTCCAGATGATGCGTGGCCAAATGTCCGTCGCGGAGCACGACGAGGAAGTGGCCAGCGTGCGCGACGCGCTGGCGAAGATCGATGCAGCGCACTGGCGGGAGTTTCTCGGCGCCTGGGGCGCATAGCACCGTTCAGCGCTCGGCGCGCACAGCGTCGATCACGGCATACCAGCCCGGCAGCATCGGCCACTCTTCCAGCGGCTGCGGCAGCTTGCGCTGCCAGTTCGGATGTTGGTCTTCGAGCGTGCCCGGCACGTTGATCTGATCGCGGCAGGCGAAGACGTCCTCGGGCTGGATGGACAGCAACATCGCCGGGCTGCGGGCGAGATAGGCGTGGATCGCAGCGATGACTTCCGGCGTCAGGTCCGGCAGCGCAGCAGGGTCCTTGCTGACTCCCGTAGGGAGCAGATTTTCGCGCTCCAGCGCCCACAGCAAGCGGCCGCGATCCCAGCCGCGTTCGGTGATCAGCCGCTCGCGCACTGCGCTGCTCGGAAACAGCATCAATCGCGTGCGAATCTCCAGATCGACGCCCTGCCAGAAACCGGCGAGCGTCGGCAAGTCGTGGGTGCTGGCCGAGACGAGCGCCTGGCGCGGCATGTCGACGGGCAGGCGGAAATTGCCGTCGGGATAACGCTCGAAGATCAGCGGGTGGTAGGAGAGCACGCCGGCAGCGAAGAGCCGCTCGCGGAAACCTTCGGGCACGGTGCCCAAGTCCTCGCCGATCACCAGGCAGGCATGGTCGAGACTCGCGCGTGCCACGAGGCCGAGCAGCGTAGCGAAGGGGTAATGGACATAAGCGCCTTCGGTTGCCGGCGTGTCGGCCGGTACCCAAAACAGGCGTGACAATCCCATCACATGATCGATGCGCAAGGCGCCGGCGTGGCGCATGTTGGCGTGCAATACCTCGATGAAGGGCGCATAACTGGCTTCGCGCAGGCGATGCGGGATCAAGGGCGGCAGTCCCCAGTCCTGACCGAGCAGATTGAGATCGTCGGGCGGCGCGCCGGTATGGGCGCCGCCATTGCCGATCGCGAACACATCCTGCCATTGCCAGACCTCCGCGCCGCCCGGATGGGCGCCGACGGCCAGATCGCGGTAAAGACCGATCGCCATGCCGCGCTCGCGCGCGCGTGCGGCGACCGCGGCCAGCTGCGAATCCGCCAGCCATTGCAGCCAGGCATGCCAGTCGATCTCGACGGCGTGATTCTCGGCAAAAGCGGCGACAGCGGGTGAGGCCGGGTCACGGTATTCCTCCGGCCAGGCTGGCCAGCCCCAGCAGTCCGGGTCTTGTGCGCGAAAGTGCGCCTGGAGCGTCTCGAAGCGCGCGAAATGTTCCAGTGCCTCGCCCTGTGCTTCGCGCCAGACGGCGAAGCCGGCCAGGCAGGCGCCGGCATGGGCGCGCCAGAAATCGAACAGCGCCCGCAGGATCTCGAGTTTGAGCCGGGCGACGCCAGGGTAATCGACCAACGGCTGCGCGCGCAGCGCAGTCAATTGCGCCTGAAACTCGGCGCTGGCGATACGGCTTTGGACGGCCTCACAGGCGGCGAATTCCGGCACGGCCTCGACATCGATGTAGAGCACGTTCAAGAAAGCGCGGTGCGAAGGGCTGTAGGGGCTGATGCGCGTCGGATCGTCCGGAAATAGCGCATGCAAGGGGTTCAGTCCGATGAAATCGCCGCCGGCCGCGGCGACCAGTTCGACCAGCGCGGCCAGATCGGTGAAATCACCGATGCCCCAATTTCGCCCTGATCGCAGGCTGTAGAGCTGCACGCTCAAGCCCCACAGCCGTCCACCCTCGGCGAGTACGGCCGGCAGATGACAGCATTGCGCCATCGCCTCATCAGGCAGCGCAGGGAGGGTGCGCTGGGCCGCCGCGAATTCGGCGAGCAGCTCTTCGGCATCGCGGGTGAGGTCGAAGTGCATCGCGGCGAGCAAATCACGCTGCGTGCTCGCCGAGGTCGGATGATGGCCGCCCCAGATGTCGTGATATTCGCGGGCGATGCCGCAGGCCTCGGCGAGGCGTTCGAGGGCGGTCTCGTTCATGGGGCGGTTTGAGTTGCAGCGGTTTGCTGGCTGAGCAGCGCAAGGGTGCGGCCTTCGAGCGGATAACGTTCGCCGCCGCGAAAACGGCCATCAGGCTTGAGGCCGGCGTGGTAATGGGTGTCGATCAGCACCTGCCAGAGGCAATCGTCACACAGTCGGGGCAGGGCGAAATCGATCCGGTCGACATGGGCGTTGAACAGCAGGATGAAGTTGTCGTCGCGGATCGCGCGGCCGTGGCGATCGACTTCGCCGAGCGCCTCGCCGGACAGATAGACGCCAAGACAGCGGGCGTAATCCTGCGTCCATTCCTCGTCGCTCATGTCGGTGCCGTCGGGCTTGAGCCAGTGGATGTCCTTGATGCCGGTATCAGACGAGTAGCGGATCGGCCGTCCCTGAAAGAAATTGCGCCGCCGGAACACCGGGTGACGGTGGCGCAGCCTGACCAACCGGGCGACGAATTCGAGCAGTTCCCGATCATCCGCGCTGAGATTCCAGCTCACCCAGCCGAGCGGGTTGTCCTGACAGTAAGCGTTGTTGTTGCCATGCTGGGTGCGGCCCATCTCGTCGCCGGCAAGCAGCATCGGCACGCCCTGCGAGAACAGCAAGGTGGCCAGCAGGTTGCGCTTCTGGCGCGCGCGCAGCGCACAGATGCCAGGATCGCTGCTCTCGCCTTCGACGCCGTAGTTGCAAGACAGGTTGTTGTCGGTGCCGTCGCGGTTGCCTTCGCCGTTGGCCTCGTTGTGTTTGTGTTCATAGCTGACCAGATCGTGCAGCGTGAAGCCGTCGTGCGCGGTGATGAAATTGATGCTCGCATAGGGGCGGCGGCCGTTGCGGGCGTAGAGGTCGGAGGAGCCGGTCAGCCTTGTGGCGAATTCGCCGATCTTGCCGCCATCGCCGCGCCAGAAAGCGCGCATGCAATCGCGGTAGCGGTCGTTCCATTCTGCCCAGCCCAACGGGAAATTGCCGACCTGATAGCCGCCTTCGCCGAGGTCCCACGGCTCGGCGATCAGCTTGACGCGCGAGAGGATCGGATCCTGGTGCAGGATGTCGAAGAAAGCGCCGAAGTGATTCACCGTATGCTGCTCGCGACCGAGCGCGGCGGCCAGATCGAAGCGGAAGCCGTCGACGTGCATCTCCTGCACCCAGTAGCGTAGAGAATCCATCACCAGCTGCAGCACGCGCGGGTGTTCGAGGTTGAGCGTGTTGCCGCAGCCGGTGTAATCGCGGTAATAACGCGGCGCGTCGGGCTGCAGACGGTAATAGACGCTGTTGTCGATGCCCTTGAACGACAACGTCGGCCCCAGATGGTTGCCTTCGGCGGTGTGGTTATAGACCACGTCGAGGATCACCTCGATGCCCGCCGAATGCAGCGTCTTGACCATCGTCTTGAATTCCTTCGGCGAGCCGCTCGCCGAATAGCGCTGCTCGGGCGAAAAAAAGCCGATCGAGTTGTAGCCCCAGTAATTGCGCTTGCCCTGATCGACCAGATGGCGGTCGTCGATGAAGCTGTGGATCGGCATCAGCTCCACCGAGGTGATGCCCAGCCGCTTGAGATGGTTGATCACCGGCGCGGTGATCAACCCCGCATAAGTGCCGCGCAGCGGGGGCGGGACGTCCGGATGCTCGATCGTGAAACCGCGCACGTGCAGCTCGTAGATCACCATCTCGTGCCAGGGGATGTTCGGCGAACGATCATCCCCCCAGGAAAACGCCGGATCGGTGACGCGGCACTTCGGCATCCACGGCGCGTTGTCGCGGCGGTCGAAGGACAGATCGTCATGCAGGGCATCGACCTGATAGCCGTAATGGGCGTCGTTCCAGATGAGCGGCCCGACGATGTCCTGGGCGTAGGGATCGAGCAACAGCTTGTTCGGGTTGAAACGGTGGCCGCGCACCGGGTCGTAAGGCCCATGAACGCGATAACCGTAGAGCAGTCCGGGGCGCGCCTCGGGCAGATAACAGTGCCAGACCAGATCGGTCTGCTCGCGCAGCGTGATGCGCTGGATTTCATGCTGACCGGACGGATCGAACAGGCACAGCTCGACCTTTTCGGCATGCTCGGAAAACAGCGCGAAATTGACGCCTTCGCCATCCCAGGTGGCGCCGCGCGGGTAGGGCGAGCCGGGCCAGACGGTAGTGATTGGAAAGTGGTGGATCGGATGCATGGTAACGATGCTGCGCCAATCAATGGACGGCGGCGCGAGAGGGTAGCACGGCTAACCGGCCTCGTGTCCTCCGCTGGGTCCAGAAATCGGCAGCCAGATGCGGAACGTCGTGCCTTTGCCCGGCGTGCTGTCGACGTCGATGCTGCCGCCGTGTTTGTTGATGATGTCCCAGCTCAGTGACAGTCCCAGCCCGGTGCCGCTGCCGACGGGCTTGGTGGTGAAAAACGGCTCGAACAGGCGGCGCTGGGTGGCTGCATCCATCCCGCAACCGGTATCGGTGATCTCGATCCAGACACGGTCGCCGGCGCGTCCGCTTTTCAATGTGATCGTGCCGTGACCGGCGATTGCCTGTGCCGCGTTGACCAGCAGGTTCAGGAACACCTGGTTGATCTGCGCCGGCATGCAACGCACCGGCGGCAGTGGCGCGAGATCGCGCTTGATGTCCGCCTTGTACTTCAATTCGTGGGCGGCGACGGCAAGCGTGCTCTCGAGGCCGGCAAGCAGGTCGGCTTCCTGCCATTGCGCCTGATCGACGCGCGAGAAATCCTTGAGATTGACGACGATCTTTTGCACTCGTTCGAGTCCCGCGCGCGTTTCACGCAGCAGGTCGGCGACATCGGTTTTCAGGTAGGCCAGATCGATTTCCTGGCTGATCGCCTCGCCTTGCGGCGTCGCGGCGCCTAGGTCGGCCAGCCGCAGCAGCTGATCGACATAGCGACCCAACGTACCGAGATTGGACGTGACGAAACCAATCGGATTGTTGATCTCGTGTGCCACCCCGGCGGCGAGTTGGCCGATCGAAGCGAGCTTTTCCGATTGTAGTAGCTCTTTCGTGCGTTCGGCGACCTCGGCTTCGAGACGGGCATTGATCTGCGCCATGTCGCGGTTCAGGCGCAGCAGTACCGCATAGAGGTTTTTCAGCGCGGTGATCAGCGCCGTCGTCGAGCGTTCGCCGCGCGTGTGTTCGAGCTCATGGGCTTCGGCCGGGCTCTTGCCTTGGCGGATGCGCATGATTTCGCGTGCCATCTGCTGATCCTCGCCGAGGATGTGGAAACTCAGCCAGGCGACGAGGAAGCCATGCAGGGTTTCCGCCGGCGCCGACATCAATTTGCGCTGGTTCCACATCTCCTTGACCTGTTCGACGAAATCACGGTGCGACTTGCGGTGATGCTCGAGATGGCGCGCATCGACGCCGTTCTCCTGCATCAGGCGTTCTTCCCCGCGGAAGTGTGTCGCTGCGTAGGTCGAAAGCTCGCGGAACACTTCCTCGATCCCGGATGAGCCCGGATTCGCATCGAGGAGCATGTCGCCGACCCGATTGACGAGGGCGACGAGATGGCGGTGCTGCGCATCGACGCTGGCGAAACCGGTTTCGAAACGCTCGCTCCAGACGAAGGCTTCCATCGTCACTTCTCCGGCCGGACATAGAGTGTCAATCGGTGGCCTTCCAGCGATTCGATCTTCAGCAGCTGCTGGATCACCTGCGCATCGACTGCTTGGCCCTTGGCCAGCAGCAGGTAGCCGTCGGGATGCATGAGATCGCGCGTCAGCACCATGCCGGGACGCAAGGTGCCGGGACGCATCGGCAGCTCCTGCACTTCCTCGGGGATCTGATCGGCGACCTTGGCCATGAAGGCATCGACGACCTGCGGGTCATAGCGCTTGCCACGGTTTTCGAAGATATAGGAGCGCGCCTCGGCTGGTTTCAACGGCCGGCTGACCAGCGTGCCCAGCTGCAGGGCATCGAAATCGTTGGCCACGGCGAGAATGCGCGCGCCCAGAGGGATGGCCAGACCGACCAGATGATCCGGATAGCCGCTACCGTCGAAGCATTCGTGATGGTGGCGCACCAGCACGGCCGCATTCTTGAGCTGTTCGACCGCCTTCAATACCAGCTCGCCACGCTGCGGATGCGTCATGACCTGGGCACGCTCTTCGGCCAGCAGCGTAATGAACGGCCTGTCGAGCAGATGGTCGGGCAGGCCGATCTTGCCGATGTCGTGCAGCAGCGCTGCGAGCAACACGTCCTGGGCGGCCGCTTCGTCGAGCGCGAGCACCTGGACGAGCTGGCGCGCCGTCTCGGCGACGCGGCGCGAGTGGCCGGCGAGTTTGCCGCCACGCAGCTCGAACAGGCTGGAGAGCACCTTGACGGTGGTCATGAAGCCTTTTTTCAGCTCGGCATGGGCTGTTTCCACCATGCCGAGCATTTGTTGCAATTCCGCGGTGCGCGCCGCGACTTTTTCTTCCAGGCCGGCATTGAGCCGGCGCAACTCTTCGTTCTGCCGCTTTGTGAGCGCGACGAGCGCGGCGTTCTCGCGCTCCAACCGGCTGTGGGCCAGCGCCTGCTCGACGGCGCTCACCAGTTCGGCATCGTTCCAAGGCTTGGCGACATAGCGCCAGATATGGCCCAGATTGATCGCCGCGATCGTGGCATTGGCATCGGCGTAGCCGGTGAGCAAGATGCGCTTCGTCTCGGGCCAGCGCTGGAAGACCTGTTCGAGAAGCTGCGCACCATCCATTTGTGGCATGCGCATGTCACTGATCACCAAATCGACCGGCTCCTTGGCGAGCAGCTCGAGCGCTTCCTGACCGGAGCCGGCCGTCAGCACGGTATAGCCGTGAGGACGGAAGACGCGCTTCAACGCGGCGAGAATCGATGGTTCGTCATCGACGCACAGGATGCGCGCTGGCGCCGGAGGTGTCTGGGATGCGTTCATGGCTGTTGCAAAGTCGGCGCTGGCAAGACGGCAGTCTGCGTCTCGGCGGTCTGCGTCGGCGGCTCGATCGGCAACCAGACGGTGAAGGTGCTGCCCTTGCCCAGCTCGCTTTTTACCTCGATGTTGCCCCGGTGTTTCTGCACGATGCCATAGGCGAGCGACAGGCCGAGACCCGTGCCCTTGCCGACCGGCTTGGTGGTGAAGAAGGGATCGAAAATGCGTTTGAGGTTCTCCGGCGCGATGCCGCTGCCGGTGTCGCTGATCGCGACGAACACCTTGTCGCCTTCGCGGCCGGTGGCGATCGTGATCTCGCCCTTCTCGGCGATCGCGTGGCCAGCATTGACGAGCAGGTTCATGAACACCTGGTTGAGCTGCGAAATGTCGCACCAGACCGGAGGCAGTTCGCCATAACGCTTGGTGACGGTGCATTTGTATTTCAGCTCGTTCCAGACGATGTTGAGCGTCGATTCGAGCCCGGCATGCAGGTCGGCCCACTGCATCGCAGTGTTGCCGGCATGAGAAAAATCCTTCAAATCGCGCACGATCCGCGCGACGCGCGAGAGCCCCTCTTTCGATTCGTGCAACAGCGCCAGGATGTCGTTGCGCAGGAAGTCGTAATCCTTTTCCTCCTTGAGCTGGCGGGCACGCTCGAACGGCGGCGACTCCATCCCGTAGGCGAGCTCGGCCTGCGCATAAGCGTCGGCGATCGCGAAGAGATCCGCGAGATAGGTTTCGAGGGTATTGAGGTTGCTATTGACGAAACCGATCGGGTTGTTGAGCTCGTGGGCGACGCCGGCGGCGAGTTGGCCGATCGAGGCCATTTTTTCAGCGTGCACCAGTTGCTGCTGGGTCTCGGCCAGCTGAGCAGTGTGTAGCTGGATGATTTTCTCGAGATTCTTCTGATAATTCAGCAGCGTTTGCTCGGCGAGATGGCGATCGGAAACGTCCTGAAGAGTTTCTATTGCGCCGAGCATGCGACCCTGCGCATCACGCAGCGGCGCAGCGGTAAAGTAAAGCCATAGACCATCCTCGCCCAAGTGCGCAAAATAATCCTCTGCCTCATAGGCCCCATCGAGCAGGGAAGAACGGGTCAGGCGCTTTTCACCGTAGTGCTGACGAAGTGTCTTGGCGTCGGCACCATCGACGATCAGATCGGCCATCGTCGGCCGTTCCTGGTCATAAAGGATCCGTCGATGATTGTCTGTGCCGACCATCTCGACTGCCGACTTGCCGGTGATTTTCTCGCAGGCATGGTTCCAACAAACGAGCCTGTGCCGGAGATCGATGATGAACGTCGGTACGGCAAGGCCGTTGATTATCGATTCGCAGCCGATCTGGATCTTGTCTTCTTCCATATCCCCTCCAAAGTCATCAGAGGCCATCGGATGCGCCCATGGTGGTTCAGCCATGTTTCAGCCCATGCGCGACGCGGAATGCCTCGCGGATCTGCTGGCGCAGCTCTTCGTCGTCCCAGGGTTTGACGAGGAAGCGATAGATCGCTCCGCGGTTGATCGCATCGGTGATCGATTGCAGGTCGGTGTAGCCGGAGAGCACGATGCGCACTGTATCGGGATAGATTTGCCGGACGCGCGAGAGGAATTCGGTGCCGCTCATCTCGGGCATGCGCTGGTCGGAGACGATCACCTGGACACGATGTTGCGCCAGCAGTGCGAAGGCTTCCTGCGGCGAGGTGGTCGCGAGGATGCGATAGCCCTCCCGCCGCAGCAGGCGGCGCAGCGCGTTGAGGATGTTCGGCTCGTCGTCGAGCAGCAGCAGGGTCTCCTCTGCTGCCGTTTCTGCTGTGCCGACTTTCAGCGTTGCGCCTTCCTTCAGCAGCATGCCGAGCTGATCCGCGGCGATGTCCTTGCTGAATAGCCAGCCCTGCATCGCCTCGCATCGCCGGCTGCGCAGGAACATCAACTGTGCCTCGTTCTCGACACCCTCGGCCAGCACAGTCATACCAAGACTGCGCCCCATCGCGATCGTCGCGCTGACGATCGCGGCGTTGACGGGGTTGGTGATCACGTCGCGGATGAAGCTCTGGTCGATCTTGATCTTGTCGAACGGCAGGCTCGACAGATACGACAGCGACGAATAACCGGTGCCGAAATCGTCGAGCGCCAGCTTCACGCCCAGTGCCTTGACTCGGCCGATCACGTCGGCGACCTGCGTCGGGTGCTCGATCATCGACGATTCGGTGATCTCCAACTCCAGGCCGGCGCCCGGCAAGCCGCTCTCGCTCAGCGTCCGACTGACGATCTCGGCCAGATCTTCCTGCCGGAACTGGTGGGGCGAGACATTCACCGCCACCGGCAGCAGCGGTGCGCCGGCATCCAACCAAATCTTGTTCTGCTGGCAGGCTTGGCGCAGGACCCAGGTGCCGATACGGTCGATCAGGCCGATCTCCTCGGCCAACGGGACGAACTGGGTCGGTGAGATCGCGCCGAGCTGCGGATGCTGCCAGCGCAACAGCGCTTCGTAGCCGCAGATGCGGCCGCTGTGCAGATCGACCTGTGGCTGGTAGCGAATCTCCAGCGCTTCCTGCGCGACGGCCTCCCGCAAGTCAGCTTCGAGCCGCAGCCGCAATTGAGCTTCTGCATTCATCTGCCGGTCGAAGAAATGGAAGCCGTGTTTCCCGGCTTTGCGGGCATGATCGAGCGCGCTATCGGCGCTCTTGAACAGTCCTTCGACATCCTGGGCATCCTTCGGATAGAGCGCGATGCCGATGCAGGCATCGAGCGCCAGCCGGTGACCGTCGATATCCAATGGTTCGGCGATCCGATCGAGGATGCGCTGGGCGAGCAGGATCGCATCATCTTCCTCGTCGAGGTTGGTGAGCACGATGTCGAATTCGTCGGCGCCACTGCGCGCCACCGTGTCGCTGGCGCGTATCAGGTCGGAAAGACGACGAGCTACTTCGATCAACGCGCGATCGCCGACGCTGCGGCCATAGTGTTCATTGACCGCGCGAAAGCGCGTCAAATTGAGGGTCATGAGCGCTACGCTGCGCCCTTGCCGCGCGGCGTCACTGAGTGCCTGCTCGAGGTGGTCGGTCAGCAGGCCGAGATTCGGCAGGTCGGTCAGTGCGTCGTGCTGTAGCACGTAACGCAGGTGTTCCTCGAACTGCTTGCGCTCGGTGAGATCGACGAGCTGAATGACATAATGGCTCACCGCACCCTCGGGGTCCGTGATCGCCGACAGGGTGAGCCAGGCGCGGCCACGCGTGCCATCCTTGCGCCGCGGCCGGATTTCGCCTTGCCAGATCCCCTGTCGGGCGACACTTCCCCAGATTGCCGCGACCAAGGCGTCGTCTTTCGGTCCGGCGTTGAGTACGTCGGTCTCGCGGCCGATCAACTCGTCGGCCCGATAGCCGCTGAGCGCGCAGAAAGCCGGATTGACGGCGAGGATCTTTCTGGCCGCGTCGGTGATGATCAGCCCGTCGCTGCTCGCAGCGAAAATCTTCGCGGCCAGATCGACTTCGGCTTGTTGCTGTTTCAACCGTAGCGCGCATGCGGCCTGCTCGACGACGCGATTCAGCGACAGCGGCAGACGACGGATGTGCTCGGGTGTCTTGATGATGTAATCGGCGGCGCCGCGTTTCATCGCCGCGACGGCGAGTTCTTCCGAACCCGTGCCAGTCAGGATCACCACCGGCAGGTTCGGCTGCACGGCCTGCACTGCATCGAAGACCTCTAGGCCAGAGTAGCCGAGAATCTCATAATCCGTCAGCACGCAATCGAAGCTGCCCGTCTGCAACGCGGTTTCGAATTCGCGGCGATCGCCAACCGTCGTCAGCGCGAAGGGCGTCTCGGCATGTTCGAGCACATCGAGCACCAGCTCGCGGTCGAACGGATCGTCCTCGACGTAGAGGACGCGGATGGGCGCAGCAGCTTCCATGGCGCCATCTTACCTCGGTGCAATGGGGAACGCAGCGCCGCTGAGTGCCGTCCTGCAGCGCCGAGGATCAAGGCCGGATGATCAGACCCGATGGTCGGTCAGAGAAACCGTTTCAGAATCTTCCGGCTCGCCGCATCGAGCCTATTTCGGTCGGGGATCAGGTAGTGGATGCCGTTGCTGTCGGCGATCAGGAGTCCGTTGGGGTGGATGCTGCCGCGCAGGCGGCGGATGTCGTCCTCACTCTTGAGAATCAGTTCCGTGCTTCCCCGGTCGGTGTCGACCCGCCAGGTCGATGGGGTGGCGAAGCTCGACACCCGGACGATGCGCTGAATCACCGGCATGAATTCGCGTTGGGCGAATTCTTCTTCGATCAAGCCGCGCAACGGCGTCGGCAAGTCGGCAAGTCGGTCGATCCAGACGAGCTCCTTGCCTTCGGCAGAGAGCAGCGCAATGCCTTCCTCCGGTGAGGAAAGCGCAAAAGCGCGCACCGGCGTCACACCCTCGTGCGCCACGCCATCGGGGCCGGTGAACACCAGTTTGCCGAACGGGTTGCGGCTCAAGGTGAAAGTGGGCGATCTCATGCGACCACCTCCCGTTCCTGCGCCTTCGGCTCCGGCAACACGAGCGGCGGGAGCGCGTTCTTGTCGGCTTCGCCCAGCGGGGGCGGCTCGTCGAGCTGCTTGCTCTGCGCCATGTAGAGCCGCCAGTAGTGACCTTCTTTCGCCATCAGCTCGTCGTGGTTGCCGATCTCGACGATCTTGCCGCGGTCCATCACGACGAGCCGGTCGGCACGGCGCAGCGTCGAGAGGCGGTGGGCGATCGCGATCGTCGTGCGGCCGCGGATCAGGTTGTTCAAGGCCTGCTGGATCTCGAATTCGGTCTCGGTATCGACCGCCGAGGTCGCCTCGTCGAGAATCAGGATCTTCGGATCGATCAACAGCGCTCTGGCGATCGAGATGCGCTGGCGCTCGCCGCCGGAGAGCGACTGCCCGCGCTCGCCGACCAGCGAGTCGTAACCGAACGGCTGGCGGAGGATGAATTCGTGCGCATGGGCGGCGCGCGCCGCGGCGACGATTTCCTCGCGCGTCGCGTCGGGCTTGCCATAGGCGATGTTCTCGGCGATGGTGCCGAAGAACAGGAAGGGCTCCTGCAAGACCAGCCCGATGTGGCGGCGCCATTCGGCCACCGGAATCGAGCGCAGATCGACTCCCTCGATGCGAATGCTGCCCTCCGTTACATCGTAGAAGCGGCAGATCAGATTCACCAGCGTGCTCTTGCCCGAGCCGGAATGACCGACCAGACCGATCATCTCGCCGGGGCGGATGTCGAGGTCGATGCCGCGCAGGATGGCGCGGTTGCCATAGCGGAAATGCACGTTTTGGATTTGGATCGCGCCTGTGACCGGCGGCATCGGCACCGGCTTCACCGGATCGGGCACGCTGGAGACATGGTCGAGGATGTCGAAGATGCGCTTGGCCCCGGCAGCAGCCTTTTGCGTCACCGAGACGATGCGACTCATCGCGTCCAGCCGGGTATAGAAGCGCGAGATGTAGGCGAGGAAGGCGGTCAGCACGCCGACCGTGATGCGGTCATGGGCGATCAGCCAGATGCCCGACACCCAGACGACCAGCACGCCGATTTCGGTGAGCAAGCCGACCGTCGGCGCGAACAGCGACCAGATGCGGTTCAACCGGTCATTGACGTCGAGGTTGTGACGATTGGCGTCGCGGAAACGCTGTGCCTCGCGCGCTTCCTGCGCGAAAGCCTTGACGACGCGAATGCCCGGGATCGTGTCGGCCAGCACGTTGGTGACCTCGGCCCACACGCGGTCGATCTGCTCGAAGCCGGTGCGAAGACGGTCGCGCACGATGTGGATCAGCCAAATGATGATCGGCAACGGGATCAGCGTGATCAGCGCTAGCCAGGCATCGATCGAGAACAGGATCACCGCGGTCATCGCGATCATCAAGACGTCGGTCGCGAAATCGAGCAGATGCAGCGACAGGAAGACGTTGATGCGATCGGTTTCCGAGCCGATGCGCGCCAAGAGATCCCCGGTGCGTTTGCCACCGAAATATTCGAGAGATAGCTTTAACAAATGTTCATAAGTCGTTGTTCTCAAATCTGATCCAATTCGTTCAGAGACGAGCGCGAGGATGTAGGTGCGCGCCCAGCCCAAGCCCCAGGCAAGGCAGGCGGCGAAAAGCAGGCCGCCCAACAGCCAGGCGACCTTGACCCAGTCGATCGGCGTACCGTTCTGATAGGGAATCAGCACGTCGTCCATCAACGGCATGGTCAAGTAAGGCGGCACCAGGGTCGCGGCGGTGGCGGCCAGGGTGAGCAGGAAGCCGGCGAAGAGCATGCCCCGGTAAGGCTTGGCGAAGCGCCACAGCCGCAGCAAAACCCAGGTCGATGGCGGGGTGGCGAGCTCGCGGGCGCAGTTCGGACATTCCTCCTCGTCGGGTGGAATCGGCGCCTTGCAGATCGGGCAGGTCGCGGCGAGGGCGGGAGCCGGCGCCATCCCGCTCGCCAGACTGTCGCGTAAGCGGTTGAATTCACGCTCGAACTTCAGGGCGGCCGGGTTGCGGGCGAGGGTGTAGCGCCAGCGCGCGAGCAAGCGTTGGCCGTCGGCAAGCTCCAGGGTGCCGATGCCGCCGTGATCGGAATGCGTGAGCGTCAGCGCGGCCGACAAAGGCCAGACTTTTTCGCCGGCGCGAATCTCGAGCGCGGTGAGCTGGATCAGTCCGGAGCGGAAATTCAGCTGCTCGTCGAGGTCGATTTCGAGCGTGGCTATGACTGGGGCTGACTGGAGCGGAGATTCTGGCTGGCGTAAAGTAGCGCTTTCCATCACGATGAAGAGGCAAACTGCCGACGAAGGTTGCGAATGATACGGGGTGCGACCGGGCAGTATCTCGGCCACCTGTCAGCTTTTCCACGATCAACGCGTTACTCGTCCGAAAGTTTCAGCCCAGCACAATGAAATCCATCGAATTCCTGAAAATCGTGCACTTGCGCGGGCCCAACCTGTGGACCTACCGTCCCGTGCTGGAAGCCTGGGTCGACATCGGCGAGCTGGAAGATTGCCCGTCGAACACGCTGCCGGGCTTCACCGAGCGTCTCGTCGCCTGGCTGCCTTCGCTACAGTCCCATCGTTGCAGTTACGACACCGAGGGCGGCTTCATCCGCCGTCTCGAAGAAGGCACCTGGCCGGCGCACATCCTCGAACACGTGACACTCGAGCTGCAGAATCTCGCTGGCATGCCCGGCGGCTTCGGCCGTGCCCGCAGCATGGACACGCGCGGGCACTACAAGGTGGTGGTGCGTGCTTTTCATCCGGAAGTCACCCGCATGGCGCTTTATGCGGCGCGCGATCTGGTGATGGCGGCGATCGACGACAAACCTTTCGATGTTGCGGTCACCGTCAAGCGTCTGCACGAGTTGGCCGACCGGCTGCTGCTCGGCCCCAGCACCGCCTCGATCGTCGATGCGGCCGATGCCAAGCCGCGGCGCATTCCGCACATCCGCCTCAACGAAGGCAACCTCGTGCAGCTGGGCTACGGCACCAAGAGCAAGCGCATCTGGACGGCCGAGACGGATCTGACCGGCGCCATCGCCGAATCCATCGCCTGCGACAAGGACCTGACCAAGACCTTGCTGGCCTCCTGCGGCGTGCCGATCCCCGAGGGCCGCATGGTCGATGATCCGGACGATGCCTGGGAAGCCGCGCAGGAAATCGGTGTGCCGGTGGTCGTGAAGCCTTATGACGGCAATCATGGTCGCGGGGTTTCCCTCGAACTGATGACCGAAGCGGAAGTCCGTGCGGCGTTTCCGGTCGCCGAACGCGAGGGTAGCGGGGTGATGGTCGAGCGGTATGTACGCGGCGAGGAGCACCGGCTGCTCGTCGTCGGCGGAAAGTTGGTCGCAGCCTGCAAAGGCGAGAGCATCTTTATTACCGGCGATGGCCGCCAGACGGTCAGGGCGCTGATCGACAGCCAGATCAACACCGACCCGCGCCGCGGCGATGCCGAGGAATTGCCCTTGGAGACCATCGACTTCGACAAGGATGCCCTCGTGCAGCTGATCCTGAAGCGCCAAGGTTTTTCCGGCGATGACGTTCCGGCAGAAGGCCAGCAACTGCTCGTCCAGCGCACCGGCACCTATGCAATCGACGTCACCGACGCAGTGCATCCCGAGACTGCGCAGATCGCTTGTCTGGCTGCGAAAGTGGTGGGCTTGGACATCGCCGGCATCGACCTGGTGGCGGAGGACATCTCGCGTCCGCTGGCCGAGCAGGGTGGCGCGATCGTCGAGGTGAATGCCGGCCCCAGCCTGTTGATGCATCTGAAGCCCGCGGTCGGCAAACCCCGGCCGGTCGGCGAGGCGATCGTCGAACACCTCTTTCCGGCGGGCGAGAATGGTCGCATTCCAGTGATTGGTGTGAGTGGCAGCCGTGAATCTACGCTTACCGCGCAGCTCATCGCCCATCTGCTGCAGCTTGGCGGGTTGCGCACCGGGCTGGCCTGCACCGAAGGATTGTTCCTCGAAGACCGCTGCGTCGAGGCGGGCGACTGCGCGCATTGGGAGCCCGGTCAGCGCCTCTTGATGAACCGCAGCCTCGAAGCCGCGGTCATCGAGAATACTCCCGCCGCGATCGCTGGTGAAGGGCTGGCCTATGATCGCTGCCAGGTGGGCATCGTCACGGCCATCGACCCCCGTGCGCTGATGCCCGACCACGGCATCACCAACGACGAGTTGCTGTTCAAGGTGATGCGCACCCAGATCGATGTGGTGCTGCCTGACGGCATCGGCGTGCTCAATGCCGACGACGAGACGACGGCCTCCCTGGCGGATCTGTGCGACGGCGAGGTGATCTTCTTCAGCTGCGACCCTTTGATGCCGCGGGTGGCCGAGCATCGCACCAAGGGCGGGCGAGCCGTGGTGTTGCGCGACAGCCAAGTGGTGCTGAGTTCCTCGGCGGTCGAGCTGCCGCTCATTGCCCTCGAACAGATTCCGCTGCTGCAGGATTCCCGAGAACATCTCGTCGCCGTGCTGGCCGCGCTGGCCGCCGGCTGGGCGTTGGGCTTGAGCACTGATCTGCTGCGCGCCGGCATCGAAACTTATCGCGCCTTTGCCGAAAACTGATCATCATCATGGAAATCTTCCGCATTCGTGCCTTGCGCGGCCCCAATCTCTGGTCACGGCACACATCGATCCAGGCTCTCGTGCGTTGCGAGGAAAACGAACGGGCATTCAGTCGCTTGCCAGGCTTCGAAGCACGCATCCGCGCGCGCTTTCCGCATATCGGCGCGATGCGACCGATCGGCTATGCCGGCGAGCTTTCGCTTGCCCACGCGGTGCAGTTCGCCACGCTCAACCTTCAGGCGCAGGCGGGTTGCCCGGTGTCCTTCAGCTGCACGGCGCCGACGACCGAAGCGGGGCTTTATCAGGTGGTCGTCGAATACAGCGAAGAGGCGGTCGGCCGCCGTGCGCTGGAACTGGCCGAAACCCTTTGCCGGGCAGCCCTCGATGACACGCCCTTCGATCTCGATGCCGCTGTGGCCGAGTTACGCGCGCTCGACGAGGATGAACGGCTGGGTCCCTCGACGGGGGCGATCGTCCATGCCGCCCAGGCGCGTGACATCCCTTGGCGGCGGCTGACCCGCGGTAGCCTGGTGCAGTTCGGCTGGGGCGCGAAACAGCGGCGCATCCAGGCGGCCGAAGTCGATAGCACCTCGGCGATCGCCGAATCGATCGCTCAGGACAAGGACCTGACCAAGAGCCTGCTCAGGGCCGCCGGGGTGCCGGTGCCGGTCGGACGGGTCGTCGATGACGTCGAGGCCGGCTGGCAGGCGGCGCTCGAGATCGGGCTACCCGTGGTCACCAAGCCTTATGACGGCAACCAGGGCAAGGGGGTGACGGTCAATATCGTCAATCGCTCCCATTTCGAGGTGGCTTTCGCTGCCGCCCAGGAAATCAGCGCGCATGTGCTGGTCGAGCGTTTCATCACCGGCTACGACTTCCGCGTGCTGGTCGTTGGCGACCAGATGGTCGCGGCGGCGCGACGCGAGCCTCCGACGGTGATCGGCGATGGCGTGCATTCGGTACGTGAGCTGGTCGATATCGTCAACAGCGATCCACGCCGCGGCGAGGGACATGCCACATCGCTGACCAAGATCCGCCTCGATGCCATCGCCCTGGCGCGCCTGGCTGCGCAAGGTTTCACGCCCGAATCGGTGCTGCCGAAGGGCGTGCGAGCAGTGCTACGCAACAACGCGAACCTGTCGACTGGCGGCACCGCGACCGACGTGACCGGCGACGTCCATCCCGAGGTCGCGGCGCACGCCGTCGCTTGCGCGCGCATGGTCGGGCTGGATATCGCTGGCATCGATGTGATCTGCGAGGACATCGGTCAACCGCTCGAAGCGCAGAACGGCGGCATCGTCGAGGTCAATGCGGCGCCGGGCCTGCGCATGCACCTCGATCCGTCTTATGGCAAACCGCGCGACGTCGGCCGCGCGGTCATCGAGATGATGTTCCCGGCCAATGAAAACGGCCGCATTCCGGTCGTCGCGGTCTCCGGCACCAATGGCAAGACGACCACGGTGCGGCTGACCGCCCATCTCATTGGCCAGACCGGCAAGCGCATCGGCATGACGCTGACCGACGGCGTCTTTGCCAACGGACGGTGCATCGATCGCGGTGATTGCAGCGGCCCGAAAAGCGCAAAGAACGTGCTGCTGCATCCGGAAGTCGATGCGGCAGTTTTCGAGGTCGCGCGCGGCGGTATCCTGCGCGAGGGCCTCGGCTTCGACCGGTGCGACGTCGCGGTGGTGACCAATCTCGGCATGGGCGACCATTTGGGGCTGAACTACATCACGACGATCGAAGAGCTTGCCGTGGTCAAGCGCGTGATCGTGCAGAACGTCAGTCCCAATGGCATGGCGGTGTTGAATGCCGCCGACCCGAATGTCGCGAAGATGGCCAGCGCCTGTCCGGGCAAGGTGACCTATTTCGCCACCGACCCGCATCATCCGCTGATGATGACGCACCGCGCGCAGGGCAAACGGACCATTTTTCGCGAGGGCAATGCGATCGTCTGCGCAGAAGGGGCACAAGTCGAGCGCTTGGAGCTGTCCGCGGTACCACTCACCCGTAACGGCACGATCGGCTTCCAGGTCGAGAACGTGATGGCCGCGGTCGGTGCCGCCTGGGCGCTGGGAATCGACTGGGAGACGATCCGCCGCGGTTTGGCCACCTTCGTCAGCGATGCGCGGACGGCACCGGGGCGCTTCAATGTCTTCGACTACCGCGGCGCGAAGCTGATCGCCGATTACGGTCACAACCCGGACGCGATCCGCGCGCTGGTGCAGGCGGTAGAACAGCTGCCGGCGCAACGGCGCTGGATCGTCATCAGCGGCGCTGGCGACCGGCGCGACGAGGACATCATCCGCCAGAGCGAGATCCTCGGCGAGGCCTTCGACGGCGCGATCCTCTACCAGGACGCCTGTCAGCGCGGCCGCGCCGACGGCGAGGTGCTGGCGCTGCTCCGCAAGGGGCTCGTCGGCGCGACGCGCACCAAGGAGATCGAGGAGATCCGTGGCGAATTCCTCGCCATCGACACGGCACTTGCCAAACTGCAGCCAGGTGATCTGTGCTTGATCCTGATCGACCAGGTCGAGGAAGCGCTCGCGCATATTGCGCGCCGGGTCGGGGAGGTGTAAAACCAGGCGCTGGCGGAACGGCGAGATTTCAAAGGGGAAATGACGGCACGCAAGCGCGACGACGCGGCGAAGGGAGGCGAGGACAGCATCCGCACCGGCCTGTCCGAAGACTCGATCCGCCTCGCCTTCCTCGACAACCTCTTTTACGTGCAGGGTCGTTTTCTCGAGGTGGCCTCGCTCGACGACAAGTACAAGGCGCTCGCCTATACGGTGCGCGACCGCCTGCTGCACCGCTGGGTGGCCACGGTACGCACCTACCAGCAGACCAACCCGCGCACGGTCTGCTACCTCTCGGCCGAATACCTGCCCGGCCCGTTCATGGGCAACAACCTGCTCAACCTCGGCATCTCGGAGGTGACGCGCAAGGCGCTCGCCGGTCTCGGCATCGAGCTCGACGATCTGCTCGAGCATGAGGAGGAGCCGGGCCTGGGCAACGGCGGCCTCGGCCGCCTCGCCGCCTGCTTCATGGACTCGCTGGCGACGCTGCAGATACCCGCCATCAGCTACGGCATCCGCTACGAATTCGGCATCTTCAACCAACGCATCCGCGACGGCGAGCAGGTCGAGACCACCGACAACTGGTTGCGCTACGGCAACCCCTGGGAAGTGCGCCGCCCCCACATCGCCTGCACGGTGAAGCTCGGCGGCCGCACCGAGTCGTACCACGACGAGGCCGGCCGCTGGCGCGTGCGCTGGCTGCCGAGCGAGACTTTCCGCGGCGTCCCCATCGACACGCCAATCCTCGGCCACGGTGTGAACACGGTCAACCTGATGCGGCTGTGGAGCGCAGAGGCCGCCGAGGGCTTCGACTTTCATGCCTTCAACCGCGGCGACTACTATGGCGCCGTGGTGCGTGAAGTGCGCTCGGAGACGATCAGCAAGGTGCTCTACCCGAACGACGAACCCGAGATCGGCAAACGGTTGCGCCTGATTCAGCAGCACTTCTTCGTCACCTGCTCGCTGCAGGACATGCTGCGCGTGCTCGGCACCACCGAGCTGCCGCCCGAGCGCTTCCACGAGAAGTTCTGCGTGCAGCTCAACGACACGCATCCGGCCATCGCGGTGGCCGAGCTGATGCGCCTGCTGGTCGACGAGCATCATCTCGACTGGGACCTCGCCTGGCAGGTGACGCACAACAGCTTCGCCTACACCAACCACACGCTACTGCCCGAGGCGCTGGAAAAATGGCCGGTGCCGCTGTTCGAGAGTCTGCTGCCGCGCCATCTCGAGATCATCTACGAGATCAACGCGCGCTTCCTCGACGAGGTGCGGATGCGTTTCCCCTTCGACGAGGCGCGCGTGCGGCGCATGTCGATCATCGACGAAAGCGGGCCGCGCTACGTGCGCATGGCCCATCTGGCCTGCGTCGGCAGTTTCGCCATCAACGGCGTGGCCGAGCTGCATTCGCGCCTGCTCAAGGAAACCGTGCTGCGCGACTTTTACGACCTCTGGCCGGAGAAGTTCCAGAACAAGACCAACGGCGTCACGCCGCGCCGCTTCGTGATGCTCGCCAATCCGGGACTGGCGCGGCTGCTCAACGAAACCATCGATTCCAGCTGGGAGAACGACCTCACCCAGCTGCGCGCGCTGGAGAAATACGCCGACGATGCGGCCTTCCTGGAACGCTGGCGCGACGTCAAGCGTGAACGCAAGGCGCATCTGGGGCTGCTGATTTCGCGGCTGTGCGGCGCGCGCGTCGATCCCGACAGCCTGTTCGACGTGCAGGCCAAGCGCATCCACGAATACAAACGCCAGCACTTGAATGTGCTGCACATCGTCACGCTCTACAACCGCATCAAGCACGACCCGTCGAGCGACATCGTGCCGCGCACCTTCGTGTTCGGTGGCAAAGCCGCGCCGGGCTATTTCATGGCCAAGCTGATGATCCGCCTCATCAATGCAGTGGGCGAGGTGGTCAACCGCGATCCGGCTGTCGCCGGCCGGCTCAAGGTGGTTTTCCTGCCGAATTTCAGCGTCAAGCTCGGCCATGCGCTGTATCCTGCCGCCGACCTGTCGGAGCAGATCTCGACCGCCGGCAAGGAAGCCTCGGGCACCGGCAACATGAAGTTCGCCATGAACGGCGCGCTCACCATCGGTACGCTCGACGGCGCCAACGTCGAGATTCGCGAGGAGGTCGGTGCGGAGAATTTCTTCCTCTTCGGCCTCACCGCCGAGGAGGTCGAGCACAGACTCGCCGCAGGCTACCGCCCGCGCGATCTGTATGAAAACGATGCCGAGCTCAAAGGCGCGCTCGACCTGATCGGCTCGGGCCTTTTCTCGCACGGCGACCGCGACGCCTTTCGGCCGCTCATCGACAACCTGCTGAACAGCGACCCTTACCTCGTGCTGGCTGACTACGCATCCTATATCGCTTGTCAGGAAGCAGTCAGCGGAGTCTGGCGCGATCCGGCGCGCTGGACGCGCATGTCCATCTGCAACGTCGCGCGCATGGGCAAGTTTTCCTCCGACCGCTCCATCGCCGAATACTGCCGCGACATCTGGAAGGTATCGGCGGTGCCAGTGGTGCTTTAGAGGTCGCCCAGATCGTGGAAGATATCCACGCCTTTGTCCGGCACGATGGCCGCAGCGGGGATGGTCTTCCCGGCCCGCCAGGCGGCGACGGCCTGCCGCTTGGCGGCACCGCTGACCAGGAACAGGACTTCCCGAGCCGCCGACAGCCGACGCGCCGAGAGCGAGACCCGCGCGGGCGGTGGCTTGGGGGCGTCGAAGATGGCGAGCGCGGCCGGCGCCGTCTCCTCCCTGCCCCAGTCATGGCCTGGAAACAGGCTGGCCGTGTGGCCGTCTTCGCCCAGGCCGAGCAGCACGAGATCGAAATCGCCGCGGCCGACCAACGCCGCGGCGTACCGCCGTGCCGCCTCGCCAGCGCCGAGTTCCGCTGGAATGACATGGATCTGCGTTGGCGGGATGGCGACAAGACTCAGCCACGTCTGTGTCGCCATCCGGCTGTTGCGCTCGGGATGCGCCGGCGGCAGACAGCGCTCGTCGCCGAACCAGATGTGCCAGCGCGGCCAATCGGCCGGCGCTTCGGCCAGCGCGGCATAAACGCGCCGCGGCGTGTTGCCGCCGGCCAGCACGAGATGGAAGGCGCCACGCGCGGCGATCGCCGCCTGCGCCGAGGTGAGGATACGGGCGGTCGCGGCGCGTTCGAGCGCTTCCGCATCGGGAAAGGCATGCCAGCGGGTCGTCTGCATGGCTGCGAGCATACATCAGCAAGGGAGGAGCAAAAATGCGTCTCGCAATGATCGGTCTGGGCAAGATGGGTGGCAACATGGTGCGGCGCTTGCGCCGTCACGGCATCGAGATCGTCGGCTATGACCGTGACAGCGGGATCGTTTCCGGGCTGGCCGACGAATGCGGCATGCTGGCAGCTGGCTCGGTTGCCGACGCAGTGGGCCAGCTGACGGCGCCGAAGCTCGTGTGGCTGATGTTGCCTGCCGGCGCGCCGACCGAAAGCCAGATCGAGGAGCTTGCGCCCCTGCTCGGCAGCGGGGATATCGTCATCGATGGCGGCAATTCGAACTACAAGGACAGCCGGCGCCGCGGTGCCTGGCTGGCCGAGCGGGGCATCGGTTTCATGGATGCGGGCACCTCGGGCGGCATCTGGGGGCTGGAGAACGGGTATTGCCTGATGGTGGGTGCCACGCCGGAAGTGGCGAAAATCGTCGAGCCGGTGCTCAAGGCGCTGGCCCCCGCACCGGATCGCGGTTGGGCGCACGTCGGACCGGTCGGTGCCGGCCACTATGCGAAGATGATCCACAACGGCATCGAGTACGGAATGATGCAGGCGCTCGCCGAAGGACTCGATCTGCTCAAGGGGAAGCAGGAGTTCCATTACGATCTCGCCCAGATCGCCGAGCTCTGGCGCCACGGTTCGGTGGTCAGGAGCTGGTTGCTCGATCTGACCGCCGAGGCATTGAAGGGCGACCAGGCGTTGGCCAATATCGCGCCCTACGTCGCCGATTCCGGTGAAGGGCGCTGGACGGCGATCGATGCCATCGAGCAGGGCATCCCTGCGCCGGTGCTCACCTTGGCGCTACAGATGCGCTTCGTCAGTCAGGACGAGAAAGGTTATGGCTACAGACTGCTGTCGCTGATGAGAAACGCCTTCGGTGGCCATGCCGTCAAGTCGGGCGGATCATGAAGACCATCGCGCCCAGCACCCTGGTCATCTTCGGCGCGGCGGGCAACCTCGCCCGGCTCAAGCTGATTCCGGCGCTGTTCCGGCTGGAGGTAGCGGGCCGGCTGCCCGAACAGACGATGATCTTGTGCGCCAGCATCGAGGCGCGCAGCCGCGAGCAGTGGCTCGCCGAGGTCGCCGGCATGCTCAAGGCCAAGTATCCGCAGGGCTACGACGCGGCCATGTTCGAGCGTTTCTCTGGGCGTATCCACTACCATGCCAATCCCCCCGGCGACGACGGCAGCTATCTCAGGCTCAAGGAACTGCTCGATACCGATCCGCTCTTTCCGCGCAACGTGGCGTTCTACATGGCGGTGCCGCCCTCGATGTTTCCCGGCATCATCGACCGGCTCGGCGATGCCGGACTGCTCAAGCAGACCCACGGCACGCGCCGCGTGGTGATCGAAAAGCCCTTCGGCTACGACTTGCTCTCGGCGCAGGCGCTGCAAAAGGGCCTTTATCGCCACCTTGACGAATCGCAGATCTTCCGCATCGACCACTACCTCGGCAAGGGCACGGTGCAAAACGTGATGGTGTTCCGCTTCGCCAATCTGCTGCTCGAACCGCTGTGGAACCGCCACTACATCGACCATGTGCAGATCACCCACGCCGAAAAGTTCGGCACGGGCGGCCGTGCCGGCTACTACGATGGCGCCGGCGCGCTGCGCGACATGATCCAGAGCCACCTGCTGCAGCTGCTGACGCTGGTGGCGATGGAGCCGCCGGTGTCGATGGCCGCCGAGCATCTGCGCGACGAGAAAGTGAAGGTGCTCAAGAGCATCCGGCCCATCGCCCAGCACGCAGTCCATGCGCATGCCTTCCGCGCGCAGTACACGAGCGGGGTCATCGATGGAGAGAGGGTCCCCGGCTATCTCGAAGAACCCGGCGTGGCCCCTGACAGCACCACGGAAACCTACGCGGCCCTGAAGCTCTTCATCGACAACTGGCGCTGGGCTGACGTGCCTTTCTATCTGCGTACCGGCAAACGCATGGCGGAAAACCTTTCGGTGATCTCGATCCGTTTCAGGAATCCGCCTCAGGACTTGCTGCGTCAGACGCGTCATGCCCATACTCGTCCGAACTGGATCATGCTTGGCATCCAACCCGACGACTGTCTGAAGATGGAAATCCAGGTCAAGGAGCCGGGACTGGAGCTGAAGACGCGCACGCTGAGCCTGGATGCCACCTACCGCAAGCAGGGCGACGAGGACGTCGATGCCTACGAAGGCTTACTGCTCGACGTGCTGGAAGGCGACCATTCGCTGTTCCTGCGCTACGACGAGGTGGAATGGGCCTGGCGTGTCGTCGATCCGGTGCTCAAGGTCTGGTCGATGGAGCGCGAATTCATCAACACCTACGCAGCCGGCAGCTGGGGCCCGCGCGGGACCTACCGGCTGTTCGACAGCGATGACCAGTTCTGGCGCCACTCGCTCGATGTCAGTGGCGGCGACTTGCAGGCTTACTGAAATTCGGCGTTGGCGGGGCGGCACCGCGTCGCCATGTCTATTCCGGCTCGAGCTCGCCGCCCAGCGCATTGACGAGGTCGTCGAGCATCCGGGCCAGTTCGCCGACCATCAGCGCGAAATCGGCGTCGAAACGCTCGTCCTCGTTGGCCGCCGACTGCTCGGCCTGTTCCTTCAGCACGTCGAGGAAGGCAAGCCGTTTGATCCGTAGCTTGTCGGTCAGCACGAAGGAAATCTTGTCGTTCCAGGTGAGCCCCAGCCGTGTGACGAGCTTGCCCGTGGCGATGTGGGCGGCGATTTCTTGGCCACCGAGGTCGTGGTGCACATAACGGATTGCGGACTGGGACTGGCTCGCGGCGCGTAGCTCGAGGTCGCTGTCGAAAGAGAATCCGGTGGGGGGCTCCTGGGCGGCCAGCCACGCGGTCATTGCCGTCGTGGGCGAAACCTGCGTCTGTAAGGGCCGGGGCGTCACGTCGTCGAGCGTGGTGAGCAAGGTTTCCATGAACTCATCGGCGCGGGCGTCCGAGCCGGCATCCACCACCAGCCGGCCGCCCTGCGGATCGATCCAGGCCCAGGTGGTGCGACGCTGCGAAAACGCCTTGGGCAGCAATTCCTCCATCACCCGCTCGGTGAGGTCGCGCATTTCCTTGCGACCGACCTTTCGGCCCTGTTCTTTTTCGATGATGGCGGCGCGCTCGCGGGCGGTCTGCCGCACCACGGTCGTCGGCAGCAGTTTCTGCTCGATCCCCAGCGCCAGCAGCCACTGGCGATCGACCGCATGCACGAAGGCGCCTTCCTGACGGGGGAAAACCCAGCCACAGCTGGCCATCTCGAAGCTGCCGCAGCGGGTGAGGGGGCGTCGAGCCAGAAGGGCATCGAGCTTTGCCAGGTCGAGCGCCTGGCCGCTTGGCAGGCGATAGAGACGCAGATTTTTGAACCACATGAGCGAACTTCCGGAAAAAGTGCGCAGGATACCCGCTGGCTGCCGATTGGAAAAACTTCCCGACAAGAGCATTGTTTTGATATGTTTACACGCCGTGCTGCTTTGCAGCACAAACATTTCTTTCAAACAATCGGGAGTGGAAGATGGCTGGCAAGAAGTTCGTCTATGCCTTCGAGGAAGGCGACGGCAAGAACAAGATGCTGCTGGGTGGCAAGGGAGCGAACCTCTGCGAGATGACGCAGATCGGTCTCAATGTGCCGCCCGGCTTCACGATCACGACGGAAGCCTGTTTGGCCTACCTGGAGCACGACGAACTGCCCAAGGGTGCCTGGGAAGAAATCCTCGAACACATGAAGGCGCTCGAGAAAAAGACCGGCAAACAGTTCGGCGGTGCGGCCAACCCGTTGTTGGTCTCGGTGCGTTCCGGCTCGGCGATGTCGATGCCGGGGATGATGGATACGATCCTCAACCTCGGCCTCAACAAGACCACGCTCGCCGGGCTGATCAAGCTCACCGACAATCCGCGTTTCGGTTATGACGCCTGGCGGCGCTTCATCCAGCTGTTTGCGAAGATCGCGCTCGGGATCGACGACAAGCCGTTCGACGAGGCGATGAAGGCGATAAAGGAAAAAGTCGGCGCCGCCCAGGACATCGATCTGAAAGCCGAGCAACTCGCGGAACTTTCCGAGCAGTTCCTGCGGATCGTCAAGGATCACACTGGCAAGCCCTTCCCGGAAGATCCCTACAAGCAGCTCGAAATCGCCATCGGCGCGGTGTTTCGCTCCTGGAACGGCAAGCGTGCGGTCGATTACCGCAGGCAGTTCAAGATCACCAAGGAGATGGCCAACGGCACGGCCTGCAACATCGTCACGATGGTGTTCGGCAACATGGGCAACGATTCGGGCACCGGCGTCGGCTTTACGCGCAACCCGGGGACCGGTGAGAATCAGATTTACGGCGAATATCTCGTCAATGCGCAGGGTGAGGATGTGGTCGCCGGCATCCGCACGCCGAAAGCGATTGCCGAGATGGAACAGGACATGCCAGAGATCTACCGGCAACTGCTCGAATTGCGCAACCGCCTCGAAGGCCACTACAAGGAAGTGCAGGACTTCGAATTCACCATCGAGCGCGGCACGCTCTATTGCCTGCAGACCCGCAACGGCAAGATGAATGCCGCGGCGATGGTGCGCACCTCGGTCGATATGTTCAAGGAAGGGCTGATCAGCAAGGAAAAGGCCTTGCTGCGCGTCGATCCTTCGATGCTCGAACAACTGTTGGTGCCACAGCTTTCGCCGAACTTCAAGGGCAAACCCTTGGCTACCGGACTGCCGGCCTCGCCGGGCGCCGCATCCGGCAAGATCGTCTTCGATGCCGATACCGCCGAGGCGCGCGGGCGTGCCGGCGAGAAAATCATCCTGGTGCGCGAAGAGACCAAGCCGGAAGACATCCACGGCTTCTTCCAGGCGCAGGGCATCCTGACGAGCCGCGGCGGCAAGACCTCGCATGCGGCGGTAGTCGCGCGCGGCATGGGCAAGCCCTGTGTCTCCGGTTGCGAAGCGATCCACATCGACGACGTGAAGAAATGCGCCACCATCGGCGACACGACGCTGCACGAAGGCGATGTCATCACCATCGACGGCAGCACCGGCAATGTCTATGCCGGCGAGGTGCCAACCGTGCAGGCCAAGTTCAACCAGGACATGGCGACGCTGCTCAAATGGGCCGACCAGGTGGCGCGTCTCAAAGTGATGGCCAATGCCGACACGCCGGAAGACGCGCTGCGCGCGCGCGAATTCGGTGCGATGGGCATCGGCTTGTGCCGCACCGAGCGCATGTTCAACGCCACCGACCGGCTGCCGATCGTCCAGGAGATGATCCTCGCCGAATCGCTCGAGGAGCGGCAAGCCGCGATCGACCGGCTGTTGCCGATCCAGCGTTCCGACTTCAAGGCGATCTTCAAGGCGATGCGCGGGCTGCCGGTGACCGTGCGCCTGATGGATCCGCCGCTGCACGAGTTCCTGCCGACCGCCGCGCAGCTCGAGCTGGAAATCGCCCACCTGCACCATCTGCGCGATTCGCTCAAGGCGCTCGAGGAGTTGCCGGAGACCCTGAAGCTGCTCAATCCGAAGCTCTACATGCAATATGCCGATGGATTGGCCAAGCTGTCGCGCAGCATGACCGAGTTCAAGGACAGCCACCTCGAAGAGGATGTGATCCAGAAGAAGGAAAAGACGCTCAAGAAAGTTCGTGCGCTCGCCGAGGTCAACCCGATGCTCGGTCATCGCGGCGTGCGCCTGGGCATCACCTACCCTGAAATCTACAAGATGCAGATCCAGGCGATCCTCGAGGCCGCGGCGCTGTGCGCGAAAGAGGGCATCGAGGTCTATCCGGAGATCATGGTGCCACAGGTGGCGACCGTCGAGGAGCTGACGCGCATCCACAAATACGTGCGCGACATTCACCAGGTGGTCCAGCTCACCCACGGCATCAACGTCGGCTACAAGTTCGGCAGTATGCTCGAGGTGGTGCGCGCCTGCCTGCGTGCCGGGCGTATGGCGGAAGATGCCGAATTCTTCAGCTTCGGCACCAACGATCTGACGCAGGCGACCTTCTCGTTCTCGCGCGAGGATGCCGAGAACAAGTTCCTGCCGCATTACACCGAGGTGGGCATTCTCCAGGACAACCCATTCGAAGTGCTCGACCAGAAGGGCGTTGGCGAACTGATGAAGCTTGCCGTCAGCGAGGGCCGCAAGACGCGTCCCGACCTCAAGGTGGGCATCTGCGGCGAACATGGCGGCCATCCGGCTTCGATCCATTTCTGTCACAAGATCGGGCTCACCTACGTTTCCTGCTCCGGCCCGCGCGTGCCGATCGCGCGCTTGGCCGCGGCACAGGCGGCCTTGCTGGAGCAGGGTGGCGAAGTCGCGAAGAACGCGTAACGACCAACCGCTTCCCGCCGGCGCCGCGAACGGAACTCGGCGCTGGCGGGACGGCAGATGCTTTATCCTTGCGGCTGCGAAATGATCAAGGATGAATCCATGTTCACGATCGAAATCGTTGCCGACGTCGTCTGTCCCTGGTGCTTCATCGGTACCCGGCGGCTGGCGGCGGCCGTCGACCTCGTCCGCAGGGAATGGCCTGACTTCCAGTATCGCAAGCACTGGCTGCCGTTCTTCCTCAATCCAGATACTCCTGCCGAAGGCGAGCCGTACCTTCCATTCCTGGAAAAGAAGTTCGGCGGACGGGATAAAGTCGAGCAGCTCTGGGCGCGGTTGCGCGAAGCCGGCCGCGCCTGGGGCATCGACTACGCATTCGAGAAGATCCAGTATCGCGCCAACACATTGAAGGCCCACCGGCTGATCCATTACGCTCAGACGGTCGCTCCCGATCCGGCGAAGCTCGATGCGCTGATCGAGCGCCTCTATGCCGCGCAGTTCCAGCGCGGCGAGCATGTCGGCGATATCGACGTGCTGACCGCCTGCGCGTCCGAATCTGGTTACGACGGACCGACCATTCGTGCCTATCTCGCCTCGAACGCCGACGAAGAGGTGGTGAAACAAATGGCCGCAAAGGTGCAAGCGATGGGCATCAACCAGGTGCCCACCTTCATCCTGCCAGGCCAGCGCATCATCGTCGGCGCCGAGGATCCGGCGATCCTCGCCGCGGCCATCCGCGAGGCGCTCGCGGCCTGAGCCCGATGGATGACGCCGCCTACATGGGCATCGCGCTAACGCTGGCGCGCGAGGCGGCCACGCTCGACGAGGTGCCGGTCGGCGCGATCGTCGTCAAGGACGGCGCGATCGTCGGTCGCGGCTTCAACCAGCCGATCTCCCGTCAGGATCCGACCGCCCACGCCGAGGTGATGGCGCTCAGAGACGCGGCCAAGCGGTTGGGCAACTATCGGCTACCGGGCTGCACGCTGTATGTGACGCTGGAGCCCTGCGCGATGTGTATCGGCGCGATCTTCCACGCCCGCATCGCCCGCGTCGTCTTCGGCGCGCCGGATCCGAAAACTGGCGCGGCCGGCAGCGTGATCGACCTGTTCGCCGAAGAGCGTCTGAATCACCACGCCGAAGTCGTCGGCGGCGTGCGTGCCGAGGAGTGCGGCGCGCTGTTGTCGAGCTTTTTCGCCGCCCGGCGGCAGAAGACGGAGGTGGCCTGATGCATATCCGCGTCAGCCTCCCTGCCCAGACGCTCGAATTGTTCGACGAGCGAGGGATGCTGCTGCGACGCTATCGCGTTTCGACGGCGAAGAACGGTGCCGGTGAGCGGCGCGGCAGCTTCCGCACGCCGCGCGGCAAACACATCATCCGCGCGAAAATCGGCGCGGGCGCAGCGGCAAACACGGTGTTCGTGCGCCGCCGGCCGACCGGCGAAATCTGGACGCCGGAACTTGCCGCGCAATTTCCCGATCGCGACTGGATCTTGACGCGCATCCTCTGGCTGTCCGGTTGCGAGCCGGGCAAGAACCGCTTCGGCGAGGTCGATACGATGCGCCGCTACATCTACATCCACGGCAGCCCGGACACGGTCGAGATGGGCAAACCCGGCTCGATCGGCTGCATCCGCATGAGGAACGCCGACATCATCGAGCTGTTCGACCTAGTACCGGTTCATACGCCGGTCGAGATCAGCGAGTAACGATAGCGCCGCCGCTCGCCGGCCATCCCGCCCGGCAGCCAGGTCTGCTCGTCGAAAGTCACCTTGCCGCCGGCGCTGAGCGTGATGACCGTCGAGCTGCGCGTGCCGTAATCTACCCCGCGGATGAAGGCCGCCGAGAGCAGGCGTTCCCATTCGCGCGGCACGCCGGTGGCGGGGAGCAGGTGATCGGGATGCGTCCGATCGTCGCACAGCAGTGCCCAAAGGCCGTGCTCATCGGGCAGATGGTGGAGCGCCGCTTCCAGTGCCGCCTTGCCAGCGCCGACTTTCGGCCAGGGCGTGTCGAGCAGCGCATTCGACAGACCGTAGATGCCGGGCGCGAGTTCGTGGCGCTCGCCCGTCACATTGCTGAAAGCGACCAGCCGCCGTCCGTCGCCAAGCAGCAGGTTGAAGCCGTTGTAGCGTCCCGAATCGAGGCTGTCGAGATAGGCGTCGATGCCGGTTTCGCCACAGAGAAAGTCGGCGACCAGCCGGCCGCGCGACGGCGCATACGGCTGATGGCGGGCCGGATCACGGAAATTGGTCAGCGCCGCGAGGCGGCCATCGCACGTGAAGCCCAGCCAGGTGCCTCCTGCGGCGAGGTCACGGCCGGCGAGCACCTGGGGATGATCCGCCCAGAAGGCCGCCGGAGCCGTCGCCCGGGCATGGAACTCGTCACGGTTCGCCGCGACGACGAGTGGAAACTCGTGATGGGCGTGCCAGGCGACGAGAATCAGGCACATCGGTCAATCGATGGGATAGGGCAGATCGAGCAACGTGGCGCGCGCCCCGTCGGGCTTGCCGACATACACTCCATCGGATTGCGCCCCCGAGGATTGCACGACGAGCAAAGCCTCGAAGCCGCCGTCTGGCGAAGGAGCGCACAGCACGACGTTGCCGCAATGCTGGTCGCCCGCTGCGGGGGTGAACACCTCGGTGCCTGGCGGAAAGGGCTCATTAAGCCGCACCCGATACATGCGCCGCTTGACCTTGCCGAGATACTGCGTGCGGGCGACGATTTCCTGTCCTGGATAGCAGCCTTTCTGGAAGCTGACGCCGCCGATCTTGGCAAGCTCGTAATTCACCATCTGCGGGGTGAATAGCTCTTGGGTGGCGGCGACGATGCGCGGAATGCCTGCGCGAATCTCGGCCAGATGCCATGCGGCGATCTCACCGAGACGTCCATCCGCGGGCACAGGCGCGCCAGCGGGAAGAGCAAGGATCGCGCGCCCGGCATCGAGCCGAATCGCCGTGCCGCCGTGCCACTGCGCGGTCGACATCGGCTCGGTCGGTCCGATTTCACTGCCGAGCACGCCAAAGAGCGTGCGCTCGGCGCTGATGTCCGTGAGCCTAACCTTGCTGCGCAGGATGTACATCGACAGTTTCTTCAGGATGCCCGGCAGGATGTCGGCCGAGAGCATCAGGAGAATATCTTGCCCTTCGCGCCAGATCAGGAAACTGGCGATCATGCGGCCCTTGGCGGTGCAAAGCGCCGCATGACGCGCGCCGTCGGCCGGCAAGTGGTTGATGTCGTTGGTCAGCAGGTTGTGCAAAAAACTCGTTGCCTCCTCGCCGCTGGCGCGGATCAAGCCCTGGTCGGTGAGAGGAATGAAGGTGCTCTGGCTCATGCGAAATCCTCGATCGATGAAGCGGCCAACGCCACATCGCCGACCTTGGCCACCCGCGGGTCGATCGAACGCAAGTGGTGAGGTCGGTCGGTAAAGCGTTCTCACTATGAAACTTCTGCATAACGCCGCGAGCGGGATGGGATGCAAGGCGCACGGAGCGCAGGATGCGAGACATACCTGCGTGGGTAGGCGAGCATCCGAGCACCGCGCAACGCAGCAGACCACCCGCACAGCAAGTTAGGCAGAGGTTTCACTATCATAGCCGCCTCGTATGCGACTACTCAAACACTTATTATGGCTGACCTTCCTGCTCGCGGCGGCTTTCGCCGGCTGGATGGTCTGGTTCGCATCTGCGGCCATCTCCTTGCAACTCAACCCCGACGGGGTGGTGGATTTCGACATTCGCCCCGGTCTCGGCCTCAAGGGCGCTGCCCAGGCGATGCGCGATGCCGGCGTCGGCATCCGGCCGTGGCAATTCGCGCTGCTGGGCCGGCTGGCGGGCCGCGACCGCAACATCAAGGCCGGCGCTTACGAAATCGGCGCTGGCATCACGGCATGGCAGCTGCTCGAAAAGCTCACTGCCGGCGACGTGACCCTAAGCGAGATCGTCATCGTCGAGGGAAAGACTTTCCGCGACATGCGCGCGCTGATCGATGCCCATCACGACCTGCGTCACGACAGCACCGAGCTGACTGAAGCCGAGATCCTGCAACGCATCGGCGCGACGGAGCCATATGCCGAAGGTCGGTTTTTCCCAGACACCTATCTCTTTGTCCGTCGTTCGAGCGATTTCGACATCTACCGGCGCGCCTACCGCGCCATGCAGCGCCGCTTGGCCGTCGCCTGGGAAAACCGCGACCCTTCAGTGCCTTATCAAAACCCGGCCGAAGCGTTGATCATGGCTTCGATCATCGAAAAGGAAACCGGCCTTGCCACCGATCGCGGCAAGATCGCCTCGGTGTTCGTCAATCGCCTCAAGCTCGGCATGCCGTTGCAGACCGATCCGAGCGTGATTTACGGTCTGGGCGAAAAGTTCGATGGCAATCTGAGAAAGCGCGATCTGCAGGCCGATACCCCCTGGAACACCTATACTCGCAGCGGCCTGCCACCGACGCCGATCTGCCTGCCGGGCATGGCTTCGCTCGAAGCGGCGCTCCATCCGCCGCAGACCGATTTCCTCTACTTCGTCGCCCGCGGGGACGGTTCCAGCGTTTTTTCGCGCACGCTGGAGGAGCATAATCGCGCGGTAGCCAAATACCAGTTGGGGAAAAAGTGACGGCAAGAGGCAAATTCATCACGCTCGAAGGCATCGATGGCGCCGGCAAGAGCACGCATCTTGCCTGGCTGGTCGAATTCCTGCGTCGGCGTGGATATCGCGTCGTGCAGACCCGGGAGCCGGGCGGCACGCCCCTGGGCGAGAAGCTGCGCGGACTGCTGCTTGCCGAACCGATGCATCTCGAAACCGAGGCTCTTCTGATGTTCGCCGCCCGCCGCGAGCATCTGGGCGAGCTCATCTGGCCGGCGCTCGAACGGGGCGACTGGGTCGTCTGCGATCGCTTCACTGATGCAAGCTTCGCCTATCAGGGCGGTGGACGAGGGCTGTCGGCCGAAAAACTCGCCCAACTGGAAATCTGGGTGCAAGGTGGTTTCCAGCCCGATCTGACGCTCCTCTTTGACCTGCCGGTCGAGATCGCGATGCAACGCATGGCCAAGGCTTCCCGGCAGCTCGATCGTTTCGAACAGGAAAAGGCCGATTTCCACGAACGCGTTCGCGCTGCTTACCTGGCGCGCGCCCGTCGAATGCCGGAACGGGTGAAGGTGATCGATGCCAGCCAAAGTTGTGCACTCATTCAGAAACAACTTGAAGATATATTCTTAAGATATTGAATAAATGATACTAAATGAAGATATATGGAAGAGCCTGACTGGGCCCGATGTGCGCCTGCCCCATGCGCTGCTGTTCACTGGTCCGGTCGGAGTCGGGAAGCGGGAGTTGGCGGATGCGTTGGCGGCCCGTCTGCTCTGCGAGATACCGCGCGGCCCCCATGAGCCCGCTTGCGGCCGCTGCCCGTCCTGTTCGATGATGGCCAATGGCCAGCATCCCGATTTTCGGCTCGTCCAGCCCGAGGCTGAAAGTGCGGCCGAGGAGGACGCAAAGCATAGCGAAGGAGAAAAGAAAAAGACCGGTCGCCAGATCCGCATCCAGCAGATCCGTGAGCTGGAAGACTTCTTCCACGTTGGCGGCCATCGCGGCGGAGCGCGGGTCTGCCTGATCGACCCGGCCGAAGCGATGAACCCAATCGTTGCCAACTCTCTTCTCAAGATACTTGAAGAACCATCGACATCTTTCTATTTCATAATGATTTCCAACAGATGGCGCAGCCTCTTGCCGACGCTCTTGAGCCGTTCTCGACGCGTCGTTTTCGCCCCTCCGCCCATCGAGCAAAGCCGACGTTGGCTGGAAGAGCAAAAACTTGCTGGCGAGGCGAAGTGGCTGCCATTTTTCGGCCAGGCTCCACGCCAGCTTTTCGATGCCGCCCGCAGCGGCCGTCTGAAGGCTCTGGAAAAGCTGGTGAGCGATTTGCTGCGGCCTTCTGAACCGCTCGCGCTCGCGGCGCGCTGGGAAGGGCTCGTTAAAGATGATGCGGGGCTCGGCATCGAGGATCTGGTCGTGACCGTGCAAAAGTGGCTCCACGACCTTGGCTTGTGCCGGGTCGGTCATGCACCTCGCTATTTCGACCGCGATGCGCTTGCGCCACTCGCTCAGAGAACCACCCTGCCTGCGTTGATCCGCGCCCAACGGCAAATAGCCCAATTGCGCGCCTGGGCAAATCACCCGCTCAATCCGCGACTTTTTCTCGAAGACCTTTGCCTGCGCGCATTCAAGCCCCTCGAATCATGAACGCGCCACTCGTCGACTCCCATTGCCATCTCGATTTCCCTGAGCTTGCGGAAAATCTCCACGATCTTCTAGCCGCCATGGCGCAGGCCGACGTTGGCTGGGCACTGTGCGCTGGCGTCACCTTGGAGCGTTTCCCGGCGATGCTGGCGCTCGTCCGCTCGGCATCCAACCTCTTCGCCGCAGTCGGTGTGCACCCGGATACGGAATATTCTGAAAGAGACCCCGATGCCAAGACTTTGCTTGAACTGGCCAATGATCCAAGAGTCGTGGCCATTGGCGAAACCGGCCTCGATTATTATCGCCTCGAGGGTGATCTGGAGTGGCAACGCGAGCGTTTTCGCACTCACATTCGCGCTGCCCGGCTCTGCAGCAAGCCGCTGATCATTCACACCCGCTCGGCCGCGGCCGATACTCTGGCCATCTTGAAAGAGGAGGGGGCGGAGGCGGTCGGCGGTGTCTTCCATTGCTTCACCGAAAGCGCACAGATTGCTCGCACTGCGCTCGATCTGGGGTTCTACATTTCGTTCTCGGGTATCGTCACCTTCAAAAATGCCATCGAACTCAAGGAAGTCGCAAAAATGGTGCCGCTCGAACGCATGCTCGTCGAAACCGATGCTCCTTATCTCGCGCCAGTGCCCTACCGCGGCAAGGTGAATCAGCCCGCCTATGTGCGTCATGTCGCCGAAGAGATCGCCCGCTTACGTGGCTTGACGCTCGATGCGGTCGCCGAGCAGACGACCGAGAACTTCTTCCGGCTTTTCAGCCACGCCAAACGATGAAAGCACAGCCGATGAAAAAATACTTGGTCCTGTCACTCTTGTATGCCTTGCTTGCCATTCACGCCGTCGCCGGGGTGTATGAAGACATCCTGCACGCGGCCGAGCAAAATGAAACCGAACAGGTCATCGACCTGTTGCGGCGCGGCATGGATGTCAATACCACCGATGCCCAGGGCAACACGCTGCTGATGATCGCCGCCCGCGAAAACAATCTTGAACTGGTGCGTTTTCTGCTCGACAACCGCGCCAATCTCAACCGCCGCAACCGTTATGGTGACACCGCATTGATGCTGGCCACGCTGCGCGGCCATGAGGCGGTCGCCAGGTTGCTGCTCGACCGCAAGGCCGATCCGAACACGCCGGGCTGGACGGCGCTGCATTACGCCGCCTTCGAGAATCGCCCGCAAATCGCCGCATTACTGCTGGCTGCCGGCGCACAGGTGAATGCCATCGCGCCGAATGGGTCCACCGCATTGATGCTGGCGGCCAAACGCGGTCATCTGGAAATGGTGCGTCTGCTCGTCGGCGCCGGCGCCGAGGTCAACGAGATCGATCGCGACGAAGGCACCGCACTCGACATGGCCCGCAAGGCGAATCACGCCGAGATCGTCGACTTTTTACGACGCGCCGGGGCGCGCTGATGAAAAAAACTCACCGGTAGAAAGGGTTTCGCATATATTCCACGCCATGAACGAGTTGTTGGTCCTTGAGCCCGTTTCCGAACCGTTCGTTCCGCCGTTGGATGATTGGCAGCCCGCTTTTTTCGATTGTCACGGCAAGCTTTGCCCGGTGTTGCCGTCAGCGGAACATGCCGAACGTTATCTCGACTTCCTCAAACACCGGATCGCGCGGCAGCCCGCCGATCTGCTTGCCCACGTCCGGCGCATATTGCTCGCCCGCGCGTACCGGCAAAAAAAAGTTACCGCGGAAGCCTTGCATGATCTATTCCGCGTGTTGGAAAACAGGGGAGCAGGCTTGCGCACCCACCTGCTCACTTTGTGTTCCCCGCTGCTCGACACCCAGAGCTTGGAGCGCCTGGGACATTTTGCTGAAGCGTCCCAGCCTCATCCCCCAGCCATCGTGATTCGTCTGGCCAATCGAGGAACTTCCTCGAGTCGTCCCGAAGCTGGGAATTCCACATTGTTGGTCGAGGCGCTGGATCATTTGGAGGCCGGCCAAGTCGATGAAGCGCGCTCTTTGCTCGAAAAACATCTGCCAGCCAATCCGAGCGACGTCGAGGCGACGCGTCTTCTGCTGGACATCTACCGACGCTCACGCGATCACTCGGCAAAGACGGCCATGAGAAAACGGATCGAACCAGTGCCGGAAGCCGTGCGCCCCCTCTGGGAAGCCTCCGATGTTTCTCGCTAACGCGCATGATCGCCACGCCCACCCGCAGAAGATGAAAACCCCCATGCGCAAGAACAAACACCCGCCCACCCTTAAGCCCCCCTCGCGGGCGGGGAGGCAATCAGCGCGGCTTGCACCGCGAAGTTTGGCTGCCGATCGCGTCACGAAGGCCGTCGCAGGCAGAGCTGAGTTATTCGGGACTACCAAGCCAGCATGAAACGTAAGACGCTACCATTGGCGGTCGATCTGTTGGGTGTCAATGAGCGGATGCGCAATACCTTTGCGATGGCCTTTGCCGGACCTGCGAAGGCCGTGGCCCGCTTGGCCGATGGTGGCAGGGCCGACTTGGTGATCGTCGATGCCGATGGCGTCGGTGCTCAGGAAGCCTGGCAGGCGTTCCATGAAAAACGCCCCCGCTGTCCCGCCATCGCCATTTCTGCCGCGGGCATCGAGCTGGAGGGCGTCGCAGCAACGATTGCAAAGCCAATCAGGGTCGAGCAGCTGATCGAAACCATTCGGCGGCTGGCCGAACAGATCGAGCCGGATACGCAGAAAACCCCACCGCTGCCCTTGGCAGCCTCGATTCCTGCGCCTCAAGTCGCTCCCTCTTCGGGGCTGGCGGCGGAAACGGAAAATGAGGAGAAGACACAAAGAATCCCTACCTTGCGCCTGCATCAAAGGGAACCTGAGACAAGCGAATCGCCCGCAACTCCTCCCGGGAAGGATCTTTCAGCGGTATGTGGTACGGTCGAAGATATCGATTGCAACGACGATGCACAGGTAAGCAAACTGTTCTTGCCGCTCGAAGGTCGTTTGCTCGCAGCGCTACAGACAGCGCTCGCAGAAGCGAAGCAGGGCAAGCAACCGGTCGCTCTCAGATACAAAGAAAACACGCTTGCGATCTTTCATCCACGGGGGCGGGCAGTGGCCGTGCCAGTCGGTGATGCCTCTCTCCAGCGCATGAGCCAAGCAGCATTTCCCGGTGGGATGCTGTTCTTAGAGAAACTACCTGCCGATAGCGCCTCCGCGCCTGGGCCGATGGCCGTCCATCCAGACGTCCTGCTCTGGAAGGTGGCGGCCTGGACCTATCGTGGCCGGTTGCCGGTCGATCTGCCGCCGAATGTGCGTGTCTATCTGCGACATTGGCCCAATCTCACCCGTCTCTTGGAGCTGCCGGATGCGATGCGCATCGCCGCCCTGTTGAACGAGCAACCGATGAGCATGAGCCGGGTTGCCGAGGCTCTGCAGATTCCGCAGCGTCATGTCTTTGCCTTTTGCGCCTGCGCCCACACGATTGGTCTGCTCGATATCGCCAAACGCGCCGCCGACCACCTGATCGAGCCGCCCCCAGCGCCGCCGGAGCACGGCGAACGTCAATTCCTCGGCCGCATCATGCACTATCTGAAAGGGCTGATGACGCGATGAGCCAAGCCACCCATGCCTTGCCGCCCGGCACGCTGTTGCACGAATATCGTATCGACGGCGTGCTGGGTATCGGTGCTTTCGGCATCACTTACCGAGGTTGGGACACGCACCTGAACATCCCGGTGGCGATCAAAGAATATTTTCCGGCTGACCTGGCGATACGCAAAGGCGAACGCGTCACGCTCAAGTCGGCGGCAGACGATGAGCTTTACCGCTTCGGCCTCGAGACCTTCGTCAGCGAGGCACGCATCCTCGCCCGTCTCAAGCATCCGAACATCGTGCGCATTTCGCGTTACTTCAATGCGCATGGCACGGCATATTTCGTGATGGATTACGAGGAAGGAACGACGCTGGCAATGGTTGCTCGCAGCCGGCAAGAGGGCTTCGATGAAACCTGGCTGCGGGGCATTTTCGTACCCTTGCTGGAAGGATTGCGTGCCATCCATGCGCAAAAATATCTGCACCGCGACATCAAGCCCAGCAATATTTATATCCGTCACGACGGGGTGCCGTTACTGATCGATTTCGGTGCGGCGAAACTCGAGTTCGGGGCGGCCACGAACTACGGTTACTGCGCATTGACTCCTGGTTATGCGCCGCTCGAACAATATGAAGAAGGTGGAGTGCAGGGGCCATGGTCGGATCTCTATGCCTTGGGGGCAACCTTACGGCGCTGCATCACCGGCAAACGACCCGTGGATGCGAAAACCCGCTTGCTGGCAGTAGAGCAGGGGATGCCGGATCCCATGGCACCCTTGGCGAAAATCGCGGCAGGCCGATATTCATCTGGCTTTCTGGAAATCATCGACAGCCTGCTGGGGCTGCGCCCGGAGCAACGGCCAGCGAGTGTCGGTGCGGTTCTCGCCCAGCTTGAAAGTGGCGAAGCCGCTCGGTCGATGACTGCGACCATCGTGCCATATGTGCCACGCCAGCACGTGCGCAACCACAAGATCCTGTTCATTGGGCCGGTCGGTGCCGGGAAGACGACTGCCATCGGCGCCTTGAGCGATGTGCCTGTGGTCGGCACCGATCAGACCGCCTCGGACATGACCCGATCGAGAAAGGAGAAGACCACCGTCGCATTCGACTACGGCATCATGAACATCGGACCAAACGAGCGGGTCCATCTGTATGGCGCACCGGGGCAGGAGCGCTTCGATTTCATGTGGGACATCCTCAAAAAGGGCGTCTTGGGGCTGGTGATCCTGATCGACAACTCGCGTCCTTCGCCGCTTGACGATCTGGCGTTTTATCTGAAGTGGTGTGACGATGCCATGGGTTCAGCGACGAAAATCGTCATCGGCGTCAATTTCATGGCGTTCGATCAACCTCACGACCTGGAAAGCTATTACCGCTTCCTGCTCGACGAGGCACGTGCATCCAAGATCAAACCGCCGGTGTTCGAAATCGATGCCCGCAACAAAGCCGATGTGGTCATGCTGATCCAGGCGCTGCTGGTGACGATCGACCCTGGCGTGCAGGATTACGAATTGTGACCGACGACTCGCGCTTTTTCGCGCAACCGAAATTGGCATCCGTGCCATCATGACGATAGTATTAAGATTATCCATTGCTGAAGATTGGATCGATCATGCCTGATTACACCCTCAACTCTGGGGTTTATGTGAACGTCACGCCGTCGGGCGCCTATCGCGCCGTCGTCGGCAATCAGGATGATGCCGTCCGAGCACTGCTTGGACGCTTGCTCTCGATGCCTGAGACACCTTCGTTGGATCAGGCCACTCTGGCGGAGCTCGCTGGCGGCAGCAGCGAAGCCGATTTCGTCGAGCTTCTCTATCGCCTGCAGGAACTCGGCTGGCTGGCCGGCAGCAAAGACCGTCGCGAGGCTCCGGATCTCAACATGGAACAAGATGTTCCCCGCCTGCTCGCTGAACTGTCGGGTGCCGGTAAAGCCTTGCTCGCCGACGCGCAGGGTTTTTATCTCGCCAATGTCGGCTTCGCCCACGAGGTCGTCGAGGAATTGGCGGCATTGGCTGCCTCCATCGCTTCATTGCAGGCTCGCAATAGCGGCCTGCTCGACAGAAACTTGCGGCTTCCGCCAGGCGGTTGGGCGGCAGTCGATGCCGCCGGTAATGGCCAGCTCGGTTTCTGGCCACTCATCGTTGGCAGCCAGAAGTTCGTACTATCGATCGCCGGCACACCGGCATTCGACCGTCCGGCGTTCGTCGATCTGGTATGGTGGCTGTCGCGCCGATACGCCGCACTCGATTTCGTATCCACATAGACAAGGAGACTTTCACATGCGTGAAGAAATGTTGCGTGCCGTGCTGAGCGATTTGAACGGCAGTTCGGCCGATATCATCGGTTCAGCGGTCGTTTCGACCGACGGCCTGATGATCGCCAGCCTGTTGCCAGCCAACCTCGATGAAGATCGCGTCGGGGCGATGAACGCGGCGATGCTGACGCTCGGCGATCGCAGCGCGAGCGAACTGGGCTGTGGCGCGCTCGAACAGGTGATGGTCAAGGGCAAGGAGGGCTACATCCTGATGATTCATGCCGGCGAGGATGCCGTGCTGTCGGTGGTAGCGCGCCCCGGCGCCAAGCTCGGCCTGATTTTCCTCGATGCCAAACGTGCAGCCGAAAGCGTCAGCAAACTGCTGTGAGGTCGCCAGACCATGCGCGACATGACGCTTGCCGATCTCCACGGCGAAAGCGGCGAGGAGCATTGGCTCACCTATTACGACGGCTTCCGGCGGCGGGTGTTCGTCACGCAACGTGAAGTGCCCTTTCCAGAGGGTAAATTGATCGTTTCGCGTACCGATCCATCTGGCGTGATTACCCACGCCAACCAGGCCTTCGTCGACATGTCCGGTTATAGCGAAGATGAACTGGTAGGGGAGCAGCATTACATCCTGCGCCATCCCAATATGCCCGCGGTGGCGTTCAAAGGATTGTGGGATACGATCACCCAAGGGAAAAAGTGGCACGGCTATGTGAAAAATCTGCGCAAGGATGGGGCGTTCTATTGGGTTTACGCCACCGTCGTGCCCAATATCCGGGAGGGTCGCATCGTCAGCTATACCTCCGTACGCCGCAAACCTTCACGCCGCAAGATCGAGGAAATGGCCGCCCTCTACAAGAGCTTGCTGCAGGAAGAGCAGGGGAGACGCCAATGAAATACACCCTCACGCTGAGCCCAGATTTCAACACCAAGTATCTGGCCGGCTGGTTCGTCTTCAACACCTGGCTGCAAAAACGGCTCGGACTGCCGATCCATCTCGAGCTGTTCACCGATTTCCCTGCCTGTCATGCCGCGATCGACGCGGGCAAGATCGACCTGATCTACGCCAACCCGGCCGACGGGGCAATGCTCCTGCGTGAGAAACAGTTCGTGCCGGTCGTGCATCCGAGGATGCGGCCCGACGAAACCATCATCGCCGTGCCCGCCGACAGTCCAGTAACCCGCATCGAGGATTTCCACCCGGACTTGCGTGTTGCCGCCACCGATGATCCGGAAATCAACATGATCGGCCAGATCCTGCTGGAACCAGCCGACATCACGCCGGCCGACATCCAATACCAGCGCTGCGAGAATTATGTGTTGGTCGCCAAGGCCCTGATGAATGGCAAGGCCGATGCCGGATTCTTCCTCGCCGAAACCTTTGCCGAACTCTCGCCGACGATCCGCAACCGGCTGCGCGTGATCTTGAAAAGCCAGATACACGTCATCCATCATCTGTTCCTGGCCGGGCCACGCTTGACAGACCAAGTCGTCGAGATCAGGCAGGCGCTGCTGGCCATGAACGACACCGAACCCTGCTTGCTGAAAGAGATCGGCATCACTGGCTGGCAGGCTACCGATGGCGAAGAAGCGGAATTCATGGTCGACCTGATGGACACGCTGATCGATTGACGACAATCCAGACACAACAGAGAGACACATGAAATTCGCCTCAGAGTTGTTTTCCGTCTGCCCGCACGACACAGCCAAGAATCTGGTCGGTTGGTATACCCTCAACTCCTATATCCAGCGTCACCTCGGCTGCCGTCTGCACTTCGAACCAAAGGACAATTTCCTCCAGGAAAGGGCAGCGGTTCTGGCAGGTCCATATCGGCTCGTCTATGCCAACCCGTTCAGCGCGGCGATCTTTCGCAGGGAAAAAAACTTCATTCCGGTTGCCCGGCCGGTCGGGTTCTTTGACGAAACCTTTCTGGTCGGGTCGGCGTCCGGCGCCGATCTTCAACGCAGGCCGCTGAAGATCGCCTCGGCGACCGACAAACTGATCGTGCACATCCTGGGCCTCGAATTGCTCGACAGTCAGGGCATTCTCCGCAGCGATTGCGAATTCGTCTTCACCGGCAACCATCTTGCCGCAGCGCAGGCGGCGATCCAGGGCAAGGCCGATCTGGCTTTCGTATATAACGAAACTTGGCAGGGGATGGCGGATTCGACGCGTCAAAGCTTGCGCCTCATCGCCGAATCCCAGAGTCGACGCGCTTATCACTGCTTTTGTCTGGCACCGGAATGGCGGGACAAATTCCAGCCGCTGCAAGAATTGCTCTGCAGCATGCACGGCCATCCGCAGGGCAGCCGGATCCTCGCCGATCTGCATTTCTCCGGTTTCGAGCCCGCCCATGAAAGCGATCTCGACGCACTCGCCGCAATGATCGATTGAATCGACCAAGCAAAGGAATGTCCCAAAGCATGAACAACTTGCAGAAATCGCCATTCGCAGCCGTCGACGTCGCCAACGCGCTACGCATCGACCGGCCGAAATTGGGCACGGACGCTCCGATCGCGGTATTCCGCCTGCTGCGACTCGTGGTGCTCGAAGACCTTTTTGGCCCGGCCGCGGCGGCGCAAGCCTATCTGGCGGGCAAGAAGCTCGGCGGGCAACTGGGCTTGCAAAGCGTCGAGCAGTTTCTCGATCTCTGCCGGCAGCTGAAACTTGGCGAGATCAGTGTCGAAAAGCTGAATGAGGGATTCAAGGTCGATGTGCATGAATGCATCACTTGCGCGGGAATGACTCCTGTCGGCAGACCCCTTTGTTCCTTTGAAGGTGGCTTGATCGCCGGCGCGATCGGTTCGATTTTGCAAGTCAAAGTGCAGGCGCGCGAAACGTCCTGTATCGGCGGCTTGGGCGACGCGACCTGTGGTTTCGAAGTAAAGATACTGAAATGAACAGCAGGATTGCATTCGCTGCCTCAGCGGTAGATATTACTTTACATAATATATATTATGCGAATCGTTGAGGCAATCGCGAGGTGCAAGCCACGGTCCGCATCCGTGCCGTGGTACAGATGGGATGCCGCCCTATACTCGGCGCTGGCGGCACGGCATGATTCCTCAAAACGCAAGCCGCTTGCCACCCTATAATGAAGCCCATGAGCACCTTGCCCTCCTTGATCGATGCGTTTGGCCGGCCGGTGCGCGATCTGCGCATTTCGATCACCGATCGCTGCAATTTCCGTTGCGTCTATTGCATGCCAAAGACGGTTTTCGGGCGCGACTATCCGTTCCTGCCGCGCGCCGAGCTGCTTTCCTTCGAAGAGATCACACGCATCACGCGCCGCTTTGCGGCACGCGGGGTGCGGAAGATTCGCCTCACCGGCGGCGAGCCGCTGCTGCGGCATGGCATGGAAGAATTGGTCGAGATGCTGGCGGCGATTCCCGACCTGGAAGTGACGCTGACGACCAATGGCTCGCTGTTGGAAAGGAAAGCTGCGCTCCTGCGTTCCGCTGGCCTCGCACGGGTGACGGTCAGCCTCGATGCGCTCGACGATGCGACCTTCAAGCGCATGAACGATGCCGATTACCCGGTGGCGAAGGTGCTCGCCGGCATCGAGGCGGCCGCTCATGCGGGCTTGAGGCCGGTGAAGGTGAATTGCGTGGTCAAGCGCGGCATGAATGATGACCAGATCGTTCCGCTCGCGCGGCATTTCAGACATACCGGCCACATCCTGCGCTTCATCGAATACATGGATGTCGGTTCCAGCAATGGTTGGAAGCTCGACGAAGTCGTGCCCTCTGCCGAAGTGCTGCGCCGCATCGGCGAGCATTTCCCGATCGAGCCGATCGATCCGAACTATCCCGGCGAAGTGGCACAACGCTGGCGTTATCTGGATGGCGCCGGCGAAATCGGTGTGATTTCTTCGGTGACCAGGGCCTTTTGCGACAGCTGCACGCGCATCCGTCTTTCCACCGAAGGCCAGCTCTACACCTGCCTGTTCGCCTCCAGCGGCCACGATCTACGCGTCCTGCTGCGCAGCGGCGCCGACGACGCGGCACTCGATGCGGCGATCGAGAGCATCTGGCAACAGCGCACCGACCGCTATTCACAATTGCGCATGGCGGCGACACCGAATCTGAAAAAAATCGAGATGTCCTACATTGGTGGATAGCGCGGTCACCGGACTGATCCTCGCCGGCGGCGAAGGCCGTCGCATGGGTGGAGCCGACAAAGGTTTGCTCGACTACCGCGGCAAGCCGTTGATCGCCCATGTCATAGAACGTTTTGCCCCGCAGGTCGGTCGACTCCTGATCAGCGCCAACCGCAATCTCGATGCTTATCGGGCCTTCGGCTACCCGGTGGTCTGCGACGCGGCAGTCGAGCGTTGCGGCCCGCTGGCGGGCATCGCGGCCGGATTGTCGGCCTGCACGACGCCGTGGCTGGCGGTCGTTCCCTGTGATTGCCCTACCCTGCCTGTCGATCTCGTTCCTCGCCTGATGGCGGGAATCGGCCCTGGATCCCTGGCGATCGCCGCCACCTCCGCAGGAACGCAGCCGACCTTCCTGCTCTGCCGTCGTGACCTGCTGCCCACCGTGGAAGCCCGATTGGCTTGCGGCGAGCGCAAGTTGATGGCCTGGTGCCGCGATCAGGGCGCCGTCACCGTGGATTTTCCCGACGCGGCAGCATTCCGCAATCTGAATACGCCCGATGAACTGACCAGCGGGACCTGATGACCCTACCCCACGGCCAGAACTCAGCCGCGGATCACGCGGGTCACCCCGCCGATTTCGCCCAGCACTGACATTATCTTTTGCAGCTGCTCGGCGCTGCCGAGTTCCACGGTGAAAGACATGTGCGCGACAGCGCCCTTCGAGCGTGTCTTCACCGCGGTGACATTGACCTTCTCTTTCGCGAGCGCCTCCGAGATGTCGCGCAGCAGGCCTTGACGGTCCGCTGCCTCGATGAACAGGTCGCAGGCATAGCTGCCTACCTGTTTGTTACCCCACGTGGCTTCGATGACGCGCTCGGGATTCCTCGCCGCCATGTTGCGGAAATTCGCGCATTCGACGCGATGCACGGAGATGCCGCGGCCGCGCGTGACGAAGCCGGCGATCGCATCCGGCGGTACCGGCTTGCAGCAGCGGCCAAGCTGGGTCATCAGCTTGTCGACGCCGACGACGAGAATCTGTCCGCTCGCTTGGGCCTTGGCCCGATGGGTGAGGATCTCCGGGGCGGCTTCGGCGATCGGCGCGCCCTTCACCGCTGCCTCGATCGCGCGCGGACCGACTTCGTCGCGCGCCGCGGCGAGAAACAATGCGTCGGCATTCTTGAAGCCGAGTTTGCGCGCCAGTTCATCGAGATTGGCCTGCGTGGCGCCGTCGCGCTGCAATTCCCGCATCACGAAGGCACGGCCGGCGGCGAGCATCTCCTGTTCCTGCTGGGCGGCGAACCACGCCTTGACTTTCTGGCGCGCACGCGGCGAGACGAGATAGCCGGGACCCAGCCAGTCCCGCGAAGGCCCGCCACTCTTCGCGGCGATGATTTCGACCTGCTGGCCGCTAGCCAGCGGCGTATTGAGCGGTACCAGATGACCGTCGACCTTCGCGCCGCGACAGCGATGGCCAAGTTCGGTATGCACACGGTAGGCGAAATCGAGCGGGGTTGCGCCCTTGGGCAGATCGATCACCCTGCCCTGCGGGGTCATCACGTAGATCGTGTCGTCGAGCGCGGCGCGCTTGAACTGCTCGACCCAGACCGCCGAATCGGTGATCTCGTCGCGCCAGGAAAGCAGTTGGCGCAGCCAGGCAATCTTGTCGTCATAGTTGGAGTCGGCCTTGGTCGGCGTGTTGCCGGCCTCCTTGTAGCGCCAGTGGGCGGCCACGCCCAGCTCGGCATGACGGTGCATTTCCTGGGTGCGGATCTGCACCTCCAGCGCGCGCCCGTCCGCGGCGATCACCGCGGTGTGCAGGGAGCGGTAGAAATTGCCTTTCGGGTGCGAGATATAGTCGTCGAATTCGCCGTGGATCGGCTGCCACAGCGCATGCACGACACCGAGCGCGGTATAGCAGTCGCGCACCTCATCGACGACGATCCGCAGCGCGCGCACGTCATACACCTGGTCGAAATCGAGCTGTTTCTGGCGCATCTTGTTCCAGATGCTGTAGATGTGCTTGGGCCGGCCATAGACTTCGGCATGGGCGATGCCCGCTTTGACGAGCTCCTCCTCGAGGCGCGCCACCGCGTTGCGGATGAAGGCTTCGCGCTCCTGCCGCCGTTCGTCCAGTTGCCGGGCGATTTTCTTGTAGGTGTCCGGTTCGGTGAAGCGGAAGGACAGATCCTCGATCTCCCACTTGATCTGCCAGACGCCGAGCCGGTTGGCGAGCGGCGCGTAGATTTCCAGGCTTTCACGCGCGATCTCGAAACGTTCCGGCGTCTCATTGTCGGTGAGGAAGCGCAGCGTCTGGGTGCGCGAGGCCAGCCGCACCATCACGACACGGATGTCGGTCGATAGCGCCAGCAGCATCTTGCGCAGAATCTCCGCCTGGGCGGCGATGTTCTGGCCGCTGGCGAGATTCAGCGGCCGCAGATTCTTCAAGCGATGCAAGCCATCGACCAACAAAGCGAGCGGCTCGCCCCATTGCCGGGCGAGCTTTTCATGCGCATGCTCGACGAAATCGGGGATCGCGAACAGCAGCGCCGCCAAGCGTGTGTCAAGATCCAGATTCAGGCCGGCGAGGATCAGCGCGGCCCCCAGTCCGTGACTGAGTGCCGTCTCGCCAGAGCCGAGTTTCGCATCGCGATAGACTTCGCCGGCAAACGCCACCGCATCGCGCAACCTGGCCGCGCCCTCCTCCGATAGCCCGGCGGTCAGGCGCTCGAACGTCGCGACGTCGATGCCAGACTCCGGCAGGGCGTGGGTGACGGAAACCATGACTTTCCGCCCCTACCCCATCCACTTCCGGGCATTGCGGAACATCGTCAGCCACGGCGAATCCTCACCAAGCCCTGCCGGATGCCAGCTCATCTGCACGGTGCGGAAGACGCGCTCGGGATGCGGCATCATGATGGTGAAGCGACCGTCCGGGGTGGTAACGCCGGTAATCCCTTCGGGCGAGCCGTTCGGGTTGAAAGGATAGGTCATCGTCACCTGGCCGCGATGGTCGATGTAGCGCAGCGCCACCGGGGGGCGCGCATCGCTGGCGAATACCGCCCGCCCCTCGCCGTGCGAGACCACGACCGGCAGTTTCGATCCCGCCATGCCGGCAAAGAAGATCGACGGCGAATCGAGAATCTCGACCAGCGAAAAACGCGCCTCGAAGCGCTCGGAGCGGTTGTGCTGGAAGGTCGGCCAATGTTCGGCGCCGGGGATGATCGGCGCCAGATGCGCCATCATCTGGCAACCGTTGCACACGCCCAGCGCAAAAGTGTCGGAGCGCGCGAAGAAGGCGGCGAATTCGTCCTTGAGTTCGGGGTGGAAGAGAATCGACTTCGCCCAGCCCTGCCCCGCGCCGAGCACATCGCCATAGGAAAAACCGCCGCAGGCGGCCAATCCTTTGAAGTCGGCGAGTTTCACACGGCCGCTCATCAGGTCGGACATATGCACATCGATGCATTCGAAGCCAGCCCGGTCGAAGGCGGCGGCCATCTCGATCTCGCCATTGACGCCCTGCTCGCGCAGGATGGCGATCTTGGGTCGGACGCCGCTGACGACGAACGGCGCGGCTGGATCGAAAGTCGGCTGGCATGACAGTCCCGGGTCGGCGGCATCGAGCAGCGCATCGAACTCTTCCTGCGCGCATTCCGGGTCGTCGCGCAGCTGGGCGATTCGGTAACTCGTCTCGCTCCAGGCGCGCTGCAGCGCGACGCGCGGCAGGGTCAGCACGGCTTTGGCGTTGCGCCACAGGCGCAGCTCGTCGGCGTCGTTCAGGCTGCCGATGATGTGGGAGCATGCACCGAGGCCATGATCGCGCAAGGTCTGCATCACGGCCGTGCGTTGAGAGCGGCGGATCTGGATCACGGCGCCGAGTTCCTCGGAAAACAGTGCGGCGAGCAAGCGATCCTGCATCCGGCCATCGATCAGTTGCGGCGCGCGTTCGATGCCATCGACATCGTTCATCAGCGGGTCGTAGCACAGGATATCGAGGTTCACCGAAATACCCAGATGCGAGGCGAAGCTCATCTCGCAGAGGGTCGCGAACAGCCCGCCGTCGGAACGGTCGTGGTAAGCGAGGATCAGGGGGCGCAGCGTCTGGATCGCGGCGAAAAAGCGCTTGAGCAAAGCGGCATCGGCATCAGGCGGCACGTCGCCCGAAGCGCCATAGACCTGGGCCAGTGCCGAGCCGCCCAGGCGGTTTTTGCCCTGCCCCAGATCGATCAGGATCAGCTCGGTCTCGCCGCCTGCGTCTGATTGCAATTGCGGCGTGAGTGTTTCGCGCACGTCGCCGCAAGGCGCAAAGGCCGTGACGATCAGGGAAAGCGGCGCGACGACGGACTTTTTGACACCGTTTTCCTCCCATTGGGTGCGCATCGACAGCGAATCTTTGCCGACGGGGATGGAGATGCCGAGCGCCGGGCAGAATTCGAGGCCAACGCCCTTCACGGTGTCGAACAACGCCGCATCCTCGTTGCCGTGGCCAGCGGCCGCCATCCAGTTGGCGGAGAGCTTCACCTGGCCAAGATCGGTCACTTGCGCGGCGGCGAGATTGGTGATCGCCTCGCCGATCGCCATGCGGCCGGAGGCGGGCGCGTCGAGCAGCGCCACGGGCGTTCTCTCGCCCATTGCAAAGCACTCGCCCAAGTAGGTATCGAAACCCATCGCGGTGACCGCCACGTCGGCCACCGGCGTCTGCCAGGGGCCGACGAACTGGTCGCGGGCCGTCAAACCGCCGACCGTGCGATCGCCGATGGTGATCAAAAAACTCTTGCTGGCCACCGCCGGCAAGCGCAGCACACGCATGGCCGCATCAGCCAGATCGATCGCATCGAGAGCGAGCGGCGGCATCGCCACCGGCTTGCGTGCCGCCTTGCGGTGCATGCGGGGAGGCTTGCCCAACAGCACTTCCATCGGTATATCGACGGGCTTGTTGCCGAAATACGGATCCTCGACGACGAGCTGACGCGTTTCGGTCGCTTCACCGATCACCGCGAACGGGCAACGCTCGCGAGCGCAGATCGCCTCGAATTCGGCGAGACGTTCGGGGGCGACGGCGAGCACATAACGCTCCTGGGCCTCGTTGCACCAAATCTCGCGCGGGCTCATACCCGGCTCTTCGGTCGGCACCTGGCGCAGATCGAACCAGGCGCCGCGACCGGCATCAAAGGCGAGTTCCGGCATCGCGTTCGAGATGCCGCCCGCGCCGACGTCGTGGATGGCGAGAATCGGATTCGCCTCGCCCATCTGCCAGCAGCGGTCGATGACCTCCTGCGCGCGCCGCTGCATTTCCGGATTGCCGCGCTGCACCGAGGCAAAATCGAGATCGGCGGTATTCGTGCCGGTGGCCATCGACGAGGCCGCACCGCCGCCCAGGCCGATCGACATCCCGGGACCGCCGAGCTGGATGAGTTTCGTGCCGGCCGGAAATTTCTCCTTGAAGCAATGACGCGCGCCGATGTTGCCCACGCCACCGGCGATCATGATCGGCTTGTGGTAGCCGCGCATCTCACCATTGAACGGCTGCTCGAAGGTGCGGAAATAACCGGCGAGGTTTGGCCGGCCGAATTCGTTGTTGAACGCCGCTGCGCCCAGCGGCCCTTCGATCATGATCTCCAAGGCCGAGGCGATGCGCTCGGGTTTGCCGTAGTTCGACTCCCACGGCTGCTCGAAGCCTGGAATCTTGAGGTCGGAGACCGAAAAGCCACACAGGCCCGCCTTGGGCTTCGCGCCGCGGCCGGTGGCGCCCTCGTCGCGAATCTCGCCGCCAGAGCCTGTCGCGGCACCCGGAAACGGCGAGATCGCAGTCGGATGGTTGTGGGTTTCGACCTTGGCAAGGATGTGCGTGACCTCCTCGACATAGGCATAGGTGCCATCGGCCCGCGGATGGAAGCGCCGAATCGCTGCCCCTTCGATCACCGCCGCGTTGTCGGCGTAGGCGACGATCGTCCCGTCGGGATGCGCCTTGTGCGTTTCTCGGATCATGCCGAACAGCGACATGGGCTGCGGTTTCCCGTCGATCTCCCACGAGGCATTGAAGATCTTGTGGCGGCAGTGCTCGGAATTCGCCTGCGCGAACATCATCAGCTCGACATCGGTCGGATTGCGACCCAGCTTCGTGAAATTGTCGATCAAGTAGTCGATCTCATCGTTCGACAGCGCCAGCCCCAGCTCGCCGTTGGCCTCGACCAGCGCGGCGCGGCCGCCGGCAAGGATGTCCACGCTCGTCAGCGGTTGCGGCGCAACGTGGTGGAAAAGCCGTTCGGCGGCCTCGATCGAATCGAGCACCGACTCGGTCATCCGGTCGTGGAGCCGCGCGATGTGCCGCTGCGTCAGCGCCGATTTTGGCAATGTGTAGACGATGCCGCGCTCGATGCGTTTGACCGCAGCAAAACCGCAGTTCTTGGCGATGTCGGTGGCTTTCGACGACCAAGGCGAGATCGTTCCCAATCTCGGGGTGATGAGCAGCAGCTCACCTTGCGGCGCCGGCGGCAGCGGGTCGGGAATACCGAGTAGGTCTTTCAGACGCGCCTCATCTTCCTCCTCCAGTGCAGCGTCGAGCTCGACGAAAAACCATTGCTCGGCAGCAAGCGGCGTATCGAGCGCCTTTTGCAGGCGGGCGAGATGGGAGGGAGAAAAAGCGGCGGCGCCGCGCAGCTTGAGGATTCGTGACATGATGCGAGATAAGGAAGGGCGTTGGGCAGGCAAGCCAAGCTGGGAGGAATGTGATTATACTGACCGCTATTTCCTTGCCTCAGGGAGGAATCCATCATGAGCCTGATCCTGACCTCGGTTGCCTTTGCGCATCTGGCCGCGATCCCCGCGCACTATACCTGTCAAGGGGCCGACGTTTCACCGCCCCTGTCATGGTCGGGGGTGCCGGCGGGCACGAAGAGCCTGGCGCTGATCGTCGATGACCCCGATGCCCCCGATCCGGCCGCGCCGAAAATGACCTGGGTGCATTGGGTGCTCTACAACATCCCGCCGACGGTCACTGGGCTACCCGAAGCAGTGAAGACCTTACCCCCCGGCACGTTCGAAGGTCTCAACGACTGGCAGCGTACCGGCTATGGTGGCCCTTGTCCGCCGATCGGCCGCCATCGCTATTTCCACAAGCTCTATGCGCTCGACGTCGTGCTGCCTGATCTCAAACATCCCACCAAGGCGCAACTGGAAAAGGCGATGGCCGGTCATATCCTCGCCGAAGCGCAGCTGGTCGGCACCTATCAGAAGCATCCCTGATTTCTCCCGAACGCCACCAAGGAACTCCCTCATGAACATTGGCTTCATTGGCCTGGGGCTGATGGGACGTCCCATGGCCCTGCATCTGGCCCAAGCCGGCCACACGCTGCACTTGTGGGCGCGCCGGCCCGCCTCGCTCGAACCTTTCAAGGAGGTCGACGCCAAAATTCATGTCTCGGCGGCCGAAGTTGCGCGTCATGCCGAGATCGTCTTCACGATGGTCGCCGACGCACCCGACGTGCGAGAGGTCACATTGGGTGAGAACGGCATCGCCAGCGGTGGACGGCCCGGCCTGATCGTCGTCGACATGAGCACGATCAACCCCAATGCCGCGCGCGAGATCGGCGCGGCGCTCGCCGCAAAAGGCATCGAGTTCCTCGATGCGCCGGTTTCTGGTGGCGAGATCGGGGCGATCAATGCGAGCCTGACGATCATGGTGGGCGGCAAATCCGAGGTCTTCGAGAAGGTCAAACCGCTGTTCGCGAAGCTCGGCAAGTCGGTGACACTGATCGGGGAGATCGGCGCTGGACAGGTCGCCAAGGCCTGCAATCAGATTCTCACCGGGGTCGGGGTCATGGCGGTGGCCGAAGCCTTCAATTTCGCGGCGAAAAACGGCGTCGATGTCGCCAAGGTGCGCGAGGCACTGCTGGGAGGCTTCGCTTACTCGCGCATCCTCGAAAACCACGGCCAGCGCATGATCGAGCGCAATTTCAAGCCGGGTTTCAAAGCCTGGATGCACCAGAAGGATCTGCGCATCGTCATGGAAGAAGCGCACCGGCTCGGCCTGATGCTGCCTGCGGCGGCAGCTACGGCGCAGATGTTCAATGCGGTCGTCGGCAGCGGCATGGGCGAGGAAGATTCGATCGCGGCACTGAAACTGCTCGAAAAGCTGAGCACGCCGGAAAGTGATGGCATTTAAACCCAGATTGTCCATTAGACCGGGCTGATGCGCCATGAGCATTTGATACGGTCATTTCGTCGCCCTACACGGCGGCTTTCGGGCTGCGGGCGGCATCTTCGCGCCCCCGTTCCTCGCCAATAGACATGGTTATTGGCTCGTCGCGGGGACGCAAACCTGCTCGCCCTCGCCTTCGAAACCCGCTCGCGTTCCAATGGACAATCTGGGTTTAAAATCAGCCGCGTGCCCACATTTGCGAGGCAGCATCTGTCCTTCCGCACACGAGGTTGATCCATGTCCCAATACGCGATCGATGTCAGCGTCGTCGATTTCGACGAAAAGGTACTCGCCGCCTCGCGCCGAGTGCCCGTGATCGTCGATTTCTGGGCACCGTGGTGCCAGCCCTGCCGCATTCTCAAGCCGATCCTCGAAAAACTCGCGGCGGAATATTCCGGCAAGTTCATCCTCGCCAAGGTGAATTCCGACGAAAACCAGGAATTGGCGATGCGCTATGGGGTGCGCGGCATCCCTGCCGTGAAGGCTTTCGTCGGTGGCGAGCTGGTCGATGAATTCACCGGCGCGCTGCCCGAAGCCCAAATTCGCGAGTTCCTCGACCGGTTGATCCCCTCACCCGCCGAGCCGCTGCGCCGTGCGGCGCTCGATCTCGCCGCCGCCGGCAACCTCGATGCTGCCCGTCAGAAGATGGCCGAGGCGATCGATCTCGATCCTAGGAATGACACCGCCTACCTCGATTTCGTCCAGCTCAGCCTCGATCTCGGCACCCCGGAAGCCTTGTCCGAGGCAACGGAATTGCTGTCGGCCGTCGCCGATCGGGTACGCGACCAGGATCGCGCCGCCGCGCTCATGGCGCGCATCGACATGGCCAAGACGGCCAACGGTGCCGATGTCGGCGCATTGCAGGCACGTCTGGAGCGCGATGCCAATGATCACGAAGCGCGACTGCAACTGGCCAATGCCTTGGCCCTGCGGCAGGACTACCAAGCCGCGCTGGAACAGCTGCTCGAAATCGTGCGCCGCGATCGCAAATGGAACGACGAGGCCGGCCGCAAAGGCATGCTCAAACTGTTCACGCTACTGTCGGCGCAGCCGCAATATGACGACTTGGTGCGCGCGTTCCGTATCGCGCTGGCGCGCACCCTGAACTGAGTGCAGAAAACAGATAGCCCGGCGAAGCCGGGCTATTTCATTGGTGGGTGCTGACGGGTTCGAACCGCCGACATTCGCCTTGTAAGGGCGACGCTCTACCAACTGAGCTAAGCACCCGGAAGAGCGTCGCGCATTCTATCAATGCTTGATGAGTGTTGCGGCATCGGCTTTCACCTCGGCAGGCGGCAGCGCGGGGGGCGTCTCGACGGCGGGTTCCGGCAAGGACTGAGGCATACGCTCGAGCGCCAGCTCGAACACCTTGTCGATCCAGCGCACCGGCACGATCTCGATACGGTTCTTGATCGAATCGGGAATCTCGGCGAGATCCTTGACGTTCTCCTCGGGGATCAGCACCGTGCGGATGCCACCCCGCACCGCGGCAAGGAGCTTCTCCTTGAGGCCGCCGATCGGCAGCACTTCGCCGCGCAGCGTGATCTCGCCGGTCATCGCCACATCGGCACGCACCGGGATGCCAGTCAGCACCGAAACCATCGCGGTGCACATCGCGATACCCGCAGAGGGCCCATCCTTTGGCGTCGCGCCTTCTGGCAAGTGAATATGGATGTCGTTCTTCTGATAGAAGTCCTCGGGGATGCCCAGCGAGCGAGCGCGCTTGCGCACCACGGTGAGCGCCGCCTGGACCGACTCTTGCATCACTTCGCCGAGCTTGCCGGTCGTCACCGTCTTGCCCTTGCCTGGCACGGCGACGGCTTCGACGGTGAGTAGCTCGCCACCCACCTCCGTCCAAGCCAGCCCCGTGACCTGCCCGACCTGGTTTTCCTTTTCCGCCACGCCGAAGGTGTAACGGCGCACGCCGAGATATTTCTCGAGATTTTTGCTGTTGACGACGACCTTGTGTTTTCTGGGTTTGAGCACTAGCGATTTGACGACCTTGCGGCAGATCTTCGAGATTTCGCGCTCGAGCGCGCGCACCCCGGCCTCGCGCGTGTAGTAGCGCACGATGTCGCGAATCGCCTCTTCGGTGACGCTCAGCTCCTCGCGTTTGAGGCCATTGGTCTTCATCTGCTTGGGCA